>NZ_BOOR01000035.1 GCF_016863335.1 Planotetraspora thailandica
CCGGCCCCACCACGACGACGCCCGTCACCACGTTCCCGGCTGACCGGGCCCGTCCTGCCCGAAGCCCGGGCCGAAACCCCGGCCCTGATCGCCTTGGCCTTCTTGGCCGAAACCGGGCCCGAACCGGCCGTCCCCAGGCATCTGCCCCGGTCCGTTGCGCGAGTCCGAGAACACCACGGGGTATTGGGGGCCGTGGAAGCGGTTCCACAGGACGCCGACCACCGCTACCACGCCCCCGCCGGCCAGGGCTCCAGACAAGGCGCACACCAGGCCGACCACCACGAGACGGTTGGCGCCCGGCCTCCGCCGGCTTGCAGGCGCCGAGCCCGGTCCAAGAGGGCCCGGTGAGCTCCAGCCAGGAGCCCTCCATCCGGCCCCTCCAGGGCCGAACGCGTAGCGCTGCGCCTGGAACGGACCCGGTGCCGCCCCGGGCCCGTACGCGGCTTGGCCGGCGGAGCCTACTCCGGACCCTGCAGCAGATCCGGAGCGTGGCTCCGCCGTGGTCTCATGGGCGGGAGCCACCCCGGAAGGAAGTGGCGTGGTGCCCTCTCCCGGCCCCGAGTCGCGTAACTCATCCTCAGCATCACGCGGCCCTCTATGTTGATCCGCCATCACAGATCTCCTAGTCCACCCCGACCGGGGCGCTCCCGGGAATAATGATGGTCCTCATTTCGTAAAGGCGGCGTAAGGCCATCCTGGGAGTGCGACCTGGGTCGTACTCGCGGGATCCGTCCCAGGACTGAATCCGTCTGAGCAGCCGCTACGTAGGGTTGGGATCGTGTTCGGCAGACTGCGCGCCTGGAGTCGGCGCCACCCCGTCCTGGTCGACTCGCTGACCGTCTCCCCGGTGATCTTGTTCTGCCTGAGCTCCGCGAGATACAGCGATGTCAGCCAAGACGTGGGCATGCACATCAGCACCGCGTTCGCCTTCGCGCTGAGCGTGCTCCTGCTGGCCCCACTGGTCGTGCGCAGAAACCGCCCCCGCGAGGTCTTTGCGACCATAGCCCTGATCTCCCTGGGGCAGTGGATGCTCGGCATGGGCATCCTGTCCGCCAACCTCGCGGTGCTGGTCGCGATGTACGCCGTGGCCTCCAGGTGCACCGCCCGATGGGCGATCGCCGCGGGACTGGTGGCCGAGCTCGGGCTGCTGATGGCCCAGTCGCGCTGGGGCGGCTTCCAGCCGTCGGCGTTCGCCTCGATGTCGGTGTTCGTCATCGCCATCTGGATCGCCGGCATCTACGTCAACACCCGGCACCGCTATGTCGAGAGCCTGGTGGAGCGGGCCGAGCGGGCCGAGCTGGAACGCGACCAGCAGGCCCGGATCGCCGCCGCCGCCGAACGGGCCCGCATCGCCCGCGAGCTGCACGACGTCATCGCGCACAACGTCAGCGTGATGGTCGTCCAGGCCGACGGCGCGAGCTACGCCATCTCCAGCGATCCGGAACAGGCTCGCCGGGCCGTACAGGCGATCTCGTCCACCGGACGGCAGGCGCTCGCCGAGATGCGCCGCCTGGTGGGCGTGCTCAGGCAGGACGGCGGGTTCAGGGAGAAATACGCCCCGCAGCCCGGCGTGGCCCAGCTCGCCGACCTGGTCGAACAGGTCGGCGACTCCGGGTTGCCGATCGACTTCACCGTCTCTGGAACGCCCCGCGACCTGCCCGAGGGCGAGCAGCTGGTGATCTACCGGATCGTGCAGGAGGCGCTGACCAACACCCTCAAGCACGGCGGACCAGGCGCTCGTGCCGTCGTGGACATCGCGTACGGCTCGGCCGGCGTCACCTTGCGGATCTCCGACGACGGACGCGGGGCCGCCGCGACCCCGGGCCAGGGCGGCCACGGGCTACTCGGCATGTACGAACGCGCGGCGATGTACGGCGGGACGGTCGACGCCGGGCCCCGCCCCGGCGGAGGGTTCCAGGTGGTCGCCCGAATCCCGACGGGCGCCGCCGCATGACCGGGCTCCCCGCGCAAGGACGTGAACGAGGACGGCGATGATACGAGTGATGCTGGTCGACGACCAGGAGCTGGTGCGGGCGGGGTTCCGGATGGTCCTCGGCGCGCAACCCGACATCGAGGTCGTCGGGGAGGCGGCCGACGGGGCCGCCGCCGTCGAGTTGTCGCGCACGGTCTCCGCCGACGTGGTGCTGATGGACGTGCGCATGCCCACCATGGACGGCGTCGAGGCGGCCCGGCTGATCTGCGGGATGCCGGGCGGCCCGCGGGTGCTCATGCTGACGACGTTCGACCTGGACGAGTACGCCTTCGAGGCCATCAAAGCGGGAGCGTCGGGCTTCCTCCTCAAGGACGCGCTGCCGACCGACCTGCTCAGCGCGATCCGGTCCGTCCACGCAGGCGACGCCGTGATCGCCCCCAGCACCACCCGGCGGCTGCTCGACCGCGTCGCCGTGCACCTTCCCGCCGGGGAGGCCCTGAAGCGGGACGCGGGCGCGCTGACGGCGCGGGAGCGCGAGGTGCTCTACCACGTCGCCCGTGGGCTCTCGAACGCGGAGATCGCCAAGCAGCTGGGGCTGGCGGAGGCGACCGTGAAGACGCATCTCGGCCGGGTCCTGGCGAAACTGAGCCTGCGCGACCGGGCCCAGGCCGTCGCCTATGCGTACGAGAGCGGCCTCATCACACCGGATCATCCCCAAGGCTGACGCCCCGACTACATCAGAAATCGCACACGGCTCTCCTGCACCACCTGGAAGCGCTGTTCGAAGCCCTACCGCGCGCCGAGGCGCGGGCAAGATCGCGCCCATAAAGTCGATTTCATGACCATCACGAGTGTCCGCAGCGCTGTGAGCGCGAAAGGGCTGACCAAGACATATGGCCGGGGCGACACGGCCGTCCACGCGCTGCGCGGCGTCGACGTCGACTTCGCCGCCGAGGCGTTCACCGCGATCATGGGCCCGTCCGGCTCCGGCAAGTCGACGCTCATGCACTGCCTCGCCGGGCTCGACACGGTCACCGACGGCCAGGTCAACATCGGCGACGTGGAGATCACCCAGCTGAGCGACAAGCAGCTCACCCTGTTGCGGCGCGACCGCGTGGGCTTCATCTTCCAAGCGTTCAACCTGCTGCCGACCCTGACCGCCGAGCAGAACATCAGGCTGCCGTTGCAGATCGCGGGCAGGCAGGCCGACCAGGCGCTCTTCGACCGGGTGATCGACACGGTGGGGCTGCGGGAGCGGCTGGGGCACAAGCCGAGCCAGCTGTCCGGCGGGCAGCAGCAGCGGGTCGCGGTGGCACGGGCGCTCATCGCGAAGCCGCAGGTGATCTTCGCCGACGAGCCGACCGGCAACCTCGACTCGCGTTCGGGCGCCGAGGTGCTCTCCTTCCTGCGCACGTCGGTGCGCGAGCTCGACCAGACCATCGTCATGGTGACCCATGACCCGGTGGCCGCCTCCTACGCCGATCGGGTCGTGTTCCTACGCGACGGACTCCTGGTGCACGAGCTCGACCGGCCCACGCCGCAGACCGTCATCGACACGCTTCTGGCGTTGGAGGCCTGACCGTGCTCAGGACCACCCTCGCCGGGCTCGTGGCGCACAGGCTCCGGCTCCTGCTCACAGCTCTGGCCATCACCCTGGGCGTCGGTTTCATCGCGGGGACGTTCGTCCTCACCGACACCATCGACGCCGGCTTCAGCAAATCGTTCGCCGCCGCGGCCGACAAGATCGACGTGGCCGTGGTTCCCGGGGACGCCCAGCTCACCGCGAGCATGCTCACCAAGATCCGGGCTGTCCGCGGCGTCAAGGACGCCCAGCCGTACGTGTTCGGCGACGCCGCCCTGATCGGCCGGGACGGCAAGGCCGTCGGCGACTTCCCCACCGCCGGAGTGTCCATCCCGGCGCTCCGCCTCGACGTCAAGAGCGGCACCGCCCCGTCGGCCGATGACCAGGCACTGGTCGACACCTCCACGGCCGAGGAGCAGGGTCTGCGCGTGGGCGACACGATCGGCGTGCTCGACCACAAGGACGTCAAGCACGACTTCCGGCTCGTGGGGATCTTCGACGTCGGCATCGACGGGAACATCGCCGGACGGGGCGCGGTCGCCTTCACGCCCGCGACCGCCCAGCGCATGACGGGCGCCGCCGAGTTCAAGGAGATCGACGTCACCACCGCCGGCCCCTCCAGGGAGGACCTCCGTACGGCTGTCGCCGCGGCCCTCGGCACGGGTCTGAAGGTCAAGACCGGAGACCAGGCGGCCGCGGACATGGCTTCGGAGAACGGGGCGAACACCGACTTCCTGAAGCTCGGGCTGCTGCTGTTCGGCCTCATCTCCCTGCTGGTCGCCGGCCTGGTCATCTACAACACCTTCGGCATCCTCGTGGTGCAGCGCACGCGTGAGCTGGCGCTCCTGCGGTGCATCGGCGCGACCAGGCGCCAGGTGTTCGGCTCGATCCTGCTGGAGTCGGCCGTGGTCGGTCTCCTGTCGGCCGTCCTCGGCCTCGGTGTCGGCCTCGGCCTGGGAGCGATCGCCGTGGCCGTACTCAATAACGTCGGTGCGGACGTCCCCACGGGCACCGTTGAGCTGTCGCCGCAGACGATCGCAATCGGCCTGGCGACGGGTCTGCTCATGACCGTGGTGGCGGCGCTACTGCCGGCACGTCAGGCCACCAAGGTGGCGCCGGTGGCCGCGCTGCGCACCCAGGTGGAGGAGCGCACCTTCCGGGCCGGAGTCGCCCGCATCGTCTTCAGTGTGCTCTTCGCGCTGGCGGGCGGCGGTCTCACGGCGAGGGCCGTGACGTCGAAGCCGGGCGACGAGGCCCTCATCACCGCCATGGCGGGCGGCGTGCTGGTCTTCTTCGCCGTACTCGTGCTCGGCCCTGTGATGATCAAGCCGCTGAGCGGAGTGGCGGGGTGGGTGCCGGCCCGGCTGTTCGGGGTTCCCGGACGCCTGGCCCTGGAGAACTCCCGCCGTGACCCGAAGCGCTCGGCCACCACCACCATCGCCCTCACCGTCGGCGTCACGCTGATGACGTTCATGGCCGTGCTCACCACGACGGTCCGCGCGACCAGCGAGAAGCAGCTCGACGAGCAGTTCGCCGCCGACTACCAGATCGCGACGCAGACGAGCTCGGGCACGATGCCCCGCTCGGTCGCGGAGTCGCTGCGCGGACGGCCCGAGTTCTCGACGGTGGCGGAGATCAGGGAGAAGGACGGCACACTCAACGGCCAGGAGTACTACCTCGGTTCCATGACGCAGGCGGCGCTCACCTCGGGCTTCACACCCACCGTGACGTCCGGCTCGCTCAATGACTTCCCGCCGGGGACGATCGCGGTGGCGGACTACGTCGCCAAGAACCTCTCCCTGGCGGTCGGCGACGACGTCACGGTGGGAGCCGGTTCGGTGCGCTTCACGGCCAAGTTGGTCGCGGTGATGAGCTCCAACGACCTGCTGGCACCCTCGGTGTTGCTGCCCGAGAAGTTCTTCGACCAGCGTTTCCGGCAGATCGCCGACAGCCAGGTGCTGATCAACATCGCGGACGGCGTCAACGCCGACAAGGCCCGGCAGATCGTGGACGACGCGACCCAGGCCTACCCGGCGGTGAAGGTGCGCAGCACCACCGAACTGCGCGACCAGTTCGACCAGGCGATCAACACGATGCTGCTGGTCGTCACAGGACTGCTCGGCCTCGCAATCGTCATCTCGCTGCTGGGCATCGCCAACACCCTGTCGCTGTCGGTTCACGAGCGCACCCGCGAGTCCGCGGTGTTGCGCGCCCTGGGCCTGACCCGTGCTCAGCTGAGAAGCACGCTCACGGTCGAGGCGCTGGTTCTCGGACTGGTCGGCGCGATCGTCGGCGCCGCCCTCGGCATCGTGTACGGCTGGGTGGCGACGAAGACGCTGACGGAGGACGTCTCCTTCCGGCTGCCGGTCGGCCAGATTCTCGCGTTCATCGCGGCGTCCGGGCTGGCCGGTGTGCTGGCGGCGGTGCTACCGGCACGACGTGCGGCGCGCGCGTCGATCGTGGCGTCACTGGCCGGCGACTGATCGATCCGGCGGCTCCGCGCCCGTCCGCGAGGCCGGCCACTGCTCTGCCACATCATGGGGGCAGAGCAGTGGCCGCACCACCATGTCCCCCGTGGCCCCGTCGATGACGACGCAGCCGCCCCCGACGGTCTCCGGGGGCACGCTCGGGTCCGCGGGTTCCTCGTTCGCGATCCAGGCCACATATCCGCCGTCGACGGCCGCGATGCCGACCTCGGTGGCACTCTCGCCGAAATAACGCTCCGCCAGTTCCCGCGCCTGGTCGGGCGACAGGTTCAAAGGCGGTGCCCTTCCCGGTCGATGACCACGCAGAAGACTCCGGTGACCACCTCGTACGGCGGCTCGACCGCCATGTGACCGCGCTGGGCGTCGATCCAGAGCACCTCGTCTCTGCAGTTCACGGCGTTCCACGCGTGGCTTCCGCCCCCGGGCCAGCGCGTGATCAGCATCGCGGCCGCCCCGTGCCCGCCGAAGACGAGGCGCTGGGCGATGGCCACGTAGGCGCGACGGCCGTGCCCCACGTATTCGAACCGGTGCCCCAGCCACTGCTCGGCGCGTGCCACTCCCCCGGTCTCGCCGGTGAGCAGGGGCTTGCCTCCCGCGTCGAACTCCGGCAGGCGGCGGGCCGCCACCACCGGCTCGCCGTGCCATGTCGACACGACGGCCAGCGCGCAGTCGACGGCGTTCGTCGACCGGAAGGGATCCTCGGTCGGCCCCTCGGCGTTGATCAGCCGGATCCACGTGCCGCGAGGATCGGGGAACCGCCCGCTGACCGCCTGCGCGAGGCTTTCGCGGGCCGTCGCCTCCTCCGTGCCCGGCCGCGGCTCGGCCAGGCCGCCGGCCTTGCCGTACGGCCGGGTGTCCTCCAGGCGCATGGGCCTGCGGTCGCTGTCGAACCAGTCCGGCTCCCGCTCCTCCTCCTGCGGGCAGACGTCCTCCGCGACGGGCTCCATCGGGGCGGCGGGAGGATCCGCGTGCTCGGGCTCATGTGCCGCCGTCTCTGTGCCGGCATCGTCCACCGGATCGACCCGAGCATCGGCGTGAGCAGCGGTGTGGGTATCGGCATGGGTGTCCGCCGAGGTGTCCTTCACGCCTGCGGCCCCGTTCAGGGCGGCCTGCACACGCACGGAGGCACCACTCAGCACGCCGTTCGTCAGGCCGTCGGCCGTGCCGTTCGCCAGCGCGGAAACCCGCACCCCGGCGTGGCACTCGTCCGCTCGGCGGTCGTCCTGACCTCTGTCCTCCGCCGCGGGCGCCGGGGCCTCCGCGGCCTTCTCGTAGTCGCGCCATCTGCGCCCGTCGGCACTCACCACGGGGTTGTACACACCGGCCGGCAACCGCCATCGGGAATGCCGACGGGCCATCTCCTGACTCACGTGCTGCGGCCCCCTCCCTGACACGCACATCAGGCTGCCGATGCTAGAGGCGGCGCTATCGGCGCACGGCGAACTTTCCGAAGTCCAGACCCGGCGCGAACGGCTTCAGATGGGCTTTGACCTGGTTCATCCGGCCTTGACGCCGATCGAGTGATAGCCCGTCGCCCCGTCGGGTGCGGGCGGCGCGTACTGCAGCGTCTGGGTGTATCCGGTGACGTCCGTGGCGCGGACCGTGATGACGTGCTTCCCCTTCGCGAGGTCGGCCACGATCGACCACTGCCGCCAGGTGTCCGGGCCGGGCACCTGCGCCAGCGTGGCCTCCCGCCACTCTCCCCCGTCCACCTGGACCTCCACCGCGGCGATCCCCTTGTGCTGGGCCCACGCCACTCCGGCGATGGTGGTGCGGCCCGCCGGGATGTCGTCGCCGTCCTTCGGCACGTCGATGCGCGACTCGGTCTTGATCGGCCCCTTCGGCGACCATCCGCGCGGCGTCCAGTACGCCTCGTCCTGGTCGAACCGCGTCACCTTGAGGTCGGTGATCCACTTGGTGGCGGACACATAGCCGTAGAGGCCCGGCACGACCTGCCGCACGGGGAAGCCGTGCGCGGTCGGCAGCACCTCGCCGTTCATGGCGATCGCGAGCAACGCGTCCCGGCCGTCCATGACGACGTCGACCGGCGTGCCGGCGGTGAATCCGTCCTTCGACGTGCTGAGCAGCATGTCCGCGCCCGGCTTGATGCCGGCCTCGCGCAGGAGGTCGGCCAGGCGCGCGCCGAGCCAGCGCGCGTTGCCGACGTACGGCCCGCCGACGTCGTTGGACACGCAGGTCAGCGTGACGTCGGCCTCCATGAGGGGCCGCTTGAGCAGATCGGCGAAGGTGAGCTCGATCGGCTTGTCCACCAGTCCGTGGATCTTGAGCGTCCACGACGCCGGGTCCACTCCTGGGATGACGAGCGCGGTGTCCACCCGATAGAAGTCGCTGTTGGGCGTCACGAAGGGCGACAGGCCCTTGATGCGCAGGTCCGCGCCCGCCGGAATCGGCCTGGCCGGGATGGTGGGCCGCGGCAGGGTCTTGGCGAGGGTCTTCCTCGCCGCGTCGACGTTGTTGGAGGAGGCGAGCAGCTTGCCGCCCAACCCGGTGACTCCGGCGACGCCCAGGCCCACGACCGCGCCGGTCAGCAACCGCCGCCGGTCGAAGGCGTAAAGGTCGTCGCCCGCCCGCATCACCGGAGGCGTCTCCACGGAGATCGTCTCGCCGCTCGTGCGCGCAGGTTGTCCGGGCGGAGCGTCGGGGTCGTCCGTCCATGCCGAAGTGCCCTGCGCCGCGGCGTCCTCGAGCGGCTCCCAGGGGTGCACCTCGGCACGCCGGATCAGCAGCGACAACGCCCACGCGCCCGCCCCGACGCCGACCAGCGACGGCAGGATGTCCAAGGAACCCGCGTCTGGACGGGTCATCGCCGCGGCCGCGCCGATGAGGCCGAAGACGAGCAGGCCGGTCATGCCGTACCCCACGCGTCTGCGCGACAACACGCCGAGCCCTGCGGCGATCAGAGCGAGCACCACGACGATTCCGCTGATCAGAACCAGCTTGTCGTTGGACCCGAAGGTCCGGATCGCCCATTCCTTGAGCGCCGCCGGGGTCCGGTCGACCATCGACCCGCCCACGGCGATCACCGGCGAGGCGTCCGGGTTGGTCAGCCCCGCCACCAGTTGCGCCACGCCGAGGGCCACGGCCCCCGAGATGACTCCGATCAGGGCGGCCACCCACGCGGGCAGGCGAGGACCGCCGTCGTCCATGCTCACAACGGGAACGCTACGCCCTGCCGCTTTCCCAAGGTCTTACGGGCGGATTACAGGACGGCCGACTCGATCAGCGGGACGAGCGCGCGGAACGCCCGGCCGCGGTGGCTGATCGCGTCCTTCTCCGCGGCCTCCATCTCAGCCGTCGTACGGCTCTCGCCGTCGGGAACGAAGATCGGGTCGTAGCCGAAGCCGTTCGTGCCCCGGGGTTCGCGGATGACGTGACCACGCATGATGCCGTCCACGACGTGCTCATCGCCTGTGGGCAGCGCGAGCGCGGCCGTACACGCGAAGTGGGCCTGGCGGCGGCCGTCGGGCACGTCGGAGATCTGGGCGAGCAGCAGCCGCAGGTTGGCCAGGTCGTCTCCGTGGCGGCCCGACCAGCGTGCCGAGAAGATGCCCGGCATGCCGTTCAGGGCGTCGACGCACAGACCGGAGTCGTCGGCGATGGCGGGCAGGCCGCTGCGCGCGGCCACGGCGTGCGCCTTGAGCAGGGAGTTCTCCGCGAACGTGAGCCCGGTCTCCGCCACGTCGCCGATGTGGGGGAACTCGCCCAGCCCCACCAGCTCGACCTCAAGCCCCGCCTCCGCCAGGATGCGGCGCAGCTCCACGATCTTCCCGTCGTTGCGGGTGGCGAGCACGACCTTCTTCATCCGACCAGCACCTCGGTCTGCAGGCGGGTCAGCTCGGCGCATCCGGCAGCGGCCAGGTCGAGCAGGCCGTTCAGCAGGTCACGGTCGAACGGCGCGCCCTCCGCGGTGCCCTGCACCTCGACGAAGTCGCCGGTGCCGGTCATGACCACGTTCATGTCGGTCTCAGCCTTGACGTCCTCGACGTAGCACAGGTCGAGCAGCGAGTCGGTGCCGACGACGCCGACGGAGACGGCCGCGACCGAGTTCACCAGCGGCTCGCCCGGGCACATCTTGCGCTTGCGCATCCAGCCGACGGCATCGGCGAGCGCGACATAGGCCCCGGTGATGGCGGCCGTACGGGTGCCGCCGTCGGCCTGCAGCACGTCGCAGTCGAGGATGATCGAGTTTTCGCCGAGCGCCTTGTAGTCGACGCAGGCCCGCAGCGAGCGGCCGATCAGCCGGGAGATCTCGTGCGTCCGCCCGCCGATCTTGCCGCGGACCGACTCGCGGTCGCCGCGCGTGTTGGTGGAACGGGGCAGCATGGCGTATTCGGCCGTCACCCACCCGAGACCGCTGCCCTTACGCCAGCGGGGCACTCCCGCCTCCACTGTCGCGGCGCACAACACCTTCGTGCCGCCGAACTCGACGAGCACGGAACCCTCGGCATGCGCGAGCCAGTTCCTCGTGATGGTCACGGGGCGAAGCTGGTCGGGACGACGTCCATCTGAACGAGCCATATCGCGTCAGGGGCTTGGCACTCTCGCAAGCACCCTTCCCCGTCCTCCTTTCGCGGCCGCATGCCCGGAATGGGCAAAGAGCGCCTCATTCTAGCCAGGCCGCCGTGACCACGGTCGTCGCAGCTCTTATCCGAGCTGGTACACCGCTCCGCTCTGGGCGAGCTCGATGGGGCCGTCGTAGCCCGCCTTCGCCGCGTCGTCCAGAACACGGTCCTTGTCGTGCCACGGGACGAGATGGGTGAGGATCAGCGTGCCGGCCTTCGCCTTGGACGCGTATCCGGCCGCCTCCCTGCCGTTCAGGTGGAGATTGGGCGGCAGGCCCGGCTCGTCGATGTGCGCCGCCTCGCACAGGAACAGGTCGGCGTCGGCGGCGAGCTTCACAAGGTCGGCGGTCTCGCCGGTGTCGGCCGAGTAGGCCACGGACCGGCCCCGGTGCGCGACGCGGAAGCCGTACGTCTCAACGGGGTGGTTCATCCGCGCGGTGGTCACCTCGAAGGGGCCGATCTCCCGCGTGCCGGCGGACAGCTGGACGAAGTCGAACGACTGCTCCATGACGGGTTCGTGGGGCATGGCGTACGCCGCGTTGAGCCGCCTGGCGGCGTCGGCCGGGGCGTACACGGGCACCTTGGGCAGCGGCCTGGCCGGTGAGTAGGTGCGCACCACGTGGTAGGAGCACATGTCGAGGCAGTGGTCGGCGTGCAGGTGCGACAGGCAGATGGCGTCGACGTCGTAGAGGCCGATGTGCCGCTGAAGCGCGCCGAGAGATCCGCTGCCGAGGTCGAGCAGCAGCCGGAAGCCCTCCGCCTCCAGCAGGTAGCACGAGGCCGGGCTCTCCGGGCCGGGAAAGCTCCCGGAGCAGCCGATGATCGTCAGTTTCACGCCGACCTCCCCATTCCGGTCTCATCCCCGACGGGCGCGAGTTCGACCGCCTGGATCTCGGGCCCGAGGAATCGTTGCCCGAGCTGCTCGAACAGGACGGTTTCGCCCGTGGCCCCGAATCGGTGGAACGGCTCGCCGGGACCGCTCGCCAGCCCTCGGTCGTGAAGGATCCGGTAGACGTCCTTGGCCGTCTCTTCGGCGCTCGACACGAGCGTCACCGCGTCTCCAGCGACATAGGACAACGCACCCGTGAGCAGCGGGTAGTGCGTGCACCCGAGGATCAGGGTGTCACAGCCGGCGTCCTGGATCGGCTTCAGGTAGCCGCGGATGACGTCGATGAGCTCGTCGCTCATGGTCTCGCCGCGCTCGACGAACTCCACGAGCAGAGGGGCCGCCACCGCGACCAGCTCGACGTCCGGCGCCGCCGCGAACGCGTCCTGGTAGGCCATCGACTCGATCGTGGCCCGCGTGCCGATCACGCCGACCTTGCCGTTCCGCGTCGCCCGTGCGGCCCGGCGGGCGGCGGGCTGGATGACCTCGACGACCGGCACCGCGTACCGTTCCCTGGCGTCCCTGAGGACGGCGGAGCTGGCGCTGTTGCAGGCGATGACGAGCATCTTGACGTCATGCTCGACCAGATGGTCCATCACCTCGAGCGCGTAGCGCCGCAGCTGCGCGATGCTCTTGGGCCCGTAGGGCTGCCGCGCCGTGTCGGCGACGTAGAAGATCGATTCGTGAGGAAGCTGGTCGAGTACGGCCCGCGCGACGGTCAGGCCGCCCACACCGCTGTCGAAGATCCCGATCGCCCTGCTGTTATCCGGCACGCCTCCCAAGATTAGGGGATCATGCACGACCACTCACGGTAAGAATCCTCACACGTTTTTAGAGGGTGATCATGCAGAGGTTTTTTTTGGGGGTGATCATGCAGAAGCATTTGGGGGTGATCATGCAGAAGATCGCCGGCGATGCCTCTCGCCTGCGCAAACACATTTCGTGATCATGCAGAAGTTCGGCGGAACACGCCCCCACCTGCACGAACGCCAATCGTGATCATGCACAGGGCGGCGGCCTCAGCCGCGCCCCACCCGCGCCAGCTGGCGTGACTGCGCCACCAGGCGGCCGGCGGAATCCCACACCTCGACCTCCTCGTCGAACCAGCCGTCGCTGATCAGACGTCCGCCGCCCAGCAGCGTCAGCCACCCCGGCGCCGGCAACGCCCGCAGATGCCACGTCAGCTCCACCGTGGGCGCCCACCCCCGGCTCCCGGCGGAGAACACCACGGGCGGCAGCGCGTCGACGGCGAGTGCGAGCACGAAAGGGTCGGGATCCTGCTCCTCGGCCAGCCGGAAATAGGCCCGCGATTCGGGCCGCCCGGTGGGCGCGCCGGAGAGCCACCCGATCGTGGGCGGGTCGAACAACAATTCCATCTGCCCATTGAGGTTGATGTTCGACTCCGGCTTGGGATCGGGCAGTTTCACGCATTCTCCGAGATCCGGCATGCGCACCGGAGGCTCGCCCGTCCATTCCGGTACGGCCGAGCCGTCCAGCGTGGCCGTGGTGACCAAGGTGTCGATGAACGGCCGGCCGTCCTGAATGAGGGTCGCCCGGGTCATCGTGGCCGTGCGGCCCGACTTGAGCCGCTCGACGCGTACGGTCGCCGGCCCGGGCGTCGCGGCCCGGAGAAACTGGGCGCTCGTCGACACGGGATGCGCGTGCGGCGACTCGTCGACCGCCGCGCGCAGGACGACGGCCAGGAGATAACCGCCGTTCAGCGGCCCGCCGATCGAATACCCGTTGTCCAGGCACACGTCATAGGTGGTGTCGTCGAGCCTGATCGCCCGTGTCGCCTCGTCGAACTTCGTCACAACACTCCCTATGAGCGCCCGAATCTTGTTCTGGAACAGTCACTTTAGCCGCGATCGAGGCTGTGTCACGGATATGTGACGCAATGGACGACATTGACGTTCCTTGCCTATTACTTGGGCATAATTTTACTGATCACACATCACGTACTTACGGGGCGTAAACACATGTCTTCCGAAACTCCTCCCGGGGCCGCATTCCCGGAGAATCCGGATCCGGAGCAGACCGTAGACCACCGGACCCCCCAGCCCGGCCAGTCCACCCAGCCCGCGCAAGGCGGTGGCTCGGACACCCGGCAACCCGCGTACGGCCCGGCCGAGGAACTCGGATTCGGCGGGGCACCCGCAGGCCACACCCAGGAGGGCTACACGCTGCAGCCCGCGCCCGAGCAGCCGAAGGGCGGCCGTGGCTGGATCATGGGGATCATCGCGGCGGTCGTCGTGGTTCTGCTGGGCGGGGGCGGCGTCTGGGCCGTCAACCTGCTCAGCGGAGGCGGCGCGCAGCCGGAGGACGTGCTCCCCGGCAACGCGGTGGCCTACGCGCGACTGGACCTCGACCCTGCGGCCAACCAGAAGCTGGCCCTTTTCTCCATCGGGCGCAAGTTCCCCGGCCTCAAGGACTCTCTGACCGGCGACGACCCGCGCAAGGCGTTCTTCGAGGCCATCCGGTCCGGGTCGCCCGAGCTGGCCAAGCTCGACTACGCCAAGGACATCGAGCCCTGGCTGGGCGACCGCGTCGGCCTCGCCGTGACGCCCCCGGCGGCCGGGAGCGAGGAGCCCGGCGTCGCCGTCGCCGTACAGGTCAAGGACGAGGCCGCGGCACGCGACGGTCTCAAGAAGCTGGCAAGCGGCGACGACTACGGCGTGGCGTTCCGTGAGGACTACGCGATCGTGGCGCAGACGCAAGCGGCAGCCGACAACTACGCCAAGGCTGCCCCGCTTTCGCAGAACGCCCAATTCACCAAGGACCTGGCGGACATCGGGGAGCCCGGTGTGCTGTCCTTCTGGGCGGACATGGGCAACCTCGTCAAGGCCTCCGGCCTTCCGGCCACCGACACGACGGCGCTCAGCCAGTTCAAGGACACACGGTTCGCCGGCGCCCTCCGCTTCAACGACAACTACGTCGAACTGAGCGCGGCGACGCACGGGGGGACGACCCAGCTTGGCGACGTACCCTCGGTGAAGATCGGCCAGCTGCCCGACACGACCGTGGCCGCGCTGTCGGTCTCCGGCGCGGGCAAGGCCCTGGCCACGAACTGGCCGCAGGTGGAGCAGGCCGCCGCGGCGCAGGCGGGCGGCGAGACCTTCACACAGTCTCTCGAGCAGATCAAGCAGCTGTACGGGATCTCCATCCCGGACGACATCGCGACCCTGTTCGGCGACAGCATCACGATCGCCCTCGACGGACAGGGCCTGGACGCCGCGCTGCCCAACGTGGGTGCGGTCATAACGACGGACCCGGCCAAGGCCGCGACCGTCGTGGGCAAGCTCGAGAACATCGTCTCGGGACTCGGCGCTCCGCTGCAGCTGGGCAAGACCCCCGGCGACGGCCAGTACGTGCTGGCGAGCAACCAGGCGTACGCGGACAAGCTGGCAGCGAAGGGCACGCTCGGCAACACGGAGTCCTTCAAGGCCGCCGTCCCCAATGCCGACTCGGCGAAGTTCGCCGCCTACGTCGACCTCGACAAGCTCGAGCCGCTCTACCTCGCCGGCATGCCGGCGGATGACAAGGCCAACCTCGAGGTGCTGCGCGCGGTCGGCATGAGCGGCACGAGCGAGGGAACCGACGGCCAGGTCAACCTGCGCGTGCTGTTCAACTGACGTAAGAGCTCAACCAGGGGGATCACCAAACCGGTGATCCCCCTCATTTTTTGCGGCCGTTTCTTTGGTCGCCGCCTTTGTGGGCGTGATCATGTTTTTTGTGGGCGTGATCATGCAGAAGTTCGTGATCAAGGCCGTTGACGTGCCATGACACAGTTCGTGATCATGCAGAAGTTCGCACGGACATGCCGCGATCTGCAAAAACGCCTTTCGTGATCATGCACGCATCGAGCTCAGGCCAGTGCATGATCACGAAAGGCGTAATGCCAGGTCAGAGGGCGATTGCCGAACTTCTGCATGATCACGACACGGGAAACACCAGGTCACACACCATCCCGGCGAACTTCTGCATGATCACGCCACTGGGAGGGCTGCTGCCACTCGAGGGCTGCTTCCTCCCGGCGCCCCGTCCTCTCTTCACCCCGGGGAGGGCGGTTTCAAGCCCAGAGCTGGCCTTCCAGACGATCCTCGGCTTCGTCCAGGGTGCCTTCGTAGGCCCCGGTGGACAGGTACTTCCAGCCGCCGTCGGCCACGATGAAGGCGACGTCGGCCCGCTCCCCCGCCTGTACGGCCTTGCGAGCCAGCCCCAGGGCGGCGTGCAGCGCACAGCCGGTCGATATGCCGGCGAAGATGCCCTCCACCGCCAGCAGTTCCCGCGTCCGGCGCAGCGCGTCGGCCGAGGTCACCGAATACCGGGTGGTCAGCACGGACTCGTCGTAGAGCTCGGGGATGAAGCCCTCGTCCACGTTGCGCAGGCCGTAGACGAGCTCGCCATATCGCGGCTCGGCGGCGACGATCTGCACATCGGGAACGTGCTCCCGCAGGTAGCGCCCGACACCCATCAGCGTGCCGGTGGTGCCCAGACCGGCCACGAAGTGGGTGATCGTCGGAAGGTCCTCGAGGATCTCCGGACCCGTCGACTCGTAGTGGGAACGCCAGTTGGCCGGGTTGCCGTACTGGTAGAGCATCACCCAGTCGGGGTGCTCGGCCGCCAGGCCCTTGGCGACGCGGACGGCCTCGTTGGACCCTCCGGCCGCCGGAGAGGAGATGATCTCCGCGCCGTACATCCGGAGCAGCTGGCGGCGCTCCTCCGAGGTGTTCTCCGGCATGACGCAGATGAGCTTGTAGCCCTTGAGCCTTGCCGACATGGCCAGCGAGATGCCGGTGTTGCCGGAGGTGGGCTCGAGGATCGTGCAGCCCGGTGTGAGCAGGCCGTCCTTCTCCGCCTGCTCGATCATCCACAGTGCGGGCCTGTCCTTGATCGACCCGGTCGGGTTCCGATCTTCGAGCTTGGCCCAGATCCGCACGTCGTCCGACGGCGAGAGCCGGGGCAGCCCGACCAGCGGAGTCCGGCCGACCGAGTTGATCAGCGAGTCGAAGCGCATTTAGCGCGCACCACCGGCGACGGCAGGCAGCACCGTCACGGTGTCCCCGTCGGCGACCGGCGTGCCGAGTCCGCCGAGGAACCGGACGTCCTCGTCGTTCAAATAGACGTTCACGAAGCGGCGCAGGCCGGAGTCGTCGACCAGGCGTTCCTTGAGGCCCGGGTGACGCGCCTCCAGATCGCCGATCAGCTCGTCGAGCGTGGCGCCCGAGGCGTCCACGGCCTTGGCTCCGCCGGTGTAGCTACGCAGGATGGTCGGAATGCGAACCTCGATGGCCATCGCGGCTCAGTCTCCTTGGTCTGTGGTCGTCATGGTGGAGGACACCCACCTGATTGGAACATGGTCAGGGGGGCCGGGATTCCGTCGGAAACGGATTCTCAGCGACAGTCGTAGACGACGACGGAGGGGGTGTGCGCGAAAAGGAATCTTTGCAGCGCGGCACGAGACGGCACGGTGAGGGCGTCTTCGCGAGGCATGACGCAAGTCTAGCCGTAGGCCTCGACGATCTTCACGTCCTCCTCGGTCACGACGCCGTCGAGAATCCGGTAGGAGCGGAACTGCGGATCGTCGAACGCGGTCGAGACCAGCACGTAGTGCGCGTCGGGCTCGGAGGCGTAGCTGATGTCCGTACGCGACGGGTAGGCCTCGGTCGCCGTGTGCGAGTGGTAGATCACCACGGGCACCTCGTCGCGGTCGTCCATGTCGCGCCAGACCCGGAACTGCTCTTGGGAGTCGAACCGGTAGAACGTCGGGGAACGCTCGGCGTTGTCCATCCGGATGAACCGCTCGGGCCGGTCGGACCCCTCAGGCCCGGCCACCACACCGCATGCCTCGTCAGGGTGGTCCGCGCGGGCGTGCGCCACGATCGCGTCGACCAGCTCACGTGAGATCGTCAGCATGCGGGAAAACTACCAAAGCGCCCGGACGAGCGTGTCCTGCAGGTAGGTCAGCCAGTCGTAGGTGACGTAGGCCGGATATCGCGGATCTTCCTCGGACATGGCCGCGATCTCCTCGTGCACCTCCTCGGTGACCTCCAGGCGCACGCCGAGCGCGAGCCGTACGTCGTTGATCGCCCGCAGCCAGGCCTGGGCCTGCTCGAAGGTGAGCTCCAGCTCGCCCGGTTCGACCGTCTCCAGGACCATCGTGGCGTCGGCTCGCTTCCCCTCGCGCAGCGTCGCCTCGGTGTAGCGCCGGAACTCCCCGGACGCCTCGTCATCGGCGTACGCCGCGGGGAACAGCCTGGCCAGCACCGGATCGGACGGCGGCGTGGCCGACGCCCCGATCCCGAGCGCGCGCTCGATCGGATCGTCGCCGGTGGCGCCCGGCTCGACGAGGCCGAGGATCTGCGATACCAGCGAGACCAGGATGGACACCTCGCCGGCGTCGAGCCTGATCGTCACCCCTGCGTGCGACGCCTTGAAACCCGTGCTCATCGGCCCGGCTCCCACTCCCTCGAAACGTCGCCCACGTCAGGAGTCCCGCTGCACCGTGGCCCACAGGCCGTACGAATGGAGGATCTGGACGTCGCGCTCCATCTCCTCGCGGGTGCCGCTGGCGACCACGGCCTTGCCCTTGTGATGGACGTCCATCATCAACTTCTCAGCCTTGACCCGTGGATAGCCGAAGACCGACTGAAAGACATACGTCACATAGGACATCAGATTGACTGGATCATTCCAGACAATGGTCAGCCATGGCAGGTCTGGCCGAACGTCCGACAGCGGACGCTCCACCTCGGCCGGAGCGGTACCACCCATAGGACCATCCTGCACCACGACGGTCGTAGTCTTCGACACGTGCGGACGACCATGGGCACTGCCCTGCTGACCGATCAATACGAGCTGACGATGCTTCAGGCCGCGCTGGCCGCCGGAACGGCGCGTCGGCGGGCGGTCTTCGAGGTGTTCGCCCGCAGGCTGCCCGGAGGGCGGCGATATGGGGTGGTCTCTGGGACCGGCAGGGTGCTGGACGCCTTGGAGTCGTTCCGCTTCGCCCCCGACGACCTGGAATTCCTGTCGGGCATCGTCGACGAGCCGACTCTGGCGTTTCTCGCCGATTACCGGTTCTCCGGAAATGTGTACGGCTACCGCGAGGGCGAGGCCTACTTCCCCGGATCGCCGATCATGGTGGTGGAGGGGACCTTCGCCGAGGCGGTGATCCTGGAGACCGTCGTCCTGTCGATCCTCAACCATGACTGCGCGATCGCGTCCGCCGCGTCGCGCATGTCACACGCGGCGGGCGGCAGGCCGCTGATCGAGATGGGCTCGCGCCGCACACATGAGCTCGCCGCGGTCGCCGCGGCCCGGTCCGCCTACCTGTGCGGCTTCTCCTCGACCTCCAACCTCATGGCCGGCCGCACCTACGGCCTGCCGACGGCGGGCACGGCCGCGCACGCGTTCATCCTGCTCCACGACTCGGAGGAGGACGCGTTCCGGGCCCAGCTGCAGTCTCTCGGCCAGGACACCACCCTGCTCGTCGACACCTATGACGTGGCGAAAGCCGTACGGACCGCGGTGGAGCTGGCCGGGCCCGACCTGGGAGCCGTCCGGATCGACTCGGGCGACCTGGCCGCCGCGGCCCTGGACGTGCGCAAGACGCTCGACGCCTTCGGCGCGTCCAAGACCAGGATCATCGTGACCGGCGACCTGGACGAGTTCGCCATCGCCGCGCTGGCCGCCGCTCCCGTGGACGGGTACGGCGTGGGCACGGCCCTGGTCACGGGCTCGGGACATCCCACGGCCAACCTCGTTTACAAGCTGGTCGCCAGGGAGGACGCGTCGGGGCGCCTCCAGCCGGTCGCCAAACGGTCGGTCGGCAAGCCCAGCAAGGGCGGCCGCAAGTGGGCTTATCGCAGCGTCACCAAGGCCACGGCCACGGCCGAGATCGTCACCTGCGCCCCCGCCGAGGGCGAGGGCCGGGCGCTCCTGGCCGAGCTGGTGCGCGACGGCCAGGTGGTCGGCAGGGAGCCTCTCGACGCCGCGCGCGAGCGCCACCAGGCCACCCTGGCCGAGCTTCCGCCCTCCGCGCACAGCCTCTCCGACGGGGATCCGGCCATCCCCACCGTCTTCAGCTGAACCGTCTTCAGCCGAGCCGGGATTCCCCCGCCGGCAGGACAGGAGACCCAATGAGAACCGCGCTCGTCATCGTCGACGTCCAGAACGACTTCTGCGAGGGCGGCAGCCTCGCCGTCAACGGAGGCGCCGAGGTCGCCGCCGCGATCAGCGGCCACGTCAGGTCGAGCCGGTACGACCACGTCGTGGCGTCCCGCGACCATCACATCGATCCGGGGGCGCACTTCTCCGCCGAGCCCGACTACGTGGACAGCTGGCCCGCCCACTGCGTGGTCGGCAGCCCGGGCGCCCGCTTCCACCCGGCACTCGACACCACGGCAGTGGAGGAGGTCTTCAGCAAGGGAGCCCACCAGGCCGCCTACAGCGGTTTCGAGGGCACCGGCCCGACGGGCGCCGGTCTCGGTCCGTGGCTTCGCGACAACGGCGTGGAGGCCATCGACGTCGTCGGCATCGCGACCGACCACTGCGTCAGGGCGACCGCGCTCGACGGCGTGCGCCACGGCTTGGCCGTACGCGTGCTGCTCGATCTGACCGCCGGAGTCGCCAGGGAGACGACCGACGCCGCGCTGGCCGAGTTGTCGGCCGCGGGCGTCACCCTCGAGGGCACGCCCATCGTGCGCTCCTGATTTCGCGGTCATGTGACGTTCAATACCTTCACCACCATGCGTCATGGGTGTATTACGGAGAGCGACATACTCCTCGTGATTGGCAGCCTCGATGTTCGCGTTGGTGCTCGGTCTCTCCTGGCTCGTCCTGACACCGCTGTGCGTCTGGATGTTGTTCGGCCGCGACCGCGGCGGGACCGCCCGTGTCATCGCGGCCCTGACCCTCGTGGGATTGCAGACGGGAACGGTGCTGATCGGCATCGCCGAAGAGCACCAGGAGCACGGGCAGGCGACCCACATCGCCGCGCGTGCGACCCCGTCCCCCAGCGCTCCTCCCACGCCGTCCCCTCGTGCGCGCCCCTGCGCCACCCGCGCGCTGTCCCCCTCCTCCGTACGGCTCTCGCGCCGCGAAACGGGGCTGGACGGCATGACCGTCTATTGGGCGGCCTCCCCGGACGAATGCGGGACGGCTTCGGTCGCCCTGCACCCTGACGGGCGGCGACTGCAGATCTGGTTGCGCGAGGGCGCCGCCCACCACAAGGGGGCGCGCATCCTCCCCGTGAAAGTGGCGGGCGGCCTGGCCTCGCTCGAACTGCGGCTGAGCCCGCCGTTGCGCCCGCGTTCCCAGTACGTGGCGGTGGACGCCAGAACCGGTCACCGGATCCCGGAGCGGCGGGGAGCCTAGGTCGTCGTGCGTCGTTCAGGCGTGGCGGGACTCGCTCGGCGAGGAGCCCCGCCACGTGACGATGTTCAGAGTTGGCCGCTCTCGATCGCCTGCTTGACGGCCGTCTGCGTCTGCTGGTGCGAGGCGACGCCGTTAGCGACGACGAAGTCGATCAGCGACGCGTCCGCGTCGAAGGTGAGGCGCTCGGTGACCGTGGTCTTGCCACCGGCCGCCTTCACAAAGGTGATCTTCTGGTGCGTGACCACGTTGGGCTCCGACCAGGTGTCGGTCTCGTAGAAGAAGCGGTCACGATTGATCCGCTGCTGCGCATGCGTCTTCAGGCTCACGACGGTGCCCTCGAAGGGCACGTCCTCGATGGCGGTGAAGTCGATGTACCGCAGGCCGCAGTAGTAGTAGTCCTTGTGGGTGACGACCCGCTTGAGGAACGCGGCCCTGCCGATGTGGTTGTTGATGTTGGAGTAGGCGTCGAAGACGTGCCTGATGGACGCGTCGATCGTGACGGAGATGCTGGTCGTGACCCGGCTCCGCCCCGACCCCGGAGCCGGGGGCGTGGTGTCGGAGAAGTGGTAGGTGTCCCAGGCGGTCTGCCACTCGGCGGCGATCTGCGGATCGCTGTCGACGGTGTCGGCGCTTGCGGGGGTGGAGAGGGCGGCGACCATGACGGCCGCCGCGAGGAACGGAGCCGCCACAAGGCGCAGGAGCTTGTTCACGCGTACCTCAAGAAGAGTCGGTGCAGTGCAAGTGATCTTCTATCGCATGCCGCGGTGATTTTCACCACCTCGCACCGAAAAGATCCCTCTCCTCCCCCGTTGGCCCCTTCAGTCGGGTCACCTGCGCTGGGCCGCCCACTTCCGGATCATCGCGATGCGCTCGCGGATCTGCTCGGCGGAGGCCTGGGCGATCGCGGGACCGCCGCAGGACCTGCGCAGCTCGGCGTGGATCACGCCGTGCGGCTGGCCGGTGCGGTGGTTCCACGCCCCGACGAGGCCGTTGAGCTCCTTGCGCAGCTCGTGAAGCAGCTCGTGCGGGGCGAGGGCCTGCTCCTCCTCCACGGGCTTGGCCTTGCGTCTGGCGGCCTGCTGGTCGGCCTGGCGCTTGCGCAGGAGCGAGGCCACCTGGTCGGGCTCCAGCAGCCCCGGCAGGCCCAGGAAGTCTTCCTCCTCAGGTGAGCCGGGCGCGGCGGCGGTGCCGAACTCGCCGCCGTCGAACAGCACCCGGTCGAAGGTCGCCGACGCTTCCAGTGTCTGGAAGGGCAGCTCGTCGCCCAGGGCGTCGGGCTGCTTCTTCTCCTGCTGGGCCTGTTCGAGCAGCAGGTCGTCGAGGCCGTCCTCGTCTTTCTTACGGCCGAGCACGTGGTCGCGCTCGGCCTCCATCTCGGCGGCCAGCCCCATGAGGAGGGGCACCGACGGGAGGAACACCGAAGCGGTCTCCCCGCGCTTGCGGGCCCGCACGAAGCGGCCCACCGCCTGGGCGAAGAACAGGGGGGTGGAGATGCTCGTGGCGTAGACGCCGACCGCCAGGCGGGGGATGTCGACGCCCTCGGAGACCATCCTGACCGCGACCAGCCAGCGCGCCTCGGAGGTGGAGAAATCCTTGATCTTCTTGGATGCGCCCGGATCGTCGGAGAGCACGATCTGCGCGCCCTCACCGGTGATGGTCCGGATGTGTCGAGCGTAGGCGCGCGCCGACTCGTGGTCGGTGGCGATGACCAGGCCGCCCGCGTCGGGCACGCCCCGCCTGACCTCGGTGAGCCGCCGATCGGCCGCGTGGATGACCTGCCGGATCCAGTCGCCCTTGGGGTCGAGCGCGGCCCGCCACGCCTGGGAGAGCTGATCCTTGGTGAGCGGGGTGCCGAGGGTTGCGGCGATCTCGTCACCTGCCCGGGTGCGCCATTTCATCTCACCCGAGTAGGCCAGGAAGATCACCGGGCGGACGACGCCGTCGGCGAGCGCCGGGCCGTACCCGTAGGAGTAGTCGGAGGCGCTGCGCAGCGCGCCCTCGCCGTCCTCCACGTAGGACACGAAGGGGATGGGGCTGTCGTCGGACCTGAAGGGCGTGCCGGTCAGGGCGAGGCGGCGCGTGGCGGGCTCGAACGCCTCCCGCACGCCGTCGCCCCACGACTTGGAGTCGCCCGCGTGGTGGACCTCGTCGAAGATGACCAGCGTCTTGCGCGCCTCGGTGCGGGCGCGGTGGAGCGCGGGATGCATCGAGACCTGGGCGTAGGTGATGGCGACGCCGATGTAGTCGCGGGAGGTCGCGCCCTGGCTGTTCTTGAACTCGGGGTCGATGCCGATGCCCACCTTGGCCGCGGCGTCGGCCCACTGGCGCTTCAGGTGCTCGGTGGGCGTGACGATCGTGACCGCCCGAATGATGCCGCGGCTGAGCAGCTCGCTTGCGATCCGCAGAGCGTAGGTGGTCTTTCCGGCTCCCGGCGTGGCGACCGTCAGGAAGTCGCGTGGCTCACGCTGGAGATAGAGGTCGAACGCCTCCTGCTGCCACGCACGCAGTTTCGGTGCGGTGCCCCAGGCGGCGCGATCGGGATAGGACGGGGAGAGGTGGGACGCGGCCGAAACGCTCAACGACGCCTCCCCGGCCTCGCATGGACTCTGTTGTCTCTATCGGTTCGCTCCCTCACAGTGACCTCAGGGTAGTGGGACCGACCGACAAGACGCACCGACCCGGCCGGATCGGAGCCCGAAATTCATGCCCTCGGAGGAGGCCCCGCCATGCCGGGGTGCCGCGTGCGAGGAGGAGCGAGGCGACCCCGCGTGTGCACACGCCGGGGCCGGCAGGACCCGGCCGTGCCCTGATCTCCCTTGTCTCTCACTTATCGCTTTACCGATAACGCCGGCCAACGCAGTCTGCTTTATTCATAAATGTCATTATTTCACATTTGTGGGCATCCACATACGGGCAACACTGCGTTGGGCGTAGTTCCTTATGATGCTCTCACATTCAATTTCAGCTGATATTTCATGTTCACAAGAGGGCGGCCGGTCGAAACGGATGCTGCGATAACATCTGCGGGCCGGCGCTGCCACGGGAACGGTGCCGACCACCGGTGCCTGAGCAACCAAGGCGGACAGCCCCGGGAGCCGATCGGCATCCGGGGTGTCCGCCCTGGTTTGCTAGTTGGTCACGCCGGCTCTCAGGAGCGAAGCGTTTCCGCAGTGCAGGTTCGCGGCGCCAGCGTAGCGATGACGCTGGTTGCACAGTCGGCGTAGAAGATGCTGCCGTCCGCCTTGCGCACAGTCACCCTCACCAGACCCCCGGGAATCCCTGTGCCCTGAATGGGCGGGTGAGCCGGCCCCGCCAACGGACTGCCAGAGGGGGCCGGCGCCACGGAGATGTCGTACACGAAACCCGGGAACACTGCAGACAGGTTGACCCACCCCGCCGACTGGCCGCCGTTGACCGGGGTTGGGGAGTGCACCCATGGAACGCCCTGGCGCGCCGTCCCGGTGAGGACGTCCGTCCGTCGCGGGACGCACGTCGGCGGGTTGTACATGCAACCACCCCGCGCGCCCCCCCAACTCGTAACGATGTTCGTCGTGCCGAGGCGCGGGTAGACGACGGGCTTGCGCGCGTCCGTCATCTTGGCCTGCGCCTGGTCACCACCGTTGGAGGCGTTCGCTGCGATCGCGCCGGACAGACCCACGGCTGCACAGGTCACCGCCACCGCGGCGGCCCGCATCAGCGCGCGGCCGGCGCCACGCGAACGAGAAACCGAGCTGGTCCTACGAGAAATCAATTTGATTTCCCCCCATGGTGAGATTCGACTTTCCGGTCCACCGCGTTTTGAGCGATGCGACCTCGAAGATATCTGTCAGGGGAACCCTGGGCGGCGCGCCATTTATCGGATACCAGCAAACTGATATTACGCATATCTCAAAGCGGCCCAGCTGATTAGGGCATCCCCCGATATCCCGCCTCTCGGCCACCCGAATGGTTCTTGTACGCCTATAGCGGCAATCATGAGAACGCACACGGCACAAAGTTCGGCCGATACAGCGAGACCTTTCCCGCTTAATCAGCTATATCAAGCCGTACGATAAATAAGGGGCCACGACCGGACATCGGCGCCAGGGTTGGCGGACACGGAAAGAAAGCCCCTGAAGGTCAGCGGGCCCCCCACATCAGCTCCTCGATCTCGTCCCGAATGCGGGGGTCGTCGGGATGGGCCAGGCCGAGCAGAACCGTGGTCTTGCCATCCGAGCGGGTGAGCAACGTCACCCTCATGAACGCCGGCTGATTGACGACGTCGCGGTATTCGGCCCGCACCGCCTTCGTGTGGGCGGGCAGCCCGTTGATCGTGACCGCGCGGTCGTCCACCACCTCGACCTTGTCACCGTGAAGTAAGAGTCGCGTGTAGAGGTCGCTGAGCTCGGCGACGGCGGGGCCGAGGCGTGCGGGGTCGACGTGCTCCTCGGGCCGTGCCATGACGGTCGCCCGGTCGCCGAACGCGGCGACGGAGGTGAATCCGGTCACCGGCGCGACCACTCCCTCGGTCCACTGCGGCGGCAACGCGTACGAGACCCCGGCCAGCGGGTCGGCGACCATCGTCGGAGGCGTGGTGTCGGCCCGGTTGAGTATCACGAAGACGACCGCGCTGATCAGTGCGGCGGCCACGGCCAGCGCGGCCCAGCCGAGCAGCAGGCGCTGCAGCCAGCGTGGCATGCGGCGGGGCGGCTCGATCGGCGTGCCGTACCAGACGGCGGAGGGCGGCAGGTCGTCGCCGCCCTCAGCCGGGTCCGGCCGTGCATCCAGGCGGCCTGACGGGCGAGAGTCCGTGAGAGGGGCGTCGTCCTCGGCGGGCGGCCAGACGCGGCGCGTCCACTGATCGTTCACAAAGCCTCCAGGAGCCCGCCGAGCCGGGCGCCCGTAGGACCGGCCCGGCATCGGCGCCGGATGAGATCAGACGCGACCCCGGTCACCATGAGCGCTGCTGTGGCAGTTACTCACAGAGACCGTACATCGTCAACGAAGATCAGGGCATTGCTATCGGATCTAGGCAAGCGGGACTTTCTGCTGCCGGTACACGTTCCACATCTGGCGCATCCGCAGCGCCTGCCCGGCCGTGAAGTGCGTCATGCACCGGTCCTGGGCGTAGTCCATGAAATTGTGGATCGGATCCTCCTCGGGGAGAGGGCAGGAATCCTTGCGCGGCGGGCAGCCGGTGGTCGGCATCGACTCGGGCGGGGTGTCGTCGACCGCGTCGCCGGGCGGCGTGCACCCGTTCTCGAAAGTGTGCAGAAGGCCCAGCCAGTGGCCGATCTCGTGGACGGCGGTGTAGCCCTTGTCGAAGTTGCGCAACGGGCCCCCCGGCACGCTGCGCCAGTCGATGACCACGCCGTCCATGGCCGGCTCGCCCTGGTACCAGTACGGGTAGGTCGCGTAGCCGAGGACCAGTTCGCCGAGCTGCGCGATGTACAGGTTGAGCGTCTCCGCGCCGCCCTTGCGCAGCGCGGTCTTCATGGCTTCCTCGTTGGCCAGCGGCTCGCGGAACCAGTCCCGCCTGTCGGTGTGGGTGATGCCCTGGAGCACGAAGCGCACCCCGGTGTCGACGCCGCCCATCTTCCCGCCGTAGGCCGCGTTGAGGGTGTCCACCTGCCGCTTCACGCCGGGGTCGGGCAGTCCTAGGGCGCCGTCCTTGATGACGTGCACCCACAGCGGAACGACGATCTCGCCGGTGGCGGGAACACGGCTCGCACCGCCCTCCTCGCCGAGCCGGCGGCGCAGGTCGGCCGACATGCGCGCGGTCTCGTCCGGGCCGGGCGCGCCCGGCTCGGCGGCGTGCGTGAGGCCGCCCGCGCGTCGAGATCGGGCGGCCCTGCGCCAGTCATCGGTGACGCATTCCGCAGGATCGCCGGCCCTCCCTGCCGTACGGTCAGACCTGGCGTCGGCCCGGGCACTCGGAGGAGAACCGGAGGGGAGGGCACTCAGCGTGAACAGGCATGCCATCAGGACGGCTGTCGCGCAGCGGGCCATTCGCTCCCCCGTTCGGGCTCGTCAGGAGCCCGACGTTAGCCGTCGCGGGAGCGATCAGTTCGGTGCGACACTCAGTCGTCGGAAGGTTTGCCCTTGGGGAGACCCTCATAGATCTCCTTGCACTCCGGGCACACCGGGTATTTCTTCGGGTCCCTGCTGGGCACCCACACCTTGCCGCAGAGCGCGCGGACCGGCGCGCCGGTCACATAGCTCTCGGTGATCTTGTTCTTGTCGGCGTAGTGCGAGAACCGCTCGTGATCACCGTCGCCGTGCGACGTCCTCGGGGTGACGTCGCTCTCGGGAAGAATCTTCGTGCTGCTCACGAATACCGAGTCTACTGATCGCACAGAGTTCGGACGCCTGCCCGCGGGCCTCCGACGGCGTACGGCTCCCACCCGAGCGCGGGCGGGAGCCGTACGAGAGGAAGATCGGCGCGGGTCAGCCGACGTGGATGGCGGGGCCCTCGGTCTTGCGGCCCGCCCTGACGAACAGCGCCAGCAGCGCTGCGAGGACGGCGACGCCGGTGCTCACCAGGAAGCCGAGGTGCAGGCCGTCCATGAAGGACAGGTGCGAGGCCCTGGCGATGAGCGCGGCCGCATCCCCGCTGAGGCCCTGGGGCGAGCCGCCGATCGACGCCAGCGCCTTGAGGCCCTCCATTTGCGTGGGCGAAACGCCCGCGGCGGCCGGGCCGAGGTAGCCGGGAAAGACGCTCGACACCTTGGCCGCCACGACAGCGCCGAGGACGGCCGTGCCGAGCGCGCCGCCGACCTGCATGGCGGAGTTCTGCACGCCGCCCGCGACGCCGCTGAGGTCTTCGGGGGCGTTGCCCACGATGATCTCGGTCGCGCCGACGAAGACCGGCGACAGCCCGAAGGCCAGCAGCACGAACGGGATCGCGCTGTCCATGAACTGCGCCTCGACGCTGAGCCGCGACATCAGGAACATCGCGACGGCGGTGATCAGCATGCCGCTCGCAATGGTGATCTTCGGGCCGATCTTGCCGATGAGGACGCCCGCGATGGGCGAGGCCACGATCATGCCCGCGCTCATGGGCAGCATCCGCAGGCCCGACTCCAGCGGCGTGAGCCCGTGCACGCCCTGGAAGAAGAAGGTGAGGAAGAACATCGCCCCGAACATCGAGAACGCCATGAGGATCATCAGGCCGGTGCCGATGGAGACCGAGACGTTGCGGAACAGGCTGAGCGGCAGGAGGGGCTCGCTCGCGCGGCCCTGCCAGAAGACGAACACGGCCCCGACCACAGCGGCCGCGACCAGGAAGCCGATGGTCTTGACGTCGCCCCAGCCCCACTCGGGGGCCTTGATGATCGACCAGACCAGCGCGAACATCGCGGCCGACAGCAGCACCACGCCGAGCCAGTCGATCTTCGACAGCGCTCCGGCCCTGCCCTCCTTCAGCACCAGCAGACCGAAGATCAGCGCCGCCGCGCCGACCGGCACGTTGATGAAGAAGACCGACTGCCAGCTCACGTTCTCGACGAGCAGGCCGCCGACGATCGGGCCCGCGGCGCTGGACAGGCCGATGATCGCGCCCCACGCGCCCATCGCCATGTTGAGCCGCTCGCCGGGGAAGGCCGAGCGCAGCAGGGCCAGGGCGGCCGGCTGCAGAAGGGCTCCGAAGAGGCCCTGGAGCACGCGGAAGGCGATCAGCATGCCCACGGAGGAGGTCAGGCCGATGGCCAGCGACGTGAGGGCGAAGCCGGCGACGCCGATGAGGAAGATCTTCTTGTGGCCGAAGATGTCGCCGAGCTTCCCGGCGGTGATGAGGAAGACCGCCAGCGCGAGCAGATAGCCGCTGGTGATCCACTGGAGGTCGGACAAGGACGCCTTGAGGTCGACGCCGATGACCGGGTTGGCGATCGCGACGACCGTGCCGTCGAGCATCACCATGATGACGCCGAGCGAGACGGCCAGCAGCGTCAGCCATGCATGCCCTTGACCACCCCCCTCGCGCGCTTCCGGCTGTACAGCCACCGTTTGAGCCATGAGTGGGTCCCCCTTAGGAACTGCGTGAGAAGTCGCGGTATAAGAGCACCGTCACGAAGTCACCGTGATTGAGCACAAGGTGCCGTCAGGTAATTTATGTCAGCCCATGACAGATGACAAATTGTTTTATCCGACATACGGTGACATCTGACATCATGTGAACTACCAGTTTCGAGCAGGTGACAACTGTGGGTCTGCGCGAGCGCAAAAAAGTGCAGACGCGAAACGCCCTGATCGACGCCGCTCTCGACCTCTTCCTCACGCAGGGGTACGAGGCCACGACGATCGACCAGATCGCGGCCGAGGTCGACGTGTCTCCGCGCACGTTCTTCCGCTACTTCGCGTCGAAGGAAGAGGTGGCGCTCTCCCTCTTCGCCGACAGCCTGGAGATCTTCCTCGGCGACCTGGCGGCCCGCCCCGACAGCGAGCCGCCGTACACCGCCCTCAGCCAGGCGATGCGCTCCATGGTGGGGGCGCTGCAGGACGTGGATCCGGCGGACGCCGCGCGCTTCGTCAAGGCCAGAGAGTTGACCGAGTCGACCTCCGCCCTGCTGGCCGGGCAGATGCGTCTGCTCATGGAGAACGAGAAGAGGCTCGTCGCCGAGGTCGCGCGCCGACAGGGTGTCGGCGCCGACGACCTGCTGCCGCAGTTCGTCGTGTCGGTCTTCACCGGTATCGGGATGATCTGCTTCGGCAGCGGCAAGCAGCATCTCGACGTCATGGCCAAGCGCCTCGAGGACGTGCTCACGCTGGCCGACGGGTCGTTCCGCCCGGGCTGGGATCTGCCCCCGGCCGACGTCTCACCGTCCGGCGACGCCTGAGATCGCCCCGTCCGGCGGGTGCGGCCCTCCGTACGGCATACGGGCCGCCGGCCCGGTTCCCCGTACGGCCCGGCCGGGCCGTACGGGGGGCCGGTCTAGTTCTGCTGGGGGTCGTCGGGGAAGGTCGCGACGAGCGCGAGGTCGCCCTGCTGGCGGCGCAGGACCGTGCGCCACAGCCTGGCCGGGTCGGAGTTGAAGGTGTCGCCCGGCTCGGAGTCGACGACGTACCAGGCGCCTTCCTCGAGTTCGCTCTCCAACTGCCCGGCCGTCCAGCCCGCGTACCCGGCGAAGATCCGCATCTGCGAGATCTCCCCGGCCAGGATCTCCGGTGGCGCGTCGAGGTCCACCGTGCCCAGCCGGGACGTCGACCTGCCGCGAAGGCGGCGCCAGCCGAGCGGCTCCTCGCCGCTGAGCACCGCGGCCAGGGCCAGGGCGCTGTCGGTCTGCACCGGCCCGCCCTCGAACAGCACGGAGGGACCGGTGACCAGCGGGTCCCACGACGGCAGCACCTGGGTCACCGCGACCTCACTCGGCCGGTTGATGACGACGCCCAGCGTGCCGCCGTTCTCGTCGTGCTCGAGGACGTACACGACACTGCGCCGGAAGTTGGGGTCGTCGAGCAGAGGCGTCGCCACGAGGAGCCGGCCGACGTAGATCGCTTCCGCCATACTCCCATCATGAGGGAGGAACGGCGATTCATGCACGTCGGCCCCGGTTCGCTTCCGGCGCATCACTCTTTGTAATGATCATTGTCATCTCAGCGTGACGGATGATCATGCTTCCGTGAAACCACGCGCCTTTCCGCCCGCTGATTCCCGTACGGCCGCCGCCACCGCGTTGGACGCGTCCGGGTGGAAGACGCTGGGGATGATGTAGTTCGGCCCCAGCTCCTCGTCGGTGACGACCGCGGCCAGCGCCTTGGCGGCGGCGAGCAGCATCTCCTGCGTGACCTGGTTCGCCTGGGCGTCGAGCAGCCCGCGGAACACGCCCGGGAAGGACAACACGTTGTTGATCTGGTTCGGGTAGTCGGACCGGCCGGTGGCCACCACCGCGGCGTGCTCGCGCGCCTCGTCGGGAGAGATCTCGGGCTCGGGGTTGGCAAGGGCGAAGACCACCGCGTCCTTCGCCATGGACGCCACGTCGTCGCCGGTGAGGATTCCGGGTGCCGACACCCCGATGAAGACGTCGGCGCCCTTCACCGCGCCCCGCAGGTCACCCGCGTAGCCCTCCTCGTTGGTGTGCTCGGCGATCCAGCGCAGCGACTCGTCCAGGTCGTCCCGGCCCAGGTGGACGGCGCCCAGGTAGTCGCACACGACCACGTTGCGCGCTCCCGCCGCGAGCAGCAGCCGCAGCACGGCCGTTCCGGCCGCTCCCGCGCCCGCCAGCGTGATGCGCACCTCGGACAGTTCCTTGCGCACGACCTTCAGCGCGTTGGTCATCGCCGCCAGGACGACGATCGCCGTGCCGTGCTGGTCGTCGTGGAAGACCGGGATGTCCAGCAGCTCGCGCAGCCTGCGCTCGACCTCGAAGCAGCGCGGCGCGGAGATGTCCTCCAGGTTGATGCCGCCGAACCCGGGGGCGATCACCTGGACGGTCCGCACGATCTCGTCGATGTCCTGGGTGTCGAGGCAGATCGGCCAGGCGTCGATGCCGGCGAACCTCTTGAACAGCGCCGCCTTGCCCTCCATCACCGGGAGGGCGGCCTCCGGGCCGATGTTCCCCAGGCCCAGTACGGCCGAGCCGTCCGTCACCACGGCGACCGAGTTGCGTTTGATGGTGAGGCGGCGGGCGTCCTCGGGGTTGCGGGCGATGGCCAGGCTGACCCGCGCCACACCCGGGGTGTAGGCCATGGACAGCTCGTCGCGGTTGCGCAGCGGAACCTTCGACTGCATCTCGATCTTGCCGCCGAGGTGCATCAGGAAGGTCCGGTCCGACACCTTGTGGATCGTGACCCCCTCGACCGCACCCAGGCTGTCCACGATCGCCTGAGCATGGTCGGTGTCCTTGGCGGCACAGGTCACGTCGATCCGGAGCTTCTCGTGGCCGGCGTTGGTGACGTCGAGGGCGGTCACCACGCCTCCGGCGTTCTCCACCGCGTGGGTGAGCAGGCTTACGGCCTTACCCCCCGCCGGCACCTCGAGGCGAACGGTGATCGAGTATGAAACGCTCGGCACGGTGGCCACGGCAATCCGCTCCTTTGCGGGCTCTTCCTGCCGTGCTCGCTCGGGGGCTGGCTTCGACGGTCGCACGTCAGGCTGTCGCACCCGGCTCGACGGCTTCATGGGTGTACTCCATCGTGCCATCCCCGGGAGTGTGATTCAGCCGACAGCCGGGGACGGCATGACGAGTTCCACGCGTGCGCCCGTCGAACGGAGGCGGCCCGCCTGTGATCAGAAGAGCGCGTTGGCGAGGCTGCGCCGGGCCTTGGAGACGGCCGGGTCGTCGGTGGGCAGCGCCTCGAAAAGGGACAGCAGGTGACGCCTGGCCTTGTCGCGGTCGGCGCCGCTCGTGCGCCTGACCACCGCGACGAGCCGCTCGAAGGCGTCGTCGACCTTCCCGTCGAGCGTCTCGAGGTCGGCCGCCTGGATGTTCGCGTCGACGTCGGCGGGGTCGGCGGAGGCGCGGCGCATGACGTCGGCCGCGTCCAGGTCTTGGGTCCTGCGCAGCAGGCCGACCCCGGCAAGGCCGATCTTGGCGGCCTCGTCGCCCGGCGACCTCGCCAGCAGGCGCTCGAAGGCGGCGGTCGCCGCGTCGAGGTCGCCCTTCTCCATGGCCTCGTCGGCAGCCTGGAGATCGGGGTCGACGTACTCGGCCTCCTCCTCCTGCTCCTCCGTGGGAGCGGGGGCGGCGAGCTCGACCCCCAGTTGCTCGAAGACCTGGTTCAGTGCCTGCCGGAGCTGCGCCTCGGGCAGAGGGCCCTCGAAGAGCGGCATGAGCTGGCCCTGCACCGCCAGATAGACGGTGGGGATGGTCCGCATGCGCAGGGCCTGGGCGAGCTCGGGATTGGTCTCCACGTCGACGCGGGCGAGGAGCCACGCGCCGGCGGCCTCGGCGGCCAGCTTCTCCATGACCCGGCTGAACGGCTGGACCTGCTCGGCCCTCGGCACCGTCGCCTCGACGATCACCGGAACGCTCAGCGAGCGCTCCACGACGTCGGTGTTGAAGGTGGCCGCAGTGGCCTCGATGACGTCCGGGGTCGCGCCCGGTCCTTCGGCCTCGCGCCGCGCCTGCGCATCCAGAGCCTGCTTGCGCGCGCCGAGGTCCACGGCGCCGTACAGGGATCCAGGTCGAGAGAAGTCCGCTGCCATACCCCCAATCCTGCCGTACGCGCGTGCCTGATCCGTGCCAACCCCACCCCTCAGGGAGCCGGAGCCGGGGGATCAGTCCACGGGCAGCTGGATCGGTTGGCGCTCCGTCCGATAGATGAGAGTCGTCTCCAGGTGGATGATCTCCGGCCGGACGAGGATGCGTTCCAGGATCATCCGGTGCAGATGGTCGGCGTCGGGCACCGCGACGTGCACGAGGAAATCCTCCGGACCGGCCACGTGGAACAGCGCGATCGTCTCCGGCAGCCCGAGCACGAACGTGCGGAGCGGATCGACCAGCTGGCTGGTGTGCGGCCGTACGCGCAGGGCGAGAAGAGCCTGGAGCGAGCGGCCGAGCGCCCTGGTGTCCACCTCCGCCCGGAACGCGGTGATCAGGCCGCGCCGGCGCAGGCCGCGCACCCGCTCCAGCGCCGTGGAGGGCGCGACGCCCACACGTTCGGCGAGGTCCTTGTTGGGCAGGCGCGCATCGTTCTGCAGCTCCCGCAAAATCGCCCGGTCCGTCGAATCCAGTTCGCCGTTCATGGTGTATTCCGCCTCAGAGTTCGGTATCTATGGCGTCTTTCCGCTTGTCACGGCCATCATCCTCACATGGAGTCGAATCTGATGTGGGACATGAAAGAGTTCGCCGAAGCGGCCGGGGCGACAGTTGACGAGCTGGGCGCCTACGTGGACGACAGCCAGCACGGGGTGCCGCCGGTATTGCGCCGCCGGCCGCCGCGGGAGCTGGCGGACAAGCTCGGTCTGGCCAGGTGGATCCGTGAAGGAGGCATGACGCCCGAGGCGTACCGGCACTTCCTTCGCGACTACCTTGACGAGGGCACCCGGTTGCACCATCCGGCCTACCTTGGGCACCAGACCGCCGCGCCCTATTTCCCCGCCGCACTCGCCGACTTCGTCCACGGCGCGATCAACAATCCCATGGCGATCTACGAGATGGGCGCCTCGGCCGCGACGGTCGAATTCGAGGTGCTGCGCTGGATGCTCGCCACCGTGGGATTCGGCGAGACGGGCGGCGGCGTGCTCACCCACGGCGGCTCGCTCGCCAACTTGACCGCCCTGCTGGCGGCGCGGGCCCACGTCGCGCCCGACGCGTGGACCGACGGCGTCCCCGGAGACCTCGTGCTGCTGGCCCCGCCGTCCGCGCATTATTCGGTCACCCGGGCCGCCGCGATCCTCGGGATGGGCGAGAAGGCGGTGCTGCCCCTCGACGTGGACGGCCTGGGGCGGATCGACGTCGCCGCCCTGCCGGCGGCCCTCGATCGGGCGCGCCGCCTCGGGCGCCGGGTGATGGCGGTCGTCGCCGGAGCCTGCGCCACCAGTTCAGGGCTCTACGACGATCTGAGGGGCATCGGGGAGGTCTGCGCGCGGCACGGCGTCTGGCTCCACGTGGACGGCGCGCACGGGGCCTCCGCACTGCTCAGCGAACGGCACCGGCATCTGCTCGACGGCATCGAACTGGCCGACTCCGTCATCTGGGACGCGCACAAGATGTTGCGGACCGCCGGCCTGGCCGCCGCCGTGCTCACGCGGAGGGAGTCCGACCTGGACGCCGCCTTCCGGCAGCAGGCGAGCTACCTGTTCTACGGCGACCAGGGATTCGACCTGGTCGGCCGCACCGTGGAGTGCACCAAGGCCGGTCTTGGGCTGAAGATCTTCCTCAATCTCGCCTGGCTCGGGGAGAAGGGCATGGGCGATTTCGTGGCCCGGCAGTACGACACGGCCCACCGGTTCTGGGAGTTGGGCAGGGACAGGCCCGGGTTCGACTTTCCGTACGAGCCGGAGACCAACATCGTCTGCTTCCGGTACGGCACGGCCGACCAGGCCGCCGTCAGGGAGCGGCTGATGGACGACGGCTCCTTCCATCTGACGTCGGCCGAGATCGGCGGAGTCCGCCATCTGCGGGTGACCGTGATGGCCCCCGCGACCGACGACACAACCCTCGAAGCCCTCCTCACCAAGATCGCCGAGGCTTGATCACAAACCCCCTTGGGAATCACGCAAACCCTTGGGCGTGATGCAAAACCCTTTGGCGTGATGCAAAACCCTTGGGCGTGATGCAAAACCCTTGGGCGTGATCATGCAGAAGTTCGCAGGCATGCCCCATGAGCTGCCCCAACCCAATGCGTGATCATGCAGAAGTTCGGCAGAATGCCCGACGACCTGGGCAAACGTGAACCGTGATCATGCAGAAGTTCGGCGCCGTGCCGTACGAACTGGGAGGGCATGTTGCGTGATCATGCACTTCGAGAGTGCATGATCACGCAACATGAAGCGCCAGGCCGGCCCCATACCGCGCGAGCTTTTGCATGATCACGAATGGCATATTCCCTGCTCAGCACAGGCTTCCGCGAACTTCTGCATGATCACGGGCAGCGTTTGGGCAGCTCACGGGCCATATCCACGAACTTCTGCATGATCACGCGAAGGGGGGCGATCACGCGGAGGTTAGAAGCGGGCGGGTTCGGAGTAGGTGCCCCATTCGGTACGGAGTACGTCGCAGATCTCCCCCAGGGTGGCCTCGGCCCTCACGGCGTCGAGCATGGGCGGGATCATGTTGGCCGTCGTCCTCGCGGCATCCGTGAGCGCGGCCAGGGCGGCGTCCACGGCGGCCTGGTCTCTCGCGGCCCGGCGTCCGGCGAGCACCCGCCGCTGTTCGAGTTCGACCTCGTGACTGATCCTGAGGATCTCCAGGGGCTCCTCGACGGTCGCGGTGTGGCAGTTCACCCCGACGATGCGCTTTTCTCCCTTTTCCAGCTTCCGCTGGTAGTCGAAGGCCGCCTCGGCGATCTCGGACATGAACCAGCCGTCCTCGATTCCACGGAGGATGCCGGAGGTCATCGTCCCATCCGGCCCCATTTCCCGAATTTTCGTGAAAATGGCTTCGGCTTCCTCCTCCAGCCTGTCGGTCAGCGCCTCCACGTACCACGAGCCGCCGAGCGGATCGACGACGTTGACGACCTCGGTCTCCTCCATGATGACCTGCTGCGTCCTGAGGGCGATCTCCGCGGCCTTCGCCGACGGCAGCGCGAGCACCTCGTCCAGCGCGTTGGTGTGCAGCGAGTTGGTGCCGCCGAGCACGGCCGCCAGGGCCTCGATCGCCGTACGGACGACGTTGTTGTCCGGCTGCTGCGCCGTCAGGGAGACGCCCGCGGTCTGCGTGTGGAAGCGCAGCCACTGGGCCTTCTCGGTCCGGGCGCCGTACACGTCGCGCATCCAGCGGGCCCAGATCCGCCGAGCCGCCCTGAACTTGGCGATCTCCTCGAAGAAGTCGATGTGCGCGTCGAAGAAGAACGACAGCCCGGGGGCGAAGGCGTCCACGTCCAGCCCTCGCGACAGGCCCAGCTCGACGTACCCGAACCCGTCGGCCAGGGTGAAGGCCAGCTCCTGCGCGGCCGTCGACCCTGCCTCCCTGATGTGATAGCCGGAGACCGACAACGGCTTGTAGGCGGGGATCTCGGCGGCGCAGAACTCCATGAGGTCGCCGATGAGCCGCAGATGGGGCTCGGGGGCGAACAGCCACTCCTTCTGCGCGATGTACTCCTTGAAGATGTCGGTCTGGAGCGTCCCGTTCAGCCGGCTCGCGGGCACGCCCTGCCGTTCGGCGGCGACGACGTACATGCAGAAGATCGGTACGGCCGGCCCGCTGATGGTCATCGACGTCGTCACGTCGCCGAGCGGGATGCCCTCGAAGAGCTGGTCCATGTCGAGCGCGGAGTCCACCGCGACGCCGCAGTGGCCCACCTCGCCGAGCGCGTGGTCGTCGTCGGAGTCGCGGCCCATCAGCGTCGGCATGTCAAAGGCGACGGACAGGCCGCCGCCCCCGGCGCCCAGGATCATCTTGTAGCGCTCGTTGGTCTGCCGGGCGTTGCCGAAACCGGCGAACTGCCGGATCGTCCAGGGCCGTCCGCGATAACCCGTCGCGTAAAGGCCGCGAGTGAAGGGGAACTCGCCCGGCCACCCGATGCGCTCCATCCGCGGATCTTCACCGGGCGGACCGTAAACGGGGTCTACCTCCAGTCCGGAAAGCGTCCGGAATTCCCGTGTCCGTTTGAAGGCGGCGTCGTACCGCGCCTGCCAGCGAGCCCTTCCGGCCTCGTCGCCGGGGGTGTTCGCACGCTCGGGGTCCATTCAGCCTCCACCTGTCTCGGCTCCCGAGAAAAATACTAGGACGTCCTACTACCGATGCCCAACCCCGCACCTCCGGAGCACACGAAGAGTTATCCCGCCATTCCTCCAAGAACACTTTCATGTCACACGTTGGTCGCAAATCTCTCCGGATCTTTGACAAGGGCGAGAAATCTTCAAGCATGGTCAACGCCCTCTCAAAGTCCACATGGAGGTGGATGTGAAGCGCGTCACAGTCGTCGTCGCTACGACCGCGGTCGTAGCTGCGACCTTGACGGCCCCGGCTCAGGCTGTCGAAACCAGGCAATCCGGAGCCAAAACCGAGTACGTCGTTCTGTACAAGGAAGGCGCGAACACCGCCCAGGCCCAAAAGGCCATCGAGGCGGCCGGCGGCACGATCGTGAAGGTCAACGCCGAAGTGGGTGTCGCCACGGTCAGCACCGCCAACGCCGGCTTCGCCGGCACGATCCAGAGCGACGCCGCCATCGCGGGCGTCGCCCGCAACCGCACGATCGGCACCGTGCCGCACGACGCGGCCGTCGCCCGCAAGGCCCAGAACAAGGTGGTCGAGCGCGAAGGCCGCGGACACGGCTCCGTCACCAAGTGGAAGCGGAACGTCAAGGACGAGCCGCTGGCCGGCCTCCAGTGGGACATGAAGCAGATCCAGGCGGACAAGGCCCACAAGTACGAGGAAGGCGACAAGGGCGTCCTGGTCGGCATCCTCGACACGGGCATCGACGCGTCCCACCCGGACATCGCACCCAACTTCAACAGGAAGCTGAGCCGCAACTTCACCGTCGACCTCCCGGCCGACGCGAACGGCACCGTCATCGACGGGCCGTGCGCGAGCGACCCCGACGGATCCTGCAACGACCCCGCCGACGTGGACGAGGACGGCCACGGCACGCACGTCGCGTCGTCGATCGCCTCGCCGATCAACGGCCTCGGCGTCGCGGGCGTCGCACCCAAGGTGAGCCTCGTCAACCTGCGGGTCGGCCAGGACTCGGGTTACTTCTTCGTTCAGCCCACCATCGACGCCCTCACCTACGCGGGCGACGTCGGCGTCGACGTGATCAACATGAGCTACTACATCGACCCGTGGCTGTTCAACTGCGCCGACAACCCGGCCGACTCCCCCGCCGAGCAGCTGGAGCAGCGGACGATCGTCTCGGCGGTCCAGCGGGCGCTCGACTACGCACACCGGCACGGCGTGACGCTCGTGTCGGCGGCCGGCAACGGCGCAACCGACTACACCAAGACGATCGTCGACGCCTCCAGCCCCGACTTCGCCCAGGTCGCCGGTCAGCAGCCCCGTACCCGCACGATCCCGACGAGCTGCATCTCGATGCCGAGCGAGGGTGAGCACGTGATCTCGGTGTCCTCCACCGGCATCAGCACCCGCAAGTCGTACTACTCCGACTACGGCAACGGCTACATCGACGTGGCCTCGCCAGGCGGCGACGCCTACGACACCCCCGGCAACACCCGGGACGTCACCAAGGCGACGCTGTCGGCCTACCCCAAGTCGCTCGCCGTCGCCAACGGTGAGATCGACGAGAACGGCGACCCGACGGTCGACTACGTCGTGAAGGACTGCAAGGGCAAGGTCTGCGCCTACTACCAGTACCTTCAGGGCACCTCGATGGCCTCCCCCCGGGCGGCCGGCGTCGCGGCTCTGATCGTCAGCAAGTACGGCCACCGCGACCCGCACCACGGCGGCCTGACGCTCGACCCCGACGTGGTGGAGAACATCCTCAAGGGCACCGCCACCAAGAAGTCCTGCCCGAACCCGGCCGCGTTCACCTACACGCGCATCCTGCCGACCGGTCAGACCACGACCGCGACGCACACGTGTGAGGGCACCACCTCCAACAACGGCTTCTACGGCAAGGGCATCGTGAACGCCCTCCACGCCGTGGGCCACTGATCGACCCGCAGCGTCATCCGCGGTAACACAACGGCCACCGCCCCCGGCGGTGGCCGTTTTTATTGCGCTCGCTCCGCTCGCGCGGGCTCGGGACGCCTTCAGGCGGCTCCTTCCCTCGGCATCGTGCTTGGGCCAACCCCGAGCGCGAGGGGCGCGGCCGGGTCTGGACTGAGGAACGCCCGCAGCGAGGAACGAGCGAGGACGTGACGAGGGAAGACACGGCCTCAAAGCGCCCCGAGCCCGCGCAAGCGAAGCGAGCGCAATCAGACGCTGAAATCGCCGGCGGCGACCCTCAGGGTTTTGAGCAGGTCGAACATCGCATCCAGGTCGGCGTCGCCGTACATGCCCATGCCGAATCCGGCGTTCATCAGGTCGGCGGTGGCCCGGGCGACGACGCCACGGCCTTCTTCGGTTATGTGCGCGAGGACTCCGCGCCCGTCCCGGGGGTTGCGCATGCGCTTCACGAGCCCGGAGCGCTCCAGCCGGTCGACGGTGTTCGTCACGCTCGTCGGATGCACCATCAGGCGTTCGCCGATCTTGGACAGAGGCAGTGCGCCCGTCCTGCTGAACGTGAGCAACACAAGTGCCTCATACCGGGCGAACGTCAGATCGTACGGCTTGAGCAGTGCGTCGAGCTGCGCGAGGAGGATCTGGTGGGCCCGCATGATCGACGTGACGGCGGCCATCGCGGACGACGGGCCGAATTTCTCCCGCCAGGTTTCCGCGGCCCGCTCGATGGGGTCGAACGGCAGATTGAGAGGCCTGGCACCACCTGCCGGCAGTGGGCTTGAACTGGGCGGGAAGGACATGGCCCCATACGGTACCGCCACGCCGTTCGTGATCGATCCGCGTACGGTGCGTAACCGAATTCATTCCTTGACCCCAGAACTCCTACCCCAAGGGTCACGCTCCGTTATGGTTGCCACGTCAAAAGGTGAGGCGGCGGCAAACCCGGTGGCCCGGGGCGCCCGGTCTGCTAGCGGCGGACCGAGGCGAGGCCGACGGAGGATCAGCGCCAGGGGGAACGGCGTGGTCTCCTTGCCCCGCTCACACAGGCACGGGGGGTGCTTGATGGGCAGCTTGCCTGTCCCGGTGTGTAACGCGCACCGGATATCAACGATGGCGTGGCCGGCGGCCGCGCCTGGCCGTGGGTAGCCACAGGGGCGTTTCACGCGAGGAGTTCAAGCACAGCACGGTCGTCACGGTGACCGTGTTGTTGGCACTTGGGCTCATCGCCGCGTGGAGCGTCCTGATTCCCGGCTTCATGAGCTGGGACGACATAGTGATGGCGGTCATCGGCTCGCTGCGGCTCACAGGCCCGGTGGCGGCCGCGTTCGCGGCGTGGGTGGCGGTGTGCAAGCACCGCGCGGGCCGCGGCCGCGCGATGACGCCGTGGCGGGCCGTGAAGGCCCCGCTGGCGATCCTCTTGGTGGTGACCGGCTCGTTCGGCACCACGGTGCTGGTGCTCGGGTTGCGGGCGGGCCTGGGCGAGCAGCCCGGCCGGATGGTGCCCAGCGGGCTGGCGATGTGCGTCGCCTCGCTGACGCTGTACGTCGTGGTCGGCTGGATCGTGGGCTGGCTGCTGCCCGTGATCGCGACGCCGGCCGTCGCGGGTCTCGGCACCTATGTGCTGTTCACCTGGCTGGCCGGCAACTTCCGGTGGGCGGACCGGCTCGCCCCGGCGACGCGGGAGCCGTACAACCTGTTCGAGGGGATGAGCGCGACGGCTTTCACCGACCAGACGTTGTGGCTGGTCGGCCTGAGCACCGCGCTGCTGCTCGGCTGGGTGGCGCTCGTCACCGGGCGCACGCTCGCGCTGGCCGCCGCGGTCATCGCGGTGCTGGCGGCGGGCACGGGAGCGGCGAGGCTCGTCACCGAGCCGCAGACGGTGGCCGCGACCGAGCGCCTGGTCTACAGCTGCCAGGAGTGGCCGATCACCGTGTGCGTGCATCCGACGATGCGTGGCGGCCTGACCGAGCTGGTCAGCACGTTCACGACGATCGCGGCCCGGCTGGCCGGAACTCCCGCCGGCTTCAAGCGGGTGGAGCAGCACTCGCGCGGCGACGACGACACGGCCGATCCCGGGGTGGCCTTCATCCACGTCGACGACCTGGGCGACGGCTACGCCGACCGCGCGGCGACCGAGTTCCTCGACCATCTGGCCAGGCCGTGCCCGGGGATGATCGCCGCCGGTTACCGGGCCATCGTGATCGCCTGGCTGCGCAACGAGCCACTGCCCGCGGGGCCGATCCCCGAGCACCGGTACGCCGCGGTGTGGTTCTCGGAACTCACCGAGACGCAGCGGCGCGACTGGCTGCGCATGTTCTACTCCGACTTCGTGTCGTGCGGGCTGCAGAGCAGGCATTTCGGCGGTGGAGTCCGGCCGGCCGTCCCGAAGATGACCGGATATCCGGTGGGCGGCGAGCATGATTACGCGCCGGTCTATCCCGTCAACCCGAGCCCGTCCTATCCGCCCACGGCCGCACCCGTCCTGACGCCGTCGCCGACGGACGTGCCGCCCGCCCCCGCCGTGCCTCCCGGCCCCGGCCCGGTCACGACGCCCGGGCAGTCGGCCGGTCCGCAGTCGCCAGAGCCGGGGCAGTCGCCGGGCGCGGGTCAGGGACAGGACCCGGGTTCGGCTCCGGGCACGGCCCCCGAGGCGAGCGCGTCTCCGGGTCCTGGGGCCGCGCCGACGGGTCCCGGCGACCCCACCGGGCGCGACTCCCACCACGCCCGCGGATTCCGCGACGGCTCCTGGCCGGGCGGCCACCGGATCGACCCGGGCTCCGGCGGCGACTCCCAGCCGGCTCAGGATTCCCGCCGCGGCACCGATTTCCGCCCTGACCAGGAACGTCTCCCCCCAGGCCGCACGATCACGCCGCCGGACGTCCGGCAGGCCACCGGGGCGGTGCCCGGAAACCAGTGAGACGCCCGTTCCCCCCGCGCCGCCGAAAGCCGCGGCGCGGGCAACCGGGATGTGAGATCGCCCCAATAGGGGGAAGATGTCCTCCCGTGGACCGCCAGACCCGACACCTCCCCGAGCCGGCCACGGGCCCGCTCCCCGACCAGCCTCCGGCCCGCAATCCCCGCAGAGGCTGGCGGCTTCTCGCCGGTGTCCTCTTCGTCATCCTCCTCGTCGTCGTGGGCGCACGTCTTACGTGGTCATGGCTGAACCCGCTTGGAGAGGAGACCATCGACCGCAGCGGCCCGGTGCTGTTGCAGTCGATCCAGAACCTCAGCCGGTACGAGGCCGCGACCGGCAACTTCCAGGTCATCGTCGACCTGGAGAAGGACGCCAACTTCCTGCCCGACGCCATCAAGGGCACCAGGACCCTGTTCGTCGGCGTGGGCAGCGTGGACGCCTACGTGGACTTCTCAGGCCTGTCCAAGGACGCCATCACCGTCTCCCCCGACGGCAAGACCGTGACCGTACGGCTTCCGCACGCCCAGCTCGAAAAGCCCAACCTCGACAACAAGCGTTCCTACGTCTACGCGCAGCAGCGGGGCCTTTTCGACCGGGTGTCGGACTTCCTGTCCTCCTCGTCGCAGAACCAGCAGGAGCTCTACCTGCTGGCCGAGCAGAAGATCGGGGACACGGCGGCCTCGAGCGACCTGCGCGCCCGGGCCGACCAGAACACCAAGGTCGCGCTGGAGAGCATGCTGAAGTCGCTCGGCTTCACGACCGTCGTCATCCAGTACGACGACCAGTCCTGACGACCGCTCATTCCGCGCTCGGCTGAGCGGCGGGAGCCGTACAGCCCGGCCACTCAGTTGAGCGCGGCGATGAGGTCGTCGGCGGCCGAATAGGGGTCGAGGCCGCCCGCGAGCAGCCGCTCCGCGAGGGAGGCGAGCCGGTCCTCCTGAGGGTCGGCGAGCCGCGACCTCAGCCGGGCGAGCACGATCGCCTCGATCTCGTCCCTGGCGCGGGCGAGTCTGCGGAAGTGGAGCTCGCCCGAGCCCTTCAGGTGGGCGGCGTGCTTGTCGAGCGCGGCCAGCAGGTCGTCGGCGCCCTCGCCCTTGGCGGCCACGGTCGTGACGATCGGCGGCCGCCAGGGCGCCTCGACGAGGGCGACCATGTTGCGCAGTTCCCGCACGGTCGCCTGGACGCCCTCCCGGTCGGCCTTGTTGACCACGAACACGTCGGCGACCTCGAGGATGCCCGCCTTGGCGGCCTGCACGCCGTCGCCCATGCCGGGGGCGAGCAGCACGAGGGTGGTGTCGGCGAGGCGCGCGACGTCCACCTCGGCCTGGCCGACGCCCACGGTCTCGATGAGGATCACGTCGCATCCGGCGGCGTCGAGCACGCGCAACGCCTGCGGCGTCGCCCAGGCGAGCCCGCCCAGGTGGCCCCGGCTGGCCATGCTGCGGATGAAGACCTCCGGATCGGTGGCGTGCTCCTGCATCCGCACCCGGTCGCCGAGCAGCGCGCCCCCGGTGAAGGGGCTGGAGGGGTCGACGGCGAGCACGCCCACCCGGCTTCCGCGGGCGCGGAACGCCTGGATGAGCATGCCCGTCGTCGTCGACTTGCCGACCCCGGGCGCGCCCGTCAGGCCGATGACCCGCGCGGTGTACGGCTCCCGCGTCCCGGTGGCGAGCTCCGCCATGGCCTCGCGGAGTGTGCCCGCGCGCTCGGGCGACGACACGGCATTCTCGACCAGCGAGAGCAGGCGCGCCACCGCACGGGGCCGGCCCAGCCGCGCCTCGGCGACGAGCGCCGCGACCTCCATCGTCAGTTTCCCGAGCCGGGGACGCGGATGATGAGGGCGTCGCCCTGGCCGCCGCCGCCGCACAGGCCGGCCGCGCCGAGGCCGCCGCCGCGGCGCTTGAGCTCGTGGGCCAGGGCCAGCACGATCCGGGCGCCGGACGCGCCGATCGGGTGACCGAGGGCGATGCCGCCGCCGTTCACGTTGATCTTGTCCATCGGGACGCCGAGCTCCTTGGCCGACTGGAGCACGACCTGGGCGAACGCCTCATTGATCTCCAGCAGGTCGAGGTCGCCCGTCGTCAGCCCCTGCTTGCCGAGCGCCTGCTTGATCGCGTTGGCCGGCTGGGACTGCAGCGAGTTGTCCGGCCCGGCCACGTTGCCGTGGGCGCCGATCTCGGCCAGCCATTCGAGGCCCAGCTCCTCGGCCTTCGCCCGCGACATGACCACGACGGCCACGGCGCCGTCGGAGATCTGGGACGCCGACCCCGCGGTGATGGTGCCGTCCTTGCTGAAGGCGGGACGCAGCCGGGCGAGGGCCTCCACGGTCGTGTCCGCCCGGATGCCCTCGTCGGCGGAGAACTCGATCGGCTCGCCCTTACCCTGCGGCAGGGAGACGGGAACGATCTCGTCGTCGAAGACGCCGTTCTTGGTCGCCTTCGCGGCGAGCTGGTGCGAGCGGGCGGAGAACTCGTCCTGCTCCTCACGGGTGAGGCCGAGCCGCTTGTTGTGGTGCTCGGTGGACGCGCCCATCGCCACCTGGTCGTAGGCGTCGGTGAGGCCGTCGAACGCCATCGAGTCGACGATGCCGGCGTCGCCGTACTTGACGCCCTTGCGCAGCCCGGGCAGCAGGTGGGGGGCGTTGGTCATCGACTCCATGCCTCCCGCCACGACGATGTCGAACTCGCCGGCCCTGATCAGCTGGTCGGCCAGGGCGATCGCGTCGAGGCCGGACAGGCACACCTTGTTGATGGTGAGGGACGGCACGGTCATGGGTATGCCCGCCTTCACGGCGGCCTGACGTGACGGAATCTGCCCCGCCCCCGCCTGGAGCACCTGACCCATGATCACGTATTGCACCTGGTCGGGGGCGACGCCGGCGCGCGACAGCGCGGCCTTGATGGCGATGCCGCCCAGCTCGACAGCGGAAAGATCGGCGAGCGAGCCCAGCAGCTTCCCGATGGGCGTGCGTGCTCCGGCGACGATGACGGAACCAGACATTTCAGGGGCCTCCACCACGAGATCAGGGCGACGGTGCCACCATACCCAGCAGACGCCGGACGACCGCGGGGAGCGGGCCCCCTTCGGCGCCTGCCTCCCGGGGGGCTTCGGCCCGGACTTCAGGCGGACTTCGGCGACGGGCGAAAGGGAGTGACCGAAAATGTTGTTGAGGATCGATCATGTGGGAATCGCGTGCCACAATCTGAACGAGAAGATCGAGTTCTACGAGTCCGTGTTCGGGCTGACCGTGGTGAGCCGGGAGGTCAACGAGGAACAAGGCGTCCGTGAGGCCATGCTGCACGTGGCGGACGGCGACCAGGGCGCCTCCTACGTCCAGCTGCTGGAGCCGCTCCACCCCGACACCGCGGTGGGCAAGTTCCTGGCCAAGCGGGGCGAGGGCGTGCACCATATCGGTTACGGAGTGGCGGACATCACGAAAGCCTTGGCGGAAATCTCCGCGAAAGGTGTGCGTTTGGTCGACGAAAGGCCGCGGCACGGCTCGATGGGAGCTTCGATCGCCTTTCTCCATCCGAAAGACATCGGAGGAGTGCTCACCGAACTCGTCGAGACATCACGGCGCTGAGTCAAACGCAAGAAACGTTCATACGTAACAAGTCACGCAGAAAGTCGGACGGGGCCGCCAACACGGCAGTACCGGAGTACGCTGACGTACCACCGGACGTGGATGCCCTATGGGTTCCTCGCCTCGGATGTCCGAACCCCCCGTCCGGCCCGTGTAGCCGTCTCGACAACCAGGATCGAGCCTCATGCAGTCCGACATCGACGCCCACCAGCTCAATAATTTCTTCGAAGACGCCCCTTCCCGGGAATTCGACGTGGTGCTCAGGGGCTATGACCGGCACCAGGTCCACGACCACTTGAAGACGCTCGACACCGAGCTGCGTCAGGCCAAGGAGCAGGTGAGCGCGCTGCAGCGCGACCTGTCCGACTCGCAGCGCCAGTTGCAGGAGCAGGAGCGCCCGACCTACTCCGGTCTCGGCGCCCGCATCGAGCAGCTGCTGCGTCTGGCGGAAGAGCAGGCCACGGAGCTCGTGCAGGCGGCCAGGTCCGAGGCGAACGAGATCAAGGCGGCGGCTCGGGTGGACGCGGCCGACCTCCGTGCGGCCGCAGAGAACGAGGCAGCGGAGAAGCGGGCCCTGGCCAACCGCGAGGCCGAGGACATGCGGACCACGGCCGAGCGCGACGCCGAGGAGATCCGCTCCACCGCCAAGCGCGAGTCCGACGAGCTGACCTCCACGACCGAGCGCGAGGTCGCCAAGCTGCGCGCCACGGCCGACCACGAAGTGGCGGAGAAGCGCGCCGACGCCGAGCGTGAGATCGCCAAGCTGCGCACCACCACCGAGCGCGAGGTCGCCCAGCTGCGCGCGTCCACCAAGCGCGAGCGCGACGAGGTGCTCACCACGGCCAAGCGCCAGGCGGACGAGATGCGCGCCCAGGCACAGCGGGTCCTGGAGGAGTCCGAGGCCAAGCGGGCCCAGGACGAGGCCGAGTTCGAGATCCAGCTCGCCGCCCGCCGTGAGGAAGCGGAGCGGCAGGAGGCGGAGCGGCACGCGACCGCCCAGGCCAACACCCAGAAGCTGGTCGCCGAGGCCGAGCAGCGCGCCGCCACGGCCGAGCAGCGGGCCACCAAGGCCACGCAGCAGGCCGAGCAGACCCGCCGCGAGGCCGACACCCACGCCAAGCAGCTGCTCGCCAACGCGCGTAAGAACGCCGACCAGCTGGTGGCCGAGTCCAAGTCCAGCGCCGAGTCGATCGTGACCGACGCCAAGAGCGAAGCGGAGCGCACCCGCACTGCGATGCAGCGTCAGGTCGACGAGCTCACCCGCCAGCGCGACAGCATCACCAGCCACCTCGCCCAGCTGCGTCAGCTGCTCGGCGGCGCGGCTCTCCCGGGCATGGAGCCCGAGCACGCTCCGGTCGCCGCGGCCCCGGCGAAGCCGGCCCTGTCCGCCGCGCCTCCCGTGGCCGACAAGCCCGTGGTGGCGGCCAAGCCGGTCGAGCCCGCTCCCAAGGCCGACGACGACGCCGAATGGTGGCAGGAGTAACAACCGTCGCTTTCGGGGAGTTGGCGACGGCTATCTGAACGGCTATACGGGAAGGGCCCGGCGGGATCGATCTCGCCGGGCCCTTCCGGTTGCCGCACCGGGCCCTGTGCCGCCCTGCTCGGTCCGCTGAGCCGGATCCCGGTCCGTAAGGGAGCTCAGCTGAGGGACCGTACGAACTCCGCGACGACGTGGTTGAACGCCTCGGGCTGCTCGATCGCGGACAGATGGCCCGCCTTGTCGATGACCTCAAGCTTCGCGCCCGGAGTGGCCGCGGCCATCGCCTCCGCGTCGGAGGGCGGGGACAGTTCGTCCTCCTCGCCCACGACGACCAGTGCGGGCACGTCCAGCGCCCGCAGCGTGTCGAAGGAGTCCGGCCGGGCCGCCATCGCGCGCTGGGCCCAGGCGACGGCCACCGGCGGGGCCGACTGCATCAGGCCGCGCACACGTCCGACGACCATGCCCCGGCGCTGCTTGCTGGTCACGCCGAGCAGCGCAGGCATGACGTCGTCGACCAGGACTCCCGAGCCGCCGTCGAGCACCGCGCGGGCGACGCGTTCCCGGTTGGCCCGGGCCGCCTCCGTGTCCGCATCGGCCTTGGTGTCGGCGAATATCACGCCGCGCAGCCGGTCGGGATGGCGGCGGCAGAACGCCATCGTCACGTAGCCGCCCATGGACAACCCGCCGACCACCGCCCGGTCGATGCGTTCAGCATCGAGCAGGCCCGCGACGTCGTCGGCCATCGCGTCGACCGAGGGATCGTCGTCGCCCAGCCGTGAACCGCCGAATCCCCGCAGGTCAGGGGTGATGACCCGGCACACCGGGGCGAGGCTCTCGCGCTGCGCGAGCCACATCGCCGAGGAGAGCGGGAACGCGTGAAGCAGGACGACGGGCAGGCCGCTTCCAGCCGATCGGGAGTACAGCTGCATCAGGTCAAGGTAACGCGCGATCGGCCGCTTGCCACCCTTCCGCGGCCGATTCGGCGCCCACGAGTGCGGACGAGCCCTATACCGCCATCGGAAGGGGCGCGGCGGCCGGGTTGACCCGCCTGACGATCTCGTTGAGGACGATCCGCACGTACGGCTCGCCCACCCACAGGTGCTTGGCCCCGTCGACGCCGACGACCTCGGCCTGGGGCACACGGGCGAACCGGCGGGTGGCCTCCTCCGGCTGGAGGTAGTCGTCGAACTCCGGCACGAGGGCGACCAGGGGCCGGCCGAACTCGGCCCAGGCGTCGAGATCGGCCTCGCCGGCCCGGCGCAGCGGAGGCGACAGCAGGATCGCGCCTTCGACGAGGGGGTCCCTCCCCCACTTCAGGGCGAGCTCGGTGCCGAAGGACCAGCCGACCAGCCACGGGTGGGGGAGATCGTGGAACTCCGCGTATTCGAGGGCGGCCGCCACGTCGTAGCGTTCGGTCTCTCCCTCGCCGAAGGAGCCCTGTGAGGTACCGCGTTCGGAGGTCGTGCCCCGGGTGTTGAAGCGCAGCACGGCGAGGTCGGCCAGAGCGGGCAGGCGGTAGGACGCCTTGCGCAGCACGTGGCTGTCCATCATGCCGCCGTGCGTGGGCAGGGGATGCAGGCACACGAGCGTCGCGACCGGCGGTTTGCCCTCCGGAAGCGCGAGCTCCCCGACGAGGGTCAGGCCGTCGGCCGTGTGGAGCTCGATGTCGTCCCGCTTGGCGGGCAGGACCGTCGACGCCCTGATGTCCCGCGGCTGCGATTCCGCGTGCGGCTGCGAGTGCGACACCCCTACCGCACCCCCTTTGCCGTGATCATGCACAAGTTCTCCCACAGTATCCCGGACCAGCCACTTCTCTTTGCGTGATCATGCAGAACTTCGGCGTCACGCCCGCCGACCAGGCCATATCCCCATCGTGATCATGCAGAAGTTCGGCCATCCCCCACCTGACCAGCGCGGACGCCAAACGTGATCATGCACGGGCGGATCAGTACCGGTTGCGCCCTGGGCCCCGGTTTGCCCGGTTCTTCCAGCACGCGGTGTGCCAGTGCCGCCGCTCCTCCTCGCCGCCCTGCCAGGCGGGCCAGCTCACGATGTGGGGCACACCAGGACGGATCTCCTGCTCACACCCGGGGCATCGATAGGTCTTGGCCAGCGCCGCACCCGAGACCTTCCGTACGACCCAGTCGCCGTCGGCCGCGCTCTCCACCTGGTCGACCCCCGGCACGGAATCGACCGGCCGTACGGCGCCGCGGCCGTCGGGACGCTCGTAAGGGCCGAGACGTCGGGCACGGCGCGGACTCACGGCAACAGCCCTCCAGGACCCGGGGACGATATCAACACTGGGCGAAACGGTATATCTGCCTGCATTCTTCCAGGATCATCTGGCATACGCGCGAATGCCGGACACACCGGCCGTCACGAGCTGGTCGAGCAGCGGCGCAGGGGCGAACGACGGCTCGCGATATTCGGCGTACAGCGCACGCAGCCCGTCCCTGACCCGCTCCAGCCCGATGACGTCGAGCATCTCGAACGGCCCCGCGGGGTAACCGCAGCCCAGCCGCATCGCCGTGTCGATGTCACCGGCGGAGGCATAACCGGAGTCCAGCATGCGGATCGCGTCGTTGAGATAGGGATAGAGCAGCGCGTTGACGACGAACTCCGCCCGGTCGCCACATCTCACCGACGTGCGCCCCAGCACCGTCACCAGATCCCGTACGGCTCCCGCGGCCTCGTCCGAGGTGAGGACGGTGGAAGCGACCTCGGCCACCTGGTCGCCCACGAGGTGGAGCCCGACGAGCCGTTCGGGATGCGGAAGCCGTACGGCGAGCTCGATCACGGGCCGCTCGGACAGTGCGATGACCACGTCGGCGTCGGCCACCGGCGTGAGGTCGGACGGCTCCGCGACGACCGCCTTGAACCCGGCGGCGTCGAGATCGGTGAGCAGCCTCGCCGCCTCCGGCACGCCGCCCACGATGCCGGCCACGGACACGGCGGCCTTCGGGCCGGCTTCGGGGACGGTCGCCGTGCCTTCGCCGTACGAGTAGAAGCCGCGGCCGGTCTTGCGGCCGAGCAGCCCCGCGGTGACGAGTTCGCGCAACATCGGCGCGGGCGCGTGCCGCCGGTCCCGGCTCTCACGGAACAGCACCTCGCACACCTCGTACGACGTGTCCAGGCCGACGAGGTCGAGCAGCGTGAAGGGGCCCATGGGCAGGCCGAGACCGAGCTTCATCGCGACGTCGATGTCGTCCCGCGAGGACAGGCCCGACTCGAGCAGGACGCACGCGTGGTTGAGGTAGCCGAGCAGCAGCCGGTTGACCACGAATCCGGCCCTGTCCCCCACGGTCACCGGCGTCTTGCCGAGCCGCCGGGCCAGGCCCGCGACCTCGGCGGCCAGGCCGTCCTCGATCACGACCGTGCCGATCACCTCCACGAGCCTCATGACCGGGGCCGGGTTGAAGAAGTGCATGCCGACGACCTGGGCCGGCCGGGAAGTGGCGGCGGCGATGGCGGTCACCGAGAGCGAGGAGGTGTTGGTGGCCAGTACGGCCGACGGCTTGCAGATGCGGTCGAGATCGGCGAAGAGCGCCCGCTTGTATTCCATGATCTCGGGGATCGCCTCGATCACCAGGTCGGCGCCGGCCAGGTCCTCACGCGACGTGGTGAAGGAGATCCGCCCGAGAAGAGCGGTCTGCTCCTGCGTGGACATCCTGCCCCGCGCCACGACCTTGCCGGTCGAGCTCTCCAAATGGCCGCGTCCTCTGGCCAGCGCCGCGTCGTCGGCCTCGACCCCGATCACGTTCAGGCCCGAGCGGGCGAAGACCTCGGCGATGCCCGCGCCCATGGTGCCGAGCCCGACGACTCCGACCGTCTCAAACGTGCGTGCCATGCGGCCAGTTTCCCAGAGCGGCTCGTCCGGGCCGTACGCCCCGGTAGGGTTGGCGCTCATGCGGTTGGTCATCGCGCGGTGCAGCGTCGACTACGTGGGACGGTTGACGGCCCACCTCCCCATGGCGCCCCGGCTCATCCTGATCAAGGCGGACGGTTCGGTGTCGATTCACGCCGACGACCGGGCGTTCAAACCACTCAACTGGATGAACCCCCCGTGCAAGATCCGTGAGGAGAACATCGACGGCTCGGTCACCTGGTCGGTGATCCACGGCAAGACCGGCGAGAAGCTCGTCCTCACGATCGAGGAGATCCTCCACGACTCCAGCCACGAGCTCGGGATCGACCCGGGCCTGCAGAAGGATGGCGTCGAGGCGCACCTCCAGGAGCTGCTCGCCGAGCACATCACCACCCTCGGAGAGGGCTGGAGCCTGGTCCGCAGGGAGTACATGACGGCGATCGGCCCGGTCGACATCCTCTGCCGCGACCATCATGGGGGCGCCGTCGCCATCGAGATCAAGCGGCGAGGCGACATCGACGGAGTCGAACAGCTCACCCGCTATCTCGAGCTGCTCAACCGTGATCCTCTGCTGGCTCCGGTGAGAGGCGTCTTCGCCGCTCAGGAGATCAAGCCCCAGGCCCGGGTGCTCGCCGCCGACCGCGGCATCGACTGCGTCGTCCTCGACTACGACGGTCTGCGGGGCATCGAGCCGGAGAACCCCACCCTCTTCTGACCGCCCGCCACAAAGCAAAAAGGGCATTCCTGGCGCTATCCTGGGTTCTCGGCGTCGATCCAACGCCCAACCTCCTTCGGCCCTCCCCGGCGGGGCCGCCTGGCGGAGGCAAAGGGGACTGGTCTCCTCGGATCGCTTGTCATCCGCCCGCCATGGGCCTGTCGCCGGGGCCGGGCCATGGTGGTGTCGAGGGTCCCGATGACAGCGAACAAGCACTTCAAGCGCCGTGTCCGTGAACGAGCCCGCCGTACCGGCGAGTCGTACACCGCTGCTCTGAGGCACCTTCGACGTCTCGACGCCGAGGAGTGGCACATGGAGTGGCAGCGCATCGAAAAGCCCGAGTACGGCTATGCCGTACACGTTCCGCAGGACTGGAACGAGCGGCCGCCCAACCTCAAGAACAGCCCCTGGGAGACCGCGCGGTTCGCCCAGCCGTCCGACCGCAGGCACAGCGTGATCGTCTTCCGCGGGCCGGGACGGCCGGGCGCGACCGCGGCCGAGGTCGCCGAGCTCATCCAGGCCACCCTGGAGGCCTCCGGATTCGGCGACTTCGTCATCTCCGACGTCGACGTGGCCGGGCGGCGCGCCGCTCGGCTCGACTGCGCCCGGCACGACGCGGGCCGCGTGTGGGCGGTCCGCGAATACATCGTCATCGAAGACGGTGTGCGATTCTGCCTCGGCCTCGGATCATCGGTGCCGGACGAGGACGACGCCCTCTTCACAGCCATGGCCGAGCGGTTCGAGATCCTCGAAGGCTGATCGACGAAGTGGCGGCGCGGGCCGGGGGCTGATAACCAGGCGGCAAGGCATCCTGCAACGCCGATCGGAGGACTGATCATGACCGTCCCCCTGCCCGCGTCGTTCGCCCGGCACATGATCGACGCCGACGGCGTGCGGATCAACACGGTGGTCGCCGGGGACGGTCCGCCCGTGCTGCTCCTGCACGGCTACCCGCAGACGCATCTCATCTGGCATCACGTGGCACCGCTACTCGCCCGCGACCACACCGTGGTCCTGACCGACCTGCGCGGTTACGGCGACAGCGACAAGCCCGCCTCCACGCCCGACCACAGCCCCTATTCCAAGCGCGCGATGGCCCGCGACCAGGTGCTCGTCATGCGGGAGCTCGGATTCGAGCGCTTCGCGGTGGTGGGCCACGACCGTGGAGGCCGGGTCGGGCACCGGCTCGCCCTCGACCATCCGGACCGGGTCGACAGGCTGGCCGTGCTGGACATCGTGCCGACTCGCCACATCTTCCTCCACGCCGACGCCGCGTTCGGCCTGGGTTACTACCACTGGTACTTCCTCGCGGCGGGGAACGGCATCCCCGAGCATCTGATCGGCGGCGACCCCGCGTTCTGGGTGCTCACCCGGATGACCGCCCGGCACGGGGGCGGCTCGCCGTTCGACTCGGCGGCCCAGGCCGAGTACGTGCGGTGCTTCTCCGACCCGGCGGCGATCCACGCGTCGTGCGAGGACTACCGCGCCGCCGCGAGCATCGATCTGCGCCACGACGACGCCGACGCGGAGGCGGGAAACCGGGTCAGGTGTCCCCTGCTGGCCCTGTGGGGTGAGCACGGCTTCGTCGGCAGGACGTACGACGTCCTGGACGTCTGGCGGCGGTACGCCGAGGATGTGCGGGGGCAGGCGGTGCCCAGCGATCACTACGTGCCCGAGGAGGCCCCCGAGCTGACGGCGGAGCTTCTCGAGGCGTTCCTACAAAGATGATCCAATACGGGTAACGCGGCACCTATATGGCAACGAAAGTAGAGATATGACACAAGCCATACAGGTGCGAGGGTTGAGGAAGCAGTACGGCGGAGTCGACGCCGTCGCCGGCATCGATCTCGACATCGCACAGGGCGAGATCTTCGCCATCCTCGGCCCTAACGGAGCGGGAAAGTCGACCACGGTCGAGATCCTGGAGGGCTACCGCAAACGCGACGCCGGAGAGGTCAGCGTGCTGGGCTCCGATCCGGGCAAACCCACCAGGCGCTGGAAGTCGCGGATCGGCATCGTCCTGCAGAACACCGAAGAATCCCCCGAGCTGACCGTGCGCGAGATGCTCCGGCACTTCTCCGCGTACTATCCCGACAGCCGCGACCCTGACGAGGTCATCGCGATGGTCGGCCTCACCGAGAGCGCGGGCAAGCGCATCCGCCACCTGTCGGGAGGCCAGCGGCGGCGGGTCGACGTGGCCCTCGGCGTCGTCGGCAGGCCCGAACTGCTGTTCCTCGACGAGCCCACGACGGGCTTCGACCCCGAGTCCCGCCGGCAGTTCTGGGAGCTGATCGAGGGGTTGTCCGACGACGGCACCACAATCGTGCTGACCACCCACTACCTGGAAGAGGCCGAGGCACTGGCCGACCGCGTCGCGGTGATCGCCCAGGGACGCATCGTCGCCGAGGGAGAGCCGTCGACCCTAGGTGGCCGCGCGACGGCCAAGGCGCGCGTGACCTGGTCGGAGGGTTCCGTCGAGACCGACACCCCGACGGAGACCGTGCTCGAGCTGAGCCGGACGTTCGACGGCGAGATCCCCGGGCTCACGGTCACCCGCCCCTCGCTCGAGGACATCTACCTGAGCCTGATCGAGCCCTCCTGATCATCGTGCCCTCTCCCTCCCGACACCTAATTGAGGCCCCCCTTGGCTGAAACCGCCACCGCCCTGCCCACCGCCGCTCCTGCCTCCGCGCCGATGCCGTCCACGTTCCGGCTCGGCCTGGCCCGGGCGGCCGTCGAGACGAAGATGTTCTTCCGCGAGAAAGACGCGGTCGTCTTCACCTTCTCCTTCCCGATCGTCCTCCTCGTGCTGTTCGGCTCGATCTTCGCCGGCGGCCTCGAGGGCACCGGGATCACCTTCTCCCAGCTGTACACCGCGGGCCTGATCGGCGCGGGCGTCATGGGTGCCGGGTTCCAGAACCTCGGCATCGGCATCGCGACCGAACGTCAGGACGGCACGCTGAAGCGGCTCGCCGGGACACCGATGCCTGCCGGCGCTTATTTCATCGGCAAGATCGTCAATGTTCTGGTCATCGCGCTGCTCGAGGTGGCCATCCTGCTGACCATCGGCGTGCTGATGTACGACCTGAACCTGCCCTCGGACCTGTCACGCTGGGTGACGCTCGCCTGGGTGTTCCTGCTCGGCGTCTCGGCCGCCGCGCTGCTCGGCATCGCGGCGAGCAGCCTGCCGAGGTCGGCCAAGAGCGCCGCGGCGGTGATCAGCATGCCCTTCGTGGTGTTGCAGTTCATCTCCGGCGTCTTCATCCCGTTCACCCTGATGCCGCAATGGCTGATCAACATTGCGTCGTTCTTCCCGCTGAAGTGGATGTGCCAGGGCTTTCGTTCGGTCTTTCTCGGAGACGCGGGAGCCGTCTTCGAGACGACGAAGTCGTACGAACTGGACCGGGTCGCCCTGGTCCTGGGCGCCTGGTTGATCGGAGGCGCCGTGTTGTGCCTGACGACGTTCCGCTGGAAGGGCCGTCGCGACGGATGAGGCCGGGTCGCGGCGATCACAGTACGTGGTCGCCGCGACGCGGTACGGTAACCACAAAGTGACGGGTTGACCTCCCTGTCAAGCCTTGAGGCCACCTCGGCATACCGGAAAGGCGCCCATTTAGCGGCACTTCCGCGTAAAGGATCTTGCCACCATAATGGAAGGTTCTTTGGGTCATGACGGTATGAGGTGGAAGATTTGCATGGGACGTGACTACCGGGGCATGTCTGCGGCGGAGCGGCTCGCAGACCGGAGGGAGCGGCTCATAACAGCGGCGTACACGCTGTTCGCCCATCCCGGCTTCCACGCCACCACCATCGAACGCCTGTGCGCCGCCGCGAGGATCTCCAATCGTGCGTTCTACGAGTGCTTCTCCAGCCGCGACGACCTGATGCACGCCGTCTACCAGCGATGCGTGGACGAGACCATCACCGTGGTGACCACGGCCATCGACAGGGCCCCCGCGTCGCTGGACGACCGGATCGTCGCCGGCATCGCCGAATACGTCAATTTCGTGACCAAGGACGCACGGCGGGCCCGTCTCATGCATCTGGAGGTCCGCCGTGCGGGAAGCGTGCTGACCATGGCCCGGCAGCACACGGTGAAGGCGTTCACGGAGATCATCGAGGGTGTCGCCAAGGACGCGGGCCATCCTCTCCCCCGCAACGTGCACATGCTGTCCCTCGGCCTTATCGGCGCGGTCACGGAGTTGCTCATCGAATGGGTGCTCGCCGATCCGACGCCTTCGACGGACGTAGTGATCGACACGGCCGTGCACATCTTCCACCGCTCGTTCGGCCTGTGACCCTCCTGCCCAGGGCCATCGGAAATGATCTGACTACGCTGGGCGGCATGACACGAGCCGATGACGACAAGCCGGTCGTGCTGTCGAAGATCTACACCAAGACCGGCGACGACGGGTCGACGGGCCTGGGCGACGGCAGCAGGACGAGCAAGACCGACCCCCGGCTGGCGGCCTACGCAGACGTCGAGGAGGCCAACGCCGCCATCGGGGCCGCCTTGGCCGTCGCCGGTGCCGAAGGGCTTCCCGCGGACGTCGTCGCCGTGCTGACCCGCGTGCAGAACGAGCTTTTCGACGTCGGCGCCGACCTGTGCACGCCGGTGACCGACGATCCCGAATACCCGCCGCTGCGTGTCGAGGAGTCCTACATCACCTGGCTCGAGCAGCAGTGCGACCGGTTCAACGCTCCCCTGAAGCCCCTGCGCAGCTTCATCCTGCCCGGCGGTCCTCCCGCGACCGCGTTCCTCCACGTCGCCCGCACCGTCGTACGGCGGGCCGAGCGCACGGCCTGGTCGGCTCTGGAGGCCCACGACGACGTCAGCCCTCTGCCGGCCAAATACCTCAACCGGCTGTCCGACCTGTTGTTCATCCTCTGCCGGGTCGCCGCCGACGGCGGAGAGATCCTCTGGAAGCCCGGCGCCACCCGCTGAACCTGCCTGAAAGCGCCCGAGCCCGCGATGAGAGCGCCTACCACTGTCCCGCGAAGGCGC
>NZ_BOOR01000036.1 GCF_016863335.1 Planotetraspora thailandica
GGCAAAAGCTATACAGCGTCGAGGTGGGCGCTGGGCGGGGCGGATTCGAGCCAGGCGAGGAAGCCGGTCAGCGCGTCTTCGCTCATCGCGAGGAAGAGGGGGCCCCGCTCCGCGGAGCACTCGACCGTCCAGTAGCCCGCCGGTCCCTCTCCTGTGGTGAGCCTCCTGCGGCTGGAAACAGTGAGGCCGCGCCTCGCAATCGCGTGGCGCGGCCTCAGTCGCAGTCCGAGGAAGGGGATCCAGTGGAGTTCGCCTCCGACGTAGCGGGCTACCCCGCTCCTCCAGCCTTGGTTCCCCCGGCGTACCCGACAGATGACGCTGCCCCGGCGCCGGGCCAGGGCGACGCCGCGGAAAACAAGGAGTACGGCCACGGCGCAGACGCTCACGAGTATCGCAAGCGCCGCCATCCCGCTCTCCCTTACGAGATCAGACCTCTTCGCCGGCCGCACGCAGCCGGGCTGCGGCACGCTTGGCTTCCAGCCGAGCGTCCGCGTCTTCGTTGTCGGCCTCGATCGAGGCCTGGGCACGCTGCAGAGCGTCCTTCGCCGCCGCGATGTCGATCTCGGAGGCCAGCTCGGCCCCCTCGGCAAGAATCGACACATCATTGTTGGCGACGGAGATGAATCCTCCGTGAACTGCTGCCGCGAGGTCGCTCTCTCCCTCGCGCTTGATGCGAAGAACGCCGCCCTCGACGAGTACCCCGAGGACAGGAGCGTGTTCCGGCATAATACCGATCTCGCCGTCCACGGTCTTGGCAATCACCATGTCGGCTTCGCCGGACCAGATCTCACGTTCGGGCGATACGACGCCGACGCGAAGCTTTGCCACTTCTCAGCTCCCCCCTTCAAGGAGACACTGCCACAGGCGACCGGTACGGCCCACGCCGACCCTGGCGTGAGCCGTACCGGTGCCGAAGCCGATTAGCGCTCGAGTTCCTTCGCCTTCGCGATGGCCTGCTCGATGCCGCCGACCATGAAGAACGCCTGCTCGGGCAGGTGGTCGTACTCGCCGGCGCACAGCCCCTTGAAGGAGGCGATCGTCTCGTCCAGCGACACGAACTCGCCGGGCTGGCCGGTGAACGCCTCGGCGGCGTACATCGGGTGCGAGAGGAAACGCTCGATCCGGCGGGCACGCTGGACGGTGACCTTGTCCTCTTCGGAGAGTTCGTCGATGCCGAGGATGGCGATGATGTCCTGCAGTTCCTTGTACTTCTGCAGGATCCGCTTGGTCTCCTGGGCGACCGCGTAGTGCTCGTCTCCGATGACCTGGGGGTCCAGGATTCGCGAGGAGGAGTCGAGCGGGTCCACCGCGGGGTAGATGCCCTTCTCCGAGATCGGCCGGGAGAGAACGGTCTGCGCGTCGAGGTGCGCGAACGCGTTGTGCGGCGCCGGGTCGGTGATGTCGTCGGCGGGCACGTAGATCGCCTGCATGGAGGTGATCGAGTGTCCACGCGTCGAGGTGATCCGCTCCTGGAGCACGCCCATCTCGTCGGCCAGCGTGGGCTGGTAGCCCACCGCGGACGGCATGCGGCCGAGCAGCGTCGACACCTCCGAGCCCGCCTGGGTGAACCGGAAGATGTTGTCGATGAACAGCAGCACGTCCTGCTTCTGCACGTCGCGGAAGTACTCCGCCATCGTCAGAGCGGACAGGGCGACCCGCAGACGCGTGCCCGGAGGCTCGTCCATCTGGCCGAAGACGAGCGCGGTGTCCTTGAGGACGTCCGCCTCATCCATTTCCAGCCAGAGGTCGTTGCCCTCACGGGTGCGCTCGCCGACGCCCGCGAACACCGAGGTGCCCGAGAACTTCAGCGCGACGCGGCGGATCATCTCCTGGATCAGAACGGTCTTGCCGACGCCCGCGCCGCCGAACAGGCCGATCTTTCCACCCTTGACGTACGGCGTGAGCAGGTCGATGACCTTGATGCCCGTGGGGAGCATCTCCGTACGCGCCTCGAGCTGGTCGAACGGCGGCGACGGACGGTGGATGCCCCACTTCTCGTTGACCTCGAGCGAGGCCTTGGGCACGTCGAGCGGCTCGCCCAGGGCGTTCCACACGTGGCCCTTGACGATGTCGCCCACCGGGACCGAGATCGGCGCGCCGGTGTCGGCCACGGCCGCGCCGCGCACGACGCCGTCGGTCGGCTGCATCGAGATGGCCCGGACCATGTTGTCACCCAGGTGCTGGGCGACCTCGAGGGTCAGGGTCTTGGTCTCCTCGCCGAGCGTGACGTCGACGGTGAGGGCGTTGTAGATGTCCGGCATGGCCTCGACGGGGAACTCCACGTCGACGACCGGACCGGTGACGCGGGCGACGCGGCCCACGCTGGTCTCAACAGTCTGTGCGGTCATTTCACTCTTTCCCCGCTGCGGCGTCAGCCAGCGCGTTCGCGCCACCGACGATCTCGCTGATTTCCTGGGTGATCTCGGCCTGGCGGGCCTGGTTCATCTGGCGGGTGAAGACGCCGATGAGCTCGTTGGCGTTGTCCGTCGCGGACTTCATCGCCCGTCGGCGCGACGCCTCCTCCGACGCCGCCGACTGGAGCAGCGCGTTGAAGATGCGCGACTCCACGTAGCGCGGCAGCAACGAGTTCAGCACGTCACCGGCGGTCGGCTCGAACTCGAAGTACGGCGGGATCGCCTCGCCGGGCGCCACCTCCGCCTCCTCGACCTCGAGCGGCAGGATCCGCTTGACGATGACGTTCTGCGTCAGCATCGAGACGAACTCGGTGTAGACGACGTGGATCTCGTCGATCCCGTCCTCTTCCTTGAACGAGTCGATCAGCACGCCGGCGATCTCCTTGGCGTCGGCGTACGCCGGCCGGCGGGAGAAGCCCTCCCAGCGGCCGCCCATCTCGCGGCTGCGGAAGGTGTGCCAGGTGACACCCTTGCGCCCGACCACGAACGGCACCGCACGGATGCCGCGCTCCTCGAGGAGACCGCGCAGGGCCTCGGCCTCGCGCAGGACGTTGGCGTTGTAACCGCCGCAGAAGCCGCTGTCGCTGGTCACGATGAGCACGCCGGCCGTGGCCGGCTGCTCCTTCTCGCGGGTCAGCGGGTGATCGACGCTCGCGGTGTTGCTGACGACACCGGTCACCGCACGAGTGATCTCCCGCTCGTACGGCACAGCCGCCTGCATCCGCTGTTGCGCCTTCACGATGCGGGAAGAAGCGATGAGCTCCTGAGCACGGGTGATCTTGGCGGTGGACTTCACCGACTTGATCCGCCGTCTCAGCAGCCTCAGCTGGGCACCCATGCGCTACTTCTTCTCGGTCTTGCGGACGTGCTTGACGATCGTCTCCTGCCCGACTTCGCCGGCCTCGAGCGCCTCGACGGGGACATCCTTGACCAGGAGCTCGCCGCTCGAGGTCGTGAAGCCCTTCTTGAACTCGCTGATCGCTTCCTTGAGCGCCGTGACCGTGTCGTCGGACAGGTCCTTGGTCTCGCGGATGCTGTCGAGCACGCCCTTGTACTGGCTGGACAGGTACTCGATGAACTCCGTCTCGAAACGGCGGACGTCCTCGAGCGGGACGTCGTCGAGCTCACCGGTGGTGCCGGCCCACACCGAGACGACCTGCTTCTCGACGGGGAACGGGCTGTACTGCGGCTGCTTGAGCAGCTCGACCAGCCGGCTTCCGCGCTCCAGCTGGGCGCGGGAGGCCGCGTCCAGGTCGGACGCGAAGGCCGCGAAGGCCTCCAGGTCGCGGTACTGGGACAGCGACAGACGCAGCGTGCCGGCGACCTTGCGCATGGCCTTGATCTGGGCCGAGCCGCCGACTCGGGAGACCGAGACACCGACGTTGATCGCGGGACGGACACCCGCGTTGAACAGGTCGGTCTCCAGGAAGCACTGGCCGTCGGTGATCGAGATGACGTTGGTCGGGATGAACGCGGAGACGTCGTTACCCTTCGTCTCGACGATCGGCAGACCCGTCATCGAACCGGCGCCCATGTCGTCGGAGAGCTTGGCGCAGCGCTCCAGCAGACGCGAGTGCAAGTAGAACACGTCGCCGGGGAACGCCTCACGGCCCGGCGGACGGCGGAGCAGCAGCGAGACCGAGCGGTACGCGTCGGCCTGCTTGGTCAGGTCGTCGAAGACGATCAGAACGTGCTTGCCCTGGTACATCCAGTGCTGCCCGATGGCCGAACCGGTGTAGGGGGCGATGTACTTGAAGCCCGCGGGGTCGGACGCCGGGGCGGCGACGATGGTGGTGTACTCCATCGCCCCCTCTTCCTCCAGGCGGCCCTTGACCTGCGCGATCGTCGAACCCTTCTGGCCGACCGCGACGTAGATGCAGCGGACCTGCTTGTCCGGGTCGCCGGAGAGCCAGTTCTCCTTCTGGTTCAGGATCGTGTCCACGGCGATCGCGGTCTTGCCGGTGCCGCGGTCACCGATGATCAGCTGGCGCTGGCCGCGGCCGATCGGCGTCATGGCGTCGATCGCCTTGAGGCCGGTCTGCAGCGGCTGCTTCACCGGCTGGCGCTGGACCACGGAGGGGGCCTGGAGCTCGAGGGCGCGACGGCCCTCGGCCTCGATGGTGCCCTTGCCGTCCAGCGGGTTGCCCAGGGGGTCGACCACGCGGCCGAGGAATCCGTCACCGACGGGGACGGACAGGATCTCGCCGGTACGGCGGACCGGCTGCCCCTCCTCCACCTTGCTGAAGTCGCCCAGGATGACCACACCGATCTCCCGGACGTCCAGGTTCAGCGCCAGGCCACGCGTGCCGTCCTCGAACTCGACCAGCTCGTTGGCCATCGCCGAGGGCAGGCCGGAGACATGGGCGATGCCGTCGCCTGCGTCGGCGACGGTCCCGATCTCCTCGCGCGCGGCACCTTCCGGCTCGTACGCCTGGACGAAGCGCTCAAGCGCGTCCCGGATCTCGTCCGGCCGGATCGTAAGCTCCGCCATCTCTCTTTCGTCTCCCTATTCGCCTCAGCCGGTCAACCGGCGGCGGACTTCTTCGATACGTCCAGCGATGGTGGTGTCGATGAGGTCGTCTCCGATCTTGACGGAGAACCCTCCGAGCACCTCCGGGTCCACCTCGACGTTCAGGTGGACGTCGCGCCCGTACGTGGTACGCAGCCAGGCGGCGAGCCGCTGCTTCTGCGCCTCCGTGAACGGAACGGCGGTGCGCACGACGCCGACCAGGCGCTCGCGTGTCCTGGCGACGATCCAGCCGAATTCCTCGAGCGCGCTCTCCAGGCTACGTCCCCGCGGGTGAACGACGAGCTGGGTGACCAGGCGAAGCGTCGCCGGGGCGACCTTGCCGCCGATCAGGCCGGTGAGAAGCTCCTGCTTACGCTCTCCGGAAATGCCGGCGTTGCTCAGCGCGCGCCGCAGGTCGGGGTTGGCCGCGAGGATGCGGCCGAAGCGGAACAGCTCGTCTTCGACGTCGTCGAGCTTGCCCGCCGATTCGGCCTCTCCCGCGGCGGCCGTGACGCCCAGGCGTTCGAGGGCGTCCGGGACATCGCTGGTCCGCGACCACTTGGCGCGCACCGCGGCCACCACTGTCTCGAGCGCGGCCTCACCGACCTTGCCCTGGAGCAGGCCGCGGGCGGCCTGCTCCTTCTGCTCGGCGGGACGGGCCGGGTCGGACAGATTCCGGCGCAGCCCGTGCTCTCGATCGAGCAGATCGGCGACGGCGAACAGCTCCTCGGCCAGCGTGCCGAGGTCGGCGGACGCCGCGACCGCGTTGAAGCGCTCCTCGGCCTCCGCCAGTGCGGTCCTGCTCAGACCTCTCATCTGTCGCTCACCGCTCCTCGTGTCGGTCGGCCGTACCGGCCCGGCCCGGCATCAGCGGACCGCTTCCGGACGGGCCTCGATCTCCTCGAGGAACCGGTCGACGGTCCGGCGCTGACGGGCCTCGTCCTCCAGCGACTCGCCGACGATGCGACCGGCGAGCTCGACCGACAAGCGGCCGATCTCGGCGCGCAGCTGGGCGACCGCCTGCTGGCGGTCGGCCTCGATCTGGGCGTGCGCCGCCTCGACGAGGCGCCGCGCCTCGGCCTGGGCCTCTTCGCGGAGCTCTGCCTTGATCTGCGCGCCCTGCTCGCGCGCCTCTTCGCGCAGCCGGGCCGCCTCCTGGCGGGCCTCCGCCAATTGGGCCCGGTACTGCTCCAGGGTCTGCTGGGCTTCGACCTGAAGGTCCTCTGCCTTCTTGATGCCGCCTTCGATCACCTCGGTCCGCTCAGCCAGCGTCTTCTGGATACGCGGAGTGAGGATCTTGCCGACGACGAGGAAGACGACGAGGAAGGCGAAGCTGCCGACGACCAGCTCGTAAGTATGCGGGATGAGAGGGTTCTCGGCCCCTTCAGCCGCAAGAAGCGTAGCTGCGATAGCCATGGGTGCAGCCTTCCGTCAGAGTGTTACTTCAGCGGTAGATGAAAGGCGCGACAAGGCCGATGAGGGCCAGCGCCTCGGTGAGAACGAAGCCCAGCAGCATGTTCTGCCGGATGAGGTTGTACGCCTCGGGCTGGCGCGCGATTGCCTGCACGCCCTGACCGAAGATGATGCCCACGCCGATGCCGGGGCCGATGGCGGCCAGGCCGTAACCGATGGCGCCGATGTTGCCGGAGACCTCAGCGAGAACGCTCATTGCTGTTTCCTTTACTGGTCGGCCGGTGAGTCGTTCACCGGTCTGGACTACGTCAGAGTTGGTTCTCAGTGATCCGAGTGCAGCGAGCCGCCGATGTACATCGCGGCGAGCAACGTGAAGAGGAACGCCTGCAGGAACTGGATGAACATCTCGAAGCCGGTCATGGCGATCGTCATGCCCACACCAAGCACACCGAGCGGGGCGCCGAGAGGGGTGAGCTTGTCGAAGAGGAACCAGAACCCCACGGCGCTGAAGAAGGCCAGGATGAGGTGGCCGGCGAACATGTTCGCGAAGAGTCGTACGGCGTGGGTGAACGGCGCGATGATCAGGTTCGACATGAACTCGATGGGCGCGAGCAGCACGTAGATCGGCTTGGGCAGTCCCGGCGGGAACATCATGTTCTTGAAGTAGCCGATGAAGCCCTGGTGCTTGATCCCGAGATAGATCTTGATGACGTAGATCGTGATCGCGAACACGAACGGGAAGGCGATGTGCGATGCGATCGGCATCTGGATCAGCGGGATGACGCCGAAGAAGTTCCACAGCAGAATGAGGAAGAACAAGCTGAGGAGCAGCGGCATCCAACGCTCGGCGTCCTTGCCGAGGAACGGCCGGGCCACCTGGTCACGGACGAACTCGTAGCCCTTCTCACCGATGTTCTGCATCCCCCGCGGCACGAGCTGCGGCTTGGCGAAGGCGCTCCAGGCGAAAATGATCACCAGGACGGCCCCCACGACGGCGAAGAGCACCGGCTTGGTCAGCCAGGAAGGCCCACCCGCGAAGATCGGGGGAAAATCGAAGATCGATGGCCCTGGTGCCGTGAAGTCGTCGGCAAGGAGGGTCGCGGGGGTCACGTGACCACCTCGGCTACCTTCTCGGTCCGAGACGCCGGAGACATGCAGTAGTTGTTCGTCCGCTCGCTACGCTCGCGCACGGGCGTTCCCTTCAACGTGATTGATCAACAGAAGAGCGTGGGAAGCAGGCAGCGGTCAGCGGCCGTACTTCAGATAGACGAGGTAGACCGCGAGTACCGCGCCGATGATGACACCTATGGGGATGAACGCGTACACACCGGTCCAGCGGTCCAGCAACCAGCCGAGACCGCCCCACAACAGGATCCCTGACAGCAGATAGCTCGGGACCGACCAGGCGGCGTCGGCGAAGTCGCGGCCGTCGCTCTCGGGCCTGCGCTCCTGTTCGCTCATCGCGCGCACGACGATAGCAGGAGCCATGGGGACTAGTCATATCGGGCTGCCCCGCCAACGTGCTCATCGGGTGCCTCGGCCGGGGACCTCGGTGCCGGGCTCGACGTACAGCATCTTCAGTTTCATGAATCCGCGCACCTCGCCCAGGGTCCAGGCGAGCGTGCAGGCGATGACGCTGAAAGCGAACGCGCGGGGGTTGAACGCCGTGGTGTCCTGGAAAGCGGTCAGCACCGCCATGATCACGAGCACCTTCACGACGTAGCCGACGACCGCCGCCGCCATCATCGCCATGGGCGAGACACGGCCGGCCCACGAGACGACGGCCAGACCGAGGGTGAAGAAGACCCCGACCAGAATGAGACCGATCGCGGCGCCCAGCGCGCCCTTGGCTCCGGTCACGAGCGCCGCGACGATCACGGCAACGAGACCCACTACCAGGGTCGGCACGGCGGCGCCTTTTAGCACGCGCACGTCGTTGGCCTGCATCGGAACTCCATGGTCGGTTATCAAACGAGCGATTGCTACCTATAAGGTCGCGATAAGCCGCGTCCTTGTTAGTGAAAGCTATCACAAGCCCCGAGGTGCCGCCTTTACCAGCCCTTTCAGGAGACTGTGCCGGTGGTCACGTTAGCCGCCCGGGCGACGGCCGCCGCCGCGGGCCCTGACGGCAAGGGCCCTGGTGACGACGCCTGCGACTGGTTGGGGATGTGGGCGTCGGCGCCCTGCGCCGCCGGCCCGTGGGGTTCCCCGGCGACCAGGACGTCCGCCGGAGGCGAGAGCCGCGGACGGTCGGCAGACACCTGCGGATAGGGGTGGGACCGCATCGGCGACTGCTCGGGCGTGGCGGTCGCGGCCTGGGCGGGCACCTGCGTGATCGCCTTGCGATAGCGGGCCCCCTCCCGGCTCTTGCGCCAGCGGGGAAGTGCCATCAGAGACAACACGGCGACCGCGAGCACGATCGTCAGCGGGAACACGATGAGCGGGACGCCGCCGATCGACAGGCCGACGATGGTGAAGGCGAAAAGGAACGTCCACGCGTACAGGATCAGCACGCTGCGGCGGTGCGAGTGCCCGATGTCGAGCAGTCGGTGGTGCAGGTGGCCGCGGTCGGGGGAGAACGGCGACTGGCCCGCGGAGGTGCGGCGCACGACCGCCATGATCAGGTCCGTCAGGGGCAGCACCATGACGGCGATCGGAAGGACCAGCGGCAGAATGACGGGGAACTTGTTGATCCCCACCGCGCTCGGTTCGACCGACGAGGTGATGGTGATGAGCGACGTCGCCAGGACGAGACCGATCAGCATGGATCCCGTGTCACCCATGAAGATCTTGGCCGGGTTGAAGTTGTGGGGCAGGAAGCCCAGGCACATCCCGATGAGGATGGCGGCGATGGCCGCCGTCACGTTGATCCGGGAGCCGCTGCTGGTCTGGGACAGGGCCACGGAATAGGCGAACGTCGCCATCGCGGCGATGCCGACGATGCCGGCGGCCAGGCCGTCGAGGCCGTCGACGAAGTTCACCGCGTTGATCACGACCACCACGATCAGGATCGTGATGACCGTACGCAGAGTCGAGTCCAGGCTGGTGGTGCTGCCCAGGAACTGGGGCAGCGGAAGCCACTGCAGGTACATCCCGAAGTAGACCAGCAATCCGCCCGCCGCGATCTGCCCGCCGAGCTTGACCAGGGAGTCCATGCCCAGCCAGTCGTCCAGGAAGCCGGTGACGACGATCAGGCTGCTCGCGGCCAGCAGGGCGATCGCCGTCTGCCCCGCCGAGCCGCTGCCGAACGCGTGCCCCACGTACGGGAGATGCGTGGCCACCAGCACCCCGGCCGCCAGGCCGCCGAACATCGCCAGGCCGCCCAGACGGGGGATCGGCACCTTGTGCACGTCGCGATCTCGCACCTCGGGGGCCGCGCCGATGCGCACGGCGAAGATCCGGACCGGGGGGACGAGCAGGAAGGTGACCGCTGCTGCCACGAGCGCCAAGAGCAGATATTCGCGCACGGACCTAGTTTCCTGGATCGATGGGCCAAAGGTGACGGGAAATCAGCACAAACCGCCTCATTCGTCGCGGGGATATGCCGGATGAGTGACGGTCAGCCCCTTTACCCGCTGGAGCACTGACGTTATCGCACCAGGGTTGTGGACCGCGTAAGTCATGAGAGACGCGATCTCCTTCATCTCCCCCACCCCCATGCCCTGAGTGGTGACGCAGGCGGTGCCGATCCGTACGCCCGAGGTGACGGTGGGCGGCTCGGGATCGTAGGGGATCACGTTGCGGTTGAGCGTGATGCCGGCCGCCGCACAACGGCGCTCCGCCTCGGCCCCGGTCACGCCCACACCACGCAGGTCGATCAGGGCCAGGTGAGTGTCCGTGCCGCCCGACACCGGGCGCATGCCCTCGGCCGCCAGCGCCTCGCACAACGCGGCCGCGTTCTCGACGACCGACGCGGCGTACCGCCTGAAGATGGGTCGCATCGCCTCGCCGAAGGCCACCGCCTTGGCTGCGATCACGTGCATGAGCGGCCCCCCCTGGGTGAACGGGAACACCGCCCGGTCCACGCGCTGCGCCAGCTCCGCGGTGCACAGCAGCCCTCCCCCGCGCGGTCCGCGCAGCGTCTTGTGCGTGGTGAAGGTGACGACGTCCGCGTACGGCACCGCCGAGGGGATCGCCTCCCCCGCCATCAGGCCGATCGTGTGGGCCGCGTCCACCAGCAGCCACGCGCCGATCTCGTCGGCGATGCCCCTGAACACCGAATAGTCGATCAGCCGGGGATACGACGTCGCGCCACAGATGATCATCTTGGGGCGGTGGCGAAGCGCGAGCTCACGCACCTCGTCGTAATCGATCAGCTCGGTGTCGCGGCGCACGCCGTACGAGGCGACGTCGAACCACCGGCCGGAGAAGTTGACGGGGGAACCGTGAGTCAGATGGCCTCCGTGCCGGAGGGCCATCGCCAGCACCGTGTCGCCGGGCTGGAGCAGGGCTGCGTAGGCCGCGAGGTTCGCCGAGGCGCCGCTGTGCGGCTGGACGTTGGCGTGGTCGGCCTTGAACAGGGCCTTCGCCCGGTCGATGGCCAGTTGCTCCGCCCGGTCGACGACCTCGCACCCGCCGTAGTAGCGACGCCCGGGATAACCCTCGGCGTACTTGTCCGTGAGGGTCGACCCCAGCGCGGCGAGAACGGCGGGCGACGCGAGGTTCTCGCTGGCGATGAGCTGCAGGCCGCCGCGCAGCCGGGTGAGCTCGTCCAGCAGAACCTGGGCGACCTCCGGATCCTCCCGTGCCAGCTGGGAGAAATCTGGCCCGTAGAACGGCTCCGACTTGTTCATGAAATCCGCCCGCATACCGGGGACGACACTTCTCCCAATGTAAACCCCGGCCCCCCGCCACATAGGCGCTGAGCTGGTCTTTACTCAACCTGTGGCACAGGAAGGTCAGGAAAATGCGTGCGGAGCGCCCGTCCGGCCCGGCACCCAGCGCGGCGTGTCCGCTGCCTGTTCGCTGATCGACGAGAGCACGGCCTGGCGGTAGGCGGCCAGCCTTTCGCGCCACTCGGCCAGGTCGTGGACGTACCTGTCGGCCACGGGCGCGTCCCAGACGTCCCTGCTCCGCGCCTGCTCGTACGGCTCGTCCAGTGTGCCGGTCAGCTGGTCCATGACCGGGACGATCTCCAGCCACAGGTCGACGAGCCGCTGGTATGCCGGGTTGAACACCCACGTGGTCGGCTGCCCGCCGGGGCTGAGCAGATCGGTGCCGGACGGGGCAGGCGGCGTCTCGCCGGGCTGCATCGGAATCGGCGCCGGGGGATCGGCGTACGTCACGCTCGCACCTCCACTGCACGATCGGTCAACGGGCGATCCGGTCCCGGCATGTCACGGCGGCTCACGGCGGTCGTACCGCTGCCCCGCGCGCTCGTCGGCGGCGTCCGGCGCGAGCACGTCACCGTGAACGCCGAACTGCGGGGGCGGGCTCATGGATGGAGGCGCCTGCCATCCGTCCACGGGCGGATTCCCGGGAGGATTCATGGGGGGCACGTGCCAGCGATCCGCCGCCGGTGCGCTCGCCGTGCCCGGCATGCCGTACGGCTCGCCCGCTGGAGGCACCCACTCCCCCGGCGTCCGCACGAGCCCGAACGGCTGCGCCTGGCCGTCCGCGCGGGGGCGGTCGACGACCAGCCACATCATGTCGTCACCCGCGTCGCCGGACGGGTAGGAGACGACGTCGACCGGCTGGACCGACGCCGGCATCGGGATCCCGTCCCAGGTCACCGTCGTGGCACGCGGCTGGGCTGCGGCCTGGCCGTACAGGCCGGGCACGGACTCGGGAAGCGGGGCGCCGGGCAAGGGGGCTCCCAAGACGAGGTGCAACTCGCGGGCGGGCGGGGCCTGCTCCCCCGCGCCCACAGGCATCACGGCCGGGAACGCCGGTCCGGGCGAGCCGGGGACGCCGCCTGCCGTACGGTCGTCAGCCGGTTCCGCGGGGCAGGACGGGCCGGAGGCTCCCGGCGTGCCGGCCGAATCCGCTCCGGATGTTGTGGGATCGCTCGGATCGTGGGCCCTGTCGTCACGATGGCCTGTTCCCGGGCCGGGACAGGGCCTACGACGGTGTTTCCCGGGCGGGGTGACGTGTGGGCCCCGCGGGGCACCGGTCCCGCCGTGAGCTCCCTCACAGCCTCCCGGGCCCTGATCGTCTGTGCCTGGCTTGCCCGGATGATCCGTACCAGGCTTGACCGGATCGTCGGCCGGGCCCGGTGGCACCGGCCCGCCCCTACCGGGATCGGGCTTGGCAGGGTCGCGCGGAGCCGGATCCGGCTTCCCGGGGTCGCGTCGCACCGGATCGCGCTTGACGATCCTAGGACCGGCGTCGCCCGCCGGACGTCCCGTGGGCGGGGACGGTGCCCGAGGGGTCTTCACCCGGGCGACCGACACCTGGTGGCCGGTCACGAGCCGTTCGGCACCCTCGCGACGCCGTTGCCGCTCCTGCTTCTCCAGCAGGGCCAGCCGCCTGCTGACGTCCTTCACCATGTCGGAGCACTCGTCGGCCACCCATGACGGACGGTGAGTGGCCTGTACGGCGACGCCCGCGCTGCGGGTCATGTGGGATACCCGGGCGTCGAGCGCGTCCAGGCGTTTCGCCGCGTGCCGCAGATCTGCCAGCATCTCGCGGACGAGCTTCGGATCCATCCCGTCGAGCTTTGCCATGGGCATGCCTCCGCGAGCTGTCGGCAGAGATACCGGCGCAGTTCACGGTAGCCCGGGAGCCCGCTTTGCAGGAGACCGATAGCCAGACGGCATGAATGGCAGTGCCGACGGGCCGGTGATCACCCGCCGGCGGTCACTCGTCGGCGGTCACTCGTCGGTCGCGAGATAACCGACGACGCCGCGGAGCTTGTCGGTCGGGATCGCGCCCTTGCGCAGAATCCTGGGCACCGCGGTGGTGAGGTCGAGAATCGTCGACGGCACGTTGTCGGCGCACGGGCCCCCGTCGAGGTAGACCGCGACCGACTCGCCGAGCTGCTCCTCCGCCTCCGCCGCGGTGGTGGCGGGCGAAGCGCCGGAGCGGTTGGCGCTGGAGACCGCCATCGGGCCGGTCTCCTTGAGCAGGTCGAGAGCCACGGGGTGGAGGGGCATGCGCACGGCCACCGTGCCCTTGGTGTCGCCGAGATCCCACGACAGCGACCGGTTGGCGCGCAGGATCAGGGTCAGCGGGCCAGGCCAGAAGGCGTCCGCGAGGTCCTGACCGTGCGTGCCGAGGCTCTCGACCAGCGCGTTGGCGGCCCTGACGGTGCCGACCAGCACAGGAACCGGCATGTCCCTGCCGCGCCCCTTGGCGTCGAGGAGGGCGTTGACCGCAGATGGCGTGAAGGCATCGGCGCCGATGCCGTACACGGTGTCGGTGGGGAGAACCACCAGCTCTCCGCGCCGTACGACAGAGGCCGCGTCGATCAGACCCGAGACCCGTTCACCCTGATTGGCACAGTCATACCGTCGACTCACATCGCCTATCCTGCCATCCCCCGGCCGCGGTGCTCGCACCAGTTCACCAAGATCACCCCGCCCATCCCCCCCTTGGGCGTGATCATGCAGAAGTTCGAGATCAAGGCCCGCCACCAGCACGCACGCCATCCGTGATCATGCAGAAGTTCGCGGAAATGGCCCTTGACCTGCTGACTTTCAGATCGTGATCATGCAATTGCGACACGAGTCCATGATCACGAAAGCCGTCAGCCCAGGCAAGAAGGCATCTCGCCGAACTTCTGCATGATCACGAATACGGAAACCGCAGGCCGGCGGCCAATCCGGCGAACTTCTGCATGATCACCATCCGCGTCGGCGCAGGCAGGAACGCCTTCACCCGAACTTCTGCATGATCACCCTAAAAGGGATGAGGTCAGTCTTGATTCAGGCGGGCGGTGACGAAGCGGTCGCGGCCGGTCAGATCCTGCCGGAGGCGCACGTCACGCCACCCCTTGTCCTCGGGAAACAGCCAGTACACGGAGTTCCCCTGCTCGTCGGCGTGCTCGACGGCCATGAACCCTCCCGGCCGCAGCAGCCGCCTGGCCGTACGCTCGACGGCCCTGACCTCGTCCAGCCCGTCGTCCCCCGAACCGTAGAGCGCACGAGACGGGTCGTAGTCGCGCACCTCCGGATCCCGGGGGATGGCGCCCGGCGGGATGTACGGCGGATTGGAGATCACGAGGTCGACCCGCCCGTTCAGTTCGGGCAGGCAGTCGGCGAGGTCCTCGGGGTGAAGCGAGGTACGGCCCTGCCCGTGCTCGAGGATGTTCTTCTTGGCCCAGCCGTACGCGACGGGGTCGATCTCGACGGCGTGCACCTGCGCGAGGGCGACCTCCTGGGCGATCGACAGCGCGATCGCGCCCGACCCGGTGCCGAGGTCGACGACGACCGGCGAGGCGACGTCCATCTCACGCAGCCGGTCGATCGCCCATCCCGCCACGACCTCGGTCTCCGGCCGAGGCACGAAGACCCCTGGCCCGACCTCGAGGGAGAGGAAGCGGAAGTAGGCGCGGCCGGTGATGTGCTGGAGCGGCTCCCTGGCCTCCCTGCGGGCGATGCCCTCCCAGAAGAGCGCGTCGAAGTCGGCGTCCTTGACGGTGTGCAGAGTGCCTCGCGACACACCGTGGACGAATGCCGCAATCTCCTCGGCATCGGCGCGCGGTGACGGCACGCCCGCCTCGGCTAGCCGGGCGGTGGCGTGTGCGATCTCGTCGAACAGGAAGGTCATGGTCTCTTATGGCCTGGCTGACGGGCGGGTCCTGGAACGAGACGTCGTCATGACGAATGCGCGGCGAGCTTCTCCGACAGTTCGGCGTCCAGCAATGCCTGTATCACCGCGTCGAGGTCGCCGTCCAGGACTTGGTCGAGGTTGTACGCCTTGAAGCCCACCCGATGGTCGGAGATGCGGTTTTCGGGGAAGTTGTAGGTCCTGATCCGCTCGGACCTGTCGACCGTGCGCACCTGCGACTTGCGCTCGGCCATGGCGGCGGCCTCGGCCTCCTCCTGGGCGATGGCGAGCAGCCGGGCGCGCAGGATCCGCAGCGCCGACTCCTTGTTCTGGAGCTGGCTCTTCTCGTTCTGGCAGGAGACGACCACCCCGGTCGGAATGTGGGTGATCCGGACCGCGGAGTCGGTCGTGTTGACGCTCTGGCCGCCGGGACCGCTGGAGCGGAACACGTCGATCCGCAGGTCGTTCGGGTCGATCTGCACGTCGACGTCCTCGGCCTCGGGATAGACCAGAACGCCGGCGGCGGAGGTGTGGATGCGGCCCTGCGACTCGGTCACGGGCACGCGCTGGACGCGGTGCACGCCGCCTTCGAACTTGAGCCGCGACCAGACGCCCTCCCTGCCCTTGATGGCGACCGTGACGTCCTTGTATCCACCGAGGTCGGAGTGCTGCGAATCGATGACCTCGGTCTTGTAGCCGGCCCGCTCCGCGTACCGCAGATACATGCGCAGGAGGTCGCCAGCGAACAACGCCGACTCCTGACCGCCCTCGCCGGCCTTGATCTCCATGATGATGTCCTTGTCATCGTTGGGATCACGCGGGACGAGGAGGTGGGTCAGCTTCTCCTCCAGCACCGGGATGCGGCCTTCCAGCTCGGCCGCCTCGTCGGCGAAGGCCGGGTCCTCGGCCACCAGTTCGCGGGCCGCGGCCAGGTCCTCCCGGACGCCCTCCAGCTCGCGGTAGGTCGCCACGATCGGCGTCAGCACCGCATAACGCTTGCCGTACGTCCTCGCCTTGGCCTGGTCGGCGTGCACGGCGGGATCCGCGAGCCTCTGCTCCAGGTCCGCGTACTCACTGATGATCTCGTCGAGGTTCACCGCACACTCCTTCTGCTCGGGATTTCCGCCCTAATCGCCAAGGACGCCGACCCTGGCGCACCCGTGATGGGCGCGCCCGAGCCGGCGTCCTGAAAGAGCTACTTGCTCTGGGCCTTCTTCCCGAAACGCGCCTCGAAGCGCGCCACCCGGCCACCGGTGTCGAGGATCTTCTGCTTGCCCGTGTAGAACGGGTGGCAGGCAGAGCAGACGTCGGCGTGGATGACGCCGCTCTTCGCGGTGCTACGCGTGGTGAAGGAGCTCCCGCAGGCGCAGGTCACCTGGGTGACCACGTACTCCGGGTGGATGTCGGGCTTCATGTCTCAGTCCTAACGCTCAGTGCGGTCGCCGGGTCGCTTCTGCCTCGTACGGCTCGCGCGCATCGGCACACTCATATGCGCGCCGCGGGAACCGGTACCGCTGCGGTTCGGGTTCCAGTGTGCCAGATCCTGCAACCTTCCCAGGCCATCGGCTATTCCTGGCACTCCCGCGTGGGCCGTACACGCCGACGCCCCGGGCGGCGACTGCCCGGGGCGTCGGTCACACGTGCTAGTCGCGGTCGTTGCTGACCGTGGTCTTCTGGACCTGGAGCAGGAACTCGGCGTTCGACTTGGTCTCCTTCATCTTCTCGAGAAGGAGTTCCAGAGCCTGCTGCATGTCCAGGGCGTGCAGCACGCGCCGCAGCTTCCAGACGATCGCCAGCTCGTCCCTGCCCATGAGGATCTCTTCCTTACGGGTGCTGGACGCGTCGACGTCCACCGCGGGGAAGATCCGCTTGTCGGCGAGGGACCGGTTGAGCTTGAGCTCCATGTTGCCGGTGCCCTTGAACTCCTCGAAGATGACCTCGTCCATCTTGGACCCGGTCTCGACCAGGGCCGTGGCGAGGATCGTCAGCGAGCCGCCGTTCTCGATGTTGCGGGCGGCGCCGAAGAAGCGCTTCGGCGGGTAGAGCGCCGTGGAGTCGACACCACCGGACAGGATCCGGCCGCTCGCGGGCGCCGCGAGGTTGTAGGCGCGGCCCAGGCGGGTGATCGAGTCGAGCAGGACGACCACGTCGTGACCGAGCTCCACCAGACGCTTGGCGCGCTCGATGGCGAGCTCGGCGACGGTGGTGTGGTCCTCGGCCGGACGGTCGAAGGTCGAGTGGATGACCTCGCCCTTGACCGACCGCTGCATGTCGGTGACCTCTTCCGGACGCTCGTCGACCAGGACGACCATCAGGTGGCACTCGGGGTTGTTGTGCATGATCGCGTTGGCGATCGCCTGCAGCACCATCGTCTTGCCCGCCTTCGGCGGGGAGACGATCAGACCACGCTGGCCCTTGCCGATCGGCGAGACCAGGTCGATGATCCGCGTGGTCAGGATGTTCGGCTCGGTCTCCAGGCGCAGGCGGTCCTGCGGGTAGAGCGGCGTCAGCTTGTTGAAGTCGGGCCGCTGACGCGCCTGCTCCGGCTCCATGCCGTTGACCGTGTCGAGCCGGACCAGCGCGTTGAACTTCTCGCGGCGCTCGCCGTCGCGCGGCTGGCGGACCGCGCCGGTGACGACGTCACCCTTGCGCAGGCCGTTGCGGCGGATCTGGGCGAGTGAGACGTACACGTCGTTGGCGCCGGGCAGGTAGCCGCTGGTGCGCACGAACGCGTAGTTGTCGAGGATGTCGAGGATGCCGGCGATCGGGATCAGGACGTCGTCCTCGCCGATCACGGGCTCGTTGCCCTCGAAGCGGTCGCGCCCGCGCCGGTTGCGCTCGCGGAAGCGGCCACGGCGACCACGCGGGTCGTCGCCCTGCTGGTCGCCGCGGGCGTCACCACGGCTGTCGCTGCGGCTGTCACCACGGTTGTCGCCGCGGCTCTGCTGATCGCGACCCTGCTGGTCACGGCCGCGGCTTCCGGCGTCGCCCGCGTCGGCGGCGCGCTGGTCGGTACGGCTGTCGCGGTCACCGCCACGGCGGTCCCCCCGCTCGCCGCGTTCTCCGCGCTCGCCGCGTTCGCCACGCTCTCCCCGGTCGCCGCGGGTGCGGCGCTCACGGCGGTCGCCGCGCTCTCCGCGGCCCTCGCGTACCTCGCCCTGGGCGGCGTCGGTCTGCGGGTCGGCGGAAACGGCGGTCTCGGCGGGGGCCACGGCAGGCGTGGACGCGGCGGGAGCGCTGTCCACGCGCTCCTGCGAGGCCCGCTCGACGACGGCGGGCGCGGCCGCCACGGTCTCGGCTGCCGGAGCGGCGACGGGCTCAGCGGCGGGCGCGGCGGCGCGGGACCGTTCCCTGCGGCCGCGTGCGGGGCGCTCGCTGGCGACGGCCGTCTCCACCGGCGCCTTCGGCTCCGCCGAGGACTCCCCCGATCCGCCCTGCTTTTCCTGGATGGCCGCGATGAGCTGGCTCTTGCGCATACGACCGGTCCCGCTGATTCCGAGGCCGCTGGCCATGGCCTGCAGCTCGGGGAGCACCATGCCGGCGAGGCCGGTGCCGGAGCGACGGCGCGACCGGGCCGGGGCGGAAGTGGGGGTGTCGCCGGCGGCTGCGCCGTCGGAGAGGAGTTCGGTGGTGTCGCTCAACTAAAAGGTCCTTCCCAGGGGTCGGGCGCCGGATTTTGTCATCCACACGTCCCGGTGGTGCGACCCGGCGGGACAGACCGGGTCGGAATTCGCGAATCTCATGTGTCGATGACCCTCGGGACTCGCAAGCGGTAGGTGTCCGGGGGCCAGCCCCCGGATTGTCGCCACCGACCAGGTGTCTTGGTGGTTCGAACGCGCATGTCGCCGAGAACGCCACCCCCGGTCATGCCACCCGGAGGTGAGCCGACTGGAGGAAACGGTTTCGGGGAAATCGCCCTGCCCGCGTCGAATGACGCGATGCGACGTGCAGCGATGTGCGAATGACAAGCACGCACCCAACACGGGGGCACCTGGTGCGGCTATCAGCCTAACATCACCAGCGCGCACAGCTATTCCCTGAAGGTCGAAGAGGCATCAGCGTGTCTCGGGAAACAGAACGCCCGCACCCACGGGGTCGACGTTCATTGGCTGGATGTGCCAGTCCGTACCCACTTCTGGCGCGATCAAATCCTGCGTGTCGTGCGTCGAAAACGCCAGAATCGTCGGACCCGCTCCCGAGACCACGGCGGGCACGCCCGCCGCGCGAAGTCGCCGCAGCAAATCCGCGGTCCGCGGCATCGCGGGAGCGCGGTAATCCTGGTGCAACCGATCTTCGGTGGCCGCGAGGAGCAGACCGGTCTCCGGCCTGCGGGTCAGCGCCGCGATCAGCAGCGCCGCCCTCCCCGCGTTGGCCGCGGCGTCCGAATGCGGGACGTCCTTGGGCAGCAGACCCCTGGCCTCCTCCGTCGAGAGGCGGAAGTCGGGGATCAACACGACGGGCCGCACATCCTTGTGCGGTGTCAGTTTGACCATACTCGCAGGTCCGGACTGCTCCGACCACGCGATCGTGAGTCCTCCGGCCAGGCAGGGGGCGACGTTGTCCGGATGCCCCTCCAGTTCCGTCGCGAGCGCGAAGACCTCGTCGTCACCCAGGGTCGCCCCGTCGCCGTACGCGCTGGATGCCAGGGCCCTGGCGGCGAGGATGCCCGCGCAGATCGCCGCGGAGGACGACCCGAGACCCCGCGCGTGCGGGATGCGGTTGAGACAGCGCAGCCGGATGCCCGCGGGCTGGGGGGCTCCCATCCGGTCGAAGGCGGCACGCATGGTCGAGACGATCAGATGGCCCTCGCCGCCGTCCAACTCACCCGCGCCTTCGCCCTCCACGTCGATGTGCACGCCCGGAGTGGTCAGGAGCGCGGCCCCGACCTCGTCGTACAGGTCGAGCGCGAGGCCGAGACTGTCGAACCCGGGGCCGAGATTGGCGCTCGTCGCCGGCACGCGGACGACGACGGTGTTGTCATATGTCATTCATCACCTGAATCGCTGTGCATGATCACGAAGAGAATCGTGCCCGATCAGCGGGGGTCTTGGCGAACTTCTGCATGATCACGATTTGGCCCGCCGCAGGCAGCGGCCATGATCCGCGAACTTCTGCATGATCACGCCCAAAGGGGGGATGGGGTCAGGTCAGGTCAGTTCGAGGGCGTCGGCGGCGGCGTAGGCGTCGACGGGGATCGTCACCGGGGCGGGAGCTCCGGAGATGGCCCAGTCGGGGTCCTTGAGCCCGTTGCCCGTGACGGTGCAGACCACGCGCTGTCCGGGCGTGAGCATGCCCTTCTCGTGGGCCTGGAGGAGACCGGCCACGCTCGCCGCGGAGGCGAGCTCGACGAAGACGCCCTCCTCCTGGGCCAGCAGCTTGTAGGCCGCCGCGATCTGGCGGTCGGTCACGGCCTGGATGTCGCCGCCGGACTCGTCGCGCGCCGCCTCGGCCAGACGCCACGACGCCGGGTTGCCGATCCTGATCGCCGTGGCGATGGTGTGCGGATGGGTGACGGGGGCGCCGGCGACCAGCGGCGCCGCGCCGCTTGCCTGGAATCCCAGCATGCGCGGCCGCTTCGTGGCGAGCCCCTCTTCCGCGTATTCCTTGTAGCCCATCCAGTAGGCAGAAATGTTGCCGGCGTTACCCACGGGAATGCAGTGCACGTCGGGGGCGTCGCCGAGCGTGTCGACGATCTCGAACGCGGCGGTCTTCTGCCCCTGGAGGCGGTGCGGGTTCACCGAGTTGACCAGGGCGATCGGATAGTTCTCCGCCAGCTTCCTGGTCATGTCCAGGCAGTCGTCGAACGATCCCTCGACCTGGAGCAGCCGGGCCCCGTGCACGAGCGCCTGCGCCAGCTTGCCCATCGCGATCTTCCCGCGCGGCACCAGGACCGCGCAGGTCAGCCCGGCCCGTACGGCATAGGCCGCCGCGGAGGCGCTGGTGTTGCCCGTGGAGGCGCAGATGACCGCCTTGGCGCCCTCTTCGAGCGCCTTGCTGATGGCCACGGTCATGCCGCGGTCCTTGAAGCTGCCCGTCGGGTTGAGTCCCTCGACCTTCAGGTGCACGTCGCATCCGGTCAGCGCCGACACGCGCCGGGCCGGCACGAGGGGCGTGCCGCCCTCAAAGAGAGTGACCACGGGCGTCGTCGCGGACACCGGAAGCCGGTCACGGTATTCCTCGATGAGACCACGCCAAGCCCTGGACATGATTACTCCCTCCACGCGCGGCCACGCGTGCAACCTGGGGTATTGGTCACAGAGTCTACGGGGTACCGCCTGACATGCGGGACGGAATGTCCATCAGATGGACACGATGGGCGTCACATTAAGGAATCACATCCCTTTCGCTACGATTCCCCAGGCATTCGATCAGGCGATTCCCCCGAAGGAGCGGCCATCGTGACCGTGTCCCGTCCGCGGATCCGGCACAACGACCATTCCCCGCTCGAACCCCCGGACCTGGGGAAGTGGAAGCCGCAGCTCACGGTCAGCGTCGTCGTCCCGGCCCACGGGGGGCAGTTCCCGCTCGACCTCACGCTGGCCGCGTTGTCGGCGCAGACCTATCCGGCCGGCCTGACCGAGGTGGTCATCGTCGACGACGGCAGCGACCCGCCGCTCCGCATGCCCGCGATCCGGCCGGAGAACACCCGGATGATCAGGGCGGATCCCTCGAGGTGGGGCTCCGGGCACGCCGTGAACGAGGGCGTGCGCGCGTCGGACGGCACGGTCGTCCAGCGCTTCGACGCCGACATGATCATGTTTCGCGGCCACCTCGAAGCGCTGATGCGCTGGCATCACCTCACCGACTACGTGGTCGCGATCGGCGGCAAACACTTCATCGACGAGCCCCCGGTGACGGCGGAGGACGTGCGCCACGCCGTCCTCAACGACGCGGTGGGCGACATCACCGACCTGTCGCAGGCGATCCCCCACTCCACCGAACGAGTGATCATCAACTCGCACGGGCTGCGCCGCAACAAGGAGCCCTACCACGCGCTCACCGGGGCCACGGTGTCACTGCACCGCTCGCTCTTCGACGCCGTGGGCGGCTTCGACCCCGACGCCATCCGCGGGCAGGACACCGAGCTGGGATACCGGCTGGCCCAGAACGGGGCCGTGTTCGTTCCCGATCTCGAGGCCCGAGCCGTGCACGTGGGCCGCTCGACCCAGTTGCGCGACCCCACGACGACGATCCGGGTCGTGGCGCCCTATCTCGCCCACCGCATCCCGCTGCGCCGCGACCTGCGCGCCCACCGGGGGCGGGGCTGGCTCGTGCCGTACGTCGACGTGGTGCTCCTCGTCGGCGGCGCGAGCGAGGACGAGGTGCACGCGGCCGTCGAGACCGCCCTGTCCGGCACCCTTCCCGACGTTTCCGTCACCCTCGTGGCCCCGTGGTCAACGCTCCCCCACGGCCGCCATTCGACGCTCGGCGCCCCCGAGTTCGAGCTGCGGATGATCCGTGAGGGATATCGCCACGATCCGCGGGTCCGCCTGGCCGACGAAGTGCCGCCCACGGCCGCCCCCGTCCCGTTCCGCTATGTGGGGCCGGTCGACGTGCCGCTGGAGGCCACCTCGCTGGAGAGCATGATCACCGAGCTCTCCGGCGAGCGGCTGGGGCTGCTCGAGATCGCCTTCCCCGACGGCCGAGCCGCCCGGTTCGAGCGCACCGAGGCCGTCGGCCGGGCCCTGCTGCTCGCCGCTCCCGGCGAGTCCCAGGCCGACGTCGTCCGGGAGACCCACGGAGTACGGCAGGCACCGGCCGCCTCTTTCTGGCCGTCCCACGCCCTGGCGTCCGCGTCCACATGAGCCGGCCCGGCCGCGTCAGCTCTTGCGGCGGGAATCGAGCATCAGCTTGATGCGGCGCAGCCCCAGGCGGCGGCCGATGCGCCTGATGCCTCCGCCCTTGAGCTCGTTGACCTGCTTGCGCAGGGTGGCGATGTCACGGCGGTACTGCATGGCGTTGGAACGCCAGCTCTTGGACTCCTCGCGCAACTCGGCGACCTTGGCGGTGAGCCTCTCGACCTCGCCGGTCAGCCGCTTCACCTCGGCCCTGGAGCTGGGGTCTCCCTTGGCCTGGTAGGCGATCCTGCGCCCCTGCGCGGGGGGCGCGGAGCCGGTGGGGAGGAAGTCGTATTCGGCCCCGTCCACCCGGGTCGAGCCGAAGACGTCGGAGACGGCGCCGTCGAGGTCCTCCCCTGGCTCGGCCACGATCCGGGCCCTGGCGAAGGCCGCCGTGCGCTCCAGACGGGCGGCCGTGACGCCCTCGGGGCCCTCCGCCAGCACGATCGAGACCAGCCCCAGATCCCGCTTCACCATCATGTCGAGCAGCCCGGCCAGGGCGTCCTCGCCGGGCGCCCAACCTGCGGGCAGGCGCAGCACGAACGGCGCGAGCCCGGGTGTGCCGCCGAGCCGTACAAGGGGTTCGTGGGCGTAGTGGCCGCGAATCAGCACCTTGTCGAGTTCGGGGTCCTTCAGCGGCTCCCGCCGGTCGGGCTCGATCCCGTCCCACGAGCCCTTGAGGATCACTGAGACGTCGGCGACCGTCGCCGCGAGCACCGCGTCGACGCTCGTGCGCACGTCCTCGTAGGAGGCTCCCTCGGCGTCCACCTCCACCTCGACGTACGGCACGAGCCACCGGCGGAACGGGTGTGACCGCAGCCACCGGTAGTGGGGGATGCGGTCGGGGATGAAGGCGTGGTCGGCCCGGCTGACCGCCGTGGCCTCGCGCATGCGCATGGTGGGCCCGAGGTGGTAGCCGACCGCTTCGCGGTCGGGCACGAACACGGCGCCTGCCTGTGAGAGCCGGTAGCCCAGCTCGATGTCCTGGCCGAGGGTCAGGTCCTCGTCCATCGGGCCGGACGCCGCGATCAGCGCGGCGTTCACCGAGGTGGAGCCGCCGACGTGCAGGCTGAACGCGCGCTGGGTAGGGGCGCGCAGCCCGTCGCTGTGCTCGACGAGGTCCGTGAGCCACTGGTGCGGCTCCGACGGCTCGAAGAGCGTGGACCGCTCATCGGTCTCCACGACGTCGGCGGGCGTGGGCGGCGGCGCGGACGAGAAACGCAGGCGGCTGGTGACCGCGAGGTAGGGCGCCTGGTGATGCCACCGCATGTGGGCCTCCAGCGCCGTCCTCTCCGCGACGACGTCGGAGTCGAGCCAGAAGACGACCTCGCCCGTGGCGGCCCGCAGGCCGGTGTTGCGGGCAGCGGCCCTGCCCGGGGTCGCGCAGACGAGCAGGCGGGTGCCCTCCGGGCGCAGTCCGGGCAGGCGCAGCGGAGGCTCGCTGCCGTTGTCGACGACGACGACCTCGGTGAGCCCGGACGGATAGGTCTGCTGTGTGAGGCCGGCGAGGGCGAGGTCGAGTTCTTCCTGCCTGCCGTACGCCGGGATCACCACGCTGACCCGCATGGTGGGCGTCCACGTGCCCAGCTCCGGCGGCACCAGGGTCGAGTAGTCGTTGCCGCGCACGCGCGGGATCGGGGCGGCCACACGGGTGTCGGCCGGCTGCCCGGGCAACAGTTCGGGCAACGGTTCGGGCAACGAGACGGCGGCGGACGGATCAGAAGTCACGGCTGGCACAGATTTCTGAGGGAGGTCGCGTGCACGGGGGAAAGGCGTTCGCCCGGAGCGGGGAGGTCGGGGATCACGTTCCGCTCCAGGATGCGGGTCGCTCGGAGCCCGCGCCACCGGTATGCCCGCGGCACTCACCGAACCTGCCGGCGGCACCGCATTTTGGCACAGCGCCGACGCACTGCCCCTTTTGTCCAGGATTCCGATGGGTGAACTAGTCCGATGGGTGAACTACGGGGTGTCGTCGCCTTCCACCCGCATCACGCCTGCCACGGCGCGCACGATGTCCAGGTCCTGGAGGTCTTCGATGGTCGCCGACAACGCGGCGTCGTTGGCCCGGTGGGTGACCAGGACGAGCCGGGCGTCGTCGCCGCGGCCCTCCTGCTTGACCGTCTGGATGGACACGTCGTGTTCGGCGAAGACGTCGGCGACCCGGGCGAGCACGCCGGGTTTGTCCGCCACGTCCACCGACACGTGGTAGCGGGTGGTCGTGGCGCCCATCGGGTGGACCTTCAGGTCGGCGTAGGTCGACTCCTCGGGGCCTCGGGTCGCGGCGATGCGGTTGCGCGCGACCGCGACGATGTCGCCGAGCACGGCCGAGGCCGTGGGAGCGCCTCCGGCGCCCGCCCCGTAGAACATGAGCCGCCCGGCCGACTCGGCCTCGACGAACACGGCGTTGTAGGCCTCGCGCACGCCCGCGAGGGGATGCGACCTCGGGATCATCGCGGGGTGGACGCGCACGCCGATCGACCCGCCGTCGTCGGAGAGCGCGCAGATGGCCAGCAGCTTGATGACGTAGCCCATGGCCTGGGCCGAGGCGACGTCGGCGGCGGTGATCTCGGTGATGCCCTCGCGGTGCACGTCGGCCGCCGTCACCCGGCTGTGGAAGGCGATGCCCGCCAGGATCGCCGCCTTGGCGGCGGCGTCGAAGCCCTCCACATCGGCGGTCGGATCGGCCTCGGCGTACCCCAGTGCCTGCGCCTCCTCCAGGGCGTCGGTGAAGGAGGCGCCGGAGGAGTCCATCTTGTCGAGGATGTAGTTGGTCGTGCCGTTGACGATGCCGAGCACCCGGCGGACCCGGTCGCCGGCCAGCGACTCGCGCAGCGGGCGCAGCAGCGGGATCGCACCCGCGACGCTGGCCTCGAAGTACAGGTCGGCCCCGTTCTGCTTGGCCGCGGCGTGAATGGTCGCACCGTCCTCGGCCAGCAGCGCCTTGTTGGCGGTCACCACCGACTTGCCCCGCGACATCGCGGCGAGGATGAGCGATCTGGCCGGCTCGATGCCGCCGATCACCTCGACCACGATGTCCACGTCGTCGCGGGTGGCCAGGCCCTCCGCGTCGGTCGTCAGGAGCGCGGGGTCCACATCCGTGTCGCGCCTGCGGCCCAGGCGGCGAACGGCCACGCCCGCCAGCTCCAGGGGAGCGCCCACGCGTGCGGCCAGGTCGTCGGCCTGCTCGCGCAGCAGGCGCACCACCTGCGAACCGACGACGCCGCAGCCCAGCAGCGCCACCCTGAGCGCCGGTTTGGCGTTACTCACGAGTCCTCCTCGTTTCGCCGGTCGCGTGGTCCCGGACCGGTCCCGGTCACAGCTGGCCTCGCAACAGGTCCTCCTCGGTCTCCCGCCGCACGATCACGCGGGACCGGCCTCCGGAGACCGCGACGACCGCGGGCTTCGGCAGATAGTTGTAGTTGTTGGCGAGCGACCGGCAGTAGGCCCCGGTGCCCGCGACCGCGATCAGGTCGCCCGGCGAGACGTCCTGGGGGAACCACAGGTCGCGCACCACCATGTCGCCGCTCTCGCAGTGCTTGCCGACCAGCCGCGACAACATCGGCCGGGCCGGGCTCTCCCGCGACGCCATGACGGCGGTGTATTCGGCGCCGTACAGGGCCGTGCGGATGTTGTCGCTCATGCCGCCGTCGACGCTGACGTAGGTGCGGAGGCCCTCGACGTTCTTGACCGTGCCGACCTCGTAGAGGGTGACGCCGGCCAGGCCCACGATCGAACGGCCCGGCTCCACCGTCAGGCGCGGCACAGGCAGTCCCGCCAACCGGCACGTCCGGGCGACGATCTCACGCAGGCCGTCCGCGATCACCTTGATGTCCGGGGCTTCGTCGCCGTCGACGTACGGGATGCCGTATCCGCCGCCGAGGTCGAGCTCGGGGAGGAGGACGCCGTGCTCGTTCTTGATGTCGACGAGCAGCGTGGCCAGGCGGCGCGCGGCCACCTCGAACCCCGCGGTGTCGGTGATCTGCGACCCGATGTGCGAGTGCAGGCCCACGAGCTCGAGCTGCGGGAGCGCGAGGATGCGGCGCACCGCCTCCGCTGCCGCGCCGCTGCTCAGCGACAGGCCGAACTTCTGGTCGTCGTGCGCGGTCGCGATGAACTCGTGGGTGTGCGCCTCGACGCCCACGGTGACCCTGATCATGACCTTGGGGCGGCTGCCGTGCCGTTCCGCGAGGTAGCCGAGCCGCGCGATCTCCTCGTAGGAGTCGACCACGATGTGCCCGACGCCCACCTCGACCGCGCGCTCCAGCTCGGCGAGCGACTTGTTGTTGCCGTGCATGGTGATCCGCTCGGGCGGGAACCCGACGCTGAGCGCGACCGCGAGCTCCCCGGCGCTGCACACGTCGAGGCCGAGACCCTCCTGCTCGATCCAGCGGGCGACCTCGCGGCACAGGAACGCCTTGGCCGCGTAGTGGACCTCGCCGTCGTGGAAGGCGGCCCGGTAGTCGCGGCACCGGGAACGCACGTCCTCCTCGTCCAGCACGTAGAGGGGCGTTCCATATTCTTTCGCCAGATCCCGGACGTCGACGCCGCCGATCGTGATCGCGCCGTCCGTGCGGCCGGACGTTCGCGGCCAGACGGCGGGGCGGAGGGCGTTCAGGTCGGCCGGCACGTGTGGAGGGCGCTCCTCAGGCAGCACTTCGGCATGCCTGTCACCGGCGGGATGGGCGAATCGACTCACCCGAACGAGGCTATCCGACCTCACCCCCCGCAGAAGAACGCCGCCCACGTGGCGAGACAGGCTCTCTGGACACTCCAGGAGCATTCATCACATTCTGCTCGGGAGCTCACCGAATAGGCCGGTCAAGGCCACCTGTACGGCTCTCGCCAGCCAAAGACGCGCGGTGTGCACCTCACCCGGCGCCCGGTCCCCCATCGGAACGGCGGGCGAGCGTTCGTGCGCGTCGTGATAGGCCAGCGCGAGCCGCTCCGCGTAGGCCGGCCAAGCCCCGGCCGCGGCCCCCTTACGGCTGGGCAGCTCGGCCAGCACCCGCAGGACCGCGAGGTCGCAGGGGGCGCGCAGGAGCTCGGGCCGGAATCCGTCCCAGGGCACCCCGAGATCCCGGGCCCACCTGAGCGTGGCGGCCGCGCGTGCGTGCGCGAACCGCACCACGAAGCCGGGGTTGTCCCATGTGCGAGGGAAGTCGGGCCAGGCGGGGACGCCCACGGACCCCACCGGGCCGGCGGAGCCCGACACGATCTCCCGGGCGATCTCGCCGGGGACCGCGAGCACGATGTCGAGAAGACCCCCCGGACGCACCCCGACCCTCGCGACGCCGTCCTGGTCACGCAGCTCGGCCGCGATCCGCTCGGCCGCGTCTCGGGGCGGCCCGCCGTACGCGGCCTGGAGCGCGGCCGCCGACACGACGAGCGCCTCCCGATCCCACGATCCCTGGGGCACGGGCGGCGTTCCCAGAATCAGGCCGAGCCGGGCGGGTGTCACGCGGCCAACCCTAAGCCCACGGAAGGGCTCATCCTCACTCGAAGTGATCACGCGTAAACAGGTAAAAAGTTCAGCTTACGCACGGGTAAGAATTTCGGTCAGACCTTAAGCGGTGGTAGCGTTGAGTCAAATAAGGCCAAACAAGACGGCGTGAGCTTCCAAAGGCTCGGGCGCGATCTGGCCACGCGCCCCTTCTTTTCCTCAAGTGAGACCAGATGAACGCTGCTTCGCCAATCTATGAGCCGATTCCGGCAGGTACTGACGGTTCTGCGCCGGTTTCCGAGCTCGCCGCGCCTGACGTGTCGGCGCCGGCCACTGAGATCGATATGACGAACGATCTCACACCGGTGGAGGAAATCGAAGATTTCACTCCACAGGACCCGTCTTGGTACAAGCGGGCGGTCTTCTACGAAGTACTCGTGCGCGGATTCAAGGACTCCAACGGCGACGGCACCGGCGACCTCCGCGGACTGATCGACCGGATGGACTACCTCCAGTGGCTGGGGATCGACTGCGTCTGGCTGCTTCCGTTGTACGACTCGCCACTGCGGGACGGCGGATACGACATCGCCGACTACCTGAAGATCCTGCCTGAGTTCGGCGACCTGGGAGACTTCGTCGCGACGATCGAGGCGGCCCACTCGCGCGGCCTGCGGGTCATCACCGACCTGGTCATGAACCACACCAGCGACAAGCACCCGTGGTTCCAGGCGTCGCGGGAGGACCCGGACGGCCCGTACGGCGACTTCTACGTGTGGTCGGACGACCCCACGAAGTACGCCGACGCGCCCGTCGTCTTCATCGGCGCCGAAGAGTCCAACTGGACCTACGACCCGGTGCGCGGCCAGTACTACTGGCACCGGTTCTTCCATCACCAGCCCGACCTGAACTACGACAACCCCGCCGTCCAGGAGGCCATGCTGGAGGTCGTGCGCTTCTGGCTCGACCTGGGCGTGGACGGGTTCCGGCTCGACGCCGTGCCGTACCTCTTCGAGCAGGAGGGCACCGCGTGCTCCGGGCTGCCGGAGACGCACGCCTACCTCAAGCGCGTCAGGGCCGAGGTGGACCGGCTTTACCCCGACCGGGTGCTGCTCGCCGAGGCGAACGGCTGGCCGGAGGACGTGGTGGAGTACTTCGGCGACCCCACGACCGGCGGCGACGAGTGCCACATGGCGTTCCACTTCCCCCTGATGCCACGCATCTTCATGGCCGTCCGGCGGCAGAGCCGCGAGCCGATCTCCGAGATCATGTCGCGGACCCCCAAGCTTCCCGAGAAGGCCCAGTGGGGCATCTTCCTGCGCAACCACGACGAGCTGACGCTCGAGAGCGTGACCGAGGAAGATCGCGACTACATGCACGCCGAATACGCCAAGGATCCGCGGATGCGGGCCTACCTCGGCATCCGGCGGCGCCTGGCGCCCCTGCTCGAGAACGACAGGGACCAGATCGAGCTGTTCACCGCGCTGCTGCTGAGCATGCCCGGCTCCCCCGTCATGTACTACGGCGACGAGATCGGCATGGGCGACAACATCTGGCTGGAGGACCGCGACGCGGTCCGCACGCCGATGCAGTGGAGCCCCGACCGCAACGCCGGGTTCTCGACGGCCGACCCCGGGCGGCTCTACCTGCCGGCCGTCATGGACCCCGTCTACGGGTACCAGGCGGTCAACGTCGAGGCGCAGATGAAGAGCGAGTCGTCGCTGCTGCACTTCACCCGGCGGATGCTGCAGATCAGGCGGGAGCACCCGATCTTTGGGACCGGCGACTACATCGAGCTGTGGTCGCCCAACCCGAGCGTGCTGGCCTTCATCAGGGAGGAAGGCGACGACAGGGTGCTGTGCGTCAACAACCTGTCCCGCTTCGCCCAGCCGGTCGAGCTCGACCTGCGCCGCTTCAGCGGCATGACGCCGATCGAGTGCCGGGGCGGCGTGCCGTTCCCTCCGATCGGCGACCTGCCCTATCTGCTCACCCTGCCGCCCCACGGCTTCTACTGGTTGTCGATCCAGGACAAGGACTGACGCCGCTCACCGGGCCGTGACGGGCACCTGCGCCCGCGCGGCCCTTCGTGCCGGGATCAGCGCGACCAACAGCGACGCGCCGATCGCCACGAGAACGGCGGCGGCCAGCATTCCGGGGGTCGGGGCACGGCCGATGCCGGCCCCGACCCCGCTGCTGCGCCCCTCGAGATCGATGACCCCCTTCGACAGGGACGCGCCCGCGGCGCCGCCCAGCACCGCGCCTGCCGTCACGAGCAGACCCGTCCCGGTCACCAGGGTGGCCATGACCTGCCGCGGGGTCAGGCCCATCGCCTTCAGCACCGCCAGGTCGAGCAGGTGGTCACGCAGGCCCAAAGCGCTCGCCGTCAGCAGGTTGGCCAGGCCGATCAGGGCCAGCACGGCGACGAGTGCCACGATGATCAGGCGGATGACGGCCAGCCGGTCGGCCGGGTTGACCGCCTGGTCGACCTCCAGCGAACGGGACTCCAGCCGCCTGCGAACCTCGCCGGGATCGGCCCCCGGCCGCAGCACCAGGCTGTAGAACTGCGGCGGTGTCGCGTCCTTGGCCGCCAGGCTGTCGATGCCGAACGAGAGCACCTCGCCGTCCTGCTCCGGCTCGATGACCCTTCCGACGATCTTGACGATGAGCGGGGTGCCTCCGATCGTCATCCGGACGCGGTCGCCGATGCGCACGCCGAGCAGGTCGAGCAGGCCCTGCCCCGCCACGGCCTCGCCGCGGTCGCGGAACATCCTGCCCTCCACCACGGGGAACGGGTAGGGGTCGCCGGACAGGCCGAGGGCACGCGTGCGCACCGTCCTGGTCTGCCACGGCACGAGGGCGTCCAGCTCCACCCCCGGATAGGCGGTGACGACGTCGGGGTCGGCCATCGCGCGTCCGAGCGCCTCCTGCGCCGTCAGATCGCCCGGCCGTACGGACAGCGCCGCCGCCTGGCCGACCTGCTCCGGATGGCGGATGAAGTCGTCGAGGGTGGCCCAGCAGCCCAGCCCGATCGTGATCATCATCATCGGCACGGCCACGCCTGCGACGGTGAGGGCGGCCGTCGCCGGGCGGGTGAACGCGTCCCTGGCGCCCAGGACGAGGGCGGGCGGGAGCCGTACGAGCAGGGCCAGCCGGGCCAGCCGGGACAGGCGGCCGCCCGGCGGCGACGCGGGGGCGGCGGGAATGGGCGGCGTCACGCCGCCCCGCCACGCGGGCAGCCACACCGCGACCAGCACGACCAGCGCCGTGCCCGCCGCGATGGCGAGCGTCGGCCCGGGCGACAACGGCACGACCACGGTGCCGGACAACGCGTAGGTGGTGATGAGCCGTCCGGCGACGAGGCCGAGCGCGATGCCGGCCAGCCCCAGCGTGCCGTGCTCGGCGACGAGCATGCGGATGACCTGACCCCGGGTGAACCCCAGCGACTTCAGCGTGGCGATGTCGCGCAACTGGGTGAGGATGCGGCCGCCGGCGGCGTTGGCGAGGGCCAGGGCGGCCGCGACGAGGCCCGCGAGCCCGAACAACGCCAGAAGAAGGCCCAGCAGTCGGTTGTCGAGCTCCATCGACGCCCTGACCTCGCGCCATGTGGACACCCGCTGCACCTGGTTGCGCAGCGTAATGACGGCCTGTTGCACCACGATGTCGGTGTATGCGGCGTCGGCCAGGCGCAGGCCCGTCACGGTCTCGGTGCGGCCGGGGGCGGGCTCCACCATGGTGAGGGTCGGGGCGAGCGTCCAGGCCAGGCCAGGCGTCCATTCGGGATAGAAACCCTGATCGCCGCTCTCGGCCAGGCCCGCGACCACCAGCGTGTGGGTGGCGCCGTTGAGCCCCGTGACGGGGAAGGGACTGCCGGGGCGCAGACCCAGGGCTCGGGCGAACGACTGCTCGACGACGACGCCCTCGGGGTTGCCCGCGTCGAGCCAGCGCCCCTCACGGAGGAGGGGACGGGCCACCGGCGGAAGCTCCGCCGTCGACTCCTGGAGGGCGATCGGGACCTTCCTGCCGCGCTCGGCCAGCGTCGCGGGGGCGCTTCGGTACGGCCCGGCGATGTCGGTGACCCCGCCCAGCCCCCGGAGCGCGGCGACGTCGGGAACGCCCTTGGTGTGGATCCAGACGTGAGCGCCCCTGCCTCGCTCGAACAGGCCGCGCCAGGGGTTGGTGCCGTCTTCGAGGAGCGTGGCCGCCGTGATGAGCGCGGTGACGATCCCCGCGACGGCGACGATCGTGAGCAGCGCCTGGCCGCGGCGGGCCCGGAGGTCGGCCCGGATCCACCTGACCTCCGCCCTCCCCGATCCTCCGATCACCCGCATGACCCACCCCTGGGGGTGATCATGCAGAAGTTCGGCCACACGCGGCCCCACCTGCCCTCTCCCTGTCCGTGATCATGCAGAAGTTCGGCCGCACATGGCGCGACCTGCCCTTTCCCGGTTCGTGATCATGCAGAAGTTCGACGACATACAGCCCGGCCTGGGAAAACACGATTCGTGATCATGCACCGGCTCACCCGTGCAGCTCCACGATGTCGCCTGCCGTACCGACCGGACGGCGGGGCGCCCGCGCGATGGGCGCGTCGTCGACGATCTGGCCGTCGAGGATGCTCACGACGCGGTCGGCCATGCTCGCGACCCTGGCGTCATGGGTGACCAGCACGATGGTCTGCCCCTGCCGGTGCACCTTGCCGAGCAGTTTGAGCACGTCACGGGTATTGCGGCTGTCGAGATTGCCCGTCGGCTCGTCTGCGAGGAGCAACCTCGGATGGTTCGCGAGCGCCCGGGCGAGCGCCACCCGCTGCTGCTCCCCGCCCGACAGACGACCGGGCGCGGCGGCGGCACGCTCCTCGAGGCCGAGCTCGGACAGGAGGTATTCGCGCCGCTCCCTCGCCTGCCTCGGCGACGCCCCGCCCAGCAGGGCCGGCAACTCGACGTTGTCGGCCACCGTCATGTTGGTGACCAGGTTGAGGAACTGAAAGACGAATCCCACCTTCTGCCGGCGCAGCACGGCCCATGCGCTCTCCGACAGGGTGTCGGCACGCTTGCCGTCCAGCCAGATCTCGCCGCTCGTCCGGGTTTCCAGGCCGCCCAGCATGTGAACGAACGTGGACTTCCCCGATCCGGACGGGCCCATGATCGCGACGAATTCACCGGCCTCCACGACGAGGTCCACCCCGCGTACGGCAGGCACGGGCAGCCCTCCGGTCTGATAGATCTTCACCAGGCCGGTCACCTTGACGACGGGGGGCTGGGTCATCGCCGCCCCTCCTGCATGATCACGAAAGATGTTTTCGCAGGCAGGGCCGTAAGATCTCGAACTTCTGCATGATCACGAACAGAGGAGTGCGAGGTCAGCGCATGATCCGCGAACTTCTGCATGATCACGCCAAGGGGGTGGGGGATCACGCCAGGGGCGATATCCAGGGGGTGGGGGGTGGGATGGGGCATCAGGTCAGGTCCTCCTGGCAGCGTTCCAGCCAGTCGAGGTCGGCTTGCAGATGGAGCATGGCACCTTCGATGAGCAGGCGGGCGACGCGGTTGCCCGGATCGGTGCGCTCGGCCAGCTCGTCGAGGTCCCTCATCAACGACAAATAGTGCCTTCGCTGCCGATTCACCAGGGCCATCCGGTCGGAGATGCCGGTCAGCGGCGCCAGCACGAGCTTCATGAAGAACTCGTCCCGCACACGAGGGCCCTCGGTCGGCTCGTCGACCCAGGCCTCCAGCGCCTCACGGCCGGCGGCGGTCAGGTAGTACACCTTCTTGTTGGGCCGGTTGGACTGCTCGACGTCTACGGCCCGGACGTAACCGTCCTTCTCCAGGCGCCCGAGAGTCACGTAGATCTGCCCGATGTTGGGCGAGGGATAGGCGCTGCCGAACGTCGCCTCCAGAGCCTGTTTGAGCTCGTATCCGTGGGCAGGTTCCTTCGCCAGGAGCGCCAGCAACGGCAGCCGCACGCGCACACCTCCATGCCGTCGATGCTCCCGGGATGACCGCCGAGGCAGTTACCGGAGCGTTACGGGTTTAGCCGTTGACTCCCACATTATCGCTATGCATAACATGCATGCATCTACCTAACACGTATGTAACTACGCCTTAATACGGAGGTAACGTGGCCCGCCGAGCCGTCGCCGTCCTGGCCGCCTTGATGGTGGCGGGGTGCGCGGGGCTGACGGACTCGGGCGCCGCCCGGTCCGCCCCCGGCACGAGCGGCACCGGCCCGATCACCTTCGCGACGGGCAAGGACACCACCGCCTATCTCAGGCCGCTGCTCGACCGGTGGAACCAGACCCACCCGGACGAGCCGGTGACTCTGCTTGAGCTCCCCGAGGCGGCCGACGAGCAGCGGGCCCAGATGGTGGCCAACCTCCAGGCGCACAGCGACGTCTACGACGTGCTCGGACTCGACGTGGTGTGGACCGCCGAGTTCGCCGACGCCGGCTGGATCGTGCCGCTCGACCGGAACCAGTTCCCCCTCGACAAGATGCTCAAGGGCGTGGCCGACACGGCAATGTACCGCGACCGGTTGTGGGCCGTGCCGTACACCAGCAACGCCGGGCTCCTCTATTACCGGTCCGACCTGCTCAAGAAGGAGCACCTCAAGCCGCCCAGGACCTGGGCGGAATTGCGCAACGAAGCCACCCTTCTCAGCTCCAAGTACCACATAGGCGGATATGCCGGTCAGTTCTTGCCGTACGAGGGACTGACCGTCAACTTCGCCGAGGCCGTGCAGTCGGCGGGCGGCCAGATCCTCAGCCCGGACGCGCGCCGCGTCACGATGGACCTCGGCACGACGCAGACCGCGCTCGGCTTCCTGGTCGACGGAGTCGAGGAGGGCTGGATCCCCCAGGAGGCGCTGACCTACAAGGAGGAGGAGTCCCGGCTCGCCTTCCAGGACGGGCACCTGGCGTTCGCCCGCAACTGGCCCCACGCGTACGGCCCGGCCACCCATTCCAGCCTCGCGGGCAAGTTCGCGGTGACCCGGCTGCCCGGGCTGAACGGCCCCGGGTCGAGCACGCTGGGCGGGCTCAACCTCGCGATCAGCGCTTATTCGAAGCGGCAGAAGACGGCGCTCGACTTCATCCGCTATTTCACCGGGCCCGAGATCCAGCGCCTCGTCCTGACCGAGGGCTCGTTCCCGCCGGTGTGGGCCGAGCTGTACGACGACCCGGCCCTGATCAAGCGTTTCCCCTACCTGCCCGTGCTGAAGGAGGCGATCCTCTCCGCCCGCCCGCGGCCGGTGACCCCCAACTACAACCAGGTCAGCCTGGTGATCTCCAGCGCCGTCTCCGGCGCGCTCAGCTCCAGCAAACCCGTAGACGAGACAGTCGCCGACCTGAAACAGCAGCTCGGCGAGGTCGTCCAGCCCAGAGGATAGATCATGCGCAAACTCCCCACGATGGTCGCGGTCCTCGCCCTCGCGGCGGCCGCGTGCGGCGGCAACACCGACCCCGGGCCCGCGCAGAGCGGCGGCGCCGCCGCCAAGCCGCTCGACGGCGTCAAGATCGAGGTCGCCGCGAAGTGGACCGGCCAGGAGCAGACCAACTTCGAGCAGGTCCTGAAGGCGTTCCAGGCCAAGACTGGTGCCACCGTCACCTACGCCTCGACCGGTGAGGACACCGGCGCCTACCTGGGGCCGCGGATCGAGGGCGGCAACCCGCCGGACGTCGCGATCCTGCCGCAGCCCGGCCTGGTCCAGCAGTACGCCGACCAGAACGCGCTCAAGCCTCTCTCCCCCGAGGTCCAGGCGCAGATCGATCAGAACTACACGCCGTACTGGAAGGAGCTCGGCTCCGCCGGCGGCCAGGTGTACGGCGTGCTCGTCAAGGCGGCGCACAAGTCGCTCGTCTGGTACCGCCAGTCGGCCTTCGACGACGCCGGCGCGCAGCCGGCCGCGACCTGGGACGACCTGATCGGCAAGACCGCGCAGACGCTGGCCGACTCCGGCACCGCGCCGTTCGCGTTGTGCGCGGCCTCCGGCTGGACCCTCACCGACCTGTTCGAGAATGTCTACCTGTCCTCGGCGGGCCCGGAGAACTACGACAAGCTGGCCAAGCACGAGATCCCGTGGACCGACCCGACGGTCGCCACCGCCCTGCAGAAGATGGCCCAGATCTTCGGCAAGCAGGAGTTCATGGTCGGCGGCTCGTCCGGCGCGCTGCAGACCGACTTCCCGACCTGCGTCACCCAGGTCTACGACCAGAAGAAGGCCGCCATGGTCATCGAGGCCGACTTCGTCGCCGCCTCGGTGGGCCAGTCGGGCGCCCAGGTCGGCCAGGAGGCGAAGATCATGCCGTTCCCGAAGGCGGGCGACACCGCTCCGGTCATCCTCGGCGGCGACGTCGCGGTGGTGATGAAGGACTCCAAGGGCGCGCAGGCGCTGGTGGAGTTCCTGGCCTCCAAGGAGGGCGGCGAGGTCTGGGCCAAGCAGCCCGGTTACCTGTCCCCCAACCGCAACGTGTCGCCGGACAACTACCCGGACGCGACCACCAAGGAGCTCGCCAAGACCATCATCGACGCCGGCGAGTCGGTCCGCTATGACATGTCCGACCTCGCGCCGAGCGCGTTCGGCGGCACCGACGGCAAGGGCGAGTGGAAGGACCTGCAGGACTTCCTGCGCAAGCCGTCCGACGTCAAGGGCGCCCAGGAGAAGCTCGAAGCGGACGCCGCCCAGGCGTTCACGAAGTAAGGGACGAGGCCGTGACCGAACGGTTGGACGGCCCGCAGGCCCCCGGCGGGATCCCCGCCGGGGCCTCCACCGGCCCGAGTGAGCCCCTACCCGCCGAGCCCCTACTCGCCGAGCCCCGGTCCGCCGGGGCCGCGCACGCGGACGGCATCCCCCATCGGCTCGGACCCTCGCCGAAGGCGGCGGCGCTCTTCCTGGCGCCCGCCGTCCTCCTCCTGGGCGCGTGGGTGATCTACCCCATCATCTATTCGATCTACAGGAGCCTCTTCGACTCCAGTGGAAACCGCTTCGTCGGCCTGGGCAACTACGGCTCGATCTTCACCGACTCGGCCACGCTCACCACGATCAGGAACAACGTCATCTGGGTCGTCGTGGCGCCGCTGATCGTGACGGTGCTCGGCCTGATCTTCGCGGTGCTGACCGAGCGCATCCGCTGGGCGACGGCGTTCAAGCTCATTTTGTTCATGCCGATGGCGGTCTCCCTGCTCGCCGCCGGCGTCATCTTCCGGCTGGTCTACGAGCAGGACCCCGACAAGGGCGTGGCCAACGCGGTCATCACCACGGTCCACGACACGTTCTCCTCCAGCGCCGGCTACCCCGGGGCCCGGCCGCGTGAGAACGACCAGGCGCCCGCCGTCATCCGGGGCGGCGCGGTGGTCACGCGGCAGCAGGTCCAGCCGGGACAGCCGGTGCTCATCCCCCTCGTCGGCCTGAACCAGGACACGGTCAAGGACGCCGCCCCGGCCAAGGCCGCCTCGGGCGGAGACGGCGTCGGCGGCACGGTCTGGCTCGACGTCGTGCGCGGGGGCGGCGGCACCCTCAACCAGATCGACCCGCAGGAGAAGGGCCTGGCCGGCATCACCGTCGAGGCGGTCTCCGGCGGCGCGGTCAAGGCCACCGCCGAGACCGCGGCCGACGGCACGTTCCGCTTCGCCGGCCTGCCGTCCGGCACCTACGAGGTACGGCTCCCGCAGTCGAACTTCGCGGCGCCTTTCAACGGGCTGAGCTGGCTCGGCCCCGCTCTGATCACCCCCGCGATCATCGGTGCGTACATCTGGGTGTGGGCGGGGTTCGCCATGGTGCTGATCGCGGCCGGCCTGGCGGCCGTCCCGCGTGACGCGCTGGAGGCGGCCAGGATCGACGGCGCGACCGAGTGGCAGGTGTTCCGGCGGATCACCGTGCCGCTGCTCGCCCCCGTGCTGCTCGTCGTCTTCGTCACGATGGTGATCAACGTGCTGAAGGTGTTCGACCTGGTGTTCATCATCGCGCCCGGGTCGGTGCAGCCTCAGGCCAACGTCATCGCGCTGGAGATGTGGCGCGTCTCATTCGGCGGCGGCGGAAACCAGGGCATGGGCAGCGCGCTGGCCGTGTTCCTGCTGGTCCTGGTGCTGCCATTCATGATCTTCAACATCCGGCGGTTCAGGAGGGACGAGGCATGACGACCCTGACCGAACCGGCACAGGCGCGGGGGCAGACGATCGAGCGCGGCCTGCTCGGACGGGTGGCCGATCGGGCCGGCAGCGGCCTGGTGCAGGTGCTGCTCATCCTGGTGGCCGTGTTCTGGCTGGTGCCGACGCTGGGCCTGCTCGTGGTGTCGCTGCGCGGCGAGTCCGTCAACAACGCCACCGGCTGGTGGACCGTGTTCACCAAACCCGCCGAGATCACCTTCGAGAACTACGGGAGCCTGCTGGCCTCCGGGTTCACCTCGTCGTTCTGGAACACCGTGCTCATCACGGTTCCCGCGACGCTGCTGGTCATCGGCATCGCGGCGATGGCGGCCTACGCGTTCGCCTGGATCGACTTCCGGGGCAGGGACGCCGTGTTCCTCGTCGTCGTGGCCCTCCTGGTCGTGCCGATCCAGATCGGCCTGATCCCGATCGCCAAGATGTACGGCTTTCTCGGGATATTCGGGTCGATAGCGGGAGTCGTGCTCTTCCACGTCGCGTACGGCCTGCCGTTCGCCATCTTCCTGCTGCGCAATTTCTTCGTGGGCATCCCCAGGGAACTGCTGGAGGCCGCCCGCATGGACGGCGCGGAGGAGTGGCGGATCTTCGCCACGGTCGTGTTCCCGTTGGCCAAGCCGGCGATCGCGTCACTCGGCATCTTCCAGTTCCTGTGGGTCTGGAACGACCTGCTCATCGCCCTCGTCTTCGCCGACACGGAAAACCAGCCGATGACGAAGGCTCTGCAATCTCAAATGCGACAGTTCGGGACCAATATGGACATCCTTGCGCCCGGCGCATTCCTGTCGCTCATCATCCCGCTGGTGCTGTTCTTCGCCTTCCAGCGGTTCTTCGTCCAGGGCCTGCTCGCGGGATCGGTGAAATAGCCGCACGCAAGGGGCCGCCCAGAGGCCCGGATGCGCGCTTCACGGGGGGAAAAGCGCGCATCCGGGCTGGGCACCATTCTGTACGGCAGACGCCCCCGATGTCATCGCTGTGATGACTTTGTCATTCGATTTCATTCGACAAGACGGCATAGCCGCCAATGTCGGTAGATGTGGTGGCCGAGATGGCCCACCCCGCGGCCGTCGGATGCCCGCTTCACGGGGTTAAGCGGGCATTCGATCTATCCGTGCGGGGCGGCCGTGCCGTACCGGGAAAGCCGATAGAGTTCGCCACCATGACAGGGCGTCCGTTGCACGAAGTCATGGAAGCAGGATGGGCCGAGGCCCTCCAGCCCGTCGCCGAGCGAATCGCGGCCATGGGCGATTTCCTCCGGCAGGAGATAGCGGAAGGCAAGCAGTACCTTCCGGCGGGGGCCAACGTGCTTCGCGCGTTCCAGCAGCCCCTCAGCGAGGTCCGCGTGCTGATCGTGGGCCAGGACCCGTATCCCACGCCCGGCCACCCGGTGGGCCTGAGCTTCTCCGTCGCCCCCGACGTGCGGCCGCTGCCCGCGAGCCTGGTCAACATCTACAAGGAATACATGGCCGACCTCGGCTACCCGCCGCCCACCAACGGCGACCTCACGCCGTGGACCGAGCAGGGTGTGCTCCTCCTCAACAGGGTGCTGACGGTCATGCCCGGCAAGCCGGCCTCGCACCGGGGCAAGGGCTGGGAAGAGGTCACCGAGCAGGCCATCAAGGCGCTCGTCGCCCGCGGCGGGCCGCTCGTGGCGATCCTGTGGGGCCGCGACGCCCGCAACCTGCGGCCCATGCTCGGCCAGGTGCCGTGCATCGAGTCGGCCCACCCCAGCCCGCTGTCGGCCCGCAGCGGCTTTTTCGGCTCGCGCCCGTTCAGCCAGGCCAACCAGGCGCTCGAGGCGCAGGGCGCCGCTCCCGTCGAGTGGAAGCTGCCCTGACGAGGGCCGATAGGATCTCGACCATGAGCGATACAACCGACACGGGACGCTACCTGCGTCTCACCGTCGACCTCGTCGTCGAGGTCATGGACGTGGGCGCCCTGCAGGCCGCGGCGCTGACGGAGATCCGCGACCCCGAGACGGACCTGGACCCCGCGGAGCGCCAGGAGCAGATCGACCTGGTCAACGCCGACGACACCGGCGCGGCGGCCCTGCAGTGGCTGATCGAGCCCGACCACGTGCTCGGCCTCGTCGAGCATCTGGGCGACGTCGAGCCGCGTGAGGCCATGCTGGGCGTCGAGCCGTCCGACGGAGTCCTCGACGACGAAGACGAGGACGAGCACGACCACCACGAGCACGACGGCCACGTGCACTGACCCGCCCGCCAGGGCTCAGACCTGTTCGAGGCGGTGATGGGGTCCGGCCGGGAGCTCGACTCCGATCGAGTCTCCGGGCCGCACCTCGCCGCCCGACACCACGATTCCCATGACGCCCGCCTTCCTGATCAGGCCGCCGTTCTCTTCGCGTCCCAGCACCGCCTTCATCAGCCCGTCCTGGAACGCGTCGATCTGAAGGCACGGGTTGCGCAGCCCGGTGATCTCCACGACCGCCGTGTCGCCGAGCCGGAGCAGCGTGCCGGTGGGCAGGCCGAGAAGGTCCACGCCTCGGGTCGTGACGTTCTCCCCCATGTCCCCCGCCCGTACGGCGAAGCCCGCGGCGCGCAGGTCGTCGTGCAGTTCCTCGTGGATCAGATGGACTTGGCGGAGATTGGGCCGGCTGGGGTCACGCGCCACGCGTGAGCGATGCTTCACCGTCACACCCATGTGGGCGTCGCCCTCCACACCCAGGCCGGTCAGCAGGCGGATGGCCTCCGCGTTGTATTTGCTGAACGTGTGCGTCCCGCTGCGGCTGACCGCTACCACGACCGCCGTCTGTTCCATCGGCTCTCCTCATGACTCGGGACCGGCATCATCGCCTTCGTCGGGTCCAGATCGGAAATCACCCGACAGCAGCTCCTCGCGCCGTTGGATGAGCGCGTCGCGTTCACGGGTTCGCCGCTCCAGACGCGCGTCGATCCGGGCGAGCATGCCCGCCACCCAGCCGGCCACCTGTTGAACCGCGTCCGCCGTGGCGGCTATCCGCCTGTGCTTGAGCACGTCGGTGACGATGTTGTCGAAGAAGGTGTCGGCGAACCACCGGGTGTCCACCCCCGGCAGCCGTGGAGCGGCCCGCACCCCGATGCCGGCGAGCTCGCGCCCGAACACGTCGAGTGCGCGCTGCGCGTGCCATGCCGCCTCGTCCGCCCGCAGAAGATGGCCGCGTTCCACCACGTCGGCGAAAACGCCACCGCCGAAGACGTCCCAGGTCGACGCCCGGCGCGCGGCACCGAGGTGCTGGAGCACCACACTCACGGCCTGACCCGCCGCCACTCCCGCCGCACGGGCTTCTCCGTGTTCCCGCAGGTCCGCTTCGAGCTCGGCGAGACGCTCGGCGATGCCGGCAAGCTGCCTGCCACGCGGATCACCTGACTCGGCCGGCATCCGCTCCTTGCGGGCGAGCAGTTCGCCGAGCTCTTTCCGCGGATCGCCGAGCCTGGCGAGCTCTCGCGTCGCCTCGCCCCTGTCGACGGCCAGCCACCCCAGCTTGGCCCGCCTGCTCTCCACGCGACGGCGTGCGGCGACGGCCTCCGCCCGCTCCCGGGCCAGCCTGTCCTCCTTGCCGCCCCTGACGGCCGCGAGGAACGCGACGACGCCGCCGCGCTCCAGCCGCGCGACGTCCTTGTCCTCTTTGGCGAGCTCGCGCTCGAGCGCGGGCAGCGAGCTGCGAAGCCCGGCGATCTCACCCGCGAGCGTTTCCCGCTTCCGGATGAGCTGGTCCATCCGCCGGATCCGGTCACGAGCGGCACGAATCTCGTCGTCGATCCCATCAGAACGGCTCACATCTCACCAGACGTACGCCACAGGGCGAAAGTTGCCACCGGGCGGCGGCCGTGTCGTGGGTGTCTCAGGCGACGCGGAACGCGGGTGTCCGGCAGAGCCAGTCGTTGACGGTGCCGTCGAAGCCGGCGGGCGGGCCGACCCTGAGGCACGACCGGTCGGCGGCGTCGCGGGCCAGCCGTACGCGGAAGGGCTCCCCGTCCAGGTCGGGCGTGCCGGAGAAGACGGCGAAGTCGGCGCCGTCGACCCGGAGATGCTCGCCGATGGTGCGGCATCGCGCGTCCGGGTTGCCGGCCAGCCAGGCGAGGTGGCCGGTGAGCAGCCTCTGGGCCACGGTCCTCAGCACGGTGACCGTGCACAGGCTGTGCGCGCACGCGGCGCCGTCCAGCATGATCTCCGGCAGTCCGAACCTTCGCAGGCCCCGGGTGGTCACCTTCAGGCAGGCGCAGGCATCGGCGCCCGCCGGTTCCCAGGGCGGGCACGAACCGCCGTCGTCGACCTCCGAGGTCCAGCCCAGCCAGTCGTCGCCGAGACGGAACTCCTGACGCTCCCCCGGGCACGAGGCGCAGTGATAGACGGGCGAGCCGGTGAGCTGGTCGACGATCACTCCGTGGTAGGCCTCCGCGACGCCGCGGGCCGCGGCACGGGCGATCTGGGCGGCCTCCGGCTGGGCCGCCACGGGAGCGGTGCTGGAGACCATGACATGGTGGCGGGCCTTCCCCACCCGTTTGAGGTCGTCGCCGGCCAGGCCGATGCGCCGCCAGAGCGACCGGTCGGCCCGGATCGCCTCCAACTCCAGGCGGGGCGTGCCTAGCGCCTCCATGGCCTTGCGCCGGTGCGGCTTCTCCATGCGCCACGGGACGATCGACGACAGCTCCAGGGGCGCGCGGTCCACGGCGACGACGAAGACCGATGTCGTCTCCGCCGGAACGGGATAGGTGATCTGCATGGGACCCTCCTGTAGGTCGGGAAGGCAACCAGCCTCCGTTCCCCCTGCGCCACTCCTGTGACTGGAACCGCATTCTGTGGATAAACGCCGTCATCCACAGGCGGGCCGTACGCGGGCTCTCCTGCCGGCGATCACCCGGCGCGTAGACTGGCCGCATGCATCGTCCGGTGTCTCTGAGCTGGTGGCGCTCCCCTTAGGAGCGGCCGCCTCAACTCGCGTACGACCGGGCCGTTCGGATGGACGGCCCGTTTTGTTTTCCCTGGACAGGGGCCTCCGTCAGGACACGCTGACCCGCCCGTCTGAAAGGGAGAACCCACATGACCACACAACTCGCCGCCGAGTCGCCGGACGTCCTCGGTGTGCCCGCCGCACAACGTCGAAGCGCGGAACTGGAAGGCCTGATAGCCGCCGATCCCGCACGGTTCCGCGTCCTGACCGGAGACCGGCCCACAGGCCGGCTGCATCTCGGGCACTACTTCGGCACTCTCCAGAACAGGGTCCGCCTTCAGAACCTGGGAGTGGAGATGCTGGTCGTCATCGCCGACTACCAGGTGCTGACCGATCGCGACGTCGCCGACGGCGTCGGCCACCACGTGGAAGAGCTGGCACTCGACTATCTGGCCGTCGGCCTCGACCCGCGGCGGGCCACGATCTTCGCGCACAGCGCGGTCCCCGCGCTCAACCAGCTGCTGCTGCCCTTCCTCAGCCTGATCTCGGTCGCCGAGCTCGGCCGCAACCCCACCGTCAAAGACGAGATCGCCCATTCACGCAGCTCGTCGGTCAGCGGGCTGATGTTCACCTATCCCGCCCATCAGGCCGCCGACATCCTGTTCTGCCGGGCCAACCTGGTGCCCGTCGGCCAGGACCAACTTCCTCACCTCGAGGTCACGCGTACCATCGCCCGGCGCTTCAACAACCGCTACTGCGACGGCGGTGCGCCGTTGTTCCCGGAGCCCGAGGGGCTGTTGTCCGCCGCTCCCCTGCTGCTGGGCACCGACGGCACCAAAATGAGCAAGAGCCGCGGCAACGGCGTCGCGCTCGCCGACAGCGCCGACGAGACCGCCAGGCTCCTCCGCGGCGCCAAAACCGACGCGCAGCGGCACATCACCTACGACCCCGCCACCCGGCCCGAGGTCTCCAGCCTGGTCATGCTGGCCGCCCTGTGCCTCGGCCGCGACCCGCACACGCTGGCCGAGGAGATCGGCGACCGTGGCGCGGCGGGGCTGAAAGCCGTCGTTACGGAGGCGGTCAACGAGTTCCTGGCCCCCGTACGGGCCCGCCGCGCCCAGCTCGCAGAAGACCGCGGCCACGTCCGCCGGATTCTGCGCGACGGCAACGAACGGGCCAACGCCGTCGCCGACGCCACCCTCGACGAGGTGCGGGCAGCCATGGCCGGGCTGCGGTGACCGGGAGCTCCAAAATGAAAGTAGTTATCTTTTTCTTTCCGCTCGGCGATAGACGTCCGTCACCGCCCTGCCTACGGTCGGGAAGGTCACACGTCTAGCCGTGGAGGCGCAGATGTCGCTCACCGTTCCCCCCGCTCTGCTGGAGCAGGCCCGGGAAGGCAAGGTCAGCACCGTGGACTTCGTCGACTGCGTACGGACCTCGCTCCCGTACGCCTGGGAGGTCGTCTCCCGCCTGGTCAAGGAGCGTGAGGCGTCGGAGGCGGCTTTCGCCGAGAACTACGAGGCACCGCCGGACGAAGTGGCCAGGGGCCAGCTCCTGCGGTGCATGGCCAGCAACGCGATGCGTGACGCGCTCGAAGCGTATTTCGGCATACGGCTGGCCTTCCAGAACTGCCACAAGGTGGCCGTGTTCTCGACCGCCGCCACCGACGCCTACAACCGGTTCATCACCGCGGAGGCGCAGATCCTCAACCAGCGTCCTGAGCTGGTCGACTGCTGACCCGGAAAATCCCGGAACAACGAGGCCCCGGCAAGCCGGCCGGGGCCTCGTCGTGTCCCAGGAAGTTCTATGTCCATGTCGGGTCCCGAGCTACAGCTCGCGGAACGGCTGCGCGTACACGAACGCGCCGCGAATCGCGGGTTCGTAGGCAGTCAGCGGGCGGGCCTGGAAGTGGGGCGCCCACTCGGCCACCGGCGGGATGATGCCGTAGTCGGCCGCCGGGCGGAACCCGAACCGCGGATAGTAGTCGGCGTGTCCGAGCAGCACGACGACCGGCTCCCCCAGCGCGTCGGCGGCCCCGAGCACGGCGTGCATGAGCGCGTGGCCCACTCCCCGCCGCTGAGCGCTCGGCAGCACACCGAGAGGCCCGAGGCCCAGAACGGGCACTCCGTCCACATGGGCGCGCGTGCACACCACGTGCCCGACGACCTCGCCGTCCCGTCCCTCCGCGACGAACGACAACGCCGGCATCCATCCCTCGTCGGCGCGCAGTGCGTCCACCAAAGCGGCTTCGGCCTCCGACGGGGCGAAGGCGGCGGCGTGCACCGCGCGGATCTGTTCGACGTCGGCCGCGTCTTCCCGTCTGATGAGCACCCGGCAAGGGTGCTCTCATACCTTCCGGAGCGTCAACCGAATTCAGGTCTGCACGATCGCCAGTGACTGGGCGGGCAGGTAGACGTCGCCGTCCATGAGCCTGATGGCCTCGTCGGAGGCGAGCAGGAGGCGCCGCGCACCGGGCGAGAGCCGTACGGGGACGGGCAGGCCGCCGAAGTTGGCCAGGACGCGCAGGGAACCGCGGTCCATGACCAGGTAGTGCCGGTCCTCGTCGAAACGCACCTTCACCCGGTCGAGCCGGGGGTCGGCGAGCTCCGGATAGGTCTTGCGCAGCGCGATCAGGTCGCGGTACCACCCGAGCAGCGAGACGCCGCCGTCTTCCTCGAGTTCGGTCCAGTCGAGCTTCGAGCGCAGGAACGTCGACTCCTCCTGCGGGTCGGGGGCCTTCCAGTCGTAGCCGAAGCGCTCGAACTCGATCCTGCGGCGGTCTCCCTCGCTCTCGGCCAGGGACGGCTCGAAATGGTCGGTGAAGAAGTAGAACGGCGTGCCCGCCCCCCACTCTTCTCCCATGAAGAGCATCGGCGTGAACGGCGAGGTGAGAAGCAGCCCGGCGGCCGGCCACAGCTGCTCGGGCTGCATCCGGTCGCCGAGCGGACGGTTGCCGATCTGGTCGTGGTTCTGGACGCAGCAGACGAACCGGTATCCGGGGACCCCGGTCGCGGGCCTGCCGTGGCTGCGCCCGCGGAAGCTCGAATAGGTGCCGTCATGGAAGTAGCCGTGTGTGAGCACCTTGGCGAGGGCGGACAACGACCCGAAGTCGGCGTAGTAGGCCTGGGTCTCCCCCGTGACGGCCGAATGCAGAGCATGGTGGACGTCGTCGTTCCAGGTGGCCTGCAGCCCGAAACCGCCCGACTCGCGCGGCTCGACCAGGCGCGGGTCGTTGAGGTCGGACTCGGCGATCAGCGTCAGCGGGCGGCCGAGGCTCGTCGACAACGCCTCGACCTCCGCCGCCAGCTCCTCCAGGAAGTGGACGGCCCGCGCGTCGTGCAGGGCGTGCACGGCGTCGAGGCGCAGGCCGTCGACGTGGTAGTCGCGCAGCCACTGCAGCGCGTTCTCGATGAAGTAGCGCCGCACCTCGTCGGAGCCGGGCCCGTCGAGGTTGACCGCGTCTCCCCAGTAGGAGCCCTTGAAGTCGTGGAAGTACGGCCCGAACTTGGCCAGATAGTTCCCCGACGGGCCGAGGTGGTTGTAGACGACGTCGAGGATCACGCCGAGACCGGCGCGGTGGCACGCGTCGACGAGCATCTTCAGCCCGTCGGGCCCGCCGTACTCCTCGTTGACGGCGTACAGGTCGACGCCGTCGTATCCCCAGTTGCGCCGCCCGGGCACGGGAGGAACCGGCATGAGCTCGATGAAGTCGACGCCGAGGGACACGAGGTGATCCAGCTTGCCGATCACGCCGCGGAAGGTGCCCTCCGGGGTGAACGTGCCGACGTGCAGCTCGTAGATGACCGATCCGCGCAGGTCGCGGCCGCGCCACTCCTGGTCTCCCCAGGTGAATCGCGCGTGGTCGCAGACCATGCTCGGGCCTTCGACGCCGTACGGCTGCCGCCGCGTGCGCGGGTCGGGGTAGGGCCCCTCGCCGTCCACGTAGAAGGCGTAGGCCGTGCCGTGCTCGTCCCCGGGTGCGCTCCACCACCCGTCGCGGCCCGGCGACATGTCGTGCCTGCTTCCCCCGAGTTCGACCTCGACTCGTGCCGCCTGGGGCGCCCAGACCTCGTACATGCCCCTCCAGCTGTCGACGACGGCCTCCCGGCCGCCTTCCGGCAAAGACTTCCCCCGTTCCCCGAGAACGCTCAGCGCTCCTCGTTCGGCGCGCGTTCCAGCAGCGCGACCGGATGGCGAGACAGAAGGTGCCCCAGCAGGATCCGGCCGGTGTGCCGTCGTTCTGTGAGCAGATCACGCCAGCGGCCCGGCGGCAACATGAGCGAGTCGTTCCCCCAGCCGCCGCGGCGCTCCAGTCCCGCGGGCAGGCGGGTGGCCACCGCGACCGCACGGTCTCCGCGGGCGAAGGCGATCGCGTGCTCTCCCGCCTCGATCGGCTCGTACGGCGCGGCAGGATCGAGCCGTTTCCGCAGGTTGAGCGCGGTGGTCGTGAGCAGGAGCTTCTGGCCGTCCCAGGAGTCGCCCGGTGCGGCGAGCAGCCTGCGCCGCCTGTCGAAGTCGACGGGGCGCCGGTTGTCGGGGTCGACCAGGGAGAAATCGGTGACCTCGTTGCCCTGGTAGACGTCGGGCACGCCGGGCATCATCAGCTGCACGAGCTTCTGCCCGAGCGAGTTGACCCGGGCGTACCGGTCGACCTTCGCGGTGAACGCCGCGACCGCGGGCCCGCAGACCTCGATGGCCTGCTCGGCGAAGCGGGCGATGCCCGCCTCGTAGCCGTGGTCGGGGCTCTGCCACGACACGGAGGTCTTGGCCTCGCGTGCTGCCTTGAGCAGGTAGCCGGTGAAACGCTCGGCCGAGATGGGCCAGGCCGCCATGAGGGTCTGCCAGGCCAGGTAGTCGAGCCGCGGGTCGAACCGCACGGCCCCCGACCAGGCGCCGACGGCCTCGGCCCACTCGCCGGGCAACTCGGACAACACGACGAGCCTGGCCCGCACGTCCTCCGAGCGTTTGGTGTCGTGGGTGGACAAGGTGGTCATCGTCGTGGGCGCCAGCCCGGCGCAGAAGGCGTGGAACTCGCCGGCGGAGACCCCGAACCTGTCGGGCTCCCCGCCCACCTCGTTGAGCGCGGCCAGCGGATACCAGCGGTAGAGCGCGGTGTCCTCGACGCCCTTGGCCGTGACGGGGCCGCACGTCTGCTGGAACCTGGTCACGGCCTCGGCAGGGCCGTACATGACGAGGTTGGCCGTCTTGGCGACGGCGTCGGCGTCGGCGCGGGTGGCGGCCTGACGCGCGGCGGCCTGGATGACGGCGAGCGACTCGGCCGACGGCTGCTCTCCGGGGTCGACGTAGGCGCGGTAGACCGGCATCGCCGCGAGCAGCTCGACGGCGGCCTCGCGCAGGGCGTCGTCGCCGAGCGCGTCCACCAGCCGGTCCACCTCGCCGCGGAAGAACAGCTCGATGACGTGCTTCTTCGCCTCGTACCGCACCGGCTCGTAGGAGCCGGGCACCCCCGTGTGCCGGGTGAACGTCTCGATGAGCGCGTCACGGCCCGCGGGGTCGACGAACAGCCGGGTGATCATGTTGAGGGCGTCGTATCCGGTGGTCCCGTCGCACGGCCAGCCGTCCGGCAGCCGCTCGCCGTCGATGAGGATCTTCTCCACCCACAGCGGGCCGGGCACGTGGGGCCGCAGCCGTTCGAGATAGCCGCGCGGGTCGGCCAGGCCGTCGGGGTGGTCGACCCGCAGCCCCTCGACGACGCCCTCGCCGACCAGCGACAACATGACGGCGTGGGTGGCGTCGAAGACCTCGGGGTCCTCCACCCTCAGGCCGATCAGCGAGGAGACGTCGAAGAACCGCCGGTAGCCGGGGCTCTCGCGCCAGTTCACCAGCCGGTAGTGCTGGGCCTCCAGGAGCTCGGGCAGCGGGAGGTGCTCCGTACCGGGCCGGATCGGGAAGACATGGTCGTAGTAGCGCAGAACGGTCCCGTCGACCACGAGGCCGCCCGGGTCGTCGCCCAGGACGGGGAGCGCGACCGGCCACTCCATGTCGAACCAGCGCGCGGCGGGCGAGCCGGGCCCGTCCCTGAGCGCCGACCAGAGTTGTGCGTTGTCCGACTCGGGCTGCGGCACCGTCATGTGGTTGGGCACGATGTCGGCGACCAGCGGCAGACCCTCGGCCGCGAGGGCGCGCAGGGCCTCGATCCCGCCGAACTCGGCCCTGACCCTGCCGTGGTCCGTCACGTCGTAGCCGTGCAGGGAGCCGCCGACCGCCTGGAGGATCGGCGACAGGTAGAGGCGGCCGACACCCAGGTCCCTGAGGTATCCGACCAGCCGGGCCACCTCGCGGAACCCGAGGTCGGGGGTGAGCTGCACGCGGTAGGTCGAGGTCACGGCACCGCCCTTCAACGGTTGTGGAAAGCGATCAGACCCGGCGCAGGACGCGGACGGACCTGCCGGACACGGGGACGCCCTCTCCAGCCCGGCACATGCGCGACTCCGTCGCGCTCGGCATGGCCGTGTCGAGCTCCGTCGCCCAGATCTCTCCGTAGTCCTTGGGGATCGTGAAGCGGATGACCTCGGAGTGGGCGTTGAACAGCAGCAGGAACGAGTCGTCGGAGATGCGCCTGCCCCGGCGGTCGGGCTCGGTGATGGCGTCGCCGTTCAGGAAGACCGCGAGCGCCTTGGCGTAGCCGTTGTGCCAGTCGGCGTCGGTCATCTCAGTGCCCGACGGGGTCAGCCACACGATGTCGCTCAGGTCGTCGTGCGAACCGCGCACGGGCCTGCCGTAGAAGAAGCGGCGGCGCCGGAAGACGGGGTGGTCGCGGCGCAGCCGGGCGAGCCTGCGGGTGAATTCGAGGAACTGACTGCCGTTCCCCGCCTTCGAGACGGAATCCCCGACGGCCGACCAGTCGACCCAGCTGATCTCGTTGTCCTGGCAGTAGGCGTTGTTGTTGCCGCGCTGCGTCCGGCCCAGCTCGTCTCCGTGGGACAACATCGGCACGCCCTGCGACAGGAACAGTGTGGCCAGGAAGTTGCGTTTCTGCCGCTCCCGCAGCTGCGCCACCGGGCCGGTGGCCGGCCCTTCGACGCCGCAGTTCCACGACCGGTTGTCGTCGGCGCCGTCGCGGTTGTCCTCCCCGTTGGCCTCGTTGTGCTTCTCGTTGTACGACACCAGGTCCTGCAGGGTGAACCCGTCGTGGCAGGTGACGAAGTTGATCGAGGCGGCGGGGCGGCGGCTGTCGTCCTGGTAGAGGTCGCTCGACCCGGTCAGCCGCGAGGCGAACTCGGGCAGCGCGGCGGGTTCGCCCCGCCACAGGTCGCGGATGGTGTCGCGGTAGCGGCCGTTCCACTCGGTCCACCCGGCCGGGAAGTTGCCGACCTGGTAACCGCCCGGGCCGACGTCCCACGGCTCGGCGATGAGCTTGACCTGCGACAGGACGGGGTCCTGCTGGACGAGGTCGAAGAACACGCTCAGCCGGTCGACGTCGTGCAGCTCGCGGGCAAGCGACGAGGCGAGGTCGAAACGGAAGCCGTCGACGTGCATCTCGCTCACCCAGTAGCGCAGCGAGTCCATGATCAGCTGCAGCGCGTGGGGGCTTCGCATCAGGAGGCTGTTGCCGGTGCCCGTCGTGTCCATGTAGTACCGGCGGTCGTCCTCGACCAGCCGGTAGTAGGCGGCGTTGTCGATGCCCCGCATGGACAGGGTCGGCCCCAGGTGGTTGCCCTCGGCCGTGTGGTTGTAGACCACGTCGAGGATCACCTCGATGCCGGCCTCGTGGAGGGCCTTCACCATGGCCTTGAACTCCAGCACCTGCCCGCCGCGCTCGCCGGAGCTCGAATAGGCGTTGTGCGGCGCGAAGAAGCCGATCGTGTTGTAACCCCAGTAGTTGGACAGGCCGCGCTTCTCCAGCACGTGGTCGGTCACGAACTGGTGGATCGGCATCAGCTCGACCGCCGTGACCCCGAGCCCGGTGAGGTGGTCGATGACCTCCGGGTGACCCAGGGCGGCGTACGTCCCCCGGATGGCCTCGGGGATCTTGGGGTGGTTGATCGTCAGGCCGCGGACATGGGCCTCGTAGATCACCGTGTCGTGGTACGGCGTGGCCGGGGGCCGGTCGTGTCCCCATCCGAAGAAGGGGTTGATCACGATCGAGCGCGGCATGTAGGGCGCCGAGTCGCTGTCGTCACGGCTGTCCGGCTCGCCGAAGCGGTAGCCGTAAACGGCCTGGTCCCACTTGACCGCGCCCTCGACCGCCTTGGCGTACGGGTCGAGCAGCAGCTTGGCCGGGTTGCACCGCAGCCCGTCACCCGGCTCGTACGGCCCGGCCACGCGGTAGCCGTACCTCTGGCCGGGGCCCACGCCCGGCAGGTAGCAGTGGTAGACGAAGCCCTCGACCTCGGCGAGCGGCACCCGCTCCTCGTTGCCGTCGTCGTCGAACAGGCACAGCTCGACGCTCTGCGCCACCTCGGTGAACAGGGCGAAGTTGGTTCCTGCGCCGTCATATGTCGCACCGAGGGGATAAGGGTCCCCCGGCCAGATCTCCCTCACGCGACCTCCTCGCCCGCCGATCCGGACGGCCGCGCGGGGTTCGCGCCCCTGGCCACCGGTCCGTCCAGAAGCGGCGGCCGTACGCACGACCGCCGCGATCACACTCGTTCACCAGACATCGTGCCTGCCCTCGGAAGGCCGGGACAGTCCTGCCACGTTAACGACACGTATGCCAGAAGACGAAATACCCCCCACCCCACCCTTGGTGGTGATCATGCAGAAGTTCGGAGATCAACGGCCTGACCGGCCAAGACGCAAATCGTGATCATGCAGAAGTTCGGCGATCACCCCGCCGACCTGCCCGAACCCCTTCCGTGATCATGCACCGGCCGTGTGCTCCTCAATGGGCTCTGCCCCTGCGCAGCAGCCGCCGCGGCCGGGAACGGACCGCAGATCCGTCGGCACGGATCCACAGGTGGACGCCGGCGCCTCCGAGCGCGGGCGGGTCGATGCGGAGGCTTCCACCCGTCGACTCCGCGAGCCGGCGGGCGATGTCGAGCCCCAGGCCGGTCGAGCCCGCACCGCTGTGGCCGCGCCGCAGCGCCCCCTCGGGGTCGGCGAAGCCGGGCCCGGCGTCGGAGACCAGGATGCCCGTCATGCCGGCGCCCTGATGGAGGGCGACCCGGAACCCGGTGCCCTGGGGCGTGTGCCGGAAGACGTTGCCGAGCAGCGCGTCGACCGCCGCACCCAGGTCGGCCGCGGCCACCGGCACCGGGCTCGGCGCGTCGGCTCCGGCGAGTTCCCACGGGCGTTCCTGGTCATCGGCCAGAGCCGACCAGAAGGCGAGCCGCTCCCGCAGCACCTCGGCCGCGTCGCACGACTTCGCGACCGGCCGGACGGGCCTGCGCGCCGCCTCGATGATCTCGTCGACCGCCTGTTCCAGCCGGTCGATGGCGAGCCTGCTCTGCTCGGCCTCCGGACCGCCGCCGACGTTGAGGCGCAGCGCGGTCAGCGGGGTGCGCAGCCGGTGGGACAGGTCGGCGGCCAGCTCGCGTTCCGCCGCCAGCAGCCCGGTCACCTGGTCGGCCATGGTGTTGAACGCCTTGCCGAGCGCCATCAGCTCGGGCGGGCCGTCGGGCGTCACGCGCACCGACAGGTCGCCTGAGCCGAGGGCCGCCGCCGCGTCGCCGAGGCGCCGCGCCGAGCGCACCACCCTGGCGCCGAGCCGGTCGCCGACTGCGACCGAGCCCGCGACCAGGGCGAGCGCCACGCCGGTCAGCACCGCCCACGACGCGGCGACCCCTTTCGTCACGTCCTTGTCCGGCGCGTACGCCTCGATGACCGCCTGCCTGCCTCCGCCGAGCGCGACCGGCTTGAGCAGCGCGTATCCCCCTGCCACCCGTACGGTCGACACGCGCCCGCCCGCACCGGCGACCTCGGCCGGGGTGGCCCGGGAGACGCCGACGGTGGCGCCGTCGCGCAGGTGGACGGCGAGCCGCTCGGCGCCCGCGGGCGTGCTGGCCAGCGCCCGCCTCAGCGACTCGGCGTCGTCGGTCACGACCAGCGCGGGGACCATCGCGGTCGCCTGTCGTTCGGCGTCGGCGATCGCCCGGTCTTCGGCGATCTCCTTGACCGCCACGGCGAGCGGGATCAGGAACGCCAGCGCCACCATGGCCGTCACCGCCAGCGCCACCAGGGCCAGGCTGCGCCTCACCTGCGGCCGGCGTCTCGTCGCGGACCCGCCGTACGGCCGGTCATTCCGCAGACTCGGGCGGAAGGCTGAGCCGGACGCCGACCCCGCGCACGGTGTGCAGATACCGGGGGCGGGACGCGCTCTCGCCGAGCTTGCGGCGCAACCAGGACAGGTGCACATCGATCGTCTGGTCGTCGCCGTAGGACTGGCGCCACACCTCCGACAGCAGTTCCTTGCGTGAGACGACCCGGCCGGGCGCACAGGTAGGCCAGCAGGTCGAACTCGCGCCGGGTGAGGTCGAGCGGGGTCCCGTCCAGCGCCGCCTCCCTGCGGTCGGGGTCGACGGTGAGACCTCCCACGCGGATGACCGCCGGCGCCGGCCCGGGCCTCGCCCGGCGCAGCACCGCCTCCAGCCGCGCGTTGAGGTGGTCTCCGGAGAAGGGTTTGACGAGGTAGTCGTCGGCCCCGTACCGGAGCAGCCGGACGATCTCGGTCTCCTCGTCGCGGGCCGTGGCCACGATGACCGGGACGTCGGAGACGGCCCGGAGCATCTTGAGCGCCTCGGCGCCGTCGAGATCGGGCAGCCCGAGGTCGAGGATCACGACGTCGGGGGCGGCGTGGGCGATCTCCCTGAGGGCGTCGAGCGCTCCGGCGGCGCTGCGTACGGCATGGCTGCGTCCGGTCAGGTCACGGATGATCGCGGATCGGACGAATTCGTCGTCCTCCACGAGCAGAACGGTCGCCATGGGGCAGAAACGTACACCGCTCTGCGAGCGCATTTTCGCCGGATGAATACCCTACTCGTCATTGATTTCCCGCCTGCTTCATGTTTGTCACGAAATACCAGTACACGTGCCGCTAGAGTGAGCGGCCGATGAAAAGGGCCGCCGGTTACACGCTCGCCTGGTGCGGGGCGACCGCGCTCGCCGTCGGGATCTCCTGGCTCGGCGTTCGCGACGTGCTGCGCAGCACCGCCATGGACGAGACGCCCCGCGCTCCCCTGGTCGCCGACGCGCCCAGTGGCTCAGGAGAGGTCGGCGGCACGTCGCGCCCGCTCCCCCCAGCCGACGCCTCAGCCGACGCCTCGGCCGGCGGCGACCGCGAGTCGCCCGCCCCCGTCCCCTCCGTACGGCACGCGCGGGCGCCCTCGCCGCATCCGACGCCCCGGGTGGCCGCGAAGGCGCCGACAAAGCCCGCCCCGGACGAGAGCCTCCACACGTTCAGCCTCAAGGGGGGCAGGGCGACGATCGCGGTGACGGCCGGCGACTGCCGCGTCGTGACCGCCACGCCCAACGACGGTTACGAACTGAAGGTCTGGGAGACCTCCTCATGGCTGCGCGTCGCCTTCCTCCAGGCTCCGCATGAATCGTCCGCGTTCTGCACCTGGAACGCCCTTCCGCCCCGTCTTGACACGTACGAGAACTGAGCGACGACCAGCAATTTGTTCGAGGCGGATACCTTTCCGGTCTCCGATGTGCGTCAGCATGTCGAAAGGGACGGGCCGTGCTTCGACCTACCCGCGGACGGACCCCGGCGAGGGGTCCGAGCGAAGGAGCGAGGACATGAAATACATGATGCTGATGCAGTTCGGCCCCCTGAGCGGCCTGCCTTCGATGGACACTTGGCCTCCGGAGGACATCGCGGCCCACATCCAGTTCATGCACGACACCAACAAGAAGCTCGTCGATGACGGCGAGTTCGTCCAGGCGGAGGGTCTGGCCGACCCGGGCCAGACCCTGATCGTGCGCTCCGGCGTCGACGGCGGCCCCGTGGTCACGGACGGCCCCTTCCCCGAGACGAAGGAGTTCCTCGTCGGCTGGTGGATCGTGGACCTCGACAGTCCGGAACGGGCCGTCGAGGTCGCCGCGTACGTGTCCGCCGCGCCCGGGCCGGGAGGCAGGCCGCTGAACATGCCCATCGAGGTGCGCCAGGTGATGTCGATCGAGCCCGGGGAGATGTGAGCTCGGGCGTGTCATCTGGGGGGCCCGTCGTCGACGACCTGCTGCGCGAACTCGTGCCGCAGGTCGTCGGCGTGCTCACCCGGCGTTTCGGAGACTTCGACGCCGCAGAGGACGCCGTCCAGGAGTCGCTGATCGACGCGGCCTCCCAATGGCCCCGGCAGGGGGTGCCGGACAATCCCCGCGGCTGGCTCGTCCAGGTCGCGTACCGGCGGATGGTCGAACAGGTGCGGGGCGAGCAGGCCAGGCGCCGCAGGGAAGAACTGGTGGCCGCGCGGGAGCCGTCCGACGAGCTGACGGCTCCGCCCGCCGACGACGCACTCGACAGGGACCGGGACGACACGCTGACCACCTTGTTCCTGTGCTGCCATCCCGCGCTGACCCCGGCCTCCGCCATCGCGCTCACTCTGCGGTCGGTGGGCGGCCTGACCACGGCCGAGATCGCCAGCGCGTTCATGGTCCCGGAGGCCACCATGGGGCAGCGGATCAGCCGGGCCAAGCAGCGCATCAAGGCGTCAGGCGTGCCGTTCCGGCTGCCCGGCGCCGGAGAGCGGGCGGGACGGCTCAAGTCGGTGCTGCACGTGCTGTACCTCATCTTCAACGAGGGCTACGCCACCAGCTCCGGCCCCGAATTGCAGCGCGTGGAGCTCTCGCGGGAAGCGATCCGGCTGGCGCGGATGGCCCACGACATGCTGCCCGGTGACGGCGAGGTGGCCGGGCTGCTCGCGTTGATGCTGCTCACCGATGCCAGGCGTCCCGCGCGCGCCGACCGGTACGGCGCCGCGATCCCGCTGGCCGAGCAGGACAGGAGCCTGTGGGACGGCAAGGCCGTCGCGGAAGGCATCGAGCTGATCACCCGCACCCTGGCGGGCGGCGCGGTCGGCCCCTACCAGCTGCAGGCGGCGATCGCCGCCGTGCACGACGAGGCGCCGACGGCGGAGGCGACGGACTGGCCCCAGATCCTCGCGTTGTACGGCCTGCTGGAACGCATGTCGGACAACCCGATGGTCTCGCTCAGCCGGGCCGTCGCCGCCGCCATGGTCCACGGCCCGGCCGCCGGTCTGCGCATGCTCGATGAACTCGACGCCGGCGGACGGCTGGCGGGGCACCATCGCTTCTACGCGACCCGGGCCCACCTGCGCGAGATGGCCGGTGAACACCAAGCGGCGATCGACGACTATCGCCTCGCGGCCGGCCGTACGACCAGCATCCGCGAACGCGACCACCTCACCACCCGCGCCGCCCGGCTGTCCGCCGACCAGACGCCACCCGGTTAGCGCACCACAGTCAGAACGCGATTGGCCCTCCGTACACCGATTGCCTGGTCACCGCAGGCGTGCTCGCCCATGGGGGCATGTCATCCAGCGGAGACCTTGCCCCTCGAGTTGCAGCCGGTTGACCAAACCGGATAGGTCATACCGCCATGACCGGATTCAAGAAATTCCTCGTGCGCGGCAACCTCGTGGAGCTCGCCGTCGCGGTCGTCATCGGAGCCGCCTTCAGTGGCCTGGTCGACGCCCTGGTCTCGGACATCATCACCCCCCTCATCGGCGCGGTGACGGGTGGGCACGAGCCCGATTTCGCCGACTACTCCTTCAAAATCAACGGCGCCGAGTTCAAGTACGGCGACTTCGTCAACCACGCTGTGTCGTTCCTCATCGTGGCCGCCGTCATCTACTGGCTCGTCGTGCTGCCCATGGCCCGCCTGCTCAGCCTCCTCACCCGGGACAAGGCCGCCACCGAGAAGCAGTGCCCCGAGTGCCTGAGCGACATCCCCGTCGCCGCGCGCCGCTGCGCCTTCTGCACCGCCGTGCTCGTGGCCCCCGCGGGCTCCCCCGCCTCCATGACCGCCCACGCCCCTGGCAGGCACTCGGCCTGATCCCGGCGCCTGGGTGACACCCTGACCCAGGCCATCTACGACGCGTTCCCCACGGTCCGCTGACCAACCTGGGTTCCCGGCCGCCGAGAGCGGCCGGGAACCGGCTTTTCGCACCGGGTTCTCACGGAGGTTTCCCAGCGCGCACGTCCCACGACGGCGCGGTGAACGCGCCGGCGGTTCACTCGGTCAGGCGATGGTCCATTTCTGGTTTGACGTCCCCCCGCAGGTCCACAACTGCAGCCGCACACCGTTGGCCGTGGACTGGTCCCTGACGTCGACGCATTTGTCCGCGTTCACGTTGACCAGGTCGTGGGACGCGTTGAGCGTGAACCTCTGGGCCGGGCTGCCGTTGCACGTGCCCAGCGTGATGGGGGTCCCGTCGGCCGTCGACCCCCCGGCCATCTGCATGCACATGCCCAGCGAGCGCACCGTGCCGTCCGCCCGGAAGTCCCAGTTTTGCTGAGGAGCACCCCCGCAGTCCCAGATCTGCAGAGGAGTCCCGGGGACCGCCTGGCCGTTCTGCACGTCGATGCAGCGGTTGGACCCCAAGCCCACTATTTCCTGGCCGGGAGCCGGCACCTGAGCGGGGCCGCCGGATCCGGCGCCCGTCTCCTTCGGCGGCGCCCCGGTAGCCGACTTGGAGGGTTTGACTTTGACAGGCTTGTCCACTTTATCCGGTTTGTCGGCCTTGCTCGTCGGCGTATGCCTGCCGGCCCCCGTCGGCTTCCTCACGTGAGGTTTGGGGGACGCATGCGAAGCACCGCCGGTGGTCTGCGAGTTCTCCGACGCCGTGGCCTCCTTAGTGGGAGTGGAGAACAGGGAGATGCCCACCGCCACACCAAGCGCGGCGACGAGCACCGCCACCGAGGCCGCCACGACCACGGGCCTGGCTCTTCCCCTCCCCCTTCTCCTCGGCCCGCTTCTCGTCGGCCCGCTTCTCGTCGGCCCGCTTCTCGTCGGCGCCGCGCGACCGTCCATGACCGTCGTCCTCGCGGCGCGCGCGCCTGGCGGTTCCGACCCGAACCCCGAGCCGAACCCCGGCCCGACAGGCGCGACACCGCGCCGGGCCAAATCGTCGCGGCCTGTCAGGTGGGCCAGCAGTTGTTCCGCGGTGGGGCGCCGGGCGGGATCCTTCTGCAGGGCCGCGGCGACCGCGTCGCGCAGCGGACCTTCCGGCAGCGCGGAAAGGTCCGGCTCGTCGTTCAGCACTCGATTGAAGATCGCGAGCATGGTGTCGGTGCCGAACGCGGGCGTCCCCGTGGCCGCATAGACCATGGTGACGCCCCAGGAGAACACGTCGGCGGCCGCTGTCACCCGCTCGCCGCGGATCTGTTCCGGAGAGGCGTACGACGGAGTACCCAGTCCCACGCCCACCGCCGTCAGAGCGGGGGTGTCCGACAACCGGGCGATGCCGAAGTCGATCACCACCGGCCCTTCCGGGCCCATCATGACATTGGCCGGCTTGAAATCGCGGTGGACGATGCCCACACGGTGAATGGCCGCCAGGGCCGTGGCCGTAGTGATCGCGAGACGGTCCAGGCCCGCGCCGCGGCGTGGGCCCTCTCGCTGGACCAGATCGCTCAGCGAGGAACCGAGAACGTACTCGCTGACGATGTACGGATGCTCACCGGCCAGGTCGACGTGAAGCACCGGAGCAGTGCAGAACCTGGCGACACGCCGCGCCACCGCCACCTCTCGGAGGAGACGTTCGCGCGCCTCGGGGTCCTCCGTGAGCCGGGCGTGCAGGAGCTTGATCGCCACCTGATCGCCGTTCCGCGACCGGCCCAGGTAGACCACTCCTTGGCTACCTTCACCCAGACGGCGTACCACCTCGAACTCACCGAAATGGGACGGGGTTTCATCGATCAACTGTTCTGCCAACTCAACCCCAGGACTGGTTCTGGCTGGGCATTTCCAGCGCATAAAGGTACCAGTCCATACGTCTTCGCCCGTTATCTCACGCTCGCCGGCCCACCGCACGCGCGGTGAGCCGCCGAGCCGTACGGACGAAGGCGCGGCCCGGAGCGGGCCGCGCCTTCGAGGTGGCGTCCGGGGGGCGGGCTGACCGCCCACCCCCCGGAGTTCTGGGGCCGTTCTCCTACGACCAGGGGGACGGCGCCGGGGGCGCGACGACCGGCGGGCGGTCGTCACAGGTGATGGTGTTCGGCAGCTCCCACGGGGCCAGCCACGGACCGGTGGTGCCGCCACCGTCGTTGCCGCCGAGATCCGTCAGCGAGAACTCCGAACCGGTGGGCGGGAAGTTGAACGAGCCGCAGTTGTTGACGCCGACCGCGCCGACGTTGCGGGCGTCCACGTTCTCGAACGACGCCGAGCCCTTCACACGGGCGCTGACGACCGAGGTGCCGGTCCCGTCGACCCGGATGTCCTTGAAGTGCACGTTCGTGATCGAGTACAGGTCCTTCACGCCGAAGTCGCTGACCAGCATGATCGCGTTGTAGGTGTTGTCGAGGAAGTGGTCCCCGACGACCTGGATGTCGGCGTCGATGTTCTTCTCCAGCGCGTAGAACCAGATGGCGCCGAGGCCGATGTTCCAGTTCAGCTCGTACGTGCCGGCGCGGACCGTGGTGTTGTCGGTGATCCACAGGTGCCCGGTGAACGGTTCGGCGCCGAAGCGCGAGCCCACCTGGATGGCGCTGCCCTCGCGGATCGGGTCGGCGACCAGGTTGCCGGAGACCTTGATGTCCTTGCCGCCGTAGATCGCGATGCCGTTGGCGAGCACGGGCGTCTGGACGGTGTTGTGGTCGAAGGTGTTGCCGGCGTTGGAGGTCTTCTCCGACCACATGGCCAGGGCGTCGTCACCGGTGTTGCGCACGAAGTTGTTCGACGCGACGGAGTTGGTGACCCCGGTGTGGAAGTTCAGGCCGTCGGCGATCTGGTCGACGATGACGTTGTTCGTGACCTTCACGTTGTTCATCGGGCCGTCGAACCACAGGCCGACCTTGGTGTGGTGGATGTAGAGGCCGTCGATGGTCGAGTCGCTCATCGCGCCGCCGACGCCGTTCACCTGGTCGGTGTCGATGCGCTCGCGGACGTCGCCCTCGATCGCGAAGCCGGACAGGTGGACGTTCCTGCTGCCGCCCGCGGACACGTCCTTGCCGTAGAAGCCGACGCCCGTGTGCACCGAGCCGTCGGGGGCGGGCGTGCTCAGGGCGACCTCGCGGCCCTTGATGACGGTGTACCAGTTGCCGGCGCCCTCGATCGTCACGTCGTCGACGACGATGTGACGGTTCACCTGGTAGGTGCCCGGCGGGACGTAGACCTTGAGGTGGGCGCGCGTGGCGAACGCGATCGCCTTGTCGAACGCGCCGGCCGAGTCGCGCTTGCCCCGCGGGTCGGCGCCGAAGGCCAGCACGTTGGCCGCGACGAGGCTGACCTTGGGCGCGCCGACGAGCTGCGAGTCGAGCAGGTCGACGACCGTCCAGGCGGCCTTGGCGCCGGCCGGCACCGTCAGCCGCACCTTGTCACCCGCGCGGTACGTCTTGCCGAGCAGCAGGCGCTGCTCGTCGTAGAAGTGGCTCGGGCGGAACGGCTTGGTGATCGTAGGGGCGGGCGTCGTGGCGTTGGGAACGCAGCCGCACTCAGTGATCCACCAGTCGGGGTGCAGCAGGTCGGCGTTCGGGTCGTTCGAGAACGGATACTGGTTGTACAGCCACGCGTATTGCGACGTCAGCGTCATGGTGGTCCGGTTCTTGCCGTTGACCGTGACGTTGAGGGGCGAGGTGATGCCGCCGCCGTTCGGCGCGTCGGGGATGCTGTACCGCACGGTGATCGCGTTGGCCGCCTTCGGCAGCGTGAACTCGACGTACTGTCCCGCCGTCAGCCTGACCGCCTTACGGCCGGACGCCTCCGACGGCAGCGTGTAGGCGGTGCGGTCGGGGCCGATGACCGAGCCGTTGGTGGCGGCGTTCTCCGCCTCCTGCTCGACGAAGTCGACCTTCGCGCCCCGCCCCGCGACCAGCGAGGGGTCGAGGGCGGCGCGCGTGACGACGGGGGAATTGGAAGCCGACGCCGAGGCGGGGGCGGAGAGCGCCACGAGGCCGGTGGCCGCCAGGGACACCGATAAGAGGGATCTGAGCATGGGGGGTGTGACCTACCTTCAGGAGGAAAGCCAGGCTGCTGTGTCGGTGGGCAGAAGATCACCGTCAAGGGGGCCGCTGGTCAGCAGGACCGACGTGTGCGGCGGGAGCCGTACCGGCTCCGGGCTGAGATTGACGACGCAGATGATGCCGGACTCACGAGTGAAGGCCAGCACGCCGTCCCCCGTACCCCCGGCCTCGGTGGGCAGCCAGGCCATCGTCCCGTCGCCGAGCCGCTCGCGGCGGACGGCCAGGGCTCTGCGGTAGAGCGAGAGCATCGACTCCGGGTCGTGCTCCTCCGCCTCGACCGTCATGGTGTTCCAGGCCGCCGGCTGCGGCAGCCAGGAGCCCCCGGTGCCGAATCCGAACGGCGGTGCGTCGCCCGACCAGGGCAGCGGCACGCGGCACCCGTCCCGGCCCGGGTCGGTGTGCCCCGACCTGGCCCAGATGGGGTCCTCGCGCATGTCGTCGGGGATGTCCTCGACCTCCCAGAGGCCGAGCTCCTCCCCCTGGTAGACGTAGACGCTGCCGGGCAGGGCCATCGCCAGCAGCGCGGCGGCCCGCGCCCGGCGGGTGCCCAGCTCCAGGTCGTACGGCACGCCGTGCTTGCGGTCATCGTGCGAGAAGGACGTGTCGGCCCTGCCGTACCTGGTGGGGGGCCTGGTCACGTCGTGGTTCGACAACACCCAGGTCGCGGGCGCGTCGATCGGCACGTGCGTGGCGAGGGTCAGGTCGATGACGTCGCGCAGGGCGTCCGGCTCCCAGGCGCTGGACAGGAACGCGAAGTTGAAGGCCGTGTGCATCTCGTCGCCCCGCAGGTAGAGGGCGAAGCGCTCCTGGTCGGGCAGCCACACCTCGCCGATGAGCACACGCTGGCCGTACTCGTCGGCGATGCGGCGCCACTCGCGGTAGACCTCGTGCACGCCGTCGTGGTCGGTGTAGGACTCCTCGACGCTGTCGAGGTCCTTCACGAGCACGGCGGCCGAGTCGATGCGGATGCCGTCCACGCCCCGGTCGAACCAGAAGCGCAGGACGTCGAGGAACTCCTGACGCACGTCGGGGTTGGTCCAGTTGAAGTCGGGCTGCTCGGGGGCGAACAGATGCAGGTACCACTCGCCGTCGGGCACCTGGGTCCACGCCGGCCCGCCGAAGATCGACTGCCAGCCGTTCGGCGGGCCGTCGCCCACACCAGGACGGAACCAGAACCGCTCCCGAGCCTCCGAACCGGGACCGGCCGCCAGCGCCTCCTGGAACCAGGCGGTCTGGTCGGAGCCGTGATTGGGGACCACGTCGATGATGGTGCGGATGCCGAGGTCGTGGGCTTCCTCGATCAGCTTCTCCGCCTCGGCCAGCGTCCCGAAGACCGGCTCGATGTTCCGGTAGTCGGCGACGTCGTAGCCGCCGTCGGCCATGGGCGACGGGTACCACGGGTTCAGCCAGATCGCGTCCACGCCGAGCTCGGAGAGGTACGGGAGACGTGCCCGCAGCCCTGCCAGGTCGCCTGTGCCGTCGCCGTTGCCGTCGGCGAAACTGCGCAGGTAGACCTGGTAGATCGCGGCACCCCGCCACCATCCCCGGTTCGGGGTCGCCCCTGTGGGCGTGTTGCCGGGCATGCTGAATACAACTCCTTACGGGTGAAGGGTCAGCCCTTAAGGCTTCCGGCGGTGAGACCCGCCATGATGTGCCGCTGGAAGATGAAGAAGACGACGATGGTCGGAATGCTCGCGATCACCAGAGAGGCGACCAGCACGTTCTGTGGCATCTGCGAGGACAACGAGGCGATGCCGATGCTGATGGACATCTTGTCGCTGTCCGGCAGGACCAGCAGCGGCCAGACGAAGTCCCGCCAGACGTTCACCACGGTGAGGATGGAGACCACGCCGAGGATCGGACGGGAGATCGGGATCACCACCGACCACAGGACGCGGCCGGGCGAAGCGCCGTCGATCTCCGCGGCTTCCAGCAGTTCCCTGGGGATCGAGTCGAAGAAGCGCTTGAGCAGGAAGACGTTGAAGCCGTTCGCCGCGGCGGGCAGCCAGATCGCCCACGGGGTGTTGAGCAGGTCCCAGTGGAAGAACGGCACGTCCTTCACGGTGAGGTATGCCGGCAGCATGATGACCAGCGGCGGGATCATCAGCGTCGACAACATCAGGGCCAAGACGACCTTGCCGAGCACCGGGCGGAGCTTGGACAGGGCGTAGGCCGCCGAGACGTCGAACGCGATGGTCAGCAGCCAGGCGCCGCCCGCGTAGAGGGCCGTGTTGCCGAGCAGCTTGCCCAGCTCCAGCAGATCCCAGGCCTGCACGTAGCCGTCCAGCGAGAAATGCTTCGGCAGGAAGGTCGGCGGGATGGAGTTGAGCTCCTCGGTCGACTTCATCGCGCCGGTGATCATCCAGTAGAGCGGGAAGACGAACGCGGCGGTGAAGCTGACGACCACGACCACCAGCACGGTCCAGTAGATGATCCGGCCGTGGGTCGTGTTGAGCTGGTGGGGCGAGACGGCGGTGCGGAACTGCGTGTTGATCGGCTTGCGCGGGCGCCGGGACTCGCGCCCGGGCTGCTCCTGCCGGGGAGAGACGGGTGGCGGCGTGCCGACGGGCTGCAGGATGGCGGACATGGTCGCTCCCCTCACACCGTGTTGTCGCGCGAGATGCGCAGGTAGATGGCCGAGAACACCATGAGCACGAGCATGAGCATCAGGCCGAGGGCGTTGCCCGCATTGAGGCTGCCGAAGTTGAAGGCGTACTGATACATGAGATAGACGACGGTGACCGTCGAGTTCTCCGGGCCGCCGCCGGTGAGCAGATAGGGCTCGATGAAGACCTGCATGGTCGCCACGATCTGCAGCAGCAGCATCACCAGTAGGATCAGCTTGGTCTGCGGGATCGTGATGTGCCTGATCCGCTTGAAGAGGCCGGCGCCGTCCAGCTCGGCGGCCTCGTACAGCTCGCTCGGGATGGTCTGCAGGGCGGCGAGGTAGATCAGGGTGCCGCTGCCCATGTTCATCCAGGTGGAGACGATGACCAGCGAGATCAGGGCGGTGCTCGTCGAGTTGAGCCACTGGAGCCCGGGCAGGTGGAAGAAGCTGAGGATCTGGTTGAACAGCCCGTAGTCGGGGTTGTAGAACCACTGGAACAGCAGGACGCCCACCGCGGGCGGCAGCATGACCGGCAGGTAGACGACGAAGCGCAGGTAGGCGCGGGCGTGCCGTAATTCGTTGAGGACGATCGCGGTGACGAAGGGGATCGCGTAGCCGCACAGCAGTGCGAGCAGCGTGAACATCGCCGTGTTGATCCACGCGGGCGCGAAGGCCGGGTCGCTGAAGACGGTGCGGAAGTTCTTCAGCCCCACCCATTCGGGCGCGTCCACGAAGTTCGTCTTCTGGAAGCTGAGGATGACCTGCCGGACCATCGGATACCAGGAGAAGAACGCGAAACAGATCAGAGCGCCGCAGAGGAATCCGTAGGCGGTCAGATTGCGTCGTACGGCACGCCGCAGCTTCGTGGGCTGCCGCCGCCTGCGGTTCGCTACCGGGATACTCGCTGTGGTCATCGTTGTGATTCCGATCTCGACGTGCTGGCCGGGGCGCCGGCCGCGGCCAGATCACGGCCACGGGCGGCGCCCCGGATTATCGAACGGTCAGCTCTTCGAGGCGAGCATGGAGTTGACCTTCGCCTCGGCGTCGGACAGGAGCTGGTCGACGTTGGCGTCCTTCCTGGTGAGGACCGCCGACATCGGGGTGTCGAGGATCGCGTAGATCTCCTGGGCGTACGGCCCCGGCTCCGGCTTCGGCGTGATGCCCTTGGAGCCTTCGACCCATCCGGCGAACTGGGCGGCGTCGATGTTGGCGTTGGCCGCGCGCAGGTCGGTGACCGCCTTGCCCGACGCGGTGTCCGCGCCGTACAGGTCGGGGTAGGGCTGACCGACGGTCAGGTTCTGGCTCTTGGCCCGCACGTAGTCGAGCTGGCCCTTGCCCGGGGTGAGGAACTTGTACTCGATCCACTTGAGGCCGGCCCTGATCTGGTCCGGGGTGGCCTTCGGGTTGATCATGTAGCCGGCGCCGCCGTTGAGCAGGGCCTTGGCCTCGGGCTGGGCGGTGACGGCGTAGTTCTCGAACTTGCCGCCGAAGTCGTTGCGGAGCGAGATGAGCACGTCGGGCGCGCCCAGCATCATGCCCATCTTGCCGCCGGCCATGGCCTTCATGAGGGCCGGCCACTCGATGTACAGCTGGGAGCCCATGCTGTTGTCGGTCCACCGCATCTGCTGCAGGTTCTGCAGGACGGCCTTGCCCTCGGGGGTGTTGAAGGCTGCCTTCTTGCCGTCGTCGCTGATGACCGAGCCGCCGCGGCCGTAGATGGAGGCGGTGAAGTGCCAGCCACCGGTGTTGCCGCCGCTGTACTCGCCGTACCCGACGTAACCGGGGCCGAGCGCCGCGATCTTCTTGGCCGCGGCCTGCACCTCGGCCCAGGTCTTGGGCGGGCTGTTCGGGTCGAGGCCGGCCTTGGTGAAGACCTCCTTGTTGTAGACGAGGCCCATGCCGTAGCCGTCGGTCGGCAGACCGTAGACCTTGCCGTCCTTCTTGAACAGGTCGAGCGAGCTGTTGTAGTCCGGGTAGGTCTTCAGCTCGTTGACGTAGGAGGAGATGTCGGCGGCCTGCCCGCTCTCGATGAGGCGGCCCACGTTGGGGAAGTTGACGTAGAAGACCGTCTCGAGGTCGCCGCTGGCCAGCTTCGGCTCGAAGGTCTTCGGGTCGTAGCAGGGGAAGGCGTCGGTGACCTTGGAGATCGTGATGTTCGGGTACAGCTTCTGGAAGCCCGCCACGTCCTCTTCGAAGGTCGCGCGCTCCGCCTTGTTCGTCTTCGGCGGCTCACAGTTGACGCTGATCGACACCGGGGCGTTGGGGTTGGCGGACGGCGCGGCGGACTTGCCGGCGTCACCGCCGTCGCTGCTGCTGCTGCCGCAGCCCGCCGCCGCGAGGGCCAAGCCCGCGGCCAGAACTATTGAAAGGTTGCGGGGTTTCATGATTGTTCCCTCCTGGAACGGCGCACCACGACCCGTCTTGGAGCTCGCTGTCTCGGGGGCATGGGGGGCGCCTCCGATCCAGCTCGGTTGCGAGAAACATACAGAGCCATGCAGAACCCAGCAATACTCCGTCATTCATGATGCAAAAAAGTGACAGTGAACCCTGCGAAACCTCGCAGCATGATCGTTGTCACATCGCGAAAGACGACTGAGCCCCCGGACACCGGGTGTCCGGGGGCTAGGAAAGCCGTCGCCAAGGCAGGCCATGCCGTACGGCCAGGCACGACACGGCCGGGGACGGCCCGGGCATGAAGGCGGGGAGGATCTGACCCGGGCCTGTACGGCTGGGCGGCTCGGGCCGGTCAGAACGGCCGATAACGCGGGTCAGGCCCGGGGAGCGGGGGCGGTCGACGCGCGGACCACCAGCTCGGGTTCGAACAGCAACTCGTTGGCCGGCACGGTGGCGGCGTCGATCTGCGCCACCAGCAGTTCGACGACGGCGCGCCCCATCGGGTCGATGGGCTGGCGCAACGTCGTGAGCGGCGGATCGATGCAGTTCATGAGGGCCGAGTCGTCGTATCCGATGACCGAGAAGTCCTCGGGGACCCTGCGCCCGGCGCGGCGGGCGGCCCGGATGGCGCCCAGCGCCAGCACGTCGCTCGCGCAGATGACGCCCGTCACCCCGGCCTTGATGAGCTTGGCGGCGCCCGCGTGGCCTCCCTCGACGGAGAACATCGTGTGCTCGACCTGGTCGGCGGTCAGCTCGATGCCGTTGGCGTCGGAGAACGCGCGGAACGTCTGCAGCTTGCGCTGGGAGGGCACGTGGTCGGGCGGGCCGAGGAGCATGCCGATGCGCCGGTGCCCCAGGGCGAGCAGGTGGCCGAGTGCCATCTCCGCCGCCGCGGCGTCGTCGCAGGAGACCTGCGGGAAGCTGAGATGGTCCACGGCCGCGTTGACCAGCACCGCGGGAAGTTTCCGCTCCTGCACCCGCTCGTAGTGATCGTGCGGGGCGTCCCCCTGGGCGTACTGCCCTCCGGCGAAGACGATGCCCGACACGTGCTGATGGAGAAGGAGGTCCACGTAGTCGGACTCGGAGACCCCGCCGACCGTCCGGGTGCACAGGACCGCGGTGAAACCCTGCTGGGCGAGCGCTCCGCCCACGATCTCGGCGAAGGCGGGGAAGATCGGGTTCTGCAGCTCGGGGAGCACCAGCCCGACCAGCCTCCCGCGATCGCCGCGCAACTGGGTGGGACGCTCGTATCCGAGCACGTCCAGGGCGGTCAGCACGGCCTCGCGAGTGGTCTCGGAGACGCCGGGCTTGCCGTTGAGCACGCGGCTCACGGTCGCCTCACTCACGCCGACCTTCTTGGCCACTTCCGCAAGCCGTCGAGTCATAGGCGCAACTATACGACAAATAGCGCAAGCACTTTCATGGGCTTGCGCACAGGGCGGAGAGGCCCTTCGGGGACCGGGAAGAAAAATCCACCTCCGGAGGATCGTTCCATCGGTCCGTTGACCAGCACTTAGCCACATGGCGTAACGGTGGTGTGATATTGCGACTTCTAGTCGAAATATTGCAGTCACGTGTTGGTCAACCTAATGTGTGGTCCACCTCACCATGTTGCAGAGGCCCGGCGGTCCAGCGTCCCCGTCGTACCTCGCGGATCTTCATGCAGAAAGGGCCACTCGCTCATGAAAAGATCCGGAGCCGCCGCCGTCGCGGTGGCAGGGGCGCTGATCGCCCTTGGGAGCGTGGTCGCGTTCCCGAGCACCTCGTCGGCGGCGGCCTCGCCGTCGCCCTTCTCCGTCGCCGGCCGGGGAGCGACCGTCCCCTTCACCGAGATCGAGGCCGAGTCCGCCGCGACGAACGGCGAGGTCATCGGGCCCGACCGCATCTACACCCGCCTGCCCTCGGAGGCCTCCGGCCGCAAAGCCGTACGGCTCGACGCCGCCGGAGAATACGTCGAGTTCACCCTGCCCAAGGCCGCCAACGCGATGACCGTGCGCTACAGCGTGCCGGACAACGCGGCAGGCACGGGCATCACCGCTCCCATTGACCTCCGCGTCAACGGCGCCAAGCTCAAGGACCTGTCGTTCACCTCTAAATACGGCTGGTACTACGGCGGCTACCCCTTCGGCAACCAGCCGGGCAACCAGCCTCACCACTTCTACGACGAGACCCGCACGATGTTCGGCTCCACCCTGGCGGCCGGCACCAAGGTGCGCGTCCAGGTGGCCTCCACCTCCGCCTCGCCGTGGTTCGTGATCGACCTGGCCGACTTCGAGCTGGTGCCCGACCCGATCCCCCAGCCTGCCGGATCGCTGAACGTCGACGACTTCGGCGCCGACAGGAACGGCACGAGCGACTCGACCGCAGCGTTCCAGGCCGCCGTCGACGCCGGCAAGGCGCAGGGCAAGGCCGTCTACATCCCCGCCGGCACCTACACGCTGTGGGACCACGTGATCGTGGACGGCGTCACGCTCCGCGGCGCCGGCCCCTGGTACAGCGTGCTCACCGGCCGCAACCCCACCCAGCGCAACCGCGCCGTCGGCATCTACGGCAAATACGTCAGCGGCGGCGGCTACACCGGCCCGGTAAGGCCGCAGGAGGCGGGCGGCCCGAGCCGGAACGTCACCCTGCGCGACTTCGCCATCATCGGTGAGATCACCGAGCGCGTGGACGAGGACCAGGTGAACGCCCTCGGCGGCGCGATGACCGACTCCGTGGTGGACAACCTCTGGATCCAGCACACCAAGGTCGGGGCCTGGATGGACGGCCCGATGAACAACTTCACGATCAAGAACAGCCGCATCCTCGACCAGACGGCCGACGGCGTGAACTTCCACACGGGCGTCACCAACTCCACGGTGACCAACACCTTCCTGCGGAACACCGGCGACGACGGCCTGGCGATGTGGCCGGAGCGCATCCCCAACGTCGGCAACGCGTTCACGTTCAACACCGTGGTCGCGCCCGTCCTGGCCAACAACATCGTGACGTACGGCGGCAGGGACATAAAGATCACTGACAACGTGGTGAGCGACACCGTCACCAACGGCGGCGGCATCCACATCGCCAACCGCTATCCAGGCGTCAACTCCGGTCAAGGCACCGCGGTCGCCGGCACCATCACGGCGGCGCGCAACACGCTGATCAGAGCGGGCAACAGCGACTACAACTGGAACTTCGGCGTCGGCGCCATGTGGTTCGACGGGCTCAACGAACCCGTCAACGCGACCATCAACGTGAGCGACACCGACATCATCGACAGCTCGTACGAGGCCATCCAGTTCATCGAGGGCAGCACGAGCACCGTCAACTTCACCAATGTGAACATCGACGGCACCGGCACCTACATGATCCAGGCGCAGTCGGGGGCCAAGACCACGTTCACCAACGTGACCGCCGCCCACATCGGCGCGGGAGTCGCCATCCACAACTGCGTGGGCACGTCCTTCGCTCCCGTGTACGGCACGGGCAACTCCGGCTGGAGCCTGTCGTCAACCACCTGCACCGGCCAGTGGCCCACGCCTAACTACATCTACGACGGCTCCGGGACCCCGCCGCCCGTCACCCCCACCCCGACTCCTCCGACGACCCCGACGCCGACACCGACACCGACTCCCCCTGTGTGTTCGGTCGGGACCGGCGACCTGGCCAGGGGCAAGCCCGCCACCGCGACGAGCACCAACCAGTCCTTCACCGCCGCCAACGCGGTCGACGGCGACGCGAACACCTACTGGGAGTCGGCCAACAACGCCTTCCCACAGTCGATCACCGTGGACCTGTGCGGCGTCGCCTCGGTCGACCGGGTCGCGCTGAAGCTGCCGCCGAGCAGCGCGTGGGCCACCCGCACCCAGACGCTCTCCGTCCTCGGCAGCACCGACGGGTCGAACTTCTCCACTCTGTCCGCCTCGGCCGGGCGCACCTTCGACCCCGCGTCGGGCAATACCGCGAACATCTCGTTCAACACCGCGAACGTCCGCTATGTCCGGATCGCCATCACGGGCAACACCGGCTGGCCGGCCGGACAGCTGTCCGCCCTCGAGGTCTACGGCTCCGGGTCGACCCCGCCGCCCGTCACCCCCTCGCCGACGCCCACCCCCACTCCGACCCCGACGCCCACGCCGACCACGCCGGCGGGCGGCAACCTCGCCGCGGGCAGGCCGATCACCGAGAGCAGCCACTCCGACGTCTACGTGGCCGCCAATGCCAACGACCGCAACGCGAACACCTACTGGGAGTCGGCCAACAACGCCTTCCCCCAGACGCTGACCGTCGACCTCGGCTCGGCGACCAGCGTGAGCAAGGTCGTGCTCAAGCTGCCCCCGGCCACCGCCTGGGCCACCCGCACCCAGACCTTGTCCCTGCTGGGCAGCACGGACGGCTCGTCCTACAGCACGATCGTCGGATCCGCGGGATACACGTTCAACCCGGCGTCGGGCAACACGGTGACGATCACCTTCCCCGCGACCACCAGGCGCTACCTGCGGTTGAGCATCACCGGCAACACCGGCTGGCCTGCCGGCCAGATCTCCGAGTTCGAGGCCTACGCCTCGTAGCCCGGAAACGGAACACCCGTTGAAGGAGTGGACGCCTCCTTCAACGGGACGCCCGGAGAAGGAGTGGACGCCTCCTTCTCCGGGTTCCGTTTCTCCGGAGTTGTGCGGGTACTCGTCAGAGAATGGCGCCCATGCGCCCGGTCGAGGAGCGCACGACGAGTTCGGGCTCGAACAGCAGCTCACCGGTGGCGACGGCGGCCCCGTCGATCTGGCTGACCAGCAACTCCACCACCGCCCTGCCCATCGCCTCGATCGGCTGGCGCACGGTGGTCAGCGGCGGATCGACGCAGTTCATCAGAGCCGAGTCGTCGTAGCCGATGACCGACACGTCCTGCGGGACGCCGAGACCCTCACGCCTCGCGGCCCTGATTGCGCCCAGCGCCAGCGGGTCGCTGCCGCAGATGATGCCGGTGACGTTCTGGCGCAGCAGTTTCAGCGCCGCCGCGTGGCCGCCTTCGAGCGAGTGCATGGTGTGCTCGACCAGGTTTCCACCGCCCGAAGTGCGGAAGGCGTCGAGCTTGCGGATCGACGGCATGTGGTCGGGCGGCCCGACGATCAGCCCGACGCGCTCGTGCCCGAGGGCGCGCAGGTGCCCGAGAGACTGCTCGACCGCGATCGTGTCGTCGCAGGAGACCCGGGGAAACTCCCAGTGGTCGGCCGCCGCGTTGACCATGACGGTCGGCAGCCGCCGGTCGATCAGCCTGAGGTAGTGCTCGTGCACCACACCCGTCTGGGTGTAGAGGCCGCCGGCGAAGACCACTCCGGAGACCTGCTGCTGCAGGAGGAGGTCGACGTAGTCGGCCTCGGAGACGCCGCCGACCGTCCGGGTGCACAATACGGGCGTGAACCCCTGCTGGGCCAGCGCGCCGCCGACCACCTCGGCGAACGCGGGGAAGATCGGGTTCTGCAGCTCGGGAAGCACCAGCCCCACCAGGCGGGCGCGCTCCCCGCGCAGCTGGGTGGGCCGCTCGTAGCCCAGCACGTCGAGCGCGGTCAGGACGGCCTCACGAGTGGCCTCGGAAACCCCTGCCTTGCCATTGAGGACGCGGCTCACCGTGGCCTCGCTGACCCCCACTTTTTTCGCAACTTCGGCAAGCCGTCGCGTCATGGCCGCAAGCATACGACGGCTTATACGGTTTCGTTTGCGATCATTTGCGCGGGAAACGAGTTGTCACGGCCCTGTCAGGGCGGGGAATCAATATTCCAGACCCCAGTCATGCGGACCGAGAAGATATGTCTCCCCCCGCTGCACGAGCCGTCCGCCCCGGCACAACATGTCCAGGCATCGCCGTACGGTCTCGTCAGGAAGTTGCACCATCGCGGCGATCTCCGGAAGGGTCGCCTCTCTCCTGTCCACGTCCAGCGAGGCGACGGCCTCGTAGACGCGCATCTCGGAGGCGGACATCTCCTGGACGTCGCACAGTCGCTTGTCGTCACCCATGGCGTGACCTCGCTCCACTTCGCAGCCTGTCGGCGTCGACGTGGCGGTCGGGATACCGCTGGCGGTATTCCCGCTCGAGTTCCTCGGTGCGGATCGTGTGCCGTGCGAGCGCGCCCTCCGACCCGTGCATGAGGGCGTCGGTCCTGGTCTGGTGCAGGTGGCGCAACTCGCGGAAGAGGTCGTCGTCGGTGAGTTCCCGCGGGTCGATTCCCATGGTCATGACGACCTCCTCACCATCGGCGCCACGCGCTCCGCACTCTCTTGAGAGAGTCCTGCCCGGCCAAACTCGTCCCATACATCCGGTTTGACGGTCATTCGAATGAAAAATCAGCGAAAAAAGCTGTACGGCTTGCGCTCCGCCGAGCGCAAGCCGTACATCGTCCGCGGGTGTCAGGACAGGTCGAACTCTCCGCCCTTCACCCCGTCGACGAAGGCGTCCCACTCACTCATCGTGAACATGAGCTTCGGACCCTCCGGGTCCTTCGAGTCGCGTACGGCCACGCCCTGGCGCAGCAACGCCACTTCGACGCATTGGTTGCCCACGGTGTTGGAGCGGCTGGCCTTCCGCCAGGCCGCACCGGTCAGGTCGTCCGCTGGTCGCATGCCCCGATTCATCGCCCTGCCATCTCCTTCTCGACCGAATCGATCTTCTCTAGGGACTTCTCCGGGCCGAGCGCGGCGGCGCGAAGATGGTCGAAGACCTGGACGTACCTGCGGACCTGCTCCTGGCTCTCCAGATAGAGCTCGCCGCCCATGTTCTCCAGGAACACCACGTCGGCGTCCTCAGGGTCGGGGAAGGTGAGGATCGCCAGTGAGCTGCCCATGCCGAGATAGGCGCCCGCCTCGAACGGAAGCACCTGAAGGGTGACATTGGGCTGCGTGGCGGCCTCCGCCAGTCTCCGCAACTGCTCCGCCATGACGGGTGGCCCGCCGACTGGCCGCCGGAGTGCGGCCTCGTCGAGGACGACCCACAGATCCAGACCATCAGGCATGACGAGGCGGCGTTGCCTCTCCATGCGGACGGTGACCCGCCTCTCGATCTCCTCCGGGTCCTTCACCAGCGCGGCTCCGACGACCGCGCGGGCGTAGGCCTCGGTCTCGAGCAGCCCGGGAACGAGCAGCGGCTCGTAGTTGCGCACCGAGGCGGCCTCCGCCTCGAGCCCGACGTACGGCCCCGGGAGGACGTCCCCGAAGGCGTGCCACCACCCGCGCCGGCCGGCCTCCCTGGCCAGCTCGAGGAGGGCCGCCCGCCGGGAGCCCTCCACCGCGTAGAGATCGAGCAGGTCCCGGATGGTCCGGCTTTGGGGCCGGGTGTGTCCGGTCTCGATCCTGTACACCGTGGAACTCGCCATCCCGAGGCGGTTCGCCACGTCCTCCCGGCTGAAGCCCGACTCAGTGCGCAGGCGCGTCAGCTCTCCCGCGAGCCGGCGAAGCCGGACCGTGGGACTGCGCCCTACCCCCATGAGACGACATCTCCCTACGAAAGGAACTTTGCAATAGTGCATTCGCAGTATTGCGTGACGGAATTCCAAAGTGCAGGATGAATGCAGTCTGGCACGGACCGCACATCGGCATTGGCTGACGGGTGCACAGGGAGTTATCACAGGATGACAATTCTCAACCTCCCGGGGAGAACCGCGATCTCACGCCCCTTCTCCGGGGACCCCTCGGAGGCGGGGATGGCACGGCGTTTCGTCGCCGGCCGCCTGGGAGACGGCCACCCGTGCAGGGACGACGCCGTACAGCTGATCGGCGAGCTCGTCGCCGAGTGCCTCAGGCACGCTGCCGCCTGCAGGGCCAGGCCCGGTTACGCGGTCGCGGTCAGGGCGACGCCGGGCACGGCCCGGGTGACCCTCGCGACCCAGGCCTGCGGATGCTGGACCTCACCGAGCCGCACGCCCGGCAGGGGCGTGCACCTGGTCGACCTGTTCACCGGGCGATGGGGCGTGTCGGCCAGCCGTACGGGGGTGTCGGTGTGGTTCGAGCTCGGAGAGGCCGAGGCGGCCCGCGACGAGCCCGTTCACGCCCACGTCAGACGCTCGATCTAGCCTCCCGATGATTCTTCCCGCGGCTGGCGGGTAGTCGGGCGCCATATCGACAAAGGGGACGATATGGCGCAGATCAGCACCGACATCCCTGCCAGGCTCGACCGCCTGCCCTGGGCCCGCTGGCACTGGCTGGTCCTCGCCGGGCTCGGCACCGTATGGATCCTCGACGGGCTCGAGGTCACGATCGTCGGGGTCATCGGGCCACGGCTCACGCAGAGCGGCAGCGGCCTCGGACTGACCGCGAGCCAGGTCGGCGTGGCCGCCGGCGTCTACGTCCTGGGGGCCTGCCTGGGAGCCCTGTTCTTCGGGCACCTCACCGACCGGTTCGGGCGCAAGAAGCTGTTCCTCGTCACCCTGCTGGTCTATCTGATCGCCACAGTGGCGACGGCGTTCTCCACCGAGGCCTGGTACTTCTACCTCTGCCGGTTCTTCACCGGCGCCGGCATCGGCGGAGAGTACGCCGCCATCAACTCGGCGATCGACGAGCTCATCCCCGCCAGGGTGCGCGGCACGGTCGACCTGGTCGTCAACGGCTCGTTCTGGCTCGGCACCACGTTCGGCGCCGCCGTCGCCGTCCCGCTGCTCAACCCGGCCGTGCTGCCCGCCGACCTCGGCTGGCGACTGCTCTTCGGCCTCGGGGCCGTCCTGGGCGTCGGCATCCTGCTGGTCAGGAGGCTGGTGCCCGAGAGTCCCCGGTGGTTGTCCATCCACGGCCGCGATCAGGAGGCCGAGGACATCGTGCGGGGCATCGAGAGGCAGGTTCGCGAGGAGACCGGCGAAGAGCTGGAGCCCCCGGCCGGGGAGATCAGGATCACCCAGCGCACCCACACTCCGCTCACCGAGGTCGCCGCGACGCTGCTGCGCCGCTACCCGAAACGCACGGTGGTCGGGCTCGCCCTCTTCGTCGGGCAGGCCTTCCTCTACAACGCGGTCTTCTTCACCTACGCCCTCGTGCTCGCCAAGTTCTTCGGCGTGCCCGACGACACCACGCCCTGGTTCCTGATCCCCGTCGCGATCGGCAACTTCCTCGGGCCCGTGCTGCTGGGCAGGCTCTTCGACTCGGTCGGCCGCCGGGCGCTGATCTCCGGCTGCTACGTGTCGTCGGGGCTTCTGCTGCTCGGCACGGCCGCGCTCTTCCATGCAGGCGTGTTGTCGGCGGCGACCCTGACGGCCTGCTGGATGGTGGTCTTCTTCTTCGCGTCTGCCGGAGCGAGCTCCGCCTACCTGACGGTCTCGGAGATCTTCCCGATGGAGACCAGGGCCCTGGCGATCGCCCTGTTCTACGCGGTCGGCACGGGCCTGGGCGGCATCATCGGCCCGGTGCTGTTCGGCCGTCTCGTCGAGAGCGGGTCGGTGGCCAACGTCTCGATCGGCTACGTGGTCGGGGCCGGGCTGATGATGGCCGCGGGAGCCGTCGAGTGGTTCATGGGGGTGGAGGCCGCCCGGCGCTCGCTGGAGGACATCGCCCAGCCGCTGAGCGCCGAGGACACCCGCGTGACCCGCTGACCAGATGCGTACGGATGACCCGCCCACACGATGGGTATCACCCGGTTGATGCCGATAAAGGTTGATATGTCATATATTCGGGGGAATTATGGCTGAGGCGCCGAAGAAGAAGCACGCCAAGTCGACCGCGAAGGCGAAGAAGACGGCCATCAAGGAAGCCCGCAGCATCAAACAGGCGAAGAAGGACCACAAGCGGGCCGCCGAAGGCGAGTGACCGCCACGATGTGATCTCCCGGGGGCGCCCGCCTCGCCAGGCGGGCGCCCCCTCGTATGCACCCATGACATTCGTCCCGGAAAATACGGGATTCCCCCCACTTCATTGGAGCCTCAGCTATTGGGCAGAGTTGGGGGCGTGGAAACCACGACCCTCCGTCCACCCCGGCACCGCGTGAGCCGTACCGCGATCTGGTACTGGACCACCCGCGCGGCCATCGGCTGGCTGGTCCTGATCGTCATCCAGTCCGTCTTCATCCTGACGCGGAGCGACGCGCTCACGCTGCGGGTGTCCATCCTGGTCGCGACGGTGGTGCTCGCGCTCGCCCACCTCGCCGTCATGCCCAGGTGGCGATACCAGGTGCACCGCTGGGAGACCACGCCCGAGGCCGTCTACACCCAGTCGGGCTGGTTCAAGCAGGAGTGGCGGATCGCGCCCATCTCCCGCATCCAGACCGTCGACAGCGCGCGGGGCCCGATCGAGCAGCTGTTCAAGCTGGCCAACGTGACGGTCACGACCGCCTCGGCCGCCGGGCCGCTGCGCATCAGCGGCCTGGACCGCGAGACGGCGGGGCGCCTGGTCGACGAGCTCACCGCGACCGCCCAGGCCACGACGGGCGACGCCACATGACGGAACTTCTGGTGACCGACTGGCGGCGGCTCAGCCCGCGGATGTTGCTGATCCATCCGGTGCAGGAGGTCGTCCGGGCGGCGCCCGCGCTTCTCGGCCTGCTCATCGCCGGCACCAGCAGCGGCGGCCACGGCCCCCTGTGGAGCATCGCCGGCGTGGGCGTAACGGTCCTGCTCGGCACGCTGCGCTATTTCACCACGACCTACCGCATCACCCCCGAGCACGTGCAGGTGCGCAAGGGCCTGCTGCAGCGCAAGGTCCTCACTGTGCCCCGCGACCGGGTGCGCACGGTCGACGTGACCTCCAACGTGCTGCATCGGGTGCTCGGCCTGGCCAGGGTGGAGGTGGGCACCGGCCGCTCGGACAGAAAGGGCGGCGGCGACCTCAAGCTCGACGCGCTCGGCGCGCCCGAGGCCGCCCGGCTGCGTGTCGAACTGCTGCACCGGCAGGCCGCCGGTGCGGGGGTTCGGGAAACAGCGGGGGTTCGGGAAACAGCGGGGCTTCAGGAAACAGCGGAGGCCCCGGCCACGCGGGCCGACCCGGCGGAGACCGAGCTCGCAGCGCTGCGGCCGGCGTGGATCCGTTTCGGGCCGTTCACCCTCTCCGGCCTGATCACCCTCGGCGTCATCGCCGGTTTCGCGTCGCGGCTGGCGTCCGAGGGCGACGTCGACCTGCGCGAGGTCGGCCCGGTCCGGCAGATGCTGGGCTGGTTCGGCTCGCTCTCGCTGCCGATGGAGATCGCGGCCGCCGTGATCGCCGTCGCGGTCTTCGTCGCGATCGCCTCGACGTTCGGCTACATCCTGTCGTTCTGGGGCTTCAGGCTGACCCGGCACTCCAGCGGAACGCTGCACGTCAATCGGGGCCTGCTCACCACGCGGGCGACCACGATCGAGGAGCGGCGCCTGCGCGGCGTCGAGGTCAGCGAACCGCTGCTGCTGCGCGCCGTGGGCGGCGGGCGGCTGATCGCGGTGGCGACGGGGCTGCGCGTCGGCCAGGGAGCCCAGCGGGGCGGGTCGATGCTGCTGCCGCCCGCTCCCCGGGCGGAGGCCGAGTCGGTGGCCGTGCGCGTGCTGGGCGGGAACGGCACGGACTCGCCCGTGACGGCGCCGCTGACCGAGCACGGCCCGGCGGCGCGGAGGCGGAGGTTCACCCGGGCCCTCGGCGTGAACGCCCTGGTGATCGTGGTCTGTCTCCCCCTGTGGAAGTGGGCCGACCTGCCCTCGTGGACGTGGATCACGGCCCTGGCGGCGCTGCCCGCGACGGCGCTGATGGCCGCGGACCGCTACCGGAGCCTCGGTCACACCTTGGTGCCGGGATATCTGGTCACCCGCTGGGGCTCCCTGGTCCGGCGTCGGGTGGCCCTGGAGCGTGACGGCATCATCGGCTGGAACGTCGAGCGGTCGTTCTTCCAGCGCCGGACCGGCCTGGTGACCCTGACCGCCACCACCGCGGCAGGCCGTCAGGGCTATCGGGTGCAGGACGTGACGCTGGCCGAGGGGCTCCGCCTCGCGTCCGCCGCCTCACCTGGCCTGCTCGACCCGTTCCTGTCCGATGAAGATCATCCTTCTCGCCCGTACCATGACGACACTGCCATATCACCAAGCCTTGGATGAATCACCACGAACCCGCACAACCCCTGGAGACGCCTGATGACCCGCTACGGCCCGATGTTCGGCCCCGACATCACCTTTCTCGGGGTCGAGCGCTGCGACCTGGACGACGTGGACAGCTACGCCGGGGCCGACGTCGTCATCCTCGGCGCGCCCTTCGACGGCGGCACGTCGCACCGTCCGGGGGCGCGCTTCGGGCCGAGCGCCATCCGCCAGGCGTGCTATCTGCCCCATGACGGGTCCCGCCCGAGCCTCGCCCTGCGCGTGGACGCGCTCCAGGACCTCCAGGTGCTGGACGCCGGAGACGTCGAGACCTACGCCGGTGACATCGAGGGCAGCCTGCGCGCGATCGAGGAGGCGGTCGCCCGCATCTCGGCCTCCGGCGCGGTGCCCTTCGTCCTCGGCGGCGACCACACCATCGCCCTGCCGGACGCCACCGGCGTCGCCCGCCATCACGGCTTCGGCCGGATCTCGATGGTGCACTTCGACGCGCACGCCGACACCGGCGACGTCGAGTTCGGGCACCTGCACGGGCACGGCCAGCCGATGCGCCGCCTCATCGAGTCGGGGGCGATCCGCGGCGACCGCTTCCTCCAGATCGGCCTGCGCGGCTACTGGCCGGGGCCCGAGATCCTCGACTGGATGGCGGGGCAGTCCATGCGGTCCTACGAGATGACCGAGGTCGTCACCAGGGGGCTCGACACGTGCCTGACCGAGGCGTATGGCATCGCCCTCGACGACTGCGACGGCGTCTACCTCTCGGTCGACGTCGACGTCTGCGACCCGGGGCACGCCCCCGGCACGGGCACCCCCGAGCCCGGAGGGCTGACGGCCAGGCAACTGCTCGACGCCGTACGCCGCACCTGCTTCGAGCTGCCCGTGGTCGGCGTGGAGGTCGTAGAGGTCGCCCCGCCGTACGACCATGCGGAGATCACGGCCTATCTCGGCAACCGCGTCGTCCTCGAGGCGTTGTCGGCGATGGCCCGCCGCCGCAAGGACGCCGCCGGCGGAGTGCGCTGGGACCCTTCGCGGCCTTTGCTGGATGGTCGCTGACTTCACCCGAAAACTGTTGCTTTACGGGAATGGGTGATTCACACTAACTTGCGGATCGGCAACGGCCGGTCATGTGATGTCGATCGGCCGGTCAGGCCGGTCCTCCGCGCATCCGGTGGCATCCGGGTGACGGGGCTCGCGGAGGGCCCGGCGTCCGCCATTTTGCGTATAGCCGCTCGTGCGCCTCGGGCTCCGGGGGACGCACGGCCGGTGAAGGCTGGTCGGCGATGGGTCTGCCGGGGGGCTCCCTCGCCCGGAACGCGGCACGCGATCCGGGCGTCGCCGTCATGCCCCGCTCCCGGAGACACGCGGGTATGCGCGAGCGGCGGGTCGCGCTGGTGTCGGCCGTCGTCGTCGTGATGACGCTGGCGGTGCTCGTCCGCCTCTGGCAGCTGCAGGTCGTGAACGGCCCGGCGTACGCGCGGGCCGCCGCGGCGGCACACGTCCGCACGGTGTCCCTGCCCGCCGCGCAGGGCGGCGTGCTCGCCGCGGACGGCAGGCCGCTCGCCGCAGAGAGGCATCACGGCGCCCTCGCAGGGCCTCCCGGAGACGACGACGGAGCCGACGCGCTGCGCACCGCGCTCGAAGACTGGTACGGCGAGGCGCTCACCGGCCAGGCGGGGCAGCGCACGGTGTCGGTCGACACCCATGGTGCGGTGACCCGCGTGCTGGCCGTGCGTGCGCCCCGGCCCGGCCACTCCCTGATCACCAACGTCGACGGGCGGGTCCAGCGGCTCGCGGAGCAGGTCCTGTCCCGCCTGGAGCGGGGCGGCGGCGGTTCCGTGGTCGTCCTGGAGGCCTCCACCGGCCGGGTGATCGCGCTCGCGGGAGACGTCGTCAGGCCCCGGCCCGGCGAAAGCCCGGTCATACGCGGCGTCCCCGCCGGGACGGCGGCCGCGCTCGGCCTCACGGCTCCCTCCGGGATCGACCTGCCCGGCGAGCGCACGGCCGCGGCTCCCCTTCTCGAGGACCTGCTCGACGGGAACCTGCTCAACCCGAGCCGCACGGCCGTGGTCCTGACCGGCCCGCTCCAGCTCGCCCGCGCCTGCGCCGCCGTCGCCAACGGCGGCACGCTGTTCAGCCCCCGCGTGGCCAGGGCCCTCGTCCGTGTGGACGGCCGGGCCGGCGGCGAACCCGGCGCCTGGACGGGACGCGTCGTCACGCCGCCCGTGGCAGGCCGGATCCCGGCCGCGACCCTCCACCTCGTGCGCGACGCGCTGACCGGCCCCTCCGCAGGCCGCGGGACGGGCGGCGCGGAAACCGGCGTGATCACCGAACCGGACTGGTCGGCGTCCTTCGGCCCGAAGCTGCGCTTCGTCGTGGTCGTGGTGATCTCCCACGGCGACGCGGGAGGCGCGGCGCGCGAGCTCCAGAAGGCCGCCGCCGCGCCGGCGCGCACGACGGCAGGCCCGTGACGACCCGCCGCGTCCTCGCGTCGCCCACCCGTGTCCTCGCGTCGCCCGCCCGCGGCCTGCCGTACACGAAGCGGAGCGCGCCCGATGCCGCCTGGAGCCCGCCCTTCACGAGCGCGGCGCCCGGCGACCGGTGGTTGCTCGTCACGTCGCTGGCCCTGGCCGGAATCGGGCTGCTCCTGGTCGCGTCGGCGACGCGCGCAGGTTCCGGCTCGGTGTTCCTCCAACGCCACGCGACCGGCCTCTGCCTGGGCCTCGCCCTGATGTGGATCGTCTCCCGCTGCGACCCCCGGGGGCTGAAGGCCTACGTCCCCGCCGTCTATCTGCTCGCGCTGGCCGGGCTGGTCGCCGTGCTCACCCCGCTCGGCCGTACGGTCAACGGGTCGCAGGCATGGCTGGCGCTCGGCGACGTGTTGCGATTCCAGCCGTCGGAGTTCGCCAAGGTGGCGATGATCCTCACGCTGGCGACGGTCCTGGGATCGCGGCGCGGGAACGGCCGCCCGGGCGACGGGCAGGTGCTGGCGGCTCTGGCGCTCACGGCTCCGCCCGTGGCCCTCATCCTCCTCGAACCCGACGCCGGCACGGCGCTCGTCTTCGCCGCGATCACCGTCGGCATGATCACGTTGTCGGGTGCGCGGCTGCGCTGGTTCGCCGGGCTGGCCGCGGCCGGCGCGCTCGCGGCCGCGCTGATCTGGCACTTCGGCCTGCTCCGCCCCTACCAGCTGCTGCGGCTGAGCGTGCTGCTCAGCCCGGACGCCGACCCTCTGGGCGCGGGATATCACGCCACCCAGTCACGCATCGCGGTCGGTTCCGGCGAGGTCTTCGGCACCGGCCTGTTCCAGGGCGGGCAGACGGCGGGGGGTTTCGTGCCCGAGCAGCACACCGACTTCATCTTCACGGTGGCCGGGGAGGAACTCGGCTTCTTGGGCTCGGCCGCCATCGTCCTGCTGGTGACGCTGCTCCTGCTGCGCGGCCTGCGGATCGCGGCACGCACGCCCTCGCCGTACGGCACGGCCCTGGCAGGCGGGGTGGTGTGCTGGCTGGCGTTCCAGTCGTTCGTCAACCTCGGCATGACGCTCGGCCTCCTCCCGATCACCGGGCTGCCGCTGCCGCTGGTCTCCTACGGCGGGTCGGCCACGGTCGCGGTGCTGGGCGCGGTGGGGCTGCTCGACGCCGTCAACCGGACCGGGTGGGACGGGCGATAGGGCACGCTTGGGTGGTGCGAAGCAAGCTGGGCGACCGGGTGGAGAAGGCGGCGCGAGTCGCGCTGGCCACCCGCAAACACGTGACCGTGATCGACGTGCTGACCGGCCTGCGGTGGGTGCAGGGCCGCCACGTGGACCAGTGGCGGCAGGGCCGGGCCGACAGCCTGGAGCGGCTCGCCGCCGTGGACGCGGCGCGCATGACCGAGGCGGTCGCCTGCCTGCGCGAATGGGCGGAGGCCTGCGGGCTGAGCGCTGACGAGGCGGCCTACACCTCGGCCGGCAGAGACCGCAGGCCGTTGCGCTTCACCGTCGAGGGCGACGATCGTCTGGAACGCCTCTTCCGTGTCCGGTGGCTCTCCCCCGACATGAGCGAGTCCGCCAGGCGCAGGCTGGAGGAACGCGACAACCGGGCTCCCGACCTGGTCGTCGTCGTGCCGCTGGAGCCGTGGGTCTGCGCGGGGTGCGGCGCGGCATCGGGTGCCGCCCTGGACGATTCGCGCCTGATCATGGAGGCGGATCAGCCGTACTGCCTGACCTGCTCCGACATGGACCATCTGGAGTTCCTCCCCGCGGGGAACGCCACACTGAGCCGCAGGGCCAAGAAGGAGAGCGGCCTGTCGGCCCTGGTCGTACGGTTCAACCGGCGCAGGAAACGCTATGAGCGGCTCGGGGTGCTCGTCGAGGAGGCGGCGCTCGCGCGGGCCGAGGAGCAGTGCCTGGCCGACGAGGAGGTGCGCTCACGCCGCCGCGAACGCGACCGGGAACGCCGGGCCGGCGAGGACGCCGAATACCGCACCGCCATGGCCGAGCGCATCGGCGCCTTGTTCCCCGGCTGCCCGCCCGAGCGGGCCGCGGCCATCGCGCTGCACGCCGGGCAGCGCGGCAGCGGCCGGGTGGGCCGCACGGCGGCTGCGCGCGTCTTCGACGAAGACGCGATCACCTTGGCGGTGATCGCCAGCGTGCGTCACCAGGACACCGACTACGACGCGCTGCTCATGGCGGGCGTGCCCCGGATGACCGCCCGGGACCGCATCCGGCCGCGCGTCGACCAGGTCCTGGCGGCTTGGCGGGACGGCAGGCCGAAACCCCGATAAGCCGCCGGAAATCAGCGGAGTTCGCCTTTCAGCCGTGCAGCCCATGGCGCTTCATTTCCTCCGGCGCCCGAAAAATCAATGAATGTCATTTCATGGGTGCGCCAGGTAAATTGATCACAACGAAGGGGGCCGCGGGATGGGATGGCGAACTCCGAAGGACGAAGCAGTCGAAGCGTTCATGGAGCTCGGCATGCCCCGGTCGGCGGCGCAGTCGATGTCGACCCTCATCCGGCAGCAGGTCACGCCCACGGTGGACCGGCTGCTGCCGGGGATCGAGCGCAGCCCTGCCCCGCAGTCGTTGCTCCTCACGTCGACAGCGCTGACACAGGTGCTGCCGGACCTGACCAGGGATATACAGCCCGGCCTGGACAGCACCAGGGCCACGTCGTCCGCGCTTCCCTGCATCCTCATGCTGCCCATGGTGCTCGAACTCGGCGCACGGCAGGCCGCGGCGGCCGGTCCCCCGCCGGTGCCGTCGCCGTCCCTCGCCCAGGCGGAGGCGACCTGGCGCCGGGAGGTCGACGCCGCCTTCACCTCCTTGGGCCGGGAGGTGCGGAGCATGCTCGGCCGCCTGTTGCGCGGTGTCCTGGGCGAGCAGACGGACACGCAGTGGGCCGGATGGGTGTTGCTCGCGGCCATGCAGGCCATGGACGTTCATCGGGACGCCTTGCCGATTCCCGGCAGAACCTCGCAGACCCCGGGAGCGCAGGCGGCCGGAGCGGCCTTCCAGCTCGGCCGGCTCCTCACCATCGCCGCGGGGCTCGAGCTCGTCCGCCCGTGAGTCCCGCGCACCGCCGGAAATAAGCGGAGATCAGGCCATCCGGCCGACCATCCGGGCGTACATGCGGCCGGGGCTGGGGACCGGCGACTGGTCCAGGAACCCCGGCAACATCGGCAGGTCGACCGCGAAGGGCTGCAGACGCTGGTAGAGCGCGTGCGCGTCCGGCGGCCTGTCCTCCGGCCGCTTCTCCAGCAGCTCGGCGATCAGCGAGCCCAGTTCCTCCGGCACGCCGTGCACCCGCGGCGGGCGCTCCTTGACCTGCTTGTCGAAGACCGCGTATTCCGTCGGCCCGGTGAACAGCTGCCTGCCGGTGAGCATCTCGTGCAGCACGCAGCCGAGGGCGTACAGGTCGCTCTTCGGGTCGGCCATCCCGCGCTGCACCTGCTCTGGCGACATGTAAGCCGGGGTGCCCAGGATCTGGCCGACCCGGGTGAACTGGCCGGAGTCGCCCTCGCGGAGCATGGCCAGCCCGAAGTCGAGCACCTTGACGCTGCCGTCCGGGCACAACATGAGGTTGGTCGGCTTCAGATCGCGGTGGCAGATCGACAGGGCGTGCGCGGCCGTGAGCACGGCGCACGCCTGCGCGGCGATGGCCGCCGCCCACGGCACGGGAAGGGGGCCGTGCTCGCTGACGAGGTCGGCGACCGTCACGCCTTCGATGAACTGCATGACCTGGAAGAGCCGCTGCTCACCGAAGTCGTGCACGGTGCCGAAGTCGTACAGCACGGGCGCGCCGGGGTGGTCGAGCCGCGCCAGGATGCGCGCCTCCCTGATGAAACGCCGCTCCAGTTCGTCGTCGGGCCCGCCGGGGAGGCGGAGGAACTTGACCGCGACCCTGCGGCCGAGCCGCCGGTCATGCCCGCCGTAGACGGCGCCCATGCCGCCCTGGCCCAGAGGGAGGTCGTCAAGCTCGTAACGATCCGCGATGATCATGCGTCCTCCCTCCTGTCGGCCTCGCGTGCGAAAAACTACACCTTTCACCCATCAGGCCGGAGGCTGCCGTCGATCAGCCCTTCCACCCCCAGTCTCATCAGAGCCTCGCCGGCCTCGGCGGTCTCCCGCAGGCCGTCCTGCAGGTCGAGCAGCCGCCGGAAGGCCTTGCCGTACCGGATCTGATCGGTGAGGGCCAGGCGCGGGACCCGCGCGCGGCGGGCGTCGACGCGGCTGGACGTGGAGTGCGGCCGGCCGCCGGCGGCGAACCTGAGCAACCCGGCGAGGAACTCCGGGTCGAGCCGGGCGCGGTCCACGCGGAACACCGTGAGATGCGGACCGAGCACGGCGCCGGCCTCGTCGATCACCCGGGCCGTCACCGCCGAGCTCACCACGTCTCCCGGCTCGATCGTGACGAGGCCGGGCTCCGGGCCGGACGAGCCCGACGGGCCCGTCCCGTGCGCCAGGTCGTCGGCCGTCAGCACGGCGAGCTCTCCCCCGCCGTCGGCCGCCTTGAGCGCGGATGCGTGCATGCTCACCAGCCCGGCTTTGACCAGCTCGGACAACGCCGCGGGCGGTGCGTCCCACTCCGGGCTCCGCGCCACACCCAGGTCGAGGAGGGGGTCCGCCGTGGCGTCGGCGAGCGCCAGCGACGCGCCGCGCAGCCGGTCGCGCGCTGCGGGGAAGCCGCTCGCGTCGCCGCGCGGGGAAAGGTGCCGTGCCGGGCTGACGTCGACCTCGTCGTCCAGGAGGTCGACGATCCCGACCGTACGGCTGTCGCCGGGCGGTTCCTCTCCCGCGAGGAACGCCCGCCACGCGGCCTCCACGACCGCCAGGTCGTCTCCCGCCGCGGTCACGAGGATCGTCGCGGGCTGGCGCGCGCCCTGCTCCGGCCGGCGCAGCAGCCACAGGTCGGGGCCGCCCGCGCCCAGCGCGGCGACCGCGCGCAGTGCGCCCGCCCGCAGCAGGTTGGCCCGGATGCGCCTGCCCGGGCGGCGGCCGGCCGCGGCCGGGGGCATCAGGATCACCACGAGCCCGCCGGGGCGCACGTGGGCCAGGCAATGCTGCACCCACGCGAGCTCGGACTCGCCCCTGGGCGGCATGCCGTACGTCCAGCGAGGGTCGCCGACCAGGTCGGCGTGCCCCCAGGCCCGCTCGTTGAACGGCGGGTCGCACACCACCGCCCCGGCGAGCTCGCCCGCGAAACCGTCGGCTCTGAGGGAGTCGGCGGCGACGATCCGGGCGGGCTCTCCGCGCAGCAGCAGCCGCAGGGCGGCGAGCAGCGCCACCGTGTCCCCGGCGTCCTGGCCGAGGAACCCGGCAGGCTGCCTCCCCGCTTCTCCCGGCGGCGTGGCGCGGGGACCGGGCACCATGGCATTCTGGCTTCGCGGCCGGAGTTCCTGGCCGGGCAGGGCGTGCTCCCCTGGCGTGGCAGGCTCGTGCAACGGCTCCCCGCCGTACGGCCGAGCGTCGTGCCGTGCCCGCCTTGCCCCTGTGATCGCGAGGAGAAGGGTGCCCATGCCGCACGCCGGGTCGAGAACCGCCCCCTCCACCGAGCAGGCCAGCCGGGCCATCAGCTCCGCCACCTCCGCTCGCGTGACCGACAGGCGGCGGCTGTGGGCCTCGGCGTAACGCTCGCACAGGAACTCGAAGGCCTCCGCCGGACCGCGTTCGGCCGCCAGGTCGGCGAGCGGACCGGCCAGCGCGGCGACGTCCTCCCAGCTTTCTTCGTCGTCCTCCGCCTGCCGTACGGGAAGGTCGGGGGTCGCGGCGGCGACGGCCCGCGCCAGCCCTTCGGCCGGCCCGGTGACGGCCTTCCGGGCTCCGCCGGGGTCGCGCAGGGCGAAGAGCAGGAACGCCCCGGCCCGGCCGAGCAGGTCACCCAGGTGGAGGTCGTCGGCGGAGGCCCGCAGCAGCTGCCAGACCCGGTCGCCGGGCGACACCTCGAACGTCTTGCCGTTGCGCCTGAGCCACGCCTCGACCTCGGGCAGGGAGAACAACGGGCTGGACGCCGTGCCCCCGACGGGCTCGGGGAAGTCGTCGTGGCGACGGCGCCAGTTGCTCACCGCCGCCCTGCCGACGTCGGCGAGCCGCGCGATGTCTCCCGCGTTCACCGTAGGGTCGTGGCTCATGGGCATCAGCGTAACTACACTTGTGAAGTGATTCAACCAATGATTTACTCGAAACCATGACGCACAACCGCATTCGGTATGCCGCAGGATCGGACATCGGGCGGTCCCGGACGAAGAACGAGGACTCGGTCTACGCCAGCGAGCAACTGCTCGCCATCGCCGACGGAATGGGCGGGCACGGCCACGGCGAGGTGGCCAGCGCGGCCGCCATCGAGGCGCTGTCGGGTGCGATCCCGGACGCCGTGCCGGTCGCGGACGGCGACGCCTCCGCCGAGGAACTCGCCGCCATCCTCGAAGGCGGCATACGCGAGGCGGCCCGCAGGCTCAGCGAGCTGGCCGAGAACGACCCCACGCTGGAGCGGATGGGCACCACGGTCACCGCGATGTTGTGGGACGGGCAGAGCCGGTTCGCAGTGGCCCACATGGGCGACTCCCGCGCGTACATGCTGCGCGACGGCGGCCTCTACCAGATCACCCGTGACCACACGCTGGTGCAGTCGCTGGTGGACGACGGGCACATGAGCCCCGACCAGGCCGCCAAGCACCCGAACCGGTCGTTGTTGCTGCGGGCCCTGGAGACCAGCGGGCTGGCCGAACCCGACCTGTCCCTGCGGGACGCGCAGCCGGGCGACCGGTACCTCCTGTGCTCGGACGGACTGACGGCGGTGCTCGAACCGGAGACGCTGCACCACGTCCTGACCACCGTGGACGACCCGGAGGAGGCCGTGCGCCGGCTCATCGAGCTCGCCAACGAAGGCGGCGGGCCCGACAACATCACCTGCATCGTCGCGGACATCGAGAGCATGCCGTAAAGAGCTTTGTCCCGATTTTGTGATTGATCAGTTACTTTCTGCGATCAATGCGGAATATCACCGCATTGAGGGATCTCGATCTATCCGCAGAAGGGGGAGATCATGGTCGGCAGCTGGATGTCGGCACGGCGAACGGCGAGATCCGGCTGGCTGGACTTCGCCGCGGTGCTCAGCATGCTCGTGGGCGTCTACAACGTGATCGAAGGCCTGACGGCCTTGCTGCGCGCCGAATACTTCCTCGTCACGACGGACCAGATCCTGGTGTTCAACTTCACCGCGTGGGGCTGGATCATGCTGATTCTCGGCCTCGTGCAGCTCGCCGTCGGCGTCGGCATCGCCACCGGCAAGACGTGGGGGCGCATGGCGGGCATCGCTCTCGCGTTCCTCATCGCCATCGGGCATCTGGCCTTCCTGTCGGCCTACCCGGTGTGGTCCATCGTCTCCATCGCGTTGTGCGTGCTCGTCATCTACGGGCTGATCGTGGCGCCCAGGAACGCCACCGCCTGAGTCACCGCCTGAGTCACCGCCTGAATCACGGCCTGCGTGCCCTGAAGGCCGCGGTCTTCACCCGGTTCTGACACGCCGTCGAGCAGAACCGGCGGGTGCCGTTGCGCGAGGTGTCGACGTACACCCGGTCGCAGGCGGGAGCCGTACAGACGCCGAGCCGGTCGTACAGGTCGCCGCCGAGGACGACGGCCAGGCCCGTCGCACAACTGGCCGCCCAGTCTCCGGCCATGTCGCCGTCCGGGCCGTGGAAGTGCAGGTGCCACGGCTCCCCGTCGTGCCGGTCGAGCCGCGGCCGCGCCCCGGTCTCCGACAGCAGGTCGTTGACGTGCCGCGCGGCGGCGTCCACGTCGCCCGCCCCGACCGACGCGAAGACCGTGCGCAACCGCGCCGCCACGTCCGTGAGCCCCGCGGCCTCCTCAGGCGTGACGCCGCCGCCGCGCCGGCCCCCTGCGCGCAGCGCCTCCGCCGCGGCCGTGCACCTGTCCTCGCCCTGCGGCGGCTCGTACGGCCGGCCATGGGACTGCCCCCCGGTCAGTGCGTTGACCAGGCTCACGGCGGCCGCGACCACCGAATCTGTGTGACTGTTGAAGTTCACTTGACCAGTTACATCCCTGCGTTCTAGGTTGTGACTGGCGAAAGCATACACGACAGTTACAAGGAGATCGGCATGCTCACTTTCGACGTGGCACGCGACTGGGTCGACCGCTGGGACCGGCAGCAGGAGGGCTACCTTCCCGAGCGCGAGGAGCGCTTCACCGCCCTCATCGACGCCGTCGAGGCGGGCACCGGGCGGCCTGACCCCCTGGTGGTCGACCTCGGCTGCGGCCCCGGCTCGCTTGCCGCCCGCCTCCTCGACCGGCTCCCCCAGGCGACGGTCGTCGCGGTCGACACCGACCCCGTGCTGCTCTCGCTGGGCCGGGCCCGCTACGGCGGCAGGGACGGGCTGCGCTTCGTCGACCTCGACCTGCGGGTTCCCGGGTGGACCGCTGGGCTCGGCCTCGACCGGCCGACGCCGCCGTGAGCACCACCGCGTTGCACTGGCTGCCCGAGCCGCGGTTGCGCGAGGTCTACCGGGAACTGGCCACCGTGCTGCGCCCGGGAGCGGTGTTCCTCAACGGCGACCACCTGAGCGTCGACGACACCTCCCCCGCTCTTGGCAGGCTCGAACGCGCCGTGCATGAGCGGCAGGAGGCGCGCCGCTTCGAGAGCGGCCGTCCCGAGGACTGGCGGCAGTGGTGGGAGGCGATCGCCGCCGACCCCGCGCTGGCCGAGGCGGAAATGCTGCGCGCCGAGCGCAGCGAGGCGGCGGCCCACAACGGATCCGAGTCCGGTGAGCTGTCCACGCACACCGCCGCGCTGCGCGACGCCGGGTTCGGCGAGATCGGCACCCTGTGGCAGCGGGGCCACGACCGTCTGCTGTGCGCCATCCGTCTCTGACCGGGGTGTGCCGGCTGTCATGAGGGTTCGCCGGCTCTGATGAGGGTTTGCCGGCGGGGCCCGGGGGGAGGCGGCAGCTATGACTCCGGTGGTACTCACGGTCAACGCCGGCTCCTCAAGCCTCCAGCTCCACCTCGTCAGAGACGGGCGGGTTCTGCGCTCCGAGCGCAGTGAGCGCAGCCCCGACCCCGCCGAGGCCGAACACACGCTGAGACGGTTCCTCGGTTCCCCCGGCTCGCGTGCCGGGGAGGATGTGGGGCTCGCCGGGCACCGCCTCGTCCACGGCGGCCGGGCCGTACAGGCTCCCGCCGTCGTGGACGACGACCTGCTCGCGGCGGTGCGGGCCTATCAGGACCTCGCGCCGCTGCACGTTCCGCCCGCGCTCGCGCTCGTGGAGGCGGCCCGGCGGGTGCTGCCCGGTGTGCCGCACGTGCTCTGTCCGGACACCGCCTTTCACGCCGGGCTCCCGCGCGAGGCCGCGACGTACGCCCTTCCCGCCGAATGGCGCCGCCGGTGGGGCCTGCGCAGATATGGCTTCCACGGGCTCTCGTACGCGCGGGCCGTACGGCGGGCGTCCGAACTGCTCGGACGGCCCGCGGCGCAGGCGCATCTGGTGCTGACCCACCTCGGCGGCGGGGCGTCGGTGTGCGCGGTGCGCGACGGCCGCAGCGTCGACACCTCGATGGGCTTCACGCCGCTGGAGGGCGTGCCGATGAGCAAGCGGTCGGGCAGCGTCGACCCGGGCATGCTGCTGTGGCTGCTGTCCGGGTCGCGCCTGTCGCTCGGCGAGCTGCGTGAAGGGCTGGAGCACAGGTCGGGGCTGCTCGGGCTGTCCGACGGGTTGTCCGGCGACACCCGGGAGCTGGTCGCCTCGGGAAGCGACGCGGCGGAGCTGGCGCTCGGCGTGTTCGCCCTGCGGGTGAGCCGCGAGATCGCGGCGGCCGCCACCAGCCTGGACCGGCTCGACGCGCTGGTGTTCACCGGCGAGATCGGCTGGGACCAGCCGGAGGTGCGCGACGCCGTCTGCCGCAGGCTCGCACTGCTCGGGATCGAACCGCCTGTCCGCGGCAACCTGGACGCCGACGGGTTCGTCAGCCCGCCCGGGGCCCGCGTGCCCGTGCTCGTGATCGAGACGCGCGAGGAGCTCGAGGTCGCCCGGGAAGCGCTGGCCGCTCTTAGAATCCGCTGATATGCGCATATATACGGTCGACTCGTTCACTGACCGGCCCTTCGCGGGCAACCCGGCCGGCGTGTGCCTCCTCGACTCCCCTGTGCCGGACGCGTGGATGCAGGCGCTCGCCGCCGAGATGCGGCACTCGGAGACCGCCTTCGTGCTCACCCGCGACGACGGCCCCCACTCGCTGCGCTGGTTCACCCCCGAGGTCGAAGTGCAACTGTGCGGCCACGCCACACTCGCCACGGCGCACATCCTCTACTCCCTCGGCGCCTCCGGCCGGCTCGAGTTCTCCACGCTGAGCGGCATCCTGACGACCGACCGGTCCGACGACGGCCTCATCACGATGGACTTCCCCGCCTCTCCTCCTGTCGAGACCGAGGCCCCCGAGAGTCTCCTCGCGGCCCTCGGCGTGCGGGGCCTGTGGATCGGGCGCAGCCGCTTCGACTACGTCGTGGAGGTCGAGTCGGCCGACGTGGTGCGGTCGGCCACGCCCGACCTCGACCTGCTCCGTGGCATCGACGCCCGAGGCGTCGTCGTCACCGCTCGGGGCGACGGCACTCCCGCCGATTTCGTGTCCCGTTTCTTCGGCCCGCGAGTGGGCGTGCCCGAGGACCCCGTCACCGGGTCGGCCCATTGCATGCTCTCGCCGTACTGGTCGGCCAAGCTCGGCCGCGACGCCCTCGTGGGCGAGCAGCTGTCCGCACGGGGCGGCGTCGTCCGTACGACATTGCGCGGCGACCGGGTGGAGCTCGCCGGCCACGCCACGACCATCTGGTCCGGCACCCTCGACATCACCCCCACAGTGGCGTGACCCCCGACAGTGGCGTGATCATGCAGAAGTTCGGCGGAATGGCCATTGACGTGCGCAAACACATTTCGTGATCATGCAGAACTTCGCCAGCCCAGCATGCGACCTGCGGAAACAGCAATCGTGATCATGCACGAATCCGCCCGCGATCGACCTTGGTTCGCCACGCCTATGACGCGGAAGTGCATGATCACGAACCTCGAACGAGCAGGTCAGCGCGGACGCCGCCGAACTTCTGCATGATCACGCGCAGAGGGGGCGCAGGTCACATTGCCTTTTGGCGAACTTCTGCATGATCACTCCCAAGGAGGTGGGTGACGGCGGTCATGGCGCCGAAGGCGAGGAGGCGGACGAGAGCGGCGTCCCCATGCACGCCGGTGGCCGAGCGCCACTCCGCGACATCCCGGTCGGACACGCGATACGGCGCCATCGCCGCCAACAGCGCCAACCGGACTCCGGGACGGTCGACGGCGGGCAGGCCGCTCAGCCGATCCGTCGGCCACCCGCCCGTCAACGCCGGGTGGGCCCCGTCCCACGCGTCCACTTCATCCCGTACGGCCAGGCGAGCCTGGGAACTGAGCGACTCCCCTCCTCTGGCGGCGGCTTTATGCAGGGCCGCGAACGCGGTCCCCATCGCGCGGCCGCTCGGCGAGCCCGCCGCCCATGCCGGAGTCTCGTCCGCGGGGTCCCCGTCGAGCAGCGCGAGGCTGGTCCCCGAGACGTGCCGGCGACGCGTGGCTCCGGCCACCATCCGGCCGGCGAGACGGCGAACCGGGCGCCACCGCTGGAGCCCGCCGGGGAGGACGTCGTCGGTGAGCAGGGCCGACACCATGCGGTTGATGAAATGGAAGGTCAGCGCCGTGCCGATGTACTCCGCCGCGACATCGGGAGGGACCGGCGGAGCCGTCATACCGGTCGTGCGGGTGTCCGCCCCCCACGCGAACAGGCGCGCGTGGCGGGGATCGGCGGGCGTGTCACCGCGTGCGACCGTCTCCGCGAGGCCGTGCGCGCCGGTGGCGTGAAGGAGCACCGAATGTGCGGACACGCAGAAGGGACACCGGTTCGCAGATGACACGGCGACGGCGACGACCTCCTTGTCGGTACGCGAGGCCGACCCGGCGACGAGCGACTCGCGCAGCAGGGACCAGACGGCGGCCAGCACGTCCGGTGCCGGCGACAGCGTCATGAACAGCGGCATGCGGGCAAGGCCGAAATCCTGGGCGATCTGGCGGTAGACCGCGGCGACCCGGCCGTCGGCCTCCTTCGGCGCGACCGGTGTGACATAACGAAAGGGAGCGGGCACGGCGGCCTCCTGACTTCAGCGGCGATCGCCATCGATGCTGCTCGCCGGGCATGTCCGTGTCGTCATACCGGCGAATGCGGTCGTCGCCACTTCCGCCGCACGCCCGGGCGCCGTGCCGTACTCCAGAGGGAGTAGTCCCAGATGGGTCCTGCGGGAGGAGGCCGGAACGGCGAGCGCGATTTAGGGTGCGGGCATGGAACGCGGATGGCGCGACCACGCACCCGACCTCGTGCTCGCCTGCGTCGTCGGCGCACTGCTGACGGTCAGCGGGCTGACCACGCCGGAGATCGCACCCCAGAGCTTCACGCCGGAACCCGTCGGTTATGCCGCCGTCGTGGCCGGCACGCTCGGCCTCGCCGTCAGCCGCCGCACTCCCCTCGTGGCGTTGCCGGTCACCACCGTGGCGATGCTCGCCTACCTCCTGCGGTGGGGCGAGACGACGTCGGCGGCCTTTCCGGTGCTGATCGCCGCATTTTTCGCCGCGAGGGCGGGGCGGCGGCTGCCCGCGATCGCGGCCGGTGTCGTCTTCCTGTCCGGCAGCCTGGCAATCACCCTGTCGTCGGCGACGTCGGCCCCGCGCGAGGTCGTCGACCGTACGGGCCTGCTGCTCGGCTGGTTCGTCGCCGCGACCGTGGCGGGGATGCTCTCCCGGCAGCGGAGGGCGTATCTGGAACAGGTCGAGCAGCGCGCGATGGAGGCCGAGCGCACACGCGAGGAGACGGCCCTGCGGCGCGCCGGGGAGGAGCGGTTGCGGATCGCACGCGAACTGCACGACTCCCTGACCCACAGCATCTCCGTCATCAAGGTGCAGGCGGGCGTGGCCGTCCATCTGGCCCGCAAGCGCGGCGAGGACGCGCCGGAGGCGCTGGTCACTATTCAGGAGGCCGCCGGCGAGGCGATGCGCGAGCTGCGCGCCACCCTCGAAGTGCTCCGTGTCCCCGGCGACGAGACGGCGGGCGGCGGGGTGGACCGGCTTCCCGACCTGGTCGATCGCGTACGGTCGACCGGCCTGGCCGCCGACCTGGAGATCAGTGGAACCCGGCGGCCGCTGCCCGGCGAGGTCGACCGCGCCGCGTACCGCATCGTCCAGGAGGCCCTCACCAACGTCACCCGCCACGCCGGGCGGGCGACGGCGGCCGTTAGCGTGCGCTTCGACCCGGGCGAACTCGTCGTGCAGGTCGACGACGACGGCCGGGCCCACGCCGGATCCGTACCCGTGGAAGGCTTCGGCCTGTCGGGCATGCGCGAGCGGGTCACCGCACTCGGCGGCAGGCTACGCGCGGGAGCACGGACCGAGGGCGGCTTCACCGTGAGGGCGGAGATCCCCCTGAACGCGGCGCAGGCGGGTGAGGGCGCGGCATGAACCGGACGATCCGCGTGCTCCTCGCCGACGACCAGGCGCTCATCCGGGCGGGGTTCCGCGCCCTCCTCAACGCCGAGGACGACATCGAGGTGGTCGCCGAGGCCCGCGACGGCCAGGAGTGCCTCGCCTCGGCGGTACGGCACCTGCCGGACGTCGCCCTCGTCGACATCCAGATGCCCGGGATGGACGGCATCGAGACGACACGGCGCATCGCCGCCGACCCCCGCCTGGCGGGCGTGGGCGTCGTCATCATCACCAACTTCGGGCTCGACGAGTACGTGTTCCAGGCCCTACGGGCGGGTGCGAGCGGGTTCCTGCTCAAGGACACCGAGCCGGCCGACCTCATCAGGGCCGTCAGGGTCGCCGTCGACGGCGAAGCCCTCCTGTCTCCCGCCGTCACCCGCAAGCTGATCAGCGAATACGTGTCGCGCCCTCCGGACACGATGCGCCCGGCGGCGATGGAGGTGCTGACCCAGCGCGAGCGGGAGGTCGTGGCCCTGGTCGGCCGTGGCCTCACCAACGACGACATCGCCGCGCACATGGTGATCAGCCCGTACACGGCCAAGACCCACGTCAGCCGGGCGATGACCAAGCTCGGAGCCCGTGATCGCGCGCAGCTCGTCGTCTTCGCCTACGAATCCGGCCTGATCAGCGCACGCTCACACTGAACGATCCCCCCCACATTTGAGCGTGATCATGCAGAAGTTCGAGATCATGCCCGTTGACCTGCGCCGACGCGTTTCGTGATCATGCAGTAAGTCGAACCCGACTCATCCGACCTGCGGAAACGATGTGCGTGATCATGCACGCGCTCGACCACGAACCCAGACGGGCAGTGCATGATCACGATCGGCATACGAGCACGTCAGGGCATAAGTCTCCGAACTTCTGCATGATCACGAAATGAATCACCCCAGCTCAAGCATCACTTCCTCGAACTTCTGCATGATCACGCGCAAGCGTTGGGGGGCATGTTGCTCGAACTTCTGCGTGATCACCCCAGAGGTTGGGGCGTGTGGAGGAGGTCGTCGAGGACGTGGGTGAGGGCGGCCACACCCTCCAGGCAGTCGGACTCGTCGGCGTGCTCCGCCGGGGAGTGGGAGACGCCGGTCGGGTTCCGCACGAACAGCATGGCGGTCGGCACGGCGGACGCGAGGATGCCCGCGTCGTGACCCGCCCCCGTCGGCAGGACGGGGACGCCTCCGAGCAACTCCGCCAGCCGATCCCTGAGCGTGCCGTCGAACTCCACCACGGGCGTGTACGACTCCTGTGTCACCTCCGCCCCGGACGCGCCGGCGATCTCCCGCACCATCCTGTCGAGCACATCGGGATCGGCGGCGCGGGAGTCGAGCCAGGCGGTGACCCGGGAGGCGATGGCGTTGGTGCCGTTGGGCTCGACCGCGACCTTGCCGAACGTCGCGAGCGCACCGGCACGCCGCGCCCGCTCCCTGGCGTCGAGCACGGCGGCGGCGAAGGCCGGCATGGGATCGTCGCGGTCCTCCATGCGCGTCGTCCCCGCGTGGTCGGCCCGGCCGCGGAAGTCGAACCGCCATCGGCCGTGCGGCCAGATCGCGGAGGCGACGCCGACGGGCGCCTCGCCGAGGTTCCTGCCCTGATCGACGTGAAGCTCGACGAAGGCGGCGATGCCGGCGAGCCGTTCGTCGTCGCGGCCAAGGGCGGAGGGATCCCGGCCGGCTCTTTCCATGGCGGTCGCCAGGCTCACGCCGCCGTCGTCGGTGAGGGATCGGGCCCTGGCGGGGTCGAGCACGCCCGTCATCAGCCGTGATCCGACGCAGGCGACGCCGAATCTGGCTCCCTCCTCGTCGCCGAAGTTGACGATGCCGAGCGGGCGCGGCAGGTCCGTTCCCCGGTCCGTGAGCACGTCGAGTGCCGCGAAGGCCGAGATCACGCCGAGCGGGCCGTCGAAGGCCCCGCCGTCGGGCACCGAGTCGAGATGTGAGCCGGTGACGATCGCGCCGCCGGCGGCGGGGTCGCCCGCCCAGGCCCACTGGTTGCCGTTCCTGTCGACCTCGTAGGCGAGCCCCCGGCCGAGCGCCTGCTCACGGAACCACGCCCGGCATTCGGCGTCGGCCGCCGTCCAGGCGTGCCGCCGGTAGCCGCCCGTCCCGGCATGCCGTCCGACGGGCAGCAGTTCGTCCCACATGCGGCGGAAGGTGTCGCCCGCGGCCTCGGGGTCGGTCACGCGCCGTCCTCGTTCATCGGGACGCGCACGCCGCGCTCCTCCGCGACCTCGGCGGCCCGCTCGTAGCCCGCGTCGACGTGCCGGATCACGCCCATGCCCGGGTCGTTGGTCAGGACCCTGCGGATCTTCTCGCCCGCGAGGGCCGTGCCGTCGGCCACCGTGACCTGGCCCGCGTGGATGGACCGGCCGATGCCGACGCCACCGCCGTGGTGGATCGACACCCACGACGCGCCGGAGGCGACGTTGACCATCGCGTTGAGCAGGGGCCAGTCGGCGATGGCGTCCGACCCGTCGAGCATGGCCTCCGTCTCCCTGTACGGCGAGGCCACGCTGCCGGCGTCGAGGTGGTCGCGCCCGATCACGATGGGCGCCTGCAGCTCGCCCGAGGCGACCATGTCGTTGAACCGCTCACCGGCCTTGTCGCGCTCGCCGTACCCAAGCCAGCAGATCCGCGCCGGCAGCCCCTGGAAGGCGACCTTCTCGCCCGCCATCCTGATCCACCGGGCCAGCGGCTCGTTGTCGGGGAAGAGGTCGAGGATCGCCTTGTCGGTCTTGGCGATGTCGGCAGGCTCGCCGGACAGGGCCGCCCAGCGGAAGGGGCCCTTGCCCTCGCAGAACAGCGGCCGGATGTAGGCGGGTACGAAGCCGGGGAAGTCGAAGGCCCGCGTGTAGCCGGCAAGCTTGGCCTCGCCGCGGATGGAGTTGCCGTAGTCGAAGACCTCGGCCCCGGCGTCCTGGAAGCCGACCATGGCCGCGACGTGCCTGGCCATCGAGGCGCGGGCCCGTTCGGTGAAGCCCTCCGGGTCCTTGGCGGCCTCCGCGGCCATGTCCTCGAACGCCACGCCGATCGGCAGGTAGCTCAGCGGGTCGTGTGCGGAGGTCTGGTCGGTGACGATGTCGATCTCCGCGCCCAGCGTCAGCAGGGCCGGTACGGCTTCGGCCGCGTTGGCCTCGACCCCGATCGACAGCGGGCGGCGGCTGTCACGCGCCTCGTAGGCCAGGCGCAGGGCCTCTTCGAGGTCCTTGGCGCGGACGTCGAGGTAGCGGTGCTCGATGCGGCGTTCGATGGAGCGCGGGTCGCAGTCGACGCAGATCGCCACGCCTCCGTTCATGGTGACCGCGAGCGGCTGGGCGCCTCCCATGCCGCCGAGTCCGGCGGTGAGGGTGATCGTACCGGTGAGGGACCCGCCGAACCGTTTGGCGGCCACGGCCGCGAACGTCTCGTAGGTGCCCTGGAGGATGCCCTGGGTGCCGATGTAGATCCACGAGCCGGCGGTCATCTGGCCGTACATCGTGAGGCCGAGCTGCTCCAGCCGCCGGAACTCCGGCCAGGTCGCCCAGTCGCCCACCAGGTTGGAGTTGGCGATGAGCACGCGCGGCGCCCATTCGTGGGTGGTCATGACGCCCACCGGGCGGCCCGACTGCACGAGCATCGTCTCGTCCGGCTTCAGCGTGCCGAGCGTGCGCACGATCGCGTCGAACGAGCGCCAGTCGCGGGCGGCCCTGCCCGTCCCCCCGTAGACGACGAGCTTGTCGGGATGCTCGGCGACCTCCGGGTCGAGGTTGTTCATCAGCATCCGCAGGGCGGCCTCCTGCTGCCAGCCCCGGGTGTTCAGCGTCGTCCCACGTGGCGCCCTGACGGGGCGCGGACCGCTCTGCTGCATCTGTGACCTCCCCGCCGGCTCGTCTTGTACGGCCGGCATCTCATTCATATCCGATGCCCCCGAACGCGAGGTTCCCCGCCGCTGTGCAGCGACGGGGAACCCCAAGGTTGATCGGGACACTACCCCTGGTCATGCCCCAGCGTTCGAACGGGCGGCTGTCCTCTATGTGAGCAATTATTCGCTGACGATCTGGCCGCCTGGTTCTCCCCGAGTGACTACCGCAAGCATCGACTCGTCCGGATTGTCGCGGAAGTTCCGACGCCCGATTGAGGTCACGGCGCGTGTCGGCAAAAGAGACCGAAATATCTGTTTCCAACTTAGCGGTGCATGTTTACCGCAACTTTCTCCCTGATGGGCGGCGGCCTGACCATCGGTAACCTCATGTCCGGACTTTCCCGGCGCCGACCTATCCAGACGCCTCCCAGAAGCGGTCGTTCCCACGTTCTCAAGAGGTGATAGGAATGCTCTCGTCCTTGTCGGCGCGCTCGCCGAACCACGGGGTTCTTGGGTTCGTCGTTCCACTCTCGTAAAAGGAATATCAACCGGGGGAGTTATGAAGCGAATGGCTAAGGCGGCCGCCACGGTCGCACTTACCGTCGGCATCGCGGGCATGTTCGCCGCACCGGCCCAAGCTGCTGCTGAGAAGGGCGGCACCTACTCCCACGCGGGGAGTAGCGGGTCAATGGAGAAGACCACCGACGTCCTGTCCACCCAGGACCTCGACCTCCTGTCCATCCTTCCGATCCTGGGGGGCATAACGCCGAGCTACGGCTACAGCTACGGCTACGGCTACAGCCACGGCCACGGCCACGGCATAACACAAGGCAACGGCAACGCCGTAATCTGCGGGGGGCTGGGGTTGATTAACCTTAACCTACTTTCCCCTTACGTGTGCGAGCCAGTAATCGATCAGGTGAACACCACCGCAATGGACCCCGCCATGGCGGGGCACCCTTATATCGACCAAGGAAACGATAACTTCATTGACTAGCCGCGGACTTTCGCGGCTAGTTTCGCCGAACTGATCGTTTGCATGAGAAAAGTGCCTTTGATCTGGAAGGATCGGACCTTGCCGAAGGTCCGCCCACACCAGTTCAGAAGGCACTTTTCCCATGAAGACCATCTTTCCACCACCGCAAGATCGTGGTGTCTATGGCTCTACGCCGACTCCGGAGCGATGAGCGGCAACAACAGGGCCCCGGTTTCAATGTCACCGATACTCACCTCGATGGCTCAGCCCTTGGGCGTACCTGCTGAACTGCTTCGCCTTGCGGCGATTTCCCCTTGATCATCCGATGGGGTTGGTGCTGGGCATAGTGGGCCGCCCGGGGGTGTTCCGGGGAGGCGGTGACTTCCAACGCACTACCATCCTTTTCCCGTCCGCAGCCGATCGTCCTGCAAGATCGTGGCGGGCCTCCACGAAACTCGGGTCGGCTCATCCACTGCCTGGCTTCCTGGCGTTCAACTCGGCCAACGCCCAGCGGATCTGGGCGGGGCATCCGGGATGGTCCTGCTCACGGTCGACTCTCTGACCAGGTGCGCCCCGCCAATGCCGGGCCAAGCCGATCCGGGTAGCTGTTGTAGAGCGACAGCGAGTCATGCACCAGCGTCAGCAGCGCGCGGATCAGCGTGTGTCCACTTTCAGCGGCCAGACCGGCGGCTTCCTCCAGCACTCCGGCCGCCCACGAGATGTTCGTTCCGGTCATCTCGGCGATCAGCTGCGCACACCGCTCCACCACACGGTGCTGGAGCACCGCCAGGTAGCCGCCCAGCGCCCGCAAGTTCGGCCCCCGACGCTCATCTCCGGGTGCTGCACCGCGGCCGTCACAGGCGGCACAGGTGGTCTTCGACCGCATCAGGCACGGCAACCATGGCCAGGCCTGCGCCCCGCTGACGGCCCCGCTTGCACCCGCTGTTCTTGGCCGCCTGCTTCTCTGAGCGGGAGAACGTGTCGCTGGACGGCGGGAGCGAGGAGTTGCCCGAGTTGCGCCCAGTCGCCGCTCCAACTCGGCCCCCGTCAGCCGTCCCACCGTCGCTTCCAATTGAGCGATCGTCTCGGCCTGCCGTACGGCCAACGCGGCGACCTCATCGTTGGCCGGGCACCTGTCATCCGGTCTGCGACGCCCGGAGATCATCTCATGGTCACCCTGGGAGACCGTCGCCCTTCCGAACGCTCGCCAAATCGGACAGTACAGACAAATCCGTCATTAATAGTCTGAAGAAGCCTATAAACTGATAATACGAGATCAAAAGCGTTGGACCCTTGTTTGCGCTGCAATACGGCTGGAAATCTAGACTGCGCACGATGAGACCCGATATGGGCCGTCGATGCATTTCTCGGTCATTCTGAGATGAATGTCCAGAGAATTCTGGCATGGAAGGCTTTCAAGGAGGACACGCCCATGTTCAAGAATCTCGTCACCGGCCTCGCGCTCAGCACCGCCCTTACCGGCGGTGCCCTCGCTCTGTATGCCACGACTGCCAGCGCCGCGTCCAACCCGACTGGGGTAACGACCCTGGGTGCCCCGTCGGACTGGTGCCCGCCGCACAAGTGCCCGCCGCGCAAGAAGGTGGAAATCAAGGACAACGAAATCAAGGACAACAAAGTCAAGGACAACCAAGTCGGGAACCTGAACTGGGACGGGGACGTCTGGCAATACGTCAGTCAGAACAACAGCAACAACGAAGGCACCGGCGGCTACGGCAACGGCTACGGCAAGGGCCACGACGGCGACGACGGTAAAGTCACGCAGATCAACTCGGTCATCGCCGGGAACGGTAACAATGTCGGGAAGGACAACGAGGTCGAGATCGAGAAGAAGGACGACGGCAAGAAGCACGACTGGCCCCAGATGGCCATGACCGCCGAGTAGGACTTGCAGGACGAGAAGCGGCTGAGGTCACTGCCGATAACGACCTGACGGGCGGCCCGGATGCCTCGGACTGAGTGGCTGGTGAACCAGAATCACCATGTTCATGCGAATGTTGGTGCCTGCTGACAACGAGAGACCACCGCTCCGTGTCTGGACGCGTCGAACTCTCGGTGAGCGCCCCTTCCGATCCGGGATGGATTCTTAAAAGCATGAAGGAAATAGGGCTCCGGTGAATCGACTGCGCCGGAGCCCTATTTCCTTTGATCCCGTTCGACGTCGAGTCGTAATTTCGTCGGTTTCGCCCAAGGCGGCGGCGAACGGACAATGCAGTGGTTAAACGGTCGCTCGTCCCCGGCGGGTTCACCCTCGATGACTTCGTCATCGACACCGCCGCCGGCACCGTGACCTGCCCCGCGGGACACGCCGTCCCGCTGTCGCCTACGAGCTGCCGGCACCACCAGCGCAAGGCGTCCACGCCGCCTCACACTTCGAATGGTCCCACACCTTCAAAATCCCAGGCTGAACGGCGACCACCGTCTTGTACACCGCCTTGCAGCCGATATACGTGGCCGGGCTGATCCGCCGCCACCGAAGCGCGATGGGCTCGCGCCGGCGCAGGCTCAACCCGGGCCGGCAGGCGCCCCTCGTGCTGGTCCATCTGAGCAAAGGCGAGACCTACGCCGAGGTCGTCGCAGGCGGTCGGCCAGAAGGTCGCCAATGCCGCACACGCCCGGCTGCGCAGTCCCGGCGAGCGGGCGAATGCGCAGTTGAAGGCTGGCGACTCCTACGAAAGCTCCGCTGCTGCCCCAAACGAGCAGGGCAACCGGTCAAAGCAATCCACGTCCTACAAGCCCGAGAAGCAGGGTGAAAAGGCTCACTGCTCCGTCTCTGGACGCGTCGAACTCTCGGCGAGCGCCTTCCGACCCGGGATGAATTATTCGCCTGCCGTACGGTCAACGCGGCGACCTCATCGTCGGCTGGACACCTGTCATCCGGTCCGCGACACCGGAGATCATCTCACGGTTGCCCTGGGGGACCATCACCCTTCCTAACACTCGCCAAACCGGACAATACGGAACAAATCAGTCATTAATAGCCTGAAGAAGCCTATAACTGATAATAGGAAATCAAAAGCCTTAGATCCTCGTTTGCGCTGTAATGCGACTGGAAATCAAGACAGCGCACGACGATGGCCGAATAAGGGTCATCGAAACATTTCTCAGTCATTCCGAGAATGAATGTCAGAGAATTTTGGCAATGGAACGACTTTCAGGGAGGACACGTCCATGTTCACGAAGGTCATCACCAGCCTCGCGCTCGGTACCGCCCTTGCCGGCGGCGCCCTCGCCCTGTGTGCCACGACTGCCAGCGCCGAGTCCAACCCGGGGCATGGCGTCAAGATTGGGGACATAGGAAGCGGCAACACCTCCACCGTCTCCGTCGGCCAGAGCAATACCAATTCGCCTTCCAACGGATACCCCGTCGAGCAGTCCAACAACTCCGCGATCGAGAGCGACACCGGGGCCTTCTTCGCCGGAAATGACATCAAGAAGAAGGCGTCGGTGGACGTCGACAACGAGCCCCCGTCGGACGTCCAGTAGGACTTGCAGGACGAGAAGCGGCCAAGGTAATTGCCGATAACCGACCTGACCGGCGCCCGGATGCCTCGGAGTGAGCGGGTGGTAAACCAGAATCACCATGTTCATGCGAATCTTGGTGCCTATTGACAACGAGAGACCACTGAGCCCTTTCCAGCCTGACGTGGCTGGTCCGGGGGGATCACAGGCGGCGTGTCTGCGTCATGAAGCTGCAGAAGCTCCTGGAGGATGCACGTCGACCAAGATCGTGTATCGCCAGGAGCTTCTGTGCTGTTCTACCGTGCCGCCCTGCCGTTGTCACGCCGCACCCTCACCTACGTGGCCGGGCTGATCCGCCGCCACCGAAGCGCCATGGGTTCGCGCCGGCGCAGGCTCAACCCTGGCCAGCAGGCGCTCCTCGGACAATGCGGAACAAATCCGTCATTAATAGTTCAAAGAAGCCTAATCGATAATAGGAAATCAAAGGCCTTACATCCTCGTTTGCACTGCAATGCGGCTGGAAATCAAGACAGTGCATGACGATGGCCGAACAAGGGTAATCGAACATTTCTCAGTCATTCCGAGAATGAATGTCAGAGAATTTTGGCAATGGAACGACTTTCAAGGAGGACACGTCCATGTTCACGAAGGTCATCACCGGCCTCGCACTCGGCACCGCCCTTGCCGGCGGCGCCCTCGCCCTGTGTGCCACGACTGCCGGCGCCGAGTCCAACCCGGGGCATGGCGTCACGATTGGCAACATAGGAAGCAACAACACCTCCAGCGTCAGGGTCGACCAGAGCAATAACAATTCGCCTGCCGACGCAGGCTCCGGCTACGTCAAGCAGTCCAACGACTCCGCGGTCCAGATCGACAACGGGGCCTTCGTCGCTGGAAAGGAAATCAAGAACAAGGCGTCGGTGGACGTCGACAACGAGCCCACGTCGGACGTCCAGTAGGACTTGCAGGACGAGAAGCGGCCGAGGTAGTTGCCGATAACCGACCTGACGGGCGGCCCGGATGCCTCGGAGTGAGCGGGTGGTATACCGGAATCACCATGTTCATGCGAATCTTGGTGCCTGCTGACAACGAGAGACCACTGCTCCGTCTCTGGTCGCGTCGAACTCTCGGTGAGCGCCTTCCCGGGATGAATTCTTAAAAGCATGAAGACAAAAGGGCTCCGGTGGAATCGACTGCACCGGAGCCCTATTTCCTTTGATCCTGTTCGACGTCGAGCCGTAATTTCGTCGGTTTCACCCAAGGCGGCAGCGAATGGACAATGCAATGGTTAAACGGTCGCCCGTCCCCGCGGTTCACCCTGGATGACTTCGTCATCGGCACCGCCGCCGGCACCGTGACCTACCCCGCGGGACACACCGTCCCGCTGTCGCCTGGGGGCGGCCGACACCACCAGCGCAAGGCGTCCACGCCGCCTCACCCTTCGAATAGCCCTACACCTTCAAGATCCCAAGCTGAACGGCGACCACCGTCTTGTGTACCGCCTTGCAGGCGATACGTGACATACGGAGCCCTGGGACGGTCGCCGATCAGGACCTGTCGGTGAGCCGCTCCTGGACGTACCGGCGGGCGTGGTGGAGCCGGGATTTCACGGTGCCCAGCGGAAGCCCCATGCGCTCGGCGATCTCGTTGTAGTCCATCTCGCAGATGTCCCGGTAGACGAACGGCATCACGAGCTGGGGGTTCTCCCGTTCCAGCCGATCCAGGGCCTCAAGCAGGTCGACGCGGGAGCCCGCGATCACGCTGGTGGTGCGCGGGTCGGGACGCGAGATCTCCTCGCCGCCGAAGCTCTCCTCCCCCGCGCGTCTCTTCAGCTCCCGGTACTTCTGGCGGGCGGCGTTGGCCACCACCGCATACAGCCATGTGCTGAACCTGCTGCGCCCCTCGAACGTGTGGATCTTGCGGGACACCAGGAGCAACACATCCTGCGCCGCCTCCTCCGCGTCCTCCCGGTACGGCAGGAAGCGGCCGCAACGGCGCAGGACCTCGGGCCCGATCCTGCGGAGCAGCGCGTCCAGCGCGCCGGGGTCGCCGGCGACGGCCCGCCTGGCGAGGTCCTCCACGTCATCCGATGCATTCAAGGGGGAGGGCACGCGCGGAGGCTCCTTCCGATCGCCGTCAGGCGAGGGCTGGCCGGCGGTGCTGATCAGGGCGTTGACTGGGGTGTTCACCCAGTAGTGGGATGACCCGGGCATGATATAGGGCATGCCTCATCCCCTCCAGATCGGCCGCTATCGGCTCGAGCGGCCTCTGGGCGCCGGAGCGTTCGCCACGGTTTGGCTCGCCCACGATGAGCTGCTCGAAGCGCCCGTGGCGGTCAAGATCATGGCGGAGAACTGGGCGTACCGCATGGACATCAGAGAGCGGTTCCTCTCCGAGGCGCGGCTGCTGCGCCGGGCCGCCTCCAGCGGCGTGGTGCAGGTCTTCGACATCGGCCAGCTCCCCGACGACCGGCCGTACTTCGTGATGGAGCACGCCGACCGGGGCACGCTCCAGGACCGGCTCGCCGGGGGCCCGCTGCCGGTCCACGAAGCGCTGCGGCTGGCAGCCGAGACCGCCCGCGGGGTGGCCGCCCTTCACGAGGCCGGCATCGTCCATCGCGACATCAAGCCGTCGAACGTCCTGGTCAGGAGCGGGCAGGGCGGGCGTGACCGGCTGCTGATCGCCGACCTCGGCCTGGCCAAGAGCCTGGCCCAGTCGTCGGGGCTCACCATGGCCGCGGGATCCGCGGGCTACATGGCGCCCGAACAGGCCACGCCGGGGACGGGCATCGACGAACGAGCCGACGTGTACGGCCTGGGCGCCCTCACCTATCACCTGGTGACCGGACGCGTGCCGGGCCCGCCCGGCCAGGCCGTACCCCCCGGCGACCTGCGCCCCGACCTCCCCGACGGTGTACGGCAGGCCATCCAGCGGGCCATGGCGCCCGACCGCGAGCTGCGGTACGCGAGCGCCGGCGACTTCGCGGCCGAACTCGAGGCGCACCTCGCGCGGCTCGGCCTTCACCCGGCCCCCCTGCCCGCACCGGCACGGTCCCTCTCCATGGCGGGCTCCGCAGCGCCCTCCACAGCGCCCTCCACAGCGCCTTCCACGGCGGGGCCTCCCGCGACCGGCCACCTCTCGGTACGCGGCACGTGGGCGGACGAACAGGCCGGGAATGGCGTCCCCGTGCCTGCCGACACCCGGCCCGGCCCGCACCCTGTCCCACACCCTGGCCCGCATCCTGTCCGGCCTCCCGCCGGAACGCGGGGACGCCGACGCAGCGGAACGCCCGGCCGGCGCACCCGGCTCACCGTCTTCGTCGCCGCGGCCGTCGCCGCGGCGGGCCTGGCAGGAGCAGGCGTCGTGACCTTCCTGACCGGCGACCGCACTCCCGAGACGACGACGACCATCGGCGACGCGACCGGGCGCATCACCCTGAAGGTGCCCGCGGCGTGGGCCCGGCAGCTGGTCAACGACGGCTGGGACCCGGGTGCGCTGAGGCTGCCCGGCGACAAGGAGCCCGGCCTCACCGTGGCGACCGACATGAACATCTGGCAGAAGCTGCCCTCCGGGGTCAGCGGCGTGTTCGTGGGTCTCACACAGCAGACCGCCCTGCCCGACCGTGTCGCCGCGATCCAGCACAGCGCCTGCAGGTTCACGAGCGACCAGATTTACGCGAGTTCCGTGTGGCGCGGCGTCGTACGCCGGTGGACCTCCTGCGGTCCGGGTTCGATCGAGGAGATCTCTCTGGCCCAGACGAGCGGCAAGAAGGTGCAGGTGTACCTGCAGATCCGCCAGAACGGCGGCTCGGACATGACCGACCAGATCATCGGCAGCCTGAAAATCACATAGTGGCCCGTGACCTGTGAGAACTTTTTCCGGCCCGCCCCTCATCTCACTGAATGAGGACCGGCGTACGCCGTCCACGACCCAGGAAATGAGGAAGACGTGGCGAACCATCGGGAAGCCGGCGCGGAGCGGCGCACCAGCGTGAAACTCCCGAAGACGGCCGGGTCACGGGCCAGGCTCTCGGCGGCGACCGCGGCCGCCGCGCTGGCCGTGCTGAGCGGCTGCGTGAATGTCGGCACCGCCTCGGGCGGACAGAGCCCCACGCCGTTGCCTGGTACGGCACAGCCCGCGGCCGGGGACCACCCGGCGACCGTCGCACCCGCGATCCCCACGGGCGACGGCCCGGGCTCCCTGCCCGTCGTCGGCAAGCCGTCGGCCATCATGGCCTGCACCGGCGCCCAGCTCAAGGTCACCCGGGGAACCCCCGACGCCGGAGCCGGCCAGCTGTACGTGCCGATCAACTTCACCAACGCCTCCAAGGCCGCCTGCAGCCTGTCCGGCTACCCCGGCGTCTCCTACGTCGCGGAAGACGGCGTGCAGTCCGGCAACGCCGCCGAGAGGACCAAGGAGGCCGCCTCGACCGTGACGCTCAAGCCCGGCGTCACCGCCGTCGCCCTCATGCGCGACAGCAACGGTGTGGGCGGAAACGACCCGAAGTCGTGCGGGCTCGACAAGGCGCTGGGACTGCGCGTGTATCCCCCCAACCTGGAGACCGCGGTGTTCCTGCCGTGGCCGGTCGCGCACTGCGCGGGCCCGGCCGTCCACTCACTGAGCATCGGGCCCGTCAAGCTCGGATGACCCGTCAGCCGGGGATCCGGATGAAGGACGCCGGGACGTGGTCCACCAGCCAGACGCCGTTGGCGCTGCGGTAGAAGACGTGCCCGGCGGCGTGCATCGCGCCCGATCCGACCGACAACACGACCGGCTTGCCGCGCCGGGCCCCCACCCGGGTCGCGGTCTCCCGGTCCGGGGACAGGTGCACGTGGTGCCGGCTCATCGGCCGCAGGCCCTCATCCAGGATCCGGGCGAGGTTCGCGCCGACCGTCCCGTGGTAGAGGAAGGCGGGCGGCTCGACCGGCGGAAGGCCCAGGTCGACGGGCACCGTGTGGCCCTGGTTGGCGCGGATCCGGCCGTCCGCGAGCGTGTAACGCTGCTTGTCGTTGCCCGCGACCACCTCGGCGAGCTCGGCCGGTGAGATGGGGAACCCGTGCGCCGCGGCCGCCCGCAGCAGGTCGTCCACGCCCACCCAGCCGTTGCAATCGAGTGTGATGCCGATCCGGCCCGGCTGGTGCCGTAGATGCTTGGAAAGATATTTCGAGACTTTCACCATTCTTCGTTCGTCCATCACCTCGGAGTCTGGCTCACCGGGGTGACCCCGCGCATCCGCTTATCGAAGCCGGAAACGGCGGTGCCGCCGGGAGGACTGCCTCCCGGCGGCACCGGTTTCAGGGGTTCACCCGGTCAGGGGTTCTGGATGATGGAGAAGGTCGACGTCGTGTTCTTGATGTTCTGAGCGTTGTTGCTCATCTGCAGGTTGTTGAAGGTGGCGGAACCGACCGCCGGTCCCTGGCCCGCCTCCGGCATCTCGTTGACCCAGATGCCGAATCCGGACTTGGCGTCGAAGGCGTCGCCGCTCTTCTGGGCGCCCGTGATCGAGACGTTCGTGAAGATCGTGTCCTTGACCGGGTTCTGCGGCTGCCCGCCGACGTAGTTCGTCTGGAACATGATGCCGCTGTAGGTCGGGTCCACGATGTCCACGTTGCTCACGCGGATGCCCTGGAACACCTTGGAGGCCGAGAAGATCCAGATTCCGGGGAAGGTCTGCGCCCCCCAGAAGTGACCGCCCGCACGGACGATCGAGATGTTGTCGAACGTGGTGGGCGGGCTGGCGCCGAACCCGTTCATCGGGTACCCGAAGTCGAGCGAGCTGATCGTGATGCCCGAGTAGGTCAGGGTGTCGGCGATGTAGATGTTCCTGAACGTGTTGGCGTAACCGCCGTAGACGGCGACACCGGCCGCACGCCAGGGCAGGATGGCCGTCAGGTTCTCGTAGACGTTGTTGATCTCGTCGGCGCCTCCCGCGTCGATGGCCGAGAACAGCGCGAAGCTGTCGTCGCCGGTCGTGCGAGCCTCGATGTTGCTCACGAGGTTGCCGGTGCTCCCGTTGGTCATGTTGATGCCGTCCGCGAACGTGTCACGGATCCGGGAGTTCTTGATCGTGACGTTGTCGGTGTTCTGGCCCCAGTACATGCAGACCGTGTGCTCGACCCAGACGTTGTCGATCGTCATGTTCGAGACGTTGGACCAGTTGAACACCTTGCCCGGTCCGTCGATGCGGGTGACGTAGTTTCCGAAGTAGGCGAATCCGGAGAACGACGACCCGTTCGCCGACGACTGCGCGTCGAAGCCGACGTCGGTGTTGTCCTGCGTCGTCGGCGCGTAGAACCGGGTGTACCACGGGCCGGCACCGACGATCTTGAGCGCCTTGCCGTACACGTTGAACTTGCCGGTCGTCTGGTAATCGCCGGCGGGCAGGTAGACCCCGACGAGGCTGGTGTCCTGGCGGGCCCGGTCCAGCGCGTTCTGCACGTCCTGGTGGGAGAAGCCGGTCGGGACGGCGTAGTGCGCCGCGTCGGGGTTGGCGATCGGCGACACCTGCTCGAGGTCGATGAAGTCGATCGCGTAAGTGGAGGTGTTGGCGGCGTCCTTCTGGAGCCTGATCGTGCTGCCCGCCGGGACGGTGGTGCCGAGCAGCACGTTCGCCTCGTCGTAGATGTGACGCGGCCCGGCGGTGGGCGAGTTCTGCGGGCTGGTCTCGTTGCCGTACAGCCAGGCGTACTTGGACGTCAGGTTGATGGGCTTGAGGAAGGTGCCGTTGACGTAGATGTTCAGCGTCGAGTTGATGCCGCCGCCGCCCGCGGCGTCCGGGATGGAGAACCGGGTGACCAGGGTGTTGGTGGAGGCCTTGGTTGTGAACTCGACGTAGCTGCCGGTCGTGTTCAGCGTGACGGCCCTGCGGCCGGACGCCTCACCCGCGAGGGTGCCGATGTCCCTGCTCGGGCCGACCAGCTGCGCGCCGCCGCCCACGACGCCGGTCTCCGCCTCGTAGGTGTCGTACGGCATGTTCGCGCCGCGGCCGACGAAGAACGGCTGGGAGACGGTGTTGTTGCCCTGCTTGACCGGCAGTTCGTTGGCGTCGTTGGCCAGCACGGTCTTGACGGTGTACTTGCCGTTGGCGGCCGTCCAGGTCCCGAGGTTGACGGGGCCGGTGGTCGCGCCGGAGGCGATCGCGCCGCTGTAGGAGCCGGTCAGCGTCCTGACGACGGTGCCCGAGTCGTTGGTCACGGTCACGGTGATGCCGTGGGCGCCGCCCGCGGAGGCCACGGTGCCCTGGTTCTTGATCACTGTGGAGAAGGTGACGACGTTGCCGCTGGCCGGGTTGCTCGGGGTCCAGCTCGTCGTGGCCACGAGGTCGGAGCTGTCGACGGGCCTGACGACGACCGAGGTCGGGCTCGCGAAGCTGTTGTTGGTCTCGTTCTGCTCGATGACGCCGTTCGCCTCGTCGACCTTGGCGCTCAGCGCGTACGTGCCGGCGTCACGGGGACCGATGTTGGCGGAGACGGTGGTGGTGGCACCGGCGGCGAGGGCGCCGACGGAGGCCGTGCCGACCTTCGTGGTGCCGAGGTAGAAGTTGACGTTGGTCGCGCCGGAGTCGGCGTTGCCCTGGTTCTTGACGGTCGCTGACAGGGTGACGGCGTCGGTCTCGACGGGGTTGGCGGGTGAGGAGGTCGCGCCCGTGATCGTGAGGTCCGGGTTCGGTGCCGCGGTGCCGAAGACCTGGAACTCGGCGACCTGGCCGGCGGGAGCGCCGGTGTTCGAAGTGATCTTGAGCTGAACGTCGGCGACTCGCGCGGTGACCGGGATGGTCACCGTGTTGCCGGAGGCCGGGTTGAAGACGTACGGCGCGGGCGCGACCAGGCTGGTGAAGCCGGACGCGCTCTGCTCGCGGCCGAGCACCTCGATGGTCTGCGTGCGC
>NZ_BOOR01000037.1 GCF_016863335.1 Planotetraspora thailandica
TAGCGGTTTTCAAGAACGCTACGCACCTCGCCCCCATACCTGCCCTGACCTAGGAAGCGACCTGAAGTGCGTGCCGCGTACCTCTGGTAGGGGACGTTGCCGTCAGTTCCACCCGCATATTGAATGCGCGCGATGGCATCGACCCGACCGTCATGAACCGCGAGGAACTCTCGTCGATCCAGCTATTGCTGACGGTATGCATGCGATACTACCGTCAGCAATATGGACGACCCGGACTTCCCGATCCTTGGCACGGAACCGGTCGCTGTGGAGTTCGCCAACACCCGCTACGGCATCGGGGACGACCGTGTCGAATTCCTGGGCACGGCCCGGTGGATCGAGCTGTGGTTCACACGTGTTTCCGCGCACCACGGACTCCCACCTCCGGGAGGGGCGATGGGCTCAGAGACCGCGCGGGTCCGCGCGCTGCGCGACGCGGTGCACCAGGTGCTTTCGGCGACCGTAGACGGACAGGTCCCCGAGCCGGGGGCCGTCGACACGGTCAACGCCGCCGCGGCCGCCGCGCCTACCCACCTGCGCCTGGACTGGACCGCCGGGACGCCCAGCGCGCACCGCCTCGACACCACCGGCGGCAGCGCCGCCGTACTCGGCCGTATCGCGACCTGTTGCATAGAGCTGGTGACCCGGCCGCACTCCAGCGTCCTGCGGCGGTGCGGCAGCCCCGACTGCTCGCTGCTGTTCGTAGGCAACCATCCGCGCCGGCGCTACTGCCACCCGTCCTGCGCGCACCGAGACCGTCAGGCCAGGTACTACCGCCGCCACCTCACAGGAGCGACCCCATGACCATCACCTGGCGCCGGCTCGACGAGCCCGACTTCCCCCTGTTGCGTCGCTGGTTGGAGCAGCCGCACGTCGCTCGATGGTGGAACCATGAGACCTCGGCCGAGGCGGTGCTGCGCGACTTCGGCCCCGCGGTCCGAGGCGAGGAGCCGTCGGAGGACTTCCTCGCCCTGCTCGACGGCCTGCCAATCGGGCTGGTGCAGCGCTGCCGGCTCGCCGACTATCCCGAATATCTCGACGACCTGTCCCCCGTCGTCGACGTACCCTCCGGTGCGATGAGCATCGACTACCTCATCGGTGACCAGGCGTGGACCGGGCGTGGCCTCGGCCCTCGCATCATCGCCTCGATGGTCGCGCGCACCTGGTCCGACTACCCTGATGCCACCTGCGTTCTGGTGCCGGTGGTGACGGCAAACCGGACGTCGTGGCGGGCGCTGGAGAAGGCGGGCTTGCGACGGGTCGGCGAAGGGGACATCACGCCCGACAACCCCATTGATGACCCGCTGCACTACGTGTACCGAGTGGACCGGCCCCAGCCGGAGCCGGTCCTCTGATAGTGCGGGACGTTGCCGTCAAAGGCAAACAAAAGCGCCCCGGGTCAACCGCAACGGCGTAGCCAGCCGCAAGAGCTGGACGCCGGGTGTGGTTTCCCGTTCCCCCGCTCCCGGCTTCCCTGTCCGGCCCCGCGCGCGGGTGCCGCAGGAGATGCCTAGCTCCTATGAATCTGTGAAACCGGTTTGACCTTGACGCGGCGTCAAGGTCTTAACTGTGGGCATGCGGATCGGAGAACTCGCCGCGCTGCTGGGGGTGTCGACCCGGACGGTGCGCTACTACCACCACCAGGGCGTTCTGCCTGAACCGTCCCGCCGTGCCAACGGCTACCGCGAGTACGGCATGCGCGACGCCATCGCATTGGCGCGCGTCCGCCGTCTCGTCGATCTCGGGCTGAGTCTGGAGGAGGCGGGCGGCATCATCAGGGACGACCAGGCCAGGGATTTGCCCGAGATCCTGCGAGAGATCGATGCGGACCTTGCCCGGCGAGAGCAGGAGATCCAGGTCAAACGATCCCGCCTCGCCGATCTGCTCAGGCAGGCCGAGGTCGGGGCGCTGGGTCCGGACGACACTGCTTCGCCCGAACTGGTGGCCTTCCTCCGCGAGGTCGACATCGCATCGTCGAAGTCAGCGGCGTGGGATCGTGACCTGCTGGTGCTGATGGACAGTATGGCGCCGCCGCCTGACCGGGAACGCTCCTCCGCCAGGTACGCCGCACTGGCCGACGATCCTGAGGTGGCGGCCCGCGGCCAGGACTTCTATCGCAGACTCGACGAACTGGCCGAGGCCAAGCCGGATGACTCCCGCATAACGCCCCTGGCCACAGCACTCGCCGAGTACACCGCTGAACACATGTTGACCGGTCCCGCAACGGATCCGCCGGAGTGGAGCGTGGAGGTGGTCGAACCGTACCTTGACGAGCTCGCCCCCGCCCAAGCCGAGGTTGTGCGACAAGTGATCCGGCTCATCGCCGGGGGAAAGGTGCCCGCCATGACGACCACGACGCCGACCCTGCCGTTCGACCGGCCCGACCCCATGGAGCCGCCACCGGCCTACGCGTTGCTGCGCGACAGGACGCCCGTCGCCCGGGTGCTCACCCCGGACGGGCAACCTGCCTGGCTGGTCACCTCCTACGACGCCGTCGCAGCGGTCCTGTCCGACCGCCGGTTCGGGCTGGCGCCGCCCGGCTCCGATTTCCCCGGCAACGACACGTTGTTCCAGGACGGCGAAGCCCACGCCCGGCTCCGTCGCCTGGTGTCGAAGGCCTTCAGCCCTCGCAGTCTTGCCGCACTGCGTCCGCGCATCGAGCAGCTGGCCACCGGACATGTGTCGGCGTTCGCCGGTGCCGGCCCGCCCGCCGATCTTGTGGCGGAACTCGCCGCCCCGCTGTCGATCACGGTGATCAGCGAGCTGCTCGGCGTGGGGATCGACGAGCGCGAGCGATTCCGCGCCCTGGCTGACGCCGCGAGTGCCGCGGATTTCGTCTTCGGCGCGGAAGAGGACATGGCCGCGGCCGCACAGGCGTGGGACGCGCTCGGCGGTTACGCCGCCGGACTGGTCGCAGCCAAACGAAAGGAACCCGGCGACGACCTGCTCAGCAGCCTGATCGCGGTACGCGACACCGACGACGGGCGGCTCAGCGACCACGAGCTCATCGCCATGACCACCACGATCGTCTCCGCAGGCTACCTCTCGGCCACGAACGCCATCTCCGTCGGCACGATCCGGCTCCTTACCGAAGGGAGGCTCCCCACGCTGGCCACCGCTGACTCCGAGCAGGCCGACGCGACCGTGGCGGAAGTCCTGCGCATGCAGGCCGGACTGACCGGCGAACCGTTTCCCCGCTATGCCCACGAAGATCTCGAGCTGGCCGGCGTCCCAATCAGCGCCGGCGACCTGGTCCTCGTCCGGCTCGAAGCCGCCAACCGAGACCCCGGGCATTTCCCCGAACCCGACCGGTTCCTACCCGGACGGGAGTCCAGCCCGCCCTTGGTGTTCGGTCACGGGCTCCACTATTGCCTGGGCGCACCGTTGGCCCGCCTGGAGGTCGGCGCCGCACTCAGCGCGCTCGCCCGTCAACTGCCCGACCTTCAGCTTCGGGAGCCGGTCGACCACATCGAATGGACCCGCAACGCGGTCGACATCGGACCCGTAGCGCTCCGCGTCACCTGGTGAATGCTCGCGACGAACCTACGCCTGGAAACAACGCGGCGTAGGAACCGATGCAGGACGAAGAAGCAGCCAGACCCCGGATGCCCTCCTCGCCGCACGTCAGGAGACCCGATGAGTACCCCGCGACAACGCCTCTACCTGCTGCTGCTCGCCGTTGGCATCGTCGTGCCCTATCGCCACGCCATCGGCTGGCTCGGAGAGCACGGGCTCGACCTGCCGCGCTTCGTCGACGACATGGTCGCCAACGATGTCGCCGCGTTCTTCGGCTGGGACGTCGTCATCGCGGTGGTGGTGCTGCTCTCCGCGGCCGTCGCCGACCGCGCCCTGCGCGTCCGCGATCGCGTGTGGGTCGTCATCGGTTCGCTCGCCGGCGCCTCGGTCGGGCTCCCGCTCTACCTGTGGCTGCGGGAACGCCGGCGGCGGCCCGCGGAAGGCGCGCGCCTCTAGGTTCTGTCTCGCGGATCATGACGAAACCAACAGCAGCAGCGACTCTCTCGACCTTGTGATCAAGACAGTCGGCCCGTCGCAGAAGACTCAGAGCGAACGGTCCCGCTGCCTTCGATCTGCGTGAAAGCGCTGCGGGAGCATCGGCGTCGGCACTCTGCCGAACGCTCAGACCGCTGTCCTGGCTGCGAGCAGGAGATCCACGGCCGCGTGCGCGTTCAAGACGCCGTACACCGTCTTCTGGTGCGGCCACGCGGCCGAGATGCTGCCCGACTGGATGCTGTCGTTCAGGACCGTCCAGGTGGCGCGGGCCCGCCGCCGCGCCAAGGCCGCGGGTAGCCCGGCCGTGGTGGAGGAACCTGTGCCCGCCCCGGATGCCGTCCGCGGCGATCACCCCTGCAACGGGACGCCGAACGCTCCCGAGCGACGCCGGGAGCGTTCGAGCGTGCGGAAGTGCGGTCAGGAGAGCTGTTCCCGGCTTGTCCCTCTCCTGGCCGCGGATCCGTGGCGGGTCAGCCGGTGATGATGGCGGGGTCGCTGGTGCTGGCACGCCCTGTCTCGATGTGGCCGCACAGGCGGCGCAGGAAGGCGTCGTCCTGGTCGGACGTCACCGAGATGTCGTACCAGTTGTTGGCGTGGTGCGTGTTCACCGAGGTGATGAACTCCTTGCCCGGCTTGAGCACGTGGGTCTTCGGGCGGTGCTCGTCGTAGGCGTCGGCGACGGTGAGCCGCACCGTGGAGTTGCCCTGGTTGGTCACCACTAGCTTCACGTTGCCACTCTTGCCTTCGGGCCGCGTGCTCACCTCGAGGTCCGTGCTGTCGGCGCCGCCCTTGAACTGCCGCAGGAAACCGTTGGGCCCGTGCACGGTGAAGTCGTAGGCCGTCTGGCCGGAGGCGGCGAGGGCGAGCTGACCGGTCAGGTTCTGCCCGGCGCCGACGGTGTAGGCCCACGGCCCGGCCGGGTTGGAGCTCGACGTGACGTGGAACCAGGCACCCGTCTCGCCGTCGTTGGTGAACGTGAGTGACAGCTGGTCCTTGGTGACCGCGGCGTCCACGGCCAGGTCGTACGGGAGAGGCCGCGCGGAACGCAGGCCGCCCTCCTGCTTGGGCAGCACCGGGTTGGCCGGCACGACGGGCACGTAGTTGGGGTGGCGCTTGTTGTCCGGCGGCAGGTAGCCCGCGGTGTCGGGCAGGGCAGGGACCGCGCCGTCGGTACGGGCGAAGTCGAAGGCCGAGGTCAGGTCGCCGCAGACGGAGCGCCGCCAGGGCGAGATGTTCGGCTCGTGCACGCCGAAGCGGCGTTCCATGAACCGGATGATGGAGGTGTGGTCGAAGACCTCGGAGCAGACCCAGCCGCCCCTGCTCCACGGGGAGATCACCAGCATCGGGACGCGCTGGCCGAGCCCGTACGGACCGGCGGCGATCGAGGAGGAACCCGCGTAGATCTCTCCGGTGGTGTCCACCGTGGAGCCTCCCTCCGCGGCGGAGGACGCCGGGTAGGGCGGCACGACGTGGTCGAAGAAGCCGTCGTTCTCGTCGTAGGTGATGAACAGCGCGGTCTTGCTCCACACGTCCGGGTTGGCGGTTAGCGCGTTCAGGACCTGGGAGATGTACCAGGCGCCGTAGTTGGCCGGCCAGTTGGGGTGCTCGGTGAACGCCTCAGGCGCGACGATCCACGAGATCTGGGGCAGCTTGTCGGCCTTCACGTCGGCCGCGAGGATGTCGAAGAAGCCCTGGCCCTGCTTGGCGTTCGTACCGGTCCGGGCCTTGTCGTACAGCGGGTTGCCTGGCTGGGCGTTGCGGTACTGGTTGAAGTACAGCAGCGAGTTGTCGCCGTAGTTGCCACGGTAGGCGTCGTTGATCCAGCCCCACGAGCCGGCGGCGTTGAGGCCGTCGCCGACGTCCTGATAGATCTTCCAGGAGATCCCGGCCTCTTCCAGCCGCTCCGGGTAGGTCTTCCAGGAGTAGCCCTTCTCGTCGTTGCCGAGGACCGGTCCGCCGCCGACGCCGTCGTTGCCGGTGTAGCCCGTCCACATGTAGTAGCGGTTCGGGTCGGTCGAGCCCATGAACGAGCAGTGGTAGGCGTCGCAGATCGTGAACGCGTCGGCCAGCGCGTGGTGGAACGGGATGTCCTCGCGGGTGAGGTACGCCATCGAGGTGGAGCCCTTGGCGGGAATCCAGCCGTCGTACTTGCCGTGGTTCCAGGCGGCGTGGGTGTCCTTCCAGCCGTGCGGGAGGTCCTGGATGAACTGCAGGCCGAGGTCGTCGGCGTCGGGCCGGAATGGCAGGATGTCCCGGCTGCCGTTCGACTGGTACCAGACCGGCTTGCCGCTGGGCAACGTGACGGAACGCGGGTCGCCGAACCCTCGTACCCCGCTCAGGGTGCCGAAATAGTGGTCGAACGAGCGGTTCTCCTGCATGAGAACCACGATGTGCTCAACGTCCTGGATGCTCCTGGTCCGGTGGTTGGCCGGGAGCGCCGCCGCCTGGGCGATGCTCGTGGAGAGAGCCGATATGGCGGCGGTGCCGCCGGCCAACTGGAGGAACCTTCTACGGTTGACGTGCGTCATGAGGACCTGTCTTCGGTATGTAGATCAAGCAAAACCGCGACAGTATGTTCGGATGATCAAGAACATGCCGTCCCCTTCTTTCGGAATTCAGGGCAAAACCCGCGTTAACGATCAAATGGTCAGGACTCAGCTATGCAAGTTGAGATCGGGCGCGGCGGCCGGTCCCGCCTCCTGGACGTTTGCCTGACTTGTCCGGACTTCCGGTCTGCGGTCAGCTGGGTGCGACCGCCTCGGCTTCGGCACGCTGTGGATCGGCCGACGGCAGTGGAAGCGCTGGCTCGCCGGCGACCTCCGCACGGCGCCGTACCCGACCGCTTGTGCAGTGTTGGAGAGCATGTTCGGGCGGCGAGTCGAGGAGTTGTTCGCAATTGCCCCGTCCACAGGTGACGGTCCACGCCTCGCGCCCGTCGAAAGCCCCATTGGGATGTACGGGATGACGATGTCCGCGGCCGACCAGTCGAGGGAGGCCGCCGAGGAGGCCGAGAGGAGCTAGGCCAAGCGACGATGGAGCAGCTCCACGACGACGTCGTCCACTTGGCTCGCACATACCTGCAGCGTTCGCCCGCGCCCCACCGAGCCCGCCGGCTTACAACATGTGGGCCAAGGCCCCTCAAGACGATCAGCTAGCTCAACGTGCAACCGACCTGGCGGAGACCACACACCTTCTCGGCGAGAAGCTCAGCGAAACCATACGGCGCAAGGTCCTGGCAGGACGACCCGTCACGCCTTCCAGCATCCGGTAGAACTCCTCGGCGTCGATGCGGTGTGAGCGTTCGACCTTGCCGTTGAGACGCGGCGTCCGCGGCTTGATGTAGGTGTGGGCGATGCCCTTGTCCAGGACGTGCCAGTGGAAGGCGGTCTGGAATTCTGCGCCGTTGTCGGTCTGGATGACCTGCACCTGGAAGGGCAGGCGTTGCAGGACGTAGTCGAGGAACGGTCGATCCACCTGCCGGGATCGCCCCAATCAAGGGGCGTGATCTGACGACTGCTCGCGCGGTGCAGGCCCGGCCGCTGGAACCGTCAGAGTGACGCTCAGGCCCCCTTCCGGGCGGGGAGCGGCGGTGACCGTGCCGTCGTGCACGGCCGCGATCGACGAGACGATCGCCAGCCCCAGCCCGAACCCGTCCGACACGGTGCGATCGTGCAGGCGCTGGAAGGGCTCGAACAGGGCGCCGACCCGGTCCGCGGGGACATCCGGCCCGGTGTTCCCCACTGAGAGCGTGACATGCCCGTTCCTGGCGGAGGTGGTGAGCCAGATCTCGCCGTCGGGCAGGTTGTATCGGATGGCGTTGTCGACCAGGTTGGCGACGAGCCGTTCCAGCAGCACGGGGTCGCCCCACGTCACCACCGGCTCCAGTGTCGTGTGCAGCTTGCGCTCTCCGAGCCGGGCCTCGTCGAGGACGTCCTCGGCCACGGTGGCCAGGTCGACCTTCTCCCGGACGGTCAGCCCGCGCTCGTTGCGGGCCAGGGTGAGCAGGGCTTCGACGACCGCCTCGGCCTGGCCGACCGCGACCCGGACGTCCCGGCCCATGCCGAGCAGCTCCTCCTCCGTGGGCGCCCGCTTGCCCAACACGACGTCGACCGTGGCGCGCATGAGCGTCAGCGGCGTGCGGAGCTCGTGGCTGGCGTTGGCGATGAACCGCCGCTGGCTCTCGAACGCGGCCTCCAGGCGGCCCAGCATGTCGTCGAAGGTGTCCGCCAGCTCGTGCAGCTCGTCACGGGGGCCGGTGAGCGACACTCGGGCCGACAGGTTGTGCTCGGACGCGGCACGCGCGGCCGCGGTGATGCGGTGGACCGGGCGCAGCACCCGCCCCGCGACGATCCACCCGGCGAGCGCGGCGAGGAGGGTGACCACCACGAGGGTGATCAGCGAGTACCGCAGCAGGTCTGACAGGGTCGCCTCGCGCTGGCCCGCCGCGCCGGCCACGAGGCCTTCCAGGTAGGTCAGATCGCACTTGAGCCGAAGCTCGCGGTCGGCGTCCACGCGGAGGGCCTGCCTGCAGTGCGCGAGGAACTGCTCGGCATTGTCCGTCTGGCGCGTCGCACCTTGGATCTCGGAAAGCCCAGCCACGAGGAAGTAGGTGATGGCGATGACGATCGCCCCGCATGCCGCGAACAGGCCAGTGTAGAGCAGCGTCAGGCGGACCCGGATGGTGAGGCGCGGCCGGGTCACAGCCGGTACCCCCGTCCGACGACGGTCTCGATCACCGGTGGCGGGCCGAGTTTGCGGCGTAACCGGGTCATCGTGACCGAGACGATGTTGCTGAACGGATCAGCGTTGGCGTCCCATACGTGCTCCAGCAGCTCCTCGGTGCTGACCACGCCGCCGTCGGCGGCCATGAGCATCTCCAGGATCCCGAACTCCTTACGGGTGAGCGACAACGCGTGGGTGCCGCGGCTGGCACGGTGGCGGGCCCGGTCCACGACCAGGTCGCCGCGGCGCACGATCGGCGGCGCGGACGGTGCACGGCGGCCGAGCGCGCGCACCCGGGCGACCAACTCGTGGAACGCGAACGGCTTGCCCAGGTAGTCGTCGGCGCCCAGCTCCAGCCCGTCGACCCGGTCGTCAACCCCGGCCGCCGCGGTGAGCATCAGGATGCGGGCGGCGACGCCGGCCAGCGATCGGCACACCTGGTCGCCGTGGACCTCGGGCAGGTCCCGGTCGAGCACGATCACGTCGTACGCCGTGGCGGCCGCCTCGACCATGGCGGCCGCTCCGTCGGTGACCACGTCTGCCGCCATCCCGGCGTCGCGGAGCCCTTCGGCGATCCGATGGGCCAGCGTGACGTGATCCTCGACCACCAGGACTCGCATGAGGTCATTCTGCGTCGCTGGGCATGACATCGGTACGACATCGGACGTAGCGGTGCTGTCACCGGCCGGGGCGTAGACCTCGACGGCATGAGACCAATTCTCGTGATCCCCGTCCTGCTGTGCGGATTAGCGCTGTCCGCCGCCTGCTCCACATCCCCCAAGGGCCCCGGCATCGCCTCGGCCAACCGCGGCACCGCAAGCGCGCGCCCGTCCGCATCCCCGACCAGTGATCCGGCCGCCTTCGTGAGGTGCATGCGGGAGCACGGCCAGGCCATGCCGGATCTCGGCCCGAACGAACCTCTCCGGCTCATCCCGCCGCGCGGCGAGCTGGAACGCGCGTGGCGAACCGCCCTACAGGCGTGCCAGCGCTTCCTCCCGGAGGGGGAACGGCTGGCCGGCCCCCCGCCGGAGCAACTGGAGCAGCTCCGGGCCTTCGCCGTGTGCATGCGCGCCCACGACATCGAGATGACCGATCCCGCCGCAGTTGACGGAAACATGGTGATCAAGGGCCGATTCGCGAACGTCACCCGGGCGCAGCTCGAAAGCGACCCGGTCTACAAGGCGGCCATCGCGGCCTGCAAGGACAAGCTGCCCCAGGAACAGGAGCGTAAGTGAACCGGCCGGCCCGGACGGCGCTGGTCGGCGGGTCGGCTCTGCTGGCGGTCGCGGTGGTGACGGCTGCCGCGATCGGCTTCGGCGGGAAGAGCCCGGCGACCTCGTCGAGCACCACCCGGGCACTTCCCGCCACTGCTCCGGTCACCCGGACCACCTTGACCCGGAGCCAGCAGGTGAACGGGGTGCTGGGCTATGGGGCGTCGGTGACCATCGCCGGACGCGGCTCCGGCACTCTCACTTGGCTACCGCGCCTCGGCACCACGATCAAACGCGGCCAGTCGGTCTACCGGGCGGACGACGACCCGGTGCCACTGTTTTACGGCAGGCTTCCGCTCTACCGGCAGCTGCGCATCGGGGACACCGGCAGGGACGTCGAGGAGGTGGAGCGCAACCTGGCCGCCCTCGGCAACCCGGGTCTGACCGTGGACCGCCGGTACACCTGGGCCACGGCGGTCGCCGTACGCCGGTGGCAGAAGGATCTCGGGCTGACCCAGACAGGGGTGTTCGACCCGGCGTCCGTGGTGATCGCGCCCGGCGCGATACGGGTGGCGTCACTCACTGGGCGCCTCGGCGAACCCGGGAGCGGGCCGATCCTCGCCTACACCGGCACCACGAAGGTGGTCGGCATCGCCTTGGACGTGGCGCTGCAAACCCTGGCCAGGCGGGGGCTGCCCGCGACGGTCGAGCTCCCGGACGGCAAGACCGTCAAGGGCAGGATCGCCACGGTGGGTACCGTGGCCACCCCCGGGCAGGATGAGCAGCACCCCGCGACGATCGACGTGACCGTGGCCCTCCGGGACCAGTCGAAGATCGGCCGGCTGGACCGGGCCCCGGTCGTCGTCAGCCTTCTGTCGGACAGTGTGCACGATGTGCTCACGGTCCCCGTCGCGGCGCTGGCCGTGCTCGCCGAAGGCGGGTACGGCCTGCAGGTGGTGACCGGCTCCACCAGCCGGTACGTGCCCGTGAGCCTGGGCATCTTCGGCAACGGCCGGGTGGAAGTCAGCGGTGACGGCATCACCGAGGGCACCCGCGTGGGGGTGCCCGAATGATCGTCCTCAGTGGAGTGGGCAAGACCTACCCGGGCGGCTTCCAGGCGCTGCGCGACGTCTCGCTGACGATCGACGCCGGCGAGCTGGTCGGCGTCGTCGGTCCGTCCGGGTCTGGCAAGTCGACGATGCTCCATCTCATCGGGGCGCTGGACCTGCCGACCAACGGGACGGTGACGATCGCCGGAACCGACGTGTCCCGGCTGCCGGACCGGAGGCTCTCGGCGCTGCGGGGGCGCACCGTCGGCTTCGTGTTTCAGCAGTTCCACCTCGCGGCGGGCGTGCCGGCGGTGGACAACGTGGCCGACGGCCTGCTCTACGCCGGCGTCCGGCTGCGCGAGCGACGCCGCCGGGCGACCGCCACCCTGGAGCGGCTGGGACTGGGCGACCGGCTGGACCACCGCCCGCACGAGCTTTCCGGCGGAGAGAAACAACGGGTGGCCATCGCCCGCGCGGTGGTGGGCGATCCGCCCGTGCTGCTCGCCGACGAGCCGACCGGCAACCTCGACTCCACCTCGGGCGCGGAGGTGATGCGGCTGCTGCGGGACCTGCACTCCACCGGCACCACCGTCGTGGTGATCACCCATGACCGGGACATCGCGGCCGGGCTGCACCGGCTGGTGCACGTACGTGACGGGCAGGTGGTCGCATGACCGCGCCGTCGCGTCTTTCGCCGGCGGACGCCTTCCGGGTCGGCGCAGCCGGTCTGCGCGCCCGGCCACTGCGGGTGTTCCTGTCCGCGCTCGGCATCGCGATCGGCATCGCCGCGATGGTGTGCGTGGTCGGCATCGCGAGCTCCAGCCGGGAGAGCCTCAACCGGCAGCTCGCCGCGCTCGGCACGAACCTGCTGCGGGTGTCCCCCGGGCACACCCTCCAGGGCGATCAGTCGCACCTGCCGGAGGAGTCGGTGGCAATGATAGGCCGGATCGGCCCGGTCACCTCGGTGACGGCCACGGCGACGCTGGCCACCGCCAATGTGTACCGGAGTGACCGTGTCCCGCCGGGCGAGACGGGCAACCTGACGGTGATGGCCGCGCGGACCGACCTGCTCGGCACGGTGGGCGCGGGCGTGGCCAACGGAACGTGGCTCAACGCGGCCAACGCGCGGTACCCGGCCGTGGTGCTCGGGGCGTCGGCGGCCAAACGGCTCGGCGTCGTCAGAGCGACCCCGGACGTGAAGGTGTGGCTGGGCGGCCAGTGGTTCACCGTCGTCGGCGTCCTGCGCCCGGTCACCCTCGCGCCGGAACTGGACTTCGCCGCCCTGGTCGGCTGGCATGCGGCGAAGTCCACCCTGCGCTTCGACGGGTATCCGACCACCGTCTACACCCGTACGCGGGACGACGCCGTACTGGCGGTGAAGGCGGTCCTGGGCGCCACCGCCAACCCGGAGAACCCGAACGAGGTGGACGTCTCGCGGCCGTCGGACGCGCTCGCAGCCAAGCAGGCTACGGACACGGCCTTGACCGGGCTGCTGCTCGGCCTCGGCGCGGTGGCACTGCTGGTCGGCGGCGTGGGCGTGGCGAACACGATGGTCATCTCGGTGCTCGAACGGCGTGCGGAGATCGGCCTGCGCCGATCGCTCGGCGCCACCCGGGGACACATCAGAATCCAATTCCTCGCCGAGTCGCTCCTGCTGTCGGCGCTCGGCGGCCTCGGCGGAGCGCTGCTCGGGGTCGCAGTGACGGCGGCGTACGCGGCGTATCAGGGCTGGCCCGCGGTTGTGCCCGCGTGGGCCACCGTCGGCGGCGTGGTCGCCACGCTCGCGATCGGCGGCTGCGCCGGCCTCTACCCGGCCTGGCGGGCCGCCCACCTCTCCCCCACCGAGGCCCTTGCCACACCGTGACCCTCCGCCAGGGCAACACAAAGCGCCCCGGAGCGATCAAGCTTCGGGGCGTTTGGGCTGTTCAGGTGCTGTGGTCAGGGGCAGGGTCGAACTGCCGACCTTCCGCTTTTCAGGCGTAGCGTTCGCCCTGCTGACTACCCATGAGCTGGGGCTGGATAGTGCTCTACGGTGCCCAACATGTGCCTGCGGTGGCCGACGTTGCCGTCACTGTTGCCGTCACCTCTCACGGCTATCCAGTGGCAAGGCCCGACGAAGGAGGGCCTCGGCAGCGATCGCCCAGCCCTGTGCGACAGCAGCGAAGTGGGCGATCGTCACGGCCTCACCCCACCGGGTGGGACCTCTCCTCGATACCCGTCGGATGCCTATTGCAGGAGGTCCTTCATTGTCGTGATCTCCGCCGACTGACTGGAGATAATCGAACCAGCCAACTGCTTGGCCGGTTCATAGGCGCCGTGGCGCTGCTCATCCTCGGCCATGGAGACGGCGCCCTCGTGATGATGGATCATCATTTCCAGGAACGCCTTGTCGAAGGCAGCACCCGAGAGCCCTTCCAGCTTCTTCATGGCTTGCTCGGACATCATGCCGGGTACGCCGTGGTCCATCGTCATGGCTCCCCGGCTGGGCACCTGCACGCCCCAGCTCCTTAGCCAGCCGCTCATCGTCTGGATCTCCGGGGCCTGCGCCGCTTCGATCCGCTGGGCCAGATCCTTGACCTCGGGGCGTGAGGCCTGTGCCTCAGCCAGTTTGGCCATCTCCACCGCCTGGCGGTGGTGCGGGATCATCATCTGACTGAACTTGACGTCGGCATCGTTGTGATCCGCCGCGGGGCTCATGGCTGCGGCCGACAACATGGCCGGCATCGTCGACGTCGACATGCTGCGGAGAGTGGTGTCCGTGGTCCCGCATGCCGAGTTCAGCAGCCCGGTCGCAGCCAGCGCAACTGAGGGAACGACAAGGCGTTTCATGAGGAAACCTCCGTGCTTGTGATCCGCTGTCAGCGGCAGCGGTCCCGGCGTCTCACGTGTACGTCGATTGGAAGCCCAGAGCGTGGCAGCCCCTGAGACCCTGCCGAATGCGAGCAGAACCGAGAAGAAATAGCGACACGTCGCGTGGAACGTCGATGAGGCGCAGCAGACACCTGCGTGCGGACGACGATCCGCTCTATGCGTCCACGATCGGCCATACGAGGCCTCACGCTGCCGGGGTGGCGGCTTGTTCGGCGACGGCTTTGTGCAGGGTCCCGGCGAGCTTGACAGCGTCTTCGTTGGCCCAGAAGTGCATGTAGAACAGGCGGGGCTGTTCGCGCAGGGTGTGGTTGTGGATCTCAACGATGTCGATGCCGCCACCACGCAGGGCTTTGATGATGCGTTGAATCTCGTCGGCGGTCATGACGAAGTCCCCGTTGATCGCGGCTTTGCCTCCTCCGGTGGGCTGGAAGTTGAGCGCGGTGGTCACTCCCATGCCTGGAGGGACGAGGCGACCGTGCTCGGTGACTGGCCCCGTGCGTTTGAAGGTGAACTTGTAGATGCCGCCGTCGTTGGTGCCCTTGGTTCCCATGGCGCGGTCAATGGCGGCGGTGTCGATGTCCAGGGCCGGCGCCGGACTCGAGGGTGCCGGCGGAGCAGTCGGGGTAGCGGTGGCGTCCAAGGCGGCGCGGACCGATTGGGCGATGGCCGTGTCGTCGCGACCCATCGCGTGGATGTGAGTCCACCACACCTCCGGCTGGTGAGACAGCAGGTGCTTGTGGACGGCGGTCTGCTCGATGCCGTGGCGTTGCAGGACATCGGTGACCTTCTGCAGCTCTGGTTCGGTGACCACCAGATCGCCCATCATCAAGACGTTGCCGTCCGGATAGCGAGTGAAGGCGGCATAACCACCCAGAGCAAGACCAGGCTTGATGTGCACCCCGTATGAGGTGACCTTCAGATCCGAGCGCGGCAGCGAGACGCGATAGACCCTCTTATCCGACGACAACTTCCCGGGCCGTCCCAGGGCACGCGCTACCCCCTCCCATCCCGCCTCATCGTCTGCCGGAGATGGGTCGACGCTGGGATCGCCGCCATCCCGGGCGTGGGCGATGGTGTAGGAGATGCGCGCATCGCGTCCGGTGAGGGCACATCCGGCGCCCAACGCCGCAACCACAGTCAGCGACACCAAGGTCTGCACCTTCACCGTGATCACGCTCCAATCACGTCAGAGCCAGATCGCTACCTGTTGTACCCAAACCGACGCAAAGGGCAACTGTGGGCATACAGCCGAAATAGGTACACGATGGGACAGAGAGTGGCCCAGACCTCAAGGGACACGGAGCAATGAGGAAGAGCGACCCATCTCATCGATGGGGGCAGGCCTATCGCCTGCTGATCCCCGACCGACGTTCGGGGATTGCGGCACTGCGCTGCGGTGCCGAGTGGCGGCGTTTCGGTGCCCGGCTCGGTGCACATCCTGTCCTTACCAGTCATCAGCACAGGTATTCGATGACACACGGGCCCGGACGGCACGGCCAGTAGCCCCGGCACTCCCCCATCGGCCACGACTCGTGTGTGAGCCCGGCAATGTGCCATGCGATCACGGGGGCACCTTCGAGTGATCGACATAGTGGCTCAGCGGTCGGCGGCGTCCAGCCTTTCCGCGAGCTGGCGCCGTGAGGAGATGCCGAGCTTCTGGAACACCTTGCGCAAGTGGTAGTCGACCGTGTTCACACTGATGAAGAGATTGGCCGCTATCTCCGGATTTGTGTGTCCGACCGCCGCCAGCCGGGCGATGGTCAGCTCCTGAGTGGTGAAATCGGGTGCCCCGGAGCCGCTGTGCACGACCGGCTTCGCCCCGACGGCCTCCAGTTCGGCCTGCGCCCGCGGAACGAACATCTGGGCCCCGCTGTGCTCGAAGTGCTGGACCGCCAGCTGTAACTGCTCGCCTGCTTCACGGCGACGCCTCGTCCGCCTCAGCCACTCGCCGTAGAGCAGGTGGGCGCGGGCGAGGTCGATCTCCGCACCTGTTCGCTCAAGCGCCTGGACCGCGGCCACGAAGTGGTCCTCCGCCGCCGAGTCCTCGCTGGTCAGCGCTCGCGAGCGCTCGGCGACCCCGCGGCACCACAGCGAGTCGTTCGCCATCGCACGCTCCATGAGCAGGCCGACGTACGGCCGTGCCTCGTGCGCGTGTCCGCTCCGGACCGCCGCTTCGACGAAGTCGGGGTACTGCAAGGGCGTCACCTGCAGAAACGGGTCCTGGATCAGCGGCTTGAGGCGGTCGTAGGCATCGCGGTAACCGCCCTCGGCGAGGTCGCGGAGAGCGACGGCCGCGACCGCGGTAGCCCCGACACCGCCGAAGCCGACGGAGTTCGCACCGTCCGCGATGGCCAGCACGACGTGGCGCGGCGCACCGGTCCACGCCATCAGGGCGGCGTTGATCACGTTCTCCGCGTCATAGCCCATCGCCAGCCGTACCTCGCGGACCTGTTCGATGGCCTCCTCGGCCAGTTTCACGGTCCCACCGGACAGCTCGGACAACGAGGCGACCCACATCAATGTGTCGAGGGCCTGAAGCGCCCCGGCGTCGCGGGCCGCCGCGGCGGCCCGCGCGAGCGCGGCGCTGCGACCGGCGTCGTCCCACAGGAAGGCACCCAGTGCCGCGATGGCCGAGCCCATGTGCATCATCTCGTGGTCGGGCAGTTCCACGATCGCGTCGAACGCCGCCCGCACAAGGGGCACCGCCTCCGCGTAGGGCTGCAGGATCAACGACCCGAGGCCGGCCAGGATGGTCGCGTCCGGTCCGCCGCCCGACTTCGATGCGGCCTCGAAACGGCTGCCCAGGGCATGCTGCGAGACGCCCTGCATGAGCCGGTCGGTGACCGCACAGGACTCGAAGGCCTTGAGGAGTGCGCGTTGTTCACGCTCGGTGTCGCGCCCGTGGAACTCATCCGCGGCACGGACGAGTTCGGCCGCCGCGAGCGACAACACGGCCGGATCCGCCGTGAACAGGCCGAGCGCACAGCGGACGACGATCGCACGCCCACGATCGACGCGATCGGCGGAGTCGACGTCGACCCTTTCGAGCAGCTCGTGGGCGATCTGGGCGGCCCCCACGACGAGCGCGGCCTCTGCCGCGCCGACCAGACGCGAGTCCTTGACGCGGCCGGGCGGGGTCAGCTCCGCGGCACGGGTCAGGATGCTCGCCCGAGACGCGAAACCACCACGACGCGCCGCGAGGTCCGCCGCGTACTCCAGCCGGTCGGCCACCTGCGCGTCCGTACCCAGCGTGGCCTTCGCGGAATGCCATGCCTCGAGCTCGACCATCCCGAGGTGGTCCGCGGCCCCGGCCAGGGCGCGGTGTGCTCGCCTGCGGTCCGCGCCCGAGGCCGCGTTGTAGACCGCGGATCGCACCAGTGGGTGCCGGAACCGGAGCGTTTCCCGCAGTTCCACCAGCCCGGCGGTCTCGGCCCGATCCACGACGTCCTCACCCAGACCCATCGTGCGTGCCGCGGAGGTGATGAAGTCGACATTGCCGGTGGTGTCCGCGGCGGCCAGCAGCACCCACTGCTGGACCTCGGTGTCGGTCTGCCGCACCCGCCGCACATAGTGCGCCTCGAGACGAGGGCCCACCGGGATCGGATCGGTGCCGAGTCCGAGACCGCCGAGTTCCTGTGCGGACAGGCCCTCGGCGAGATCGATGAGCGCTAGCGGGTTGCCTCCCGTGGCCCGCGCGATCGCGGCCGCCGAGGCCGGGTCGACCGGAGCGGCGAGCGACCTGCTGAGAAGCGCGGTGGCCGACTCCTGATCGAGCCCGCCGAGCGCCAACTCGGAAACGCCGCCCATGCGAGTGGCCACACCTCCTTCGTCCCTGGAGGCGAACAACATCGCGACCGGCTCGACGGCCAGGCGCCGGGCCACGAACGCCATGACGTCCAGACTCTCCTGATCCAGCAGGTGCGCGTCGTCCACCGCACACACGACAGGCGTCTCGACGGCGGCCGCGGCAAGGAGCCCGAGCACTCCCAGCCCCACCAGGAAACGATCCGGCGGCGGGCCCTCGGCGACACCGGAGGCGACCTCGATCGCCTGCCGCTGGCGCTCGGAAATGGCGGCTAAATGCTCGCTCAGCGGGATGGTCAGCCGCTGGATGCCCGCGAACGGGAGCGTCATCTCCGACTCGAAACCGTCCAGCCGAATCATCGACAAACCGGTCCCGCCGGCAGCGGCCGCCTCGAGCAGAGCCGTCTTGCCGATCCCCGGTTCTCCGGTGATCAGCAGTGATCCACCACGACCGTTGCGCGCGTTGCCGAGCAACAGCCCCAACCGCCGCCGCTCGTCATCGCGACCCAAAAGCCCACCGATTTTGATCACGTGGACGAGGCTAGGTCACCTGCGCGGACGACACCAGGGCCGGAGGACTACGAAGATCACGTCGTCCCGGCAAGATGCCGTCAGCCCACACGTACACGTAGTCGGTGCCGCCGTGCCTTCCGCGCAGGCCCCCGTCACCCACTGGGTAAGGGCGTCTTCAGCGAGACGGGGTGACCCCGTTGAACCAGTTCTGCGCGGCGACAGCGGTGTCGTGTTCGCGATCCCCGATCACGGTGATGCGTTCGAGCGCGGCGATGTGGTCTTCGGTGAGAGTGACGTCGGCGGCGAGGCTGTTCTCTTCGAAGAACGCCGGCCGGCGGGTGCCGGGGATCGGGACGACGTCGGGTGCCTTGGCGAGCAGCCAGGCGAGCGCGACCTGGCCGGGGGTGGCGTCGAGGTCGGCGGCGATGCCGCGGACGACGTCGACGGTCGACAGGTTGCGGTCGAAGTTCTGCTCGGAGTACCAGGGCATGCCGCTGCGGTGGTCCCCGCTCTTCAGGTCGTCCCGGGAGGTGATGGTGCCGGTGAGGGCACCGCGGCCGAGCGGGCTGTAAGGCACGATCCCGATGCCGAGTTCGCGGGTGAGCGGGAGGATCTCATCCTCGATACCTCGCTCCCACAAGGACCACTCGGTCTGGAGCGCAGTGATCGGATGCACGGCCGCGGCCCGGCGGATGGTGTCGGGCGCGGCCTCGGACAGTCCGATGTGGCGCACCTTTCCCTCGGTGACGAACTCGGCCATGGCGCCGACGGTGTCCTCGATCGGGACCGTCGGGTCGACACGGTGCTGGTAGTACAGGTCGATGTGGTCGGTGCCCAGGCGCCGCAGCGACCGTTCCAGGCGCTCGCGCGCGTAGGCGGGGCTGCCGTCGATGCGTGCCTCGGCTCCGCCGAACGGGGCCGAGACGATGCCGAACTTCGTCGCGACGACGAACTCGTCGCGGCGTCCGGCGATCGCACGGCCGACGATCTCCTCGCTGGCCCCGTAGCCGTCGGCGGTGTCGATCATGGTGACGCCGAGCTTGGCGGCGCGGTCGATGATCTCCCGGGCCATCGTGTCCGGGTCGTACTCGCCATTCTGCCCGTAGGGATTGGCGAAGCTCATCGCGCCGTAGCCGATCGCGCCGGCCTCGAGACGGTCGGGCCCGAGGAATCGGGTGGTGATGCTCATGACTAGGTCCTTCCAGACAGCCAGGTATGTCCTCACTTGGGGACAAGAATAGTCCTCAAGTGAGGACAACGGTCAAGGGGGGCCTAGGATGAGGGCTATGTCCACTGGTGCGTCTGCTCCCGCGCCTCGGCGTACACGCGACGCCGAGGCCACACAACGCGCCATCCTCGGCGCGGCGATCGACGCGTTCGCCCGCAGCGGCTATGACGGCGCGAGCACCCGCGACATCGCCCGCGACGCCGGAGTCGACCCCCGGTTGATCACCCGCTACTTCGGGTCGAAGGAGGCGCTGTTCGCGCGAGCGGTGGAGGAGACCTACCGCCACCCCCTCATGATGGTCCCGGGGCGCAACCGCGACGTAGCCGAGGCGCTGCTCGGCGACGCGCCGCTGGAGCAGGCCAAGGGGCTTCTGCTCACCATCCGCTCGGCCGGGAACGAGCGGGCCGTCGAGATCATGCGCGACCACCTCGAACAGCACTACCAGCGTGACCTTTCCGACGCGCTCTCCGGCCCCGATCCGGGGACGCGGGCCGCGCTGCTGATCGCCGTCTGCACCGGCGTGCAGATGCAACGCAACGTTCTGCGCAACCGGGCACTGCTGACCGCGGATTCGGCCACGGTCATCGATCTGCTCGCCGCCGCACTCGACCTCATCGGTGCGAGCGACGTGCCCGCTTCCGCCGACAGCCGACCAAGCCGAGTCCACGAAACCCGAGGCACAGATTCAGGTCAACCGGTGCCGCCAGGGGAGATCAGGCCGGTCTCGTAGGCGACCACCACGGCTTGGACACGGTCACGCAGGCCGAGTTTGGACAGGATGCGCGCGACGTGGGTCTTCACCGTGGCCACGCTGAGGGTCAGCCGGTCGGCGAGTTCGGCGTTGCTCAGGCCGGTGGCGAGCAGGCGCAGCACGTCCAGTTCCCGAGGCGTCAGCTGGGACAGATCGCGGTGGAGGGTGGGCTTCACGTTGTCGCGGCGGGCGAAACGTTCGACCAGGCGGCGGGTGATGGTGGGCGCGAGCAGGGCGTCGCCGGAGCGCACCAGGCGTACCGCGGCCACCAGGTGTTCGGGTGTGACGTCCTTGAGCAGAAACCCGCTCGCCCCCGCGGCGAGCGCGGCGTACACGTAGTGGTCAAGGTCGTAGGTGGTCAGGATCAGCACGCGGGTGTCCTCGGCGCCGCCCGCGAGGATCCGCCGGGTGGCTTCGAGGCCGTCCATCTGCGGCATCCGAATGTCCATGAGCACGACGTCGGGCCTGGTACGGCGAACCGCGGCGACGGCTTCGTCCCCGTTGGCGACCTCGGCCGTCACTTCGATGCCGTCGGCGGCGAGGATCATGCGGAATCCCGTGCGTACCAGTGCCTGGTCGTCGGCGATGACGGCGCGCAACCGCTCGGTCATGTCGTCCTCCACGGGACGCGGGCCTTGATCCGGAATCCGCCCCCGAGAGTCCGTCCGGCGTCCAGAGTCCCGCCGTAGACGGCGAGCCGCTCGCGCAACCCGATCAGCCCCCTGCCGTCGCCTGTCCGCGGCCAGGCGCTCCGTGTCCCGCCGGTGTCGGTCACCTCGATCTCCAGCCAGTCGCCGTCCTGACCGATCGTGACGAACGCGGCGGCGCCGGTCGCGTGCTTGATCGTGTTGGTGAGGGCCTCCTGTACGACGCGGTAGGCGGCGAGGTCGATCCCGGGAGGCAGCGGCCCCGGCGGCGACGCCTCGACGCTCACCGGCACGCCGGCGGCGCGGACCCGTTCCACCAGGGCGTCGAGCTGGTCGAGCCCGGGTTGGGGTTCGAGGCCGTCGGGAGGCCCGTCGAGACGCTCGCCACCCGGGCCGGCGAGCAGGCCCATGACGTTGCGCAGTTCGGCCATGGCGGCCCGGCCGCCGGACTCGATCGCGAGCAGAGCCTGCTTCGACTGTTCCGGCTCCACGTCCATGACCTTGCGGGCCGCGCCGGCCTGGATCACCATCACGCTGACATTGTGGGTCACCACATCGTGGAGCTCGGCGGCGATCCGGGAGCGCTCCTCCGCGACAGCCCTGAGCATGGCGTTCGCCTGCGCCTGCTGTAGCTCGGCGAGCCGATGCCGGCTGGCTCCCAGCTGTCGCCGCCAGAAACGGACGAAGCTCCCGAAGACGCCGACGCTCAGCAGGACGACGAACGGGCCCATCCAATTCGGCAGCGCAGGCGCGACGTCCTGGAAGGCGCCACCGGCGAGCCCGGCCGCGAGCACGAGGCCACCCATTGCCAGGAGCCGGTTACGGCTGTAGGCGACGGCACCGTACGCGGCGACAGCACAGGTCAGCACGGTGATCCACGTCGCACCCGCGTGGGTGGCCAGCGCCGCGGCCAGCACCACCCAGAAGGTGATGAGCGGGTACCGGCGCCGCGCCGCCAGCGGCAACGCCGTCAGCGCCACAAGGAACACGGGCGGGTCGTAGGGCCGAGGCTGGGCAGGCACGTTGCCGGACGTGTCGCCAGGAGGCCGGGATGGGACGTCGGGCAGGACGCGAGGAGGTGGTGGGCGGCCGGTCGGGGGATCAGGAGCGGGCGGGAGATCAGGAACCGGCGCCGGGGGCGGCGGAGCAGGTTGGAGCCGGAAGTATTCGATCACTTGGGACCGATCCGCATCAGAGTCGTTCACGGAATAGCTCACCGATACGGTCACCGCGATGACCGTCAGAACGATCGCGACCACCACGTCGGCGGCGAGTGCTCTGCGAGACAGCCGTGGAGGTCCTTCGCTGCTCAGCCCCGGCGTCTCCCGGACGCCGCGCCGGTCCGGGTAGTCCAGCCGGCTGTCCAGGTCGAGCACATGCCGCCACCACGGCAGTCGTTCACCGGTTTCCACCGGCACATTGTCACCGCCTGCCTGTCCGTCACGCATCGGCCGTTGTGACGGGCCTCACGGTCTTCGGGAGTACATCGCAGGGATGACCTGACGGCCCTTCGTTCTCCGGAGGTACGCGATCTCGGCATGACGGCCGACGCGCACCGGCAGGGGCAGTGCCTAGTTTCGTTCCCGCCATCACGCCGCTCTGAAGCCGAGACCTCACCGAAGGCATCGGGGCGCTGTTCATGACCGCCTTTCGGACCACCTCTCAGGAGGACACAGCGTGACTTCTGTTCTGCAGGCCCAGGCACTGGGCAAGAGGTACGGCAAGCGCTGGGCGCTGCGCGAGTGCACCGTCGACATCCCGGCAGGCCACGTCGTCGGGCTGGTCGGCCCCAACGGAGCCGGCAAGACCACGCTGCTGAAACTGGCCGGCGGCCAGTTGGAGCCCACGACGGGTGACATCACGGTGCTCGGCGGGCGGCCCGGGAGCACGCCTGCGCAACTGGCCAGAGTCGGGTTCGTCGCCCAGGACACCCCCCTCTACGCGGCACTGACCGTTGCCGAACACCTGCGATTGGGCGCCCGGCTCAACCCCCGCTGGGACGCCGCGCTCGCGCGGGAGCGCAGCGGACAGCTCGGGCTCGATCCCTCGCACCGGGCAGGCAAGCTGTCGGGTGGCGAGCGCGCCCAACTCGCCCTCACCCTGGGCCTGGCCAAACGACCCGAACTGCTGATCATGGACGAGCCGGTCGCTTCGCTCGACCCGCTCGCCCGCCGCGAGTTTCTCCACCGGCTGACGGAGGCCACCGCCGAGCACAAGCTGAGCGTGGTGCTCTCCTCCCACCTGGTCTCCGACCTGGAAAAGGTCTGCGACTACCTGATCGTCCTTGTCGACTCCCGCGTCCGGGTAGCCGGGGAAGTCGACCGGTTACTGGCCACCCACCACCGCCTCACCGGCTCCCTCCACGCCTTCGACCGGTTCCCTTTCGACCAGCGAGTGATCTCCGTCAGCCACACCGATCAGCAGAGCACCGTCGTCGTCCGTACCGGCTCCCCGATCCACGACCCCGCCTGGACGGTCAGCCGGCTCAGCCTGGAAGACCTCGTCCTGGCCTACATGGACAAGTCCACGGAGAACCGGCGAGCCCACCTGGAGGTGCAGCGATGACCTGGCTGACCTGGCGCCAGTTCCGCGGCTCGGCCACGATGATGGCCGCCGTACTCGTCATCCTCACCGTCGTGCTGGCCCTGACCGGCCCGGACCTGGCCTCCCGCTACGCCGCCGGACTCGTCGGCTGCACTCCGGACGACACCTGCGACCGGTTCTTCGACCGCTTCTTCGACGAACATCAGCTCCCTTTCGTCGCCGTCAGCTTCGTCGTGCTGGCCCTGCCCGCTCTGGTCGGGCTCTTCTGGGGGGCACCGTTGATCACCCGCGAACTGGAGGCGGGCACGCATCTGCTGGTGTGGAACCAGAGCATCACCCGCGGCCGCTGGCTGGCGGTCAAGCTCGGGCTCATCGGCCTGGCGGCCATGGCCGCCTCCTGCGTGTGCGGCCTCACGGTGACGTGGTGGTCCGATCCCCTGGACAAGTCGGCCGTTCCGGACCTGGCCTTGATGGCTCCCCTGGTGTTCGGCGCGCGTGGCATCGCACCGATGGGGTACGCGGCCTTCGCCTTCGTTCTCGGCGTCGCCGTGGGCATGCTGGTGCGCCGTACGTTGCCCGCCATGGCCCTCACCCTGGCCGTCTTCGTCGCGATCCAGTTCGCCATGCCGCAACTGGTCCGTCCCCACCTGATGCCCCCGGTCACCGCGACCTTCGAGCTCAGCCAGGTGAACATGGGCGGCATCCACGTAGCAGAACAGGGCGGACCTGTGCAGATTTCCACGAAACTGGCGGTTCCCGGCCACGCGGGCTCCTGGGTCCTGTCCAGCGACCTCCTCGATTCGTCGGGACGTACGATCGCCGGCAGCGGCGAGGAAGCGCCCGTCCCCGTCTCGGTGACTTCTGGCCCCTGCTCGCCGCAGGAGGCGGGACCACACGGCTTGGACGCGTGCTGGCTCGAGATCAACCGCCTCGGCTACCGCCAGCAGGCGACCTACCAGCCCCTCGAGCGCTTCTGGCCCTTCCAGTGGATCGAGACCGGGATCTACGCCTTGCTCACCCTCGGGCTCACATGGTTCTCCTTCTGGTGGATCCGGAGACGCCTGTCATGACCGTCAACAGGACCGCAGCCGCCGTACTCGCCCTCCTCCTGGCGGCGGCCTGCACGGCGCCGACTCCACCGCGCACGCAGGCGAGCACTGCGGGCGCAACGGCCTGCGCGCACCCCCAGGGACCGCTCGGGACCGAGACGGCCACCACGATCGACGTCATCGAGCAGGCGTACTTCTGCATCCTCGGCAACTACTACGGCGGCCCGACGCTGGACGCCCGCTCGCTGCTGACCGCCGGATTCCTCGCCCTGTCCCAGGAGCTCAACCGCGACGGCCGGGACGTGCCCGAAGCGACCATGCCGGCGCTGACCGGCGACCGGAAAGCCGACTGGGCCGCCTTCGAGACCGCCTACCGGAAGATCACCGATCAGGTCCCCGACCTGCGCGACAAGCTGGCCGTCGTCACCCTCGAGGCCATCGTGGCCGGCCTCGGCGACAACCACGCCCGATGGACGCATGATGACGCACGGCCGCTCGACTACTACGACGGCGACGGCTACGGCCTGGGTCTCCAGGCGAACGTCAACGGCTCGCAAACGGACGGCAGCAGCCCCCGCGTCGCCCTCGCTCCGCTGTTCGTCACCACCGTGCTCGGCGGCGCCGCGCGGGCCGCCGGACTGCGCCCGGGGGACGTCATCGAAGCGGTCAACGGCTCGGCGCTCTTCGTCGACGGCAAGGTCACCCCCGCGATCGCCGCGCTCTATCCGACGTATCCCGAGGCACGCCCGGTCGAGTTGCGGCTCCTGCGGCAGACCACCGGCCGCCGCTGGACGGTCACGCTCAAGCCCGGCCTCTACCAGCGGGACCTGGCCGCTCTGCAAGTGGTGCGGTCGAAGCTGCTGGACGACGACGTCGCCTATGTACGGATGACCGGATTCGCGCCCGACTCCGCGAACCGGGTGTTCAAGGCGATCTCCAGGCTGCGCGCCGGCCGCCCGCTGGCCGGCGTCGTGCTGGATCTGCGCGGCAACGGCGGCGGCAGCCCTGTGGAGGCGGCCCGTCTGGTGAGCGCGTTCGTCCAAGGCAAGGTCACCGCCTACCAGTGCACCGTGGACAACAGATGTGCGACCGCGCGGACCGACGACACCGTCGAACTGCTCAACCTGCCGCTGGTCGTGCTCATCGACCACGGCTGCGCCTCGGCGTGCGAGCACTTCAGCTCGGCGGTCAAGGACCTGCGCCTCGGCCAGTTGGTCGGCACCAGAACCGCCGGCGTGATCTCCGGCCCGGCGCAGTCCTACCTGCTCGCCAACAACACCGTCCTGAGCTTCCCCCAGCGGCACCACCTGGGGCCCGACCGCGAGGTGATCGACCGGATCGGCGTGCCGCCCGACCACTACGTGCCCTTGACCCCGCAGGACGCGGCCGCCGGGCGCGACCCCGCGCTGGCCGAGTCCCTGACCCTGCTGCACAAGTGAGATGGACCTCCCCATGAGACAGATCCTGGCCGCCGCCCTGGGACTGGCCGTCGTCCTGGCCGTGTCCGCCTGCTCCACCCCCGCACCGCCCCGGTCCGACGCCCCGTCGGTCACACCGACCGGCCCCGCCACCCTGCCCGCGCCTACCGGTGACCGTCCGGTCGGCACCACCGTTCTGCATCTGACGGACACCTCCCGCCCCGACCCCTGGGACCTCGACGTCCAAGCCAGGGAGCTCAAGGTCACCCTGTGGTACCCGACCGAGCAGCGCGACGGGCGGCGTGCTCCGTACATGACACCCAAGGAGTCGGAGCTCCTGATGAAGGGCTCGGGGATCGCGAGCGCGCCGTACGACACGCTGAGCAAGACCCGCACGAACGCCATCCAAGACGCCGCACCCGCGGGACGAAAGTTTCCCCTGGTGGTGCTCTCCCCCGGCTTCACCAAACCGATGAGCACACTCACCTCCCTGGCCGAGGACCTGGCCAGCCGCGGCTACGTCGTGGCCGGCATCGACCACACCTACGAAAGCTACGCCACCACCCTCTCCAATGGACGGGTCGCCGAATGCCTCGCCTGCGACAGCGACACCGACCCCGGCTTCGGCACGACGGCGGTCCAGGGCCGGGCCGCCGACGTCTCCTTCGTGCTCGACCGGTTGCCCTCGGCGTGGGACGGCTCCCGCCTGATCGACCGGTCCCGCATTGCGATGGTGGGCCAGTCGATCGGCGGGGCCGCCGCCCTGGCCGCCATGGTGCAGGACCCCCGGGTACGCGCCGGAATCGACCTGGACGGCACCACCTACGCCCGCATCCCCAGGACCGGGTTCGCCAAACCGTTCCTGTTCCTGGGCACGGAGCAGCACCTTCCCGGCGGCCGCGACACCTCCTGGGACCGCGACTGGAAGTTGCTGACCGGGTGGAAGCGCTGGCTCGTCCTCTCGGGCGCCGAACACGAATCCTTCACCGACAGCCCGCTGATGTCGGGTGCCCTCGGCATCAAGCCCCTGCCCGGCGTCCTGCCCGCGGCTCGCACCGCCGAAATCACCCGCACCTACGTGGCGGCCTTCCTCGACCAGCACCTGAAGTCACAGCTACAGCCCCTCCTGGAGGGACCGTCACCCCGCTACCCCGAGGTCAAGTTCTGCCCAGCGACCTGCGGTCGTTCCTGAGACTCCGCGCATCCTAAAGCCGTCGGGGATGTTGATCTGCGCTCCGGCCGCCTTGAGCGTGTACACGTCGCCGACGCTCCACATGGTCGGGCCTGCGGGACCGTAATCATCGCAGGCCAAAGTATGGCAGGCATGGCTGCAGGCCGTGAATCTCCACCGGGACGGGATTGGTGAAACCATCTCGATCGAGGCGCAGGCGCTGCTGAACGGCCCGCTGGCCGCGCACCTGGTGCACCGACAGGCCGTCGCGCTGGTAGCCGAGCTTGCCGGAGACGGCCAGCGAAGCCAGGTTATCCAGAAAGGCGCTGGAAACCGCCGTCTGCGCACCAAGCCCAGCGAAGGCCAAATCCAGTACAGCGGCACGCATTTCGGTGCCAAGCCCGTGGCCCTGATGAGCGCGGCCCAGCCACGAGCCGGTATGCACTTCACGGGTGACCAGAAAGTCGGAAGCGGATACGTCCTGAGTACCGACCACGCGTCCCTTATGAACGACGACGAAGTTGCAGCACCACTGCTCCGGTTGCCACCGCGAGATGACGCCGAGATGAAACCGGACGATGTTGCCTGGTAGCTCGTCTACGGGGGCGTCGGTCCAGGGGATGCCGAACGGCATCAGGTCCGGGTCGTGGACGCCCTCCAGGGCTCGGTCAGCCAGTTCGTCGAGATCATCTAGGGTTGGCAGTCGCAGTTCAAGCCGAGGCGTGGTCAATCGCAGGTTGAGCAGGGGCCAATGGCGCATGTCTGCCCATTCTTCCGATCTTCTCCGATGCGGTCATTCGAATTACTGGCGTCTGGGCGATCTGGCCGTGGCCGGCCATGGCGGTGAGCCGTCTGGATGCCGGAGACGAGCCGCCAACCCCGGGACTCAGAACACGCATGACCGGCGCCCGGGGGTCGAACCCTGAACCTATGGATCCAAGGAAGACGCCTCGACCAAGGCGCAGGGCGCTGACCTGGAGATGTGGTGTCCGTTCGTTAAGGCTCGCCGCGACACACTCGTCGTCCTCCACGGCACGGCGCGGAGCGACGAAGGTCAGCGCCCGGTTAACGAGGCGAGCGGAACGCCCGGTACATTTAACCCTGCATGAATCTACGTCCTTCGCTTCAACGTGAAGAGCGTGGAGGCAGGGGCCGGGGGTGGCAATCCGGCCCCTACGCCTATGTGGGGTCCTCCGCTTCGCATTCAGCGAGGACCTTGTCTCCCGTGCCGCGGTCGCCCCACGGCCACCCCACTCCGACGGATCGCACGCCTGGCCGTGCTGGTCATGCTGGAGCGCCTGCAACCGGGAAGATGCGCTGCGCGCCGCCCAGACGAGAGGGCTTCCTGGTGATCCGGTTGGCCCCGGAGGCGGTCTTTCCCACAGCGCTCCCCCAGCGGCACGCCAACGAGCGGGGCTTAGGCACGCCTCTGTGGGTTCAGTCTCATCCGGCAGATTCGTCACGGGCGGCCAGCGCGCCACGGTACTGACTCGCGAGATCCTGAACGCCACGAGCACCCAGCGGGTAGCCGATGCCGACCTCGCGCAGGGCCTGGTTGACGGCGTCGAGTTCGGCGCGGCACTGGTGGAGTTCGGCCTCGTGCGCCGCCGGGGTCTGCATGCGGGCAACCAGGAGCACGAAGGCATCGCGGGCCTCAGGACTGATGCCGAGTTGCTCGGCAGCCTGCGCGGCGGTCAGGTCACTCATGAAGTCATCCTGCCGATCCAACTCTCACGTGTCCTGAACGACCCGCCCGCCACAGGCGAACTCCCCGTACGGGTTCTGCTCCCGATCGACGGAGCCAAGCCGGCCAGCTCGCGTTCTTGGGTGGGCGGCCGCGTCGATTCTCCTCGGGCCGGTACGGTGCCAGGCCGGCGAGTACGCCGGCGGGGTCTCCGGTTTCGGGGTCCGACGCCTAAGGAGCCTCACTGAATCCGCGCCAGTGCGGATAGCACGTGATCCGACGGCCGACGACTGGGCCACTCACCACGCGGCGCTGCCGTGCGTCACCGTGCTCTGCGGCAAGCGACCGTGCGCCCCGGTGTGCATGTCACAAATCATGCCGCTACCCGGTCGTCTGTCTCGGAATTGCTTTCGTCGATGCGGCCTAAGGAGCACCATGCACGCGTCAGAGCAACGGATCGCCACGTCGGTCCTGGTCATCGGCACGGGAGGATCCGGGTTGCGAGCCGCCATCGAACTCGCCGCACGCGGGGTCGACGTCCTCGCGGTGGGCAAGCGGCCCAAGTTGGACGCGCACACCTCACTCGCGGCGGGCGGCATCAACGCGGCACTCGCCACGATGGACCCCGAAGACAGCTGGCAACAGCACGCGGCGGACACCCTCAAAGAGAGCTACCTCCTCGCCGATCCCCAGACGGTGCAGATCGTGACCGAGGGGGCAGCGCGGGGCATCGAAGACCTCGAACGCTATGGCATGCCGTTCGCGCGCGAGAAGGATGGGCGAATCTCGCAGCGCTTCTTCGGCGCCCATACTTACCGGCGCACCGCCTTCGCCGGCGACTACACCGGACTTGAGATCCAGCGCACCCTGGTCAACCGGGCGGCGCAACTGGATGTCCCCATCCTCGACACCGTGTACATCACCCGCATTCTCGTCCGCGACAACGCGGTCTTCGGCGCATATGGTTTCGACCTGACCGATGGCAGCCGCTATGTCATCCATGCCGATGCGGTGATCCTGGCCTCCGGCGGCCACACGCGGATCTGGCGGCGCACCTCCTCCCGGCGGGACGAGAACACAGGTGACTCGTTCCGTCTGGCCGTGCTCGCCGGCTGCCGCATCCGCGACGCCGAGCTGGTGCAGTTCCACCCGTCCGGTCTCATCGCACCCGAGGACGCGGCAGGCACCCTCGTCTCCGAAGCGGCACGGGGTGAGGGCGGAATCCTGCGCAACGGGCTCGGCGAACGATTCATGTCGCGGTACGACTCCGAGCGGATGGAGTTGTCCACGCGCGACCGCGTCGCGCTCGCCGCCTACACGGAGATCAAGGAGGGCCGCGGAACTCCGGCCGGCGGCGTGTGGCTGGACGTGTCGCATCTGCCCAGGCAGACGATCATGACGCGGTTGCCCCGCGTGTACCAGACCCTGCTGGAACTGCAGATGCTCGACATCACCAAGGACCCGGTCGAGGTCGCACCGACGGCGCACTACTCGATGGGCGGGGTCTGGGTCCGGCCGGAGGACCACAGCACGGACGTCGACGGCCTGTACGCGATCGGGGAGGCGTCGAGCGGCCTGCACGGCGCCAACCGCCTGGGCGGCAACTCACTCATCGAACTGCTCGTCTTCGGCCGCATCGTCGGACAGGCGGCGGCCGAGTATTCCGCGGGCCTCGTCGCCCAGCGCCGCTCAGCCGAGGCACTCGAGGCGGCACGGGCGGAGGTGGACCAACTGCTCGCGTCCGACGGCCCCGAGAACGTACGTTCACTGCAGCGGGCCATCCGCGACCTCATGACGGAGCACGCCGGGGTGGTACGCGACGAGAACGGCCTGCTGAAAGGCCTCGCCGAGCTCACGGCGGTAGAGGCACGCATCTCCCAACTCGGCGTGCACCCGGACATCGCCGGTTTCCAGGACCTGGCCCACGCTTTCGACCTCAAGTCCGCGGCGCTCGCCGCACGCGCGACGATCGACACGGCATTGGAGCGTCGCGAGACCCGCGGCTGCCACAACCGGTCCGACTATCCCGAACTCGACCCCTCCCTGCAGGTCAATCTGGTGTGGTCCGCTCCCGGATCGGTGGAGCGGCAGGCCATCCCTCCGATTCCCGCCGAGATCGCGGCACTCATGCGCGAGGTCTCAACTGCCGGAAAACTCGTCGAGTAGCAACCCTCGAACGCGTGAGCGCCGACCTCTTTCCGACGTGATGCGCACCTGCTTGGCCGGCGCGCCCGGAACCGACTGGCCCGGGGCGCCGGGCCAACCGGGCACCGTACTCATACGTGGGGATCGTCGGCGCGAGCACGGTGACGCAGAAGTAGCAGTCGCGCTACCGTCTCCGCGTTCTCGTCGTAGAAGACGCGCTGCGATCGGCAGGCGAGGTGGACGTCGACGACGCGCGACCAGTGGTCGACAGTACCGGCTTCTGTGACGAGGCCCGCTCATCCCCACCAATGCAGGTAATACTCAACATGCGAGATCGGTGCCGCGTGAGCGTCGTCGGGGTTCATCCCCGCGTCACGCAGGGCGCGCCGTCGGCGCAGCAGGTCCCAGCACTCGTCGAGCATCTGTTCCAGGTCGGTGAGCCGCTCATGTTGGGGCTGGGCGACGAGTACGGCCGAGCTGCGCCGGGTGCGCAGGTGATGCTCCTCGTCGACGAGCGCATGCATGCGCTGAAGAATCTGCTGTTCATCCATTGGGGCATCCTGTTCTGTTCAAGGAATCAGCCCGGCGCCCGGTGAAAGCCACGCGCAACAGGCTTGTTGCTGCTGAACGGAGCCACGCGGCGGTTCACCTGGTGCGACGCGTCCCTGCGCCGCCCGGCCTCGTATGGGTGTGGCTCGGCGAAGAAGCGCTTCTTGGCATACTCGACCGCGGCCAGGTAGGCGACCACGAGTGCAGCCACGGCCGGGTAAAGGGCAGCGGGCGGGGTGACGAACCCGAGCGCCCGGGACATCGGCGCGAGCGGGAGAGCGACCCCCACCGCGACGACCGCGACGACACTCAGGACGAGGGGCCGGCTCGGCCGGCTGCGCAGAAACGGCACCCGCCTGGTCCGGACCGCGAAGATGATCAATGTCTGGGTGGCCAGCGACTCCACGAACCAACCTGTGCGGAACAGCCCCGCGCCGGCGTGCAGCGGCCCGAGCAGGACTCCGAAGGTGAGGAAGTCGAACAGGGAGCTGATCAGACCGAAGACGAGCATGAACCGGCGGATGAGCCCGATGTCCCAGTGCGCGGGCGCGGCGAGTTGCTCGGGGTCGACGTGGTCGGCCGGAATCGTCAGCTGGCTGGTGTCGTAGAGGAGGTTGCCCAGCAGGATCTGCGACGGGAGCAGCGGCAGGAAGGCCAGCACGGCCGAGGCACCCGCGACGCTGAACATGTTGCCGAAATTGCCGGCCGTACCCATCAGAACGTATTTGACGGTATTCGCGAAGATGCGCCGGCCTTCAGCGACTCCGTCGGCGAGTACGTCGAGGCTCTTCTCCAGCAGGACTATGTCCGCGGCGTCCTTGGCGATGTCGGCAGCGGTGTCGACCGAGATGCCGACGTCGGCGTCGTGCAGGGCGAGTGCGTCGTTGACGCCGTCGCCGAGGAATCCGACCGCCCGGCCGTCCCGCCGGAGGACCCGGACCAGGCGCGCCTTTTGCTCGGGCGAGACACGGGCGAAGATCCCGCCCTCCTGCGCGGCCGCCCACAGGTGGTCGTCGTCGAGCAGGTCGAGTTCGGGCCCGGCGACCGTGCGCCCGGCGGGGAGACCGAGATCGGCGCAGAGCTTCCGGGCGACGAGCGGATGGTCGCCGGTGGCGACGACGACGCGGATGCCCAGCCCTGCAAGTCGGCGCAGGGACGAGGCGACCCCGTGTTTGGGCGGGTCGAGGAAGATCAGGAACCCGACCAGGGACAGGCCCCGTTCGTCCGACGCGCTGACGGTGGCGGCTCCGGGGGCCGGGCGAGTGGCGACGGCGATGACCCTGCTGCCGGCGGAGAGGAGGGCGTCCAGGGTGGTGCGGGCCTCGGCGGGGACGTCGTGGCACGCGTCGATGACCGTTTCCGGAGCGCCCTTGGTGACCAGGACCCGGTCACCCTCCGGGGTGTCCACCAGGACGGTGCTCATGCGCCGCTCATGGTCGAACGGCGCGGACGCGAGCCGGGTGTAACCGCGCGGCTCGGCTCCAGCGGCTCGCAACGCGAGGTCGAGGGCGTTGCCGAGGCCGGGGTCGGTGGCGAGCAACCCGAGTTCGCGTGGTCTGTCATCGTCGTCGCCTGCCGGGCCGACGGCACGCGTGAACGTGATCCGCCCCTCGGTCAAAGTGCCGGTCTTGTCGGTGACCAGGATGTCGATGTCGCCGAGGTCCTCGATGCTGACGAGGCGTTTGACCAAGACCTTCCTGCGAGCGAGCTGCCGGGAGCCGGTGGCGAGGGCGGCGCTGACCACGGCGGGCAGCAACTGAGGCGTTATTCCGACCGCGATGGCGAGGGAGAACAACAGCGAGTCGATCAGCGGTCGGCTCAGGAGGATGTTCACGACGAGGATCAGCGTCGTGAGAGCCACTGCCACCTTCAGCAGCAGGAAGGAGAACCGGCGCAGCCCCGCCTGGAAATCCGTTTCAGGATGGACCCCGCCGAGGTCTGCGGCGACACGGCCGAACTCCGTGTGCACTCCGGTGGCGATCACCAGACCCGCGCCCGCGCCCGCGTGGACGACCGTGCCCATGAACGCGATGGACGCGAGATCTCCCTGAGGGGTGCCGGGGGTGACCGGGCCGGCGCTCTTGGCCGTGGGAAGTGACTCCCCGGTCAGGATGCTCTCGTCGCATTCGAGGCCGTCGGTCTCGGTGATGCGCATCTCGGCGGGCACCACGGTACCGAGACTCAGCCGGACGAGGTCGCCGGGCACCAGGTCGACGACGTCGGCAGGAGCCGGCACGCCGTCCCTGATGACGGTGACGGTGTGGCGCACACCGGAATGCAGCGCCTCGGTGGCCCGCTCGGCGCGGTACTCGTTGGCGAAGCCGAGCCCGACGCTCGCCGCCAGGATTGTGGCGATGACGACGGCATCGGTTCGCTGGCCGAGGATGAAGGACGCGAACGCCGTCGCGAGCAGCAGGGCGAGCAGCGGGCTCTTCACCTGCCTGAGCAGCACCTTCAGGGCGTTGGCGCTGTGGTCCCGTACGGCGTTGGGCCCGGCCTGTGCCAGCCGCCCGGCTGCCTCCCTGGCGGTGAGACCTGACCGGAGGTCGCTGCCGAGGGCCGTGGCGACGGCGCTCACCGGCATCGCGGCCGCCGTCTCGACTGGCAGCCCGGCGACGTCCGTCACACCGGACGTGCCGGTCCGGCGTGCCGTCCGGGTTCCGGTCATGGGACGGCCTTCGCCGGTGCCGGGGTGATGCTCGTCCCGGCGTCTCCGGCGAGCACGGCTGCGGCGTCGGCCAGTGCGCCGATCGCGGCGGCCCGGCCAGAGGCGCGGACGAACCGGACGCAGGCCTCGATCTTCGGCCCCATCGAGCCTGCGGGGAACCCCATGGCCGACAGCTCGTCGACGTCGGCGGCCAGGATCGGCGTGGCGGCGGCCGTGCCGTACCCGCGCATCACCGCGGGAACATCGGTGAGCACGAGCAGATGCTCGGCTCCGAGCTCGAGGGCGATCGACGCCGCGGTCAGATCCTTGTCGACGACCGCTTCGACGCCCGACGGCCCGTCCTGGCCGCCTTCGACGACAGGAACGCCGCCCCCGCCGCCGCAGACCACCACTGCCCCCGACTCGAGCAGCGTGCGGATCGCGCCGATCTCGACCACGCGCCGAGGCTCGGGCGACGCGACGACCCGCCGCCAGGTCTCACCGTCCCGGGCGACGTGCCAGTCGTACCGTTCGGCGAGCCCGGCCGCGCCTGCCTCGTCGTAGGTGGGGCCGATGAACTTCGTCGGTGCGAGAAACGCCGGATCATGGGCGTCGACGACGGTCCGCGTGACGACGGTCACCACCGGCCGGGTGACGCCCGCCGCGCTCAATTCCTGGGCAAGCCAGTAGCCGATCATGCCCTGGGTCTGGGCGCCGATCACGTCGAGGGGGTACGGCCGGCTCAGGGTCCGGTCGGCCTCACTCTCCAGTGCCAGCACACCGACCTGCGGCCCGTTGCCGTGGCAGACGACCAGCTCGTGCTCGGCGGCCAGCGGGGCCAGGGCCCGTGCAGCCTGGCGGACGTGCCCGAGCTGGATCGTGGCGTCGGGCCGCTCGCCCCGCTGGAGCAGCGCGTTCCCGCCGAGTGCGACGACGATGCGCACGGATCAGTCCCCCAGGGCCTGGACCAGGAGGGCCTTGATCGTGTGCATCCGGTTCTCGGCCTGGTCGAACACGATGGAGCGGGCGGACTCGAAGACCTCTTCGGTCACCTCGGCCCCATCAAGCCCGAAACGCTCGTACAGCCGGGCACCGAGGACGGTGTCACGGTTGTGGATCGCGGGCAGGCAGTGCATGAACCGGACGCCGGGATTGCGGGTGGCGTCCAGAAGCTCCTCTGTGACGCGGTAGGGCAGCAGGGAGGGGATCCTCGCGGCCCATTCCTCGTCGGCTTCGCCCATGCTCACCCACACGTCGGTGTAGACGAAGTCCGCGCCGCTCACGGCGGTCTCGACGTCGTCGGAGACCAGAACCCGGCCTCCACTCTCCTTCGCGACCCCCTGAGCGGTCGCGACGACGTCGGCCGGCGGCTGCAGCCCGGTGGGAGCCGCGATCCGCACGTCCATCCCCAGAAGGGCGCCTGTCACCAGCAGCGAGCGGGCGATGTTGCTCCGCCCGTCGCCGGTGAAGCAGTAGGCGATCTCCCGGAGATCACCGGGGAAGTGCTCGGTCATGGTGAGGACGTCGGCGAGCGTCTGCGTGGGATGCCAGGAGTCCGTCAGGGCGTTCCACACGGGCACTCCGGCGTGTTCGAGCAACTCCTCCACGGTGTCCTGGGCGAACCCGCGGAAGGCGATGCCGTCGAAGACGCGGCCCAGCACCCGCGCCGTATCGGCCGTCGACTCCTCGCGGCCGAAGTGCGAGCCCTCCGGCCCCAGGTAGGTGACGTGGCCGCCCTGGTCGTGCGCCGCCACTTCGAAGGCGCATCGGGTCCGGGTGGAGTTCTTCTCGAAGACGAGCGCGATGTCCGCGCCGTTCAGCCGGGGCAGTTCCTCGCCGCGGAACTTGTCGCGCTTGAGCCGTGCGGCCTGCTCGACGAGGCCGAGGAACTGATCCTTGTCCAGGTCGAGGTCCTTGGTCAGCGACCCGGGGTGGCGTTTCGACGTCATGGTGCCTTCTTTTCTGGAAGCAGGGAGAAGCAAATCGGGCGCGGATCGGAGGCGCGGCCGTGCGGGGATCAGAGGGGGTCGCGGCGCACCGGGCAGCTCATACACCGTGCCCCGCCCCTGCCACGGCCCAACTCGCTCCCTGCGAGGGTGACGACCTCGATGCCATGGCGGCGCAACATCGTGTTGGTGACGACGTTGCGGTCGTAGCCCATGACCACTCCCGGCGCGATCGCCAGATAGTTGACGGCGTCGTTCCACTGCTCACGCTCCGCCGTACGGCTGTCCTCGTCGGCCGTCAGCAGCCGGACCTCGTTGTCGAGCACCCCGTTGAGCGCGCCGGTCAGGCCCACGGTCTCCTGGACGTCGACGCCCGCGGAGTCGTCAGCGGAGTCGTCAGCGGGGGTCAGCCGCCAGCAGCGGACCCCGCTCCAGTCCAGGTAGGGGTGAGCCACGAACGTGCCGAAGTCGACCATGGTGAGCAGGGTGTCGAGGTGCATCGCGGATCGGGCCCTGGGCAGCTCGACGGCCAGCACGAGGCGGGCCTGGCCGGTGGCGAACAGCCGCCGGGCGAGCGCCTCCACACCCGTGGGGGTCGTGCGCTCCCCCATGCCCACCAGCACCACGCCGGGCGCGACGACATGGATGTCGCCGCCCTCGAGGGTCGCCGGAGCCCGGTCGGCGTCGTCACCACCCAGGTAGATCGGGAAACCCAGGTCCCGGAACGCCGGATGGTGGCGGTAGACGGTCCGCGTGTTGATCGATTCCCGGCGCCTGGCGGCCTTGGCCATCGGGTTGACGGTGACCCCGCTTCCGATCCAGGCCGCGTTGTCGCGCTGGAAGAGCGTGTTGGGCAGCGGAGCCAGGACGAAGTCCTCGATGTCGAGGACCTGCCATGCGAGGCTCGGACGGCCCAGGGGCGACAGGTCGGATTTGGTGATGCCCCCGATGAGGTACCGCGCCAGCGTTTCCGGATCGCTGTCGCCAAGCAGGGCCCTGATCTGGGCGGAGAGGGCGGCGCCGAAACGGTCGTCGGTGCAGACCTGACCGAGCGCGTACGCCCTGCCGTCCGGGGTGGCCAGCGCCTCGGCGAGCAGGTCGCCGAACAGATGGACCTCGATGTCGTACTCGCGCAACGCCTCGACGAACGCGTCGTGCTCGCTGCGGGCGCGCGAGCCCCAGATCACGTCGTCGAAAAGCAGGTCCGTGATGTTGCCGGGGGTGAGCCTGTCGATCTCCAGCCCGGGGCGATGGACGATCACCTCCCGGAGGGGCCCGATCTCGGAGCCGATGCCGACGGTGACGCTGCCGGGAGCGGGGGTCGTGAGGGTCATCGGTGTGCGCCTTCCGTGGGCAGAATTCCGGTGGCCAGATGAGGACGCACCGGCGTTTCGCCGTACTCGCCGCGTCCCGCCTTGAGCCAGATGTAGAACGGCACTCCCAGCAGGAGGCAGAACAGGCCGTAGTAGACGGCCTGGTAGCCGCTGCCGGCCAGAGCCCAGAAGCTGAACAGCAGCGCGACCGCCGCGACTCCGATGTCCCGCGCGAGATGCCCCGCCCGGATCCGGCGGCCCTCGGTCATCAGCCAGTAGAGCTGCGCCGCCGCGGAGAACAGGTACGGGATGACCGCCGTGAGAACCGACAACAACACCACCGTGGTGAAGACCGTGGCGAAGCTGGTGTAACTGACGATCGTGAGGGCCGAGGCCAGGACGGTCCCGATGACGATGCCGAACGCCGGGACGCCCATCCTGCTGTCGGCGGCGAAACGCCGGGGGAACAGACCGTCGGCCGCTGCGGCCTGCGGCATCTCCCCGACGACGAGCGTCCAGCCGACCAGCGCGCCCGCCCCCGAGATGATCGCGGCCACGGCGACGGCGTCGCCCGCCCAGTGGCCCCCGAAGATCGCGTTGGCAGAGTCCGTGAACGGCGCGGTCGACGTCAGCAGCGCGCCGTGGGAGACGGTGCCGAACACGGTGAGCGTGCCGAGGATGTAGACCAGCGCGCACGCCGCCGTGCCGAGCACCGTCGCCCTGCCCACGTTGCGGCCGGGGTTGCGGACCCGCCCGGCGGCCACCGAGGCGGTCTCGATGCCGATGTAGGAGAACAGCGCGATGGCCCCCGCCGCGCTGATCGCGCCCATCGCCGAGCCTCCGCTGGCGTTGAACGCGCCGAAATTGGCCGACTTGATGAACAGCAGGCCGGCGGTGGCCATGAAGATCAGCGGGATGAACTTGAGCACCGTGGTCAGCCCCTGTATGACCGCGATGCCGCGCAGCCCGCTCAGGTTGACCGCGGCGGGAATCCACAGCCCGACCAGGGCGATCACGATGGACCAGCCCTTGTCGTGGGAGGTGTTCCAGAACACCTCCACATAGCCGACCCAGGCGACCACGATGGCCGCGTTGCCCGCCCACGCGGTGATCCAGTAGCTCCACGCGTTGACGAACCCGGCGAAGTCGCCGAACGCGTCCCTCGCGTAGAGGTACGGTCCGCCGGACCCCGGTATCCGTTTGGTGAGCGCCTGATAGGTGAAGGCGAGTGCCAGTGCGCCGACGGTGACCAGTGCGAACGCGACGAGCGAGATGGGCCCGAAGCCCGCCAGCGCGGACGGCAGGGCGAAGACGCCGGTGCCGATCACCGATCCGACGACCAGCGCGGAGGCGGTCCCGAGACCGAACGAGCCCCGCTGCGCCTCGACCTGTTTCGGCTCGGCCGAGGCAGGCGGCACGGATGCGCCGCTCATGAATCCTCACCCCGCGCGCCGTGCACGAGGACGACGGTCGGTTTCTGCTGAGTCATGATTCCGTCTCTCTGATCAGTAGCGGCCGAGGGCCTTGCGGAGGACGTGGATCGCCTGCTCGATCGCGGCAGTCGCGGCGGCGGTCCCGCGCACGGGGTTGAGCATCATGAAGTCGTGGAGAGTGCCGTCGTAGCGGACGGTCGTGGTGCGAACTCCGGCCTCGATGAGCTTGCGACCGTAGGCCTCGCCCTCGTCGCGCAGGACGTCGTTCTCGTCCACGATGAGAAAGGTCTCGGGTAGTCCGGCGAGTTCCTCGACGGTCGCCCGCAGCGGCGACACGGTGATCTCGCCGCGCTTGTCCTTCTCGGGCAGGTAAGCGTCCCAGAACCACGCCATGGCCTTGGCCGTCAGATGCGGCCCGTCGGCGAATTCGCGGTAGCTGTCGGTGTCCTGGCCCGCGTCGGTGACGGGGTAGTACAGCGACTGGTGCACGAAGCTCACGTCGCCGCGCTGCTTGGCCAGGATGGCGAGGGCCGCGGTCATGTTCCCGCCGACGGAGTCCCCCGCGACGGCGAGTCGAGAGCTGTCGAGGCCCTCGGAGGCCCCGTACCTGCTGATCCACTGTGCGGTCGCGTACGCCTGCTCGATCGCGACCGGGTAGACGGCCTCGGGCGAGCGGTCGTACTCGACGAACACGACTGCGGCGTTCACCCCGACGGCCAGTTCCCGCACGAGCCGGTCGTGGGTGCCGGCGTCGCCGAGGATCCAGCCACCTCCATGGACGTACAGGACGACCGGCAGTTGATCTTCGGCGCCGACCGGCTTGACGATGCGGACCCGCACCTCTCCGACCACGGCAGGGACGATGATCCACTTTTCCTGGACGTCGGGCTTGTCGATCGGAGCGCCCTGGACGTCGTCGAGCACCTTACGAGCACGATCGGGCCCGAGCTCGTACAGGAAGGGGGGTTTTGCGGCAGCGTCGGCGAATTCCTGCGCCGCTGCTTCCAGAACGTGCTTGCTCATGCAACTGCCTCTCTGTCGTGGTAATCAGCAAGACCGCGCAGCCACTCGGGTTTGTGACGGGGCGGCGCGAATGTCTTCGCGGCCCGGTGCGCATCGCCGTGTCGGTGAGTAGTCCCAGCGGTGAAGGGTTCGGCACGAGCACGCAGTTCCGCAACGGCAGCACTTGGAGAGAGTTACTCGACGGCCTGTGCGACGTGCTGGCGCACCATCGGCTGGAGAATCCCTATGATCCCTATGCGCGCCTGTCGCCGTGCGCCGTCGTGGTGCAGTGGGCGTCCACCGCAGCGCTCGTGATGAGCGAGCACCCGATGAGGCGAGGCCGGAGGCCGAGCATCTGGACCCGCGTGTCGGAGACCGAGGATTCGCGCGAGGCCGTGAGCTGGTTACGTCGGCTGGAGTTACGTGCCCTCAGCTGCGAGGCGTGCGGGAACTGCCCAATCCCCCCGGTTCCATCCTGGGAGCCAGATTCCCCGCCAGGTGCGATCGTGTGAGGTGATGGCGCTGCCGTAGAGCAGATGGCTCCTGTTCTGGTTGCCGGCTCGAACCGTTTGTTTCGCCTGCGTCAAGCTCTTTCGGCGAACGCGGTTTTCAACGCCATCCTGCGCTGCGCGCCCCGGTCGGCCCCTCAGGCGACGGATCATCTGTCGCAGCGGTCGCGCCGCGCCGGATGAGTGCGAGCACAGTGTCGGCGGTGCGGTCGAGGTAGCTGCGGCCATCGGGCAGTTGCGCCTCCGGGCTGATGTAGCTGTGCTGCCCGATGTGGGTGGCCGGGTCAAGCCGGTGCACAGTGATCTTTCCGGCGCGGCGGGCCCGGTTCCATTCACTGCGGCGAAACAGCCGCCAACGCTGAGGGAAGATCCAGGTGCAGACCCGCTCAATCCAGTCGCTTTCACTGGTGAGCTGATACAGGTGATCAGCGTGCGTGAGATCGTTTGCGCCGTTGTGGAACCCACCGATGGTGATCAGCAGGAGCGGAGCGCGCAGCCGGGTGTGCAGTTCTTCGACCGCGCCGGTCGCGACCTGGGCGCCTCCGCTGTAGCTGAGCAGTACCACGGGTATGCCGCTGTCGGGCCGGTAACCGGCAAGGCGCAGCTGGTCGGCGATTTGGGCGCCCACGGCGCGGTTGTACAGGGGACGGTACCGGCGGTCGGCTGCGACAAAGATCTGCATGACGTTGTGCAGGAACAGCAACAGCCCGATCCTGTGGCGAAGCCACTCCCACACGGGCCGGTTGACGAGCGGGTCGGCCAGCGGAGAGTAGGGCTGCACCTGACCCAGCACCCGCAGCTCCGGCGCTCCGTCGATCAGGGCCTTGACCAGCTTGCCGCCGTCGCGGGTGTCGCGGAAGAACCGTTTCCCAATGCCGTCCAGATAGACCAGGTAGGCGTCCGGAGGACGATCGGGGTCCGCACCCCGGGCATAGGGCATGCCCTGTGGGAGGTCGGTGGCCGGAGTCCGCCAGCCGGCGGCGTAGGCCATCACCTCGTAGCGGGCGAGCAGAGCTTCGGCGAGCAGGACCGGACCAAGCACCAGGGCAAAGAGCGGAAACTCGATCATGCGACCAGCTCCTGCGCCCCTGTGGCGCTGATCTTCACGACCACGCGTCGAACCGCCTCGACGGCGACGCCGAGCCCAACTCCGGCGATGGCCACGTAGCCGGCGGCAGCCCACCAGCCCAGCCCCGTCGTCGCGGCGAGCGGGGTGGCGAGGCTTGCCCCGACCCCCACGAAGAGCAGCAGGTGCAGCAGGGGCCCGAGCAGCGGGAACGCGAGGACAGCGGCGAGAAGCAGCGGAGCGACCAGGCCGGGTGTCCAGGCCAACGCGGCGACGGCTGACAGTGGAGCGGACAGCATCAGCTCGGCAAGGGTCCATGCGGTCAGTGGCCACAGCGCGAACACGGCGCCCTCGACCACGGCCCCGGTCAGCAGAAGCAGGATCGCATGGGACCGCGACACTCTGGGCCGGCGAGCTACCAGGGGCAGGAGCCGCCCGGCGGCCTCGGACAGCCCGGCGGACAACAACAGCAGCAGGACGACGGGTGACATCGCTCAGCGCTCCTGCGGCGAATCCGCCGGGGCCGGCCCGCTGACCCGGTGCAGGTAGTGCTCGAGTTCGTCGGCGGCGCGCAGATAGCCGCCGGCCTCGCGCTGGGCAACCTGCAAGCCTTCCGCCGCGGCCCGGAAGCGTGGTTCGTCGAGCAGACGTCGGGCGAGGGCGTTCACGCGTCCCGCGGTGGCGTCCCGGGTACGGATCGACAGGCCGGCGCCGAGCTCGACAACCCGCCGGGCCACGAACGGCTGATCTGCGCCCTGCGGGACGACCAGCATCGGAACCCCGGCGTACATGGCCTCGTTGACGCTGTTCATCCCACCATGAGTGACGAACAGCGCAGCACGGGCCAGCACGTCTGGTTGCGGTACGAAGCGGCGGGCGATCACGTTGTCCGGTAGCGGATCCAGTGCGGCCGGATCTGTCTCTCCGGTGGAGATGATCACGGTGCCGCCCAGCGGCGCGAGGGCGGTGGCGAAGTTGCGCAGCACCTGCGGGCCGGCATTGAACACCGTGCCCAGTGAGGCGTACAGCACCGGGGCTTGCAGGCGACCGGCCGGGAACGACGGGTCATGTGGACGGGCACCGATGCTTGGGCCGACGAACTGGTACGACTCATTGAAGGTACCGACGCCGGGCTGGAACGCGCGCGAGGTGAAGACCAGGTTGATCGGCTGGCGTACGTTCGCCAAATCGAGAAACGGCAACCCACGGGTGTTGTAGCGGCGGCGCAGCCTCCGCCTCGACCGCAGATAGTTCAGGGCATTACGGGGCCGGGTCGCCGCCGCAGCCAGCAGCTCCCACGAGGCGCGGGTGGGGCTGGGCACATAGCGGTTGAACGCAAACGTGGTGAACAACGATGCCGCCGGCAGGCCGAGTTCGCGGGCGGCGACTGCGCCCCAGAGGCAGGCCGAGCCGTGGACGATCAGATCAGGCCGGACCCCACGCAGCTCGGAGAGCACACCGGGCAGCAGGCCGACAGCCGTTTGCGCGAGCCCGTCCAGCATCGTGAGCGGCATCGGCGGATCAGGGAGCGGTTGATCACCCCCGGGGTAGAGGCAAACGGTCGCACCGGTGGCCTCGATCTCCTTCGAGAACGCGGGCGAGGTGTGATACGTGACGGTGTGGCCCCGACGGACAAGCTCGGCCACGACCGGCAGCGTCGGATTGACGTGCCCGTGCATCGGGATGTTGAGGAACGCGATGGTGCTCATCGGCCGCCCTCCGATACGGAAGCGGTTCGCGCCTTGTTCAGGCCGACCGATGTCGCAGGAGGATCGTCCCCCCGATACAGGCCAGGCCCACTGATGCGCAGTCCGTCGAGAAAGCGGCCCGCCGCGAGGGAAGCAGTATCGATCAGCTGCTGGGAATGGCCGAAGTCCCAAGGAGCGGGCCAGGTCTCGATGCCGGTCGGCAGCACGACGGTCGGAATCCGGCTGGACACCTCGTGCAGGTCGCGCTCGATCTGCTGGTGCCACAGCAGCAGCCCTGCCCTGGCGGCGACCGCGGCGGCCCGCCGGGGCGGGATGGTCGGGCGCAACGGCGCGCTTTCCGGCCCGACCGACAGCACCACCACGCTGGCCGCCCCTGCCTGCTGGGCCGCCCGTACCGGGACATAGGCGATCACCCCGCCGTCGACGAGCCTCCGGCCTTCCCGATCGACCGGGGGCAGGACCCCCGGAATGGCCGCGCTGGCCAGCAGCGCGGACTCGAGATCTCCGTGGTCGAGCACCGCTTGGGCACCTGTGGCCAGATCCGTGGCCACCGCGGTGAAGGGGATCTCCAGCTGTTCGATCCGCGACGGCAGTCCGGCTTGAGCGATCAGCCTGCGCAGGCCGCGATCGGCGAAGACGCTGGCCCGCGAGGACAGGTAGCCGAGCGGAAACACCTCGCGGCGCCGCAGCCGGGTCCACACGCGATCCAGCCATGCCGCGGCCTTGCCGGGGTGGGCGGCCATGATTGCTCCGTTGAGGGCGCCCACCGAGGTTCCGACGATCAGGTCCGGGACGAATCCTCGCTGCTCCAAGGCGTACCCGGCGCCAACCTGCGCGGCCCCGAACACTCCCCCGGCCCCTACCACCACCGCTGCGGGACGGGGAAGGGCGCGCAAGCCCACCGACAGCGGACCTTCGTCCGGCCGGCTCGATGACGAGGAACGCGTCCCCTCCTCGCCCGTCATGGCACGACGCTTCTCGTAGCCGTGACCACCCGGCGAGCCGCCCTCGATTGAGCGCCGAGTAGGTCGATCTCCAGCGATATGGAACCTCATGGTCCGCCCTCTCACACCACGGGGCCGATTCGGTTTCGTGGCTAAGACCGGACGCCACGGCTGTCTGTGACACCGTCGGTCGGCTTGCTCGTTGAAGTCGTCGCTGTGATCGGTGACAACGCACGAGACGATCGGATGGCATGGCGGCGGTGACGCCACCTGCCGCGGCGTCACGAACCGGTGTGGCCGGGTGCCCTCATCTGCGGCCTCGCTCAGGCGACCAAGCGGGGGGCTGCCCCGGCGTCACCGAGCAGCGTCTGGTGCGCCAGGTTCGGCGATCTCCTCAAGTTCCTTGGCCGCCTCGGCGGCTTGCTCGGTATCGCCGGATTCCTCCAATAGCCGTGACGCCTCGGTCAACGCCTGGCGGGCCTCCTCGACCCGGCCCGCCTGCCGCAGGGCGGTGCCCAGCCTGCGATGGGTACGTCCCAGGAGGATGGGAATCGGGTGGGTGCGTAGCTCGGGGAGCGCCTGCCGGTAGGCGTCGGCCGCCGCCTCCCAGCGTTCGAGCGCGAGGTAGGCAGAGCCGAGCCGGTCCAGGGCGGTCCCGAGACTGAAGCTGACGATGACCGGGGAACCGCCGTAGGCAGGATCACGCAGCATGGCCACCAGTGCCAGACTGCGTTCCAAGGCCTCTTCTACTCTGCCCGCCCGCCGCAAGGCGCTGGTGTGACTCGCCATGGCTTGGGGATAGCCCTCCAGATCCCCGGCTTGCAGGAGGAGATCAGCGGCTCGCCGGGTGTAGTCCAGCTCGCGCTCCAGGTTCGCCGGATCGTCCCGGATGGCCCAGCTGGCATACAGCAGCGCCCATCCCTGCTGGCGTATGTCGCCGGCCTCGCGGGCCAGCTCCAGCGCCCGCAACGCGGCCGCCTCGCCGTCGTCGGCACGACCCTCGCACCGATGCAGCGCCCAGGACAGGTAGTTGAGGTGCACCGCCTCCTGAAGCCGGTCGTCCATGGCTCGTGCCGCACTGGAGGACAGCTCGAACACCTCGCGCCAGTGCCCCCACTGAATCCATTGGTCGGAGAACCAGTGCATGGACTCGGCCAACTCGACCACCGTCGCGTGTTCTCCGTGCCGGTCCGCTGAACGCAGCGCCTCCAGCCAGGCCGTCCCCTCTGTTTGCAGCCAATCGCTCGCCTCCTGCGGGCTGTCGAGCGTGACCAGGGAGCGCCACTCCGGCGGCGGTTCGCCGTAGCCTGGCTCGAACCAGCGCCCTGCCACCGTGGCCACCTCCAGCAGCCAGCCCTCCATCCGCAAGCGCGCCTCCTGCCGGGCCTCGACCGGCTCCTCCTGCTCCAGTCGGGCGCGGGCATACAACCGGACCAGGTCGTGGAAGACGTAACGGCCGGCGTACGGCGATGTGAGCAGGCCCAGTTCGACCAGCTCCTCCAGCGCGTTCTCGGCCTCGAACAGGTCAACCTGGGTCAGAACGGCGGCCATCGGCACCCCGAACCCCGGTGCGGCCGCCAGCGCCAGACGCCGGAAAGCGACCCGTGCCGTTCCGGACAACTGCTGGTAGGACAGCGCGAACGCGGCGGCCACCGCCAGGTCCCCGACCGCCAGGGCCTCCAACCGGCGCTCCTCATCACCCAACCGCCCTGCCAGCTGGCTGATCGTCCACCCCGGCCGGCTCTGCAACCGGTTGCCGGAGATCCGTACCGCCAGCGGCATATTCCCGCACAACCGGGCCAGCTCGGCCACGCCGTGCGGATCCGCATCGGTCCGTGCCTCTCCCACGATCGCCCGCAACAGCCCCGCCGCCTCTTGACTGGACAGCTGGGCCAGCGGAATCTGCCGCACCCCCTCCAGCCCGGCCAGCGACCGGCGACTGGTGATGATGGTCATCCCAGGACCACCGGACGGCAGCAGCGGCCGCACCTGCGCCTCATTCGCGGCGTTGTCCAGCACGATCAAGCACCGTCGATCAGCCAGCAGCGCCCGATAGAGCCCGGCACGCTCCTCCTCGTCGCTCGGAATGCGCTGCTCGTCCACGCCCAAGGCCTTCAGCAGCCGCGACAACACCGTCCCCGGGGCCGGCGGAACGCTGTCCATGCCGCGCAAGTCCACGTAGAAGCGGCCGTCGGGAAACGTCTCGGATAGGTGCAGGGCGGCGTGCACGGCCAGCGCGGTCTTGCCCATCCCCGCCGCACCCCATACGGTCGCGGTGACGGCTGGACCATGTCCACCGGTGTGCTGGGCGGCCAGCTCGCGCAACAAGCCGAGCTCATACTCGCGTCCGGTGAAGTCGCCCACTCCCCGGGGCAGCTCACAGATTCCGGCGGCAGACGGGGCGGGGCGCGGCCGGCCGGCCTGGGCGGCGGCGATGAGGGCGTCGTGGTCTTCGGGTGGCAGACGCAACACCTCGGCCAGCGCGGCAACCGTACGGCGCTGCGGGCCGCGGCTGACGCCTCGCTCCATATCGCCGATCGCCCGCACGCTCACCCCGGAGGCATGCGAGAGCTCCTCGATCGTCAGGTCCGCCGCCTGCCGGTAGGCCCTCAACAGGGCCCCGAAGGACGCCTCCTCGCTCAACCCCGTGCCTCCCTCGTCCCGGCGAGAGGCGGAATCCGCCGGCTACTTCTGCCTGTCGTTCTGCCTCGCCCCACGGCCCCCACGCTTGCTTTCATTGTCCCGCGCACCCAATCGGAACAGATCCCGACTTAGTCGCCAGCACAGCTGCCCATTTACCGTACGTTGCTTCGATCTATGTCGAAGCACTGACAGATGTGGAAACCCATGACCTCCTCCCTGTCTTCGGCCGAGCGGCGATGCACGGTACGGGTGAGCGCATGAGCCGCAACGGTGTGGCCGCCACAAGCGCCTCCCCCCCACTGCCGCTGGAACCCGCGTCATGGTGCCGCTCGGTAGCAGTGGGACCAACGTTCCCCGGTAGACGATCGACGGGGCGGTGCTGATGGCCGGCAGGGATTCCCGGTTGCAGTTGCGTGGCCGGCAGATCGAGTGCGAGACGCTGGATCAGCTCCTGGCGACCGCGCAGGCGGGCCGCAGCTCGGTCCTGGTCCTGCGCGGCGAGGCCGGTATCGGCAAGACCGCGCTGCTGGAATACGTGCGAGACAGCGCCTCAGGCTGCCGGATCGCCCGGGCGGCGGGCGTCGAGTCGGAGATGGAACTGGCCTTCGGCGGACTGCATCAGCTGTGCGCCCCATTCCTGGACCATCTCTGCCGCCTGCCCACCCCGCAGCGCGAGGCGCTGGAGACAGCATTCGGCCTGAGCGCGGGAACCCCACCCGACCGCTTCCTGGTCGGGCTCGCCGTCCTCAGCCTGCTCGCCGAGGTGGCCGAAAAAGAGCCGCTGATCTGCCTCGTCGATGACGCCCAATGGCTGGACCGAGTCTCCGCGCAAACCCTCGCCTTCGTCGCGCGACGCCTGCTCGCGGAGCGGATCGGGCTGGTGCTCGCGGTGCGCGAGCCCGGCCTCGAACACGAGCTGACCGGGCTGCCGCAGCTCGAGGTGGGGCGATTGAGTGACGGCGACGCCCGCGCCCTGCTGGACTCCGTGACTCCCGGGCGACTCGACGAGCGGGTCCGGGATCGGATCGTCGCCGAGACGCAGGGCAACCCGCTGGCCCTGCTTGAGCTGCCGCGGGGACTGGCGGCGGCGGAGCTGGCGGGTGGGTTCGGGCGGCCCGACGCGCGGCCGCTGGTGAACCAGATCGAGCAGAGCTTCCTGCGGCGGGTCCGGTCGCTACCGGCCGAGACGCAACAGTTGCTGCTGATCGCGGCGGCTGAGCCGGTAGGCGATGTGACCTTGCTGATCCGAGCGGCGGAGCTGCTGGGAATCGATGCGGCTGCCGCGGCGCCGGCGGAAGCGGCGGGGCTGATCATCATCGGGACCCGGGTGCGGTTCCGGCATCCCCTCGTACGTTCGGCGGCCTACCGTGTGGCGGCCCCGCAGGATCGGCAGAACGTGCACCGTGCGCTGGCCGACGCGACCGATCCTCAGTCGGATCCTGATCGTCGGGCGTGGCATCTGGCCAACGCGACCCCCAGTCCCGACGAGACGGTGGCCGCCGAGCTGGAGCGCTCCGCGGATCGGGCGCAGGCTCGGGGCGGAGTCGCCGCGGCGGCCGCGTTCCTTGAGCGGGCTGCCGAGCTGACCCCCGATCCCGCACGCCGCGGCGCCAGAGCGTTGGCGGCGGCACAGGCCAAGTGTCAGGCCGGGGGTTTCGACGCCGCGCTCGAACTGTTGGACGCGGCCGAGCTCAGCCCCCTGGACGAACGCGAACTCGCCCAGTCCACCCTGCTGCGCGGTCAGATCGCGTTCGCCTCCACCAGTGCCGGCACCTCCTTGCCGCTGCTGCTCAAAGCGGGTAAGCGACTGGAGCCGCTGGACGCCGGACTGGCCCGCGAAACCTACCGCGACGCGCTGTACGCGGCCATGACCGCCGGCCATCTGCCGAGCGGCGCTCAACTGGTGGACGTCGCCAAGGCGACACTCGCCGCACCGCCCGGGCCGCCACCGGAGCGCAACGATCTGCTCCTGAACGGCCTGGCACTGATGACCACCGAGGGTTATGCGGCGGGCGTGCCGATGGTGCGGCAGGCCCTGGACGCCTTCCGCACCGAAGGGGTCTCCCGGGAAGAAGGGCTTGGCTGGCTCCCGCTCGCGGCCGGCATGGCCTTCAACGTCTGGGATTTCGACAGCTTTTCGGTGCTCTCGGCGAGGCTGGTCGACCTGGCACGCGAGACGGGGGCTCTGTCGGTGCTGTCACCGGCTCTCGTACTGCTCGTGTCGAATCGGACCCTGGCCGGCGAGCTTGCCGTCGCGGATTCGCTGGCCGCTGAGGCTGCGACGATCGGTGAGACGACGGGCAGTCGCTTCATCCCGCAATATGTACCCCTGATGCTTGAGCCGTGGAGAGGCCGGGAGGCCGCGACGCGCCAGGCGATCGAAACGATCACGCGAGACCCGGCCCTGCAAGGGGAAGGGATGGTGGAGACCGTCACCCAATGGGCGAGTGCGGTGCTCTACAACGGCCTCGGCCGCTACGAGGAGGCCTACGTCGCGGCCGAGCGAGGCGCCGCGCACCCACAGCAACTCGGAGTGGCCACCAGGTCCATGGTCGAGCTCGTCGAGGCAGCTGCCCGGAGCGGGCGGCCGGCCCGCGCCGCCGAAGCCGCCCAACACCTCCACGAGCTCGCACAGGCCAGCGGCACCGACTGGATCCTCGGTGCCTCGGCGATGGTGCGTGCCCAGGTGAGCGACGGGTTGGCCGCCGAAGATCTGTACCGTGAGGCGATCGAGCGGCTCGGCCGTACCGAGGTCCGGATCACGCTCGCCCGCGCCCGGCTGCTCTACGGCCAGTGGCTGCGCCGGGAGAACCGCCGCCTCGACGCACGCGAGCAACTGGGCATCGCCTACGAGATGCTCAGCCAAATGGGACTCGAGGCGTTCGCCGAACGCGCCCGACGCGAACTGCAAGCCACCGGCGAGACGATCCGCAAACGCCCCGCCGAGGCGGGCGCCACTCTCACCGCCCAGGAAACGCAGATAGCGCGCCTGGCCGGTGACGGGCTGACCAACCCCGAGATCGGCGCTCAGCTTTTCATCAGCCCGCACACCGTCGAATGGCACTTACGCAAGGTCTTCGCGAAGCTCGGCATCGCGTCCCGCAAACAGATCCGCACCACGCTGCTCGAAGGCACAGCGGCTATGGCCTAGCGCTCGTGAATGGGTGGAACTGATCCGGCTCAGTGGATCTGATGCGAAGGGAGCGGCAAACTGGGTGTCTCAACTCGGGTCTCAGCGGCGGGTGCAGGGCGGCGTTCCTCGCCGCCATCGCTGCTCGCTCGATTCGTCAGGATCGTGCTGGCGATCACACCGAAGAGATGATCGGCGCGTGGCGAGAGCGAAGGTTGGTCGTTGAGCCACGCGAGGGCCCCGACCAGCGCAAACAGATCAGTGCCATCGATGTCGGCCCGCGCCATTCCCGCGGCCTGAGCCCGGGCGAGGAGCCGCGTGCCTGCCGCGCGCATCGTGACGCACGAAGCATGGAGTGCGGACTCGGTGTCCTCAATGGCGGCCATCATCAGCGCCGTAACGCCCCGATACTCATGTGCGCACGCGACGCAGTCGCGTAGCCACGAAACGAGAGCATCCTCGGGCGAACTCGACGTTTCGAGTTCGTCTGCCCTTGTCGTGAGGTCGTCGAAGCTTGTACGGAGCAAGGCCTCAAGCAAGGCGTCCCGCGTCGGGAAGTGACGGTACAGCGTGGCGAGCCCGACGCCGGCTCTGCGGGCGATATCGCGCAGCGATGCGTCGGCGCCTTCCTCGGTCACGACGGCGCTCGCGACCGCGAGTAGCTGGTCGTAGTTCTTCCTGGCGTCAGCCCGCATATGCCCACCTTGACAATCGGAGCAGTGCTCCACATAATCGGAGCACTGCTTCGTTTAAGCATAACCCATCTACACTGATCAAGAGGAAACGATGCCGACGAACACGATGAAGGCGATCCGGCTGCACGAGTTCGGTGGCCCTGAGGTGCTGCGTTACGACGAGGTGCCGATTCCCGAGCCGAAACCGGGTGAGGCGCTCGTTCGCGTTCACGCGGTCGGCGTCAATCCCCCCGACTGGTACGTACGCGAAGGAATGCCCAACGTCCCTCCTGAGCTGAGGCCACCTTTGAGCTTGCCCGCCATTCCGGGCACGGACGTGTCGGGCGTCGTCGAGGCCGTCGCCGCGGACGTAGACGGTCTCTCCGTCGGCGATGAGGTCTTCGGCCTCCTTCGCTTTCCCGGCCTCGAGGGCAGCGCATATGCCGAGTACGTCGCCGCGCCCGCGTCAGACCTTGCACGCAAGCCGGCGCACATCGATCACGTGCACGCCGCAGGGGCGCCTATGGCAGGACTCACCGCATGGCAGTTCCTGATCGAGCTCGGACACGATCATCCGTCGCCGTTTCAAGCGGCACAGCATCGCCCGATCGCACTGAACGCCGAGACGACGGTGCTCGTCAATGGCGCTGCGGGGGGCGTGGGGCACTTCGCGCTGCAGTTGGCGAAATGGAAGGGTGCGCGCGTCATCGCGGTGGCATCGGGCGTGCAAGAGTCGTTCCTGCGCGAACTCGGCGCCGACCAGTTCATCGACTACACCAAGAGCCGTCCCGAGGAAGTCGCGCACGACGTTGATCTCGTTCTCGATACCGTCGGCGGTCCCGACAGCAGTCGTTTCCTGCACACGCTCAAGCGCGGCGGCGCGTTGTACCCGGTGTTCTTCGCCGAATACGACCCCGAAGAGACCGCGAAGCTAGGCGTCACGGCCTCGGGCACCCAAGTGCGCTCGAACGGCCCGCAACTCGCAGAACTCGCGCGCTTGCTCGATGCGGGCACGCTTCGCGTCGCCATAGACAGCACGTTTCCCCTTGCTGATGCTCGAAGGGCGCACGAACGAGCCGCCCGTGGCCATATCCAAGGCAAGATCGTGCTCACGGTCGCATGAGGACGATGTGAGTTTCGATATGAAGACAACTGCGGCCCCCGCCTGGGGGAGCACCTACCTCACTGCAACGCCTGCGGGGGGCGTGGATCTGGACCCTGCGGAGCAGCTCGCCGTCCAGCAGACGCTGGCGCGCTACGCCTTCGCCTTGGATCAGCAAGATCTGGCGGCATTAGAGAGCGTCCTGACCGTGAACGCCATCTGGACGTTCACGATCGCCGATGAGGTCGACCTTGGCCCGTTCGTCGGACGCGCGGCGATCCTCGACTTCGTGCGAGGTGCGATGGACGCCCAGACCGATCAGCGACGGCACAACCTCATCAACATCGTCTTCCACAGCGCGGACGTCGGCACGGCCGAGGTGCGGGCCTACCTGATGCTGACGTCGAACGCAGGCGGAAGCCCGAGCGTGATCACGACCGGCTTCTACACGTTCAGCCTGGAACGCGCCAAAAGCGAGTGGCGTATCGCGAAGCTGTTCCTCGGCATGGACAACGCCGAGTAGTGGGCGTCGATCCAGATCGGCCCGAGCGCCGTCCGCACCAGTTCAGGGGGCCAGCACGACCCTGCCGAACACCTCGCCCGCATCCATCTTCCGGTGGGCCAGCACCGCCTGGTCCAGCGGAAGCACTTCGTGCACGACCGTGCGCAGATCCCCGTGTACGGCATCCGCGAACTGGGACGACCGTACGGCCTGCCTGTCGGGGGCGGGCACGGTATCGGAGCTGAAGGTGGCGAACGACAGCGACTTGCGGAAAGCATCCATCAGTCGCATGCCGAAGTCCGCCGGCGGTTGCCCGCCGACTACGCCGACGGCCACGAACCGCCCGTTGGAGTTCAACCTGTCCAGCAAAAGGGGAAGCTGGGAACCCCCCACCACATCGATCACCACGTCGAAGCCCGACGGTGCGTCCGAGCCGCCGCCCCCGCCGGAGCGGTCGAGGACATGGGTCGCGCCCAGGTCCCTCAGGCGGGCGCCGCGCTCCGCCGATGAGGTGGTGACCACCACAGCGCCCGCGCCGCCCCTGGCTGCGAGCTGGACAGCCGTGATCCCGATGCTGCCCGCCGCACCGCGCACGAGGACCGCCTCGCCGGGTGTGAAACGGGCGCGGTCGAGGGCGAAGTGGGCGACCACGCCGGAGCCGCCGAGAGTCACCGCGGCGGCGCCGGTCAGGCCGTCGGGCAGCGGAAGTATGTCCTGGACCGCGGCGACGGCCTGCTCGGCGTACCCACCGGACAGGCCGGTGAACGCCCACACCCGCCGCCCTATCCACGAGGCGTCCACGCCCTCTCCCACGGCGGTGACGCTTCCCGCGACCTCGCTGCCGAGGAGATGGCCCTCCCGGAAGCCGTAGGCGGCGAGCGTTCCCCGGCGGATCACGGCGTCCACGCCGCCTACCCCGATCGCCTCCGTGGCGATCCGCACCTGCCCGGCGGCAGGGACGGGCACGGGCAGGTCGACCACCTCCAGGCCGTCGGGGTTTCCGAACGTCCTGATCAAGACGGCTTTCATTTGGGCTCCTCAAGTCGGTGCATGGACGGGTCACAGCCGCGACGGCCGTGCGCGGCGAGCCGGCCCCGACAGCCGGGGCGGCGCCACTGCCATCGGACCGTAACGGACGCACCCGTCCGTTTGGCTAAAATGAGAAGCGATGACCGCTCGTTTGCCTCACACCGTGCGCTCGGACGCCCGCGACAACCAAGCCCGCATCCTGGACGCTGCCCGCGCTGTGTTCGGCGAGGAGGGGCTGAGTGCGCCCATGCGCGAGGTCGCCCGGCACGCAGGCGTCGGCCCCGCCACGTTGTACCGGCACTTCCCGACCAAGCGTGCCCTGATCGTGGAAACCTTCGCCGAACAACGGCGGGCCTGCCACGCCGCCGTCCGCGACGCCCTCGCAGACTCCGACCCGTGGCACGGATTCACGTGCCTGATCGAGCGGATCTGCGAACTTCACGCCAACAGCCGGGGCTTCGCCGACGCCTTCATGACGGCCTTCCCCGAGGCCATGGATTTCACAGCCGACCGAGAGCGGACCTTGCGCGCGGTCGCCGAACTGGCCCGCCGCGCCCAGAAGACCGGCCAACTGCGCCCCAGCTTCGTCATCGACGACCTGATGCTGATGCTCATGGCCCACCGGGGCGTCCAAGACGCGCCGCGTACCGCCCGGCTCACGGCCTCCCGCCGCTTCGCCGCCTACGTGATCGAGGCGTTCCGCGCCGTACCGGAGACGGGAGCGCCTGCGCCGCTGCCACCGGCTCCACACCTGCAGCTCGCACACTCGCCCATCACGTCGTAGCTCCGACTGGCCATCGCTGCTAAGCGACGGAAAGATCATGGTCGTACGGTTTCAGGGTGATGGCACTCGCCGTCTTCCTGATGCTCCGGACCATGAGGCCCTTCCAGGGGATGTAGGGCATCACGCGGTAGTTCTGGTTGACGAACCAGGTCATGAGCCTGTTGTCGGGAACCATCCACTTGGCCACTCCCTGCCCGGCCTTCTGGCAGCCCGCGACGTAGTGGCGCATCGCTTGCTGGTAACCGGCGAAGCCCGCGCTGTGGTCGGCGCCGGCAGCCGCCAGTTCCCCCGCCAGGACGTACGCGCCGACCATGGCCAGTCCGGTGCCCATGCCCGACAGCGGTGAGGGACAGTAGGCGGCGTCGCCGAGGAGCGCGACGCGGCCGCGTGACCAGATGTCCAGGTGGACCTGGCTGACCGAGTCGAAGTAGAAGTCGGGTGCGTCCCACATGGCATCCAGCAGCCGCGGAGTCTCCCACCCGATTCCGTCGAACATCCGGGCGACGATCTTCTTCTGCTGTGCGACATCGCTCCGGTCGTAGGTGAGCGGCGGCGAGCCGAAGTGGAACATGACCTTGGCCTCGGTGTTGTGACGGGCACTGTAGAGGGCCGCGACTTTGCCCGGGAGGCCGTACATCCGCCCGGTGTGGTCCAGCCCCAGGTGGTTGTCCATGGTGAAGATCGCGGTGTACAAGCCCAGGTGCTCGACGTAGTCGTGCTCGGGGCCGAAGGCCAGCGCGCGTACGTTGGAGTGCAGCCCGTCGGCGCCCACGACCAGATCGAACCGGCGTGGCGCGCCCCGCTCGAAGGTGACCTGTACACCGTCGTCGTCCTCGGTCATGGCGGTGATGGAGTCGTCGAAGAGGTATTCGGCGTGGTCCTTGGTGGCGTCGTACAGGATGCGGGCCAGATCGCCGCGCAGGATCTCGATGTCGCCGCTGAACATGCCGGCGGGAATGGTGGCGATTTTCTTGCCCGCGGCGTTGACGTAGGACATGTCACCCATGTGGGTCCGCTCGCGCTCGATGGCGGCCAGGATGCCCATGCGCCGAAGCACGGTGAGGTGCACGTCGCCGCGGAAGTCGACCGCGTAGCCGCCGTCGCGCAGCGCGGGGGCCCGCTCGACCACCGTGGGAGTGAATCCGTGCCTGCGCAGCCAGTAGGCCAGCGCCGGGCCGGCGATGCTCGCTCCCGAGATCAGAATCTTCGCGTTCGCTGGTGTAGTTGCCATGCGATGAGCGTGTCCGACCATCCACACCGGCCGCTCACCGGCCGCTCACCGCCGACTCACCGATTTGCGGCTCGGGCCCCGGGCGAGGACGTGAAGGGCCGGCTCCGGTACGCCCGCCAGGCGGAGGGCATCGGCCAAGGGGAGCTGTGCTCCTGCCTGGTAGGCGGCCTCGTACGGCACGTCGCCCAGGACGGCCCGTACCGCGGTGGCGATCCTCGCGGTGTCGGGATCAGGCCCGGCGGCGACTCCCCGCAGCACCGTGGCGGCGCCGAGCAGCCGCGCCCCCGACGTCGCGTCGTCCTCTGCCAGGGCGATTCCGGCGAGGGCCTCGACCGCGCGGGCACCTTCGGGAAGTGGCCCGGCCAGCGCCGCCTCGACGGCGCGCACGTACCAGACCCGAGCCTCGCCGGGCGCACCGGACGCCTCGGCGACCTTGCCGAGTCCCATGAGCGTGTTGAGGCGGCTCCAGCCGCTCTTGAGCCAGTGGGTCTGAAAGCGTTCCAGCGCCTGCTCGTACAGGCGGCGCGCGCCGGCCAGATCACCGCCCAGCCGGGCGATGTCACCGAGCCCGCTCATCGCGGCCGCGAGGTAAGTGGGACTGCCCGCACGGCGCGCGATCTCGGCGGCCCGCTCGTAGTCCTCCCCCGCCGCGGCCAGGGCCCCCGACGACCTGGTCCTGGCCTGATGGACGCGGTAGTCGCCCCGGTTGCACAGCAGGTCGGCCATGTCCTCCATCGCACCGAGCCGCTCAGTGTGGGCGAGCGCCTCACCGGTCAGGACGATCGCGGTGTCGAGGTCGTCGCACAGGTGTGCCAGGACGGCCAGCGAGTCCAGGGCGAGCGCCGTACCCCATCGGTCGCCGAGCGTCCGGAAGGTCTCGGCGGCCGCGCCGAACGCCTGCTCGGCCGCGGCGAACTCGCCCATCATGAGCTGCGGATGGCCCCACACCACGTGGCTGACCGCCGCCTGCCACGGATCCGACGCCGTACGCCCTCGTGTGATCACCGACATCAGGACCTCGGGATCTCCCATGTCGGCGGCAATGATCAGGGGCCACAGGAACGGGATGGCCGGATGTCCCAGCGGCCGGTCCTGGCCGCCGACGATCGACTCGGCCGCCGACCGGCAGCGCTTCCACACCCGCTGATCGCCCCCTGCGGCCGCGATCAGCGCACACAGCACATAGTCGGTTTCCCGCCCCTCAGGCGGGGTGGTGCCGACCGCCTCCAACAGCGCGGCCGCCCACGGCGTCACCGAGGCGCGGGTGCCCCGGAGCCAGACGTACCAGGCCATCGACGCGAGCAGCCCGAGCCCCAGCCCGGTCTCGCCCGATTCGGCCGACCACCGCAACGCCGCGTGCAGGTTCCCGTCCTCGGCCGTGAGCGTGGCCAGCCACCGCAGCTGCTCGGGGCCCCGCAGCTGCGGATCGGCGGTCCTGGCCAGTCGCAGGTAGTGGTCAGCATGCGCGCGCCGTACGGCGCCGGCCTCCCCCGCCTCCTCAAGCCGCTCGGCGCAGTAGGCGCGGACCGTCTCCAGCATGCGATAGCGGCCGTCGGCGACCTCGATCAAGGACTTGCCGACCAGGGAGTCCAGCACGTCCTCGGCACCGGGAACCGCACAGACCCGCGCCACCGCCTCGGCGGTGGCGCCGCCGGCGAAGACGGTCAGGCGCCTGGCCATCACCCGCTCGGTCTCCGAAAGCAGGTCCCAGCTCCACGCCACGACCGCGCGCATCGTCTGGTGCCTGGCCTCGGCGGTGCGGCTGCCCCGCGACAGCAGCCGGAACCGGTCGTCCAGCCCGGCCGCGAGTTCCTCGACATCGTGAGTGCGCAGCCGCGCAGCCGCCAACTCGATCGCCAGCGGCAGGCCGTCCAGGCCATCGCAGATCCGCCGCACGGTCGCGGCCTCGGCGTCGTCCACGACAAAGCCCGGCCGTACCGCGGCGGCCCTGTCGGCGAACAGCCGCGCGGCCCAGGTCGGCGCGAGCGGCCGGACCGGCCACAGGCTCTCGCCGGTGATGCCCAGCGGCTCCCGGCTGGTCGCCAGGACCCGCAGCGTAGGACAGCGCCTCAGCAGCCGCTCGGCCAGCGCCGCCACCGCGTCGACGAGATGCTCGCAGTTGTCGAGAAGTAACAGCACCGCGCGCTGGTCCAAAGCAGCCACCAGCCGTGACTCCGGCGTCACCCCGGCCTGTCCGGCGTGGAAGCCGCTGTCCCGCAGTCCAAGCGCGCCGAGTACGGCCGCGGGCACCTCTGCCGCGTCACGCACCCGTGCCAGCTCCACCAGACACACCTCGGGCTCGGCACTCAGGCTCGCGGCCTCGATGGCCAGGCGTGTCTTACCTACGCCACCGGCACCCAGCAGCGTGACCAGGCGGGTTCTCGCCAGCAGTTCGGCGACCGCGGCCAGGTCCTCCGCGCGGCCCACGAAAGTGGTGAGCTGCGCGGGAAGCGCGAGCGCGACCGGCTCGCCGCGCAGCAGGGAACGGTGGATCGCGGCGAGCTCAGGTCCGGAGTCCGCGCCGAGTTCGTCGGCCAGCAGCCGCCGGATCTCCTCGAACACCGCGAGCGCCTCGGCCTGCCTGCCATCGGCTCGCAGCGCGCGCATGAGCAGGCCCCGCAGCCGCTCCCGCAGCGGATTCAAGGCGACCAGTTCCCGCAACTCCGGCACGACCGCCCGATGCCCGCCCCGCTGGAGATCGGCCTCGATCCGATCCTCCAGAGCACCGAGCCTGCCCTCTTCGAGCCGAGCCACCTCGGCCCGCACGGATACCACGTCGAGTACGTCGGCGAGCGCCGTACCACGCCACAAGGCCAGCGCCTCACGCAACAACACCGCCGCCCGCGCGGGGTCACCACGCGCGAGAGCTTGCCGCCCCTCGCCCGACAACCGCTCGAAACGGCAGACGTCTACGTCTTCGGGATCGACCACCAGCCGATAGCCGCCGGGAACGAACTCGATCGCCGCACCGGGGCCTAACGCCCGCCGGAGCCGCGACACCTGCGACTGCAGAGCATGGCCCGCCCCGTCGCCCGCCTGCCCGCCGTACAGATCATCGATCAGCCGCTCGGACGGCACCACCTCACCGACGCGCACCGATAGCAGCGCCAGCAGAGCCCGCCGCGCCGGGCCGCCGAGCAAAACCTCACTCCCGTCGTCACGCCACGCCCGCGTCGTCCCCAGGATCCCGAACCGCATACGTTTCATCATCACCCGCCGCGGCCCTGGACAGCGATCTTCGAGCCTGCGCAACGAGGATTCTTCTGCGTCGATCCACCGCGGGGCGGCGGCGGGCCGGTGACGAAGGTGTAAGCCCCGCACAGCAGAGATCAATTGTCAGACAGGCCCTTGGGCGACTTGTAGTGGGAGAACACTTCCCGCACCTCCTGTGGCGAGCAGGCGAGCGCGGCATCGTCGGGGTCCGCGCCCGTGACGTGAGGCAGGTGCACGACGATGTCGTAGGCGTCCAGCGCGCTCACGGGAGAGTAGTACGCGCCCAGACCCGCGCGTTGCACGGTGGCGCCCCGGACGGCGTCGGCGTCGGCCGGCGAGAGCCGGCGTAGATCGGCGGCGAAGGGGCCGTCGTGGCTGGCGTGCATGAGGGCGTCGAGGCTGCCGGGCTTGGGGGCCTGCATAGGCGCGAAGAGGGCGCCGGCCTGGAAGGCCGCGGCGTCGGAGTTGAGCATGTGACCGGTTCCCGTGGTGGCGCCGATGACCAGGTAGTCCTCGCCCAGCCGGTCTGCCAGGTGCATCCCCATCGGGGTCACCGGGTCCATGCCGGGGAGCGCAGCGGGTCCGCGCTGGACGTGGCCGTTGTGGGCGGCTAGGACGATCCGGTCCTGTCGGCGCAGAATCCATTCCACTGTGTCGGCGATCTCGGCATCGCGGTTGTACATCACGCTCTGCTGGTCGCCGCCGGTCATGCCGCGGATGACCGACTCCAGAGTGAGCAGGTGGCGCATGGATTGCAGTGCGCGCTCGTACTCCTCAGCGGTGGTACGCCGGACGTAGTCCAGGCGCCGGCCCTTCATGCGCGCAGCGAGGCCAGCGAGGCCCGCCGTCAGCGCGTCCTTCGTCGTGGACGGGAGTTGGGCGTAGACGGCCATCGTCGTGCGGGCGGCGAACGCGGACGTCGCCGCGAAGGCCGCGGCCGTTTCCCGGATGGCCGTGTCGACCTGCAAGCCGGGATCGGCCTGCGCGAGGTAGGCGAGGACCGCGTCCAGGGCGGGGATCAGGGAGGCGTTCTGGCCGCCCAGGTCGATGCCGTAGAAGCCGACGGAACGCTCGGCGGTGGCGTTGTGCCGGCGCATCCACTCCAAGTGGGCGCCCATCTGCTGCCACAGGCCCGTCAGTGAGGTCAGGCCGTACGCCATGATCTCGCCGAGCCGGTCCTCGCCGCCATGGACCCAGGCGTTGGTCCGCCGGCCCTCCGTGAATCCGGTCTCCATCGCGTAGGCACTGAATCCGTGCCGCTCGCTCAGGTAACGCAGGAGGCGGTGGCGCAGCTGGTAGGTCTCGCGGTTGTAGTGCGCGCTCTCGCCGATCGCCACCACCCGCGCGTCGCCGATGGCTTCGTCCAGCCATTGCAGGTCGTCCAGCGGGGCGACCGGGTCCAGCGTGCGCAGGGGGATCACCGCCTCGTTGCTGAGCCGGGCGGGGGTCGTGTGCGTGTCCATCGATTGCCCTTCAGCTAGTTCCAACTTTGGGAACAGTACCATGTGTGGGAATATTGGAACATGGACACGCTTGAGCTGATCTTGCATCCCGTCAGGATGCGCATCATGTGGGCACTGTCGGGTGGGCGCACCCGCACCACGTCCGAACTGTGCGAAAGCCTGCCCGACGTGCCCAAGACCACCCTGTACCGGCACGTCGGCCTACTCGCCGACGCCGGGCTGCTGGAAGTCGCCGACGAGCAGCGGGTGCGCGGAATAGTCGAGCGCTACTACCGGCTACGACAGAACGCCACCCACATCGATCTCGACACGGCCAAGGCGATGTCGCTTCAGGACCACCGTCACGGTTTCGCGGCGGCCATGGCAGCGCTGCTCGCCGAGTTCAACGCCTATCTTGATCGGCCGGGGGCCGATCCGGCAGCGGATCGGGTGGGGTATCGGCAGGGCACGTTGTGGCTCAGCTCAGAGGAGATGGAGGAAATCGCGGGCGAGTTGCAGGAGGTGTTCAGGGCGCGGGCAGGCAACGGGCCCGGACCGAAGCGCCGGCCGCATGTGATCAGCGCGATCTTCTTTCCGACGGAGGAGCGGGCGCAGGACGAAGCCAGCCCGTGAACTCGCCCGACGTGGACCACCGGTCATACGGGCTGAGGCGCCGACATCAATCCCTGATCGCGGATGGCTACGGCCCGTGTGACGGCCGGTGCGCGACCGAGGCGATCAACGGGGCGCGATGTTCAGTCCCCCGACGGCAGTCGGCGCAGGTCACGCAAAATTCCGGCGAACGCCGGGAACAGCACCGGCGGAGAACCTGGCCAGCCACGGCTACCTCGTCGCGGGCGTCACCCCCACCTACAGCGCGAACCTGACCGTCCTCCGCGGGCAGCCGGTCCACGCCACCGACAACGGCAACCCGCCCGCGTTCGACACCGCCGACGCCGCAGAAGCCACGCGGGCCGGCGACCGTCTCGTCAATGTGTGGGCCGCGGACGCACACTTCGCCGGCGAGGAAGTGGCCGGCCTCGACAGGACCGGCCGCTTCGCCCGTCACGTCGATGCGGCATGCGTCGTGTATCTCGGCCATTCCCTCGGCGGCGCGGCGGCGCTGGAGGCCTGCCGTACGGATCCGCGATGCCGAGGCGCTGCCGACCTCGACGGCACCCAGTTCGGCCCTGTCGCACATGTGGGGTTGAGCAAACCGATCATGATCCTCGCCAGTCAGGATTCATGCGTGACCTGTTCCTGCCGGGCGGACAACCTCGTCGAGCTCGCTGAGCGCGACGCCGCCCGAGCGCTGCTGGCCGCCGGCACGGGACCGGCCTGGTGTCACCAGGTAAACGGCAGTGGCCACTTCAACTTCAGTGACCACGCCGCCTACTATCTGGCCGCCCCCCTGCACCACCTGCTGGGGTTGGGCGACATCGACGGCCCTCGCGGGCTCGCCATCACCAACGCCTACCTGACCGCATTCGTGGACCATGTCGTCCGCGGCACCAACGAGCCTCTGCTCTCCGCACGGTGCTCTCATTGATCCGTCGGCCACGCTCACGATCACTCAATAGTGCAGCAATCTAGGCCATAGCTCCGACCAGGGCTTGGCCGTGCCGGAGCACAGTTCGATCGGAGCGTTCTGCTCCTCGTTGTCCACGCCCTCCCCATTGTCCACGCGGCCCACCTGCCGGCAGCCGGTGAAGAACTGTCCGCTGGACTGGTCACCCTGCCGGCCCACCAGCAGCACCGGCCCGTCGGCGGAGTCAGGAGGCGGCCCCCAGCCGGCGTAGCTCATATGGCCGGAGTAGGGCATCGGCAGGTTGTACTGGGAGCCGTACCGGACCAGCGCGCTCGCCTCGCCGTAGTTGACGGTGAAAATCACGGCTCGTGCGCGCTCCTGGACGGGTATGGCGGCCCATTGGGCCGCTACCGCAGAGGTGAGCTCGGGCCACCCGACCTGCTCGCCCTGCTCCTTGTTGATCGCGTTCACCGCCGACAGCGCGTTCGGCGGCAGTACCGGAAGCGAGATCAGACCGCTCATCATGACTGTCACGCCACCGCCGGCGATGACCGTCCACACTCGCCGCCGGTCTCGCATCCACCTGGCCACCGGTTCACAGCCGGCCGCCGTCAACACCAAGAGCAGCGGAAGCGCGTAGTACGGCTTGCCGCCCGCCAGCAGCACCAGGACGCAGAGCACCGGATAGGCCAGCGCCAATGAGCGGGCCCACCGCAGTTCGGGGTCACGCCACAAACGCACGAATCCCGCGATCCAGATCGGCACGAACAGCGGCGACAGGTACACGATCTGCATCGGGACGAACAACAGTCGGTTTTCAAGCCCGTCATCGGCGCTGATTCCACCTGCGACGGTCAACTGCGGCCACCCGTGCGCGGCCTGCCACCACAGGTTGGGCCCGGCCACTACGGCCGCGATGACCACCCCGGCGACCAGCCACCGGCTCCGCAGCACCTGGCGTGGTCCCAGGGCCAACTGAGCCACGAACAGCGCCACCACCAGTGAGCCGACCAGATATTTGTTCTCTACGGCGAGGCCGACGGCCGCGCCCATCGCGACCCAGAGACGACCATCCCCGGTGCGCAGCAGCCGCAACGCCAGCCAGGCGATCACCACCCAGGCCAGCAGGTCGAATGTGGACGTGGACACCATGTGACCGACCGCCAAGACGAATCCCGATGTCGCCGCACAGAACGCGGCGATCACCTGGGCCCGACGCCGTCCGCCCAACTCCCTGGCCACCAGGGCGACCACCAGGACCGCCACTGCGCAGGCCAATGTCGAGGCGACTCGCAGCCCGGCCGGGGTGACCCCGAAGACCGCGGTGGCCACCCTGGCCACGATCGGAGTCAGCGGGGGCTGGTCCACGTATCCCCACGCGGGATGATCCCCGGCGACCAGGAAGTACAGTTCGTCGCGGTGAAAGCCGTACCGCCCGGAGAACGCGGTCAGCAGCCCGGCCAACGCCGTCACGACCGCCACCACCGGAACAAAGGCGAACTTCGCCGGACCTGTGGCGGGCGTGGAGGCGCCGGCGGTCCGTGGGCTCAGGTCAGAATTGATCAACGTAACGGCCTCCCAGGGGGGCCGGGCCGGCGCAGGGGCGTCGTGGCCCGGGAGTTCACAGGTCATCGGCGGGATGCCGACACGAGGAAGGTAGAGGGTGGGCCACGGCTGCCGGATCCCCTGCGCCCGCCAACTCTGGCCTCCCCCGCTGGAGGGAGCCACCGGCCGGGCTCCCTCATGAGAGGGAGGCGGTCCAGGCGTCTGTCCCGATCGGCCGGGTGTCTGTGGGGACGTTGGTGGAGCAGCCGGCGCCGAATGCCGAACGGCCGCCGATCCCTCTCACTGGGGAGGCCTCCTGAGGGGCACGGGCCGGATACTTGAGCCCATGCAGACGAGTCCGCTCCCCAGTCTCGTGGCGTGGATCAGGGCCCGCCCGCTGATCGCCGACGCGCTGCTCGGCGTGCTGCTGGCTGTGGTCTCGCTGATCGCGCTCGTCTTCCAGTCGCGCAGTGAGCACTTGCCTGCTCCCGGGCCGCTCGCAGTGGCGTTCGTCCTACTGATCAACCTGCCGCTGGCCTGGCGGCGGGCTTACCCCCTGGGGGTCAACGTGGCGATCGGGGCGGCGGCCGCCGCCTACGGGGCCACGGCGTTACCGGACCTGGTGACGCCCGTTCCGCTCGCCGGCGTGGTCGCCATTTACAGCATGGCCGCGTGGTGCGGGAGGCGGGTCTCAATGATCGTGGGCGTGTTCACCGCGATCAGCGTCGTGGTCATCGCCGTGGTTCCCGCGACCGACAGTGACTTCCTCGACTTCTCTTTCGCCACCTTGCTGCTTGGCGGCGCGTGGGTGCTCGGCGACAGTGCGCGCGTCCGCCGCCTGCACACCGCCGGCCTGGAGGCGAGAGCGGCCTGGCTGGCGCGGGAGCGCGACTTCGAGGCCAGGCGCGCGGTGACCGCCGAGCGAGCCCGCATCGCCCGGGAGTTGCACGACGTGGTGGCCCACCACGTCAGCATGATGGTGATCCAGGCCGAGGCGGGGCCGGTGGCGGCGGAGCACGACGTGCCGGGGGCCGTGCGGGCTTTCGACACGATTGCGGGCACAGGCCGGCAGGCTTTGGTCGAGATGCGCCGGCTGCTCAGCGTGCTGCGCAAGGAGACGGACGGGCACGAGCCGAGCCTTGTGCCGCAGCCGGGGGTGGCGCAGTTGCCCGGTCTCGTCGAGCGGGTACGGCAGGCCGGTCTGGCGGCGACGCTCGACGTCGAGGGTGAGCCCGTCCCGTTGTCCGCCGGAGTCGAGCTGTCGGCCTACCGAATCGTGCAGGAGGCGCTCACCAACGCGGTCAAGCACGCGGGAAAGGTGCCGGTTCGCGTCCATGTCCGCTATGGCGGGCAGGACCTTCGCATCGAGGTGCGCGATGACGGGCCCGCCTCAGGGGCGATGCCCACCGGCGGCAGACCGCACGGGGGGAACGGCCACGGCCTGATCGGTATGCGGGAGAGGGCGCACCTGTTCGGTGGCGAGCTGACCGCGGGGCCGGATCCCGATGGAGGCTTCACCGTCAGGGCCCGGCTGCCACTGGGAAGCACTGGATGATGATCGCCATCTTTACCATGGCGGATGAGCACCGAGGGAAGGCGCACAGTGAGCATCAGGATCATGGTCGCCGACGACCATGGGATCGTCAGGGACGGCTTTCGCATGATCCTTGGGGCCCAGCCGGACATGCAGGTGGTCGGGGAGGCGGCCGACGGGATGGAGGCGGTCGAGGCCGCCCGCAGACTGCGCCCCGACGTGGTGCTGATGGACATCCGCATGCCTGGGATGGACGGCTTGGAGGCCACCCGTAGGCTCGCCGGCCCCGACGTGGCCGATCCCGTCAAGGTGCTGATGTTGACCACCTTCGACCTCGACGACTACGTCTACGAGGCGTTACGAGCGGGCGCCAGCGGATTCCTGCTCAAGGACGTGCGCCGTGACGATCTCGTGAGCGCCGTACGGGTCGTCGCCTCTGGGGAGGCACTGCTCGCCCCCTCGGTCACCAAGCGGCTGATCGGGGAGTTCGCCGCCCGCCCGCGCCCGCCGGAGAAGGCGCCGGCCGCTGTCGAGACCCTCACGGGGAGAGAACGCGACGTACTCGAGCTGCTGGCGCGAGGCTATTCCAACGCGGAGATCGCCGCCCGGCTGGTGATCGGAGAGGAGACGGTGAAAACCCACGTGAGCAACGTCCTGTCGAAGCTGTTCCTGCGCGACCGCGTGCACGCGGTGATCCTGGCCTACGAGGTGGGCCTGATCACCCCGGGCTCCGGCTGAGACTCCCCCGCCTCTGTTTGACTGGAAACGCACCTCTTCGGTGCGCTCCGCGTTATCCGGGCCTTCGCTCCGCACGGCGGAGTGGTGTCGTCTGGGCCATGGAGGCGAGGAGGCGTAGTTTCTCATCGCTCTCGCTACCCTGATCGGCGTAGTAGAGGACCAGGACCAGATCGTCGACAGGAAGCTTGTCTCGGTGCAGGCGCAGCTCGCCGACGACGGGATGGTTCACGGTGGTGGTGCCGCCTTCAAGGCTGCGGATGTCGTGGCGCGCCCAGAGAGTTCGGAACCGCTCGCTCGACAGGGCAAGCTCGCCCACCAGTTCTACGAATCGCGGGTTGTCAATATCGTCGCCGATGGACTTTCTGAAGACGGCGATGAATCCTTCCGTGGAGCGCGCCCAGTCCTGCTGGAACGCCTGCTCCTCAGGATCGAGGAGCAGCGATCGGAGACGGTTGTACCCGGGCTGAAGGCGCGGAGAGAGCGCGACTGCGAGCCGGTTGGACGCGAGCACATCGAACGCGCGCCCTTCCACGAACGCGGGAACCTGCACGCTCGCCAGGAGTTGATGCAACCGTGCGGGCACGCGTTCAGGCTCCCAGCGCCGCTGCGGCTTCGGGCGCGAGGCGGCCAGGCCGAGGAGGTACTCCTGTTCGAGCTCGTCAAGGTGCAGGACCCGCGCGAGCGATTCGAGGACCTGCGGTGAGGGGTTCTTGTCGCGGCCGCGCTCCAGCCGCAGGTAGTAGTCGCCGCTGATGCCCGCGAGCATGGCGACTTCTTCACGGCGAAGCCCGGCAACGCGGCGATTCCCGCCCGCCGGAAGCCCGACCTGCTCCGGAGTGACCAGCGCCCGCCGGGCCTGGAGGTAACTGCCGAGCAGGTTGGCGCGGTTGTCGTCGCTCATTTCAGCAGCGTAGTTCAGGGCCCCCTCAGCCAAGGGGGCCCTGATAGGACCCCGGAAGACGGGGGTACTACCTCCGGCCGGAGAACAGATCAACACTGAAGGTGTCGCCGCACAGGAGAGGAGCCGAAAACGGCGATGCCGAAGACCGTGCTTGATCGCCGGCGGCACCGGCTTCTCGCCTCGTGGATCAGATAAGAGCTGCCGGGTACGGCTACGCGGTCCGCACGAGCGTGCACAGCCTCGGCTGGGAAGCAGCCGTACGCCCCCCGATCGCGACGTGCGCCGAGCGGGCGTCCCGTCGTTCGTCCGCGTGATGCGGCTGGTGGGACAGTTCGACGGGCGCACGCGATCATTCCGTCCCCAGCCTCGGCAAGAAGCACGCGGTCACCTCGGCAAGGCCGAGCGCATCCTCGCATGGAACCCCCGACGGGTAACCCAAACCATCATCGACTGCGCCCACCAGCTTGTCGCTGTCGGCGCCCTGAGCAGGAGCAATCAATGGACATCACCAACCGCACCGTCTTCATCGCCGGCGCTACCTCGGGAATCGGTCTCGAGCTCGCTCGCCGCTTCGCCGCGGCCGGCAGCGCCGTCATCGTCGGCGGCCGACGAACCGACCTGCTCGACGAACTCGCGGCTGAGGGATTCGCCACCGTTCCCATCGACGTGACCGACCAGGACAGCATCGACCGCGCCCGCGACACGATCCTCCACAGCTACCCGAGCCTCGACACGATCGTGACGATGTCCGGGGTCATGATCCCCGAGGACCTGCGCGATCCCGCACACTTCAGCGCCGGGGAAAAGACGATCGACATCAACCTCCTCGGCACCATCCGCGTCATCGACGCGTTCACCCCGCACCTGATCGGACACGGCACCGGCACCGTCATCACGGTCACCTCGGGCATCGGATTCCTGCCGTTCCCGGTCATGCCCACCTACGCCGCCTCGAAGGCCGGCGTGCATGCCTACTCCGAGGCGTTGCGCGCGCAACTGGACGGCACCGGCATCGAGGTCTGCGAACTCGTCCCCCCGGCTGTCGCCACCACGCCGGAGCAAGCACAGCGCAACCCCCGCGCCCTCAACCTGGCCGAGTTCGCCACCGAGGTGATGGACCTGCTCCAGGCCGACCCCACTCCGCACGAGATCCTCGTCAAGGGCGTGCTGATGCACCGGTGGGCCGAGCGCGACGGCACCTACGACGAGTTGGTCGCCCAGCGGTCGCAGGCACTCGCGATGCTCCCGAGCCGTCAGTAAGCACGACGGCCCACGGCCTCCAATTGATCCAATAGATAAGGAACAACAGTGAGTAAGCTCGCACTCGTCACCGGCGCCACCTCCGGAATCGGCCAGGCCTTCGCCGAACGCCTGGCCGCCGACGGCTACGACTTGGTGCTTGTAGGCCGGCGTCAGGAACGGCTTGAAGAGTTCGCCGCCTCGCGCCCCAAAATCAAGATCAAGACCGTGGCCGCTGACCTGTCCACCGCCGCAGGCATCGACACGGTCGCCGAGATCTGCGCGACCGAGCCGCTGACCATGCTCGTGAACAACGCCGGTGTCGCCCACTACATGCCGCTCGCCGAGCTCCCCGCCGGCAAGGCCGCAGAACTCGTCAGCGTCAAGGTCCTCGCCCCCACGATGCTCACCCGTGCCGTGGTCGCGGGCATGCAGGAGCGCGGCGAAGGCACGATCATCAACGTGGCCGGCATGATCGCCTTCAGCGGCCCCGCCCCGCACTCCCAGATGCCCCGCCGCGTCGTCTACGGCGGGAGCCTGGCCTACCTCGTCGCGATGTCCCAGACCCTGAGCGCAGAGCTTGAGGGCACGGGAGTCAACGTCCAGGTCGTGTGCCCGGGCGTGGTGGCCACCGAGTTCCACGAGCGCCAGGGCCTGGACATGAGCAGGGTGCCCCGCATGACGGCCGACGACGTCGTCACCGCGAGCCTGCGCGGCCTGGAGCTGGGCGAGACCGTCTGCGCCCCGGGCGTCGAGAACGCCGGCCTCCTGGACGCGGTCTTCCAAGCCGACCTCGCCGCCTTCGGAGCGCAGAGCCCCGAGCTCGCCACGCGCTACCGGGCCGCCTGAACGGCACGGCCGTCGGCCCAACACCCCCACGCCGGGCCGACGGTCACGTCAACGCGTCTGGGGTCGGAGATGTGCAGGATCTAGGATCTCAGCTGTCTAGCGTTGCTTGAGACGGAGTGCTTCTTTGCGGACCTCGGCCTGGATGGACCGCTCGCGCTCCAGCCACTCCGGGTTCTCCGCTTTCAGCGCATCGATCTCAGCGGTGGTGAGCGGTCCGTTGATCCCACCTCTGGTCAGGCCAGAAATGGAGACTTTGAGCTTCGCGGCGATGACCTGCTTGGGGTGCGGGCCGTTGCGGCGCAGGTCAACGAGCCAGGCGGGTGGCGTCGACTGCAACTCGTTCAGCTCGTTCCTGGAGACGACACCCGCCTGGAACTCGGCGGGAGTGGCCGAGAGGAGGACACCCAGCTTCTTGGCCGCGGTCGCGGGCTTCATCGTCTGGATGGTCTTCGGTTTGGGCGAGGTCATGGACGTCAAGGGTAGTCAGTCGGAACGGGTTCCCATGACATCGGTAGCCTGGTGAGGTGACTGATGGGGAGACCGGCAGGGCGTTTCGGCTGGCGTACGTGCCCGGGGTGGCACCCGCGAAATGGGTCAACATCTGGACCGAGAGGATGCCCGACGTACCGGTCACCCTGGTCGCGGTTCCCGCCGCCGAGATGGTGGGACTCCTGCGGAATGGCGGCGCCGACGCCGGATTCGCCAGGTTGCCGGTCGACCGGGACGGGCTCAGCGTGATTCCTCTTTACGTGGAGACCACCGTGGCCGTGGTGCCCAAGGACCACGCGGTGGCCGCCGCCGACGAGGTGGCCATCGCCGACCTTGTCGACGACGAGGTGTTCCATCCTCTGGACGACACCATCGAGTGGACGGTCCGGCCCGGGCTGCCCGCGTTCACCCGCCCGGCCACAACGGCGGACGCGGTCGAGATGGTAGCGGCCGGCACCGGGATTCTCCTGGTTCCGCAGTCGCTGGCACGCCTCCACCACCGTAGGGATCTCACTTACCGGCCGGTGCTGGACGCGCCGCAGTCTCAGGTCGCGCTGACCTGGCCCACGGATGCGACCACTGACCTGGTGGAAGATTTCATCGGCATCGTCCGCGGCCGGACAGTGAACAGCTCGCGGGGTCGTACCCCTGCCTCCCCAGCGGAGAAACCAGCACGGCGGCAGGCACAAAAACCCGCGCAGAACGGCTCCGCTCGCCGGGCCGTGCCAGCCAGCCGTAAGAGGAAGGGCTACCGGTCTCGGTGACCTGCAGCCCCGAACCTCCGGTTCGGAACCCGCTTGGGAGTTATTGACGCAAACCGCGGCATGCATCGGCGAGAGGCACTGAGTGCCGCTACGTGCACTCCCCCCGTGCTATTTGGTGATCTCCGCTGCGGTTCCGCGTAAGCACTTCTGCTGATTCCTCCCTCGTCCGATTCGCCGTCCGCCAATAGACCTGCGCCCGCTCGACTCCCCGAAGCGCCGCAGAGAGCGTCAAGATCGAGATCGACGGTCGGGACGCCGCCTGCGCCAAGCTGCTCCCCAGAAGGCACCGTCCCCACGCGAGATCGCGGCGGTAGCGGGAGGCGACACCTAAGACCCTCCTGAACATTCCGCTAACGCAGCGTGTCCCTCTTGCACGTACACGTAACGGGTGGCGGCATTTAGGCGATTTTCCCTAGGCCCTTCCCCGCAGAAGAGAGAGTCCTGGCGCCCCCGATCCCAATGCCCCTGATGTTCGATCTAGGAGCAAAATCCTGTGGCAATCCCCAGAACACGTCGGCTTATCGCGGCGGCGAGTCTGCCGCTAATGGTCGCGGCGACCATGGCACTACAACCCGGCACCGCGAACGCCCTTTCGTCCGACGTCGTCATCTCCGCTGTGTACGGCGGCGGCGGCAATGCCCAAGCCGTCTTGAAGAACGACTACATCGAGCTGGCCAACACCACCGACCACCCCATCGACGTCTCGGCCTGGAGCGTCCAGTACGCCTCGGCTGCGGGCGCCGTCTTTCAGATGACCAATCTGACCGGCAGCATCCCCGCGCACGGCAGGTACCTGGTCCAGGAGGCTGCGGGCGCCAGTGGCACCCTGGCGCTTCCCACGCCTGACGCCATCGGCTCGATCCCCATGTCCGCGACCTCCGGTGTCGTCGCGCTGGTCACGGCCCAAATCCCGCTGGTGGGCTGCGGCATCAGCTGCGCGACTGCTCCGAACGTCAAGGACCTGGTCGGTTACGGCGCGACCGCGAACGTCGAAACGGCCGCCGCGCCCGGGCTCACGAACGCCACGGCCAACGCCCGCACCGGAGCGCTGATCGACACCGACAACAACGCCGCCGACTTCACCGCCGGCGTGCCGAAGGCCACCAACTCCGCGGGTACCACGGTCACCGCGGACGACTCGGGCGGCCCCGGCGACCCGACCCCCGGCACCGTCCGCATCCATGACATCCAGGGCACGGGCCGGATCTCCCCGATCGTCGGGCAGAACGTTACGAACGTCCCGGGCATCGTCACGGCCGTCCGGGTGACGGGCAACGCGCGCGGTTTCTGGTTCCAGGACCCCAGCGCCGACGCCGACGCCCTGACCAGCGAGGGCATGTTCGTCTTCATGGGCTCGACGTCGCCGGCGGTGGCCATCGGGGACTCCGTCCTGGTCTCCGGCCGCGTCACCGAGTTCCGCCCGGCCGCGGGCGCGCAGAGCCTCACCGAACTCGGCGGCACGATCACCACCACCAAGCTCAGCAGCGGCAACGCGCTGCCCGCGGCCGTACCGGTCGCCTTACCCGACGCCTACACCAAGAGCGGCAGCCTCGAGGCCCAACCTTTGGAGCCGTCCTCCTACGTGCTGGACTGGCTGGAGATCCACGAGGGCATGCGGGTCACCATCGCCCAGGACACCCGCCTGGTCAGCCCGGTCAACACGGAGTTCTCCGAGCTGTGGGTGACCCTCAAGCCGGGCCAGAACCCGACCCCGCGCGGTGGCTCCATCTACAACAGCTACGACGATCCCAACAGCGGCCGGCTGATGATCGTCGCACTGAACGGCGCGCCCGCCGCCAACGTCGGCTCCACGCTGGCCGCCGGCACCACTGGACCGGTGGACTACCAGTCGTTCGGCGGTTACGTCGTGCAGGCCACCCAGCTCGGCACGATCACCGAGGGCGGCCTCAAGCGCCAGAAGGTGCTCCCGTCGAAGAAGAAGCACGACCTGTCCGTCGCGACCTACAACGTCGAGAACCTCACCGCCACCGACCCGGACACCAAGTTCACGCGACTGGCCGAGGCGGTCGTCACCAACCTCGGCGCGCCCGACATCCTCGCCCTGGAGGAGATCCAGGACAACAACGGCACCACCGACAACGGCGTCGTCGCAGCCGATCAGACCGTCGCGAAGTTCACCGCGGCGATCCGGGCCGCTGGCGGTCCCAAGTACGCGTGGCGCTCCATCGACCCGAACAACGACACCGACGGCGGCGCACCCGGTGGCAACATCCGCCAAGGGTTCTTGTTCAATCCCGGGCGGGTGACGTTCGTCGACCGCCCCGGCGGTGACGCCAACACGGCCGTGTCCGTCGTCCGCAAGCACGGGGCCGGCAACCAGATCTCCCTGTCGGTCTCACCCGGCCGGATCAACCCGACCAGCGACGCCTGGGCCACCAGCCGCAAGCCACTCGTCGGCGAGTTCCGCTACCACGGCAACCAGCAGTTGTTCGTCATCGCCAACCACTTCAACTCCAAGGGCGGCGACGCCCCGCTGAGCGCCGCCGTCCAGCCGCCGGTCCGCAGCACCGAAGTCCAGCGCATCAAGCAGGCCACCGAGGTCCACAACTTCGTCAAGGACCTCTCCGACAAGAGCGGCGGCCGCGCCCAGGTCATCGTCTTGGGCGATCTCAACGACTACCAGTTCAGCCCTGCCCTCCAGACCCTCACCGGCAACGGCACCGTGCTGAAGACCCTGATCGACACCCTGCCCGCCGACCAGCGCTACAGCTACATCTTCGACGGCAACTCCCAGGTCCTCGACCACATCCTCATCAGCCCCGCCATCAAGGGCTACTCCTACGGCGTCGTCCACATCAACGCCGAATTCTCCGACCAGGCCAGCGACCACGACCCCCAAATCGTCCGCATCCTCACCGGTTGCAACGGACACCGGCTCCCCGCTCGCTGCCTCCCCGGCAGCCCCGTAGTAAACGAGTAACGCAAAAGCGCCCGCCCTGAAGGGCGGGCGCTTTTCTCGTTCCACCGGCTGGAGCCCTGGCTGGTTTGGGCGTCCCAGCCCCGAAACGTGGAAGCAACGTGTGGGCTCCGGAGGCTGCGTGAGTGGCAACCCGTCTGTACCCCGAGGTATCGTCCTCGCCGGATACAACATGGCTCTGCCCTTCAGGGCGGTAGCGCACCCGTGGCCCCCGCCACGACATCGACACGCGCGGAGCCTAATTGATCGATGTTTGACCGCCTGTGGCGGCAAAGGTGTCCGCTGCGGCTTGGATTCGAGTGACGTACCGCTTCCACTCCTCCGCGTCGAACATGTCGTGGTCGGACCCGCCGTGTCCGTCGATCATTTCCCGCACGATGTCCGCGTGACCGGCATGCTGGGCGGTCTTTGCGACCATCCGCGCCAGCAACGCCCCCAAGGTCGTGTCGCGCCGTTCCTGCGGCCAATGCGCCACCTGTCCGGGTGCGGCCAAGTCGAGTCGGACATTCAGCCGGAGCGACGTCCGCGCCCCGCGGGTGCCTACGCCATGTGACGTATCGCCCGCGCAGCCCACCTTCATCCCCGGAGGGAGCTCGGATTGCTACCAGGAGCCGACGACCGGGCCCGGCGGTACGGGCACGATGAGGTTCAAGATTGCAGGCGAGAAATAGAGCAGGTGTCGTCGATGGGGGCCATTACCCGGGTCTCGGACTCGAGCACAGGGCTGCTGCGGACCGTGCTTGTTGTCGACGCGGCGGTCTGCTTCGGCGCCGCGCTGTTGAACTTCGGCCTCAAGGTCCCGCTGGGCCTCACCACGTTGCGCTTCGCCGATTCGATCTGGCAGGCGGGAACGGGCGAGGCCGTCATCGGCGCAGCGCTGTTCGCGGCAGGGTTGACCGGAGGTCGCCGCTTGTCCTGGGCGGCGTTGGTGATGTCGGTGCTGGGCATAGCCATCGGCCTCACATCAGAACGAGTGCAGGGAGCCGCCCGCGACCTCCATGCTGCCATGGTCCTGCTCGCCGTCCTCGTGTTGGCGCTGCTGCTGGTCGACGGCCGGCGGAATCGGCGGCAGTCCGCGGCGGCGAAATGACCGCCAACCGGCCTAGCCGTACGGACCACGGGCGGCGGCCGCCCCCCGTGGCCGCCGGAATGTTGATGGCGCTCGCAGCGGCGGCATTCGCAATCATGTCCGTCATCCATTTCGGGGTCGACATTCCGGTCGGCTTCACCACCATCAGCGATCCCTTCGCCGGTGCCGCCCCTCCCGAGGCCGTCATCTCGGGCGTCATGGCGGTCGGCGCGACTGCCGTCTTCACCCGGCGGACGACGACCAGGAGAGTCGCGCTGGGGACGACACTGTTCGCGCTCCTGGGCACCGCCTACGGACTGACCATCACGCTCGACAGCACCCGCACCGGCGACCTCGCCTACCACCTCGGCATCCTGGCCACTCTGCTCGCAATCCTCGGCCTGCTGCTCGTGCCGGCCAGGAGGGCCGACGCCAGAGTCACGGGGAGGGAGCCAGGGTGAGGGTGGTCCCGACGATGGTGAGGAGGTTCTCCTGCCCAACCGCACACGCCGCACACGGGGAATCCGAGGGATGCGCTCGACGTGCGTGTGTCATACCGGGAACGTCACCGCGGTCAGTTCCTCTGAAATCGTCCACAGCCGACGCTGGGCGGCCATGTCGTAGGACTGTGCGCTCGACTTGACGATCTTCGGGTGCCCCTTGCTCTCTTGGAAGCCCGCGGGGCCGTAGTACTGGCCGCCTTGGACGGCCGGGTCGGTCGCAGCACGTAGCGGGGGTAGCGCCCCCATCTCGGCGGGCTGGATCAGCAATGGCCGAACCAGGGCGAACAGTGCTCGGAAGTACAGGGGCTGCAGCGAGACCGACGTTCTGGACCCTCCAGTGTCGGATCCTCCAGGGTGCGCAGCGACGGCGATGGTCTCCCCGTTTCCGGACAGCTTGCGTTGGAGTTCGTAGGTGAACATCAGGTTGGCCAGTTTGGAGTTTCCGTACGCGGCGACCCGGCTGTACTTCCTGGTCTTCCAGTTGAGGTCGTCGAAGTCGATCGGCCCGCCCTGCCTGTGCCCTGCGCTGCTGACGGTGACAACGCGAGAGCCGGGGACATGCAGCATCTTGTCGAGCAGCAGCCCGGTGAGGGCGAAGTGGCCTAGGTGATTGGTGCCGAACTGGAACTCGAAGCCGTCCACCGTGGTCCCTTGCGGGGCGTACATGATGCCGGCGTTGTTGATCAGCAGATCGATGTGGTCACGAGTGGCGCCCAGTTCGTCGGCGGCCGCGCGGACCGAGGCCAGCGAAGCGAGGTCGAGGCGTTGCACCGTGACGTCGGCGCCGGGGGTGGCTGTGGTGATCTCGGCTGCCGCTCGCTTGCCCTTGTCCAGGTCCCGTACGGCGAGGACCACCGACGCCCCGCGCGCGGCGAGCACCCTGGCGGTTTCGAAGCCGATGCCGGTGTTGCCTCCGGTGATCACGGCGACGCGGCCCCGCTGGTCAGGCACGTCTGCGGCGTTCCACCGCTGTCGGGGCATGGTTCCTCCAGATACAATCGGGGCGCTCGTTCCGCTTAGGAACATACCGGAACGCACGCCCCGCTTGTCAAGGAGAGCCGTTGTGAGTGAGAAATCCCGGCCGCTGCGCGCGGACGCCGCCCGTAACCGGGCCCGCGTGTTGCAGGTCGCCTACGAGACATTCGCCGAGGAGGGTGCGGGCGTCCCGATCGACGAGATCGCCCGCCGCGCGGGAGTGGGCGCCGGCACGGTGTACCGGCATTTCCCCACCAAGGAATCGTTGTTCCAGGCAATCGTGGCCGACCGGTTGCGGCAGATCGTCGAGTGGACGCGTGCACAGGCGGCGGCCGACCCCGGAGAAGGGCTGTACGCGTTCCTCTTCCAGATGGCCGAGCAAGGCGCGACCGATCTGGGGCTCACGGAAGCTTTCGCAGGGAGCGGCTTCGATCTGGCGGCGGCCCTGCCCGACGCGGAGAGGGAGTTCACGGGGATGATGGCCGAGATCCTCGCCCAGGCCCAGCGTGCGGGGACCGTACGGCCCGACCTGGATACGGCCGACATCAAGACTCTGATCGTCGGCCTGCAGGCGATGCGGCGCTTCCGCGGCGACAGCGAACTGATGCGCCGCGTCTACCCGGTGATCCGGGCCGGCCTGGCCGTACCGGACTCCGCCGAGACGTCACCCCGGACGTGAACTAAGTCTCTTGATAAGCGGGGCGCTCGTTCCGGTATAGTCCTAACCGGAACGAGCGCCCCGAATTTATCTGGAGGAACCATGCCTCGACCGCCGCACACAGGAGCCGACGTATCCAGGCGGCACGGCCTGACGATGCCGGAAGCCTGGAGAGGCGCGAGCTTCGCCGTCGCGGCGAGGGCGGCATGACCTGGCTGAACGAGATCATCCGCGGCCGGCACATCAGCCTGACCACCTTCCGCCGGAACGGCCGGGCCGTACCGACCCCGGTCGGGTTCGTCGTCGACGGCGACGAACTGTTCGTGTTGACGGCGCGAGACAGCGGCAAGGTCAAACGCATCCGCAACAACACGTCCGTCGTGGTCGCACCATGCGACGGCAGGGGCCGCATCGCGGAGGGCGCGCCCAGCGCGGAGGCCACGGCCCGGCTTCTGGACGAGACGCAGACGGCCCGCGTCAGGAGACTCATGTCGCGCAGGTACCCCGCGGCTCGGTTGGTGTTCTGGTGGAACCGGCTCCGTGGTGCCCATGACCGTTTGATCGGAATCGAGGTGACGCTGTGACCATCCGTCCGTGCACCGGACGCGAGGGAGCGTCGCCTGCCGAAGCAACTGTGGCGGCGCCACTGGCAGTTTCCGACCCCGGAACGTCTGATCACTGTTCACGCCGCGCGAGCCTGAGGAGCTGACCGCATGGAAATCGGACTGTCGAACTACGGTGCTGCGCCCATCCCGGAACTCCTGACGGAGATCGAGAGCGCCGCGGCGCACGGCTTCTCGCGTTTCTGGCTCGGCGAGCACGGTGGATGGGATCCGCTGACGGTATTCGCCGCACTGGGAAACCGCGCACCGGGCATCGAGCTGGCCACATCCGTCGTAGGGACCTACCCGCGGCATCCCCTCGCCCTGGCCGCCCAGGCCCTGACCACCCAAGCCGCAACCGGCGGGCGCCTGACGCTCGGCATAGGTCCGAGCCACGAACCGGTGGTCGAAAGCAGGTACGGGCTGACTTGGCAGCCGCCCGTACAGCACACACGCGAAGTTTTGGACGTCCTCGGCCCGGCCCTGCGAAGTGAGGAGGTAGAGGTCCGCGGTCGATCGATCACTGCGGTCGGCGGCGTCGCCGCCCCTGGCGTGACCCCGCCATCCGTCCTGCTCGCCGCGAACGGGCCTCGCATGCTCGCCCTCGCCGGCGAACGGGCCGACGGCGCGCTCACAATGTGGACGACGCCCCGCTTCCTCGGCGAGATCGTGGTTCCCACCGTCACCACCGCCGCAGCGGGACGGGCGGCACCGCGCATCGCCGTCGGGCTGCTTGCGTCCGTGACCTCGGACGTGAGTGGAACACGCCGGCGCGTCAACACGGACTTCCGCCAAGCCGCGACACTGCCCACCTTCCGCGCCTTGCTCGATCGGCAGGGCTCCACGGGACCGGACGACACTCTAGTCGCCGGCGACGAAACCCTCGTCGAAAAAACGGTAGGCCGCTTCGCCGACGCGGGAGCCACCGAGCTGATCATCTTCCCCGTCGGGCTCCCCGAAGACCAACACCGCACGATCGCCCTGTTCGCCGATCTCGCCAAAAGGCATCGCCGGTAGCCCGCCCTGGCCGACTGAGCAAAATAGCCGAGGAGGGCCACGTTTTCCACAATCAAGACGATTTATAACACGACGGCGTTCGCCACTTTTAGTTATGGGAAGGATGGGCCCATGTTGCGCCCCATTTGGCCAGCCGTTCCAGGGCGGAGGCGGACAGAGATCCCTGTGCGGCGGTGCAGACGAACAGGAACTGCTCGGGGTCTCCGGGGAGACGCAGAAGCTGGTAGTGGATAGAGAAGTCCCCGACTATCGGATGGTCAAAGGCAATCGTTCCCGAGGCGCGCTCATATACATGGTGAGCAGCCCATACTCTCCTGAAGTCCTCGTTTTCCAGTAACTCCCCGATCAGCTCGTTGAGCCTCGGATCGCCGGGATGACGCCCGAGGGCGAAATGGAGCATGGCGGTGACGTCGGTCGCCACGTGCTCCCAGTCGAGATACAGCCTGCGCGAGTTCGGGTCCAGGAAGAAGAATCTCGGGAGGCTGTCGTCCCGCTCCAGTCTGTCGTCCTGCCGCATATGCAGGGCCCAGAACGGCCGGTTGGCGGCCATGATGTCCAGGCAATGGCTGAACACGCACGCCGGGGTGTCGGCGTGCTCCAGGGCGTCGAGCAGCTCGCAGGTCAAGGGTGATACCCGTTGCCAGGCGCCCGCAGGGCGACGGACGGGAGCGATTATGGGGCTGGCCAGCGCAAACAGGTGATCACGCTCGCTCTGGTTCAGCCGGAGCGCGCGGGCGATCGAGTCGAGGACTACCGGAGAGGCGTTCTTGCAGCGGCCCTGTTCCAGCCGGGTGTAGTAGCCGAGGCTGACGCTGGCGAGTCGTGCGAGTTCCTCGCGACGCAGCCCTGGAACGCGTCTACGCCCTACGTCCTCCATCCCGACGTCCTCAGGATTGAGGCGGGCCCGGCGGGAGCGGAGGAAGTCCCCTAACCCCACGAGGCGGTCCATGTGTCCAGTATGTGCTCCTGGTCACACTGCGTTGGCGGGGCCCACGAACCTGGACCTCACGTAGACAGCGTCCGTCACACCACCTGGCGGGCGCTGTCGCGATCGCGCCTGATCCGCTTACCGCCGGACGCCTAAGGAACGCTCACTGGATCCGCCACCACTCGCCCGGCATCGCCATGACGCAGCCGGGCCAGCGCCCGTTCCGACGGGCTGCCTGGGTCGGTTTGGAACACGATAATCCTCTGACCGGGAGCGGAGTCGAGGCTTAACCCCTGGTAGCGCAGGGTCAGGTCTCCCGCCACGGGATGGCGGACGCGCATGGAATCACCGATATCCGTACAGACGTCATGGTGGGCCCAAATTCGTCGAAAGTCCTCGCTTGCCCCCGAGAGTTCCTCAACCAGATCCAGCAATGCCGGGCAGTCCGCTCCCGCCGTGGCGCGAAGATGGGCCACCCTGAGCCTGGCCTGCGCTTCCCAGTCCACCCATAACTCACGCACCGCAGGGTTGAGGAAGGCAAAGCGCATGATGTTGTCAGTGTGCTCAAAGCCCTCTTGGAGCGCGGCGAACAACGAATTCTGGGCGAGAACATCCAGAACGTGATTCATCACGAACGCCGGCTTATCGTCCCAGCTGTCCAGAAGCCGCGACACGTCCGGATGAACCCCAGCCATCGGCTCGGGACACCCGCGCTCACGCGTTCCCATGCGCGCGAGGAGGTGGAGGTGCTCAGTGGCCTCGGGACCCAGTTGGAAGACCCGCGCGAGGGCGTCAAGCACCTGATCCGACGGCCGGCACTCCCGGCCCTGCTCGAGCCTGGCGTAGTAATCGGAACTCACGGCCGCCATGGTCGCGACCTCATGCCGACGCAACCCTGGCGTCCGGCGGCGGTCGTTGACCTGCATCAACCCCACCTGATCAGGGGTGGTGAGCCGGCGGCGCGCGCGGAGAAACTCACCTAAGAGACTGCCCATGCTCGGGAGGGTAAGAAACAAGGCGTCAAAGAAACGCAAAGCGCCTGATCGATGGCGGGCGGGGCCAGGGAGCTCCCGGGCTTCCCACAGGCCCTGCGCCGTCCCTTGACCTGGGGTTTCCTGTCCTGCTCGCAATGGCGTCTCGCATGATCGGCCCGGACGGGTACGGCTCGGCGATCGCGCATGCACCAGTGAGACGGAGCAACTGTCGGATCCACGCTCACGACCCGCCTGGTCCGGCGGTGGAAGGTGCAACGCCGGTAATTCCGCTTCCTTACCGATCTGCGCCGTTGAGGAGCAGGCGAACGGGGAAGACCCAGGCTACTACGTAACGTAATGAATAGATACTATCCGTGACCAACAGGGCCGAGATGACCGAAGTGCTCTTCATCCTGCCTTTGCCCAGCTTGACCGGCCCGATCAGACTCGGCCTCTTGACCGTCTACCGCTGCGACCTCCGGGAAAACCTGCATAACGCTGAGACGATCGGCGCTGAGGAACTTCCGGATTACGCGAAGTTGAGGACCCCGACGAGCGAGAGCGGAGCCTGGTGAAGCATGAGCCATTACAGCAGGCCGAAGGTTCTCGTATCAGCCACAGCGGCCCTCATGCTGACCCTCTCGTCCTGCGCCCGTCAAAGCGCCGTCGGTCTCCGGGAGTCCAGCCCCAACGCGGGGGCCAGCGCGTCCGCGTACGGCATCCTGCTGAGAAATGCGTTCATCATCGGTGGTCCCGCCGGAGCCCCGCTGCAACCGGGCGCGCACGCACCCATGTATCTGATCCTGATCAGCCAGAGCGCCACGCCCGATCAGCTTGTCGCCGTGAATGGCCGGCCCACATTCCAAAGCGCCGTCATCCCTGCAGGCGGGCTCCCGATTCCAGCACGGCAGATCGTCGGCAAAGGCCCGGCCCCTGAGGTGCTGCTGACAGGGCTGACCCGTCCACTCCACAGCGGCGGCTTCGTCGCGGTGGAGTTCGTCTTCCAGAACGCCGGAACGATAAGGACCCAGGTCCCGGTACGGCCTCCCACACTGTGGCGCACCACGTACTCGCCCTGGCCCTCCCCCTTCCCGTCCCGACAGACGCCACCCCTCCAGACAGCTCGACCGGCCTCCGGTTAGCCTCCACCTCTGCGCCATGCGGGCACCGAGGGCACCCCCCAGGCCGCCGCGTACGGCGAGGGCGACACCGAGATGACGCTGTGCTGGACGATCGTGAACACCGAGACCGGCCCGCTGCACCGAGGTGGAGGAGAGGTGCTCTGCGCTGATCAGCTCAGCAGGGCGGGGAGGTCGGCCACGCCCGGCAGCAGGTGCGTGTGACGCTCGGCGCCCAGGCCGGTGGCGTCGAGCTTGCCCGTGAGGACTCCGACGACGAACCCGGCGCCGGCGTTGACCCCGGCCTGCAGGTCACGGATGGTGTCACCGGCGACGAGCACCCGCGCCACGTCATGTACGCCGGTGGCCTCCATCGCACGGAAGATCATGTAGGGGGCTGGACGGCCGGCGGCGACGTCGTCCACGCACACGACCGCGTCGACCACGCTGGAGTCCCAGCCAAGGGTGTTCAGCAGGGCGTCGGTGACCTCGCGGTCGAACCCTGTGGTCAGCGCCACCTTGATCCCGGCGGCGCGGACGCGGCTGAGCGCCTCGGGGACGCCGGGCAGCGGGACCGGCGGCCGGTCGCGGTAGGACTTGTCGAGCCGGGCACGGAAGTCGGCGAACGCCGCGTCGACGATCACCGACTCGACCGCACGGCCGAGGTGCTCTTCCAGCAGGTGCTGGATCGCCTCGCGCTTGCCGGCGCCCATCCAGCGCTGGATGTCCGCTTCCGAGGGCCTGCCTCCCGCCGCGGTGACGGCTTCGGCCAGCGCCTCGTACACGGCGCCGTACTCCTCGATCGTCGTCCCGGCCATGTCCAGGACCATCAGTTCGATGGGCATGAGTTCCTCACTTGGTGATGTGTTCACAGGCTGCCGGTGGGGGCCGGCCGCCAGGCTCGCGCGACCGACGGGTGCGCCTGCTCGGCGTTCTCGATGGTGAAGGTGACCACGTCGGGCCGATAGCGGTCGTCGGAGTATTCGTACGGCTCGCCGGACGCGCTGCCGGCGCGGCGGCGTTCCCGCAACAGCGGCGCGCCCTCGGGGATCTCGAGGAGCGAGGCATCCGTGGGATCGGCGGCGACGGCGTCGAACACGTGCCGGGCGACGCTGAGGTCGACTCCCTGGTCGGCCAGATACGCGTAGATCGATCTTTTGTCCGGGTCGAAGTCGAAGCTGAGGAGCAGGCGCCCCACCGACTCCACGAAGGTCGTCCTCTCGACCATCGTCGGCCGGTCGTCCAGCAGGCGCAGCCGCACCAACTCGACGACGAAATCGCCTTCGTCGATGGCCAGGGCGTCGGCAACCTCCTGGCGTGCGGGCCTGCGCGCTATCTCCAGCGTGCGCTGCCCCGGAGTGCGGCCCAGGCTGCGGGCCCAGCGGGAGAACGACAGCAGTGTCTGGAACGGCTGCGGCACCTGGCTCGTCCGCACGATCGGCGGACGGCCGCGACCCCCGCCGATCAGCCCCTCGGCGCGCAGCGCGCTGAGCGCCTGGCGCACCGGCCCGCGCGAGGCCGCCCACTCCTCGCACAGTTGCGACTCGGACGGCAGGGGCGACCCGACGGGCAGGTCACCGCGCGCGATGCGACGACGCAGATCCTCGGCGATGCGCTGGTACAGAGGCCCCTCCACAAGGCTTGACTATACATCTCGTCCATGTCGGCACAAGTGGGATGCAATGCGGTCACCACCATGCTGAGCACGGAAGATGAACCGCTGGACAACGAGCGTCGACAGCTGTCGCCGACCTGTTGACGTGCCGTTGAATACTGGTGAATCCTACTTGTCATGACAAGTGGACCTCTGCTCGCCGGATCCTCCGACCACGCCGACGTCGTCATCGTCGGAGCCGGGATCGTTGGTCTCGCACACGCCGTCGAGGCCGTGCGCCACGGCTGTTCCGTCGTGGTGATCGAGCGCGACGACCGGGCCGTCGGCGCGTCGGTGCGGAACTTCGGGCACGGCTGCTTCACCGCCCAGAGCGGCCGGGCTCTGGGGTACGCGATGGCCGCGCGTCCCGTCTGGGTCCGTCTGGCGAAAGAGGCGGGCTTCTGGCTCCGCGAAAGCGGCACGGTCGTGGTCGCTCGTGCCGACGACGAGCGGGCCGTGCTCGAGGAGTTCCGCGAGTCCCGCGGCGATCAGGTGGAGTTGCTCGACCGGGCGGACGTCGAGGCCCGCATGCCGATCGGCGCGGACGTCGTCGGAGGCGCGTGGCTCCCGCAGGACATCCGGGTCGATCCCCGGGAGGCCGCCCGCATGATCGCGGCCTGGCTACTCACCCAGGGCGTACGGTTCCAGTGGGCCACGACCGCCCTGGGGATTGAGGCGGGTCTGGTCAGGACGAGCCGCGGCGAGGTCTCCGCCGACCACGTCATCGTCGCGGTGGGCCACGATGTGGACAGGTACTTCCCGGGCCTCGCGGAAGAGGCCGGCGTCGTCCGGTGCGCGTTGCAGATGTTGCGCGTCGAGGGCCCCCATAACCGGGTCATCGACCCCGCCGTCTTGAGCGGCTTCTCCCTGCTGCGGTACTCGGGGTTCGAGGCCTGCCCGTCGCTGCAGGCGGTACGCGAACGTCTGGGCGTCGACCACCCGGATCTTGTGGCCGCCGGGCTGAACCTCATGTTCACCCAACGCCCGGACGGTGATCTGACCATCGGGGACACCCACACCTACGGCCGCACGCTCGACCCGTTCGACTATGAGGCCCTCGACGACGCGATCCTCGGGCAGATCGCCTCGCTTCTCGGTTACGCGCGACTGACCGTCCGGGAGCGCTGGCGTGGCGTCTACGCCTCCTCGCCCGACCGCGAGTTCCTCGTGGAGACCCCCGAGCCCGGCGTCCGGGTCGTCTCGGTCACCTCGGGGATCGGCATGACCACGGCGCTGGGCCTCGCGCAGGACGTTGTCGAAGGGATGCTCGCCTGACTGCGTGTGGGCAGCCCACTGCTCCTCGACGGGCGGTTCTCGGTTTCCGAGGTGCGCCGATCATCCGTAACGCCGTGATGCTGCACACCGAGTAGGCGGCGCTCAGCCCGTACCGACGAGCGCGTCGATCCCCTTGCGCCAGGTGGTGTCGAGATCGGCGCCGGGCGGGAAACGTTGGTTCAGCTCGAGGATGACCATGCCGTGCGCAAAGGCCCAGATGGCCCGTGCGCGTTCGCGGTCACCGCCGGTGGCGTCGAGGAGCGGCATCGCGGCCGCCTCCTCGACACCGGAGGCGAGCAGGTCGCGGCGCAGAGGCCGCTCGGTCATCAGCCGATAGAGGTTCGGCTGACGGCGCGCGAAGGCGCGGTAGGCGGCGATGAGGGCGGCGATCGGGGCGTCGGATCGATGGACGGCCTCCCCGAACAGTTCGGCCTGCTCTTCGAAGCCGACCGAGATCAGCGCCGCCTCCAGTGCCTGCTTGTCGCGGAGGTGCTCGTAGATCGAGGATGCGCGGATCCCGAGTTGGTCGGCGAGGCGACGCATCGACAGTGCGTCGGGGCCCTCCCGCTCGAGGAGTTGCCGCGCGGTCTGCACGATCTCCCGGGCTCGTGGAGTGAGCCGGCTCAGTGCGTGGAAAGCCATTCGTCCCACCTTCCCGGAATGCCCTAACGGTGTTAGGGTAGCGCCCTAACACCGTTAGGGCGAAAGGTAACGTCGATGCCCGCTCCCCCATCCCTTCACGTCGAGACCAGCACCGGCTCCGCGCGGATCCGTGACCTCATCGCGCGGGTCCTGCTCCTCCTCGCCGCCGTAGGCGCCCTCGCCGCGGTGGCCACCGCAGTGGGCGTCGTCGCGGACGCCGGACCGGCCACGCGGATGGTCGAGACCTGGCGCATGCTCGGCTTCGGTGTCTTTACGGGTGTGTTCCTGCTGCTGGCCTACCGCCCCCGGCTCTACGCCGGGATCTGGGAGCTCGCCGTCCTCAACAAGCTCGGCCTGACCCTGGCCGCCCTGTCCTTCGGCAGCGGGACCGACGGCGCCGGCGAGGCGCTGATCGCCGACGGAGCGGTCACGCTCATCCTGCTGGCCGCGTATGTGCTCAGCCGGGGCTGGACAGCCTGGTCGACCGCAAGGGCCGTGGCGTGATGCAGGGCGTCCACGACCGCCCGCCGAACGCCGCTCCGGACTCGCTGACCGCGGCCGCACCACGCTTTCTGATCGAGATCATCGCTTGGGTCGCCGTGCCATGGGCGCTCGCGTCATATTCGATCTGGCTCGCCGTGCTGGCCGACATCGTGCTGATCGGCCTGCCCACCGTCTTCGGCATGCCGGGAGCCAAGAAGCAGCGGAACCCGATCCCGATCCCGCCCGGGCCGGCCATCGCGCTCGAACTGCTCCAGCCGGCCGCCGCCTGCGCAGGCGCCATCGCGGCCTGGCCCACGGTAGTGGCGTCCGTCGTGGTCGTGGCGTCACTCGCGGCTTGTCTCCTGCAGCTCCCCCGATGGCGCTGGATGCTCAGCCAGTGAGTCGCGAGAAGAACCGCACGTACGCCGCCCATGGTAGGGCAGCCACTGAGCTTCACGATCTTCACGGCCCCAGCTCGGTATCGGCTCAGTCGTACAGCGGGAATGCGACACCCCACCGAGTGGCGCGTGAAGGAAACGGACCTCAGCCGACGGAATGGAGTGCCGGTCAAATCGTCCTAATTCCTGTTGATCTCCTAGACGAGGCCCGACGCCCCACCCGACGATGGATTGACGATCCCAGATCCCCGCGAACGGCCCAGATCGGACAGGAGGCACCATGTACGGAAAACGACTCCTTAGCTTGCTCGGCCTCGCATTCCTTCCCATCCTGGCCCTCGGGTCGACGCAGATAGCCCAGTCCACGCTCACCCACGTCCCAGCGAAGGCTTCGGTCGCCAGCACTCTGGAGCACCCGATGATCGGCCAGTCCCAGTCAGAGGACGCGGAGCAGCCCGAGGTCGTGGCCACGCACACGCCTGGGCACCGGCGGTACTAGGACCAGCGCCGCGAACGCTCTCGCAGATATCCCTAGGACGCATGATCCACGCGGCATGACCGCCAACGAGAGCCCAGCACAACGAAGCTCCGCCGGCTGACGGGCCGGCCATGTACGTCAACTCGGCCTCCGGTCTTACTGGGGCCGAGTTCATATGCACCGTAACCAGGACCAGATCGACAGCGCGACGGCCACCAGACGGAACAGATGGTTGCCGCGTTAGTCCCGGCCGGATTGATCGGTCGTCGTCGCCGGCAGGTAGCAGCGCACGCAGCCGTAACCGCGTGCCGGCCAGTGCGTCGAGCGTCTCGGGGGACCGCGTCCCCATGTCCTCGTAGAACTCGATCCTGCGTCGGCACAGCGCGATCTCCAGGCCAAGCCGCGTCTCGTCGTCCAGCCGATCGTCGCCCAGGAGCTGACCCGCCCGGTCGAGCAGCGCCGAACGCTCCCGCGTCCCCATCGCCGGCAGCCCGCCCGACACCGGACCGCCGTCGTCCCTCTCCTCGCCGGGTGCCCACGCGTCCAGCCGGGCGAGCAACCCGGCCAGCTGGTCAGGAGCGGTGAGGACATCTCCGGCCTGTTCCGGCCACAACCACGCCTGCAGGAACCGCATCAGGAAGTCTTGCTCCGCCGCCGCGTGACGCACCCGCGCGGCGGGATCGTCAAGGTCGCCCAGGTCGGCCGCGACCCGTTCCCAGCCCGTGCCCTTGACTCGTTCGTACAGCACCGCCGCGTCCACCAGCCGACGGGCCGCCTCCAGCAGCCGCACCGCGTCGGCAACGAACTCGCCGTCGCGGGCGTGCCGGTCGGCCCTCGTCGGCACCAGCTCGGCCGCCCCCTCCGACAGTTCCCTCGCCTGCTCGCCGTGCCCATGCCGTGAGTGCGGACCGTAATGTCGGCCACGTCCAGAAGGGGTCGGAGTGGTCGGTAAATGACAAATAAGAACAAATAGCCCATCGACACAGGCAGGCGAATTCGTCACAACCTCGTCACGACCACACAAAGCGTGGCAACCAACACAAATACCGAATCGTCGTCATGGCATGACCGATCAAGCTCCTGCCTGTACGACCTTCCAGGAGCGCTCACAGGGGGAGACCGCCAGCCCATGCCGCTGCCCTGGAAACGGCTACGAAACACCACGCTCGCCACACTCACAGGCGTAGCCGCGACGACTTCCGTCCTCCTCGTTCCCACCGACGGCTGGGCCACAGACCGTACGGCACCGGCCGTCACCGTGTCACCGGCCCCGCGCGAGGCACACCAGACCGCCATGCTGGCGACCGGCGAGCGGCTCGAGATTCTGGACACCGGTCGCAAGGGCGCCTCGAAACCGAACCTATGGATCGCCCCGAAGGCCGGGCAGACCACCGGGCGCTACGCCTTCACCTCCGCGAACGGCAAGCTACGGGTACGGCCACTGAACCAGCGTCAGGTCGTCGCCGCGACAGAACTCGCCACAGGTTCCAGCACGCCGACGCCCGCGTTCGCGTCCGCGACGGCCACGACCTATCCGGTGAAGCTCAGCATCGTCAACGGGGGCGCCGTCTCGTTCAAGACCTTCATCGTGTGGAACCGCCGCACCTTGACGGAATACGAAGTCAAGAACCAGCGCAACAGCCCGAACGGCAGCGTGAGCCTGCCGCCCGGCGACTACGTGTCCGTGGCGATGCACGATGACTTCCCGAAGCCCACGTACCTTCTCGTACGGACCTTCACGGTGAAGAGCGCCGGTCTCACAGTGCGTTTCGACGAGAAGACGGCCAAGGAGACCGGCGTCAAAGTCGACGACGCGACCACGCGCCGCAACGCCTCCTCAGTGTCGATCTCATTCCCGGGCGGGATCGAGATCGGCTACGCCCTGCTCGGGGGCGACGGCAAGGTCTACGTGAACCCGTTCTCGCTCACGGGCGCCGCCCTCCACCTCCAGGAGGTGCAGGTCAAGCAAGGAAGTTCAGTCTCCGCGCCGAGCCCTTACCGCTATGACCTGTCCCACACCTTCCAGAACACCGTGCCCGCCTCGCCGATGTTCCACGTGCGCACGAGCTCACTCGCCAAGACGGTCACAACCTTCCGCGCTCCCGGGACCGACACCAACGCCTCTCTGCTCAGCGGTCCCATGGTCGACGACTTAGGCGGCATGTTCTTCGACTCCCCCGTATGGCTGCCCTCCACCGTCACCGAATACGTGACGCCTGACGTCACCTACGGTCGGGCGTTGGTGTACGGCAACTCCGAGTCCGTTCTGATCCTCAAAGATCGGAAGCTCCCCGTGGGCACGTCCGCCGGCGAGACGGTCGGCACCGCCCCGTTCGACCTGCGCGGACCCCAGTACCTGGGCGCGTACCGGCAGGGCACGACGATGTGGCTGAACGAGGACTCGCCCTTCTCCGACTCCGCCGGGAACTTCGGGTTCGACAACAGAGCCAAGGTGTCCTACGAGCTGAGCTCCGAAGGCAAGACGCTCCTGTCCGCCGTTGACCAGTCGCCGAGCAAGGAAGTACGCGTGACGGTCCCGGCCGCTCGTGCGGACTACGCGCTCACCGAGACGGTCAGCCGTACGGTTCCGTACTCCCGGTTGTCCAGCCAGATGATCAGCGAATGGAAGTTCAGCTCCGCCGCCGCCACCCGGCCCGCCGACCTGCCGCTGATCGACATCGACCTGTCGGTGTCGGGCCTCGACTCCAGGAACACGGCGACGTCGACCGTCCGTATCGGCGCGACCGCGACCGCCCGGCTTCGCGCGACGGAGACCGTGACCGGGTTGGAGTATTCGACCGACGACGGCACCACCTGGACCTCCCTGCCCCTCACCGGCACGGGCGACAGCGCGTCCGCCGAACTGGCCGTCCCGGCGGACGCCTCCTTCGTGTCCCTGCGCGTGTCGGCCGTGGACGACGAGGGTGAGAGCGTCCGGCGCACAGTCATCCGGGCCTTCTCGGGCCCGGCACCTCAGCCGGACCAGACGGTCGGCGCGACCAAGATCTCCAACGTCGTGGTCAACGACGGCAAGCCCCTGGCCGTGGACCCCTTCGGTGCGTTCTTCTCGGTGAAGTTCACCGCCACCGATCCGGCCGGTATCGCCGACGGCGACGCCTACCTCTACCACGGATCGTACGACAGACCCGACAACGTCTTGATCAACCCAGTCCCGGCCCAGTGCACGAAAGTGAACGCCACCACCTCGACCTGCGAGCTGATCTACAACATCGGCTCACAGCTCGACCTGGGGAAGAACTCGCTGGCCGGCCCATGGAAGGTGGCCGCCTGGGCGCACTCCAGGGATCGCAAGAGCTACACCGACCTGCATGCGGCCAAGACCGTCAACCTGCTGCGGGCCACCAAGCTGAGCGCGAACGCCACGCCCGAACCGATCCGCAAGGGCAAGACCCTCACCATCACAGGCAAGCTCACCCTGGCCAACTGGGAGACCTCCACCTACGCCGGTTTCGCCGGACAATCGGTGAGGCTCCAATTCCGCAAGGCAGGCACCAGCACCTACACCACAATCAAGACGCTGACGACGAACGCCTCCGGCGATCTGAAGACGACGGTCACGGCGTCCCGTGACGGCTACTGGCGCTACAGCTTCGTGGGCAACTCCACGGTCCGGACGGCCATCAGCGCCGTCGACTACGTCGACGTGCGGTGACCGCCCCGGGCGGCCCGGCATCAGCTCGGATGCACGGGCAGCGCCCGCAGGTAGCCCGCCTCAACGGTGCGGTCGGCCCTGACCAAACGATCAACGGTTTGGACGGTCAGGTCGCGGCTGGAGCCATCGTGTGACGGTCGGCGAGTTCCCGCCAAGGTTCTCGCGAAGGAAGTCACACGATGGCTCTGGATCAGTCTGCTGCTCGACCTGTTGCAGTCTTCCAAGCCGCCGACGACGTCCGCCACGCGCTGCAAGCGGGCGGTTCGGGCTCGGGGCCGACCTCGCCCCCGCCCATAGGCCTGGCCTGGCACGACTGGTCAGTCGCCTTGGCACGGTCGGTCACCCGCTCCCCCGATGGGGTTTTTACCGTTCGAGTATGAGCGCTACCGAAGTTTCCTCTTTTGGCGGCCGTCTGCTGATCGGCGCCACCGGCTCAGCCGCGGTCGCGTCGCTTCCGACGTACATCAGTGCGCTGCGCACCTCGTTCACCGGCACCGTCACGGTGCTGATGACACATACAGCAGCCACTTTCCTCCCGCCGCATACGGTCGCCCTCTTCGCGGACAGGGTGGTGACCGGTGCAACGGCCGCCGCATGGCCGCGAGAGAACCATGCGACCCTGGCTGCGCAACACGACCTGATGGCGGTACTCCCCGCGACGGCCAACATGCTTTCCGTGACCGCGACCGGCGGCGCGTCGAATCTGCTGTCCACCACCATCCTGGCTGCGACCTTTCCGGTCGTGTTCTTTCCAGTGATGACCGGCGAGATGTGGGAGAGCCCTGCGGTCACGCGCAATGTCCGGCAGATCCGCGAGGACGGGTATCACGTCGCCGACCCGTCGTGGGGGTCACGCTACGACGTCGCACTCGGTGAGTTCGTCAAGAGCCCCATGCCGCCGGCGCCGCCGCAGTTCATCGAGGTGATCAGGGACCTCATGCCATCGTGATGACCCACCTGCGGCGAGGCGATACGCGCGCCGACCTTCGGTGTGACGCGCTCAACCCACCCCGCTCCCGCCGGACCGGTAGGTTCCCGGCGTGATGCCTGTGACGGCCTTGAATGCCCGGTGTAGCTGAGACTCGCCGCCGAAGCCGCACTCGTGTGCCACCACTGTCAGAGGGCGCCCTGGAGCAGCCCGAAGGATCTGCTGGGCACGGGCGACTCTCAGACGGCGGATCAGGGTGGTGAGCGACTCCCCGTCGGCGGCCAGGGCGCGGAACAAGGTGCGCTTGGAGAGGCCGCAGCCCGCGGCCACCGCATCGGCGTCCAGGTACGGATCATGGACGTGGCGGCGCACGAACCGATGGACTCGCTCGCGCGTCAGGGCGGCGGCCGAGGCGTTTGTCGGCCTCTCGCCGACAGTCCAGTCCAGTGCCGTGTCCAGCAGCCCGATCGCATGGGGGACAAGGGCGGCTGCGGCTTTCGGGTTCAGGCTCTGCTGGCGGTTCAGGCCCAGGAGGAAATCGGCGACCAGCCGGCCGGGTCCGGTGGCGCTCAGCTCCACCGCGGTCGTTTCGGGGAGTGAGCGCCGCGGCAGCAATGACCGTGGAACCTTGACGACCAGTTGGGAGAAGGCGCCGGAAAAGCTCAGCGAGTATGGGCGGCTGCTGTCGACGAAGGCCATCGCCCCGGCGGAGAGCGCAGTCACCCGGCCGTTCTGACGCACCTGGGCCTGGCCCTCGATCTGGATGTTGGCCAGCACGAAATCCTCGTGATCGCGGGCGATCATACGACGGGTCCTCGCTACCTGCTGGGCGAACGAGGACACCACCGTAAAGCCGATCCCGTCCAGAACGGCGTGATCGACCCGACCCTCGAAGTGCACGTCCGCCGAGGGCCGTACAGACACCCCCACGAAGGCCTCACAGATGGCGTCCGACCAGTAGCCGAAAGCGTCTGCGTCCCCGACATCCGCAGTAGACCAGGCATTGCGTACGAACTCCTCCACTCCTGGAATGATGCATCAGCGCACGTAAGGCCTTCTGCTCGGGGCCAGTCACCCGGTAGCGGTAAGGGCGTTCCTCAGCCATTGCTTTGGCCGCCGCCTTGTTGGATGCAGTCACAAACCTGAAAGGTCAAAGCGGTCTCACGCCTTCCTAGATGGCGTGGTTTACGAGATCTGGTCGAGGGCGACGTCCATCTTGCGGCTCATCACCACCTCGAGTGCACGTGCTGCTTCTTCGGCGGTTTCGGCGGCGAAGTACGGCCGCGCCGCGATGAAGTCCGGGATGTGGCCGTCCATGCCCCAGTGCCCCTCGGGGATGGCATAGACCTGGACCCACGGGCCGCGCGCCGGCAGCACCCCGTCGCCGGTCACGGACCGGATTGCTTCCGTGACTTTCTCGATCGCGATGCGGGCTTCCCGCGTGGTGGGCACGTATTCCTGGGGTGCGATCACGTCCACCTGCCAGAAGGCGTTGTTGTCGCCGATGGTGGCCGGGGAGTGCCAGTTCTCGCGGTCGATCTCGAAGTACTGCACCCACGAGGTCTGCTGGTGACGTGGGGAGTTGACGAGGTCCTCCGCCTCGGCGATCGCGGCGATCAGCTTGTCACCCAGCTCCTTCTTCTGCTCGGCGCTCAGCTGGGCCTTGAGCACTTGCACGCGTACGAAAACCACAACTTTCTCCTTGCTCAGCGGTGTCGGACGACCCGGCGGCCGCGGCGTCGAGGTGTGGGCGGAGCCGTTGCCGGACATGCCGCAGATGGGGCACCGTCATCCGATGCCCGATCCCGGCGTTCCGTTGTCCATACTTCGCAGCCCACCTGCCGGCGGTTGTCCGGGACCAGGGCTGCTGCGCGCGTGTCACATCACTTGCGCGAACTTCGCGTACAACTCGACGACACCTTCGGACAGGTTGCTCAGCACGAACTTGCTCACGTCGTCGGCGACGATCTCGGTCACGTCGCCTGCCAAGCCGTCGAGGGCGAGGCGCGCGACGTCGGCCGGGTCGACCTTGGGAACGTCGACGCCCTGGGTCATGTCGGTGTCCATAAAACCGACGTGCAACGCGGAGACGCTGGTGCGCTGCGGAGCGAGTTCCTGGCGCAGTGCGTTGGTCATCGCCCAGGAGGCCGATTTCGCAGCGCAGTAGGCGCCGAAATCAGCGAAGCTGATCCAGGATGCCACGGACAGGATGTTCAGGATCGCACTGCTCTCGTGTGCGCCCAGTTGAGGTGCGAACGCCCGAATGACCGACAGCGTGCCGAAGTAGTGCGTGTCCATTTCCAGACGGATGTCCGCGAGATCTCCGGCCAACAGCTTCGCGTAGGTGGCCGAGCCGGCGTTGTTGATCAGGATCGAGACATCGCCGGTGGCTTCTGCCGCGGCAGCGACGGACGCGTGGTCGGTCACGTCGAGCGCGACGGGCTTCACGCCGTCGAGGTCGACAGAGTCCGGGTTGCGCGCGGCTGCGTAGACAGTGGCGCCGCGATCCCGCAACTGCTGCGCCAGGTGCCGCCCCAAGCCGCGGTTCGCACCGGTGACCAGCGCGGTCCGTCCCTTGATCTGCATGTTGAGCTCCTCTGGTTCGTTTCCCCATCTGCGCTGGGGTGCTTGGTGAGCTCTGGGCGGCCCGATCATGCGAATGCAGTGGCGGGCACGACCCGGTGCTCGAAGTTTCTGAAACCACTCGGCATGGCGCCGGGCCCGCCGGCCACCAACGCAACGGGGGATGACGCTCCAAGTAGCCATCGCGCCGCCACTCGGAGAGTGAGCGCGGCCGGCGGGAGAACGCACCGGCTCGATGATCGCTGCAGTCCACAGCGGACTGCGGTCTGGCCCGGGCCGGCGTGGTTTCTGCAGATCACGCCTGTTCCGGGTCGGTGGTGGGTCAGTTGCCGGCGAGGGCGGGGTAGAGGGCGGTGACCGGCTGAGCGAGTGCGGCGTGGACCTTCTTGGTCATCTCGTCCACGAGCACTTCGTGCTCCCCCGCTTCGAGGGCGGCGAGGATGGCGTCGACGACGTCGGCGGGCTTGTTCATACCGCTGGTGTCGTTGCCGGCCTGCATCGGGGTGTCGGTCGCGCCGAGGTAGGCACCCAGGACCTGTACGCCGTCGGGCGCGAACTCGAGCCGGAACGCATTGGTGGCCATCCAGAACCCGGCCTTGGAGACACTGTGGGCCTTGCCGACGGCCAGCCAGCTCAGCACCGAACCCACGTTGACCAGGGCACCCTTGGCCGAGCGCAACGCGGGCGCCAGCGCACGGGTCAGAACGATCGGGCCGGTCAAGTTGGTCTTGATCGTCGCCTCGATGTCCTCGATCGGAGCGGTCAGCAGGTCCCCGCGCGGAAAGACCGCAGCGTTGTTGACCAAGATCGTGGTGTCCCCGATCTTCTCCGCAGCCTGCTGGATCGAGTCGCGGCTGGTCAGGTCCAGGTCCACGGTCACGACACGCTCGTCACCCCAGTCCTTCGCCTTGCGGGCGGCCGCGTACACGCGCTTGGCGCCGCGGTCGAGGGCGGCCTGGACGAACTCGGTCCCGAGCCCGCCGTTGGCGCCTGTCACGCAAACGGTGGCGTTCTGCAGAGCAGTCATCGTGCTGTTCCTTTCACTTCTCGAACTGGCTTGAGCGGTGCCGACGGTCACCCCGGGCTAGTGGGGTGACCGCCAGGTGGGGAGTGGCCAAAGGCTGATCCGCCGGTCAATGCTCGACCAGTACGCCTTCCGAGGACGGGCCTGAACCCCGGCCCGTCCTGTGCCGAAGCCGGGGAGCCCGATCACTCGCGACGTGCGAGTGACGGCCCGGACGGAGCCCGTCTTCCGGCTCCGCATGGCCACGGCGATGACACTAACCCGCTCTACTGCATTAATGCAAGTACAGTTCGTATAAAGGATCGAAGTTCATGCACGAGACAATGCTATAGTTAAGAGATGAAGCGGCGTGATTTTGGGCAGTACTGCGGGCTCGCGCGAGCCCTGGAGCTCGTCGGCGAGCGGTGGACCCTGCTGATCATTCGCGACCTGGCAATCCACCCGCGCCGGTACACCGACCTGCTCGACGGACTGCCCGGGATCCCGTCGAACGTCCTGGCCACGCGGCTGAAAGAGCTGGAACAGGCCGGCATCGCCGAGCGCCGGATCGCGCCGCCCCCGAACCGCGGCGTCGTCTACGCCCTGACGCCCCTCGGACGCGAACTCGAACCGGTGATCCACGAGCTCGGACGCTGGGGAGCCACACAGCTCGGTGAGCCTCGCCCTGGCGAGATCGTCACGCCGGAAGCGCTCACCATGTCACTTCGAGCAGCCTTCGACCCCGACGAGGCAGCGGGGCTGACCGCCTCATGGGAGATCCACACCCCCGACTTCGTCGTGCACGCCGTCGTCACCGAGGGAAAGCTCGAAGCCGGCGTCGGCCCAGTCCCTGCCGAGCCCGAGCTCGTGATCACGTTCCAGCCGGACGATCTTCCCTCGTACCTGGAGCTGGTGCAGGCCATCAAGTGCGGCCTCGTCAAGATCTCCGGGCAACCGAAGCTCCTCGACACCTTTACGCGGGTCTTCGCGAGTCGCGGCCCGGCGTAACCGGATCGTGTCACGCATCGCGCGGGAACCCACATCGCCGGCCACGGTGGTCGCGCCAAGTGCTGGACCATCGACGTACGCCATGCGGTGCCCGAGCACCTCAGCGTAGGACTGGCGCCGCTGCCGGCTGTCCGCTGTGTTGCCATCGGCCCTTTGCCGGTCAGGGGGTGACGACGGTTTCAACCAGGCCGGTGACAACGTCGTAGACGAGGCCGGAGACCTGGAAGCCGGGCAGGCGTGGCTCTGCGCGCAGCGCGACGACGTCGCGGGCGACCGCGGCCCGTGGATCGCCGACGGCGACGCCGGGCAGCTCGGCCTCGGGCACCTCGAAGTACGGGGCCAGCAGGTCCGGCCGGTCCTGCATCGTGGTGATGCCGCACTGCGTGTGGTGCAGCACAACGATGTTCCACCCGGTACTGGTGTCGGAGCCATTGGCCGCTGCCACGTATTGGAGCATGACCAGTTGCTCGATCGTGTGCGGTGTGACCCGTCCGCCGACATTGCGGATCACGCCGATCTCGCCCTGTTCCGCGCCGAGCACGACGGCCGGGTCGACCCGCGGGTCGAAGCAGGTGATGACGTTCGTCGCCAGGCTCGGCCGCATGCGCAGCTGAGGGATGAACCGCGTCTCGGCGAACGTCCGGTTCCGGTCGACGAAGGTGCTCACGACGTTCGCCATCAGTTCGTCCCGCTCAGGATGTCGGCGTGCTTGCGGGCGAACTCGCCGACGGACATCGACCGCTTGCCGGTGAGCTTCTCGATGTTGTCGTCGGCACCGCCCAGGCGGCCCGCCTGGTAGTCGATCGTGATGCCGCGAATGGAGTTGACCAGGTATTCGGGAACGCCGATTCCGGCAATGGGGGCCATGAACTCGGCACCCTGATCGGCCAGGGCCTGGGAACGTTCGTCGATGCTGCGCACCATGGCCCGAACCTCGAGGCCGAGGGCCAGGGCGTACTGCAGGGCGAAATGGCCGGTGTCACCGGTCGCGCCGGTGATGAGAACGATCTTGCTTCCGTCTGAAGAGGACATCGTGTGCTCCGTCTGTCAGCTGCGCGAGTTTCCGACGGTCGCGACCGCCCGCTGCGCGTTCGCGACCGGATCGAGCGCCCAGCCCTCCCCGGATCACGGCATTGACCATAGCAATGTAGCTTCATTTTTACAAGTTAACAGCTTATAGCGAACTCTACATCACCTATAGAAGATTTCTGATGCCCAGCTGCCGACGGGGTCGGCCCACAGCACACGAACAGCCGAAGGCGGCGGCGTGCAGCCGTAGGCCAGAGATCACGGGACATACGCGGGACGATCATGTGGGCGTTTCCGCCGGTGAGCTCGGTTTAGGTCGCGAGCTAACGGTGAGGTTCGCTTGCGCCCACTGCGTGACACCGCCGAGCCGCGGCCTTCCGCGCGCCCGGCCGGAGGACGGGCGCGGGTCTGCGGGGGCGTACGGGGTTCGCGAGAGAGTGGCGCGGGAACAGCGTTGTGGCGTGTAGTGTCGGAAGCACAGGTTGTGTCGAAGTCCAGTATGCGTTGAAGCGCCTGTGGAGTTATGACAGCGGGCGTTACCGTACGGAGCCGAGGCTTTCCCAAGACGGTCGGTCGCAGCAGCCCGAGGGTCACATCCGTGACCCTCGAGATCGTCTTATCAAGGAGAAAGCATCATGGCTCAGGGAACCGTCAAGTGGTTCAACGCCGAGAAGGGCTTCGGCTTCATCGCCCCCGACGACGGCACTCCGGACGTCTTCGTCCACTACTCGGCCATCGACGCCGGCGGCTACCGCTCGCTGGAGGAGAACCAGCGGGTCGAGTACACCGCAGGCCAGGGCGCCAAGGGCCCGCAGGCCGAGCGGGTCCGACCGCTCTAAGCAGCGCTTCGCACCGACGATGCCGGGCCCACTATGTGGTCCGTCATCCGACGGCATCCGGCCCCGGGCTTCTCACGGAGTCCGGGGCTTTGTCATGGGTGCCGACAGGCCCCCATTCGCTACGACACTGATTCGGCCCTCGCCCGCCGGGCGTCCCGTCGCTCCTCGAAGCGGGTCGCGGCCACTTCGAGCTTGGCGAGGAAGGCCGACAACTCCTCGCGGGCCTGCTCCCCCTCGGAGTCGAGACCTTCGATGTCGAAGGTCTTCCACTGTCGCAGCACCGGCGACAGAACCTCATCACAATGCTGGCGCAGGTCGTAGATGCCCGCCATGGCGATCGTCACGGACTTGCGGGCGAAGCCCTCGATGCCATGGCCCGGCATCTGGAACGAGGCCACGACATCGGTGACGGCTCGCATGGTCTGCGACGGGGCCAACTCGAACGCGGCGGCGAGGAGGTTCCGGTAGAAGAGCATGTGGAGGTTCTCGTCAGCGGCGACCCTCGAGAGCAACCTCTCGCAGACCGGGTCTCCCGACACCTTCCCGGTGTTCCGATGGGCGACGCGGGTGGCCAACTCCTGGAACGAGACGTATGCCAACTGCCGGAGCATGCCGTCGTACTCCGTGGCGAAGCCGTTCTGCATGTGGGTCATCCTGGCCCGCTCCAGAGCGACCGGGTCGACGGCCCGGGAGACGGTGAGATAGTCGCGGATGGCGATCCCGTGCCGGCCCTCCTCCGCTGTCCACCGGTGCACCCAGGTGCCCCAAGCGCCGTCTCTGCCGAATGTCGTGGCGATCTCGTGGTGGTAGCTCGGCAGGTTGTCCTCGGTCAAGAGGTTGACGATGAGCGAAACACGGGCGGGTTCGGGAATCGAAGAGTCCTCCGGCGACCAGGCTTCGCCCCGCAGAACCCCGTCGAACGTCCGGCCTTCACTCCACGGGATGAACTCGTGAGGGAACCACTCCTTGGCCACCGCGAGGTGGCGGTCCAACTCTCGCCCGACCACGGGTTCGAGCTCCACGAGAAGCTCCGTCTGGGTGAGCGGGCGAGACGTGATCGGCATGTAAGGCCTCCGGATCTGCAACCTACGGTGACGTAACCTACGCTAGCGTAGGTTAAGACCTTGCGAAGGGCCCCCGACACGCCGTGTTGACAGTCGAGCACGCGCTCACGATGACGCCCGGGCTGGAGTGGAACGAGAACGTCCCGTACACGAGTGAGGCCAACAGCGAGATCGCGATGGAACTCGCCCCCGACCGCTATCGCTACATCCTGCGGCAGCGGATCGTGGACGAGCCCGGCGCGCGGTGGTCGTATTGCGGAGGCGCCTCGGCACTGGTGGCTCGGCTCATCGAGAAGGGCACCAGGCTGGTGCTGGAGGACTACGCGCGTACCAGGCTCTTCGAGCCGCTGGGCATCTCGTACTCAGAGTGGTCGGCCGGCGAGGACGGTGTGGCTCTGGCTGCCTCCGGGTTGCGGCTGACCCCTCGCGGCCTCCTCGCGATCGGGGGGCTCGTGCTTGAAGGAGGCCGCGGCATCGTGCCCGCGTCCTGGCCGGCGACGGCGCTGCGCCCGCACGTACGGATCGACGAAGGTTCGGGCTGCTCACGTGCACGACCTGCCCGTGAGCAGCGAGGAGATCGCCCGGAACCAGCTGTGACGGACGACGCGAAGTCGCAGGCCACGAGCTGGACCCGGCTGCGCGACGTGGTGCCGCGCGTGGTGGAGCACACGGCTGGGATTTCGCCCTGTCCGGATATAGGTGATTCCTGGCCGGACGAAGGCGGCGCCGTACACCGATCGGTAGGCAGCATGGAAGTCGGACACACGGCCCCACAGCGGACACCCGTCGCGGAAAGTCAGAGGTCATGCCAGAGGTCATCGCGGGGTTGGAGATCCCTGAGACAGCGGCGGTCGCCGAAGCGACCATGCTCATCCAGGAGACGACCAGCCCCCTCATCTACCACCACTCCCGGCGGGTCTTCTTCTTCAGCCTGATTCACGCGCACAAGCTCGGTGTGAACCCGGACCCGGAACTGCTCTACCTGGCGACCATGTTCCACGACACCGGCCTCCTGACTCCCTTCTCCGACGCAGAGCAGCGCTTCGAAGTCGACGGCGCCGACCACGCGCGCAAGTTCCTCCTGGACCACGGTTTCTCGACGGCCTCCGCCGACACCGTCTGGACGGCGATCGCGCTGCACACCACGCCGGGCATCCCCGGCCGGATGGCCCCGGAAATCGCGACCACGCACCTCGGCGTCCTGACCGACGTGATCGGCTTCGGCCTGGACGAACTGGACCACGATCAGCTGGGCGAAATCCTCGCGGTCCACCCACGAGGGGACTTCAAGAACGAATTTCTGCGAGCCTCCTTCGACGGATTCAAGGACCGCCCCGAAACCACGAACGGCACCGTGAACTCCGACGTGCTCGAACACTTCATCCCCGGCTTCCAGCGCACGACGACGGTCGAGCGCATCCTCGGCTCGCCCTGGCCGAGCTGACCGGACATCACACGAGGCGGTGACGATCTGACGGTGATCTTCGCCGTGTACGTCGCCGGTCTGCTCGGCGCCTGCTGACGGTCGGGTCGCTCAGCGATCACCTGGGCCGCCGCCCTCCTCGTGGCCGCAGGCAGTACGGCGATCTTCTGGACACAACCAGCCGAGCTCCTCGTCGTCTTCGTCTCCACCACCGGAGAACAGCTCAAGACCGACGACCCGCACCAGTAGCCCCCGCCGCGACAGCGTGATCAGCCCGCAGGACGACGCGTACCGCCAGATCGCCAAACAGCTGCGCCACGTCCTGCTGTCCAACACCCACCGCGAACCGGAAGGGGATAAATCGCAGTCAACAACCAGTTGACACCTCTCATGCGTCAGCGTTGGCGCGTTTCTCATCGCTGTCACGGAATTCGAACCGAAGACACTCGGGGCTCATGCGCCTGGCGTGGATTCCGCGAGTGGAGCGGTCGCGCCCGCACTTGAGCATCGGCAACGCATCGTCCGAGGCGATCCGCAGATGATGCGCATCTCTGACGCATTGCGATCATCTCGCCATTTGGACTAGTCATCTCTTCTTCAAGGAACTTCATGTTTTCATGGAAAAAATGGCGATTGGCAGCAATCGCCATATTGGCTGCTTTCTCGGTCCTGATCGTGACCGGGACCCCGGCGTCCGCCGCCAACGCACCGGGCGAGTGGGACTATTGGCGCGCCGAAACAGTAAACGGTAGCCAACACCTCTATGCGGCAGGCACCATCGCTGAAGCAAGGAATGGCAGCGGCCGCCTGCTCAGGGTATGGAGAGCCAACGACGACACTGGTTACCTATGGGCGGCCTGGGATAACAGCGGGCAGGCATACCGGCTCGACGGGGCGTATTCCTGGGCCTCCCCCACAGTCGTTCGTTGGGGTAACAATGGATTCGCCCTCTTCCATACCGGAACGGATGGTCGAATCTACTGGGCCACCTACGACGAATCACTCAACTGGTCAGGTTGGCACGCGATCAGTGGCCAGACGACGCAGTTGTCGACTCCCGTATCGGTCACTCAAGTGGGTACGGGTTCACGGGAGCTGTACATGGTCTATCGCAGTGGATCCGACTTCGGCATGTGGGGCAGCTTCTTCAACGGCGGCAACTGGCAGAACGCGCAGAACTTGGGCGGGCGCACGTACTTCTGGCCTACGGTGACCTGGAACCAGTCGACGCACCGGCTTTACGCCGGGCACACCGGCCAGGACGGCCATGTCTATTTGCAATGGCAGGAGTACGGCGGCACCTGGCACGGCTGGTTCAGCGTCGGCGGCGATGTCAACGGAGCCCCGACCATCGCCACCTCTTCGACCGGTAATATGCAGGTGGCAGGCCGGGATTGGGATTCCTTTGTTTGGTACCGCGAATTCAATGCTTATGGGTATCCACTGCGGGATTGGACTCAGGATCCGGCTTTCCTGAGGGCTGCGTGGCCGGTTTTCCTCAGCGTGGCCGGCGCCGTCATCTACTCAATCGCCACCACGTCCGACAGGCACGATGGTTTCTACAAGCAGTCATTTAGCGGCAGCTCATGACCGCATGAGACAGCAGGCTTGGATGCCCACGACGGAAATACCAGTCAATGGGCATCCAAGCCTGCTGTTCAGCGATCCTCGGGGCAGGCCACAGTTGTCGACGGCGAGGTGAATCCTGGTGCCCAGCCCGCCTCGGGACCCGCGGCTGACAAGTGCCTGGCTGTCACCGACAACAACTGGGACTGCGCCGGCACCGCCAACCAGAAGTGGAACGCACCAAGGCCGTGCTGGGGGCGCCTACGATTTCCGCATGCCCAGACGCACGCCGACGTCCTGGCGCACGACGCCCCCGCGGTTCCCGAGCATGCCGCGCTGAATCCGAAAGGAGTATCACATGAACAAGCCCGACAGCGGCCCCCTGTCCGCCGAGCAGGCGCGCCAGCAGGAACTCCTGGACCGCGTGCTGACCTCGTTCCAAGGAACCGAGTCGCCGCGGCTGAAACAGATCATGGAGTCGCTGACCCGGCACCTGCATTCCTTCGTCCAGGACGTCCGGCTGACCGAGCAGGAGTGGAGCGCCGGGATCGAGTTCCTCACGGGAGTCGGTCACATCACCGACGACCGGCGGCAAGAGTTCATTCTTCTGTCCGACGTCCTCGGCGTGTCCATGCAGATGGTCACCGTCAACAACGTGGCGGTCGGCGACTCCACCGAGGCGACCGTCGTCGGACCGTTCTTCGTGGAGAACTCACCCGAGATCCCGCTCGGGGGCGACATGTCCTTCGGAGCTGAGGGCCAGCCCTGCTGGGTGGAGGGCATCGTGCGGGACACCGTCGGCAAGCCGATCCCCCGCGCCCGGATCGAGCTGTGGGAAGCCGACGACAACGGCCTCTACGACGTGCAGTACGACGACGACCGGGTCGCAGCCCGAGCGCACCTGTTCAGCGACGAGGACGGGTCGTACCGCTTCTGGGGGATCACCCCGACGCCGTACCCCATCCCCTCCGATGGGCCGGTCGGCAAGATGCTGGAGGTCGTGGGCCGGTCCCCCATGCGCGCCCCGCATCTGCACTTCATGGTGACGGCTCCGGGGAAGCGCACGCTGGTCACCCACATCTTCGTGAACGACAGCGACTACCTCGACAAGGACAGCGTTTTCGGGGTCAAGGAATCCCTGATCAAGGATTTCGTTCTGCAGGAGCCGGGCACCCCCACGCCGGACGGGCGCGACCTAGCGGACGCGCCCTGGACACGGGTGAAGTTCGACATCGTCCTGGCACCCGCAAAGGAAACCCCGGCCACCAGCTGAAGGGCGCCACCGAAAGGTCACCGCCCGGCTCAATCGCCACCTGGTTCGCGCCGCGTACGTCGTCACGCGCGGCCTCGGCGTCCCAGCGGTCAGTGCGCAGAAGGCGCAGCAGGCGCTGCATGGCAGCGGCCCCGCAGCCCCGGCGTGTTCGGCCAGGTTTCAGCAGTTCTTGCTCTCGATGCCGGCCAGCAGTCCCCGCTCATAGACGCCCGCCGTACGGCGTGGCTCGACGCGGTGGAACCGGCCCGCGATCCGGCTGATCAGTTCGTTGAGAGTGACCACCCAGCCGTCAGCTTCTACGCTGTGGCCCACGGCCATCACGCGATCTTCAGATGTCTTCACAAACTCCGAATGATCGCGAGGTGGCCGTCTCCATGGCGCTTAACCGAAGATCGCGAAGCCTCGCTGGAGTAGTAGGAGGTCTGCCAGGTGTCCGAGGTCGACAACAGAGCGTTTCTGCAGGGAGTCTTCGCCGAGACCGCGAAGGGGAACGGACGACCCTTCATCGACGCGCTGGCCGACGACGTCCGCTGGACAATCATCGGGCAGACCCCGTGGTCGCGCACGTATGAGGGGAAACGAGCCGTCCTGGACGAGCTGCTCCGTCCGCTCTCGGAACAGCTCGGCGGACGTAACGTCGTCAGCGCCGAGCGCTTATTCGGGACGCCTTCCAGCGAACCGTCGCGGGCAAGTGCGTCACCGGGGCCTGAACGGGCCCTCACATCAAGGTCGGAGCCGACGGTCAAGGATCGACATCCCATCGCGTACATCTAGATCGCAAAACCGTCGGCGTGCCGCATGTGGGTCAGGAGACGCTTGCCATGGCGAGGTTGTTACGGCGTTCCTGAAGATGGGCCCATCCCATGAGGCCGAACAGGACCGCGAGGAGGACAGCGGAGGAGCCGGCGGTTCCGAGGTCGAGACCGCCCTTCGTGGTCGGCTTGGTGAGGAGGTCACCTGCGATGGCGCCGAAGGGTCGGGTCAGGACGAAGGCGAGCCAGAACAGCAGCACGTTGGGCACGGCAGGGACGTATTTCAGGGCGAGGAGCAGCGCGAGCAGGGCGGTGATGAGTACCACGCCTCCGCTGTAGCCGAGGCCTGAACTATCGGAGAGGAAGTCGCCCAGGGAGGTGCCGAGCGTGTTGGAGACGAGGATCGCCGACCAGAAGAGGGCTTCGCCACGGAAGGTGTCGATGTCGCGGATCGCGAAGGTCAGCCCGGTGTACTTCCAGATGACGAAGATGGCGATGAGGATCGAGATCAGGATCGCGGCGCCGGCGGGGTAGCCCAGGCCGAAACCCTGTGGCCCCCAACCCAGCGACGTCGCTCCTTCGGGCAGGTATTCGGCGCTGGCGTCGCGGTTCATGAAGTCCGACATCGTAGTGCCGGCCATGCTGGTGGACAGGATGACCGTCCAGTAGAAGAACGGGTTGTACCGCTTGGAGGCGAGCTGGATCCCCAAAGCGACAAGGAAGATCAGGAACAGCGCGACCGTGGTGAGGAAGTAGCCGATCTTCAGCGTCTGTGCGAACAGGTCGCCGGCGGTCTCGCCGAGCATGGTGGCAGCGACCTTCATAATCCAAAAGGCCAGCGTGACCTCGGGCAGTTTCTTCATCACGTATTGGCCGGGACGCTGTATCCAGTGCGTGTCCATGCGGGGTGTCTGGTCGTCGTTTCGCACGGTCTAGTCCCCTTACTTCCCGTGGCTAATGCCTTGTGGGGATGCGGCATGACGTTCCGGAGCGCCTGACTCCGGGGACGGCGGGGCAGCGGCGAGAGGGTGAGGCGGGGCCAAGTACTCCGGTCCGCGGGCGCCAAACCGAAGCCGCGAGATCGCTAGCCTCCATGCGCCGCAGTCGCGCTGCAGCACTACCGGTAACCAGCACATCACGGAAGGCTACCGATGCAGGTCAGGCAGCGCGGGAGGATCGGGTAAGCAAAGACGTAACTCCACCCCAAGGGCTGTATCGGCCCCTCACGCAGATCCTCGATGAGAACCACGTCACCATCGCCGCCGGGGGCATCACCTTCAGCCCCATCCGGCTACGCCTGGCCCACCCGCCGGAGTTCGACCTGATGGCGCGGGAGCTGTAACCCTTGTCGGCCACCACGTGATCGGGGCCGGCCCAGCCCCTGTCGGGGAACGCGGACGGCGTGCAGCACCTGCTCCAGGCGGGTGCAGTCGTCGACGCGGTAAGGAACGGAATTGGATTCGGGCAACGTCCAGCGTGCGTTTGGCACCGTGCTCAGGCGGCAGGCAGTTCGATCGCTACCCCCGAAATGCGGACGGTGTCAGTGGAGCGGTGGATCCTGCTTCTTTAATGCTGAACGCCAACCCGGTGCGAGGCGGCGACCCAGTACACGACCTCTGATGCCTGAGCGGCTGGTCTCCCACCTTAGCTAGCTGTGACGAGCGAAAGGCTCCTCAGCAGGAAGTGGGACTCGCCGACCGAAGGGTCGGAGGGCAGCGTGCCACGAATGCCACTAGGTGTGAAGCCTCTGCTCTTATAGAGCGCGATGGCCGGTTCGTTTCCATCCACAACCCACAACTCGACCTCCTCGGCGCCCATCTTCCGTGCCTGCGACAGCGCCGCGTCCACGAGCCGCCCTCCGGCTCCCCGCCCGCGGATCGCCGGATCAACCCACATCGCGATCAGGTGAGCACGCAGGGGGTGCTCACCGCTGCCGGGAATCACCCCGACGATCCCGGCATCCACTCCATCCGTGACCGCGACCAGCGTCGCAACCTCACCGACCAGCCGTTCCTCCCATCGCTCGGCGGGGAAGGCGGCCTCCTTGTCGTAGGTGGAGGCGAACGCCTCGGGCGAGTCGGCCAGGGCTTTAAGCCGGATCTTGCGGTAACGCTCCCCTTCACCTGGCACAAGCCGCCGAATCTCTACATCAGTCATGCCCGAAATCTTGCCATCTGAGGCCCTCATGTCGATTCCCGAACTGAGATCTTCATCCTCCCTCGACCCCGATAGCGTCCACCGTCACTCCCGAGGCGCGAGTATCAGCGGCCAGACTCCAATGCCGAGCAGCGTGATGCCGGCTGCTTCGAGCACGGCCACGTCCGGCAACCCGGTCATCCTGATTGTCGGCTCGCCGCAGGCGACCCGGCCGCCATGGACCTCGACGCCGATCTGTATGATCATCGCGACGTAGACCGTGCGACTGGGTCCTGGCGTGTTCGCCGACTTGCGCTCCGGCAGCCGGTGTGATCGCCGGACGAACCGGGGGGCTCCATGTCCGATGGTGGGCCGGCGGGATCGGAATCCGTCCGGCTGTCCCGGCCCGAGCCGGTCGGGCGGGGCGACGAGCTCGCCCGAATCGACGCGGCGCTCGCCGACGCGGCGGCCGGCGAACGCCGCCTCGTCCTCATCGACGGCGAGCCAGGCATGGGCAAGACGCGGCTGCTGGAATACCTGGCCGAGCGGGCGCACGCCGCCAGGCGTACCGTGCTCGCCGGCAGCGCCACCGAGTTCGAGAGCCTCGTCCCGTTCGGCATGTACGTGGACGCCTTCACCCGCCTGTCCGACGAGTACGGCGCACCGGGTGCGGCGCCGACCGGCACCCGGCCCGGTGATTTCGCCGAGGCGGCGCTGCGCACCTTGTTGACGACGGGCGAGACGAGCGACACAACTCGAGGCCGGTTGGATCGTTACCACACCTATCGAGGCGTCCGAGCGCTCCTATCCCATCTGGCTGCCGACCGCGGCGCCGTACTGGCGCTCGACGACCTGCACTGGGCGGACGCGTCGTCGCTCGAACTGACCGAGTTCCTGCTCCGCCGTCCGCCGGCCGCCGGGTTCCTGCTGGCCATCGCCTGCCGTTCGGCCATGATCCCGGCCGTGGTGGGCGACGCCCTCGCCCGGCAGGATCCGCGCGTCACCCGGCTGAGCCTGCACCCGCTCGACGAGAACGCGGTGGCCGCACTGCTCCCGCTCGGGGTGGACCCGCACCGGCGACGGCTGATGTACCGGGTCAGCGGCGGCAACCCACTGTTCCTGCGGTCGCTGCTGGACGCCGACGACCACACACTGACGGAACTGGCCGACGGCCGGCCCGGGGCGGCGCTCGCCCTCGAGCAGACGTTGCTGGCGGTGCTGCGCCGGGAGCTGGACCGGCTCACCCCGACCGGCCGGCGGGCGGCCCACGCGGCGGCGGTCGCCGGCGAGCTGGCCTCGCTCGTCGTCATCTCCCACGTCGCGGAACTCGACGCCGCGACGGCTGCCGCCGCCGTGGACGAGCTCTGCAGGCAGGGGCTCGGCGCGCTGGCGGGCGCCCGGTTCGTGTTCCGCCACCCATTGGTACGCGCCGCCGCGTACGACACGTGCGGGCCTGGCTGGCGCATCTCCGCCCATGCCCGGGTCGCCGACTACCTGCGCCGCAACGACGGGTCGCTGGCGTTACTGGCCCACCACACCGAGCGGTGCGCCGAACACGGTGACGAGGAGGCCGCCAGGACGCTGGGCGACGCGGGCATCGCGTATGTGGGCTCGGCCCCGGCGACCGCGGTGCGGTTGCTGCGTGACGCCCTGCGGGTGCTGCCGGAACGCGAGGACCTCGTGCCGTATCGCGGCCACCTGCTCACCTGGCTGGCGCGGGGCACTGCGGTGAGCTCGCTGACCGAGGGCCGCCGAATCCTGCACGAGGTCATCCACCTGCCACACGACGTGGCCACCGAGGCGGTGGCCTTCTCCTCCGTGATCTCGCGGCTGCTCGGCCGGCTCGACGAGGCACGGGCCCTGTTGAGCGCGCAGGCCCGCCGGGCCGGGCAGGACCTGCGGGCGCAGGCCCCGCTCCTGGTGGAGCTGGCCGCCGTGGCCGTGTTGCGGGCGGACCCCGGCGGCGCGCGCCGGCATGCGCTCGAAGCCATCGAAATCCTGTCGAAGACGGCCGACCCGACGCTCGGCGCCGCCGCGTACGCCCTGCTGGCCCTGGCGTGCCTGCAGGACGGCGACGTCGCGGCGGCGCGTTCGCACAGCAGGCGAGCCGGGTGGATGATGGACAGCGCGCCGGACACCGCCCTGGCGACGCACGTAGAACTCGTCGCGCCGCTCTCCTGGGGCGAGACCTGTCTCCAGCGGCCCGACGACGCGGAGCGCCACCTGGCCCGGGGCATCGACCTCGCGACGATGTCCGGTCGCAGCAACGACATGCCGTACCTACTGATCGCCCAGGCCCACCACAAGGCCCGGACGGGCCGGCTGGCGGGGGCCATCGACGTCGCGGAGCACGCCGCCGCGGCCTCCGAGTACATCCAGAGCAGCGAGACCCTGGCGATGGCCCGCTGCGTCATGCTGTTGCCGGTGCTGTGGCGGCACGGCGTGCGCCCCGCCATGGCGCTCGCCGACCGGCTCGCCGAAGTCGCTCCGGGTTCGGCCTGGTGGCTGGCGATGGCGCACGTGTCCGTGATGCGGGTCCGGCTCGCCGCCGGCCGTACCGGGGCGGCTCACGCGCCGCCGCTGCCCCCGGCCCTGTCCCGCGACACCGAGGTGGAACGGCTGGCGGTGCAGTCGCTCCGCGCCGGTGCCGACGGCGACGTCGGTACCGCGCTCACCTGGTCGGCCGCGGCGGTCGCCGCGGCCGCCGGCGGCCCGGCGTATCACCTCGGCACCGCCTACGACGCCCGCGCCCGCGCGTTGTGCCACTGCGACGACCTGGGCGGGGCCGTGGCGGCGGCCTGGATCGCCGCCGAGCGGTTCGCCGAGAGCGGCGCCACCGCCGAACGCGGCCTGGTGCACCAGTTGCTCGCCGACATCCACGGCCGCATGGGGGACGTGGCGCAGTGCCGCGCCGACATCGCCCGGGCCAAGGCCGCCTACAGGGAGTCGGGTGCGGACTGGCTCGCCGGTCAACTGGCCAGGGTAGAGCGCCGGCTGGCCGCGCAGGGTCCCCGGCACGCGGCACGGAGAACCGGCGGGCCGCCGGTGCTCACGGCGCGGGAACGCCAGGTGGCCGAACTGGTCAGCCAAGGGCTGACCAACCGGGAGGTGGCCGAGCGCCTCCAGGTCAGTCAGAAGACGGTGGAGACCCACGTCGCTCGCATCTTCAACAAGTACGACGTACGCTCCCGGGTGGCGCTCACCCGGCGGCTGGCGAGCCTGGACGGTCTCCCGCCCGCCGAGTGAGACCCGTCGGCGCTGTCGGTGATCCGGGGCCGCCGGGCGGTACACGCCCGCCCGGCGGTTGCGATCAACGGCGTCGTCCGGTGCTGATCATTCCGGCCATTCCGGCAGCGGACCGCCGTTCAACCACGCCTCTGCTTGCTCCCTGAGCTTCTCCGGGTCGATCTTCTCACCCTTCTTACACGGGTCGGCCTTATCGGTAGTCAAGAAGTGAACATAGGTGATATCCATGGGTTCTCGCAGGATGCCGCCGCTCAGCGTGGACGTGGAGACGGCCACCTGCAGGCCCGGCTCCGCTGTTTTCACGATGAGATCGCAGGGGTCCCCCGTGGGTGTGTTCGTGATGCCGCCGGGGCCCGGGACGCCGGACGGCGCGCTGCTGTAGGTGGCCGGAATCCAGCTCGATGGCGCCGGCCCGCCGCTCGACCCGCCGCCCCCGCTGCCCCCGCTGCCCCAGGGGCCGACGACCCTCGGAGCTCCCGGAATCGGCTCCAGCGGGATCGGGTTCAGCAACACCTCAAGCGGGATCGTCAGCTGACCGTCCGGGCCTATGAAGTGGCAGATGCTGTCGATGGAGTCCCCGTCGCACAGCTTGCCGAGGTTGGTGCTCGCCCATTCCTCAAGTTGCTGGTCGGCCTCGGGGTCGTCAACGGAGGCTCGCGGGTTGGTGATGACGCGGTTGAAGTCGGGTCCGTTTGGGAAGAGGGACGGGAACTTGCCGGCCATCCAGTTCGCCAGCGCCCGGCCGATCGCCACCGCACCGAACTCGTTGGGGTGGAAACTCTCCTGAAGCGCGTTGAAGATCTTGCCCCGTGCCAAGAGCCCGAACCGGGAAATCACTCCGTTGAAGTATGAATCCGGTTGGCCGACCTCGTGACCGCTCACCACGCTGGTGCCGTTCGGCCCCGCCGTGTTCGGGTCGAACACGTGAACCTTTCTCTGCGGGAACCTCGCGCGGAACCTGTCAACCGCATCCGTGATCGCCTTGTTCACCGCGACGACGAACGGATAGATTTCGTCCATGGCCAGGCCGCCGATCTGATTGTGATCGACGTTGCCTGACGGCTTAACTGCCAACGGGTAGAGCGCGGCGACGATCTCCGCGTGATCCGTGGCGTTCATCACGTTCACCAGGCCCTGCTCGATGTTCGCCGAGACCTGCGGCATGTTATCCATCAACTGCTGCACCTTGTAGTGGACGAGACGCGCCTGAGCTTCGCGTCTGTTCACGTAGTTGCCGGCGGTCGCGGTGGAGTAGTGGCCTATCAGCACCATCCTCATCAGCGGCCCGAAGTTGGCGTCGTTGCCGCCGAGCCCGAAGTAGAAGATGTCGAGGTCCCGGGGAACGCCCGAGAGCTGAGACACGTTCCGCACCTCGGTGATGTCGGGGTGACTCTCGTCTTCGAACTGCACGTCCGTCAGGTGGCTGACCTTGGCGCCCGACGAGGCGTTGAAGATGAAGCGATCGCTGTTGCCGGTGCCCCAGGTGTGGCTGATCACATCAGGCTGGACCGTGTACTGGCCTCCATAGCGGGCCGATTGCAGGTAGTCCCACGCGAGAGCGAGTGGAGCGTAGCCGCTCTGATGCCGGAAGTCCTCGGAGCCGTCCGGGAATGTCACGTACTTGTGGTCCCAGGTCGCGCCTTCACCACTTGTATAACTGTCGCCCGCCCCTGCGATCTTGACCGTGGGCATCGGCGCGCAGTCGGGCGGACACAGATGTAGGGGAGGCGTGGAGCCCGGCGGGAAACCCGGCGTGGGAGTAGGAAAGAAAGTCGGCGGGGGCGGTGACAGGGTCGGCCGAACAGGCGGGGTGGTCGGAAGGAGGATCGGGCCGTCGGCGCTCGCCGGGATACTGACCAACATGGTCGCGGTGAGCACGGTCACGAGCCCGATCAGCACCAGCCGCCAGCGCGATAACCGGCGCGGAGGTCGCATGGACAGGTCTCCTCTGGGGGGTCGAAAGGAGCAGGCACTTGACGCACGCATCATCCGGCCGTCGGGTGACCGCTAACATCCGGTGTTGTCCGCCGGGCCACCCCGACATCCGCCGATCGAGCCGTCACCCGGGGCAGAAGGTACCTGGCTCAGCACAACGCCTTGTGGAGTTCGCCCACGACGCCGCTGAGGCGTCCTGTGCGGGCGAAGGCGGCGGTCAGCACCAACCGGACCGTCTCCTACGCCGCGCGATGGGCGACCTCTGGCAGCAAAAATATTCAGCATGTACGCTGAATATTGACAACGTGAACATTCAGCGAGATGGGTGGGAGATGGTCGACGAGTCCGGGCGCCATGAGGATGCGTACGAGGCGGTGTTCAGTGCGCTGGCACACCCGGCGCGCCGACGGGTGCTGCTCACCATCTACTTCAACGGCGGATCGATGGCCGCCGGCGAGATCGCCGCGGTGTTCTCACACGCCTGGCAGACGACCACCCGCCACCTGCAGATCCTCGAGGCCGCTGGCCTGCTCAGCAGCGCACGCGACGGCCGCATGCGGATATACCACCTCGAACGCAAGCGCCTGGACCTCGTACGCGACTGGCTTGCGCACTTCTCCATCACGCCCGACCCCACGAAGGAGGCCCCCTGATATGGCAGCCGCCACCACACCGGTTAACCGGCCCGACACTCCTCAGCTCTTCCGCCTCAGCGTCGAGGTCGGCGACCTCGACCGGGCCATCGCCTTCTACAGCGAACTGTTCGGCATCGAAGGCCACCGGCAGGCCGGAGCCCGCTCCTACTTCGACTGCGGGCCCGTCACCCTGTCAGTCATGGACGTCTCGGCCAATGGAACGCCGCACACCGCGGCAAAGGCCCTGTACTTCACCGTCGAGGACCTCGAAGCCGTCTTCGCCCGCGCCAAGGTCCTCGGCTGCCTGTCCACGGAACTCGTCCACGACCAGAGCGCCGGGGCCATCGTCGTCCGTCCGTGGGGCGAGCGGTCGTTCTACGCCGATGATCCCTGGGGCAACCCGCTGTGCTTCGTCGAGCGCGGCACCGTATACGCGGGCTGACTTCCACGGCCATCTCTTTCGAGCGTCCGCCCATGGGTAGTGACACGTCGAGACGGATGGCACGGCGGCCGCTTACGAATCTTCTCCGTCGTTGTGCCAGGTGACGCCGGACCAACGCTCTCCTGTGGCCCCCTCCCGTGCCTTTTCATGAACTGGCGCAATCATGGCGGGAAGCTCCTTCGACACCGCTGTCGGGGTGCGCGCACCAACGCCGGCGGCGCCATGGCGTTGTTCTTTTGCCCGATGAGGGGAATCCCGGAGCACAACGGATCGTTACTCACCGTAGTCATCGGTAGCCGAGCGCAACGTAGGTGTGTATGAGTAGCAGCACTGCGCCAGACAGGATCCCGACACGCCCACCAGCACTCCCCCGCTACGTTGTGTGGCGCCGTTGGGTCGGTTGGCTGGCTCTCATTGCGATCGCGTACGTGATCGGCGAGTCCGCGGAAGCGGTTCTGCCGGCAGCGCATCTGCTCGCTCCACTGGTAGCGGGGCTGGCCCTGGCCGCGACGGGACTGACTGCGGATCAGGTACCGGCTCGCCTCAATCGCACCTGCCAGGCCGGGCTAGGGGTGCTGATCGGCAGCTACCTCAACCCGAACACGTTGGCGCACGCCTCCGGCGCCGTGCTTCCGCTGACCGTCGTCACCGCGGCGACGATCGGGCTCTGTCTCCTCGCAGCCGCCGGCATGGCGCGCACCGGCCGCATCGATCGGGCCAGCGCGACCTTGGGCATGGTCGCCGGCGGTTCGGCCGCGGTGATCTCCACCGCTCAAGAGCACAACGCCGACTCGCGTACCGTCGCCTTCCTGCAGTGCCTGCGCGTCGCACTGGTGGCCGCCACCGCGCCCCTCGTGGTCCACTGGCTGATCAGCCCACAGCCGACCGCCCCCGGTACGGCCACGCCGTACACGGCTGGGGGCTGGCGCCTGGTCACCGGCGACCATCAGGGGATCGGGCTGCTTCTCCTGGCGGGTGTCGCCTTCGCGGGGATCCTCATCGGCCGCGCCGTCCGGCTGCCCAGTCCCGCGCTGCTCGGGCCGATGCTCATAACCGCCGCCGTCACCGCCGGCGGTTTCTCCGAGGAGTTCGCCCCCACCGGTCTGCTCCGCGCGTTCCTGTTCACCATCGTCGGCCTTGACATCGGCCTGCGCTTCACCCGCCCCGCCATGGCGCACATACGCCGACTACTGCCTCTCGCCCTTTGCTGCACCGTGGCGATCAGCGTCGCGTGTGCCGGCCTGGCCTGGGTGTTGTCCGCCACGGTGCGGATCCCCCTGGCCGACGCCTACCTCGCCACCACCCCCGGCGGCATCAACGCCGTCTTGGCCACGGCCGTCGCCACCCACGCCGACGTCTCCCTCATCTCCAGCGTGCAGAGCGTGCGGCTGTTCATCATGGTCCTGCTGGCGCCTTTGATCATTCGACTCTTCACTCCGCGGGCGGTCAGTCCCGGCAACGCGCAGACGTGAGCAGACCCGTCTCAGGACATCGGCGCTAGCGGGTGGCCAACCAGGCGAAACTCGCCACTCCGGCGGCGGCGCAGTACACCGCGAACGGGATCAGCGTTCGTGTCTGGAAATACCTGGTGAGGAACCTCACGGCGAGGTAGGCGCAGACGAACGACGCGGCACTTCCCGCGAGGACCTGCCCGTGGATTCCGTCACCGAGCGGGCCGAACAGGTCGGGCAGTTTCAGCACCCCGGCGGCGAGGATGACCGGTGTGGCGAGGAGGAAGGAGAACCGGGCGGCGTCGTCGTGGTCGAGTCCGCGGAACAGCCCGGCTGCCATGGTGGCGCCGGATCGGCTGATGCCGGGCAGCAGTGCGAGGACCTGCGCGGTGCCGATGAGCGTGGTGTCGCGCCAGGACCGCGCGGCGAGACGTCGATCGCTGCCCGTGGCGCCCTGGTCTCCGCTCCCGAGCGTCGCGCCACCGGCACCGGGCATGTCGGGTGTCGTCGCGGGCCGAATGGCGAGTGCTCGCCGGCGCAGCCGTTCCGCGCCGTACAGGATCACACCGTTGAGGGCCAGGAAGACCGCCGCAGGCATTGGGCGGCCGAGGACGGTCCTGAAGGTGTGTTCCAGAAGCAGGCCCGTGACCCCTACGGGGATCGTCGCAATGATGATCATCCAGGCCAGGCGTTCGTCGGCTGTGGCGATGCGCCTGTGGCGAATCGACGTCACGAAGCCGGTGATGATCCGAAGCCAATCACGCCAGAAGAACAGCATGAGCGCGAGCGCGGTCGCGACGTGCAGTCCCACGATGAAGGCGAGGTAGGGCGACTCGGGCGTGGAGACGTTGAGGTCGTCGGCCCAGCTCCCGCCCACCAGCGCGGGGAGCAGCACGCTGTGCCCCAGGCTGGAGACGGGGAAGAGTTCGGTGACGCCCTGGAGGGCGCCGACGACGAGGGCTTCCGCGTAGGAAAGATGCCCGCTCATCGACGCCCTCCGTTGATGACGCCGGACTCGGTCTCTTCGGCGGTGCGGCCGCCTCGCCGGTGTCGCAGCACTTCGATGAACAGCGGCGTGAGTGAGACGAGCACGATCAAGGCGATGACGGGGAGAAGGTACCTGTCGATGTTCTGCGCGCCCACGGCGTCACGGAGCGTGCCGGCGGCCAGGTAGCCGGCGAGAAGAACGGCGTCGGTCCACAGCAGCCCGCCGACGATGTTCCACCGGAGAAATCGCCCGAACGGCATCTGAAGGACACCGGCGACAGGATTGAGAAGCGTCCGCACGACGGGGACGAAACGGGCCAGCACCACCGCCTTGGCCGGGCCGTACCGGTCGAAGTAGGTCTCGGCCCGGGCCACGTGGGCTGATTTGAACAGGCGCGAATCCGGCCTGGCGAACAACCGGCGGCCGAATCGTGCGCCGAGATGATGGCCGAGCTGAGCGCCGATGATGGCGGACAGGGGCGCGACCAGCAGCAACAGCGGCAGGCTGAGTCGCACGCCGACGATGTCCCGCGCCACCGGGGAGGCGGCGATCCCGGCGAGGAACAGCAACGAGTCGCCCGGCAGGAAGAAGCCGACAAGCAGACCGGTCTCGGCGAACAACGTCGCCGCCACGCCCGCCACACCGAAAGCCTGCAGCAGAGAGGTCGGATCGAGGAGGTTGACGGCGGCACTGAGCGCCGCGGGCGTGGCCGTGCTCACGCGGACCGCACCGCTGTGGCACGGAAACGACACTGTCCGAGGGGAAGGTACACCGGGGTCTCCCTACGCACAAACGGCTGTTTTTCCAGCTGAGTACGGCATGACACTACACGATGTAGTAAGTACGTTCCTACACGATGTAGGAGCAGCGGATGCCCGAGCGCTCGTGCGCCCACGGCGGGTACGGTGAACACCGACGAATCGAGGTGAGATGGCACGCAGGGACGCGGCCCGGCCAAGACGTTCAGCGGGCCAGCTGGAAGGCGAGATTCTCAGTGCCCTGTGGGCGGCCGACGGGCCCATGACCGCGATCGAGGTCCAGGCGGCCGTCGGCGACGATCTGGCTTACAACACGGTGCACACGATTCTCACGCGGCTTCACTGCAAGGGGCAGGTACACCGGCTGGGCCCCGCGGGCCGCTCGACATACAAGCCGGCGAAGGGGGCCGCGGAGGTGGCGGCCGAGCAGATGAGGGCTGTTCTCGACACCGGCGCCGACCGCGGCGAGATCCTCATGCGCTTCGTCTCCACGCTCGGCGCCGCAGAAGAAGCCGCCCTTCGCGCCGCGCTGGATGCGGAAGGCTCGTAGTGACCGTCTCTGTCTACCTGCCCCTGCTGGTCAGCGTCGTACTGGCGGTGTCCGTCCGGCCGCTCGCGAAGGCACTGCCGCCTCGGCTCGGCCTGTGGGTGTTGACGGCGGCCGCGGTGATCGCAGGGGTGGGAACCGTCTGGACCTCTCTTCTGCTCGGGTCACTGCTCGTCGACGACATTCCGGCGTTCGACGCCGCCGAGCGGTTGGTGCCTGTCGACGACATGATGTCGCTGGGCGCCGCGGCGTTCCTCGGCACGGGCGCGGTGCGCTCGTGCCTGGCCGTGCGCCGCCTGCTCCACACCCGGCGGCGCCTGCGACGGCTCAATGCGATGCCAGGCGGAGAGCTGCTCGTGGTGGCCGATCCGAGACCGGACGCCTTCGCCGTTCCCGGATCGCGCGCCGGCGGCGGACGCGTGGTCGTCACCCAGGGCATGCTTCGCGCGCTCGACGCCGGACAGCGGCGGGCGCTGATCGCCCATGAACGGACGCACCTGCGGGCGCGCCATTCGATCGCATTGTCACTGGCGGAGCTCGCCGCGGCGATGAACCCCCTGTTGGTTCCCGTACGGCGAGCCGTCGGGTTCCTGAGCGAGCGGGACGCGGACGAAGGCGCCGTTGCCGTGGCGGGCAGCCGCCGCCTCGTCGCCGAAGCCCTGGCCGCCGCGGCCCGGGCCAGATCCGCCTCTGCCGCCGCCTCTCCCCTGGCACCCGGCTTCCACCAGTTCGGTGTGGTCGACCGGGTCTCCGCCCTCCTCGCTCCTGAACCCGTCACTCGCCTTCGGCACGTGTGGATTGTCGGAGCGATGACCCTGCTGGCGGTGGGGGCGGCTTTCGACGCCACGCGTGACTTCGCGTGGATCGTGCAGATCCTGCTGAGGCACTGACTCCATCGATTCCAGGGGCCGCCGGCCAGGACTGCGACCACGAGCAGCCGTCATCGGCTTGGTCACTCACGTCGCAGGCAGGCGCAACTCGATCAGACCGCCGCGTGAGACCTTGGCGGTCAGGCTCCCACCCGCCGCGTCGGCGAGTCGACGCGCGAGGGCCAGCCCCAGGCCGGCGCCCTCTCCCAGGCCGGCGGCGGCTCCTTGGACTCCCGGCATGAAGACGGTCTCGACCTCCTCGGGGGTGAATCCGGGACCGTCGTCGGCGACGGAGAACACCACGTCGTTCCCCTCGCGGGATATCCCCACCACGATCGTCGCGCGGCCGTACCGCACGGCGTTGTCGAGCAGGGGGTGGAGTATGCGCAGCACGACGTCCTGATCGCATGCGACGACCTCATGCGTCGAGGCTGCGGGATCCAGCCGCACGTCCTTGCCGCGGCCGCTGTAGGAGGCCAGCACCGTGTTCGCCGCGTCGAATGCCTTGCACGTGCCGGTGGAGGGATCGATGCTCTGCTGAGCCAGCCCGATCAGTGTGTCGACCGTGTCGGCCAGCCGGTCGGTTCCCACGAGGACCTGCCGGAGCGCGGTCCGCAACTGCTCGGGCGGGCGATTCTGCCGGAGCGCGATCTCGGTCTCCAGCCGCAGCTGCGTGAGCGGGGTCCGCAGCTCGTGCGCGATCTCGGCGGTAACCCGCTTCTCGTGGCGAAGCGCCGCGGACAGCCGGGCCAGGAGCGTGTCGAGAGTCGCGGCCAAGCCGGTCAGCTCGTCGCGTGGAGGTCCCAGTCCGAATCTCCCGTCGAGATCGTGCTCTGACCATGTGGCGGCCTGGGCGGTCATCTGCCCCACGGGCCGCAGCGCATGCACCACGGTGCGGCGGATGAAGAACGCGCCGGTGGCGAGGATCAGAACGTCGAGGATCAGGGCGCCGGCCAGTGTGGTGCGTGCGGCGTCCTCGTACGGAATCAGCGACAGGGCTGCGACCACCGTCGCCTTCGGCGCGCCGGCGTCTCGCAGGCGAAGGGCCAGCATCCGCGTGTCGTCGTGCACGTCACGGGGGATGGTCTGCGGAGATGCGCTGACCGCACGGGCGGCGCCGTCGAGCCGGCTGAATCTGGAGGGGCTGCTGATCAGGGTCCCGCGGCCGTCGAACACCCACACGCCGCTGTCGAGCGCCTCGTCGTAGGGCGTGTCCGTGAGTGTCAGGTGCCCCTGCCGGATCGTGACGTTCGCCGCCGCGGCCTCCGCCCGCGCCCGCAGCACGGCGTTCGCGTCTTGCTCAAGCCGCCACGACAACACAGCGGAGAACCCGATGGTCAGCGCCCCGAGGGTCGCCGCGAGCGTGGCCGTCGAAGTGATGACGAGCTTGTTGCGGATCACGAGATCGAATAGCCGACGCCGCGAATGGTGGTGACCACCCCTGCCCGTCCTATCTCGGCGAGCTTACGGCGCAGCCGCAAGATGTAGGCGTCCAGCGTGTTGTCGTACACCATGGCACCGGGTGGCCAGGCCGCGTTGATGAGCGCCTGGCGGCGGACGACCTCGCCGCGACGCGCCAGCAGGAGCGCGAGAACGCGGAACTCGGTCGGGGTGAGAGCGGCGGCCCGATCTCCGTCCCGGAGCGTGTGCGAGGCCGGGTCGAGGTGCAGTCCCGGCGGCACGGGACGCCGGGGGCCGCTTCGGCGGATCAATGCGAGCAGCCTGACGACAAGCTCATCGAAGTGGAAGGGCTTGGGGAGATAGTCGTCCGCGCCGGAGCGGAATCCCGACACACGGTCCGTGATGCCGCCACGCGCGGTGAGGAAGAGCACCGGCGTCTCCACCCCGCGCGCCCGCAGGGCCAGGCACAGGTCGCGGCCGTCCACGTCGGGAAGGCCGATGTCCACGATGAACACCTCCGGCGCCACAGCGTCGATCTGGCGGAGCAGGTCCGAGCCGGTGGAGACGCAGACGGGGACCTCGAACCCCTCTTCTCGCAGACCGCGGCTGAGCACCCGACGCAGCGCGGAGTCGTCCTCGACGATGGCGACGGTGGAGGTCATGGGACCAGATCTCCCTACACGTTGTAGTAGGTCGGGGTCGCCAGACTATGCGACGGCTCACGAGGGTCGCCAGGGAGCGTCGCCGCACGTGAGACCGGCCGCCACGCAGTCAGGTCAAGTTCAGGTGCGGGGTGCCAGCCTGGGCCGATGATGACTCCTGAATCGAGAACGGCCGCATGGGCCGCCAGGCGGGCTCTCAACAAGGTGCCCGCGGTCACGGTCTATTTCTGGATCATCAAGATCCTCTGCACGACCGTGGGAGAGACCGCCGCCGACTTCCTCAGTTCCACGCTGAACTTCGGGCTGACCAACACCACATACGTCATGGCCGTCCTGCTGGCCGTCTTCCTCTTCTTCCAGTTCCGCGCCAGGGCGTACACGCCATGGCTCTACTGGGTCACCGTGGCGCTGATCAGCGTTGTGGGCACGCTGATCACCGACAATCTGACCGACGGCCTCGGGGTTTCACTGGTGGTCACCACGGTCGTCTTCGGGATCGCGTTGATCGTGACCTTCGCCACCTGGTACGCCGCCGAGCGGACGTTGTCCATCCACTCCATCTCCACCACCCGGCGGGAAGGCTTCTACTGGTTGACCATCCTGTTCACCTTCGCGCTGGGGACCGCGTCGGGTGACCTCGTCGCCGAGCGCCTGAACCTGGGCTATTTCCCGTCCGCGGCGATGTTCGCCGCTGTGATCGGGCTCATCGCCCTCGCCCACGGGATGGTCAAGGTCAACGCCGTGCTGACCTTCTGGCTCGCCTACATTCTCACCCGGCCGCTGGGGGCGTCACTCGGCGACTACCTGTCGCAGCCGCGTGAGGAAGGCGGCCTGGGCCTGGGAACCGTCGTCACCAGTGTGCTCTTCCTGATCGCCATTCTCGGCTTCGTGGTCTACCTGACCGTCAGCAAGCGCGATCAGGACGTCCGCGTCGCAGCGCCCTCCGCGCACACCCGGCCCTCGTCCTCCGGCCGCGCACGCCGGGCGGCCGGAAGCCGGTACGACAGGAGGTGACGGTGCAGCGTATTCGGAGCCGGCTGCGCGGCCGCGACCGGACCACCAGGCAGCGACCTGCATGACCGCACTCGCCGCCGGCGTCGCGCTGCTCGGCTCGTTGTTCTTCGCACTCGGCGCGGCGCTGCAGCAACACGAGGCCGCGCGTTCCTCCACGCCCCGTCTGCGTGTCCTGCTTCGCAGGCCGGCCTGGCTGGCCGGCGCCGCGGCGAGCGCCGCCGGGGCCACCCTCCACATCGTCGCGCTGAGCCTCGGCCCGCTGAGCGTGGTGCAGCCGATGGGAGTGGCCAGCCTCCTGTTCGCCCTGCCGGTCGCCGCCGCGATGCACGGCCGCCTCCCGGGACGCGGGGAACTCGCCGCCGCGTGCCTGGTGAGCATCGGGCTGACGGGGCTCGTGCTCCTCGTCCCGCCGTCCTCCCAGACGCCGCAACTGACCAACGCGGGGGCGGTGGCCATGCTCACGGCCACCGGCCTCGCCGCCCTGGCCTGCTTCGGCCTCGCCCAGCGCTCGGCGGGCGCCGTCCGCAGCGCCCTGCTCGCGCTCGCGGCAGGAGTCCTGTACGGCACGACCGCGACGTTCACGCACGTCGTCGTGGGGGGAACGGGCGACAACCCGTGGTTCCTCGCGGCCCTGCCGTTGCCCGCGATGGCCGCGCTGATGCTGATCCAGCGCGCGTACGCCCCTCCCGCCAGGGGCGCCAGGAATACGGGCCGAGAGCGGGAGCGGGGGCATTTCGGCGTGGCGTTCGCCACGCTGCAGGTGACCGATCCGCTCACCGCCGTAACCTGCGGCGCCTCGCTCCTCGGTGAACCCCTGCCGGACCACGCGGCGATCGCCGTCGCGTTCGCCCTGGTGGCCGGTGCCGGCATCGCCGTACTCGCACGAACCACGCCGCTGCCCACATGAGCTCCTCGACAGCGCCTCCGGCAGCCTGAACAAAGGATCGATGACCTGATGAACGCCTTCCCGCTTGACGCCGTACCTCCGCTCGAACGGCAGGCCCCGCACATGCCGTCACAGGGAGCGGACGCCGACCGCGGCCGCACCATACTGATCGCAACGGACACCTACCCGCCCGACGTGAACGGCGCCGCCTATTTCAGCCACCGCCTGGCGAGCGGCCTCGCCGCCCGTGGCGCCGAGGTTCATGTGGTGTGCGCCTCCGATCGGGGCCCGCTGCGCGTGGAGAACGTCGACGGCGTTGTGGTCCATCGGCTGCGTTCCGCTCCGCTGCTCGTCCACCCGACGATGAGAATCAGCTTGCCCATGGGGCTCGGCCGTACGCTGTCGCGGTTGATCGGCCGGATAGGCCCGCAGGTCGTCCACGTGCAGGGGCACTTCGTGGTGGGCCGGGCCGCGATCGCGGCGGCCCGTACGGCCGGCCTGCCCGTGGTCGCGACCAATCACTTCATGCCGGATAACATGTTCCAGTTCGCCCATGTTCCTGTCCGGTTTCGGCCAGGTGTGGGCGACCTCGTCTGGCACGACTTCAACCGGGTGTTCGCTCGCGCCGACCGCGTCACCACGCCCACACGGATCGCGGCGGAACTGCTCGCCGCCAAGGGCTTCACCCGTGAGGTCGAGGCCGTTTCCTGCGGGATCGACCTGCACAGGTTCCAGCCGCAGCCCCAGCAGTGGGCGAGGCAACGGTTCGGGCTGGCCGACCGGCCCACCATCTTGTTCGTCGGCCGCCTCGACGAGGAGAAACGCCTGGACGAGCTGGTGTGGACCCTCCCCCACGTGCTGAATCACATCGACGCGCAGATCGTGTTCGTCGGGACGGGAGGGAAGAGAGCGGCCCTCGAACGGCTCGCCACACGCCTCGGCGTGGGCGAACGGGTGCGCTTCCTCGGTTTCGTCCCCGACGCCGACCTGCCACAGGTGTACTCCGCCGCCGACGTGTTCGCCATGCCGGGCGTGGCCGAGTTGCAGAGCATCGCCACCTTGGAGGCGATGGCGAGCGGGCTCCCCGTCGTGGCGGCCCGCGCCATGGCGCTGCCGCATCTCGTGGACGGCAACGGCTACCTGTACCGGCCGGGTGACGTCAGGGAACTGGCCCGGCACCTGGTCGGCGTCCTGAGCTCGGCCGAACTGCGCGGCTCGATGGCCCGCGCCAGCCTCGCGCTGGCGGCCACTCACGATCATCGTCGTTCTCTCGGGCGCTTCGAGGAGATCTATGCGGAGCTGCAGCGGACGCCGAAGCCCCATCGGTGACTGAGGACCGCCGCCTCCTCGTCACCCGCTGGTGCGGGCGGCTGTGTGTGGAACGGACACGGTCACGGTCGTGCCCGCGCCCGGCGTGCTGGTCATGTCGAACCGGCCGCCGTTGTCTTCGATCAGATGTTGGACCAGGCGGAGGCCGATGTGGCCGGGGCGGGGTGGCAGTGGTGGGGTGAAGCCCACGCCGTCGTCGGTGATGGTCATGGTGACCGTCGTCATGTCGGTGGCGGCGATGCGGATGAGCACCGTATGAGAGTGGGCGTGGCGGAACGCGTTGCGGAGCAGTTCGGCGGCGACTCGATAGAGGATGCGGGCGGGCTGTTCATCCAGGGGTCCAAGGCCGGGGGCGGCGATCTCGACGGCCGGACCGGGGCCGGGCACCTCGCTCTCCAGGATTCGCGCGGCAAGGCCGTGGAGAGCTGTTCGGAGGTCCTGGCCGACGGGGTCGGCCGGGAGGAGTTCGGTCAGCAGAGTGCGCAGCTCGCGTACCTCGCCGGCCAGCAGGTCCTGAGCGCGGTCGAGGAATTCCCGGTGACGGGGCCAGGGTTGATCGGTGAGCTGGGCCCTCTGCAGGAGCAGTCCGACTCCGGCGAGGTCCGGGATGACGCTGTCGTGCAGTCGCCTGGCCAGGTCCCGCCGGGCGAGCTCGGAGGCGGCGAGGCCGTATGCACGTGCCGCACGCTGCGCGGCGCGGTCGCGCTCCAGCCGGCGTGCCAGCGTCACCGACAGAGGGACGGTGGCGGCGGTGATCAGGACCAGGCCGAACAGCACCGTCGGCAGCAGGACCCAGGTGGTCTGCCTCGTCGTCGCGCCCACGTCCACCGGCAGATAGAGCTCCAGGCGCATGTCGTTGCCGCCGGCGTCGCGGAAGCCGAAGAAGACCTCCATGCGGCTGCCGGGAAGGCTGCTCTCATAACGGTGGTCGGCGTCGTCAGGTGCCGGCTGCACGAGCACGTCATCGGCTGCCATCCGCACGGCGATCCGGGAGTCGAGACGACCGGACATGCCCTCGACGCGGGGCTCGTCGGAGAACATCACGGTGGCGAGGGCTCCGTGAACCCGGTAGACCTTGACCCGTTGCACCGTGCCTGCTTGGAGGAACGGCCAGATGTGCGCGCGCAGATCTCCGCGGCCGAGGTCGTCGAGCCGCACGAAGTTCCGCTCGGACATCGGTGCGAGCACGGCCGCGGCGACCTGGCGGCCCATCGTCTCCACGCTCCTGCGCGCATCGTCCTCGGCGTACCGCCACGCGCCCACCGTGATGAACACCGACACTGCGGTCACGACCACGGCGGCGAGGAGCATGTGAGCCGCGAGTGTCCGCCACAGGACACGACGGCCTGTCGAAACCGTCAAGATCAATATCCGGAGCCGATGGTGATGAGGCCGAGCCGGTCGGCGGACACCACTGCGTCGAGCTGCGTGTGCACGCCGAGCTTCGCCATGACTGCTTTGATGTGGTCGCGCGCGGTGTGGAGTGATATTCCCAGCGTCGCGGCGATGCGGCTGGCGTCGTTGCCCCTGCCGAGCTCGCGCAGCACGTCGTATTCACGGTCGGTGAGGTGGATGCGGCCGCGACGGCGCTCCACTACGACCATCGGGTGCGCCGCATCTGCGGATCGGATGGCCGCGAGGATGCGCGTGAGCGGCGCGTCCTTCCCAAGGAAGGCCACCGCGCCGGCGGCGATCGCCCGGTCAGCGAGGTCCGACCGCGAGTGAGCGGTGAGCACGACGATCCGTGCCTCAGGGCGCAGCCGGTGTAACCGCGTGATGACGTCGAACCCGTCCGCGTCGGGTAGCTGGAGGTCGGTGACAGCGACGGCGAAGTCGAGAACCGCGGCCTTGGCGAGGCCCTCGCGGGCCGTGCGGGCGGTGGCGACGCAGTGGATGTCGGGCTCGACGTCCAGAGTCAACGCCAGGGAGTCGGTGAAGACCCGGTGGTCGTCGAGCAGCAGGACGGGCAGCGATGGCACCCCCCAATTTTAGGGAGGTACCCCTAACTAAGGGAAGGCTAGCCTTCCTTCGAGTTCCGAGATCGTATTCGCCAGGGAGTTCGTGTGCGAACAGCCAGACATCTTCTCACCGCGGTCGCCGTGATGGCCGCGGTCGCCCTTACCGCCTGCGGTGCCGACGAGACACCCACCGGTAGGAGCGCCGGCACTGCGCAGGAGCCCATCGTGCTCTACAACGCGCAGCACGAGGAGGTCGGCAAGGCGTGGGCCGAGACCTTCACCGCGAAGACGGGCATCAAGGTGGAGATTCGCAACGGCAGCGACTTCGAACTGGCCAACCAGATCGTCGCCGAGGGCGCGGCCTCCCCGGCCGATGTGTTCATCACGGAGAACTCGCCCGCGATGGCGCTGGTGTCGAGCAAGGACCTGTTCGCGCCCGTCGACGCGGCGACGAAGGCGCAGGTCCCCGCACAGTACTCCTCCAGCAAGGGTGATTGGGTGGGCGTCGCGGCCCGCTCCACGGTGTTCGTCTACAACAGCTCCCAGCTGACCGACGACCGGCTCCCCAAGTCGATCATGGATCTGGCGAAACCCGAGTGGAAGGATCGATTCGGCATCTCCCCGAGCGGAGCCGACTTCCAGGCGATCGTCAGCGCCGTATACGCCGTTGAAGGCGACGCCACCGCGTCGGCCTGGCTTCAGGGTGTCAAGAACAACGCCAAGATCTACCGCGGCAACGGCACCATCATGAAGGCGGCCGACTCCGGCGAGGTGCCAGGCGGCGTCATCTACCACTATTACTGGCACGGCGACCAAGCGGACGGCGGAGCCAACAGCTCCAACACCAAGCTGAAGTACTTCGGCGGCAAGGACGCCGGCGCGTTCCTCAGCGTGTCCGGCGGCGGAGTTCTGAAGTCGAGCAAGCACGCCGCCCAAGCCCAGCGGTTCCTCGCGTACATGACCAGCGCCGAGGGACAGAAGCTGCTGGCCGACGGCAACGCGCTGGAGTACACCGTCGGCACCGGGGTGCCGGCGAATCCGAAGCTGAAGCCGCTGGCCGAGTTGGACATCCCGCCCGTCGACCTCAACACGCTCAACGGACCGAAGGTCATTGAGGAGATGCAGCGGGTCGGCCTCCTGTGAGCCTGATCCACGCCGCGCGCGCCGGCGGCCGGCCGATTCAGCTCGGCGCGGCCGTCGCCGTGGCGGTGCTCACCCTGATCCCGGCGGGATACGTGCTCGCCGGAGTGCTCACGAACATCGACGCCACCCGGCTGCTGTGGCGCCCCCGCGTGGGCGAACTGCTCACGAACACCGTGTTGCTCGTCATGCTGGGCACGGCGGCATGCGTGACCGTCGGCACCCTCGCCGCGTGGCTCGTCGAACGGACGACCCTGCGCGGTCGGCCGATTTGGACCGCGCTCATACTCGCGCCGCTCGCCATACCCGCGTTCGTGAACAGCTTCGCCTGGTATTCCCTGTCGCCGTCGTTCGCAGGGCTGGGCGCCGCTGTCCTGGTGACGACGCTGTCCTACTATCCGCTGGTCTACCTGCCGGTCGCCGCCATGCTGCGCGGCATCGACCCTGCGCTCGAAGAGCAGTCGCGGATACTCGGCAACGGCCCGTACCGCACTTTCTGCCGGATCGTCCTGCCGCAGGTGCGGCCGGCGCTGTCCGGTGGCGCCCTGCTGGTGGGGCTGCACCTGCTCGCCGAGTTCGGCGCCTTGGAGGCGTTGCGCTTCGACACATTCACGACCGCGATCTATGACCAGTACCAGTCCACGTTCAACGGGGCCGCGGCCACCGCACTCGCCGGAGTGCTCATCCCCCTGTGCCTGCTGCTGCTCGGCTCCGAGAAGGCGTTGAGCGGTCGCGCCCCGCTGGTCAGAGTCGGCGGCGGCGTGGCACGGCAGGTGATCAGGTACCGGCTCGGCCACACCGCGCCGGCGGCGCTCGCCGGGCTGGTCGTCCTGGTCGCCGCTGCCCTGGGCGTGCCGCTGGGCTGCATCGCGTTCTGGCTCCTCACCAGTACCTCGACCGAGTTCCCCACAGCCGAGTTGCTGCAGACGACGAGCACGTCGATCGTCTTGGCTCTTCTCGGCGCGGCGGTCACCACCACACTCGCGTTCCCAGTGGCATGGCTGTCGATCCGCCGACAGGGCCGGCTCAGCCGGGTGGTCGAACGGAGCACCTACCTGGGCAACTCGCTCCCGGGCATCGTCGTCGCGCTCGCGCTGATCACCATCGCGGCGCGTCATCTGCCCTCGCTCTACCAGAGCACGGTGATGCTGCTCGCAGCGTACGCGGTTCTGTTCATGCCACGGGCCATGGTGAGTCTTCGGGCCGTGCTGAAGCAGACACCCCCCGAACTCGGCGACGTCGGCCGCTCTCTCGGTGTCGGGCCCGCCGGAGTCATGTCGCGCATCACGCTCCCTCTGATCGCCCGAGGCGTCGCCACCGGTGCCGCGCTCGTGTCCCTCGCCGTCATCACCGAGTTGACCTCAACCCTGCTCCTGGCGCCCATCGGCACGCGTACGCTCGCGACCCAGTTCTGGAGCGCTTCCACGTCCATCAACTACGGGCAGGCTGCGCCGTACGCACTGTTGATGATCCTCATCTCGGTGCCCGCGGCGTACCTGCTGACCCGTCGCAGCGGAGAGGTGGGGCGATGACCGACGGCTTGAAGGTGACCGGCCTTGCGAAGTCGTACGGGCCGGCGAAAGTGCTCGACGGACTCGACCTGGCGGTTCCCGCCGGCCGGTTGACGGCGCTGATCGGACGCTCCGGGTCCGGCAAGTCGACCCTCCTGCGGCTCGTCGCCGGCTTCGACCGGCCCGACGCGGGAACCGTGTCGATCGCGGATCGCCCGATGGCCGATGTGCCCCCCGAGCGACGGCGCATCGGCTACGTGACGCAGGAGGGAAGCCTGTTCCCGCACCTCACCGTGGCAGGGAACGTGACGTTCGGACTCCCGTGGCGCACACGGCGCGATCGCCGGGTCGTCGACGAAATGCTCGAACTCGTCGCGCTCGACCATCGGTACGCACGCCGTTACCCCCATCAACTTTCCGGAGGTGAACAGCAGCGAGTGGCGCTTGCCCGGGCTCTCGCCACGCAGCCCGACCTTGTGCTACTCGACGAGCCGTTCTCCGCCCTCGACGCCGAGCTGCGCGCCGACACACGCCGTGCCGTCACCGCGGCGCTGGCCGCCACCGGCACCACCACCGTGCTGGTGACCCATGACCAGGCTGAGGCGCTGTCACTTGCCGCGCAGGTGGCCGTCCTGCGCGACGGCGTCATCGTGCAGGCGGGCCCTCCCGAAGAGGTCTACCGCCGACCGGTCGACCCCGCAGTCGCCGCCTTCGTCGGCGAACTGACCACGATCCCCGCCCAGCTGACCGGCGACACGGCTGAAACGCCGCTCGGCCCCATCCCCCTGCCAAACCCGGCCTACGGCACCGGCACCGTACTCGTACGCCCCGAGCAGATCGTGTTCACCGACACCGCGACCGCCCGCGTACGCGGCAAAGCCGTCGCGATCGACTTCCGCGGCCACGACGGCCTGGTGGATCTGCTGGTCGATGCCGAAACCGGCGGCGTCAGGCTGACCGCGCGCTGCGCCGGCCAACTACTCCCGGCGCCAGGACAGCGGGTCGGCCTGCACCTTGTCGGCACAGCGCTAGGTGTGCTGACCATGGACATCGGCGACGGCGCAGTGGAATTGGCGACGCAGCGTTCATGGTCTTGAAATGGAGCGAGTGCGTGACTATGGAGCCGCGTAACCGGACAGGGGAGCCCATCCCGGGGGTGGCTTCACGAGGCTTCTACATTGGCCATTGGCCTGGATCGAGCGCTCCGACGGAGTAGCTGTCGTATATGTCGAGCAGGTCCACTGGGCACTGCCTCCCAGGGGGCACCGCTGAGTTTCGGCCGCAGGAACTCCTCCACGGCTTGGGCGAGGCACCGGTGCAGGGAGTCGGCTTCGTCCACTGCGTCGCGTTCGTCGAAGAGGACATGCAGCCCCAGCGTGGGAACGCTGTGGCAGGCTCGAACCACGGTCCGGCGCTCCGCCGGGGCCAGACCATTCCACCTGGGATACGGAAGATCCTCGCCGAGCGCGGCGATCGCAACACGCTCCCCCTCGGCGATCCGGTCGCCCGGCAGAGCGAGGACAGTAAGCTGACCCGGCCGATCCCAGCGCAGGATGCAGAGGTTTGGCGTCGTCATCAGCGCACACACATTTCCGGTAGACCTCTGACGTAGTCGATGTCCCAGTTGCGGTTCGGAAACATGAGCAATCGCATGGCAGGACTGGTGGAGCGCACGCCTCAGCGACGTGACCCGAGGCGCTCCAGCAGGAGTCCCTCCCTGGTGGACCAGGGGCAGATCTCCACGCTCGTGGCCTCACAGACCTCCATGAGAGCCTCGGCGATCAGCGCTCCGGCGAGGGACTGCTCGGCGCGGTGGCCGCTGATGCCCGGCAGCTCTCCACGGTTGGCCGGGTCCATGCCGGCGAGCATGGATAGCGACGCCTTCACGCCACTCAGCGACAGACGGCGGCGCGAGCAGGACGGGTCGCCCTGAGCAGCGGCGAGGCGGGCGAGCTGAGTGAAGGTCTTCGAGCTCGCGAGGACGTGCCCGCCCGGCTCAGGGGTCGGCAGACCGGGTTGCCTGCTCAGCTCCCGGCGCAGATGTTGCCTGACCCTGCGCAGCTGGCGCGAGGAGGAGACGGCCCCGCCGGGCAGCCATCTGCGCGTGATCGTCCTTGCGCCCAGTGGCAGTGAATGCACGGTCTGGGGCTCCCGGGCGTCGCCCGAGGCGATCTCCACGGTGCCGCCCCCGATGTCCAGCACCAGCAGCGGATCGGACGTGTGCCCCGTCCAATGGCGGGCCGCCACGTAGGCCAGTCGCGCCTCCTCCCAGCCGGGCAGCACCCGCAGCCGCGTGCCCGTGGCCCCCGCGATCCGGGCGATGACCTCGTCGCGATTGGGCGCGTCCCGGATGACGGAGGTCGCGAAGGCGAAGACGCGGGACTGCGCGGCCGGACTGGCGTCCATCGTCTCGGCCACCGCCCGCTGCACGCTGCGGATCCCACTCTCGTCCAGTTGCCCGTCCGGAGCGAGCATCCGGTGCAGGCTCAGCCGTACCTTGTGGGACAGCACCGTCTCCAAGCCGCGGTGATCGCGGGGCCGGCGGACCACGGTCAGCAGGGCACTGTGACAGCCGACGTCGAGAACAGCTGCCTGCCGCATCTTCGTACCACCTCTCCGCGGGTCCACCCGTGGGGGATGGATCGTCGCTCGGTGGTGCGTCGTCAACCGGAGGCCGGGGAGCCGTTTCGACCAGGTCGTGCGAAAATCCGGGGGACCCTGCTTCCAGGATAGTCGCTTCGAGGTCAGGTCGATCATCACACCGAGGTCACATCGTGACTTGGAGCGATCGCGCAGGCTCCTGCGAGACGGAATGCCGTTCGTCGTCCGGCAGCGGCCGTCCGGCGCATGTGGCGCCGATGTTGCCGACGGCCCCCGCCCGCTCACCGCAGCGCCGGACGGCCCAGGTTCTCGCCTGGCAGATCGTTCCATACCGTGACAGAGATCAACGGCCGTCGCGTTCCTGGAGGACGAAATGCCACGGCACCGCAGATTCTCCCTCGTCATGGCGACCGCGCTCGCCGCCGCCCTCTCCACTACCCTTGCGACCGGAACCGCCGCGGTCGCCGAGCCCGCCGGACGTCCAGGGCACGGGCCCCACCCGGGACCTTCGTGCCTCGGCCCGGACTTCGGCAGGGACGTTCCCGGCCCACCCCCGCCGACGGTGGTGAAGGGCTCGCTGCCGACCGGCAACCCCCGCCCCGGTCCCGACATCCTGTACGCCCCGCTCGCCGACGCGCCCCAACTGCAGAACACCCTGCCGTGGAAGGCCGAGCCGATCCTGGTGTCGGGGACGAGCGCGTACCGGCGCGGCGAGTTCCTCTACCAGGACTTCCTCTACGACGACGCGGGGGCGGGACCGTACACCTATCCGACCGACCCGGCCTACGCCAGGAACGCAGCCGACCTCGTCGAGTTGCGGATCAAGCCGCTGGCCCGCGGCACCGCCATCCGGCTCACCTACAACACCATGCTCAACCCCGACCTGGTCGGCACGACGATCGCCTTCGGCGACGCGGCCGGGGTCCGCCCCCTGCCGTACGGGGCCAACGTCAAGGCTCCCGCGACCCTGTTCGTGACGGTCCACGGGTCGACCGCCACGCTGACCGACGCGGCCACCGGCACCCTGGTCTCCGAGGCGCAGCCGCAGGTGGCCGTCGACACCGTCCGCCGCCAGGTGAGCATCTGCGTACCGTACGCCGCCTTCGACCCCCGCGGGCAGCGCTCAGTACGGGTCGCCGCGGGCACCGGCCTGTGGGACCAGGCAGCCGACCGGTACCTCCTGCCCGGCACCGAGCCGGCCGACGCCACCCACCCCGGCGGCGCCGGCACGCTCACCGCCCCGCCTGCGTTCTTCAACGCCGCCTTCCGGTACGACGAGCCGATGAGCGGGTTCCGCACCGGCCGCCAGACCGCAGTCCTGCGCACCGGCGACCTGAGCCCGTTCTTCGCAAACGTCGACTTCGTCAAACTCGCGACCGGCAGGGACGACAACATGACCGGCCAGCCGGGCGGCGTCCCCAGGACGGGTTACATGAACCGCATCCTGGCCAGCCATTTCGAGTCGGCGCAGGGCCGCGGAACCGCCACGACCCTGCAGCCGGACCTATGTCCCGCGACCGGCTGCCAGGCGCCCAGCTACGCCGGGCGGCTCCAGCCGTACGAGATCTACGTGCCGGAGCGGTCGGCCCCGCGCAACGGATACGGCCTCATGCTCAACCCGCACGCGGCCGGCGGCAACCACAACAGCTACTCCGGAGGCCAGCCAAAATGGCAGCAGGAAGTCGGTGAGCGCGACACCCCGTACATCTCCGTGACCCCCAACGCCCGCGGCACCACCTACTGGTACTACGGACAGGCCGGCGCGGAGGTCTTCGAAGTCTGGGCCGACGTCGCCCACCGCTACAAGCTCGACCCGAGCCGGACCGTCATCGGCGGCCTTTCGATGGGCGGCTACGCCACCTGGAAACTCGCCGGACAGTTCCCCGACCTGTTCGCCGCCACTCCGATGATCGTTCCCTGCCCCAGCGCGGGCGTCGGCTACCAGCAGGGCGGGACGGTGCCGGGCGGCCAGGCATCCCTGACCCGCCTGCTCGCCCCCGCCTTCCGCAACGTCCCGCAGCTGGTGTGGGCCGGCAGCCAGGACCCGGTCTGCTCGTACTGGGCCCAGGTCGAGTACATGGACACGATGGACCAAATGGGCTACCGCTACCAGTTCTACTCGTTCCCGGTCGGGCACGCTTTCCCGCTCGGCAACGAGTTCCAGCCCATGGTCGACTGGATGGGCGACCGACGAGTGGTGCGGGACCCCGCCCACGTCACGTACGTGCTCAACGGCATGATGAACGAGCCCGCGGTCGGCCTCAACGCCGACCACGCGTACTGGGTATCCAGGCTGAAGCTGCGGAACGGCGGCGTTACCCCGCCGACCGGGACGGTCGACGTCTTCTCGCACGGGTTCGGCACGGGCGATCCCGCGCCGGCACCGCTGCACACGGAGTCGGGCCAGCTGCAGGGTGCCACCCAGCCCATCTCCTACGACATGCGGTCGCGCGACTGGGAGAAGGCCCCCTCCATCCCCGTCAAGAACCGGCTCGACATCACGGCGACGAACATCGGCGAGGTAACCGTCGACGTCCGGCGCGCCCGGGTACGTTGCGACGCCGTCCTGGACGTGCACAGCGATGGACCGATCGCCGTCACCCTCGACGGCTGCGGCCCCCGAGGTCGGCACCTGTTCGACGGCACCCGATGAGCTCGACGGCCTGAGGCGAAGGCGGCCGCCCGGGAAGCCGGGCGGCCGCGACGGAGCCGGCGGACAAGACCGCGGACCTGCGCGGTTGCCGTTATCTCCCGCTAGCTCTGTGGGAATTGTCAGTGCGGGGCGACCGCCTCCAGCCGTGCGGGCGTGAGTCCCCCGGTACGGTCGAGGGCGCGCATTGCTACGGCGCATCCGGCACCGACTGCGGCAAGTGCCCACCATGGCAGTCCCGGCAACGCCATCTGCCGGCCGGCGTCGATGGCCGCCCCTGTCAGCAGGTTTCCGGCCGCGATGCCGACTCCGGACAGGGTGTTGTAGAGGCCGTAGTAGGTGCCGATCATGCGGTCTCCGCCGAGAATCGCGATGGTCGTCATCTCGAACGGATAGACGATCATCGTAGAGATCGTCAGTAGAGCCGTGGCAAGGAGCACGGCAATGAGCGCGAGGCTCGCTGGGAGCTTCAGCGGGGCGGTGAGAGCGAGAGGAAGAAATGCGAGTCCCATCAGCCATAGGCCCCGCGTCATCGCCTGGCCGGGTGTCCACCGGGACTTTGCCCACGCGGTGATGGGAACCTGCCCGGCGATCGCGAGTCCGCCAGAAAGGACGAACAGCAGAGTTACGCCGAGCTCGCTGCCACTCACCCGGCGGACCTCGATCGGCAACCCCAGGTAGACCTGGAAGTTGAGCACATAGGAGCCGATCATGGCGAGGGAGAACAGCAGGAACGGCCGGTTGGACAGCGCCTGCCGCCAGTCGTGCCAGATGCTCTCGTCCGCGCCGGTACGACTGCCTCGACGCGAGGGCAATGCGCGCGCCTGCGCGATGGCGAGCAGCGCGAACAGAAACGCCGCCGTGAGGCAGGTGACCCGGAAGGCGAACCCGGTGAGCAGCAGGCCGACGAGCGGCCCGATGAGGATTCCTAGCTGGTAGAACACGTTGAAGACCGCGAATGCCTCAACCTTGCGTTCACCCGCTTCCTGCGCCACATAGGCGCGGACCGCGGGATTGAAGAAGGCGCCGGCCAGGCCGGTGATGGCGGACGCCGCAAGGAGAGCCGGCACCGTGTCGACCAGGCCCAGCAATGCGAAGCCGACGGTCCTCAGGACGAGACCAGTAAGGATCATCGGCTTGTAGCCCAGCCGGTCGGCGAGGCTGCCGCCGATCAGGAACATGCCCTGCTGGCCCAGGTTGCGCACGCCCAGGATCAGCCCGACAAGCCAGGCGGCCAAGCCCAGCTGCCCCGCGAGGTGGCCTGCCAGATACGGCATGAGCATGTAGAAGCCGACGTTGATGGAGAGTTGATTAAGGAGCAGCAGTCGGATGGGACGGCTGAACGATCGTGCCTGTGCGACGGTCGTTTTCATGCGAGCGGATCCACCACCTCCGTGCAGCGGGTCCATCGCGTGACCTCGCGTTCGTCCAGGTGACTGAGCTCGTCCGGGAAGGGATCGGGAATCTTCTCGAGCAGTCCGTGCTCTGCGCAGTACTCATCGTTGTAGACGGTGTCGAAGTAGCGTTCCGGACGGTCGGGGAAGACGGCGGCGATCCGGACGCTGCTCGGCTGGGTGACGGCCTGCCAGGAGGCGACGAGCGCGACCGCGCCGACGCTCCATCCTCCGGTGGCGAATCGGGCACTGGACAGCTGGCGGCAGGCCCAGACGGCCTCTGCCGGCGCGACCCAGTGAATCTCGTCGATGCTGTCGTAGGCGACGTTGCGTGGGTGGATGCTGCTGCCGAGGCCTCGCATCAGCCTGGGCCGGGCGGGTTGCCCGAAGATCGTCGAGCCTACGGTATCGACCCCTATCACTCGCAGATCGGGGAACAGACGCCGCAGGACGCGCGATATACCCGCGCTGTGGCCTCCGGTGCCGACACTGCAGATGAGCATGTCGACGCGGCCGAGTTGGCAGGCCAGTTCCATCGCCAAACTCTGGTACGCGGCTACGTTGTCGGGATTGTTGTACTGGTCTGGGCGATAACCGCGCGGGTGCTGTTTTAGAAGCTGTTCCGCCCGCTGACGGCGCGCCTCCTGCCACCCGCCGGTGGGATGAGGCTGGTCCACAACATGAACCCGTGCTCCGTAGGCGGCTAGTAGTCGGCGCATCATCGGCTCCATGCCCGGATCGGTGACCAGCTCGACTGGGTGCTCGTAGACCATTCCGGCGAGCGCGAGACCCATGCCGAGGGTGCCGCTGGTGGATTCGATGATCGGTGCCCCCGGCACCAACTCGCCGCGTTCCCGTGCGCGGCCCACCATGTGCAGGGCAGCCCGATCCTTGATTCCACCGGGGTTGTAGCCCTCCAATTTGGCCCAGAACCCCTTCCGTGAGCCGGACCAGATTTCTGGGATCCACAGCACTGGAGTGTTTCCGACCAGCATGGCCGGCGATGGGCAGGTTGAGCCGGCCACCCAATGGCCGGGCGTCGGAGTTTTGAGGGCCTGAGGCGCAACACGTAGGCCGAGCGTTGTCATCGTCTTCCCCTTGAGCGACGTATCAGGACAGATCGCATGGGGCGTGGCCATACCGAAGGCCGAGCACGACAGGATTGATCAGGCTGAGCGTGCCCATGTGGAAGCTACGGCGATGGCTCACGCCGTTGCGATCACGTCCGTGACGTGCACAGGGTGGTCAGCAGGCGAACGCCTGCCAGGTGGCTGGGAGGTCGCAGCGGAGCCGCGCACCGGAAGCGGGCTCCAGCCCGGACGGCGCCCGCAGGCAGAAGAAGCCACCCTGCGGACAGGCAGAGCAGTACGAGCTCGGCCGGCCGGTGCGCCGCGTCTGCGGGAAGAGCTGCGGTACTTGAGCAGTCCAGGTGGTCGTCCGGATGCGGATGACCGGGATGATGGTCATCCGGGATGGCGGCTGCGGAGATGCCGCTGGATATGGGTGTGCCGCTGACGTGGTAGCCGCACAGGCAAAGGACGAAGTGCAGCACCATGGTGACGCTGAGCGTTGCAAGGCACGCTGGGGCGCGCCTCGGTGTTCGTGAGCTTCTCGCGGCGACGTCTGCGATCACACCCTCGAAGGTATGTCACTGTGAGTACATGCACATCTAACTGCGCGTAATAACGCAACGTAGACGGTTCTGTGCGCCATTCCGGCCCATGTCACGCGATGGATCTCACGCGCCTCGCCTGGGAACGCGAGCTCCATGGTCGCGTCGCGACGAAACCGCATGCGCAGCTCTCCTATGAAACGTGGGAGCCTGGCGGCAGCCGACTCTGATGCAGCATGCAGCGGTCGGTGTCGCGTCGCAGTGCGATTCGTCGCGCCCGCCCGTACCGAACTACTGGGTTTGACAGCACGCCAAGGCCCTGCGATGGGGCTTCTGGCCCTCGGCATGGAGTTGCGTGTGTGTCATCCCGGCCGCTTTGCGGGCGAGTGGGACGGCGTCGCTTTGGGCCTCGTGAGCGGGTGTGTCGGGCGAGGACTGGGGCTGATCACAAGCTTTGTCGTTTGACCGCCTGTCGTCGATGTGGCCTCCGCCGGTTCTTCTTCGTGCAAGGTGTGGGCGCCGGCGAGTAGCACGCCGGCGGTCGTGGCCGCAACGGCGGCGATGGCGATCTGGCGGGTGGACAGGCGTCCGTTGCGTTGTTTGCCGGCGGCGAGTTTCATGCCGACGATCGCGGTGCGCAGGAGGACACCCATGACCATGCTCAGCAGGATGGGGACCAGTTGGGGAGGGAGCGGTGCGATGGTGGCGGTGGCGACACCGACCGCAGGGCTGACGCAGGAGACGACGAGCCAGGGCGCGAGGCGCTGCCGTGCGATGTCCAAGAGAGCGGCCAGGGCGAGTCCTTCGCTGGCGGAGTGGACGGTCAATGCGATGACGACCACGACGGAGGCGGTCAGCGCGAGGGTGGCGCCTTCGATGGCGCGATGCATGGTCAGGGCGGCCGCGGTCCCCATCCCGCCGAACACGGCTGCGTCAATACCCTGCTTGACCCGCCGGTGAATACCTGGTGCGTGCATGCCGTTGCGAAGTGGCTCGTCCTCGGGACAGGCACAGCCCTTGCGGGTGAAGTAGGTGATGACGAGGAAGCCGAACGCGGCGGCGAGCGCCGGCTCCCAGAGAGGGACACCGGTCTCTCCAGCTTCGGCGTAGGCGTCGGGGAGTAGGTCGACGAGGGCCGTGACGATCATCATCGCCGAGGCGATCGCCAGCCACAGGGTCATCCGTTGGCTGTTGCGTCGTGCAAGCCATGCGCCGGCGAGCGTAGAGGCGCAGACGAGCAGGACCGCTGCCCAGGCTTCTTGACGTGCGGGCTGTCCTTCGAGCACTGGCTCCACGGCCTGTGCCCAGGCGGATAGGGGCATTGAAAGCACCTCGCGTGATCTGTCCGCTATGGATTGACGGCGGGGATAGACATCTCGTCCGTAGACCGGCAGTCATAGGCCACGGTTATGGAGCAAAGTCCCCTGGTGCGTGGCTGTTCACCGGACGGTGGTCGGCGGCGCCTGCCGTGTGGCTGCCGAACACCGGTTGTGGCGAGTCATGGCCATGGAGCTGGTCGAGCAATGTGCGCATGCGGCCGATCTGGCCGTCCAGTGTCTGCTTCATATGCGTGTCGAAGTCGGCGATGAAGGCGTGCAGTGTCTGAATGCGACGTCCAAGCGCTTCCCGGTGATGGGTGCCGTGGGCGGCGGCTCGGCGAACGGCTGCTGTTTTGCCGAGCGCGTCGTTTTCGATCTGCTCGGCTCGGTCGCGGGCCTGGGTCAGGATGGCCTCGGCCTCCTGCTGCGCCTTGGCGACGGTTCGTTCGGCGGCTTCGTGTGCGATTTCGAGGATGCGCGTGGCGTTGTCCCCCAGCGGCGATCGTGCCTGCTGTACTTCGTGAGCGATTTGGCGAGAACGGGCGCGGAGTTCATCGTTCTCTCGCAAGATCGTGGTCAGGGTGGTCTCCACGAGGCCCAGGAAGGTGTCGACTTCCGACAGGTCGTAGCCTTCGCGCAGCCGTACCACGGTGAAGACCTGATTCCGTACGGCCACCGGATCTAGCAGCCCCTCTGGTCCTTTCGGGTCGAGGACCCGTGAGGTCGAGATGCTCGCCGGCGTTTCTGTGGTGTGACCGTGTCCATGTCCATGGCCGTCGCTCATGACGAGTTCACCAAGCCTTTCGACGGGTTAGAGCGTGGCGCTTCTATCGAGCGGATCGTCGGGGCCCCGCTTCCGAGATGCGCGAACTCGGAAGCGGGCCTCGTAGTGAAGGCGGGTCGTGGTTTCAGGCAGAACTAGTGCGAGTTGCCACCTGGCGGCCCAGGGCTGTACGGGTTAGCCCTCGGTCGGGGCCGTGTGACAGTGCCCGTGCTCGTCGTAGTGGTCGTGGTCGTGGTCGTGGTCTTCCTGGCTGTCCGTTGGAGCGCTGCTGGTGCAGGACGTGTCCGTACACGACGAATGTGCGTGCAGGACGGGCTCTTCTGAGTTCATCGAAAGCTCCACTTCGCTATGGACCCTGTTGCGTGGCATGTTTGATTGCCAGGCGATATGTGGTGTCGCGCGATTTGAGGTGGATCAGCCGTCGCGGCTCTATGGGCCGTGTTGATGGTGTGATGGCGGAGAATCAGTGGGGCTGTGGGAGCGGCGCCACTTGTATCGCCGTGAGAGCGATGTCGGACCCGCGGATGACGCGGAAGAAGGTCGGTGCGCAGAGCCGAGGGGTGAACGCGAAAGGGAGTCGCTGCTAGCCGCCGACCTTCTGGAGGTAGTACGCAGGTGCCCAACCGGGCCGGCCGTTCGAGGATGTGACGGGGATCCAGCTCTGTGTGGCGGTGCATCCCCCGCCGAATCGCCCATTCGTCAGGCTCAGCGTCCCGACTGGCTGAGATGAGGAGCTGCGACTGCTGTAGACCGTGACGGTGCCGGTCGGCCGAACCCGGGTGAGCTGATACATGCATCCCCATGGTCGGGAGGCAGCCGGAGTGGCTGAAGCGAGTGGGCTTCTCGTGGTCTTGCGCAGATAGTGCCCGAATGCCCAACCGGAGCGACCGTTGGACGACTTGACGGCGACCCACCCATGAGTGGGTGCACACCCGCCTGCGAGTCGCCCGTCAGAGACCCGCAGCGACCCCACTCGACGAGCACCGACCCATGGAGCCGTACGTACGTTGAGGTAGCTGCTTCGGCGAACGTTGGCGAGTTGGTACGTGCAGGCCAAGGAGGGGCGTCGCGGGACGGCGGTGCGGGGCGGCGAAGAAACTTTCTGCAGGTAATGGCCGGAAATCCAGCCGGAACTGCCGGTGGGTGATCTGACGGCGACCCAACCACGGCTGGATGTGCATGTGCCGGTGAATCGTCCGTCGGATGTTTTCAGCATCGCGACCGGCCGGGCGTTCAGTGCCGGAGCCGTCCGAACGTTGACGTAACCGCCTGCCCGGAGGTTGGTGAGTTGGTACGTGCAGGTCGGCATCTGACGGGCCGGCACGGCGCCCGCATGGGCCGGATCAGCCGGTACCGCGAGCGAACCTGCGGCGGCGCAGACGGTCAGGGCAGGGATGACGCGCTTGGTGATCTTCACGTTGGCTCCCTTCGAGTCCGCATCGCTTTGCCTGGGGTCGCCAGTCTTGGCCGGATCCAGGTGATCCGACCTGCGATGCTTACTATCCGTAGTTAAATGATTACGCTGAAGGCAACGATTGAGCAATTGTTCAATCGTTTCTTTTACCTAACGCCGAAGTCGACATCGATAACCATGCGCACCCGGTCGGTCACGTTCGGTCTTGACAATGAATGACTGCCGCCTAGGCTTGTACATGTGAATAGTCGTTCAAACGTTGTGCCGATCGTCGCGGACACCTGCTCGTCGCCTGTCGTGGACGCCGAGCGGGTGGCCGCCGTCCAGCGGGCACTCCCGTCGGAGGAGTCCGTGCAAACCTTGGCGCACGTCTTCGGGTTGCTCGCCGACCCCGGACGGCTTCGTCTCATCTCCGCACTGCTCGAGGGCGGCGAGATGTGTGTGTGCGACCTGTCCGCGGCCACGGGGCAGAGCATGTCGGCCGCATCCCATGCCTTGCGACTGCTCCGTGCCGACCGGGTGGTCAAGGTCCGCCGATCCGGGCGAATGGCCTACTACCGGCTGGCCGACTCGCACGTGCGGATGTTGTTCGACCTGGCCATCACCCATATCGGGCACGACACGGGAAGCGGCGGCGGTGATTAACCGCCGGGCGATCAACGACACCGGCAACGAAGAACGAGTTGAGCCCGGACTCGAAAGCTCGCATGCGCACGGAATGGGTGCCGAGGCCGACCGCGCTATCTGTCTGGTGCCCTGGCGCTGATCGTCGCTTTCATGGTCATCGAGGTGGTCATCAGCTTCGCTGCCCAATCGCCCGCATTGATCTCGGACGCGGGCCACATGCTCACCGACGCGTCGGAAACGACGAACTCCGACCTCGCCTGGGCAAACCGACCTGAATGGTCATTTCATTTCTTGCGAACGTGAAGAGTTTTCGCGGGTCACGCATAGCCGAGGGAACCGATGCCGGCAGCACTCTTCACCGCGATCCCGGACAGTGGCACATACAGGGGCATGACCCAAGGAAATGCCCCCTAAATGGATGAATAACTCCGAATTGCCCGCACTTCCCCTGCAAATCGTCGCGAACCTTCGATTCTTCCCCCAGGGTCCGGGCGTCTATTCAACATGAAGCTTGTGACAAATGACACGAAAGCCAGCCAAATCCATTTGCAAAATTTCGATGAGAGCAAATCGCGGCCTGGCTAAAAGGAAATTGGATCTCTAGCATTCAACATATGAGCAACCGTTCAGATGTAGTCCAGAAGGAGGCTGAGACCACGCGCCCGGTCGACCCTGAGCGTGTCGCCTTGGCCCTGGCAGCTATGCCCTCCTCAGAATCGATCGAGGAGTTGGCGCAGATCTTCGGACTGCTGTCCGACCCGCCGAGGATGCGCTTGATCATCGCGCTACTCAGGGGTGGCGAGATGTGCGTATGCGACATCGCGGCAGTGTCAGGACATCGAGAGTCTGCTGTCTCACACGCGCTGCGCTTGCTGCGTGCTCACCACGTCGTCCGAGTACGCCGATCGGGACGCCTGGCCTACTACCGACTCGACGACTCACACGTCCGGATGCTTTTGGATCTCGGGCTGTCCCACATCACGCACGTTCCAGTCGCGCACTCCACCGCTGCTCACTAGCCCGCGGTCGTAAGAGGAGTACTCACCATGACGATCTCGCAACCTCATGGATCCGAGCTGCACGCCGCTCCGCAGGGACACGGCCATGGGCATGGGCACGAAGGCGAGGAGCACGGCGACGGCCATGGACCGGACCTCCCATACGACCATGCGAACGAACGACACCATCCCCAAAATCACGGTCATGGGCACGGTCACGGTCATGGGCACGGACATGCGATCTCCGCCGACGCGGACCGGCGCTACCTGTGCGCTGCACTGGCCCTTCTCGTCGCATTCATGGCCGGGGAGTTGGTCGTCGGGTTCGTCGCACGGTCACTCGCGCTCATCTCCGATGCGGGCCACATGTTGACCGACTCGGCCTCGATCGTGTTCGCATTGGCGGCAATGAGCCTGGCCGTTCGCCCGGCGCGCGGTATCTTCACCTTCGGCTTCAAAAGGGCAGAGATCCTTTCGGCCCAGCTGAACGGGGCGACTCTCGTAGCTCTCGGGGTCTTCTTCCTCATCGAGGCGATTCGGCGCCTGGTTTCGCCGGCCGAAGTCGAAGGCGGATTGGTGCTCGTCACCGCACTGGTGGGCATCGTGGTCAACGTCGGGGCGACGTGGTTGCTGAGCAAGGCGGATCGCAGCAGCCTCAACGTCGAAGGTGCGTTTCAGCACATCCTCAACGACCTGTACGCCTTCATCGCGACGGCGATCTCCGGGCTGATCGTCGTGCTGACCGGCTTCGTCCGCGCGGATGCGATCGCAACCCTCATCGTCGCGACGCTCATGCTCAAGGCGGGTTACGGACTCATGCGGGACACCGCCCGGATCTTCCTTCAAGCGGCACCGTCAGGCCTCGTTCCCGCGGAGATCGGAGCAAGGCTGGCAACGCAACCGGACGTGTCCGAGGTTCACGATCTCCACATATGGGAGCTCACATCCGGCTACTCCACCCTGTCCGCGCACGTGTTCGTCCATCCCCGGGGAGACGTGAGTTCCGTACGACGTTCACTGCAAAAGCTTCTTGCCGACTCCTACGGCATCATGCACACCACCCTGCAGGTGGACCAGGCTTCCCGAATCGCGACAGGCGACGTCGGCTGCGTCGACATCGCCCACTGCGCCGATCCTCACGGACCGCATTTCTTGTCACCGCACGACTGAGTCTCGGTCAGCCTGGCCGTATCAGCCTCGAATTCGATGCACAGCAGTGGTGAGGGGGCCCTAATGGACGGACATCCGGCTGTGGGAGTCCGTAGGTTCGTCGGAGTCGCGAACCGGACTTTCTCGGCGGTGGAACGCGGCGTTCACCGCGTCCGAGTCACAGCGGTACGTGCCCTGCTCATGTCCGTCCTGCTCCCGCTGATGAGCCTTGGGTGTTCCAGCGGGGACGATGACGTCCTGGCGCGCGCCCGTGCTTCGGGGACTCTTCGCGTGGCCCTCACCGAAGCCAACCCTCCATGGAACTTCCTCGACGGCGGTGACCATCCGGTCGGCTATGACGCGGACGTCGCCAATGAACTGGCCAGGCGCCTGAGGATCGGCCGAGTGGACTTCGTGGGATCCGACTTCGCGAGCTTCGTCGGTGGCATACGGGCCGACAGATTCGACATCGTGATCTCCGGACAGACGATCACGGCTCGGCGGCGAACGCAGGTCGACTTCTCCCGCCCCTATGCCGTCAACGAGGTCTCCATCTTCATCCGGCAAGACAACGATGCCATCGCCGGCGTCAAGGACCTGGCCGGCAAGAAGATCGCAGTCTCGGAAGGCACCACGCAGGCCGATTTCGCGCGCACTGGCATCCCAGAGGCGGATGTCCGGACATACAAGAACGCGACGCTCGGCCTGACGGATCTGGCTCAAGGCCGCGCCGACGCCGCCTTGATCTCTCGGTTCCAGGGTGTCTATCTGGCCCAGAACAAGGGCCTTCCGGTGAAACCCGTCGGCCCGACCCTGCAGAGAGAAGTCCTCGGCATGTCCTTCAGAAAAGGGTCGCTGCCATTCAAGCAGGCCGTGGACCAGGCGATAAACGCGATGATCGCCGACGGCACGTTGTCGACGTTCTCCCGCCGGTGGCTGAACGGCATCGACATGGCCGCCGAGCTACGAGAGGTCCAGGCGAGCCAATATTCCTGAACCCACCCAGCAAAGGACTGAACCTCATGGATCTGCTCGAACAATCCGTGCCCATCCTGCTGAAGGGCATGGCCATTACGATCTTCCTCGGTGCGACCTCATTCGTCCTCGGCTTCGGGCTCGGCGGGCTCATCGCATTGGCGAGGATCTCCCGGTTCGCCCTGCTCAAGGTGCTGTCGATCATCTACGTCTCGGTATTTCGCGGGACGCCGCTCCTCATCCAGATCATGCTGGTGTACTTCGGGCTCCCCCAACTTGGCATCCAGATTTCGCCTGTTCCGTCGGCCATCCTCACCTTCACGCTCTACTCGGCGGCATACCTCAGTGAGAACTTCCGCGGAGGCATCCTCGCCGTCGAGAAAGGTCAGTGGGAGGCGGCCGGCTCGATGGGCATGACCTACAGCGGGACGCTCCGGCGGGTCATCTTCCCGCAGGCACTGCGCATCGCCACCCCCGCAATCGGCAACCGGTTCATCGCTCTGATGAAGGACACCTCTCTCGCCTCCGTGGTCACCGTCGTCGAACTCACTCGTGTCGCCGAAAGCGTCGGCAGTTCGACCTTCCGGTATGTAGAGGCGTTCGTCGTAGCCGGCGCCGTCTACTGGCTCATCAATTCAGTCCTGTCCGTCGGGCAGGAACTCCTCGAACGAAGGATGGGAAGGGCATACGCATGACAGACAACGTGGCGATCCACGCACAGGGACTCCACAAGCGCTTCGGCGACCTCGAAGTGCTGAAAAGCGTGGACCTGACCGTCCGCAGCGGCGAAGTAGTCGTGATCATGGGTCCGTCCGGATCCGGCAAGACCACGCTGTTGCGCTGTCTGAACCTCCTCGAGGAGCCGGACGCGGGAAGCATCACCGTCCGTGGGCGGACCGTGGACTGCTCGGGACCGCGTCAAGGCCGCGGCCGGAGGCGACTGATCCGGGACATCCGGGTCCGCACCGCGATGGTCTTCCAGCAGTTCAATCTGTTCCCGCACATGACGGCCCTCCAGAACGTCATCGAGGGCCCGATCCACGTACGGCGCCTACCGCGGTCCTATGCCATAGAGGTCGGCGAACGCCTTCTGGCCCGAGTCGGGCTCAGCGACAAGCGCGACGAACACCCTGCACGGTTGTCGGGTGGCCAGAAGCAAAGGGTCGCGATAGCCAGGGCGCTTGCCATGGAACCCGAGGTGATTCTCTTCGACGAGCCCACCTCCGCCCTCGATCCCGAACTACGCGCAGAGGTCCTGCAAGCCATCAAGAACCTCGCGGCCCACGGGATGACAATGGTGATCGTCACTCACGAGATCGCCTTCGCGCGCGAAGTAGCCAACAGGGTGGTCTTCATGGACAAGGGCTACATCCTCGAAGAGCAGAGCCCGAGCGTGTTCTTCAGCGACCCCGCCAACACCCGCATCCGATCGTTCCTGCGTCTGATGTCCGACACCGGTCCCCACCCCGAACTCGAAGAAGCCAGTTGAGGGGCCATCTGGGTCATAACTCGTCGTGCGCCCTGTCTTTCTAACATCATCAAGCAAAATCCGGCTCGGGCCGCGCAGACCACGGACCGCCTGTGAAGCAAGGCTGGGAAATACAGCGATGCCGCAGAGGCGGGAATCGCTCCGCTGACCGGATCGTTCCGCGTAGAGCCCCGATGGTGTCTTATGCGGTCCACTGTCCGGCGACAGGCTTGGGGGCATGAAACGCGCACTCATCGTCGTCGACGTCCAGGAATCCTTCCGGCAGCGCCCCAACTGGCGGGCCGTGTCCAACCCCGGAATCGTGGGCCAGGTCAACCGTCTGGTGACTTGGGCCCGGGACCGAGGTGACCTCGTCGTCTGGATCCTGCACGCCGAGCCGGGCACCGGCACGGTCTTCGATCCGGACTCGGGCCACGTCCGGATGATGGACGGGCTGAAGCCGGAGGATGGTGAGCCGGTGCTCACCAAGACCTCGCGCAATGCGTTCACCACCACTAACCTGCAGCAGATCCTCACCATGGAAGGCATCCGCGAGCTGGTCGTCTGCGGCATCCAGACCGAGCAGTGCTGCGAGACGACGACGCGCCTGGCCGCGGACCTGGGGTTCGATGTCACGTTCGTCACCGACGCCACCGCGACCTTCCCGATCCCCCACCGCGACGCGCCGCAGGACCGCGAGCTCGAGGAGATCCTCGCCGACCCCCGGACCCTGCAGGTGGCGGAGATCATCGCCAGGACGGAGTACGTCCTGGCCGGCCGCTTCGCCGCCATCACCGGCACGACCGCGTTGGTAGGCTGACCAGATCGTGCCACGAGTCGTCTTCCTGCTCCTCCCCCGGCTGCACCTGCTGGACCTCGCCGGCCCGGCTCAGGTGTTCTCGACGGCCGCCGATTTCGGTTATGCCTACGAGCTGCGCTACGTGGGTGAGCGGGAGGACATCCCCACAGCCCAGGGCCTGCCGATCCGGGCAGAGGTCACCTGGCCCGAGCTGGACCCGGGTGATCTGGTCGTGGTGCCGGGCTGGCGGGGGCCGACATTCCGCGGCAGCCCCGGCCTCGATCCGGAAAGCTCTCGCCGGCTCGTCCAGCATCACGCGGCCGGCGGCACGGTGGCCAGCGTCTGCGCGGGGGCGGACGCGCTCGGCCGGGCCGGGCTGCTCGACGGCAGACGGTGCACCACTCACCACGGCCTGCAGGACGAACTGGCCCGCCGCTATCCCCGGGCGACCGTGGTGCGCAACGTGCTGTTCGTCGTCGACGACCGGGTAGTGACCTCGGCCGGCATCGCCAGCGGCATCGACCTCGCGCTGCACCTCATCGCCGTACGGCACGGGCCGGGGATCGCCGCACGGGTCGCCCGCGAGATGGTGGTCTACACCCGGCGCAACGGTGACGAACGGCAGGCGGGCGCCCTGCGCTACCGCTCACACCTCAGCGACGTGGTCCATCGGGTGCAGGACCTGATCGACTCCCGCTTCACTGAGCCGCTGCCGCTGGACGGCCTCGCCGCCGCGTCCGGGGTCAGCCCTCGCACTCTGACAAGGATCTTCGGCGAGGCTACCGGCACGACCCCGCTGCGCTACCAGCAGACTCTCCGGGTGGAACGCGCGGAGCACCTGATCGGCCAGGGCGCGACGCTGGAGTCCGCTGCCCGCGCGGTCGGCTTTCAGGACGCCCGCATGCTCCGCCGCCTCAGAACCCGGACACGCGGGGCACGCTCCGCTGCCGTCGAGGGCCCGGCCTGAGCTCGGACGTCCGCACCATCCGACGTATATTGGTCAACGACATACATGTCGCGTCATTGATTTACTGATGCGGCCCACATCGCGGCGCGACACGTTCGAACGAGAAGGTGCTGTTCATGCTCTCCCACCTGTGTCACAACCGCGTCGCAGGGCTCCCTGAGCCGGCCCGTGCGGAGATCGTGATCAGCCGCGCATCGCGGCTTGCTCTCGCCGCCTGCTCTCCGGCCGAAGGGCGGGGAGCCGGCGCATGAGACCCGCCGAAGAACTCCGGTACCTCATCCTGGCCGCCCAACGAGAGGGGAATCGACTGCTCCTCCAAGCCCTGCGGCCGTTGGGCATCACCCCTTCCCAAGCCGAAGTGATCCGTGTCCTTCAGGACCACCAGCCGCTCGCCCTCAACAGCCTCGGCGACCTGCTGGTCTGCGAGACCGGGAACAGTCCCAGCCGGCTGGTCGACCGGCTCACGTCCGCGGGCCTGGTCAACCGCCAGATATCGGCACATGACCGTCGCCACGTCGAATTGACCCTCACAGAGGAGGGGCGGCACCTCGCCGGGCAGATCGCCACCATCGAAGACGACCTCTACCGGTCCATCGATGCCGCGGTCGAAGGGCGCGACACCGATCAGATCACCGGCTTTCTCCGAGCATTCGTCGCCGACATGCCAGCCGGTCAGGCTCTGGCCCGGCGCACCGGCGTTTGAGGAGCCGGCTGAGCCGCGGTGCGCAGGTGCCCCCGGGCCTCGCGGGGATGGCGGGCCCGGCGCAGCGCCAAAGCTCCGCCACCTGTTCGTATCCATCAGCGCGGGTGGTGGGTTCCCGGTGCACGGCGAGGCCCGGCCGGTCTTACCCGAGGGTCAGGTGTTCCGGGCTGAGCAAGCTCAGGAAGTCCTTCGCGTCGAAGCGTGCGCCAACCGAGGCGACGCCGGTGGTGTCGCCTGTTCCAGCCAGTATTCGGCAGGCTGCCTCGACGACCAGAGGCGCCGTGACCGCATAGATGTCCCTGCCGCTCGCCACCGCGCGACGTTCCATGCCATCCGACTGTGCGACGACCTCGACCAGGAACGTCTGTGCCGAGCGGCCGTGCTCGTCGGCCGCGACCGGGCCTGACGGGTCAGCGGCGCGCAGGTCGTCGACGGCGTTGCTCGTCATGAACGTGCAGATCTCGGGTGCGTCCAGATGTGTCGGAATGGTGGCGCTATCGGCCATCGTGAATTCGCCGACAACCGACCGGGTGCCGATGGGGGCCGGGAAGGTCCACTCGGTGCGGGCGGCATCGCCGTCGCGGAACTGCAGCCGGTGGCCGCTGTAGACGATCCGACGACCGTCGCGGCGTTGCGCGGAGACACGACCCGTCGCTCGGGTGCCGGGAGTGGGGCGCCAGCTGCTGAGGGCGTAGGCGATGGTGATCTGGTCGGCGGCCGGCCAGTCGTCCGTCGCCATGGTGGCGAGCAGGTCTCCCAGACCGCCGTAGAACGCCACCGCCGGCACGATCGGGATGCCGGCCTCGGCATATGAGGCGAAGGTGTCCGTCACGACCTCGATTTCGGCGGTGACGTCGAGATAGGGGATCCCGGCGCGGATCGCGGATTCGATCACCGGGGCGGCTGTGGCCGCGAACGGCCCGGCGCAGTTGATCACCGCGTCGGCGTCCAGGAGCGCCGCGTCCAGATCGGTGGCGCGACCGCAAGGGATCGGCGTCACGCCCCGCCGCCGTAGTTCGGCTACGACAAAACCACCTGTGTGGCCCTTGGCGCCCATGACCGCGACTCGCTTGTTCATGTGTTCAGCGTCGCCCATGTGATCGGGCACAGCCCAGTGTCCGCAGCGACGTATCCCGTACAGTTTCGGACATGTCCTCCGTCGCTCTGGCTGTCACCGACGGCACCCCACTGTTCGAGCTCGCCGCGGCCTGCGAGGTCTTCGGCGTCGACCGTGAGCTCGCCCACCCTTGGTACGACTTCGCCATCTGCGGCCAGAACGACGCGGAGGTCGGCGGCTGGCTCAGGGCCGGCATCCGGCACGACCTGGAGGCGCTGGCCGACGCCGACACGGTGATCGTTCCGTCCTGTCGCGACGCCGCGGAACCGCCACCGCCGGCGCTGGTCGACGCCGTCCGTGCGGCCCATCGGGCCGGCGCCCGGGTGGCCTCTCTGTGTACCGGCGCGTTCGTGCTCGCCGAGGCCGGCCTGCTCGACGGCCGGCGCGCGACCACGCATTGGGCGCACACGGCGCTGCTGCACGACCGGTATCCCGCGGTCCGCGTCGACCCCGACGTGCTCTACGTCGACGAGGGCGATGTGCTGACCTCGGCCGGCAAGGCCGCCGGCATGGACCTGTGCCTGCATCTCGTACGGACCGACCACGGCACGGCGGTGGCCAACGCGCTCGCGCGCAGCCTCGTGGTTCCCCCGCACCGCCCGGGAGGCCAGGCCCAGTTCATCCCGGCCGCGGTCGCACATGGCCGGAACCATGTCCTCGCCGAACTCATGTCGTGGGTGCTGGAACGACTGGAGCACCCGCTGACGGTGCACGACCTCGCGTGTGAGGCCGGGATGAGCTCACGCAACCTCGCACGGCACTTCAACGCGGTAGCCGGGACCAGCCCGCTGCGCTGGCTGCTGATCCAGCGGGTACGGCGCGCACAGGAACTGCTGGAGACCTCAGACCTGAGCGTCGAGCAGATCGCGTCGCGGACGGGCATGGGCACCGCGACCACACTGCGCCGCCACTTCAGCCAGCAACTCGGCGTGCCACCCGAGACCTACCGCCGGACCTTCCGCCCCTGAGCCGCCGCGGCCTGCATCAGGGCAGCGTGAGAACGATTTTGCCGGTGGTGCGGCCGGTCTGGAGGAGGTCGTGAGCCTTGGCGACGGCGTCCAGAGGGAGGACGGCGGCGATCTCGGGGCGCAGCCGGCCCGCCTCGGCGAGTGCCGCGAGTTCCCGTAGCCCCGCCTGGTCCGACTCGACGACCATGAATGTGGCCCGCTTTCCGGCAGCCCGCGCTTCGCCTGCCAGATACGCCTCGCCGGGAGAGGCGAGGGACACCACGATGCCGCCCGCGCGGAGAGTACGCAGCGAGCGCGGGCCATACGAGCCGCCTATGGTGTCGATCACCATGTCCAGGTCGCTCAGCACCTCGTCGAAATGCACCTCCGTGTAATCGATCAGCTCGTCCGCGCCGAGCCGGCGGAGAAACTCGTGCTTGGCCGCGCGAGCCGTGCCGATGACGTACGCCCCGCGCGCCTTTGCGATCTGGACCGCGATATGCCCGACGCCGCCCGCCGCGGCGTGGACGAGCACGCGCTGCCCCGGTCGTACGTCGGCGATTTCGGCGAGCGCCTGCCAGGCGGTCAGGCCGGCCAGCGGAAGCGCTCCGGCTTCCTCGTCGGTCAACGAGGCGGGCTTGCGCACGAGATGCCGTGCCGGGGAGACCACATACTCGGCGTGCGTCCCTGCCGGCGACGGGTGGCGTGGCAGGCCCATGACCTCGTCGCCCGGCACGAAGAGTGTGACGCCCGTGCCGACGGCCTCGACCACGCCGGACACGTCCCAGCCCAGCCGGACGACCCGCCCTGCCAGCCCGCCGGTCATCCTGTGCCAGACGTCCGTCGGGTTGACCGCGGCCGCGCGCACGCGGACCAGCACCTCCGCCGGGCCCGGCTCGGGCCGTTCCACGTTTGCGATCTTCAGCACCTCGGGCCCGCCGAAGTCGTCCTGGATCACCGCACGCATGACATGTCTCCTGTCTGGAGCCGTCCCGGCCGGACCGCCGGGTTCGCCCAGGCTGCCATCCGGGTCGAACCCTCGGCGAGTGGCTAGATCGCCAATATGTGGAAGGATCTGGCCATGCATCGCGTCGTGGTCCTGGCCCTGGATGGCGTGTACCCGTTCGAGTTGACGATCCCGCAGCGGATCTTCGGCACCGCGACAGGAGCCGAAGGAGAGCCGCTCTATGAAGTGGTGACCTGCGGCGTCACGGCTGGACCCGTCCGAACCAGCGCCGACTTCAGCATCACCGTGGAGTACGGCATCGATGTCGTCGCCACGGCCGACACCGTGGTGATCCCGCCGTTCGTATGCGAACCCGAGGACACACAGGACTGGCTGCCCGGTCCCGTCGCCGCCACGCTGGCCCGGATCCGCCCCGGAACGCGAGTGATGTCCATCTGCACGGCGTCCTACGTGCTTGCCGCCGCGGGCCTGCTCGACGGTCGTCCCGCGACCTCCCACTGGAACGTCGCCGAGCATTTTCAGCGGATGTTCCCGCAGGTCAACGTGGATGCCAACGTGCTGTTCGTGGACGACGGGGACGTTCTCACCGCCGCCGGCGTGGCAGCGGGGATCGACCTGTGCCTCCATCTGGTGCGCCGCGACCACGGAGCCGAGATCGCCAACCAGGTGGCGCGGCGCTGTGTCGTACCACCGTGGCGGGAGGGTGGCCAGGCGCAGTTCATCGAACGGCCCGTCCCGGAGTCGGCGGCCTCGTCCACGTCCGCGACCCGCGCGTGGGTGCTCGAGCGCCTCCACGGGCCCATCACTCTGTCCAGCATGGCCCGGCATGCCCAGATGAGCGTCCGCACCTTCTCCCGCCGCTTCCGGGAGGAGGTCGGCATGACACCGGGTCAGTGGCTCATCCGACAGCGCGTCGAACACGCCCGCCGCCTGCTGGAGACCACCGACCTACCAGTGGACGGAGTCGCCGTGGAGGCGGGTTTCGGAACAGGCGCCTCACTGCGGCAGCACATGACCGCCGCCTTGGGAGTGTCGCCCACCGCGTACCGCCACACCTTCCGCGCAGCGGTCCCCGCCGCCCGATCAGATCTCAGGCCTCGCGCAGGCGACGATCACAGTGCCGGACCTGGCCGGATGATCGGAAGAGTTCGTTGCTGAGGCACTCAACGTGCCCCCGCGTCGGGAGACTCGAGGATGTCCTTCAAAACTCGCAGATTTCGCGCGACGGCACCGGTCATGCCACGGGTCAGCAGGCCACTCGGCACGCTCAGGGTGCCCGCCTGGAGTTCGATCTCGTTGACGAGGTCGGTCGCGGTGGCGGACCTCTCCAGATCGTAGATCGCGCGCCCCTGGAAGGGGCCGAAGCCGCCCTCTATCACGAGGCGGCGGTCGCGCTCGTACTCGACGATCTCGAGCCGTTCCCACATGGGCCTGGGCAGGGTGCGGAACTGCTCGAACACGGTGCCGGGGCCCACCGGTCCCGGCGTGACCGGTTGTGTTATGTGAATCGCGTAGTTCCACGCGGGCAGGTTGCGCAGATCCGCCAGATAGTCGAACACCACGCTGACCTGGCGCTCGACGCGCAACGTGTTGGCGAACCTCACGTTCCTTCCCCTCCGTGAGGATCCGAACAAGCCTGTGATCATCGTTCACTCCTTGGGTGAATGCAGGAGCCGGGCAGATGGGGACGTCGGATGACGCCCAAAGTCATGCGCAGAGTCATGCGCTCGGAACCGGGTTGAGCGGCGTGGTGAGGCGGTCGGCCGCGCTGGGGTCGTGGGCCGCCAGAACCACCAGACCGGGCATCGTGGCGCGTAGGGCGTTCACCTTGCCCACCGCGTCGCGCATCTGCTTCTTGTCGCCCACTCCGGGCAGCTTGCCGTCGGCCAGGAGGTCTGCGTCGTAGGTGAGGTCGCCGACCAGGATCAGCGGAGCGTGGCCGGGGCGGCGGATCAGCAGGGACAGCGAGCCCGGTGTGTGCCCGGGAGTTGGCAGGAGCGTGAGGCTTCCGTCGCCGAACAGGTCGTGGCCGATGCTGAAGGGCGCCAAAGTCGGATCCGCGAGCGGTTCGGGTGTGATCAGGTTCCAGTTGAGCCCCGGCAGGTCGATGTGCGAGGACATCAGGCCGCGGGCCTCCGGAAGCGGCTGGTGCAGGGACTGCCATTCGTCGTGGCTGACGATGATGTCGGCGTGGCCGAGCAGCGGGAGGCCGCCGATGTGGTCCTGGTGAAGGTGGGAGATCACCGCGGTGTCGACGTCGTGGATGGCGTATCCCAGCCGGGACAGGCCGGCCGAGAGCGTCTGGTCGGGTTCGATGGCGAATTTCGCGAGGCGTGAATAGATCAGCCCGTAGATTCCGCCAGGGAAGTAGTCCGGGTCGGTCACCGAGGCGCGGTCCTGCCCGGTGTCGAACAGCACCACACCATCGCGATGTTCGATCACGTAGACGTTGATCGGCCGGGGCGCGGTCCACCGTGTCGAGGTGAACAGCCAGAAGTAGAGGTTTTTCCACGTCGGCCCGACATGCTCTGGCCGGATGGCCACCGAGCCGGTGCTGATGACGGAGACACGCGCGATCGGATCGGTCGATGCGGTCATTTCAGAGCCCTTCACAGGATTGTGTGTCGTGTCATTAAATTACACGACATACATATGAGCGACAAGGCCCGCCCGCAGGTAGCCGGCACGGCCTCACCGCACAGCGCGGCGCCGACCCGGCACCGCGCTGTTCGAGCGACCACTATCGACGTTCGAGGGGGCCCTGGCCCGGTGTCGTGATAGGACGAGTCCCTCGATAAGACAGCGGATGCCTCGTCAGCGGCCGATCTTGCCCAGCTCGGCAAGGTCCTCGTCGGAGAGCGAGAGTCCCGCGCCGGCGATGTTCTCGCGCAGGTGCGCCGTGGACGAGGTGCCGGGGATTAGCAGGATGTTCGGCGACCGATGCAGTAGCCAGGCCAGGGCGACAGACATCGGCGTCGCGTCCAACCAGGCCGCTACGGTCGAGAGCGCCGAGGACTGCAGTGGGCTGAAGCCACCAAGAGGGAAGTAGGGCACGTAGGCGATGCCCTGTTCGGCCAGCCTGTCGATCAGCTCGTCGTCTTGGCGGTATGCGAGGTTGTACATGTTCTGCACGCATACGATCGGCGCGATCGCCTGTGCCTCGGCGACCTGTTCCACCGTCGCGTTGCTCACCCCGAGGTGCCGGATCAGGCCCTGCTGCTGGAGTTCGACGAGCGTCTCGAACGGCTCAGCGAGCGAGCCGGGTTGGGGTCCCTCGGTCGATGGCGACGATGACGGCAGCCCAGAAGAGGGCACAGACCAAGGCGGAATATGACGCTTTCCTAGCGGCATGTCCTAGCCGCAAGCTGCTCGACCGGATCTCCGACAAGTGGGTCACGTTGGTCCTGGCCGCGCTGGGCAGCGACGGCTCGCATCAATTCGGCGCCTACTGCGCCGGTGAGCCCCGGTCGATGCGTTACTCGGAGTTGTCCCGCCTGCTGGCCGGCGTCAGTCAGAAGATGCTCACTCAGACGCTGCGCTCTTTGGAGCGTGACGGTCTCATCACCCGCACCGCGACGCCGACCGTGCCCGTCACGGTCTCTTACGAGCTGACCGACCTGGGTCTCTCACTGCACCAGATGATGCGCGGCCTCAAGACCTGGGCCGAGATGCACATGGACGATGTGCTCGCCAACCGTGCGACGTACGACACCCGCGCCACCTGAACCGGGGAGCGAAGGCGTCACATCAGCGGTGGTGTGAGAAGAGGAGGGTCGGGCGACCCGACCCTCCTCCTCGATTTCCTCGTTGCGTCTACTTGTGCTTGGGGACGTACAGCTTGATCGAGTCGATCGTCGCGGTGCCCTCACCAGCGTCGGTGTACGGGTCGCCGATCACGGGGAAGTCGGGGTAACCCGAGCCGGCCGGCCACTGGTCCGGCCACTCCTGGTGGTCGTAGACGCCGTTCTGTACGAGAGTGCCGTTGTAGCGGCCGTCGTACTGATCGGGCGTGTTGTTGTAGTGCCAGATCGGCACGTTGTCGACGACGAAGTCCCGGTGGAAGCGGATCGTCCGGTGCCCGCCGTGCAGGAACGTTCCGGTGACCTCTTCGGTGTAGCCGGTCTTGTCCCGCTCGACGGCGAAGATGTAGTCGCTGTTCGGCATCAGTTCGGGGATCATCTCTGCCGCCGCGGACGGCGACACCGGCTCGGCGACACCGTCGGAACAGGTGGTCATGAACCACTGCGAGTTGCCGGTGATTCCGCCCTTGCCAGGCTTGTAGTTCGGCAGGCCGTTGATCCACATGTCGATGATGTTGTTGGTGCTGTCGCGGATCGGGTAGTACGTGTTAGTCGTCGGGTCACAGATGCGCCCGCCGCTTCCCGTGCCGATCCGGTCGGGGTGCTGGGCGAACGAGTCCATGAGGATCTTCCGCCGGTAGTGCCAGAAGTGCAGGTTCGCCGGCTGCGGGTTGGAGAAGTCGACGATGCCGAGCAGGTGGAAGGCGTTGTATCCGAAGGGACCATTCGTCACGCTCTGCCAGTCACACGGATTTGTCGTGATCTGGCTGTTCCACCCCTTGGTCCCGATGCCTTCCGCGTACGGGAACTGCGTCTTGCACTCGCCGGCAACGGGCGTGTACCCGTTCTCTTTGCCGTCGTAGAAGACGCTGCCGTTGCGCTCCCCGCCGAAGTCGAGCGTCTTGAGGTGGTACTCGAGACGGTATTCGGGTGGCAACTTCTGCGTGGTGGTGACGAGCGCGCCGTCGTAGGAATCCGGTGAACTGATCTTAAGAACGTTGCCGCCCTTCGCCTTCTCGGTCGAGATTGTCGGCGGCCGCTCCGGAGTGCCGTTCTTGTCCCAGTCGCGGGCCGATAATGAGGCGGTCAGCCAGCCGTCCTTGCCGAATTGCACGTCCTTGCGGTATGTCGCGAAGCTGTTCAGCGCCGCTTGCATGTCGGGGCCGTAGTCGTTCTTCCACCAGTCCCCGTAGTCGTCCATGATCGTGTCGACGGGCTGGTCACCGGTCCAGCGGATCCACGGACTCGAGTCCGTGTTCAGGTCCTTCTCGCGGCCCTGGAAGTCCTCCGAGTACTTCAGTTGCCAGCCGGCGGTGGCCGCCGCCGACTCGGCGTCCGGCGTGGCCGCGGTGGCCGGGACGTTCACGCCCGGGATCGCGGCCGCCGCGATGACGAGTCCGGCGATACCGATCCTCACTGTTCGCTTACTACGCACTGCATCTCCTCTGCTTGTTGTTGTGCAACCCCAGGTTCAGATGCTTGCCTTGCTCAGTGCCCGTTCCGCCGTACCGTTGCCGGCGCAGTGACCGCTGCCCCGGTTCCGGCACAACCGTCAGAACGTGCCCTTCTGGATGTGCTCCTGCGTTCTCCTTGGTGATCTGTGGCGACTCGGCCACCGTGTCCTTCTCCACCTCCTTGCCGTCAGAGCACCTTGATGGCCCGGTCGAGCCCGAGGCGGCCGATCTGGTCGGCGCTGTTCAACCTGGTGACGACGTAGATCTCCCGCCTGCCAGATGACGCGCCGGCAGGCGACCCCCATCAGGTGCCGGACTCGGCCGTGAGCAGGGTGGTGCCGTGGGTGTCGGTGAGCACCAGCCGGGCCTGCGCGCCCGGCGCGACCTTGCCCTTGAGCTTGACCGAGGTGTTCGCCGACCCGGTGAAGGCGCTCTTGTCCAACGCCTTGCCGGTCGTGGCGTCGACCAGGGTCGCGCGCAGCTTCTGCCCGATCGCGGTTGCGAACAGCCGGCCGGTGACGTTGCCCGACGCGTCCACCTTGACGTCCGCGGCGCCGTCGGCGTTCGCGTTGGTGACGTCGCCGAGGTCCATCGTCGGCAGGAACGTTTCCGTCCACGACAGGGTCTGCCCGGCCTTGAGCGTGGCGGGGCTGAAGAACTTCATGGACACACCGGCCCAAAGCTCGATGTAGGGGCGGGCCGAGTTGCCCTTGCTGTAGATGTTGGTGTCGAAGGAGCCGTTCTGGCCCCACTCCCAGAACTTCATGCCGGGGGTCTTGGTGTTGTCGCCGACCCGGACGACGCCCTCGTCGTTCTCGTGGTTGACGACGCCCCACCAATCGCCCTGCTGCATGGTGGCCAGGTCCTGGCCGTAGGCGATGCCCGAATTGGTCCAGTTGGACATCTGCTTGAGCTTGTCCAGCTTGAGCAGGCCGGAGCCGGCGGGACCGGCGGGCTGTTCGACGCCCTCCATCCATCTGTAGCCAGGGTCGCGGTAGATCGTCTTGACCGGCGAGACGACCGACATCGTCGGGGATCCCGAGTGCGATGGGGCGCCCGGCGCGAGAGTCGTGCACGTCCAGTACTCGTACTGCTTGTCCTGCGCGCTCGGGTTGTTCAGGCTGACCGTCATATCGACGGTCGGCTTGTGCGCGTCCACGGAGTAGGTGACGGACGTCTTGATGCCGGTGGCGCCGTGCACGTACTTGGACGGCTTGAACGGGTAGTCGACGTCGTCGGTCTTGGTCATGGTGACCGAGAACTTGCCGTTACTCTGGTCGACCTTGTAGTCCCACGGCACATTCCAGTACTTGCCGTGCTCGGCTTCGGTGAGCGTCGGGAACACGCCGCCGTACACCATCAGCCAGTTCTGGTAGAACGGCGAGTTGCCAGGCGTCCCGGGCGCCGCGCTGGAGAACCCGTACGGGGTGCCGACGGGGTTGGTGTACAGCAGATCGTGCCCGGTCGGCTTGTAGATGATCGAGAGGAGACGGCCGCCGTAGCTGGGCGCGAACGTCGCCTTGATGTACTTGTTCTCCACCTCGATGGTCTTGATGGTCTGCCCGACCACCTTGTCGGCCACGCCGTCCGACCGGACGGACACACCGTCGTCGCTGACCTTGTAGTCGTAGCGCTCGAAGACGGTGGTGGCGTGTGTGTTGACCTTGAGGTAATCCGGGCCGTTCGAGTTGAAGCCGGTACCCGCCGAGGTGACGTGCCTCGGGGCCTGGACGGACACGGACGCGGTGCTCGTGTTGGCCGTGCCGGTGACGTCGGTGACAGCCCCGTTGGCCAGCGCCACCCCGCCGCGCGCGCCGGCCCTGAGGGTCTGTCCGCTGTCCAGCTTGATCACAAGGGTGGACGCGTCGGAGAAGTACGCCGCGTCGTCGCGCAGCGCCTGGCTCACGTCCTGGCCGGAGGTGGTGGTGAGGCCGGTGAAGCGCAGCAGTTCGCGGACCTGGTCGGCCGTGACGTTCGTGCCGCTCACGCCGGTCTTGGTCTCCTTCACCGCCAGGTCGCCGGCCTTGGCGATCCGGTGGCTGAACCGGACCTCGATCCTGTCGCCGGAGGCCCCGACCTCGGCACCGGCGATCTTCGGAGCCGTGTAGGCGCCTCCGCCGCCCTCGACGGTCGCGCCGACCTCGGTGGTGGCCGGTCCCGCGTTCGTCGTCAGTCTCAGGCCGGTGCCGAGGGTCAGCTGATACGAGACGTCGCTGTTCAGGTCGGCGCCGAAGTACAGCCGGTAGCCGCGCTGGCTGGTCCCGGCGAGGCTTTCCACGTACACCGGGTGGACGGACGAGTCGCCGCTCGTGAGCGTGATGGTCGTTCCGGTGTAGGCGCCGGCCGGCATCCCCGACCAGACCGTCCCGGCGAACGTAACGTCGACCGTGCGCGCGTCCACCTGCTTGGCGGACGAGACGGTTGCGAGCGCGGCGTCCTGGATGGTGCCGCGGAACTTGGACCGCTTCGTCGACGAGCCGGGCAGCACACCGCCGTCCGCGGACCGGAAGAACAGGTCGCCGAGCTTGTCGCTTCCGCCGTCGAACCACAACTCGTAGGTGTGGCCGTCCAGCGTGGCGCCGGCACCCAGCACCACCCTCAGTGTCCGGTGGTCAGGGGTGTCCACGGGACGGACGGTCGTGCCCGCGATCTGCGAGAGCGGCCGGCCGTCGAGCGCCGCGTCCGCGCCGCCGGCAACGCCGCCGCTGACCTTGATGTACTGGGCCGCGTACGCCGCATTGGCCGCGGTGAACTGCAGGATGTCCGACCCGAGCGCCTTGTTGAAGGTGATGTCGATCGACTTGTCGTCGTTTGAGGACACCTTGCTGACGCGCAACGACGGCTGCGCCGACTGCTGGGGCGACTGCTGTGACTGGGCGAGCACCGGCTGCGGCAGCGACACGACCGTGCCGCCCACCGTGGTCAAAGCCACTGCCAGGGCGAGGGCCGCGCCGCGCGGGCGCGCCCGGTTAAACTGGGTGTTCATGTAGTCCTCTCCTATGAGGGGTGGTCCCGGAGCCCGGTGTGCAGACCGGGCTCCGGTGGCTTTTTCGGCGGGCGTCAGGCGGATTCGCCGTAGGACGGCTCGACATCTGGGGATGCGCCCGCCCGCACCCGCGCGATCTCCTGCGCGCTCGGGTAGGACCTGGCGCAGCCGGGCCACCGGCACGACAGCGCCCCAGCGATCACGGCCAGTTCGAGCGCGTCGGGCGGTGCCGTCCCGGCGAGCCGTCCGGCCAGGTAGGCGCCGGCCAGCGCGTCGCCGGCGCCCGCAGTGTCGACGACCACGACCGGTGGTGCCGCGACGCGATGGATCTCACCGCCGGTCAGCACCACCGCCCCGGCCGGGCCGTCGGTCAGCACGATCTCCTGCGGTCCCTCGCCCAGCGCGGCCCTGACCCGGTCGGGACGGTCCGTGCCGAGCACCGCGCGGGCGTCCTCGCTGGACAGGATGACGATGTCGGCGGCGCGGGCGAACGCGAGATTCCGGTCGGTATCGGGGCGCAGCATCCTGCGGTGGTTGACGCAGAAGGTCACCGCGACCCCACTGTCGCGGGCCAGTTCGGCCGCCCGCTCGGCAGCCTGGGCGGCACTGCCTGAGATCGCCAGCGAGATCCCGCTGACGTGCAGCGCCCCGGCACCGTCCAGCAGGCGCTTGTCCATGTCCGCCGCACTGAGCCGCGTCGCCGCCGAGCCGGACCGGTAGTAGCCGAAGGCGTGCCCGCCCTGCCGTACCGCGTTGACGTACATTCCGGTGGGAGCGGACGGATCAACGGCGATCCACTCGACGTCCAGGTGCGCACGCCGCCAGAAGTCGAGCAGCAGGCGACCCGGAGCATCCGCGCCGAGGCGGGTCAGCAGCCTGGCCCGGGTGCCCATCCGGGCCGCCATGACGGCCACGTTGGCGACGTCCCCGCCGAAGCCCCGGCCGAGGTAGTCGGAGGGAAGGTCGTCACGCACGCCCACCTCCAGCAGTCCTTCGCCCACGGCGACGAGGACCGGCGTCCCTTCGCTGCTCGCGGGATCGCTGTTGTTTTGGGTCACGCCGACTTCCTCACTCCCGATATCGGTACGGCACAGCGGCTCGCAAATCCGTCGGTCAGCGGATTCGTCAACGTCTAGCTCCTCGCGGTCGTTCCACTATGTAGAATCACAATTTGTCTTGTGGAATCGTTCAAGACATTAAAATGATCGAAATGGGCTGTCAATGGGCGAACCAACCGAAAACGTGCGTCACAGCGGCCGGGGCTCCTCGGCGGGCAACGCGGTGACCAAGACGCTCAACGTGCTGGAGGCCGCCGTCGCCGGACACGGACCGCGCCGGCTCGCCGACATCTGCGCCGATTCAGGCGTTCCGAAGGCCAGCGTGCATCGCATCCTCGCAACGCTCACCGATCTCGGCTTCATCACCAGCGAGGGCGGCGGCAGTTACCGCGCGGGCACGCGCATGCTCGCCCTCGCCGAGGAGGTCAAGGCCGCCGGCGCAACCGGCATCGGCGACGTCCTCACCAAGCTCTCCCGGGAGGTGCGCCAGACCGTCCACCTCGCGCTGCGCAGCGGCGACCACGCCGTCTACGTCCACAAAGTCGAGGCCGACCAGCCCTACCGGATGGCCTCCCGCGTCGGCATGCGCCTGCCCCTGCACTGCACGGCGATCGGGAAAAGCATCCTTGCGCATCTGCCGGAGCACGAGCTGGAGTCCATCTTCGCCACCGCGGGAATGCCCGCCAAGACGTCCGAGACGATCACCGACGTCGAGCGGCTGTCCGCAGAGCTAGCGCAAATCCGCGAACAGGGCTATGCCATCGACGACGAGGAGAACGAAAAGACCATACGATGCATCGGCGCCCCGGTCTTCGACCGGACCGATACCGTCGTCGGCGGCGTCAGCATCTCGACCGTTGCCTTCATCCTGCCCCGCGAGGAACTGCTCACCTTCGCCCCCGCTCTGCAAACGGCTGTCGCCTCTCTCACAAACCTTCTCTAAATAGGCGTTTGATCCTCAAAGGTGGCGAAAGCTGCTATCGGCCCGGTCGAGCCGGCTCCCTTGTCGCAGTGCCGGGCCTGTCCAGTTCAAGCGTGAGAGGTCTACCGGCCGGCGTGGGAAGCGAGAGAGGGCCGGTCGAGGATCGCCTGGCCGAGTGTCAGGCCGCCTCCGATCGCAAGACCGATCGCGGCGGCCTGGCCGATGGCCAGGAACCCCAGCCCGACCTGGCCATGGCTGAGTTGTAGCAGGCCCTGGTAGATGGTGTAACCGGGGGCCAGCGGCACGATGCCCGCGACGGTGTGCAGCAGCGCCGTACCGTTGGTGCGCCGAGCGAAGGCGTGGCCGCCGATCCCGACGATGACTGCGGCGACCGCGACGGCCAGCGCCGGCGGGAAGCCGTACTCCTGCGTGAGCACCAGGTAAACCGTCCAGCCCACCGCTCCGGCCAATCCGGCGGTGAGCATGTTCCACCGCGTCGCCTGGACACAGAAGGCGAAGCAGACGCAGACCATCATCGCGGCCGGAACCTCCACAGGCAGCCCCGCCCAGCCGTGCGGTGTCAACGCGTCCGGCTGGACCTGAGGTACCCGTAGCCCCGAACGGACCGCCGCGTACAGAACCGTTCCCACCCCGGCCACGATCGCTGCGACGACCACCGTGGTCTCCATCGCCCGCGCCGCGGCGGTGACCAGGTATCCCGCGATCGCGTCCTGCACCGCACCGACGAACGACAACCCGGGCAACAACATCGCGATGCCGCCCGCGACGACGAGCGGCGCCTGGGTCGTCGCGCCGGAGAGGAAGAGCACGGTCGCGACGGCTGTGGCGACCGCTCCGCCGAGGACCGCGTGATGAAAGGCGGGAACGCCGCGCCGCGACAACCAGCGGCCGGCGCGGTCGATGAACGCGGTCACGGCGGCGGCGGCCAGGAACACCACCGGCCCGCCGCCGAGCATCACGGTGAAGAAGCCGCCGAGGCACGCCCACGACAGGGTGACCTGCCACGCCGGATGGGCCGGCCGTGCGGCCTCGATCTCGTCCAGGCGAGCCGCCGCCGCGAGCGTGCCCATCCGCCCGCCTCTGATCTGCTCGGCGAAGCGGTGCAGGGCCTGGATGCGCGCGTAGCCCAGGACGGCGGCTCGGACGACCCTGATCTCGGTCAACGGCACCGCACGCGGCCCGCTCCGGTAGGACAGGACGATGGAGCCCGAGGTGACGTCCGCGGCGCAGTTCCGCAGCCCGAAGGCCTCGGCGACCTCCGTCATCGTGACCACCACGTCGGCCGCGGGCGCTCCACTTCTCAGCAGCAACTCGCCCATGCGCAGGACGATCAGCATGATCTCGCTGGCATCCTCGCCCGCGGGCGTGGACCGGCCCCCGGCCGGCTCGGCAGACTCCGGCCCCCGCACGACGGTCATCGTGCCGCGCCCAGACCGGTCAACAGCCCGATCCGCCGGCTCAAGGAGTTCAGAAATCCTTCGTACGGCTCGGCCACATGGGCCGCCTGCCCCAGCACCTGGAAGAAGGCCCGGATTCGATGCTCCGCCTCCGGGGCGCTGCAGGCACGCCGCTCGAGATCCAGCGCCTCCCGCCTGGTGGCGGCCCCCTTTTCCAGGAGCGCCACTCGGGCGTCCCGCTTGTCCGTCATCCCGCCCGCTATCGTCCTGTTTGACACCCTGTGCACGAACCGTACCAGTGGTGGCGTTCGTCATACAGGCTGACGACATGCTGCCGGGCGACTGCCCCCGATTGCCGAGGTCGGAGCGGGCGCGGCCGATGACCGATTGCTGCGGGTCGGGCACGTCCGCCCAGAGTTCTCCGCATGCCGGAAATCGCGCCTCGTCAGACACGGTCGAAGACGAATATGTCGCCGATCATGGGAGACTCCCTTCATGCTGAGGCGAATCGCCTCATGGGACGGGGTGCTTTTCCAACGTAGAAGTCCGGAGATCGGGGCATCCAATAGCGATTTCGCGCGGTCCGACTGAATTTCGTTATGACTCAGGTCGATATGCGAGTTGCCGCAGGGGCAGGGGTATCGCGCAACAGTTGCGCCGCGCGTTCGGCGATCGCGTAGACGGTGGCGTTGGGGAAACCGACCAAGGCGCCCGGCATGACGGAGGCGTCGGCGATGCGTAGCCCTTCGACGCCGCGCACACACAGCGTGGTGTCGACGACGGACTGCTCGTCCGTTCCCAAACGGCAGGTGCCGGCAGGGTGGTTGATGCTACCCAGGTTGTCCCGGACGTACGTGGCCAGTTCCTCGTCCGTGTCCGCACCATGGCCTAGCGCGATCTCCGAGTGGCACCAGGGGGCGAGGGCGGGCGCGGCACCGATGCGGCGTGCGGCCCGCACGCCCGCGATCATGATTTTGAGGTCGTCGCCGTCCTGCAAGTACCGCGGGTCGATCACAGGCGGGGTGAGCGGATTGGCGCTCGCGAGCCGTACGGTCCCGCGGCTGGCGGGCCGGGCGAGGACGACGGATAGGGAATATGCCTGGCCCAGATCGGGCGAGCGGTGGCCGGGCGCGTCGACCAGGAGGATCTGGTGATCGGGACCGTCCGTCGCGTAGGGCGAACGGCAGAACCCCCATACCTCGCTGCGCTGGTTGCGCGCTGAGGGCACGGGCTTGGCTGCGCGGTACACGAGGTTGCTGATCGGGTGGTCCCGGAGGTTCGCGCCGACTTCCGGCGCGTCGTGCACGACGGGGATGCCGAGACTGTGCAGGTGCTCTCGCGGTCCCACTCCGGACAGGAGGAGGAGCTGCGCGGAGCCGAAGGTTCCGGCTGTCAGGACCACGTCACGGCGTGAGCGCACGGTCACCAGGGTGCCTGGCGTGTCGGGCGGCGCGTAGACGATGCCGGTGCAGCGACCCTGCTCGATGACCAGCTGGTGCACCAGAGCGCCACCGATGATGCGCAGGTTCGTCCGCGCGCGCACGCCGGGGGTGAGGTAGGCGTCCGTGGCGCTCTGCCGCCTGCCGTCGACGATGTTCCAGTCAGGGCGTCCGAAGCCCTCTTCCAACCCCGAGCTCACGTCCTGTGCGGTGGGGTGCCCGCACTGGGCTGCGGCCTCCAGTCCGGCGAGGATCAGCGGGCTCAGCGGTTCCGCGGGCCTCGGCGTGAGCGGTCCGTCCGTACCCCGGACCGCGGGATCACGATGAGGCGCCGTCTCCGAGCGCCTGAAGTAGGGCAGCAGGTCGGCGTAGGCCCAGCCGGCGGCGCCGGCCGCTTCCCATGCGTCGTAACCCGAACGGTGGCCTCGCGCGAACATCATGGCGTTGATGGAGGACGAGCCGCCCAGGCCGCGGCCACGAGCAATGAACGTGGAGGTACCGGTGGCCCGCTGGGTGACCGTGGAGTCGCCCCAGCAGGCCGCGCTGTCCAGCAGCTCGGGCCATGCGAGCGGTGACGCGATCTTTTCCGCGATCTCGACACTGTACGGGCCGCCCGCCTCCACCAGCAGCACCCGCGTACCGCTGTCCTCCGACAGCCGGGCCGCCAGTACACAGCCTGCGCTCCCGGCGCCCACCACTATGTGGTCGTACACGTCCGTATCCATCACGCCGCTCCGATCCTGACTTGAAGAGAACAGCCGCGTAGCTCACGGGGCAGAGGCTCACCCGTCACCTGGGTGCGATGGTGTAGGCATTGGTCAGAACGGATAGCTGGGGACCTGTGTGTGAACAGTGATCCAGCGGGTGTCCGTGTATGCCTCGATGTTCGCCGCGGCGCTGCCGAAGCGTGCGGAGTTGCCCGACTCGCCCATCCCGCCGAAGGGGACGTGGGCGTCGTCCTTGAGTGTCTGGTCGTTGACGTGAGCCATACCTGTCGGGATGCGCTTGGCCAGCGAAAGGCCGGTTGCGACGTCGGCGGTGATGATGCCCAGCGCGAGCCCGTACTGGGTGTTCGATGCCAGCTCGACGGCCTCGTCCAGGGTGGAGAACCGGGTGACGCACGCCACCGGGCCGAACACCTCGTTGTCGTAAGCGGGAATGCCGGGACCCGCCTCGGCGAGAACGGTGGGCCGATAGAAAAGGCCGTCATAGGTCCCGCCCGTGAGCAACTCGGCCCCCGCAGCGACACTGTCCATGACGAGGGAGTGGATCCTGTCGCGTTGCTTGGCGTCAATGATCGGCCCGAGCGCCACTTCGTCGGATTCCGGGTTGCCTACGACGAGTGCGGACGCGCGGTCAGCAAGCTTGTGCACATACGCGTCATAGATCGATTCGTGGACCAGGTGCCGACCGATGATCACGCAACCCTGACCCTGGTTGAAGAAACTCCCGAAGGCGACCGCGCTCATGGCCTGGTCCAGATCTGCATCGGCAAGCACGATCAGTGCGTTGTTGCCGCCTAGTTCCAGGTGCGTACGGGTGAAATGCCGCGCGGCGAGCTCACCGACCGCGCGGCCGGCCTGTGTGGAACCGGTGAACGAGATCGCCCGTATGCCGGGGTGAGTGACCATCGCCGAACCAAGGTCACCGCCTCCGGGAAGGACGTGCAGCAGCCCGTCAGGCAGTCCTGCCTCTTCGAAGATCCTCGCGAGGATGACGCCTCCGGAGTATGAGGTCCGCGGGTCAGGCTTGAGGATGACGGCGTTGCCCAGAGCAAGGGCAGGCGCCACGGAACGGATCGCGAGGAGTAGCGGCAGGTTGAACGGCGAGATGACTCCGACCACCCCTACAGGTGTGCGAACCGTCATGCTCAACTGGGCACTCTCGGATGGCATGACCTCGCCCAGGGCGTGGGAGGGCAGCGCGGCGGCCTCCAAGCACTCATCGACAGCGCCGTGCACCTCGAATTCGGCTTTCAGGCGAATGCTGCCCGCCTCGTGGATCAGCCAGTACTGGACGGCCGCGGAATGGTGTGTCCACAGATCGGCCGCCCGCCGCAGGATGGCGGCCCGCTCTGTGAACGGCCTCGCAGCCCAAGCGGCTTGCGCCTCGCTTGCCTGTGTCACCGACCTTTCCAGGTCGCTGACATCGGCGCGGCCCAAGCTTGTGATCTGCCGCCCCGTGGCCGGCTCCATCACAGAGATCACTCCGCCGCTGAGCCACCATCCGCCGGTGCCGCTCCACCGCTCATCATCAGGGAAACTCATGTTCACTCCTATCGGAGTACGTGTTTCTCTCGAGTAAGGAATCGCCGGGAATCCGAGATGTTCTGTTCCGGCGCTTGAAGCTCTGCGGAGCCCTACGACCAGCCCGTCAGGATCAGGCTTCCCGGAGCCTGTACGGGACGCGTAGTCCCGACGGCGGAGCGCTCATGACTGAGGCGGACCAGCAGCTTCTGTGATCATCGCGCCCGATGTCATCAACTGATGTCATCACTTGATGACAAGATGAGCACAAATACCTCCTGCTGTCAAGGACAGCGGACGTTCATCCTCCAAGATCGCCCAGAGGCCTCACGGACATCGGGTGACCAGCGGCATTACCGTTGAAGGAGCCTGATCAATGGCGCCGGAGTCGTCCGTCAATTCATCGGGATGACGCTCTGAAGGAGAGAAAGAAGCTCTTCTTTGGTGGTAGCGGCAAGATGGGGCAGGGTCCCGGCATGGCGGCTAAGGATCACCCCGATGAACATCGCGAAGAAAAATTCGGCTCGCAGTTCCGGCTGTTCCTCGCCTCGCGCCGCGAGGTGCTCACTCAATGGCGTGATGCCCCTTCGGTACAGCTCTTCCAGGGACACCCTCTGCGCGTCGGAGTTGTCGTAAGGACGAATGACCGCCTGGTAGACGGGGCCGGGACCGCTGCGCGCAATGCGGTCCAGCATGCGTGACAGCCGGTCGCCGCTGGTCATCGGCGTGAAGGGCTCGGATTCTTTCTCCGAGCGGAGCACGGCAACGTAGAGCTGCGATTTCCCACCGAAATACCGGGCGATCAACGCGGGATCGACCCCGGCGCGCTCGCCGATGTCGCGTGCTGTCGTGCGGTCGTAGCCTCGGTCGGCGAACAGCTCGCTTGCCGCGCGGAGCAGGAGGTTACGGCTGGCCGCGGCGTTGCGACGACGACGAGGCTCTTCTTTGCTCATGCGTCAATCATGAGGCTTGTCAGACGACACACGCGGGTGCCCATCGGGTGTGCCTCGCCCCTCCGTCCACGCAGTCGAGCGGGATCGGGACCGTCTCCACGCGGCTCGTCGTCCCGATCCGTTCGGCGATCCAGTCGATCTTCGGGTATCGGCGGCGCTCGGCGGCGATGAGTTCGGGGGCGTACTCGGCCAGCCACAACAGGTCGAGTGCGCCGCGACATCCAATCAGCGCCTCGGGTGCGGCGTACCAGGTACGGCATGCGCCGGCGGTAGCCGTTCCGCAGCTCCTCGACCGGTCCCGAAAGGGCTGACAGCACGGCAGCCGTAACGATCATCCTGCGATAGTCACGCCCTATCACCCGATAGGAACAAACGCTTTGACCTGTGGATCTTCATGGGCGGAAGGTGAGGGCAACCCCCACCGACAAGGAGTAGGTGCCATGGCAAAGGTGCTGTGCGTGCTGTACGACGACCCGGTCGACGGATACCCCACGACGTATGCGCGCGACGACCTCCCGACGCTGAGTGGTTACCCGGGCGGCCAGACGCTGCCGACGCCGAAGGCCGTCGACTTCACCCCCGGGCACCTGCTCGGCAGCGTCTCTGGCGAGCTCGGGCTGCGCCGCTTCCTTGAGGACCGCGGCCACACGCTCGTCGTCACCTCCGACAAGGAGGGCCCCGGCTCGGTCTTCGACCGCGAACTGCCCGACACGGACGTGGTCATCTCCCAGCCCTTCTGGCCCGCGTACCTT
>NZ_BOOR01000038.1 GCF_016863335.1 Planotetraspora thailandica
ATGCAGATCGCGCTGACTTGGCCTTCGGCCAGGCTGCCGTCGGCGAACCGCGACCGCACCACCGGCAGACGCGCCAACTGGGTCCCGAGCATCACCACATGGGAGGCCGAACCCGCGCCGGCGCCGCACCCGCTGCGCAACCATGCCTGGGTGCTGGTGTGCCCGTGTCCCCGCGCTTCCCCGGTGCGATGTACCCGATCCACCCGCGCCGCAACAGCCGACACCAACCGGTCACGGGCATACATCAGTTCCTGCGCCTCAGCCAAACACGCAGACGCCACCTCAGGCGGCTCAGCCAAGGCCAGCGCGGACGCGGCCTCCACCAGCACCGCCACCAATCCAGCAGTCGACTCCGCTGGCGTCGGCGCCCCGCCTTCTGCCTCGCTGTCCCCGTCGGCGGGCGGCTCGCCACAGCCCACCGAGGCAAGCCGTCCGGTGGCCTCGGACGACGCAGAAGACGCGGATGCGTTCTCCGCGCGCGTGGCCTCCCACCACGCTTTGATCCCGGACGCGGAGCTCAACGCAGAACTGCCGTCCGACGACCACGCCCGGGCCTGCTCCCGTACCTCCGCCCACCACTCGGCACCACCGATCGGCTCACGAGACCCGGGAGACGGACGCTTTCCATGCCGATCGGCCACGCCGCCTCCCCCCAAAGAGCCCCGGATCGAAACTGTGTCTGAATACTCTCACGCACAGTGACGACTCGACTACGGATAATCGAACAGAATTTCTATCCGTTGTGGCTCCAGGGCGAGCCATAGGCGGCATATTGCGAGACCATCTCCCTGCAGGGGGACGCCTGTACGGTCAGCCCTTGTCGGAGCCCTCGTTGGCCCCCCGTACGAAGTAGCGCTGGAACACGACGAAGATGACGGCCACGGGAATCGTCGCCAGCACGGCCGCGCCGAGCTTGAGCGGATACTGCGTTCCCTTTCCGAGCGAGCCGCTGACCAGGTCGGCGAGGCCGCGGGGCAGCGTGAACAGGTGGGGGTTCTGCACCGCCACGAGCGTGTGCGGGAACTCGTTCCAGGTGCCCTGGAAGGAGATCACGGTCAGCGTGATGAGCGCAGGCCGGGCCATCGGCAGGACAACCGACCAGAATGTACGGAATGTCCCGGCGCCGTCGATGCGGGCTGCCTCTTCCACGCTGACCGGGATCGACTCGAAGAACTGCTTCATGATGAACACCCCCGCCGCGTCCGCTATCACGGGCAGGATCAGCGCGGTGTAGCTGTCGTATATCCCGAGCTGGTTGAGCACGAGGAATTTCGGGATGAACAGCACGACTCCTGGTACGGCCAGCACCGCGATGATCGCGGAGAACAGCGCCCTGCGTCCCCGGAACCGCAGCCGGGCCAAGGCGTAGCCCGCCATGGAGTCGAGGAGGAGCCGGCCGGCCGTGACGATGACGGTGACCAGCAGCGAGTTGCCCAGCCACAACGGCATGTCGGTGTCGGCGAAGGCCCGCGCGTAACCGGCGAACGACAGCGGATCGGGAATCGGGGACAGCGGGTTGGCCGCGGCGCCCGCCTCGGTCTTCAGCGAGTTGCCGATCTGGATGACGAACGGATAGAGGAAGACGAGCGCGAAGAAGACCAGGATGCAGTACCCCGCGAAGGTGGACGCCAGCGACCGCGGGTCCTTCTTGTTGCCGGCCATGTCATGACCTCCGCTCACGCATGACCCACCGCTGAATCAGGGTCATCACCACGATGATCGAGAAGAGCACGAACGAGATCGCCGTGCCCGAGCCGTAGTCGAAACTGCGGAACGCCGTCCGGTACGACAGGTAGGCCGGGGTGAGGGTGGTCTTCGCCGGATCGCCCTGGCTCATCACGTAGATCTGGTCGAACACCTGCCACGTCGAGATCAGCCCGAGCGTCAGCACGAGGAACAGGGTCGGTTTGAGCAGCGGCAGTGTCACGTGGCGGAAGCGCTGCCACCGGCCCGCCCCGTCGAGCATGCTCGCCTCCTCCAAGGTGACCGGGATGTCCTGAAGAGCGGCCAGGAACATCAGCATGAACGTGCCGGAGGTCGTCCAGACGACCAGCATGATGATCGTCGTCATGGCGACGCTCGGGCCGGACAACCAGTCCCACCAGGACAGGCCGAACGGTCCCCCGGAGGTGAGGGCCGCCGGGGGAGAGCCGGGGTCGACGAGCCCGAGCGCCCCGAGGAGCAGGTGCAGAGTGCCCCGCGAGTCGGAGAACCACTGGGGCCCGTCGATCCCGAAGAGGCCGAGCAGGTTGGTCACCGCGCCGGAGTTGGCGAAGATGAACAGGAAGACCACGCTGATGGCCACCGAGCTGGTGACGGACGGGAAGAAGAACGCCGCGCGAAAGAAGCTCTTGCCTTTGAGCAGCCTGCTGTTGACGATCATGGCGAGCCCGAGTGCCAGGACCGTCTGCGTCGGCACGACGATCGCCACGTAGTAGATGTTGTTGCGGATGCTCGTCATGAAGTCCTGCCGGGCCAGGCCCTCCTGGGTGAACAGGCGGGTGTAGTTGTCCGCCCCCACGAACGGCACACCGGCCTGGAACGGGCTGCCCTGCCCGTTCCAGGAGGTGAGGCTCACCCAGAGAGCCATCAAGATCGGCAGCAGCATGAACAGGCCGAGGATGATCACGACGGGTGCCACGAACAACCAGCCCGCGACGTTCTCTCTGGTGACCGCTGAGACGCGGTGCCGCAATCGGCCGCGGCCCGCCGCAGTCGTCGTGCCCGCCACGTCGGCCTCCTTCCCTCTGGGATGCGGCTAGTTACCGAGCGCGGTCTGGGTGTTCTTCTGCACCCGTTCGAGAAGCGCCTTGGGCGTGGTCGAGGTGAGCTGCTGGATGCCGCTGTCGAAGTCGGCCAGCACGCTGTCCATCTTCGGAGCGTTGACCGGGCCCTGGGCGTAGTCGGCGCCGTTCACGAAGGGCGCGTCGCCGGGGAACGCCGTGACGTAGGCGTCCTTGGCCGACTGGCGCGACGGCATGACGCCGAACGCGCGCGCGAAGGTCAACTGCTGGTCGGCCGTGGTCATCGCCTCGACGAAGCTGATCGCCTGCTGCTTGTACTTGCTCTTGGCGGAGATGCCCCAGCAGGTGGTGAACGACAACGTGCCCTTGCCCTTCGGGCCTGCGGGCAGCTCGTGCACCGTGTACTTCACGTCGGGGAAGTCGGCCTGGAGCGCGCCCTTGATCCAGTTGCCCTCGACGGTCATCGCCACCTTGCCCTTGCCGAAGGCCTCGCCGGCCCAGCCCGCGTCGAGCTGCTTGGGATATTCGGCGAGCTTGTCCTTCAGCAGCGACTGCACGTAGTCGAGCGCCTGGACGTTCTCCGGGCTGTCGGCGGTGGCCTGCTTGCCGTCCGGGCTGGTGATCCAGCCGCCCGCCTGGACCATGAACGCGCCGACCCGGTCGCGGGTGTCGCCGATGGCGAGGGGCGTGACGCCCGCATCCTTGATCTTCTTGCTCACCGCGGTCAGCTGGTCCCAGGTCGTCGGCACGTCGGAGTCCGACAGCCCGGCCTTGGACCACAGGTCCTGGTTGATCACCAGCGCCAGCGTGGAGAAGTCCTTCGGTGCGCAGTAGAACGTGCCGTTGTAGGTGAACGTGGTGCGCAGGCTCGGGTAGAAGTCGGCGGAGTTGGAGATCTTGTCGCCGTACGGCTCCAGCGCGCCGACGCTCGCGTAGTCGGCGAAGCGGGAGGCGTCCACGTAGAACACGTCTGGAGGGTTGCCCCCGGCGAAGGCCTGACCGAGCTGCTGGGAGAGGTCCTGCGCGGGCGTCACCGTCGCAGTGGCGCCGTTCGCCGAGGCCCACTTGGCCGCGGCGTCCTTGACGGCCGCGGTCTCGGCGTCGCCGGAGGAGCCGATGAGGATCTGCAGCTTGGCGGGCCCGCTGCTCTGCTGGGCCTGCTGGGCGCCCTGGTCGTCGAACCCGCTCCCGCAGGCCGCGGCCGACAGGACCACGGCGCACGCGGCGGCGCCGAGGGCCGCCTTTTTGAGGTTCCTTTTCGTGGTGCTGTTCCTGGAGACGCTGCTGTGCTTCATCGCACTTTCCTGATCTATCTCGGGGGTGTGGACGGTCGCTGATGAATCACGCCGACTGCCTGACGACCAGCGAGGGTTCGAGCAGCACCGGGGCCTGCGACGTCTGGGTGCCGTCCAGGGCGCGCGCGAGCAGCGAGACGCAGCTCGCCGCGGCCTCCTTGAGCGGCTGGCTGAGGCTGGTCAGCCCCACCGCCTTGGCCACTGGCGTGTCGTCGAACCCGATCACCGCGATGGGCAGGTCGGGACGGGTGTCGACGCGCCAGGCGAGCCCGGGGGAGCGGGCGGCGTGGAGCCCCCCCACCGCGAGCGAGTCGCTGACGCAGACGAGTGCGGTGACTCCGGGGTCGGAGTCGATGAGATCGCGGGCTGCGGCCTCGCCGTCGGCGACGGCGTCGCTCGTGGCCCGGCTCAGCCCTGAGGGGTCGATTCCGGCCTCCGCGAGCGTACGGGCCCAGCCTTCGCGGCGGTCGTCGCCGACGCCGGAGCCGGTCGGCCAGCCGAGGAATCCGATGCGGCTGTGCCCGGCGTCCAGCAGGTGGCGGGTCGCCGCGGCGGTTCCCGCGGCTCCGTCGACGTCGACCCAGGGATGGCGCGCCTCGGACTCCTCTCCCCACGGCCGGCCGAAGGTGACGAACGGCACGCCCTTGCCGAGCAGCCACGAGGCGCGGGGGTCCTGGTGGTGGGTGCCGGTCAGCACGAAGCCGTCCGGTTCGTACGCCCCGAGCAGGTCCTCGAAGGTGGCGATCTCCGTACGGTCGTCGTCGGCCGTGTAGAGCAGGACGCGGTAGCCCGAGCGGGCGGCGGAGTCGGTCAGCCCGTGCAGGAAGCGGTCGAGCACCGAGCCGTTGATGCCGTCGCGGTCGGGGTCGATCCGGATGGCGATCAGGCGCGACCGGCCGGTCCGCATCTGCCGGGCGGCCTGGTTCACGCGGTAGCCGAGCTCGCCGACGACGTCGAGGACGCGCCGCCTGGTCTCCTCGCGGACGACGTCTGGCGTGTTCAGCACGTTGGACACCGTCTGCCGGGAGACGCCCGCCACTCGGGCGACGTCGGCGATCGTGACCTTGTCGGCCATCAACGAGCCTTTCCGTCGGTTTGAACGTTCAAAGAGAAGTAAGGCATGATTGGATCGTTCAAGTTAAGGAAGTGTTTCGCAATGTGCACCTCCCGCGGCGTTCTGTCAAGGTCAAGCTTCAAATCAGGAGGCTCCCCCGTGCTCGTGTCCCCCGCCCATGACGACCTCTGAGAGCGCGCGGGGCGCCGCGCCCCGCCCTTCCGAGACTTCCCACCGCCTCCAACCGCTTCTTCATGACCTCGTCAGCACCGTCATGGCGCCGACCAGCGCGCTCAGCGGAGCCGACGGGCAGATCCGCGCCGCCGGCGTGCAGGGGCTCTTCCACGCCGACAGCCGGGCGCTGTCCCAGGCGCGGCTGCTGGTCGACGATGCGGAGCCCGAGGCGATCGGGCACGCCCACGCGGGGCCGGGCCGCACCCGCTTCGTGTCGCTGGCCCGCGGCCTCGGCGACCGCGTCCCCGACCCGACCGTGCGGATCGACCGCGTGCGCGAGATCGGCCCGTACGGCATGGCCGAAAGTGTGGAGATCGCCTCCACCGCCTCCATGACCGTGCACACGACGGTGACCATCGAGCTCGGCTGCGATTTCGCGCCGATCGAGGTGGTCAAGTCGGGCGGCGCCGCCGAGCCGGCCGCCGCGCAGGCCGGGGCGGACGGCGAGCTGCGCTGGAGCGCGGGAGCCGTCCAGGTGGTCGTGACGGGAAAGGAGGCCCAGGCGGAGGCGGGCTCCCCAGGGGGCGGCGTCTCACGGCTGCGGTGGGAGGTCACGCTGGAGCCCCGCAGCAGCGTGACGCTGCGCTGGCGGGCCGAGGTCGACGATCGCGCCGCGGTCGTGGTGGCCCCCACCGGCGAGGCCGAGTGGAGCATGGCCGAGGTCACGGCCGACGACCGGAGGCTCACCCGGCTGCTGCGCCAGTCGCTCGACGACCTGCGGTCGCTGCGCCTCGCCGAGGCCGGAGCCCCCGGCGACACGTTCCTCGGCGCGGGCGTGCCGTGGTTCCTGACTCTTTTCGGCCGCGACAGCCTGTGGGCGGCCAGGATGCTGCTCCCCCTCGGCACCGGGCTGGCCGCGGGCACTCTGCGGGTTCTGGCCCGCCGCCAGGGCGTACGGCTCGATCCGGGCTCGGGGGAGGCCCCCGGAAAGATCATGCATGAGCTGCGGCGGCACGAGTTCGCCGTCGAGGGCAACGGCCTGCTGCTGCCCGCCGCCTACTACGGAACCATCGACGCCACCCCGCTGTGGATCAGCCTGCTCCACGACGCGTGGCGGTGGGGCATGCCGGACGGGGAGGTCGCGGCGCTGCTGCCCAACCTGGAGGCCGCTCTCGGCTGGCTCGGCGACCACGCGGACGCCGACCGCGACGGTTTCATCGAATACATCGACACCAGCGCCCGCGGGCTCGCCAACCAGGGGTGGAAGGATTCCGGCGACGCCGTGCGCTTTCACGACGGCACCCGCGCCGCGCCGCCTATCGCCCTGGCCGAGGTCCAGGGCTACGCCTACCGGGCGGCCCTCGACGCGGCGGCGCTGCTGGGGGCGTTCGGCAGGCCGGGCGCCGCACGCTGGCACGATTACGCCGGGGCCATGGCCGAGCGGTTCCGTGCCCGCTTCTGGGTGGACGGGCCGCACGGCCGCTTCCCCGCCCTCGCGCTCGACCGGGACAAACGTCCGGTCGACTCCCTCACGAGCAACATCGGTCACCTGCTCGGCACCGGGCTGCTGTCGGCCGGGGAATCGGCCGCCGTCGCCGGCCTGCTCGCCTCACCCGCGATGGCCGCCGGATTCGGCCTGCGCACGATGTCGTCGGAGGACGGCGGATTCAGCCCGCTGTCCTATCACTGCGGGTCCATCTGGCCGCACGACACCGCGATCGTGATCGCCGGGCTGGCCAGGGAGGGTTTCGGCGCCCAGGCGGCCACGCTGGCCGAGGGGCTGCTGGCGGCGGGGGAGGCGTTCCAGTACCGGCTGCCCGAGTTGTTCTCGGGAGACGCCCAGAGTGTGGTGGGCAGGGCCATGCCGTACCCCGCCGCGTGCCGTCCGCAGGCGTGGTCGGCGGCGGCCGCGGTCGCGATCGCCCACGCGGCGGTCGGCTTCCATCCCGACGTGCCCGGGGGGCGCGTGGTGGTCCGGCCCCTTGAGGGCGCGCCGCTCGGCGCCGTCTCCATGCGGGGGTTGCGGGTCGCCGGGTCCGAGGTCACCGCGTCCGTCGACGCCCACGGCCGATCGGAGGTCATCGGCCTGCCCGAGGGCATGGTCGTGGACAAGCCGGTGGCGGCCGGCCATACCGGCCGGTGAATTCGGTGCTTGTCCGGCCTGAAATCCGGTGAGAACGTCAGGAGTGGCCTTTCTTGAAAGGAATCCTGACATGACCGAACTCCGGCAGTTGCCGTTCGACCGCGCCGACGCGCTGGGGATCTCACCGGCCTTCGGCGAACTGCGCGCCGAGGAGCCCGTCGCCAGGGTTCTGACCCGGACGGGCGATCAGGCGTGGCTGGTCACCGGCTACGACGAGATCCGGCAGGTGTTCGCCGACGAGCGGTTCGGCCGGTCGCATCCCACGCCGGAGTCGGCTCCCCGGCTGTCCAAGAGCGTCATGCTCGGCGGGCCGGTCGGCGACTACGCCGGCGAGCGGCACCTGCACCAGGGCATGCGCCGGCTGCTCGCGCCCGCGTTCTCGGCCCGCAGGATGCGGAACCTGGGAGACCGGGTGCGCGTGCTCGTCGCCGGCCTCATGGACGACATGGAGAAGGCGGGCCCTCCGGCCGATCTGCACGAGGCGCTGTCGGTTCCGCTGCCCATGCAGGTGATCTGCGAGCTGCTCGGCGTGCCGTACGAGGACAGGGACATGTTCCGGGCGCTGGCCGACACGATGTCCGACCTCGAGGACGAGGAGAGCGCGGCGGCGGCCCAGGCGGAGATGCGGGCCTACACCTACGCGATCGTCGAGGCCAAGCGGGCGAACCCGGAAGAGGACGTCTATTCGGACCTCGCCGCGGCGGACCTGCCCGAGGACGAGATCGCCAGGATGGCCGCGGGCCTGTTGTTCGCCGGCCACGAGACGACCGTGAACCAGATCGATTTCGGGGTGTTGCTCTTCATGCGCAATCCCGAGCAGCGCGACGCGCTCATGCGCGACCCGTCGCTGGTCCCCGCGGCCGTCGAGGAGATCATGCGGGTGGCCGCGCCCAGCGAGCACGGGGTGCTGCGTTACGCGCGTGAGGACATCGCGGTCGGCGGCGTGACCATCCGGGCCGGCGACGCCGTGATGCTCGCGACGATGGCCGCCAACCGGGACGAGCGGGTCTACCCGGATCCGGAGCGGTTCGACATCGGCCGCGAGGCCGCCGAGCCCCATGTCGGCTTCGGCTACGCCATCCACTACTGCCTGGGCGCGAGCCTGGCCAGGGTCGAGTTGCAGGCGGTCTTCGGGTCGATCTTCCAGCGCTTCCCCGGGCTGCGCCTCGCCGTGCCGTACGAGGAGCTGAAGCCGCGCGCCGACCGCCTGACCGGCGGCCTGCCCGGGCTGCCCGTCGCCTGGTAGACGGCCGTCAGCGTGCGGTGATCCGGCCGTGCGCCCGCCGTACGCCCGCGGTCAGGGCGCCCCGGCAGGCTCACGGCCATGAACATCACAGACATCGCACAGCGAAACGGCAACCTCAAGGTCCTGATCTCCGGAGCGAGCGTCGCGGGCCCCGCCCTCGCCTACTGGCTGCGGCGGTACGGCTTCAGCCCCACCGTCGTGGAACGGGCGCCCGCGCTCCGGGAGGGCGGCTACGCGGTCGACTTCCGCGGACGCGCCCACCTGGCCCTCCTGGAGCGCATGGGCATCCGCGCCGACGTCGAGAAGGCCCAGACCCACATGGGGGCCACCTCGTACGTCAACGCGGTCGGCAAGCGCATCGCCGACATGCCCGCCGACCTGTTCGCCGGCGACATCGAGATCCTGCGCGGCGACCTCGCCCACATCCTCTACGACCTGACCAGGGACGGCACCGAGTACATCTTCGGCGACTCCATCACCTCGATCACCGAGGACGCGGGCGGCGTGGACGTCACCTTCGAGCGCGGCGCGCCCCGCAGGTTCGACCTGGTCGTCGGCGCCGACGGGCTGCACTCCGCCGTCCGGGCGCTGACCTTCGGCCCGGAGTCGCGGTTCGTGCGCGAACTCGGCCTGTACTGCGCGGTCTTCCCCACCGCCAACCGCCTCCGCCTCGACCACGCCGGCCGGGCCTACATCGCCCCGGGAAAGGTCGTCTCCGTCTTCAGCGCCCGCCACAACACGGAGGCGCGGGCCATGTTCTACTTCGCCTCCCCGCCGCTGTCCTACGACCGCCACGACACCGAGGCGCAGAAGAAGATCCTCGCTGAGGTCTTCGCGGGCGTCGGCTGGGAGACCCCCCGGCTGCTCGCCGACATGGCGGACGCGCCCGACTTCTACTTCGACTCGATCAGCCAGGTGCACATGGACCACTGGTCGAAGGGACGTGTGGTGCTGCTCGGCGACGCCGCGTCCTGCCCCTCACCGCTGTCCGGCATGGGCACCGGCCTGGCCATGGTCGGCGCGTACGTGCTCGCGGGAGAGCTCGCGGCGGCGGGAGGCGACCACCGCAGGGCGTTCGCGCGGTACGAGGAGGAGATGCGCGCCTACGCCACGGCGTGCCAGAAGCAGGGGCAGGGAGTGAGCAAGTGGATGGTGCCCGACAGCGGCCTCATGGCCTGGTTCGTCAACCAGAACTTCAAGCTCCTGCCGTACGTGCCCTGGAAGGGGCTGATCGCCAAGGGCGTGCGCAAGGTCGCCGAGGGCATCACGCTGAAGACCTACGAATGATCGAAAGCTTGTTTGAATATACTGGTGCGCATGACCGGCGCCTTCCAGGGATCGTTGTTCGGCTGGAGCGAGGAGGCCACCCTCGGCCCCCTCGGCCAGGCGGTGCGGCGCACGGTGCTCGACCACGGGGCCTGGGTGGACGTGCGCCCCGGCTGGATCACCGGTGCCGACGCCCTGTTCGAACGGCTCCTCGAAGTCGTGCCGTGGCACGCGGAGCGCCGGCACATGTACGACCGGATGGTCGACGTGCCCCGCCTGCTGAAGTTCTACGGAGAGGACGAGCCCCTTCCCGACCCCCTGCTCGTGGAGGCGAAGGCCGCGCTCGACGCGCACTACGGCGACGAACTGGGGGAGCCGTTCCGCACGGCGGGGATGTGCCTCTACCGCGACGGACGCGACAGCGTGGCCTGGCACGGCGACACCATCGGCAGGGGCAGCTCGGAGGACACCATGGTGGCGATCGTCTCGGTGGGCACGCCGCGGCCGCTGCTGCTGCGCCCGCGCGGCGGCGGGCCCGCGCTGCGCCACGAGGTCGGCCACGGCGACCTGCTGGTGATGGGCGGAAGCTGCCAGCGCACCTGGGAGCACGCGGTCCCCAAGACCACCAGGCCCACCGGCCCTCGCATCAGCGTGCAGTTCCGTCCGCGCGGGGTCCGCTGACCTCGACGGGGCCCGTCTGAGATCGTTGTGCTGCCGCAACCCAGAGAAAGGGCCCCGATGTCCCCGCAGATCTATGCCGCCGCGAGTGGCCGCTACGACTCCATGAAATACCGGCGCAGCGGCCGGAGCGGAGTCCTGCTGCCTGAGGTCTCGCTCGGCCTGTGGCACAACTTCGGCCACACCGACACCTTCGACGTTCAGCGGGCCGTCCTCCGCCGGGCGTTCGATCTCGGGATCACCCACTTCGACCTGGCCAACAACTACGGTCCGCCGCCCGGCTCCGCGGAGGAGAACTTCGGGCGTCACCTGAACGCCGACTTCCGCCCCTACCGGGACGAGCTGTTCATCTCCACCAAGGCCGGTTACGACATGTGGCCCGGGCCGTACGGGGAGTGGGGGTCGCGCAAGTATGTGCTGGCCAGCCTCGACCAGTCGCTCACGCGGATGGGGCTCGACTACGTCGACGTCTTCTACTCCCACCGCCCCGACCCCGACACCCCGATCGAGGAGACGATGGGCGCGCTCGACAGCGCGGTCCGGGCGGGCAAGGCGCTTTACGTGGGCATCTCCAACTATTCGGCGGAGCAGACGGCCCGGGCGGTGGCCGCGCTCGAGGAGCTCGGCACCCCGCTGCTGATCCACCAGCCGGCCTATTCGATGCTGGACCGCTGGGCGGAAGGCGGCCTGCTCGACACTCTGGAGGCGGCGGGCGCCGGCTGCATCGCCTACTCCCCGCTGGCGCAGGGCCTGCTGACGGGCCGCTACCTCGACGGAAACGTGCCCGAGGGCTCACGGATGGCGCTCGGCCGCTTCCTCACCCGCGACCGGCTCACGCCCGATCTGCTGGAGACGCTTCGCGGCCTGGACAAGGTGGCGCAGAGGCGGGGCCAGTCCCTCGCTCAGCTGGCCCTCTCGTGGGTTCTGCGTGACCCGCGGATCACGTCCGTGCTGATCGGGGCGAGCAGCGTGGCCCAGCTGGAGCAGAACGTAGCCGCCGTTTCCGGCCCGCCCCTGACGGCCGAGGACCTCGCCGACATCGAGGGGCTGCTGAGCCAGGGATTCTGACGGCGCCGGCCGGCCCGGGCAATCCCGGGCCGGCCGCCGCGTCAGTGATCGTCCCAGTGGCCGGCGTGGGCGGCGTGACGGTGGCCGTCGTGCGCGTAGTCGAGGTGGTCGCCGTGCTGGACGGACTGGTGACCGCAGCCCTCGCCATGCTGGTGATCATGCTGGTGCTCGACGTGCCCCGACGGCTCGCACTCGTCCCAGTGCCCGTTGTGGGCCTTGTGGAGGTGCCCGTCGTGGGCGTAGTCGGTGTGATCGCCATGCGGTACGGCGGTGTGCCCGCAGCCCGAGTCGTGCGCGTGGCTGTGACCGCTGTGCTCGTGATGTCCCATGGAGGGTTCCCTACCCCCCGTCGCGAGACCGTTTCGTAACATTCGGAAGCTTTGACCAGGCAATACGCCGGCAAACTAGTCGACCTCGGCGCTGCCGTTCACGCGGAGCTTGCGCCGGGCGCGCTCGTAGAAGTTCGTGGTGCCGAGCCGTACGACCTGGGCCGCCGCCCGTATGGCGGTCACGGTGAGCCGGTCGCCGGGGGACAGGTAGCCGCCGATGGCGCCGTCCACCTCCATGGCGAGCTGACCGCTGGTGGGCAGGACGTCGAGCGTCACCTCCTCGTCGGCCGACAGCACCAGCGCCCGGTTGAACGCCGTGTGCGCCGCCGCGGGGACCACGAGGAAGCCCTCCACCGTGGGCGACACGATCGGCCCTCCGGCGGAGAAGCTGTACGCGGTGGATCCGGTGGAGGTGGCGACGATCAACGCGTCGGCCGCGTACCGGACGAACGGGTGCCCGTAGACCGAGACGGCCACCGCCGACAGCCCGTCTCCGGGGATGCGCACGAGGGCGATGTCGTTGAACGCCGTCGTCGTGCGCCCGTCCGGCCCCGTCGTCCGTACGGCCATGCGCGGCTCGACCGTGTATTCGTGGTTGTCGATCGCCGACAGGGCGGGGGCCAACCCCTCCACGTCGATCTCGGCCAGGAAGCCGAGCCTGCCGAGGTTGACGCCGAGGATCGGCGTCGGGTGGCCCTCGATCAGCCGCATGGTGCGCAGCATCGTGCCGTCGCCGCCGAGGCTGACCAGCAGGTCGGCCTTCTTGACCAGCGTCGTGGAGTCCACCGCGATCGCGCTGCAGTCGATGCGGTCCACCTCGTCGGGCAGCCCGAGCACGGTCACCCCGCGCCCTCGCGCCCACTCGACGATCGTGTCGATGGCCTCCTTGGAGTCTCGCTGGGGATGCAGAACCAGACCGACGGTGCTGACCAAGCCCATGCCCACACTGTACGAGCTTCGGGAAGGCGCTCAGAACACCGCTAGGCGGCGTCCTGGTCGTCGATCGGCAGGTACACCCTGAACGTGGTGGCCCCAGGCTGGGACTCCACCCGGATATCCCCGTGATGCTTGTTGACCACGATGCGGTAGGAGATGTCCAATCCGAGCCCGGTGCCCTCGCCGACCGGTTTGGTGGTGAAGAACGGCTCGAAGATCCGCTGCCTGATCTCGGGGGCGATGCCGGAGCCGGTGTCGGAGATCTCGACGATGAGCCTGCCGTCCTCGCGGGTGGTGCGCACGGTCAGGGTGCCCTCGCCGTCCATGGCCCCGACCGCGTTGTCGATCAGGTTCGTCCACACCTGGTTGAGCTCGGCGGCGTACGCGGGGATCGAGGGCAGCGCCCGGTCGTAGTCCTTGACCACCCGCACCCCCTTGGGGATCTTCGCCTGCATCATCGTCAGGGTGGCGTCGAGAAGATCGTGGACGTTGATCGTCTGGTACGGCGTGCGGTCGAGCTGGGAGTACTGCTTGGCCGCGGCGACGAGCCCCGAGATGCGGGTGACCGAGTCCTCGATCTCGCCCATGAGCAGCTCGGTGTCGACGGTGTAGCAGAGCCAGCGCAGGGCCGGCTCCAGGTCGCCGTCCTCGACAGTGGAGGCGATGTGCTCCAGCCACTCCACGTCGACGCCCCCGGCGACGAGCGTCGCCGCGAGGTCCCAGCCGCCGGTGACGTCGTGGTCGTCGAGCCAGTCGGCGATGGCGTCCTCGGCGTCGGAGGTGGCGAGCGCGGACAGCTTGGGCGCGCTCGCCGCCCGCTTGACCGCATCATCCTGGAGCTCGACCAGACGGTGCAGCTGCGTGCCGTCCAGGCGCCCGTCGGCGATCATCGCGAGCTTCTGCCGCATGCCGGAGACCCGCTCGCGCAGCGTCGAGGTCGCCCGCACGGCCGCGGCGGCCGGGTTGTTCAGCTCGTGAGTGAGCCCGGCCGACAACGAGCCGAGCGCCAGCAGCCGCTCCCGCTCGCCGACGATCGTCTGGGTGGCCCGCATGCCGAAGAACAGGCCTTCGAGCAGGTGGATCGCCATGGGGAACCACTCGCGGACCGCCGCGGCCATCACGTCGGCCGGCAGCACGAAGAACTCGGAGTCGGTGATCGCCCGCAGCGTGTTCAGGTAGGTCTGGGAAACCCGCTCGCCGATGTAGGCCTGGGTGGCCCCGCCGTATACGCCGCGCTGCTCGGTACGGTTGACCTCCACCTCGTCCCCGTGGACGCGCCTGCTCATCGCGACGGTGCCTTCGAGCAGTACGAAGAAGCAGGTGGCGGGCTCGCCCTCGGCGTAGACGACCGTGCCCGCGTCGCGGTGCTCGACCTCGCCGTCGGCGGCCAGCCGGGCCAGCTGATCGTCGTCGAGGGACTCGAACAGGAAGAGCGTGCGCAGCTCGTCCGGGGTCAGCCGCTTGCTCATTGCGCCTCCAGGTAGCGGTGGATCAGCGACACCGCCATCGCGCCCTCGCCGACGGCTGAGGCGACGCGTTTGACCGAGTCGGCCCGCACGTCGCCCGCGGCGAAGACGCCGGGGATGCTGGATTCCAAGTGATAGGGGTCGCGGGGGAGGGTCCACCCGCGTGGGCGCCGGCCCTCCGCGAGCAGGTCGGGCCCGGTGAGGACGAAGCCGTGCCGGTCGCGGGCGACCTCGTCGCCGAGCCAGTCGGTGCGCGGCTCGGCCCCGATGAAGACGAACAACCAGGAGGTCTCCACGGTCCTGGTGTTCCCAGTGCGCGAGTCGCACACCGTGAGCCGTTCCAGGTGGTCGGCGCCGTGCCCTTCGACCACGACGGTGCGCGGATGCACCTCGATGTTGGGGACCTTCTCGATCTGGTCGATCAGGTAGCGGGACATCGACCGGCTGAGGTCGTCGCCGCGGATGAGGATGTGCACCCGCTCGGCGTAGCCGGCGAAGTACACGGCGGCCTGGCCGGCCGAGTTGGCCCCGCCGACGATGTAGATCTCCTCGCCCTTGCAACTGGGCGCCTCGGTCGAAGCCGAGCCGTAGAAGACGCCGCGGCCGGTCAGTTCGGCCAGGCCGGGCGCGTCCAGCCTGCGGTAGGACACCCCGGTCGCCAGCACCACGGTGTGGGCGACGATGGCCGAGCCGTCGCCGAAACGCAGCAGCCGGGACGTGCCGCCGCATTCCAGGCTGACCACCTCGCGGGTGGTGAGCAGTTCGGCTCCGAACCTCAGCGCCTGCCTGCGGGCGCGGTCGGTGAGCTGGGCGCCGGACACGCCCTGGGGGAAGCCGAGGTAGTTCTCGATCCGGCTGCTCTGGCCCGCCTGGCCACCCGTCGCGCGCTGCTCGACGAGCACCGTCCGCAGTCCCTCGGACGCGCCGTAGACGGCCGCGCCCAGGCCCGCGGGTCCCGCGCCGACGACCGCGACGTCGTAGAAGTCCAGGGTCGGTGTGGTCGACAGTCCGACATGCGCGGCGAGGTCGGCCTCGGCGGGCTTGACCAGCGACACGCCATCGGTCGTCACCACGACCGGCACGTCGTCCGCGGACAGGCCGGCGGCCGACAGCAGGCGCACGGCCTCCGGGTCGTCGGCCAGCAGCCAGCGGTACGGCACGAGGTTGCGGGCCAGGAAGTCGCGCACGGCGAACGACGGCGCCGACCACCGGTGACCGATGACCTTGGTCTCGGGCACGGCCGAGTCGGGGGTGTCCAGCCAGGCATCCAGCAGGGCGTCGACCACCGGGTAGAGCTTCTCCTCCGGCGGGTTCCACGGCTTGAGGAGGTAGTGGTCGAGGTCGACGAGGTTGATCGCGTCGATGGCCGCCTCGGTGTCGGCGTAGGCGGTGAGCAGCACGCGGCGCGCGAGCGGGAACAGGTCCATCGCCTGCTCGAGGAACTGGATGCCGTTCATGTGGGGCATCCGGTAGTCGGCGAGCATGATCGCCACTTGCTCGCCGCGCAGCTTGATCTCTCGGAGCGCTTCCAGGGCGGCGTCGCCGGACTCGGCGCGGACCACGCGGTAGCGATCACCGTACCGTCGCCGCACGTCACGGGCTACGGCGCGCGAGACAGCCGGATCGTCGTCGACGGTCAGGATCGCGGGGTTTGCCATGGCAACCATCAAATCATGCCCGTTCGATACCAGTGAGAGACGATCACCATGGTGGTGGGGCCGTAGGTCCCGGCGAGCAGTGACCTTCGGCCACTTCGAAGTCCCCACCGGCGCGGCAAGGCTGATGTCGAGTCAGGGGGGACGCCGTGTCGATGTGCGTGCGGGACGTCATGAGCCGGTTCGTGATCGCGGTCGAGGAGGGCGCCTCGTTCACCGATGTGGTCGACGCGGTGTGCCGGTTCCGGGTGGACGCCGTGCCCGTCGTCGACAGGAACCGGTGTGTGGTGGGCATCGTCTCCGACGACGACCTGCTGCTCAAGGGCCTGGGCGGCAGGCGGGCCGGTGACGCGATCTTCGAGGGGTGTGCGCGCCGCACCCAGTCGAGGAAGGCGGCGGGCCGTACCGCCGCGGAGATCATGACGAGCCCGGCGATCACCGTCACCGAGGACACGCCGCTGCGCCGCGCGGCGCAGCTCATGCGCGACAACAGGGTCAGGCAACTCCCCGTCGTGGACCCGGTGACGGGCTGCATCCTCGGCTTGGTACGGCAGGCCGACCTGCTGAAGGTGTTCGCCCGGCCCGCCGAGGACATCCGCGACGAGGTGATCGCGGTGGTCGCCCCCTTCGTCAGGCGTTGCGTGGTCGAGGTGGACCGCGGGCGGGTCGCGGTGAGCGGAGGAGTGGACCGCCGGTCGCGGATCGCCGCCATCGTGGACGAGATCTGGCGGATCGACGGCGTGGTCGACGTGGTGGCCGATCTCACATTCGCTCATGACGATCTGGCCGTCGCGGCGCCGCGACGGCCGAGGAAGGTGGCCGACCGATGACTTTCGAGAGCATGCGGGCGGCGGACGTGATGAGCCGGATGCTCGTCACCATAGAGCCGGACGAGTCGCCGCTCATGGCGTGGGAGCTCATGCGCAGGGGCGACCTTCACCACCTGCCGGTGATCGACGCGGAATCCCGGGTCGTCGGCGTGCTGCGGCGCGAGGACGTGGCCAGCCACTGGTCAGGCGGGCCGGCCGAGCAGTCGAGCGTGCGGGTGGGCAGCCTCCTGGACCCGGCCTGCCCCCGGGCCGCCCCCGAGACGCCGCTGGCCGCGGTCGCCGGTCTGATGATCGACGCCGATGTCGACGTCGTCCCCGTGACGGGGGCTTCCGGCGCGTTGCAGGGGCTCATCACCGCGACCGACATCCTCAAGGCGGTGGCGGGCAGGGCGGCGCCTCCTCAGGCCGCCGCGGACGTGCGAGGCGGTCTCTTCCGGCTGGAGCCCGTGCTGCCGCGCTGCTAGCGCCTACAGCAGCAGTACGGCCGCGCCCTCGACCCGGTCGGCGGCCAGGTCGCTGAGCGCCCGGTCGGCGGCGTCGAAGGGATAGGGCGTGATCGTCACCCTGGGCCGGTGGATCGCGGCCAGCTCCAGGAACCGCCGGCCGTCCTGCCGGGTGTTGGCGGTGACGCTGCGAAGCGTGCGCTCCTGGAACAGGTGCCGCTCATAGACCAGCGGAGGAATGTCGGTCAGGTGGATCCCCGCGACGGCCAGGGTGCCCCCGCGGTCGAGCGCGGCCAGGGCGACCGGCACCAGATCGCCGACCGGTGCGAACAGGATCGCCGCGTCGAGCGGCTCGGGAGGCGGGTCGTCGCTGCCGCTGGCCGACGCGGCGCCGAGCTTCAGGGCCAGCTCGCGCGCCGCGGCCGACCTGGTCATGACGTGCACTGTGGCGCCCTCGGCGATGGCGACCTGTGCGGTCAGGTGGGCCGAGGCGCCGAACCCGTAGATGCCGAGCCGCCCGCCGGGCGGCAGCTCGGCGCGCAGCAGGGCGCGATAGCCGATGATCCCGGCGCACAGCAGCGGCGCGAGCTCGGGAGCCGGCATGTCGCCCGGCAACGGGTAGACGTAGTCCGCCGGGGCGGCGACATATTCGGCGTAGCCGCCGTCGACGTCCCAGCCCGTGTAGGTGGACGAGGGGCACAGGTTCTCCGCCCCCCGCAGACAGTACGGGCACCGCCCGCACGTCGAGCGCAGCCAGGCCACTCCCACCCGGTCGCCGGGCTGCAAGCTTGACGCGGTGCCGGGACCGAGCCCGACGACCCGGCCCACGACCTCGTGCCCGGGGACGGTGCGGGGCCGGCGTGGCGGGAGGTCGCCCTCGGCCAGATGCAGGTCGGTCCGGCAGACCGCGCAGGCCTCGACGCGGACGAGCACCTCGCCCGGCATGGGCACGGGCACCGCCAGGTCCGCCTGCTCCAGCGGGCGTGTGCTGATCGGGCCCGGACGGGCCACCACCCAGGCCTTCATCTCATTGCTTGACCCGGCGTCCGGTGATCTCCACTGGGAGGATCCTGATGAACAGGTCCCGCTCGCCGCCCGCCCACGACTCGAGGCCGGAGGCCGCGGCGGACGCGCGGTCACGGTCGGAGGACACGTGGCGGGCACCGCCCCGCACGAGCACGCTCCACCCTTCGTGTGCCGCGTCGTCGATGTGGTCGACCTCGAACGCGATCATGACGTCGGCGCCTTCGACGCCGCTGCGCAGGTCTTCGTCCATCGGCCCGCCGAGAGCCGTGCGGATCAGCAGGTTCCCTTCGACGATCATGTAGTTGACCGGGAGGATCATGACGCCCGTGCAGCAGCCGAACGCCACGCGTCCCACGCCGCCGGGGGTGATCAGCCGCATGCACTCCTCGTCGTCCAGCTTCTCGAGCATGAGATCTCCTTGCGCGTGATGCGGCGTCCGTGCAATCAAGCGTCCGCCCGCCGGAGGCGCCGCGGCACGGCCATCCGTCCCCCGCGGGCGGGACGAAAGGCCTATAGCTCGGTGCGTCCGGGCAGGATCGGGAGCATGGAGATCCTGAGCAGCAGGATTCTGCTCCGCCCGGCCGACGCCGAGGCGAGCCGCCGCTTCTATCGTGACGTGCTCGGCCTCGCGGTCTACCGCGAGTTCGGCCCGCCCGAGGATCCCGGCGTCGTGTTCTTCCTCGGGCAGGGCCTCCTGGAGGTCTCGAAACACTCCGGCGGGCCCGCGCACGGGGGGCCGGGGATCTGGCTCCAGGTGCGCGACGTCCAGGCCGAGCACGACCGGCTCGCGTCCGCCGGTGTGGCGGTGATTCGCGGCCCCGTCACCGAACCGTGGGGGCTCGTGGAGATGTGGATCGAGGATCCGGACGGCACGCCGATCGTGCTGGTCGAGATCCCGAGGGACCATCCGTTGCGCAGGGACCAGCGGTGATCGGTGTGGCGAGCCCGATCGCGGTGCGAGCGCGGCGGAATGCCGGAATCATGGTGGCCGGACCGAGGGGACGCGAAAGTGTCCCTATTACCTACCAACAATATGGGACAATGAGGTATGAGCTCGTGGTCATGCGCTGAGTCGCCGACGACCGCCGCCGTCCTGGCAGGCCGCTGGGTGCGGTCCGCGGCCGCCGACGACGGGCTCGGCCGCCACTGGGTCGCCAATCCCGACCCTCAGGGGCGATCGGCGAACGCGGGTCACCCGTCGTCGCTGTATTCCGGCGCGGCCGGGATCGTGCTGTTCTTCCTCGAACTGGCCGCGGCCACCGGCCATGAGGCCTACCTCGACGACGCCCTCGCGGGCGCCCGCTATCTCGCCGCGACCTGGCGCGAGCAGGCCGACCTGACCTTCTATCACGGCCTGTCCGGCGCGGTTTTCGCCATGGCCGAGGCCGGCTGGGCGACGGGCGACGAGCAGATCACGACGGCCGCCCGGGAGGCGGCCGACCAGATCGTGCGCAGCGCGCGCCAGTTGGGCGGCGGTGTCGGCTGGACGGGCGATCCGGCCCAGCGAGGAGACGGCGGCATCGTGCTGACGCTGCTCCACGCCGCCGGCATCCTCGGAGTCCCGGTCTACGAGGAACTGGCCGTCGAGGCGGGAGAGCGGATCTCCTCGCTCGCCGTGCCCGGACACCGGTTCGGCGGTGACTCCTGCGCCGGCCTGCCCGTCGACGCCGTCACCCCCGGCTTCCTGTCCGGCACCGCCGGCACCGCCTTCCTGCTCGCCCGCCTGTACGGCGTGACCGGCGACGAGCGCTTCCTCGCCGGGGCACGCCGGGGGGCCGACTTCGTCCGTACGGTCAGCGTCGTGACCGACAAGTGCGCGATGATCCCGCACCACGTGCCGCAAGGCCGCAGCCTGCACTATCTCGGCTTCTGCTCGGGGTCGGCCGGGGTCGCGCGGATGTTCTACGAGCTCTACCGCGTGACCGGCGACCCCGGCGACCTCGACTGGGTCGAGCGGCTCGCGCACGGCATCGTCCAGAGCGGGGTGCCCCAGCGGCACACCTCCGGCTACTGGAACGTCGCCTGCCAGTGCTGCGGGACCGCCGGTCTCATCGAACTGTTCGTCGGCCTGTGGGCGGCCACGGGACGCGAATCGCACCTGCGGTTCGCCCGGACGCTGGGCGACGACCTCATGGGCCGCGCGACCAGTCATGACCAGGCCGGATACCGGTGGTATCAGGCGTATCGGCGGCTCAGGCCCGGGGACGTCACCGCCGACACCGGATACATGGTCGGCGCGGCGGGCATCGGGTCGGCGCTGCTCCATCTGGACGCGGCCGACCTGTCCGCCACGCCGCGGCGGCTGATCCTGCTGCCCGACAACCCGTTCCCGGCGATCCCGCTGCCCGCCGGGTTGCTCGGCGACGGCTAGATCTTCTTCCAGAGAGCCGGCACGTTGGGCGGCTCCCATCCGGTCAGCGACGTGTGCGCCTGAAGGCACTGATAGTTGGCGCCGCCGTAGGTGACCTTCGCTCCGACGGCGTAGGCGGTTCCGGCCTTCCACGCGGGGAAGGCGCCGGGAGGCGTGGGGGTCGGGGTCGGCGTGGGTGTTCTTGTGGGAGTGGGCGTGGGTGTCGGGGTGGGCGTGGGGGTGGGTGTCGGGTTTCCGCCGCCGCCGAAGGTGACGTCCGAGCAGGTGTAGAACGCCTCCGGGCTGTCGGAGCGCTGCCAGATGGAGTAGATGACGTGGCGGCCCGTCCTGCCGGATGGGATGGTGCCGTTCATGACGTAGGCGCCGTTGGTCAGCGCCGGGTCGGTCACCCGGAGGAACGGCGTCGCCTCAAGGTCGGACCACTTGAGCGGCAGCGCCGGGTTGTAGCCGTTCTTGGTGATGTAGAGCTCGAAGGTGCCCCGGTGGGGTGCGGTGGCCCGGTAGGTGAAGGTGAAGGGGCCCGAGCTGACGTTCGTGGCGGGCCAGTCGGTCCGCGGCAGGTCGAAGCCCTTGTACTTGTCCCGGCCGGCGCTGCAGAGCTTCCCGTCGGGAATGATCGACTTGCTCTGCCCGCCCGCGTTGGCGAGGTTGATCTCGTTCCAGTCGTAGAGCGCCTGCGTGCCGCCCGCGGCGACCGCCGCCTTGCAGGCCGCCGACTGCGGGTTCTCCGGGCCTTCGAGGAAGCACGCGTACACGCGGCTGACGGGGTTTTGCATCGTGCCGTGGGCCAGAGCGGCGGGGACAAGGAGGAGAGGGGTGCTGCCGAGGGCGGCCACGATCACCGCGGTACGTCTCCTGCGCATCAGGATCTCCTTTGGCGGGGGGTGTTCAAGCAGGTGGCGACTATGCACACCGCTTAACTCTTAGTTAACTTTCCTAAGAGTTTGCTCGAAATTACTCTGAGAAATCCCCTCGGTCAATGCCCCCCATGCCCCCGAGAGATGACCCTCGGTGCGCGGCAACCCTCGACAACCCTTGGCGTGATCATGCAGAAGCTCGGGGATTACGGGCCCGGCCTGCGGCGACCCGAGGCGTGATCATGCAGAAGTTCGATGACCTGCGTGCTGACCTGCGGAAACCTGAGTCGTGATCATGCAGAACTTCGGCCGCAGGCTTGCCGACCTGCGGTGACATCATCCGTGATCATGCAGCCCTGGCTTGGCCGTACGGGTGGCCGGGCTCGACCGACGGCCTGGGTGCCTGTCGTGTGCAGTGGCGGCGTCCAGGGTGACCTCTGGCTCGCCTGAGGCTATTGGAACGTGGCCGCTTCGTCGGCGGCTCCCTCAGGCCGACGGCCACGGGTGCCGTACTGGTCGCCGGCGCCGCCGGTCGGGAGCGGTTCCCGGCGGATTCCCTGCATGATCACGAACTGTATCTTCCCAGGTTAAGGCGCTCTTTACCGAACTTCTGCATGATCACGATTTGGGTCATGGCAGCTCAGAGCGCCCGCCGCCGAACTTCTGCATGATCACCCCACAAATAGGGGCCACGGGGAGGGCCCACGGGAGAGATGGGGGGTTTGCTGATCTATATGACAAAAGTAAAATTTCATGTGCATCCATTGGGGTTTGGGATGTTCTTGGCTTAATGTCCGATTACCCAACCGTGACCAGTCAGGAGATCCCCCATTTCCAGCATCGCGGCCAAGTATGAGACCGTCCCCGCACAGCAGTCCGCCGGCTGCCCCCTCCTCAAGGGCAGCACGACCGCGTCCTACTTCTGGGACGACGGATCGGGCGTAAACGGCGACACCGGCACCCCCGCATCGGGTAAGCCGATGCAGAAGGGCCTCGCGGCCAGCCCCAGCTGGCCGATGGGCACCAAGGGCTACGTCGTCTACCAGGGCAAGAAGGCCGAGTTCTTCATCGGAGACCGCGGCCCCGGCATCCCGTCCAACAAAGGCGTGATGCTCGATCTCGACGGCAAGACCTTCGCCTACCTCACCGGCGGCACCTGGGACCGCTCGTCCCTGACCGTCCACGGCACCGACCTCGGCCACATCGGAGTGACCTACGTCGTCACCCAGTGGGGCGAGGGCCCGGGCAAGAAGGGCGCTCCGCTGCCGTTCTCCTCGGGCGCGTACAGCAAAGTCGACCACTCGCCGGCGACGGCCACCTGCCCGGCCTCCACCTCGTCAGGTACGGCTCCCGCCGGGCTCGGGACGTTCTCCGTGCCAGCCTTCAGTGGAGTGCTGGCGGCAGGCCCGCACTCGGGGCAGGCGATCCCCGCGGCCGACGTCTCGGCCGTCCTGCTCGGGTGCGCGCTCGCCATGACGGCCGGCAACGTGTTCCGGCGCACCGTCTTCGGCCGCGCGGCGGACCGGCTGCGCGGCAGGTAGGACCAGCGGCGCCTCATTTTTTACGGCGGCGCTTCAACACCCCGGCGACGCGCTGCAGGACGCGGTCCCAGTCGGAGCCGAACGGGTTGTCCTGCACCAGGTAGGTCCATGTGGCGGTGGGCCGCTTGAGTCCCTGGTCCGCCAGGTCGCCGGTGACGTCGACCGTCTCGAACGTCTCCTTCGAGCGCTGCTCCACCTCGTCGAGCAGCGCCCGGTAGGCGGGCACGGCCTCCTTGTTGAACTCGTCGAGCGGGTTGAGCCGGCCGAGCGACCTCAGGTGGATGCCCTCGCGGAGGTCGGAGAGGAAGCCGAGATGCTCGGTCCAGCACCTGTCCAGGTGGAACAACACGATCTGCCGGCACGCACGCTCGACCGTTTCGTCCCCTACGGCCTCGGCGAGCTCGTTGTAGCGCTCGGGCAACGCGTCCTTCAGTGCCTGCGTGGCGGCGTCGCCGTGCAGCACCCGGTCACGAAGCTCCAGCACGTGCCCGCGCTGCTCCTCCATGAGCCGGGTGTAGCGCCACGTGTTGCGGTGGATCTCCAGGTTGACGCCCTCCGCGACGCGCTGGGCGTGCCCCACCAGCAGGTCGCCGCGCTTGTCCCGCACGAGGCCGTCGGCGTCGGCGTCGGGCATGGGTTCCCCGGGGGCGTACGCGGCGAGCAGCTCGTCCTCTCCGCTGACGAAGAAGACCGAGCCGCCGGGGTCGCCCTGCCGTCCGGCCCGGCCGCGGAGCTGGTCGTCGAGCCTGCTGCTGTCGTGCCGTCCGGTGCCGATGACATAGAGGCCGCCGAGCTCGGCCACGGCGCTCTCCGAACCGTCGGCGGAAGCATGGCCTCCGAGCCGGATGTCGGTGCCCCGCCCGGCCATCTGGGTGGAGACCGTGATCGCCCCCAGGGCGCCCGCCCCCGCGATGACCGCCGCTTCCTCCGCGTCGTTCTTGGCGTTGAGCACGACCGGGCTGAGCCCCCTGGCCCGCAGGGCCTCGTCGAGCCGCTCCGACTCGGCGACGTCGAGCGTGCCGATCAGGATGGGCCGGCCCGTGGCGTGCTGGTCGCCGATCTCCTCCAGCAGCGCCTCCAGCTTGCGCTCGGCCGTGGCGAAGATCCGGTCGGGCTCGTCGACCCTGACACACGGCTTGTTCGGCGGGACCACCGCCACCCGCAGGTCGTAGAACTCGCGCAGCTGCTCGCCGACGGCGAGAGCCGTACCCGTCATGCCGCAGATCTGCGGGTAGCGGCGCAGCAGGCCCTGGATGGTGATCGAGTCGAGGATCTCGCCGGTCTCGGACGCGGGGAGCTTCTCCTTCGCCTCCACCGCCGCCTGCAGGCCGTCCGGCCAGCGCTGCAGCAGCGCGACGCGCCCGCGTGACTGGTTGATCAGGTGGACGCGCCCGTCCCTGACGATGTAGTCGACGTCGCGGGTGAGCAGCGCGTGGGCGTGTAGCGCCAGGTTGAGCCCGGTGACGACGCCGGGGTCCTGGTAGAGGTCGACGCCGAGGGCCTTCTCGACCGTGTCGGTGCCCTTGGTGGTCAGGAAGACCGCGCGGCCCTCCTGGTCGACCTTGTAGTGGTAGCCGCGCGACAGGCGCCGGACGAGGGCGGCCATCTCCGGCACCGCCGTACCGGGGTCGGCCGCACCGGCCAGCACCAGCGGCACGCGGGCCTCGTCCACGAGCACCGAGTCGGCCTCGTCGACCAGCGCGACCTGCGGCGCCGGGACGATCAGATCGGCCGGGTCGGTGACCAGCCGGTCGCGCAACACGTCGAAGCCGAGCTCGCTGACCGCGGCGTACGTCACGTCCTTGCGGTAGGCCTCGCGGCGCTCCTCGGGGGTGGAGGTCTCGGAGATCCAGCCCACGGTCAGGCCCAGGGTCTCGTAGAGGGGGCGCATCCACTCGGCGTCGCGCCGGGCGAGGTAGTCGTTGACCGACACCGCGTGCACCTGCTTGCCCTGGAGGGCGAACCCGGCGGCGGCCAGCGCGCCGGCCAGGGTCTTGCCCTCACCGGTCGCCATCTGCGCGACATGTCCGTCGAGCATGGCCAGCGTGCCCACGAGCTGCACGTCGAAAGGCCGCTCCCCGAGGGATCGGCGGGCGGCCTCGCGGACGACGGCGCAGAACTCCGCCGTCCCGACCTCCCCGGCTCGCAGCTCCTCGCGCTCGCGAACCTCAGCCTCCAGCGCCGCCGCCTCGGTGACGATCCGCTGGTACGGCGACAGGTCGACGCTCCCCGGCCGGTCGAGAAAGCGCCTGACGATGTCCCTTACCGAGGCCATGCTCGCTCCAACGTCTCACCTGCCGGACTGGTTCCGTCTGCCCGGTTCATGGTGCCACCATCCATTCGTTTCGCCAGACCTGGCACCCCAGATAAAGGTGCCACAGGTTGACAGGTATGGCCGGGAGGATGGCCGCATGACCACCAAAGCGAAACTTCTCGCCGTCACCCTCGACTGTGCGGAGCCCAAGAAGCTGGCCGAGTTCTACTCGGCCGTCACCGGCTTCGAGGTGCAGTACGCCGAGGACGAGTACGCCGGAATCGGCGACGGCACGATCAGCGTCTACTTCCAGCGGGTGCCCGACCGGAAACCGGCCGCGTGGCCCGGCCCCGGCAAGCAGTTCCACCTCGACTTCCGGGTGCCCGACGTGGCCGCGGCGGTGGAGGAGTACATCGAGCTCGGCGCGAGCAAGCCCGACTATCAGCCTGGGGACGGGTGGGTCGTCCTCGCCGACCCCGAAGGTCATCTCTTTTGTGTCTGCCCGGAAAGGTCGTGAATCAGACTGATCTGATCCCGGTCGCCGATCAAGCGGCCGGGATGCCGGGCTTTGTCCCTAAGCTTGCGTGGTGACCTTCGACTCGCGACCCCTCGGCGGGCGCCCATGATCTTGACGGGCATCTCGATCGCCCTCGTCGGGGCATTCGGCTACGCGTTCGGCGCGGCTCTGCAACAGCTCGAGGCGGTGCGTGCCGGAGCCACGCTCAAGCTGGTGAGGCGGCCACGCTGGTGGATCGGTGGGATCGTCGGCTTCGCCGGGGCCTCGCTGCACGCCCTGGCACTGAGCATCGCGCCGCTCGTCATCGTCCAGCCGGTCAGCGTGGCCACGCTGGTCTTCGCCGTACCGCTCGCGGCCTTCCTCCGCGGCAGGCGCCCGCGTAGGGCGGAGATCATCGGCTCGATCGCGGTCGCGGCCGGCCTGCTCGGGCTGATGCTGCTGGTCCCGGCGCGCAACGTGACGCCGGTGCTCTCGAACGCCGCCGCCCTCGGGCTGATCGGCACGATCGCGCTGGTCGTCGCGGTCAGCTTCACCCTGGCCCGCCGCCTGTCGGGAGCGTTCAAGGCGCTCCTGATGTCGATCGGCGCGGGCTCGGTCACAGCGACGGTCTCCACCTTCGTCCGGGTCGTCGGCGGCGGGATGGGCGGCGACCTGGCCCGCCTGCTCACCTGGTTCACCCTGGCCATCCCGGTGCTGCTGGTCTGCGCCGTCGTCCTCCTGCAGAAGTCGTACGCCGTGGGCTATTTCGGCATCGCCTACGCGGGTGTGCAGGTGGTGGACCCGATCACGTCGGTGGCGGCGGGCGTGCTCCTCCTCGGGGAATCGCTGCCGATCGGCACGGGCAACGTGATCCCCGCCCTCGTGGCCGCGGCGGTGCTGATCGGCGGCACCATCACGCTCGGGCGCATGACCCCCGACCATACGCGGAGCGACGCCGTGCCCGACACGATCGCCGACGTGGTCGAGACCGCCCGGATCTGACCGGCCCTCACGCGGGGGGACGCCAGCCGAAGACGTCGTCGAACTGGCGGAAGACCACGTTGGGGCCGAGGCGTCCCGCCAGTGCCATCGTCGCGTCGCGAGCGGAGACGGCGAGGGGGTTGCCCCAGCGGGTGAGCCGCCCGATCGCCCTCGACCGGCGCACGATCCGCGTCGTGCGCTCCAGCCGGTCCGCCGTGTAGGAGGCCGGCGTGCCTTCGCTCGCATGATGGGCCAGCACGACCGCGTCCTCGATGGCCTGACATGCGCCCTGGCCCAGATGGGGCGTCATCGCGTGGGCGGCGTCGCCGAGCAGCGCCACCCGGCCCCGGTGGTAGGCGGGCAGCGGCACGTCCATGGAGTAGAGGTCGTGACGCAACACCGCGCCCGGACCGGCGTCCCGTACGGCGGAGAGCAGGCCGGGGATCGGGTCGTGCCATGAGCCGAACAGCCGCGCCAGCTCCGCGCCCTCGTCGCCGGCCCTCCCTCCCGCGGGCACGGCCGCGGTGGCGTAGCAGTACACCTGACCGCCGGCCAGCGGCATGACGCCGAACACGAGGCCGCGCCCCCAGGTCTCGCCGGCTCCCACCCGTCTGCCGAAGGGCACGACGAAGCGCCAGCTCGTCACCCCCGCGTACGCGGGCTCGGGGTGGCCGGGGAACAACGCCTTCCTCGTCGCCGACCGGATGCCGTCGGCCGCCACGACCAGGTCGGCGTCCATGACTCCCGCGTTCGTGGCGACCCTGCCGGTGTCCGGGTCGACCACCTCCGCCCGGGTGTTCACGCGCAGCGCGCCGGGCGAGAGCCGTACGGCGAGCAGGTCGACCAGAGCCGAGCGCAGCAGCAGCACGGTCGGGTCGCCGTAGCGGGCCCACGCCTCCTCGGCGCTGGTGCGGGACAACCAGCGCCCGCCGGGCCTGCGCACACCCGCCTCCCCCTGCACCGCCGACAGCGTGCGCACCTCGTCGCCGGCGCCGAGCGTGTCGAGTGCCTTCAGCGCGTTGGGTGCCACGGCCAGCCCGGAGCCGACCGGCTCGATCGAGGGCGCCTGCTCGACGACGGTCACCGTCCATCCACGCCGTTCCAGGGCCACGGCCGCCGTCAGCCCGCCGATTCCCGCTCCGATCACAACCGCATGTGCCATGATCCCTCCGTTACTACATCTGTAGTTCGACCGTACCTCTGCAGACCTGGGTTGTCACTACGGGAGTAGTATTCGCATCGTGATCACTCACAGGGCCGGGATCGTCGCCGACGCCGCCATCGAGATTCTGGCCGAGCGCGGCATGCGCGGGCTGACCCATCGCGCCGTCGACGAGGCGGCTGGGCTGCCTCAGGGGTCCACGTCCAACCACGCCCGCACCCGCTCCGCGCTGCTGGAGCTGACCCTCAACCGGCTGGCCGAGCGCGAGGCGGCCGTGTTCTCCGCATTCGCCCCCGGCGTCTCCGTGAGCCCGGCCGACCTCGCGGGACTGCTCGCGCAGGCGGTCCACCACGCCCTGTCGGCCGGCCGGAGCGCTACGGTGGCGCGCTACGAGCTGGCGCTGGAGGCGATCCGGCGGCCCGAGCTGCGTGCGGTCTACGACGAGATCGGCCGCGGGTTCCGTGAGCCCGCGATCGCGCTGATGGCCGCCGCCGGTTCCCCCGATCCCGTACGGCACGGCCACCGGCTGGTGGCCTTCGCCGAGGGCCTGCTGTTCTACGCCGTGGTGGGGGCGGGGGAGACGCCGTCGCCCGCCGAGTTGCGTGCCGCGTTCGCCGATTTCATCGCCGGCTGCCTGCGCTGACGCCTTCGTGTGCATGATCGCGGGGAGGGGGGTTCGACATGCATACCGGCTGGTCGGTACGCTTCTGGCGTGAGTGACTCAGAGGCGAACCATCCGTCAGGGGCCGGTGATCCCCCGGGGACGGGCGGCCTCCCGGGGCTCGACCTCGACCGGCTCGCCGGCCATCTGAGGCTTCACGGGCTCGCCCGCGGGCCGCTCACCGCCGAGATGATCGTCGGGGGGAAGTCCAACCTCACCTACGTGGTGCGGGACGGCGATGCGACGTTCGTCGTGCGTAGACCGCCGCTCGGGCACGTGCTGGCGACCGCTCACGACATGGGACGCGAGTTCCGGGTGATGAGCGCGCTTCAGGACACTCCTGTTCCGGTTCCGCGCACCTTCCACCTCTGTCAGGACCCCGAGGTGGTCGGCGCCCCGTTCTACGTCATGGAACACGTCGAGGGCGGGCAGCCTCCGGTCACCTCCGACCTCGCCCACCGGCTCGTCGACGTGCTCGCCGCGCTGCACTCCATCTCCCCGGAGAGCGTCGGGCTGGGCGACTTCGGCAGGCCGGCGGGCTTCATCGAGCGCCAGGTGAGCCGCTGGAAGCGGCAACTCGACGCCTCACGCAGCCGTGACATCCCCGGTATCGACGACCTGTTCGCCCGGCTGTCGCAATCGATCCCCGAGTCGGGCGAGCCCGCGATCGTGCACGGCGACTTCAAGTTCGGCAACACCCTCGTATCCGGCGGCGAGGTCAAGGCGGTGCTCGACTGGGAGATGTCCACGCTCGGCGACCCGCTCACCGACCTGGCCCTCTTCCTCCTCTACGCCGACTTCAACCAGCTCGACAACGACGCGGCGGGCGAGCCGCTCGACACCGCCGACCTGGCGGCGCGCTACGCGCAGGCGTCCGGCCGCGACATCTCGCGCCTGGGCTGGTACGTCGGCCTGGCGTGCTTCAAGCTCGCCGTCATCGCCGAGGGCATCCACTTCCGTTTCACCCAGGGGCTCACGGTCGGGGACGGGTTCGCCGAGGTCGGCGAGCAGGTCGCCCCGCTGGTCGCCCGCGGTCTCATGGAGGTTTAGATGAATTTCGCGTTCGACGACACCACGGCCGAGCTGCGGGCCAGGCTGCTGGCGTTCATGGACGAGTGCGTCTACCCCGCCGAGCGGGCCTACGGGGAGCAGGCCGCTACGAGCGGCTGGAGCCCCCCGCCGATTCTGGAGGATCTCAAGGCGCAGGCGCGCGAGCGCGGCCTGTGGAACCTCTTCCTGCCGGGGGAGGAGGGGGCGGGGCTCACCAACCTGCAGTACGCGCCCCTCGCCGAGATCATGGGCAGGTCGCCGGGCATCGCCGCCGCCGCGACCAACTGCGCCGCCCCCGACACCGGCAACATGGAGCTGCTCGCGCAGTTCGGCAGCGAATGGCAGCGCAAGCAATACCTCGAGCCCCTGCTGAACGGCGAGATCAGGTCGGCGTTCGCGATGACCGAGCCCGACGTCGCCTCCTCCGACGCGACGAACATCTCGACGTCCATCGTCAGGGACGGCGGGGAATACGTTCTCAACGGGCGCAAGTGGTTCATCACCGGCGCGATGAATCCCGATTGCAAGATCCTCATCGTCATGGGGAAGACCGATCCCGACGCCCCGGCGCATCGCCGGCAGAGCATGATCCTCGTGCCGCGGGACACGCCCGGCCTGACGATCAAGCGCGGCATGACGGTCTTCGGCTACGACGACGCGAGCCACGGCGGCCATGCGGAGATCGTCTTCGAGGACGTGCGGGTTCCGGCCGACCATCTGATCGGCGAGCAGGGCGGCGGCTTCGCCATCGCCCAGGCGCGGCTCGGGCCCGGCCGCATCCACCACTGCATGCGCCTCATCGGCGCGGCCGAGCGCGCGGTCGAGCTGATGTGCCGGCGCGCGTTGTCGCGCAGCGCGTTCGGCAAGACCATCGCCCAGCAGGGCGTGGTGCAGGACTGGATCGCCGAATCCCGCGTGCGCATCGAGCAACTGCGCCTCCTGGTGCTCAAGACGGCCTGGCTCATGGACACCGTCGGCAACCGCGGCGCGCACACCGAGATCCAGGCCATCAAGATCGCCACGCCTGCCGCCGTCGAGTGGATCCTCGACAAGGCCATCCAGGTGCACGGCGCGGGCGGCCTCAGCCAGGACTTCCCGCTCGCCGCGGCGTGGGCGGGCGTGCGCAGCCTCAGGTTCGCCGACGGCCCCGACGAGGTGCACAAGCGGTCCCTCGCCTATCGCGAGCTCAAGAAGTACATGGACTGACGCGGCTCGTACGGCAGGCCCAAACCATTTGAGGTGATATTTCGTGGCATTGGATGCGGCGGCGGTCGGCGAGCGTGTTCAGGCGTTCCTCGCCGAGCACGACCCGGCACGGATGGACCGGCTCGACTTCCTGCGGGCGCGCTTCGACGCCGGGCTCGCCTGGGTGCACTTCCCGGAAGGCCTCGGCGGTCTCGGCGCGTCCCGCGACCTGCAGGCCGTCGTCGAGCGCGGGCTCAGGCACACGCCGGACAACGCCCCCGGCCGGATCGGGATCGGCCTCGGAATGGCCGCGCCGACGATCCTCGCATTCGGCACCGAGGAGCAGAGGAAACGATTCCTGCGGCCGCTGTGGACGGGCGAGGAGGTGTGGTGCCAGCTCTTCAGCGAGCCGGGCGCCGGATCCGACCTGGCCACGCTCGCCACCCGGGCGGTCAGGGAGGGCGACGAGTGGGTGGTCGACGGCCAGAAGGTCTGGACGTCGAGCGCGCACCACGCCCGCTGGGCGATCCTCGTGGCCCGCACCGACCCGGACGTGCCCAAGCATCGCGGGCTCACCTACTTCGTGTGCGACATGGAGGCCCCCGGCGTCGAGGTGCGCCCGCTGCGCCAGATCACCGGTGAAGCCGAGTTCAACGAGGTCTTCCTCACCGGCGTGCGGCTGCCCGACGCGTTGCGGCTCGGCGAGGTCGGCGACGGCTGGAGGGTCGCCCAGACCACGCTCATGAACGAGCGGGTGGCCATCGGCGGCGCGCCCATGAGGCGGACCATGATCGGCATAGTGAGCGACACCTGGCGGTCCCGTCCGGAGCTGCGCACCCACTCCCTGCACCAGCGGCTGCTGAAACTCTGGGTCGACGCCGAGGTCATGCGGCTCACCGCCGTACGGCTGCGCGAGCAGCTCGCGGCAGGTCACCCCGGCCCCGAGGGGTCGGCCGCCAAGCTCGCCTTCGCCCGCCTTCACCAGGAGCTGTCCGGCCTGGAGGTCGAGATGCTGCGCGAGGACGGCCTGGCCTACGACGACTGGACGTTCCGGCGGCCCGAGACGGTCGACTTCATGGGCCGTGAGGCCGGTTACCGCTACCTGCGGGCCAAGGGGAACTCCATCGAGGGCGGAACCTCGGAGATCCTCCGCAACATCATCGCCGAACGCGTCCTCGGGCTTCCGGCCGAGCCCCGCGCCGACAAGGACGTCGCATGGAAGGACCTGCCCCGATGAGCGAGCCGGCGAGCCTGCTGTACAGCGAGGTCGAAGAGGAGCTGCGCTCGGCCGTGCGCGGCCTGCTGGCCGACAAGTGCCCGCCCTCGGCCGTGCTGGCCCGGGCCGAGGCCGCCTCGGGCGGGGACGTGCCGTACGACATGGACCTGTGGAAGACGCTGGCGCGCGACATCGGCGTGGCCGGGCTCCTGGTGCCCGAGAGCCTGGGCGGCGCCGGCGCGTCGGCGCGGGAGGCCGCGGTCGTGATGGAGGAGCTCGGCCGCGCCGTGGCGCCCGTGCCGTTCCTCAGCAGCGCCGTCCTGGCCACGCGGGCGTTGCTGGGAGCGGGGGAGGAGGCCGGGGACCTCCTGGAGCGCCTGGCGTCGGGGGAGACCACCGCCGCCCTGGCCGTGTCGTTCGCGGCCTCGCCGTACGTGCCGCTGTACCTGTCGCTGCGCCCGGCGGTCACGCTCGGGCGGGACGGCACGCTCACCGGCAGGGTGACCGGGGTGGTCGGCGCCGAGGTCGCCGACGTGCTCGTCGTGCCCGCCGTCGACGAGAGCGCGCAGGAGGGGGGCGAGCCGGTGTTGTGTGTGGTGGAGGCCGCGCACGCGCGCGTCAAGGGCGTCGGCTCCCTCGATCTGACCCGGCCCATCGCGACGGTGTCGTTCGCGGGCGCGCCCGCGCGGCGCGCCGGGACGTCGGCGGGTGTGCGCGACGCCCTGTTGCTCGCGGCGGGACTGCTGGCCTCCGAGCAGCTCGGCGTCGCTGAGTGGTGCCTGACGACGACCGTGTCGTACGTCAAGGAGCGCAAGCAGTTCGCCCGGCCCGTGGGGTCGTTCCAGGCGATCAAGCACCGCCTCGCCGACCTCTGGCTGGAGCTGGTGGGCGCCAGGGCCGCCGCGCGCAACGCCGCCGCCCTGCTGGGGGCCGGTGCGGACGCGGGCGTCGCCGTCGCGGTGGCGCAGGCATACTGCGGGACCGCTGCCGTGCACGCGGCGGAGGAATGCGTCCAGCTCCACGGGGGGATCGGGATGACCTGGGAGCATCCCGCGCATCTCTACCTCAAGCGCGCGAAGGCCGACGAGATCGCGCTCGGCACCCCGGGCGACCACCGCGAGGCGCTCACCTGGCTGGCCGACCTGCCGGCTCCAGAGAGCTGAGCAGGAGGTCGGCGAAGTGCCGGCCGACGTCCTGGCCGGTCAGCGGGCCGTCCGGGCTGTACCACGTGCCGAGATGGTGGACGGATCCGAAGAAGTAGTCGACCACCATCTCGGCCGGGATGTCGTCGCGGAACACCCCGGCCTGCTGTCCCTCGACCACCAGGTCGCGGAACCGCTCGTGGTAGCGGCGGCGCTCGGCGCGGACCGTCTTGTACGTCTCGGGGGCGAGCTGGTGCATCGACCGGAAGAAGATCTTCGAATCGTCCAGGTTGTCGATCGTGGTGACGACCACGTCCATCGCGGTGGCGTGAAGCCGTTCGGTCACGGGGCCTTCGGCGTCGGCGAACCGGGTCAGCCGTTCCATCTGCATGCGGAGCACGCGACCGTAGATCTCGTGCAGCAGATCATCTTTCGAGCCGAAATAGTGGTACATGGCCCCTTTGGTGACGCCGGCCGCCGCGACGATCTCCTGGACCGACGTGCTCTCGAATCCCCGCTCGGCGAAAAGCCGGGTGGCCTCGGCGAGCAGGCGCCGGCGCACCGGCTCCTCCACGGCGGCTCCGCTGCGCGCCATCGGGTCCTCCTTGTTTGTGCGTGCCCGGGCACAAGCGTACCGACTGGTCGGTCCAATCCGCCGCGCGCGGGGTACGTCCCCCGGGGGCCGGGCATGGGCTAATTTCCTGTCCTGAGGAGAGCTGGGGTTCCTACTTGGGTATCCCTGAGACAGTCGTCTGCCTACCGTGGGGGAGTTTGCCATGCCCAATGGCTCGATCTACGTGCCCCAGGACGAAAAGTTCAAAGGGGCGTCACCCCAGAACCTGTACGAGACCTTCTGGTTCGCCGGGCGGAAGAACCGGCTCCGCGTCCGCGCCGCCATCGCGGCGGCGGGATTCATCGCCGGCAACGTCATCGCCTACCGCGCCGGGATGGGCAATCCCTTCGCCGTCGGCGTGCTGCTCGGCGGAGGGGCGGCCCTCGTCGACCTCTTCATCGCCTGGCGGCTGCACGAGCGCACCGCAGTCTGGCGGGGCAAACGCCGCGGCGAGGTGCAGACCGGTCGCCTCCTGCGCCGAGGCCTGCGCAAGCACGGCTACCACGTCATGAACGGCCGTGCCGTACCAGGCGAGGCCTCGATCGACCACCTCGTCATCGGGCCCGGCGGCGTCTGGATCGTCGACAACGAGGCGTGGGCGCCGGACACGCTCGTCGCGAGGTACGGCGAGCGCCTGTTCTTCGACGAGAAGTTCGGCACGTCGGTGGCCAAGGGGCTCATCGGGGCCGCCGGGTCGATGGCCGAGGTGCTGAGCCGGGAGACGGGCATCCCGATCGCGATCGTGCCCGTGCTCGCACTGCACGGCGGCAAGATCGCGGTCCGCGGCGGGACGATCACGGGAGAGGGCCTGAGCGTGGCCTACCCCCGCAGGATCGCCGGATGGATCAGGTCGAACCCCACCGCCGAGCTGACCCCGGAGCAGACCGAACTGCTGTCGCGGACCGCCGCGCGCATCCTGCGCCGCATGATGTGACCGCGACCGCCTGACCAGGGAATCGACTCAGGCGAAGGGTGTCGATCCCAGACTCAGGCCAGGTCCTGGATGAACGCGGCGAGTTGCGCGACGTTGCGGCACTCGCGCATCGCGACCACGGCGCCGTAGCCGGTCGCGACCGAGTCGCCGGTGTCCCACTGCCCGTGGGGCTCCGGATTGAGCCAGTAGGCGTGCCGAGCCTGCGCCGCGAGCCGCCGGAGCGTGTCCAGCGCGGGCGGCTGGTAGTTGGACCGGGCGTCGCCGAGGATCAGCAGCGACGTCTTGGGCCCCACGGCGTCGCCGTACCGCTCGGCGAACATCTCGAAGACGCGGCCGTAGTCGGTGCGGCCGAAGCGGCTGATGTCGGCGTCCTGCGCCATCCGGGAGATCGCGTCGAGCACGTCGGCGCCCGGGGCGAACATCGTGGTGATCTCGTCCACCGTGTCGACGAACGCGAACGCCCTGACCTTGGTGAACTGCTCCCGAAGCGCGAAGGTCAGCAGAAGCGTGAAATGGGAGAACGTGGAGACCGAGTCGCTCGCGTCGCAAAGCACCACCAGCTCGGGCTTGTGCGGGCGCTTCGGCCGCAGGCGGGTCTCCAGCGGTACGCCGCCCGTCGGCAACGACGCCCTGACCGTGCGCCGGAAGTCGAGCCGGCCCCGGTGCCCCAGCCGCTGCCTGATCGTGAGCCGGGCGGCCAGCCTGCGGGCCAGCGGGTAGACCTCGCGGCGCAGCTGAGCCAGCTCGGCCTTCGTCACCCGGAGGAAGTCGACCTGGTCGATGGGCGGCTTGACCGTCGAGCGTGCGATCTTCTCGACGCCCGATTCCTCGGCGATGCGCCGCCGGACGTCGGCGGCCACCTCATCCTGAAATTTGGCGATATTTCGGCTGATCTTCTGGCGGGCGATCTTCTCGGGAAGGCCGCCGCGTTCTTCCAGCATCCGGCCGAGCAGCCGGGCGGTCAGCGTCTCGGGCGACAGGGCGCGCAGCACCGCGAAGGAGAACCACGACTGGCGTCCGGCCGCCGCCGGCACCCGGCCGAACCGACCCACCATGGCCCGGGCGAACTCCCGCAACGCGGGGTCGCCCGGCTCGCCCGGCTCGCCCATCAGCAGATCGGCCAGCCGTTCACGCAGCTCGGGAACGCCGGCGTGGTCGAGGTCGCCGGTCCGTGGCGGCTCCTCGCCGTACGGGCCGGAGATGACGGGCGGGAACCACAGGTCGAAGAACGTGTCGAACGCGGGTCGATGAGCCGGCCGTTTGACCAGCGTGGCCGCGTACGCCTCGCGGAGCGTCTCCCGCTCGGCGAGGTCGATCACCGTGAGCGCGGCCGCCGCGTCCACGTTCTCGGCCGGGGACACCGGCAGCCCCGCCTCGCGCAGCGCCCGTACGAAGCCGACATGCCGGTCGGCCAGCCCGCTCACGGGCGCGCCGCGAGGCCGAGCTCCTTGGCGGCCCTGACCTGGTCGGAGTTGTGTTTGAGCACCACGCCGAGCGTCTGCCCGACGACCGCCTCGTCCAGGTCGGTACGGCCGAGCGCGAGCAGGGTGCGGGCCCAGTCGATCGTCTCGGCGATCGACGGCGACTTCTTCAGCTCCAGCTCGCGCAGCGTGGCGACCGTGCGGGCGAGCTGCTCGGCGACGGCCGCGGGCAGGCCGGGCACCTGGGCGAGCACGATGTCGCGCTCCCGCTCCGGCGTGGGGTAGCCGAGGTGCAGGTAGAGGCAGCGCCGCTTGAGCGCCTCCGACAGCTCGCGGGTCGCGTTCGAGGTCAGCACGACGTACGGCCGGCGCGCCGCGGAGATCGTGCCGAGCTCGGGGATCGTGATCTGGTAGTCGGAGAGGATCTCCAGGAGCAGCCCCTCGACCTCGACGTCGGCCTTGTCGGTCTCGTCGATGAGCAGCACGGTGGGCTCCTCGCTTCTGATCGCCTTCAGCAGGGGGCGTTCGAGCAGGAACTCCTCGGAGAAGATGTCGTCCCAGGCGTCGTCGTCGGCCTGGATGCGCAGGAGCTGCTTCTTGTAGTTCCACTCATAGAGGGCCCGGGCCTCGTCGAGGCCCTCGTAGCACTGCAGCCGGATCAACCGGGCGCCCGTGGCCTGCGCGACCGCCTTGGCGAGCTGGGTCTTGCCGACCCCGGCCGGGCCCTCGGTGAGGAGCGGCTTGCCGAGCGCGCCCGCCAGGAAGACCGACGTGGCGACGGCGTCGTCGGCAAGGTAGTCCACGGCGCTGAGCCGCTCCCGGACCTCGTCAGGCGAGGCGAACCACATCTGCGCTCCCAGCGTCGACCGAATGTTGTTCTAGGTTATCCGGTTTGGACTGGTCTGGGCATTGCGATAATCTCTAAGAGCTCTGCGCCGCTAGCTCAGTTGGTTAGAGCAGCTGACTCTTAATCAGCGGGTCCGGGGTTCGAGTCCCTGGCGGCGCACTTTTCTCAAAGCCCCACGTCGACACATTTCGACCTGGGGCTTCCCAATTTCTTGGCGTGATCATGCAGAAGTTCGCGATCGTGGCGCCTTACCTGCGGCAATACCAATCGTGATCATGCAGAAGTTCGGCAAGATGCCGCCTGGCCTGGCCGTACGCCGATCGTGATCATGCACGAGATCTGGCCGGTTCAGCGAGGTTCGGCGGGTTCTCCCGCAAGTCCCGTCGTGAGCAGGATGGTGCGCACCGTCGCCTCGAGCGTGCTGTCCTGGCCGATGACCGTTTCGCGGCCTTCCGGCAGCAGGTCCCGCTCGCGATACCACTCCCGCATCATGTCCACACCGAACTGTGAACTCTGGGGCCGGGTGGCATGGCGGCGGACCGTCTCCTCGAAAGGTATGTCGAGGTAGAAGAAGTCACACCGCTCCGGGTAGTCGCTTCGGAGCGCCGCCAGCATCGGCCCGTATCGGCCGGCGCTGAGAATGCCCTCGAGGACGACGTGATGGCCGTGCTCCAGGGCGTAGCGGGTGATGGTGTCGATCAGGCCGATGTTCACGCCGTCGGGGACGTCCCGTTCCCGCAGGATGTCGCGGCGCACCACGTCCTGCCCGACCACGGCCATGTCTCTCCGGCCGTAGGCGTCGCGCAGCGTGCGGGCGACGGTCGTCTTGCCCGACCCGGAGTTCCCCCTCAGGACGATGAGCCGGGTCTCCGCGAGCACCGGGTCAGCCTAACCGGTGGCGCCGAGCCGTACCGGTGTGAACAGAGCGGCCTTTACTCGGACCTCTGTTCGCCGGCGTGTGGCAGTGCAGGCGGAGCCGGGGGCCCGTCCGGGCGGACTCCTCCCAGGGCCTCGGCAGCATTGACGATCTCCGACGCGGCGGCGGACAGGCCCTTGTCGATGACCACGATCGGCGAGCCGTAGAAACTCATCGTGCGGCGCAGGGCTCGCGCGAGCCGGGGCGGAGCCGATCGCACGATCTCCTCGCCGTCGAAGGGGACGAAGACGACCACACGGTGCGGTCCACGCGCGCCGGCCCTTCCCGGCATGGGCAGCACGCGCACCCCGGTGATCCGCTGCCACGGCACGGTGAAGTCATAATGCGGCAGCGAGACTCCGGTGGAGTCGAGCACGAGGACGGGCGTCTTCCTCCGGCGCACCACACGCAGCGTGGCGGCCACGATGAAGGCCGCTCCCAGGGCCATGGCGACGATCATGGGGATGTAGACGGAGGGCCGCCCGGTCGCGAGGGCCAGGGCGGGCACGCCGATCACGAGTGCGGCGGCCAGCGCCCAGCTGCCGCGCATGGCCTTGAAGTCATACCGGACGATCAGCGGTTCCCGCGCGTGCGATGCGCCGTCTGATACGGGAGGCGGCGGGGCGGCCACGCCGGGGCTGTTGAGGTTCTTCATACGGATGAACGCGAGCTGACGTCGCATGAGGTGCCAGACATACCCGGCTATGTACGCCAAAAGGATCACGGGAAGCAGGGTGAATCCGATCGTGGAGCCGGACTCGGCCTTGATGACGATCGCCGCCACGGTCGTCACCACCAGCACGAGCATGGTCCACAAAATCGCCACTGCCGTACGGCCCAGCCTCGCCGCCATGCCCAGCCTGGACTCGGCGTACGCGGCGGCGACGGTCCTCACCCATGGGTCGGGGTGAGGCGTCCGGCTGTGCAGCAGTTCGCGGCGGGTACGGCGGTCGAGGCGCCACCACCCTTGCACCGCTTCCCGGCGGTTTTGGATCACCATGGCCGGAAATTATGCCGAATCCGAAATGTCCCGGTCGACGGAAATACGCCGCTATTTGTCGGCAGATATCAGGGCCGGCGCCGCCTGAACCAGGAACGTCTCGTGGGAGCGGGCGGCGGGGGAGAGGAGACGGTGGCGGCCGGGGCCGGGTGGCGTTCACGCCACTCGCCGACGACCTCCTCGACGTCGAGCGGAATGAGTGTCACCGGTGGTCCCGACAGGGCCGATCTGATCCCGGCGGAGATCTTCTCGTTGATCTCGGCGACGATTCGCCGAGCCTCGGCCTCGGTCCTGGCGCCGACCGCCTCGGCACGGGCCTCCTCCGCCTCCTTGCGCAGGGCGAGTGTCCCGGGCAGAGGAAAGGACAGGTTCTCGTCCCGCAGTTTCTGCTTGATCCACCACATCTCGTCGTACGGCTTGCCCTGGTCGGGCAGGGGCTTTCCCGCGCCCGGCAGATCGTCGAACGCCCCGCGCTCGGCGGCCTCGCGGATCTGGCGGTCGCCCCACGTCTCGAAACCGACTCCGGGTGGCTTGCGCTCCGTCACGGGCTCACCTTCCGCGCGCCGGACAGGTTGACCTTTCGAGCATAAACAGGCGCCCGCTAGATCCGATCTAGCGGGTGCCGTACGCGATCTCGCGCCTCTTGGGTGACGACGGATGACAGGGAGGGGCGTCATGTGGACCACTACGGATGCCGTGCCCCCGCTGCGCGTGGCCATGATCATCGGGAGCACCCGGGAAGGCCGCGTCGGCGGCGCGATCGGAGGCTGGTTCGTGGAGCACGCGCGGGGGCGAGGCGACATCGCCCTCCAGGTCGTCGACCTGGCCGATTTCAGCTTCCCCGACCGATATCCGCACGAGGCGACATGCCAGATGCGGCGGTTCACGGCCGAGATAGCCCGGGCCGACGCCTTCGTCGTGGTAACCCCTGAGTACACCCGCAGCTTTCCCGCGTCGCTCAAGCAGGCGATCGACTACGCCTACGACGAGTGGCGGGCCAAGCCTGCGGGCTTCGTGTCCTACGGCTGCGGGTCGGAGGGCGTCTACGCGATCGAGCAGCTGCGCGCGGTCTTCACCGAGCTGCACGTCGTGACCATGCGCGACAGCGTCGGCTTCAACCTGCTCGGCGACGGCGTCGACGGCGGCGGCAGGCCGCGCGGCACCGACGAGCAGGAGCGGGCGAGCACGGCGATGCTCGACCAGCTCGTCTGGTGGGGGCTCGCGCTCCGGGCCGCCCGCGCGGCCAGGCCGTACGTCGCGTAACCCGAATGCGAGAGGACAGATCCATGCGTGAACGAGGGACCGGCCTGGCGATCGAGACGTCGGGGCTGGTCAAGGTGTTCGGAAAGAACCGTGCCGTCGACGGGCTCGATCTCGCGGTGCCCGCCGGGACGGTGTACGGCGTGCTCGGCCCCAACGGGGCGGGCAAGACGACGGCGGTGCGGGTCCTCGCCACCTTGCTGCGCCCCGACGGCGGCGAGGCCCGGGTGTTCGGCCACGACGTCCTGCGCGAAGCCGACGCGGTGCGCAGCAGGGTGAGCCTGACCGGCCAGTACGCCTCGGTGGACGAGGACATGACGGGGATGGAGAACCTCGTCCTGATCGGCAGGCTTCTCGGCCACAAGAAGCCGGGGGCCAGAGACAGGGCGCGGCAACTCCTGGAGGCGTTCGGGCTGACCGACGCGGCCGACCGCCAGGTGAAGAACTACTCGGGTGGCATGCGCAGGCGGCTGGACATCGCGGCCAGCATCCTCAACACCCCCGACCTCCTCTTCCTCGACGAGCCCACGACCGGGCTCGACCCGCGCAGCCGCAACCAGGTCTGGGACATCATCCGGATCGTGGTCGCCCACGGCACGACCGTGCTGCTCACCACCCAATACCTCGACGAGGCCGACCGGCTGGCCGGCCGCATCGCGGTCGTCGACCACGGCAAGGTCATCGCCGAGGGCACTCCGGGCGAGCTGAAGTCGTCGGTCGGCGCGGGGACGGTGCACGTACGGCTGCGCGACCCCGGACAACGACCCGACGCCGAGCGTGTGTTGGCCAAGGAGCTCGACGCGCAGGTCTACCTGGAGGCCGACCCGGTCGCCCTGACCGTGCGCGTTGCGGGGGAGGGCGTCGAACGCGAGGCGGCGGAGCAGGCGGCACGGGCCCTGTCCGAGCTGGCCGCGTCCGGGATCGTCGTCGACGACTTCTCCCTCGGCCAGCCCAGCCTGGACGAGGTCTTCCTCGCGCTGACCGGCGCACCTCCCCGTGAAGACGGCCTCGCCGACCACCCCGCCACGTCAGAGGAGACCGCGGCATGAGCACCACGACCACTGAGACCGGTTCGTACATCCCCGCGGCCGAGACGCTCGGCGCGGTGCTGGCGCCGGGGTCACGTCCGCGCCGCCCGAGCGCCTGGTCGGCCTCGATCACGTTCGGCTGGCGGGCGATGCTGAAGATCAAGCACGTGCCCGAGCAGCTCTTCGACGTCACCGCGTTCCCGATCATCATGACGCTGATGTTCACCTACCTCTTCGGCGGCGCGATCGCCGGCTCGACGGGTGAATACCTGCAGTTCCTGCTGCCCGGAATCATGGTCACCAGCGTCGTCATGATCACCATGTACACGGGCGTGGCGGTCAACACCGACATCGAGAAAGGGGTGTTCGACCGGTTCCGCTCGCTGCCGATGTGGCGGCCCGCACCGATGGTGGGCTACCTGCTCGGCGACGTGTTCCGCTATGCCACGGCGTCCACGGTCATCCTCGTGGTGGGTCTGATCATGGGGTTCCGTCCGGGCGGCGGCGCCGTCGGCGTGCTCGCGGGCATGGGACTGCTGGTGGTCTTCTCGTTCGCGTTCTCCTGGGTCTGGACCATGTTCGGGCTCATGCTGCGCAGCGAGAAGTCGGTGATGGGGGTCAGCATGCTCGTGCTCTTCCCGCTCACCTTCCTCAGCAACGTCTTCGTCGATCCAGAGACCATGCCGGGCTGGCTGCAGGCCTTCGTCAGCATCAATCCGATCACGCACCTGGTCAGCGCCGTGCGCTCGTTGATGGCCGGTGCGACCGACGCCGGTGAGATCGCCTGGGTGCTGATCGCGGGAGCGGTGCTGATCGTCGTCTTCGGCGCGCTCACCATGCGGCTGTACAACCGCCGGTGACGCCGCTTGTACTGCCGACGCCGGCCAGGCCAGGAGGTCAGCACCGCCAGCTGATCTCCTGGCCGGGCTCGTAGCGGCAGGTCGTCCCGGTGGAGACGGCCGCACGGAGGTGGGCGGCGAGCTCGGGGTGGACCCGGTCGAGCCTGCGGAGGGCGTCGCGGATCCGGGCCGAGACCGTCTTGCGCGCCCGCTCACTTTCGTCGCCGAGACGCCGGTCACGCCCGCCCAGCCCGGCGGCCGACCGCAGCTCCGCCAGCAGCGCCTCCCGCTCCCGGTCGAGCTCGGCGGCTTTGCGGTCGTCGCCGAGCCGGGCCGCCCGGTCGATCTCCTCGTCGAGCCGGTCCAGGCGGCTGCGGTAGCCGGCCTTGGCCTCCTCGTCGAGCACCGGGTCTGCGCCCAGCCGCCGGGCCGCGACCAGGAGCGGACCGGCCTCCGGGTCGAGGAGCCGTACGGCGGGCAGGTCCGCACCGGGATGGCTCAGCAGCTGGTGGAGGTCTCGCAGCCCCTTGGCGTCGGGCAGGTGGACCGTACGGCCGGCGAACCCGAGCGACCAGACGTCGCCGTCCCGCCTGAACGTGTTGTCCAGCTCCCCGGCATCGCCGGGCGTGCGGATGCGCAGACGGGCCCGGCGCGCTCCGTCGACGACGTGCGGCATGCCGAGCTGGGCGGCCTCGGACTCCACGTCGTCGAGCAGGCGTGCGGCCCTCTCCTCGTCTTCCGGCTCGCCGCGTGAGAGCAATACCTCCGCGAGCTGCGCTCTGGCCTCGATCGACCAGGGCCGCGCCTGGAGGAGGTCGGCGGACGACGCCGCGGCGGCGAACCCGTTCACGGCGGCGTCCCATCGCTCCTGGGCGGCGTCCACCAGGGCGATCCAGAACGTCATCGGTCCGCCGACGTCCCACCCGTGGAGGGCGACCGCCCAGCCGTCCGCATAAGGCTCGATATCGGCTCGAGCCTTGTCGCAGAGGGCGGCGTCGCGGGTGGCGGCGGCGACCATGGCCTGGAACCGCAACCACAGGGACTGGGTTGAACGGCTGCGTGGCTCACCCCGCGCGGTTGCGTCGGCCAGATAGCGCCGCGCCGGATCGAGGTTGCCCCGGCGCAGCTCGGTCATGGCCTTCAGCAGCCCCGGGCAGGGATGCCCGCTCTGGAGGAGCGCGCCGTGCAGGTCGTCCAGGTCGTCGAACCGGCCCTGCAGGAGCCGCACCGCCCAGCGATGGTGGTCGACCATGAAGGCGAAGGGATCGTGCGTGATCTGCCCGGTGATGCCGTCCACCTCGTGCAGGTGCCCCTCGGCCTCGTCGAAGCGGCCCATGAGGGCGGCGATGATGCTGAGGTCGGCGGCGGTGGCCAGGCCGAGGCGCGGCATGTCGTCTCGGCGGCTCAGTGCGATGTATTCGTGAAACTGGTCGAGGTAGCGGGGGTCGCCCTGCTCCAGCAGCGCCACCCACCGGAGGGAGGCGGCGGCGCTTTCCATCTCCACGTCGGCCGTGCGGCGCGCCAGATCCAGCAGCTCGTCCGTCAACGCCACCCGCTCGGGGGCGGTGCCGGGTCCCCAGATGGTGTTGTGGCGGGCCCACAGGCTCATGGCCAGCGCCTCGTCGTCATCGCCCCGGCGGTCCAGCACGGCAAGGTGGACGGCCAGCTCCTGCGCGAGGCGGCTGAGGGACGCCCCCGCGTCGGGGAGGGACCCGGCACCGATGAGCGTGCCGTACGCCTCGATCAGCAGATCGGCGCCCAGCTGCCTGATGCGCTGGTCTCCCCATGCTCCGTGCACGGTCAGCGCCACCCGGGCCAGCAGCTCGGGATCGCCGGATTCGCGCGCCGCCGCGGCGGCCTCTTCGAGGGCACGTGTGCCGACGTCGCGGTCACCCCAGTGGCAGACCTCGCGGCCGAAATCGAGTGCGATCATGACCCGGCGGCGGGGCTCGCCGCCTGCTGCCAGGTCGAGCGCGCGGCGATAGTGCCCGGCCGCCTCCTCCGTGGCCATGCGTTTGACCGCGTCATGCGCGGCGGCGAGCAGCCGCTCGATCGCCCGCGCCGGTTCGACGTGGTCGCCGGCGAGGTAGGCGTGCCGCGCGAGGTCGGCGGCCGGCGCCCGGTCGGCGAGGTCGGGGGAGCGTTCGGCGGCCCGCAGCACCGCGGCGTGCCGCCGGGCCAGCTCGTGCTCGTCGAGGGACTCCTGCAGCGTTTCTCGCACCAGGTCGTGCGCGAAGGCGAACACCGCTCCGCCCTTGGACACCACGAGCCGGGCCGCCACCGCTTGGCCGAGCAACCGGTCGGCGTGCGCGACGGGCGATGCGGCGGTGGCGGCGAGCAGTTGCAGATGGAACTCCCGGCCGAGCACGGCCGCCGTCGTGAGAAGCTCCACGACCGGCATGGGGAGAAGGGACAGCCGCCGCAACAGCGTGTCGCGCACGCCGGGGGCGATGGTGGCGACCGAACCGCCGCTTCGCCACAACCGTGCCGTCTGCTCGACGAAGAACGGGTTGCCGCCGGTGCGCAGGTGCACTTCCTCGACCAGGTCGGCGGAGGGTTCCTGGCCCGCGGTGCGGGCCATCAGCGCGCCGACCCCGTCACGGTCGAGCCCCGTCAGCGTGATCGTCGTCGCCCGCGCCGCCAGCGGCAGGAGGAGCGGCCGCAGCGGATGGTCGGCGTGATCCACCTCGACGTCCCTGTAGGTGCCGATCAGCAGCAACCGCTCGAACCAGGTGTGACGTGCCGCGAACTCGAGGAGTTTCAGCGATGCGGCGTCGGCCCAGTGCAGGTCGTCGAGCACCACGACCACGGGACGGCTCTGCGAGATGAAAACGAGGGCGCTGGTCACCGCGTCGTACAGCGGGAAGCCGTCGGCCACGTCGCCGCCGGACGACTCGCCGAGCAGCGCCGCCAGGCCGCCGCCCGCGGCGCCCTGTGCCGCCGCCCATTCCTGCGGCGTGACCACGCGCCGCACGCCGCGCAGCACCTGCACCCACGGCCAGTAGCCGGGCGCGTTGTCGGAATCCCAGCACGACCCGCCGAGGACGAGCGCGCCGAGGCGCCTGGCCTCGTGGGCCGCGCCGGTGACGAGCGCCGTCTTGCCGATGCCCGCCTCGCCGGTGACGAGCACCAGCCCGCCGTGGCTCTGCGCCGCCCTGCCGATCTCGGCGCGCACCATCGCGGCGGGGTGGTCCCTGCCGATCAAACCGAGGGTCACGTCGTCGATTCGCATAGTTGTCATGAAGGTAGCCGCCGCCCCCGACAATCCGCGTTGCGTTCGGGAGCCGTTACGCGAAACGCGCGGTGTGTCCTAACGGATTCCGACGACCACGAAATAGAATGACCGAATATGCCGATATTTATGGATTAATTTCATGTGTCGAGCATGAACCGCTACGCCGCAGGTGCTCGGCCGTGAGCGAGCCCTTCGAGGAGCGGGAGCCGTCCCGGAGTGCCGGTGACCAGCCCGACGCGCCGGTTTCCATGATCTGCTCCACGCTCCGGACGGCCTAGTCTGTACCGCGTTCGGCGGCGTGGGAGGCGTAAGTGAAGATCGAGGCAGTCTTCTTCGATGTCGGTGAGACGCTGGTCGACGAGACCCGTGAGTACGGCACGTGGGCCGACTGGCTCGGAGTGCCGCGGCACACGTTCTCCGCGGTGTTCGGCGCCGTGATCGCCGGGGGCGGTGACTATCGTGAGGCGTTCCAGCGTTTCCGCCCGGGGTTCGACCTGACCGAGGAACGGGAGCGGCGCGCGCGGGCCGGGCTGGCCGAAGGCTTCGGGGAGGAGAACCTCTACCCCGACGTGCGCCCGTGCCTGGCCGAGTTGCGCGAGATGGGGATGCGCGTCGGGGTGGCGGGAAACCAGACCGCGCGCGCCGAAGACATCCTGCGGTCGCTGGACCTTCCCGTGGACGTCATCGGCACGTCCGACGGCTGGGGAGTGGAGAAGCCCGGCGCGGCGTTCTTCGAACGAGTGGTGGCGGAGTCGGGCTGTCTCCCGTCCGCGGTGCTCTATGTGGGCGACCGGCTGGACAACGACATCAGGCCGGCCCAGCGGGCCGGCTTGGAGACCGCGCTGGTTCGGAGGGGCCCGTGGGGATACATCCTCAACGACCCCCTCGCGTCCGAGCGGTGCCTGTTCCACCTCGACTCGCTCACGGACCTGCCCGAGCTGGTGCGCAAGCACAACGCCTGATCAGGTCGTGAGTTCCTCGCGTCGCGTCCGGTCGAGCTCGGCCAGGCGGTCGTCGATCGCGCCGAACTCCGAGGAGGCCGGCAGGGCCTGCCGTACGGTCTGCACCCGGTCGTAGCCGACGACGTACCACGTCTTCTCCAAGGCGTCGACCGCCTCACTGAGATAGACGGCGGCCTGGTCCTGGTCGGCGGCGGCGTGGGCGGCGGCGAGGTCGGCGAGCAGGACCGAGCGCTGCTTGGCCCCGGTCGGCCCGAGCCGTTCCAGAGCCGACCGCAGCCGGCGCGCGGCCTCGGCGTGCTGCCCCGCGGTGAGCGCGCTGTATCCGGCGAAGCCGTCGAGCCGGGCGTGTTCGAAGAAGTCCAGCCAGGCGGGGTCGTCTCCGCTCCCGTCCACCGCCCGGTCGGCCCGGTCGATGTGCCGCATGCATTCCTTCGGCTCGTCGCAACGGGCGGCCACCTCCGAGGCGACGCAGTGGAGCCATGCCCGCGTGAGCGGGCCGACTCCGTGCCAGGCGTGCGCGAAGGCCGCGTCGAGCAGCCCGACGGCTGCGGCACGGTCGCGGGCGAACCCCGGCACGAAGGAGGCGTGCGCCAGGACGGCGGCCGCGAGCGCGTGGTCGCCGCACTCCTTGGTCGCGGCCAGGGACATCTGGAAGAGGCGCTCGGCGACGGGCGGGTTGCCGAGGTCGAAGAAGGCCACGCGGCCCGACAGCAGCGCCGAGCGGGCGGCCGCCTCGGCCAGGGTGTGCCGCATGTCGCCGGGCGGCGCCGTACGCAGAAGACTCAGCCCGAGCCGTGTGTGCGCGATCGACGCCTGGAAGATGTCGTTGGCAGGAGAGGTCCAATACAGGGCGGTCTGCTGGTCGACGACGTTCGCGAAGGCCGCCACGGATTCGGGGTCGACCCCGTGGTGGAGGTCGCCTTCTGCGGTGAACCGCTCGTCCGCGTCTCCCAGTAAGGTCCCGAGGACCCCGACGCCGACCAGGCCCCGCAGGAACGTCGACCTGCCGATCTCCTCGTCCCCCATGTGATCCGCAACCATCCTCAGGAGTCTCCGAATCTCGTGCACCATGTCGGAGGCCGGCCGCAGGGCCAGTTCCTCTCTGGTGAGCAGCCCAAGCTCGCTCGCCGGTCTGGCGAACAGCGTCACCAGGTGCTTGCGGTATCGCGGGTCAGGCCAGCGCTCGCCTGTCTCCCAACGCCGCACCGTGTTCGCGGTGAGTCCGGTGTCCGTCTCGCCGCACCGATCCATGGTCGTGCGGACCTGCTCGGCGAGTTCCTCGTACGACCAGCCGCGCTGCAGCCGCTCCCAGGAGAGCTGGCGGTTGGGCGGATGGCGATGGTTCGCGGGCATCTCTCGCATCACCTGCCTCAAGCGTCCCTGACACCCGACAGTATGGAGACTCAACGGCCCCGGTGACTACGGGTTGTGACTACCGGTTGTCACTGGACGTGTTCTGGCTGATACCTACCGTGCACACGTGGGGGTTTGCTTGGTGCACTCCCCATCACGCCGCTGGAGATGACTGTCACATGATCACTCTGGAGGACATCGCGCGGGCGCACACCGGCTGGACCATCTGGAGATCGGATGTGGGCCGGTGGTGGGCCACCCGCAGAGGGCCGGTCGATTTCGAGGCGCTTCGCTCGGGATTCGCCATGACCGTCGACGCCGACGACGCCGAGTCGCTGGCCGCCGAACTGGTCGCCCAGGCCCGTCTCGCCGCCGAGAGCACCTCGGGCTCGGCGTCTTCGTAGCCGTGACACGCGGCCGGTGTCCCGGCGAGGGACTCGATGAAGAGCGCCTCGCCGGGATTCTTCCGTACGGCTCCCGCTTTGTCCTGACCGGCATGTAGAGAAACGACCGGCGGCTCCGACTCTCCTGGTGGAAGGTGGACGGACGACGATCGGGAGGAGCCGGTGATGAGAAACATCTTCGTGTTCATGATGACGAGCCTCGACGGCTACTACGCGGGGCCAGGCGGGGAGATCGACTGGCACAACCTCGACGAGGAGTTCAACCAGTTCTCGATCGAACAACTCGACGAGGTCGACACGCTCCTGTTCGGCCGGGTCACCTATGAGGGGATGGCGTCGTGGTGGCCGACCCCCATGGCGAAGGAGGTCCACCCGGTCATCTCGGAGAAGATGAACGGCATCGCCAAGATCGTCGTCTCCACGACCCTCAGGTCGGCCGACTGGTCGAACTCACGGCTCATCACGGATGGCGTCGCCGACGCGATCGCACGGCTCAAGCGGGAGCCGGGCAGGGACATCGCGATCTTCGGCAGCTCCGTGCTCGCGGCGAGTCTCCTGAAGGAGGGGCTGCTCGACGAGGTGCGGACCATGGTGAACCCGGTTGTTCTCGGCGGCGGGCGGTCGTTCTTGGAGACCCTGGGGGAGCGGGCCGGCCTGGAATTGCAGAAGACCAGGACCTTCCGGTCCGGCAACGTCCTCATGTGCCACCGGCCGGTAGCCGTACGGCCGGCGGGCCCGGTTATGAGGTGAACGCCATCTCGCCGGTGACCCGGCCCGAGGACTGCTGGGTGTAGAGGATCAGGAGCATCTGCCGGTCGCCTGCCGCCTTGGTGACGGCGACCGCGGTCTCCCCGTCGACTGCGCCCAACGCGGCGGGAACGGCTGGGTATCTCTTCCAGCCCGCGGAGACGTACTGGGTAACGATCGTCTTGGCCGACGTGCCATCGGGGGTTTCGAACCCCAGCCAGGGGTCGCCTCCGGAGTCGCAGTCGGAATGGTCCGTGACGTGGGTCGGTCGAACCGGCCCCGATCTGACGACGTCCCGCAACGCCCTCAGATCGCGGGCGGTTCTCGCTTCACAGCCGGGGTCGATCAGTTCCACGACGGAGACGGCCACCGGCAGGGCCACCAGACCGGCGGCCACCAGGCCCGCGGCACCGAACACGGCCGTGGCCGTCGTGCGATTCACGCTCAGAACACTCCGCTCTCGATCGCCTGCTTGAGGCCCTCCTGCGTCTCCTGGTGGGAGGAGACGCCGTTCGTCACCGTGAAGTCGATGAGCAGCACGCTCGCCTCGAAGGTGAGGTGCTCGGTCACCCGGGTCGTGTCCCCGAGGTCCTGGAAGACGATCGTCTGGTGGGTCACGACGTTGGGCAGGGACCACGAGTCGGTCTCGTAGGAGAACCCGTCAGGGTGGATGCGCTGCTGCGCGTGGGTCTTGCTCGTCACGGGGACGCCCGCGACCGGGATCTCCTCGATCGCCGTGAAGTCGATGTAGTGCGTGCCCGCCTCGGTCCAGTCCTTGTGGGTGACCATCCGCTTCAGGAACGAATGCAGGCCGACGTGGTTGTTCACGTTCGAATAGACCTCGAAGACGTGCTCGATCGGCGCGTCGATGTCGATGGAGATGTCGCGCGAGACCTGCTTGCGGCCCGTCACGGGAAGGGGTGCGGTCGCACATTCGTAGAACTTGTAGAAGTCCCATGCGGCCTGCCATTCGGCGGCGAGTTGGGCGTCGGTCTCGGGCGTCTCGGCGTGCACGGGATCGGCGAACGTGGTGAGCACGACGACGACGGTGAACAAGTGGATCGCGGCAAGCCGGAAAAGCCTTTTCACGGGACCTCATCACGCCACGGCGAACGGGAGCAGATGCCCTTATATAGCACCTGATCAGGCCAGAAAAGATGATCTATGTGAATGAGTATGAGATGAAACGGGCAAATGCCCCATTTGCGTACGGCGGAGCCGTACTAGCTTGTCGTGAAATTTCATCTCATATCGTGTCTTGCCTGCTCGATGGCAGCCGGGAAACAATCCCGAGGCGACAGGATTCCACTGCCGTGAACCTGCCTTCAGGCCGGTACGTCAGAGGGTTATGCCTATCGATGCGTCTGGCCGAATGCCGCGGCGGCGGTTCTTGGCGATTTCCCTGCTCGCGGCCGCCGCGGCGGCCTGCGGTACCGGAGGTGATTCACGGGTGCTCACGGTCGAAGGAGTGAGCCGCGAGGTTCCGAAGAACGCTCCCGTCGCCGAGGTCGCACGGGGAGTGACCGCTTTCGGCTACGCACTGTACGAGAAGACGGCGCAGGCGACGGTCAACACGGTGATCTCGCCGCTGAGCATCGCGTACGCGTTCGGCATGGCCAGGGCGGGAGCTGCCGGCGCCACCGCGTCGGAGCTGGACAAGGTGTTCGGTTTCCCCGCCTCGGGACCGCACGCCGCGTTCAACGCGCTGATCAGGCAGATCGGCACGATCGACGGTCCGCCCCCGGCGCCTGACCGCACGGCCGTGAGGGACGCACAGAGCAGCGAGCCGAGCGCGCCCGTGGTCGGGATCGCCAATGGGCTGTTCGCGCAGCAGGGCATGCCCGTCAAGCAGGACTTCCTGCGCACGCTCGCGTCGCAGTACGGCGCCGGCGTGCGCACCGTTGACTTCGGCAAGGATGCCGCCGACGCCATCAACGCGTGGGTCGACGAGCAGACCGCGGGACGCATCAAGAAGCTGTTCGAGCAGCTGGACCCGGCGACCCTGCTGGTCATCGCCAACGCCGTCTACCTCAAGGCGGACTGGGAGCACGCGTTCGTCGACCCCGCCGAGGAGAACGCCGCGTTCACCAGGGCCGACGGATCCACGGTGCGAACGAGGCTGATGCGTCAGACGACCGACCTGCGGCACGCCTCCGGCTCGGGCTGGCAGGCCGTCGAGTTGCCGTACGCCAAGAGCGACCTGGCCATGTGGGTGCTCGTGCCCGAGCGAGGCGCGTCCCCTGACGGACTGCTCAAGCCGGACACCCTGCGCCAGGTGGCAGCCGGTTTGCGGACGACCAGCGTCAGCCTTCACCTGCCCCGCTGGAACTTCGGCACCGACCTCGGCCTGGAGGAGCCGCTGAAGAAGCTGGGGCTGAACGCGGTCTTCGACGGCGCCGACTTCTCCGGCATCGCCGACAACCTTTTCATCAGCCAGGCGGTCCACCGCGCGAACATCACTGTGGACGAGTGGGGGACCGAGGCCGCCGCGGTCACCGGGCTGGCGTTCGCCGTATCCGGTCGTCTCGGCCCGGACACCGAGGTCCGCGCCGACCATCCCTTCGCGTTCGCGATCATGCACCGGCCCACGTCGACGCCGTTGTTCATCGGCCACGTGGCGAACCCGGCCGCGTCGGCCTGAAAAGGCCATGAGGCACGGCCGGGGGTTCCGGGTGGTCGAAAGCGGGCGCGCTAGGGTCGGAAAGATCTCAGCGCGACGGTAGGAAGGGGCTTGTCATGGCGACCATGAAAGCGATTCGTCAGCACGAGTTCGGTGGGCCGGAGGTCCTCCGCTACGAGGACGTGCCCCGCCCGGAACCGATCCCGACCGAGATCCGCGTGCGGGTGCAGGCGACCAGCGTCAACCCGGTCGATTTCAAGACACGGTCGGGGCGCGGCCCGCTGCGCACACCGCCGTTCACGGTCGGCTGGGACGTTGCCGGCGTCGTCGACGAGATCGGCGGCGGCGTCACGCGTTTCAACGTGGGCGACGAGGTGCTGGGCATGCCGTGGTTCCCGCGCGAGGCGGCGACCTACGCCGAATACGTGACCGCGCCGTCCCGCCATTTCGTCCGCAAGCCGGCCGCCATGAGCGTCGCCGAGGCTGCCGCGCTCCCGCTCGCAGGCCTTACGGCCTGGCAGGCGCTCGTCGACACCGCCGGGGTGAGTGAGGGGCAGCGGGTCCTCATCCACGCGGCGGCGGGCGGTGTCGGGCACCTCGCCGTCCAGATCGCCAAGGCGCACGGCGCCTACGTGATCGGCACGGCCAGCCCGGCCAACCACGAGACGCTCACCGCCCTCGGCGCCGACGAGCTCATCGACTACCACACGACCCGGTTCGAGCAGGTCGTGAGCGACGTCGACGTCGTCCTCGACCTGATGGGCGGTGAGACCGGCCTCCGGTCGCTGGGGGTGCTGAAGCCGGGCGGGCTCCTCATCGAGATCCCGTCCAGCGCAGCCGCCGACGTGCTCGTCGCCGCGGAGAAGGACGGCGTGCGCGCGACCGGTTTCCTCGTCGAACCCGACCAGGTCGGCCTGGAGGGGCTGGTCAGACTTTTCGAGGAGGGAAAGCTAAAGATCATCGTGAGCAGGCGCTTCCCCCTCGCCGAGGCCGCCGCCGCCCACGAGGCAGCCGAGCGCGGGCACTCGCTCGGCAAGATCGTCATCACCGTGTGAGAGTTCGCAGGGCCCGTCTTCCCGTGCCCGGGGAGGTGGGCCCTTCCGCTTCGGTCGGCCCGGCGGCGCCTTCGGCGTGAGGTCGCCCGAGCGCGTGGGCTCTGGGGAGACACACAGGGTGTACGGCGCGCTCCCCTCCGCCACGTATTTGTCCGCATGGGCTTCTACGACGGGCATTTTCGCGTTGATTCTCTTTTCTTAAGATTTGCGTCAGAAGCGCGTCATATTCCCTGTGAACCGCCCCTGACCGGCCGGATATCTCGCCGGTGCACATGTGGCAGCGGTCACTCGTGAGCCCGTTTTCCGACAAGGCGGGTTGACCTGCAGAAACGAACACAGTGCGGATGGAACGGCATTCCCGTCGCTGGAGCCAATCGCCCATCTGCTGTTCACCAAATGGCTATCTAGTCACACATATCAGGACATCCATTACCAGTTCACTTCCCTCGGCGAGGCATGACTACTGCTCGCGCTTGACACTGTGGGGAGAGAGCACGCATGAGTTCCGCAGACGCGGTGCCCGGCAGGCCCTGGAGGGGCCGGCGACGGCCGGACCGCGCTGCGCGTCGGATCGATGCCGCGCGCGGATGGGGCGACCGCATCTTCCGGTACCAGTTGACCGCCTCCGGGGTCGCGGTACTGGCGATCATGGCAGCGGTGGGAGTGTTCCTGCTGCTGAGAGCCACCCAGGCGCTGAAGGTGAGCGGCTTCTCCTTCCTCACCACGGCCGACTGGCAGCCGGACGTGCATCTGTTCGGGATCGCCGCCGTCCTCACCGGGACCGTGCTGATCGCCCTGGTGGCCGTCGTCTTCTCGCTGCCGCTCGCCCTCGGAACCGCCCTGTTCATCTCGGAGGTCGCGCCACGCCGGCTGCGCCGGACCCTGATCTCGATGGTGGACCTGATGGCCGCGGTCCCCTCCGTGGTGTACGGGTTGTGGGGGCTGTTCTTCCTCCAGCAGTACATGGTCAACCTGTCGCGCTGGTTGTCGACCTGGTTCGGGTGGATCCCCTTCCTGAAGGTGGACGGCGCCGGGGCCGGCCAGCCTCTTGACTCCGCCAGCGTCTACACCGCCTCCACCTTCATCGCCGGGCTCGTGGTCGCGCTGATGGTCACGCCGATCCAGTGCTCGGTGATGCGGGAGGTCTTCTCACAGGCGCCGGCGGGCGAAAGGGAGGGCGCGTACGCGCTCGGCGCGACCCGCTGGGGCATGATCCGCGCGGTGGTGCTCCCGTACGGCCGCGGCGGGATCATCGGCGGCACGATGCTGGGTCTCGGCCGAGCCCTGGGTGAGACCATCGCGGTCTACCTGATCATCTCCCCGGTGTTCGTGATCCAGCCGCACATCCTGCAGACCGGAACCAACTCGGTGTCCTCGCTGATCGCGCTGCACTACGGAGACTCCTCCGACTTCGGCATGTCGGCGCTGATGGCGGCGGGACTGGCGTTGTTCGTGCTCACCCTGGTGGTCAACTTCACCGCGTCGTCGATCGTGGCACGTTCCAGGTCCGGCGCGCAGAGCGAGGCATGAGATGACCGTCACCGAAGAAGCGCCCAAGGCCTCCGCGGCCGATCCTGTGCCCGCGCCCGCCACCGTCCTTCCGTCCAGGGAGCCCGCCGAGGTGCCTCCGCAGCCGCGGCGGGTCGGCGGCACCACCCGCTCCGACGTGCTGGCGCTGTGCGGCGCCGCGGCGTCGGGGCTGAGCATCGCCCTGCTGCTGTTCGGCAAGATCGCGCCCCTGTCCGGGACCGTCGGTTTCGTGGTCACGGCGTACGCCGTCTCTCTCGTGATCTACGCGGTGCTGGTCGGTCTGGACCACGACGGCCCAGCGGTCCGCGACCGGGTGATGACGGTGGTGTTGTGGTCGGCGGCGGCGGTGCTGTTCATCGCGCTCGTCCTGGTGATCGGCTTCACCGTGTGGCGCGGCCGTGATGCGCTGCCCCATCTCAACTTCTTCACCCAGGACATGCAGGCCGCCGGCCCGCTGGACCCGCTGACCCTCGGCGGCATCACGCACGCGATCCTGGGCACGTTGATCATGATCACGATCGCTCTGGTCATCACCGTGCCGCTGGGCCTGGCCTGCGCGGTGTACCTCAACCAAATCCGGGGCCGCTTCTCCCGGTTCGTGCGGACGATCGTGGAGGCGATGACGGCGCTGCCGTCGATCGTGGCCGGCCTGATGATCTACGCCACGTGGATCCTCATCCTCGGCCAGGAGAAGTCCGGCCTCGCGGCCGGCTTCGCGATCACCGTGATGATGCTGCCGATCGTGATCCGCGCCGCCGACGTGGTGCTGCGCCTGGTCCCGGCGAACCTCACCGAGGCGGCCGAGGCCCTCGGCGCCCCGCGCTGGCGCACCGTCTGGCACGTGGTGCTGCCCACCGCCCGCTCCGGACTGGCCACCGCCGTCATCCTCGGCACCGCGCGCGGCATCGGGGAGACCTCTCCGGTGCTGCTGACCGCGGGATACACCGCGGCGCTGAACGCCGACCCCCTGCACGGGCCGATGGTGTCGCTGCCATTGGCCGTGTTCACCTTCGTCAAGTCCCCCGAACCCACCATGATCGCCCGTGCCTTCGGCACGGCCGTGGTCCTGATGGCGCTGGTCCTGGTGCTCTTCGTGATCGCCCGTGTCCTGGGCGGCCGCGGGCCCGGCCAGCAGTCCAAGCGCCAGGCACGCCGCGCGGCCCGCGTCTCCCAGCGCGACGCGCAGCGATTCGAGCAACGCCGCCACCCCGTCCTGTTCCTGCAGCCCCACGAGGCGTCTGCGAGCGCGGACACCGATCCTCGTACCGGAGAGAACCTCTGATGCTCCGCCACGCCCATCCCACGGCCCATCCCGCGGCCCGCACCGTGGGCCTGCTCACCGCGCTGCTCGCCGTCCTCGCCTCGGTGCTGATCGGGCCCGGCGCCACGACGGCGTCGGCCGCGCCCGGCTACACCCCGATCGCCGGCGCCGGCTCCTCCTGGGCGGCCAACGCCGTGGAGCAGTGGCGCAAGGACGTCAACCAGTACGGCATGCGCATCAGCTACGCCCCCAACGGCTCCTCCGACGGCCGCCACCAGTTCCTCAGCGGGACCGCCGACTTCGCGGTCTCCGACATTCCGTTCCAGAGCCACCCGACCGACGGCTCCGCCCCCGAGAATCCGGCGTCCGGCAGTTATGCCTACATGCCGATCGTGGCCGGCGGCACGGCGTTCATGTACCACCTGACCATCGGCGGCAAGAAGGTCACCAACCTGCGGCTGTCCGGGGACGTGGTCACGAAGATCTTCACCAGGGCCGTCACCTTCTGGGACGACGCCGCCATCGCCGCCGACAACCCCGGCCTGAAGCTGCCGCACCGCGCCATCGTGCCGGTGGTGCGGTCGGACGGCTCGGGCTCCAGCGCCCAGTTCAGCCTGTGGATGTCCACCCAGCACAAGACGCTGTGGCAGGCCTACTGCCAGAAGGTCCACCGCGCCGGCGCCTGCGGTGAGACGTCGTATTACCCGACCGTCCCCGGCATGATCGCCCAGTCCGGCGACCTCGGGGTGGCCGGATACATCGCGCAGGGCTACGGCGAGGGCGCGATCGGGTACGTCAACTACTCCTACGCGCTCAACGCGCACTTCCCGGTCGCCAAGGTGCTCAACAACGCCGGGTACTACACCGAGCCGACCCCCAAGAACGTGGCCGTCTCGCTGCTCCAGGCGAGGATCAACACCAACAAGAACTCCGCCGACTACCTCACGCAGGACCTCTCGAGGGTCTACACGGACACCGATCCGCGCAACTACCCGCTGTCCAGCTACTCGTACATGATCCTTCCGCTGAAGGTGCAGGGCATCTTCACCGTCGCCAAGGGCAAGACCCTCGGCGCGTTCTCGTACTACTTCATGTGCCAGGGGCAGCAGAAGGCGCCCGATCTCGGTTACTCGCCCCTGCCGATCAACCTGGTGCAAGCCGGTTTCGACCAGATCCGGCGCATCCCCGGCGTGCAGGCCCAGAGCATCAACATCAAGGGCTGCAACAACCCCACATTCAACTCCGACGGCAGCAACCGGCTCGCGAAGACCGCTCCGTACCCGAGTGCCTGCGACAAGAAGGGCGTCACCGCCTGCAACACCGGCAGCGGCGGCGCGACCGGCTCGGGCGGCGGGGGCGGCACGGGTTCGTCGGGCAACTCGGGCAACACAGGCGGCGGGACGAACGGCACGTCCGGCAGCGGGACGGGCAGCACCCCGAGCCCAAGCGGTGCCGCGGTCGATCCCGCCACCGGCCAGACGCCTGGCGGCGGTACGGGCACCTCGGCCGGCGGCACGACCACCGGCGACGGAACGGTCGTTCTGGCGGAACCCGTCACCGTCGCCGCCGAGAGCGGCTGGAGCAGCACCGAGACCCTGACGCTGCTCATCGTGCTGAGCCTGCTGGCGCTGGTCCTGCTTCCCGCCGTCGTCGCCCGGGTGCTCGGCTCCCGGAAGAACTCGTGAGGACACCTACGATGACCACTCGTCACCTCAGGGCCGGCCGGTTAGGCCGGCTGCGCGCGGTGGTTCTGCGCCTGGTCGCAGGGGCCGCGATAGGCGCCGTGCTCGGCGCCGCCGCCCAGGCTGCCGTGCCGGCCCTGGCCGCGGGCGGCGCCTCGCCGTCCACCGGCTCCGCCGTCACCGTGTCCGGCCGCGGTGAGTTCGCCGGCATGAAGTTCACCGTCAGCCAGACGAAGAACCTCACCAACCAGGCCGTCCAGGTGACCTGGACCGGCGGCACCCCGACCACGTTCGCCGGCAGCTCCTTCAACACCGACTTCGTCCAGATCATGCAGTGCTGGGGCGACGACGACGGAACGGTCCCGGGCAACCCCGGCCCGTCGCGGACCCAGTGCCAGTACGGTGCCTCGCCGACCACCAACCGGACCGCCTGGCCCGGGAACGGCCGCGACGACACCCGGGTCGTCACCTACAGTCCCGGTCCCGCCCACTACGGCCAGGACGACACGTACGGCAACGGCGCTCGCGGCGGCCAGGGCGAGGTCCCGTTCAAGTCCGTGGACGGCACCCTCATCACCAGCAGCACCCAGAACAACCCGCTGTTCAACTACAACACCACCAACGAGATCGACTTCGGCCGGACCAGCGCGGACGGGACGGGCAACGAGTACTTCGAGGTGCAGACCTCGAACGAGGCGCCGCACCTCGGCTGCGGGGCGCCCGTCACCAGGAACGGCGTCACCACCCCGCGCTCCTGCTGGCTGGTCATCGTGCCGCAGGGGCACCTCGACCTGGACGGCCAGCCGTACGCCGACCCCACCCAGGTCAACGCGGGCTCCCCGGTCTCCTCCACGAACTGGAAGAACCGCATCGCGGTCAAGCTCGGCTTCAACCCGATCGGCATCAACTGCGCCCTCGGCTCGGCCGAGCGCGAGACCATCGGCAGCGAACTCGTGTCCGACGCCATGTCCAGCTGGCAGGCGTCGCTGTGCTCGAGCGGCACCGTCTACGGCTACACGGAGCTCGGCGAGCCCGACGCCCGTCAGCGGCTCATCTCAGACGGCGAGAGCGGGCTGACCTTCACCACGCGCGCGCTCGGCTCGGACGAGGGCACCTTCGCACCGAGCGACAAGACCACCTACGCACCGGTCGCGGTCTCGGGTGTCGTCATCGGATTCAACATCGAGCGCAACCCGAAAACCACAGCGCCTGACTCGATCAAGCAGCTGGCGGGAACCAAGGTCCAGTCGATCAACCTCACGCCGAGACTGGTCGCCAAGCTGCTCACCGAGTCGTATCGCAACTCTCCATGGGGCGCGGTGGTGACGAAGTTCACCGGCGGCACCGGCGTGCTCACCGCCGCCAAGGGTTACGAATGGGCGCTCCGCAACCCGGCCGGTCTGATCACCGACCCCGAGTTCGTCAAGTACAACCCGGAGTTCGCCGATCTCACCGTCACCGAGAACCCCAGCACCGACACCGACCTGATCACCGCCCTCGGGCACTCCGACAGCGCCCACCAGTTGTGGACATGGATCGAGTCGGACAAGGACGCCCGGAAGTTCCTGGCGGGTTCCCCTGACGAGTGGGGCATGCAGGTCAACCCGTACTACAGCACCAACGCGGACATCAATCCGCTCGGCCTCAGCTTCGATCCGCTCCGCGACGACTACCCGAAGAGCGACCCCTGGTGCACCGTCCCGTCGGGCAGCGGGGCCACTGAGAAGCAGTGCATGACCGACTTCCACCCATACGTGGACGACATGCACGCCGGGGCTCTGTCCAGCCGTCGAGGCGACACCCTGTGGAAGGCCAGCTGGGACCCGCTCGGCAACCCTCCCGGCTGGAAGTCCACCGGCCCGCAACTGGTCGGCCAGCGGTTCATGCTGACCGTCACCGACGCCGCCTCCGCCTCACGGTTCGGCCTGCAGACCGCGAAACTGCGCAACGCCTCCGGCACGTTCGCCGCTCCGACAGCGGCGGCCTTGACCGCGGCGGCGGCGACCGCGAGCGGCACCGGCGGCGTTCGCACGGTCAGCCCGGACACCAAGAAGGCCAAGAGCGCCTACCCGCTGACCGAGGTGGTGTACGCCGCGGCCCGGCCCGCCAAGCTCCCGGCCGCCGCCCGCAACGACTACGCCAAGTTGCTGCGGTACGCCGCCAACACCGGACAGATCAGCGGTTCCAACCCCGGTCAGCTGCCGATCGGTTATGCCCCGCTGTCCGAAACCCTGCGTGCCCAGGCTCGGGACGCCGCCACCACGCTGGTCGACTGGAAGACGGCCCCGCCGTCCTCCAGCGGCGGCGGCTCCGATGAGGGCTCCGGCAGCACTCCGTCCCAGACGCCCGACGCTGCGGCGCTGCCGAGCATCAGCCCGAGCAGCACCCCCAGTCCGAGCGCGAGCGTCACCTTCGGCGGCGGCACGGCGGTCGCCCTGACGCTGACCGGCACCACTCCCGCGGACCCGAGCACCGACCTGCGCTACGCCGTACCGGTGGGGGCTGCGCTCGGGCTGCTGGCCGCGCTCGGCGCACCGTTCACGGGCGGCCTCAGGCGCCTGCCGATACGGCTGCCGCTCAACCTGCCGGGGGGACGGTCGGTCACCGCCCTGCCCCGGTTCACCCTGCCGGCCGGCCTCCGGCGGCCGCGTCTGCCTCGCCGAGGCAAGGCAGACCGCACGCCACCCGGCTGAGCAGCCACAAGCCCGCCCGCCCCGAGAGGCAGTCGGGGCGGGCGGTAGGTACCAACCTGCCAGACCGCGGACGCCCCCGGGCAACCGCGCGCACGATCCACCCCCGTTCCCTGATCAGGAGAACCCACATGCGCAGCAAGCGCTACCTGGCCGCGGCCACCGCGTCCCTCGCAGCGGTCGCGACGGCCGGCAGCCTCACCTTCACGGGTGCGGCCTACGCCGACCCGCCCGCCGGCAACTTCCGCACGTTCGTCGGCGTGGGCTCCGACACCATCCAGGACGTGATGAACGCCCTCGCGGGCGACTCCGTCAACGGCAAGGCCTACCCCGCGGTGACCGGCAACGGCGACCACGTCGCCTCCTACGACGCGGTGGAGCCCGGCACGCTCTCCACCACGTCGAAGATCCAGACCCGGGTCAGGGGCAAGGTCTTCGCCCGTCCCAACGGTTCCGGCAACGGCCGCAAGGCTCTGAGCTCCTCCCTCACCGGCACCGCCTTCCTCGGGCCTGACGGCGTCGGCGTCACGATCCCCGGCCAGGTGGACTTCGCCCGGTCCTCCGGTGCTCCGTCGGTCTCGGGTACCACCCTCACCTACGTTCCGCTCGCCCGCGACGCGGTCGGTGTCGCGGTCAAGGGTTCCGCGCTGCAGAACCTGAGCCGTCAGCAGCTGCACGACATCTACTCCAGCACCACGCCGACGGTCGACGGCACCGCGGTGCACCCGTTCCTGCCGCAGAGCGGCTCGGGCACCCGTTCGTTCTTCCTGAACGCGATCGGCCTCACGGAGAGCACCATCGCGACGGGCATCCCCACGGTTCAGGAGAACCAGGCCAAGGACCCCGCTTTCATCGACGCCGACAACGTTCTGGTGCCGTTCTCGGTCGGTAGCTGGATCGCCCAGCGCAACGGCGTCTCCCCCGACAACAGCAGCGCGGGGGCCGACAAGGGCGTCACCCTGGCCAGCATCAAGACGTCGGACAGCGCCACGACCTTCACCGCTCCGTTCACCACCGAGGCCGGCAAGCTTGCCGCCAACCCCGTCTTCTACAACGACCCCACGTTCGGCCGCGACGTCTACAACGTCGTCCCGAGCCGGGCGATCGACCCCAGCAGCGTCTTCTACGACGACTCGCTGTACGACATCTTCGTCACCGAGGGCGCCCACAAGGCGGCCACGGCCTCCGCCGACAGCCAGAACACCATCGCGGCCTTCGGCTTCCTGAACGAGCCGTACAACGGCTCGATCGACCCGAGCAACCACGCCAAGCTCGGCGGCCTGGAGGACGGCTCCTCCAACGCGGCGCCCGGCGCCCCGCAGGCCACCATCACCCCCGCCACCGGCAGCGTCAAGGTCTCCTGGACCGCTCCGACGGTCAACCCCGGCCTTCCGGTCACCGACTACCGCGTGGTGCTGACCGGTTCCACGGGCGCCTTCGTGGCCGAGAAGGACGTCACGGCCGCCACTTCCTCCTTCACCTTCACCGGCCTCGCCGCCGGCAAGTACAACGCCAGCGTGTTCGCGAACAACCTTGGCGGCTCGAGCGTCGGCGCCGTCGCCAGGGGCGTCAGCAAGGTGACCGCCAGCGCCGCCACGACCGCGTACGGCCAGACCGGGCACGTGAGCATCACCGTGACCGACACCAACTCGGTGGTCCCCACCGGCAAGGTGACGGTCAAGGAGGGCTCGACCACCATCGGCACCGCCACGCTGGTCAACGGCAAGGCGTCGGTCGCGGTGAAGAGCAGCCTCAGCGTCGGCACGCACACCTTCAGCGTCGCCTACTCCGGTGACAGCGCGCTCAACCCCGCCAGCGTCACGGTCAAGAAGGTCGTCACCAAGGCCACCCCGACCGTCACCTCCTCGGCGCCGACCAAGGTCTCGACCAGGTCCCACGCCAAGGTCACCGTCGCCGTCAAGGCCTCCGGCTTCGTTCCCACCGGCTCGGTGCGGATCTACGAGGGCACGAAGGTCATCGCCACCGGCACGCTGAAGAGCGGCAAGGTCGTCGTCACGCTGCCCCTCCTCAAGAAGGGCAGGCACGTGCTGCACGCGACGTACGTCGGCACCTCGACCACCAACGCCAAGGCCGGCAAGAGCTTCGCCATCACCGCGAGCTGAGCACCACTTCCCGACGCACCACCGCCGGGGAGGCCTCGTGCCTCCCCGGCATCATCCCCGAGCACGCGCCAAAGGAGGCCGGCCGCCGTGACGGTCGCCGCACAGACCCCGCCCCGCGCATCGGCCCCGGCCGCCGCGTCCACGCCCCCGCCCGCACCGCGGATGCCCGTCGGCAGCCAGATCGCACGCGGCGCGCTGCTCACCCTCGCCGCACTTCTGCTCGGCCTGAGCCTCCAGGTCCTGCTCCTCAGCGGCCTGCAGGAACGCGCGGCCCAGCAGTCGGCCTTCGACGCGTTTCGCGCCTCCCTCGCCGAGGGCGTCGCCCCCGTCGGACAGACCCAGGACGGCAAGCTGCTCGCCCCCGGAACCCCTGTGGCGCTGATCGACATCCCCTCCCTCCAGGCGCACCAGATGGTGGTGCTGGAGGGCACCGACTCCTCCGTCATGGCCGACGGCCCCGGCCACCGCCGCGACACCCCGCTGCCGGGGCAGGAGGGCACCAGCGTGCTGATGGGCCGCGCCGCCGCCTACGGCGGTCCGTTCGGCAGGCTCGACGAGCTCACCGCAGGCGACACCTTCAGCGTCACCACCGGACAGGGCACGTCGCAATTCCGTGTCCTGGACGTCCGCCGCGCCGGAGACCCGGCCCCCGCTCCGCCCGCAACGGGCAAGAGCCGCCTGATCCTGGTCACCGCGACCGGCGCCCCGTACATGCCGGAGGGCATCCTGCGGGTCGACGCGGACCTGGTGTCGGCCACCGCGGCGACCCCGAACCCCACCATCCGGTCCGGCTCACTTCCCGACGCCGAGCAGCCGATGGCGGGCGACACCAGCGAGCTGTGGCAACTGGTCATGTGGCTCCAGGCGCTCGCGGTCGTCTCGATCGCCGCCGTGTGGGCGTGGAAGCGGTGGGGCCGCCTGCACACCTGGGTCGTCTTCACTCCCGCGCTCGTCCTGGTCGCCGTCGAGGTCGGCGGCCAGGTCATCCGACTCCTGCCCAACCTGCTGTAACAACCTTCTCCGTTCCACATCGAGGTGCCCGCCGTGACCGACATCGCCCCTGCCGCGACCGAGACCGCCGCTCTCGCGGCCATAGAGCCGCTTGAGGACACTCTCAAGCAGCCCGCCGTCGCCGGTGGGCCGGGCGCACTCCCGCCGGCCGCCCTGGACGCCCGCGACGTGTCCGCGTGGTTCGGCGGTCACCAGGTGCTCGACCGGGTCACGCTCGCCATGCCCGCCGGGCGGGTGACCGCGCTGATCGGCCCCTCCGGTTGCGGCAAGTCGACCTTCCTGCGCACCCTCAACCGGATGCACGAGCTGATCCCCGCCGCCGCGCTGGCGGGCGAGGTGCTGCTGGACGGCGAGGACATCTACGGCGCGGGCCGCCGCCTCACCGACGCCCGCCGGCAGATCGGCATGGTCTTCCAGAAGCCCAACCCGTTCCCGGCGATGAGCATCTACGACAACGTCGTCGCCGGGTTGCGGCTCACCGGCGTGCGCACCCCCCGCCGCACCAAGGACGACCTCGTGGAGGAGAGCCTCACTCGCGCCGGGCTCTGGAAAGAGGTCAGCAGCCGCCTCCGCCAGCCCGGCGGAGCGCTGTCCGGCGGCCAGCAGCAGCGGCTGTGCATCGCCCGGGCCCTGGCCGTACGCCCGCGCGTCCTGCTGATGGACGAGCCCTGCTCCGCCCTCGACCCCACCTCCACCCGGCGGGTGGAGGAGACCATTCACGAACTGGCCAGCGAGGTCACCGTCGTGATCGTCACGCACAACATGCAGCAGGCGGCCCGGGTCTCCCAGCAGTGCGCCTTCTTCCTGGCCGAGCAGGGCGCCCCTGGCGGCATCGTCGAGCACGGTCCGACCGAGGCCGTGTTCGGCAGCCCGCAGGACGAGCGAACCGCCGACTACGTGGCGGGCCGGTTCGGCTGACGCGGGGAGCGGGCAGCCTCCCGCACGATCGTGCCGCCGCCGAAAATGGAAGGGCCTGCCTCCCCGTGCTCCGGGGAGGCAGGCCCTTCTGCCGCAGGTCAGCCGAGCTTGCCGATGTCGATCACATCCCCGGCCGGTGGAGCCTTCAGGGTGACGGCCTTGCCGTAGTCGAGGAAGTCCATGTTCTGGGAGCCGCCGTCGGGGCCGCCGACGCGCAGGATGTACGGGTCGCCCTCGGCCGCCACGTATACCGTGCTGCCGTCTTCGGCCTTGATGGCGACCGCCGGAGTGCCGTCGACCTCCGCAAGGGTGGTGGCTCCATCGGACGGAGCCACCTCGCCAAGGAGTCCGTCGAGTTCGAACATCGAGATGAGGTCTTTGAAGTCGGACTGCGTCGACGTCATCTTGATGTACTTGCCGACCAGCAGGCTTGCGGCGTCCTTGCCTGCCGCGGATGTCCAGAAGGCCTTGTCGCCCTTCATGTAGGCGGTCTTGCCGATCACCGTCAGATCGAGCCGCTGGCCGTTGATCGTGATGTATCCGGCCCCGCCCTTGCCCGGGACCATCTTGATGTCGACCTTGTAGGTGCCGTCGCTTTCCTTGACAGCCCCGCGAAGATGAAGCGACTTCGCCGACCCCGACGCCTTGAGGGCCTGCTCGAAAGCCTCCTTGCTCGAAAGCGCCGCCAGACCGGTCGCCGCCGGGGAAGGAGCGCTCGCCGACGCGGCGACCGAGGCGGTGGAGGTAGCCGACGTGTCGGCGGTCTGGCAAGCGGACAACAGGCCTATGGCGAGCAGGCCGGAAACCGCACCCGCGACGGCGTGGCGGCGAGCCGCGCGGCCCTCGGGATGACGGGAGAGGACACGGTGGAGATTTGTAACCATGCGCATTGGACGGTAGGTATGTCCGATTGGTTCGCCGGTGTTCGTTGTCTGTGACACAAACGTGTCAAAACCGTCATAAATTACCGCAAATGCGCCGTGAACTGCTGATTGCTGGAACTTCTGGGCGGTCGGCCGGAGGCTATGATCGGCTTCGTGGAGTTCCAGGACGGCGCACAAGGTACGGCAGGCGGCACGCCCCGGCGAGCGGAAGACGGCCAGGCGGCCTGGCCCGCCTTCGCGGTGTGGCGGTCCACGGCGGCCGATCCCGTCTTCAGCGAGTGGCTTCGCTCGGCCGCCGAACCGGACTGGACCGCCGCCGTCACCCACCCGTTCGCGGCGGCCATCAGCGGCGGAACCGCCGACATGCGACGCTACCTCATCCAGGACTTCCAGTTCGTCGACACCTTCACGGCGTTGCTTGGCGCGGCCGTCGCCGCCGCCGACCGGTTCGAGGCCCGGGTGCCCTTCGGCAGGTTCCTGGGGCAGACCGTCACCGACACCGAACGCGGCTACTTCCACCGTGCGCTGGAGGCGCTCGGCGTCGACGCCGCCGACATGACCTCCCCCGAACTCGAGCCCGTGACCGTGAGTTTCCGCTCGCTGATGGACGAGGCGCGATCGAGCCAGGACTATTCGCTGGTCCTCGCCGTGCTGTGCGTGGCGGAGTGGGTCTACCTCGGCTGGGCGAGCCGTACGGTCTCTCCTCCTGAGGGATTCCTCCACCGCGAGTGGGTGGAGCTGCACAGCGGGCCGGAGTTCGAGGCGTGGGTCGGTTTCCTGCGGGCGGAGCTCGACCGGGTCGGGCCGGCGCTCGGCGAGGCCGCGCAGCGCCGGGTGCTCACGATCTTCCGCGAGGCCGTACGGCTGGAGCGCGGCTTCTTCGACATGGCCGAGGGCTGATAGCCGGGCCCTACACCGCCTTCAGGCGGCGCTCAGCTCGGCGAGGCGGTGCAGCGACCGCCGCAGGACGAGCGCGCCGGCCGGACCGGCCAGGCGGCAGCCGAGCCGTCCCACGAGGCCGAACGGCAGATCGAGATCCTCCTCCCACACGATCGTGCTGCCGCCGCCGAGCCGCGGCAGCACGCGGAACAGCCCGGTGCCGCGCACGAGCCGGCCGGTGTGCCGGACGCGGACCTCGTGGGGCGGATCCCAGCCGGTGATCTCCATGGTGTCCAGGAAGCCGACGGGCCCGACACCGGTGAAGGCGCTCAGGGAACTGCCCGCGCTGTGGCCGTCCCCGGTGTTCACGCGGGCGTCGGTGAGGAACATCCACTCGCGGTGACGCGGCCAGTCGGTCAGCACGGCGAAGACCCGCTCCGGGCTCGCCTCGGCCTCCACGCTCACCGCGAGATGTGTCATATCCCTCTCTTCGTGCCGTCCGGCCTGTCCGGATGCGACCGTGATCCGGCCCGCTGTTAGCGTTGAGGCCCGTCGGACCGAAACGTCTCCGGAGGGGCGCACCACGATGTCGGCCGGATCCATGCTTCCCCCGTCCCTGCAGCGGGCGCTGGCGCGGCCCGCCGCTCCGGGCGGCCTTTCCAGCATCGAGCACGTGGTGTTCGTCATGCAGGAGAACAGGTCGTTCGACCACTATTTCGGTCACCTGCGCGGGGTGCGGGGCTACGGCGACCGCAACGTGCTGCCCACCAGGGCGCTGCGGCCGATGTTCGAGCAGGACGGGGTGCTGCCGTTCTCCGTACGGGAGGCCGCGCGCGCCACGGGGGCCGACCCCATGCTGCTCGACAGCCACGACCACAGCTGGCTGGGCACGCACAACGCGTGGGCGGGTGGATGGAACGACGGGTGGACGCCCAACAAGGGCGCGTCCACGATGGGCTACTACGAGCGTCGCGACGTGCCGTTCCACTACGAGCTGGCTGACACCTTCACGATCTGCGACGCCTACCACTGCTCGGCGCTGACCTCCACGACGCCGAACCGCAACTACCACGTCTCCGGCTACACCGGGTTCGAACCGGGCACCGGGCAGCGCGCCGTCGACAACGACGCCTGCGAGGAGGACGGCCACGCCGGCTACACCTGGACCACCGTGCCCGAGTTGCTGACGCAGGCCGGGTACGGCTGGCAGGTGTACCAGGAATGGGACAACTACCAGTGCAACAACCTGGAGTTCTACGCCCCGTTCAAGGCCGTCATGGCGAAACTCGGGCAGACCAGCATGCACGCCTTCTACCAGGCGGTGCAGGCCGCGGACGACCCCGAGCCGCTGCTCACCGAGCTGGAGAGGCGGGTGGCCGCGCTCGCCCCCGCCGACCGCATGCTCTACGACCGCGCGCTGCGCCGCGCCAGGCCGGGCGGGCTGGGGGAGTGGTTCATCGGCGACGTGGCCGACGGCGTCCTGCCCGAGGTGTCCTACATCGTTACCTCCCTGGCCGACTCCGAGCACCCCGAAGGCTCGTCCGCCGTCGAGAGCGGCAAGATCATCTATAAGGTTCTGGACGCGCTCGCCTCCCATCCGGAGGTGTGGGCGAAGACCGCGGTGTTCATCACCTACGACGAGAACGACGGCCTGTTCGACCACGTGCCCCCGCCCGTGCCGCCGGAGGGAACGCCGGGCGAGTTCGTCAGCGGAAGGCCCATCGGCCTGGGCATGCGCGTCCCGATGATCGTCGTGTCGCCGTGGAGCGTCGGAGGCCACGTCTGCTCCGAGACGTTCGACCACTCCTCGACCGTGCGGTTCCTCGAGACGTGGCTCGGCATCAAGGCGCCGGACCTCGGCGCGTGGCGCCGGCAGGTCGTGGGCGACCTCACCTCCGCGTTCGACTTCGCCAATCCGGTCGCCGCGCCGCCGGTTCCCGAGATCATGCCGGAGACCCCGGCCGACGGGGCTTTCACGCCCGGCCGGTGGTATCCGGTCGTCCCGGACGAGCAGCGTATGCCCGTGCAGGAGCCGGGGACGAAGCCGGCGCGGGCTCTGCCGTACCAGCCGGACGCGTGGGCGAGAGCCCGGCGGCGCGCGGTGGACATCACCATGTCCAACAGCGGGAACTCGAGCGCGCATTTGGCGCTTTATGGGTACATGGGCGAGCTCGACCGACCCCAGCACTTCGACGTCGTCGACACCCACCGGGAGTCGATCTATTTCCCGACCGACGTCTACGACCTCGTCCTGACCGGGCCGAACGGGTTCCGGCGGCATTACCGGGGCGGCCTCGCCGATCGGGTCGAGCTGGCGAGCGAGATCGACGCCACGGCGCGGGTGGTCCGGATGAAGGTCGCCAACGCGGGTAACGAGCCCGCCGAGGTCACCGTGGCGCCGTTGGCGTACGGGGGCGAGACCCTGTCCGTGCGGTTGGCGGCGGGGGAGACCCGCCAGGTCGACTGGGCGACCGAGACGGGCTGGTACGACGTGATGGTGACCGTGGAAGGCGACCCGGTCTGGGCACGCCGCCTGATGGGCCACATAGAGAACGGCCGCCCCAGCATCACCGACCCATCCCTTGCCCGTGATCATGCAGAAGTTCGCGGGGACGCCCACTGACCTGCGCCGCCTCCTGCCCGTGATCATGCAGAAGTTCGCGGAGGCCTGCGCCGGCCTGCACAAACGCCGTGCGTGATCACGGGAAAAAGGCGCCGGGGGGTGTCAGGCGTGGACCAGGGGGGTGTCGACCAGGTGTTCGGCGAGGAACCACGCCTGCAGTTCGCCTGTGCGTATGACGTCGGAGACGAGCAGGTCGTTGGTCCCGTCGTCGCCCTTGTCGGCGGCCGTGGCGGCGGCGTCGTGGGCGGCGATGAGGATCATCTCGTGCGCCTCCAGCAGCCGTGACAACATCGCCGGAACCTCTTCGACCCCGTCCGGCGGCCGCGGGATCACGGTGATCTCGGCGACGTGACGGGGATCGCCCACCGCGACCCCTCCAAGTGTCTGCACGCGTTCGGCGAGTTTGTCGACGATTTCGAGCTGCTCTTCCGCGTGCTTGTCGAGGAGCAGGTGGAGCTGATAAAACGTCGGGCCCCGCATGAGCCAGTGATGCTTCTTGTAGAGGTTGTAGAGGATCTGGGTGTCGGCCAGGATCTGGTTGAGCCTCTGACAGGAGTGCATCCGGGCCTCCTGCGGGAGGCCGACCGGAAACTCTCGTACGGTGCCGAATTCCTGGATCTGAACGCCCTTCTGGTGCAGCCAGGGCTGGCTCCCGGCGCGGGAGCGTGCTTTGGCGGAAGACTTGACACTCACGGCGGTTCTCCTCCCTTTTTAGGGCTTCTTCCAAAGTGTTCCGTCCGCCAGGCAAGCCGACCCCGGCCAGATATCCCGAAATTTCCACTTATTGGGTAAAGGCAGAGCCAATGAACCGGCCCCACACCCCCCGCGTATCTCGAATGTGTTGAGACCTTCACGCGCACGCGCCACCCTGCTGCTCGTCCCCGTCGTCGTCCTCACGGCCTGTACGGCTGAGCAGGCGGCGCCGGCGGACTCCGGGCCCCCGCCCACGGTCGAACTGCTCGCCGCCAAGGCGGGATGCACGCCGAAGATCCAGATCGACGCCGAAGAACTGCGGCAGGGCTACTGCACGACCTCCATCGGCACGTTCTTCATCACGACCTTCGCCACCCAGCAGGGCAAGGACCAGTGGATGGACCAGGCGCCCGAATACAGCCCCCACCTGGTCGGGGAGTTGTGGACCGCGCTCGCATCCCGCGCGGTGCTCGACCGGCTCCGGCAGCAGATCGGCGGCGACCTCCATCTGATGGACCACAGGAAGAGCCCGAGTCCCGGCGCCTCCTGACCGGCCTGACGGGCTACGCTCGAAACCCCGCCATCCGGGTGTTCCGGCGTGCTGCGAGGAGGACGACGTGAGGCCGACGCTCGCGACCCTGGTCGCCGTCCTGCTCGTCGCCGTGGTGCCGGGATGCGGCGGGCGCGAGCAGCAGACGCTGCGGGTGTTCGCCGACCGCTCGTTGTCCGGGGTGTTCCCGGCGCTCGGCAGGGAATTCGAGGCGTCCCATCACGGTGAGAAGGTGAGCTTCACGTTCGGCGGGAGCGACCTGCTCGCCCGGCGGGTCGCCCAGGGGTCCGCCGACGTCTTCGCATCCGCGGGAGAGGCGGCGATGCGGCACTCGGGAGCGCCCGCGTTCCGGGTGTTCGCCCGCGACGCGAGGGGCGACTACCTCATCGGGGCGGCTCAGATGACGCCCCGCCTGGTCCTCGCCCGCGAGTTCGTCGACCTGGTGCTCTCCGACCAGGGCCGTCGCGCGCTGGCGGGCGCGGGGTTCACGCCGGTCTAGACCGCGTCGGCGCCGAGCAGCGTCGTGACGATCCGGTCGAGGGCGGCCTGGTCGGCGAGGCCGAGAGCCACCACCGACGCGGGCGGCTCGCCGAGGATGCGCTCGGCCGCCTCGGCGGCCTCCGCACCCGAATCCGTGATCACGACGAGCTTGGACCTCCGGTCGCCGGGATTCGCGATCCGCTCGACCATGCCACGCCGTTCCAGGTCGGCGACCACGACGCTCGTGTACGGAGCGTCGGTCGCGAGGCGCTCGGCCAGGTCGCGCAAGGTCAGCGGTCCCGCGGTCAGCATGCGCAGCGCCTTGATCCGGATGAAGCTCATGCCGAGTGCGTCGCAGACGTCCTTGCGCCTGTCGTGGATGTCGAGCACGAGGGTGCGCAGGCCCTGCCAGACCCTGGCCGCCGTCTCGAGATCGTCGCTCATGGAGTGCTCACCGGTTCCATGATCGTGAGGCGCTCCGCCGTACGGTCCGCGGTGGCGCGTCCCCATCTGCCCGTGGTGATTAGTGCGATGCACAGGACGAGCGTGCCGTACGCCGCGATGATCCACCAACTCGTGTGGGCGGCCCCCATGAAGTCGCCGTTGCTCGCGGCCGACGCGACCACCGAGCCCGAGATCGCGACGCCGAGCGACTGGCCGACCTGGCGGCTGGTCGAGGCGACCGCGGCCGCCACGCCCGCCTGCGCGAGCGGCATGCCCGACACGGCGGTGTTGGTGATCGGCGGGTTGAGCATGCCGAATCCCAGCCCGAACACCGTGTAGATCGCGAGCAGCGCGGGCAGGGGCGTGTCCAGGCCGACGCGCGTGAGCAGCACGCCGGCGACCGCCATGCAGACGCCGGCGACGAGGAGGGACGCCCGCGGCCCCCGGGTGCCCACGAGCCGGCCGGACAACGGCCCGAAGACCAGCGCCATCAGCGCGATCGGAAGCGTGCAGAGCCCGGCGTCGAGCGCGGTCAGGCCGCGATGGCTCTGGAGATAGAGCGTGTTGAGGAACAGGAACGACCCGAGCGCGGCGAATCCGCAGATCGCCATGGCCGCCGCCCCCGAGAACGGTGCGCTTCTGAAGAACCGCACGTCGAGGAGGGGTTCCTCCCTGCGCGACTCGTAGACGACAAGGCCGGCGAGCGCGAGCAACGCCACGACGAAGCACCCGAGGATCGTCGCGGACGTCCAGCCCTTCCCCGGGCCTTCGATGATCCCGTACGTCAGGGAGGCCAGCAGCGCGATGACGAGGACCTGCCCGACGGGGTCGATCCTGCGCGCGCGAGGAGCCTTGGACTCGGGCACGAACCTCCACGCCAGGATCACGGCGAGGATGCCGATCGGCACGTTGATCCAGAAGATGGCCCGCCAGCCGACGGTGTCGGTCAGCAGGCCGCCGATGACCGGGCCGAGCGCCATGCTGATGCCGACGACGCCGCCCCACACCCCGATGGCCTGGGCGCGCTCGCGGCGGTCGGTGAAGGTGTTCGTGATGATCGACATGGCCACCGGGTTGAGCATCGAGCCGCCGATCGCCTGCAGGGCGCGGAAGACCACCAGCCAGGTGAGGTTCGGCGCGAGGCTGCACAACAACGAGCCGACGGTGAAGAAGGCCAGACCTGCCTGGAAGGTCCGCCGGCGGCCGATTCGGTCCGCGGTGGAGCCGGAGAGCATGAGGAGACTGGCGAGGGTGAGCGTGTACGCGTCGATCGTCCACTGCAGGCCGGACACCGGCGCGTGCAGGTCGTGCCCGAGCGCGGGCAGGGCGACGTTAACGATCGTGTTGTCGAGGGCGACGATGAGCAGGCTCATGGAGCAGATCAGCAGGACAAGGATCCGCCTGCGGCGGGACATACGGAGACTCCTCAATTAGTTGTACTAACACAACCATATAGGCGCCGCGTGGCGCTCTTGCAGCGAGGGGAAACCGAATGAAAATCTGTCCGCATGCGTGCGACGGCGAACGGCATCGAGATCTGCTACGAGGTCTTCGGGAAACCCACGGGCCGGCCCCTTCTGCTGGTCATGGGCCTCGGCATGCAGATGATCGGCTGGGATGAGGGCTTCATCGACCTTCTGGTGGACGCAGGTCACCAGGTCGCCAGATTCGACAACCGCGACTGCGGACTGTCCACCCACCTGGACGGCGCACCCGATCTCACGGCGGTGTACGGCGGCGACGCGTCGGCCGCGCCGTACCTGCTGGACGACATGGCCGACGACACGGCGGGCCTGCTCGACGCCATGGGCTGGACGAACGCCAACGTGGTCGGCGTGTCGATGGGCGGCATGATCGCGCAGGCGCTGGCGATCAGGCATCCCGGCCGCGTCCGCACGCTGACCTCGATCATGTCCACGACCGGCCCCCGTGTCGGGCGGCCGACCGAGGCGGCCCTGGCGATGCTGCTCACGCCGCCGTCATCCAGCCGGAACGCCGTGGTCGAGCGCGCGCTGGCCTCGTGGCAGGTGATCGGCTCGCCGGGATACCCGATGGACGCCGAACGTATAGCCCGGGTCGCCGGGATGGGCTACGACCGGTCCTACGACCCTCGGGGGACGACGCGTCAGCTCACCGCGATCCTGGCCTCGCCCGACCGGGCCGAGGGCCTGCGCGGGCTGGCGATCCCGGCCCTGGTGATCCACGGAGAGGACGACCCGCTGGTGACGCCGCCCGGCGGCGCCGCCACCGCCGACGCGATCCCGGGGGCCAAGCTCCTGACGTTTCCCGGCATGGGCCACGACATGCCCCGCGCGTTGTGGCCGGTGTTCGTCGAGGCCATCGCCGAGTTGACGGGCCGGGAAGCCGCCGGCTGACGGCCTCCCTGGCCCGGTGGTCCTCAAACTTCGAGCTTGTCCTCGATCACGCGCAGGTGGTGCCGGGCCATCGCGAGGTTGGCCCGGTTGCGGTCCAGGGCGAGGTAGAGGAACAGGCCCTTGCCGCTCCGGCCCGCGAGCGGCCGGATGATGTGGTACTGGGAACTCAGCGTGATGAGGATGTCCTCGATGCTGTCCTGGAGCTGGAGGGCGTCCATGGCCCGCAGCTTGGCCTTGACGACCTCGGTGTTGGCCGCCGCGGCGATCTGGAGGTCGAGCTCCTTGGAGCCGCCGAGGGTGCCCAGCGCCATGCCGCTCCCGTAGTCGACGACCGCCGCCCCGATCGCGCCGTCGATGGCCAGCATCTCCTTGAGGGAAATGTCCATATTAGGCATGCGTTCTTCTCCTGTTCCGATGTTCGGTGATTAACCTCGTTCGACGATGGCGGCGAGTTTCTCCGCCGTTTTGCGGCCCTCTCTCCGGAGCAGGCCGAGATTGGCGCCCGGGCCCGCGAGAACGGTGAGGACGAGTTTTGGCCCCGCGGCATAGCACGCGGCATATCCCTCCGTCCCGGAGACCAGGGTCTCTTCGAGCCGGCCGACTTTGGCGAGATCGGTCATCCGGCGGCTGAGCGACAGCAGCGCCGACGTGAGCGCGGCCGTCTGCTCGGTGTCGGCCGGCATGTCCGTCGTCACGAGCATGCCGTCCACCGTGCAGGTGAGCGCACCGGTGATCTCCGGCGTACGGCTCCGGAGCAGGACGATCTCCTCGTGTATGTCGCGGCGCAGATCCATCGGGACCCCCTTTCCGGCCCGCTTGAGCCACGAGCGCGTGATCACTACAGCGCCTCCAGGGCGTCACGCAGCCTGATGAGCAGGTTCACATCGGTCGGGTCCGCCTGCGGTGGGCGCGGCCGGGCCGGCGTGTCCCGGGCGGGCCCGGCCGCCTTCCGTTTCGGCAGGGCCGGCGCGTCCACCTCGGCCTGTACGGCCAGCAGTCCCGCCGCGGCGAGTTCCCGTACGGCGAGCAGCGTCGCGTACGCCGGACGCCCCAGACGGCGGGCCAGGTCGACGGGGGTCGCCGTGGAGTCCGCGGCGACCAGCAGCTCCCACTGATGTGCGGTGAGGAGGACATGTCCGCCGCCGAGCCGCTCCACCGGGACGACCGGCCGGTCGTCGAGCTCGGCCGACGGCCAGGTGCGCTCCAACTGTTCCGTCCTCCGCTCGCATTCGCGGAACAGGCCGGGGATGTCGAAGAACCAGTGCGCGCCGAGCCAGTGGGTGTCTCCGTCCTTGAACCTGCATCGAGGCGCTCCCGAACGCAGCAGGAAGAACGACGCGTCCAGCGTCGCCCCCAGGGCGCTGAACTCGAGCTCGCCCCGGCTGAGCACGCCCTTGTTGACGAGGAGGTCACCGCCGTCGGCCTCGGGACCGGAGGCCTGCCGTACGCCGCGCACCCCGGTGGCGGTGATCCGGCCGGAGGCGGTGAGCAGTTCTTCGATTCCGGGCGTGGTCGCGCTCTCGGCGTACGACACGCGCCCGCGGGTGAGGTAGACCGTTCCCTCCTTGCCCACGCGCACGGAGCCGGTGGCGTTGTCGCGGGCGAGTCCGGTCAGGACGGCGTCCAGAGTGGGAGGGGCCATGGGTCACTGTGCCGTCGACTGTGCTGTCGACTGGGCCGTCAGCTGGTCCGTCAGCTGGTCCGTGATGGTGCACAGCCGCCGCCGCGCTAGGGCGAGGTTCGAGCGCTCGAGATCCATGCGCAGGCAGATCAGCAGAGTGCCCTGCACGGCCATCTCGATCGGCCTGATGAGGTGGTAGCTCGTCTCCGTGGTAATGATCATGTCGTCTATTCGCACGGTTCCTTCCGGGGAGGCCATCGCGACCCCCTCCAGAGCCGCACGGAAGGTCTCGGTGAGGCCGGCCGCCGACCTGACGGGGTCGGGCACCCCCTTGCCGAGAATCGCCATGCCACTGATGGGTTCCACCAGGATCGCGTCGAGCGCGCCCGGAATCGACATGACCTCCGAGAGGCAGCCTTCGATCCCGATCACGTCAACTCCTCGCCGTTCAGCCGATGTAGCGCGGCCAACATTAGAGAAGCCGGTGGCGTCATTCCGGCGTCGCGGAGAGTCGAAAAGACATCAGATGGACGATTCATCCACTCTGAATAAGTTCTGTCCCTCTCGGTGGAACGTGCCTATTTTTCGTGAGATCTGTTCGGATTGCTGACAATTTGTAGGGCATGCCGGAAAAGTTCAGGATTCCGAGGTGGATCAATGCAAGCCCTCCCGTACGGGAGCCGGTCCGGGCCTCTCACGGGGGCCGTGCCGTACGGGGGCCGGGCGGAAGCCGTACAGAATGGAGGCGTGGAGCGGATTCTGGTCAGCGCGTGCCTGCTCGGCAGACGGGTGCGGTACGACGGGGGCGCCAAGACCAGCGACGACGAGACGCTCGCCGCCTGGAGGGCGGAGGGGCGGCTCGTGCCGCTCTGCCCCGAGGTCGAGGGCGGACTGCCCGTCCCGCGCCCGCCCGCGGAGATCGAGGGAGGCGTCGGCGGGGCCGCCGTGCTCGCGGGCGCGGCGAGGATCCTGACACCGGACGGCGACGACGTGACCAACGCGTTCCTGTCCGGCGCACAGCAGGCGCTGGCCGTCGCGAAGTCCTTCGGCGTGCGGATGGCGATCCTCAAGGAGGGCAGCCCGTCGTGCGGGCCGTTGCGGATCTACGACGGCACCTTCCGCGGCCATGTGACCCCCGGTCAGGGGGTCACGGCGGCGCTCCTGGAGGCCAACGGCATCCGCGTCTTCGGCGAGGACCGCATCCCGGAGGCCGCCGCCCACCTGGCCGGCCTCATGGAGACGCTCAGGGAGACAGCGGGTCCGGGGCCGGATCCAGATCGTGAGAGTCGATGAGGGCCTTCTCGTCCGGTTTGTAGACCAGGACGTTGTCGACGTAGGACTTCACCGCCGCCTCCAGGCCGACGTCCTTGCCGGCCGCCTCCGACATGAACCAGCGGTGGTCGAGCACCTCGTGGAACAGCTGCGCGGGCTCCAGCTTGCGCCGCAGGTCGGCCGGGATGGCGTTGACCACCGGCTGAAAGACCTCCGCCAGCCAGCGGTGGGCCACGATGGCCTCGTCCTCGTGGCGCAGGCCGTTGGACACCCGGAACGAGTCGAGGTCGTTGAGGAGCCGCCTGGCCTGGTTCTCCTCGACGTCGAGGCCGGTCAGCCTGAGCAGGCGCCGCTGGTGGTGGCCGGCGTCGACGACCTTGGGCCGTACGAGCAGCCGCGACGTGCCGGCCTTGCGGCGGATCATCATCTCCGCGACGTCGAACCCGAGCGAGTTGAGCCGGCGCACCCGCTGGTCCACCCGGTGCCAGTCGACCTCTTCGATGATCTCGTCCTGCGTCAGCTCGTCCCACAGCCGGTTGTAGCGCTCGACGAGCTGCTCGGAGAAGGCGAGCGGGTCGATCGTCGGGTGAAGCAGCCCGCCGGCCTCCAGATCGAGCATCTCGCCATAGATGTTCATGTGCGCGACCTCGATGTCGTAGGACCGCTGTCCCTCGGTGAGCGCGGGGTGGATCTCGCCGGTCTCCGCGTCGACCAGGTAAGCGGCGAAGGCGCCCGCGTCCCTGCGGAAGAGGGCGTTCGACAACGAGCAGTCGCCCCAATAGAACCCGTTCAGGTGGAGCCGTACGAGCAGGACGGCCAGCGCGTCCAGCAGGCGGGTCAGCGTGTCGGGCCGCACCGAGCCGGACAGCACGGCGCGGTAGGGCAGCGAGAACTGCAGGTGCCGGGTGATCAGCGCGGAGTCGAGCTCCGAGCCGTCCGCGGTGGTCCTGCCGGTCACGACCGCGACCGGTTCGACCGCGGGGGCGTCGAGCCGGGCCAGATCCCACAGGAGTTTGTACTCCCGCTTGGCGTACCTCGCGCTGATCTCCTTGATGGCGTAGACGCGGCCGGAGAGGCGGACGAAGCGCACGACGTGCCGGGAGATGCCCCGGGGCAGCGTCACCAGATGCTGGGCGGGCCAGTCTTCGAGGGGGATGTCCCAGGGCAGCCGGATCAGCTCGGGGTCACCGGGCGCGCCGGTCATCTGCAGGGGCACGACTGCTCCTAGTTTCGGGGTTTTCATCACAAGTGTCACGGATAGAGTCGAGCGTTATGACACTGCACGACGAATTCCTCGACTGGTACCTGGACGCCTATCCGGTCAGGGCGGCGCTGCTCGGAGCCGACGGTCATGACCGTACGTTGGGCGACTTCAGCGCGGCCGGCTTCTCCGCCAGGGAGCGGGCCGAGGAACAGTGGCTGCGGCGGCTCACCTCGGAATCGCCCGGCTCCTTCGACTCGCTCGACGACGAGATCGACCGGGGCCTCGTCGTCTCGCACCTGCGCGGCTCCGTCGCCTCCGCCCGCCGGCCGGAGTGGCGGCGCGATCCCGCCCCGTACCTCGGTGCGATCTTCGGGTCGTTGTTCACGCCGTTCCAGCAGCGGCTCAAGCCGGAGGCGGAGCTGGTCGAGGCCGCCGTCGCGCGCCTGGCCGAGGTGCCCGCCGTGCTGGCCGCCTGCCGGGACAACCTCGACCCCGATCTCGCCTCCGACCTGCTCGTCAAGCGCGGACTGGATCAGGCCCGTACGGCACGGCACTTCCTGACCGTCACCCTGCCGGCCGAGGTGCGCGACGAAGACCTGCGGGCCCGGCTGGCGGCGGCGGCCGAACCCGCCGCGGACGCGTTCGACAAGCTCGTCGCCTTCCTCGACGACTTTGAGGCGCACGGAAGCTGGCGGATGGGGGAGGAGCTCTATTCGACGCTCCTGCGCGAGCGGGAGATGCTCGGGTACGGCGCCTCCGAGTTGCACGACAAGGGTCTGGCGGCGTGGGACGAGCTCGACGCGCGCATGCGCGAGGTCGCCCAGCGGCTCGGCTCCGCCGACTGGCGTGCGGTGATGGAGTCGCTTCAGGACGACCACCCGCCGACGCTGGAGGCCATGCGCGCCGAGTACGAGGCCGAGACGCTGCGCGCCCGCGACTTCGCCCGCGACCGCGACCTGGTCACCTTCCCCGACGGTGAGAACTGCCAGGTGCTGCCGTCGCCCGAGTTCCAGCGGCCGCTGATCGCCGTGGCGAGCTACCTCGCGCCGCCCCCGCTCACGACCTCGACGGCCGGCGTCTTCTTCGTGCCCTACACCCCGGACGGCTTCACCGAGGAGCAGGTACGGCAACGCCTGCGCACCAACTCCCGGGCCCAGATGCCGTCGATCGCGGTGCACGAGGCATACCCGGGGCACCACTGGCACCTGTCGTACCTCACGGGCACGCCCAGGAGGGCGCGGAAGATCTTCCGTACGCCGTACTTCGTCGAGGGCTGGGCGCTCTACGTCGAGAAGGTCATGCACGAGCAGGGCTATTTCGACACGCCCCAGACGGAGCTGGCCCACCTGGACTGCCGCATCTTCCGCGCCGCCCGCATGGTGGTGGACACCGCCCTGCACTGCGGCGACATGTCGATCGCCGAGGCCGAGGAGTTCATGGCCACCAAGGCGTCGCTGTCGCCGGGCACGGCCAAGGGCGAGGTCGGGCGATACTGCGCCTGGCCGACGCAGGCGCCGTCCTATCTGACGGGCGCGATCGAGATCGAGCGCATCCGAGCTGATTACACCGGAGATCTCAGGACATTTCATGATTCGATCGCGGGGTCCGGAGGGCTTCCGCTGGGGCTGGCCAGGAAGGCGGTCATCCCGGCCTAGCCGTACATTGCATGATCACGCTTGCCGTCCGCGCAGGTGGGAGGGCGTAGTGGCGAACTTCTGCATGATCACGAACACGGTCGGCGCAGGTGGGACGGGGTGTGCGCGAAGATCTGCATGATCACGCACAAGGGGTGTGCAGGTCGGGGTGCCTGCGCGTGAAGTTCTGCATGATCACGGGGAGGGTGGGGGGGTGAAGGCTCGGATGATCACGTCGGTCAGCTGCTCTTCGGTCAGGACGGTCGGGGTGCCGATCCCGAGGGCGCGGACATAGACCTCGCACAACCATTCCAGCAGCCGGGTGGCCTCGAACGCCTTGTCCAGGGTGGACCCGATGGTCACGCCCCCGTGGTTGGCCATCAACGCCGCCTGCTTGCCGTTCAACGCCTCCCGGACGTTGGCGGCCAGCTCCGGCGTGCCGTACGTCGCGTATTCGGCCACGCGGACGCTGCCGCCCAGCAGCAGCGAGTTGTAGTGGATCGGGGGCAGCTCGGTCTTGGTGGTCGCCACGACCGCGCCGAACACCGAATGGGTGTGCACCACCGCTCCCGCCCCGGTGGCGTCGTACACCGCCAGATGCATGGGCGTCTCCGACGATGGGGGCAGGTCGCCGTCCACGACGGTGCCGTTCATGTCGACGATGGGGCAGTCCTTCGGCGTGAGCCGTTCGAGGGCGACGCCGGATGGGGTGACGGCCACCAGGTCGCCGTCTCTCACGCTGAGGTTGCCGGACGTGCCGATGACCAGCCCGAGGTCGGCGGCGCGCCTGCCGTGCTCGCACAGTTGCCGCCGGAGCTCTTCCATGGTTGGGAATCTAGACGATCGCCCGAAATAACGACAACCCGGTCTATACCAGTTGGCTCGTGCACGATCGTTAACTTGCATCTGTTATGGGGTCATCCGACCTTTGCTCCACCTGCACAAACGGGGTTATAGTCAGTGATCGTCGGCGCGGATTCATCCCAGTCGGGTTACGGGTTGGTCTAGACCGACCGCTACATCTTGACGCTCTCTTGGCGGCGGTCGTACGGTCCACCAAACGTTTAGGAAACTTTCCTAATTGACCCCCGCTCAGGAGAGTCGATGACCCAGACCCCCCGCGAGATCACCCGGCGTCAGATGATCCAGCGTGTTGGCCTGACCGCACTCGTCGCCGGCCCCGCCGTCGGCCTGCTCAGCTCGTGCGCCACCTCCAGTGGCTCCGACACTCCGTCCGCTGCCCCCAGTGCGGCCGCCACCTCGGCGACCAACCCCTTCGGCGTCAAGGCCGATGCGCCTCTCGAGGTCGTGATCTTCAAGGGCGGTTACAGCGACGAGTACGCGACCCAGTCGCACGAGCCGCTGTACAAGAAGGAATTCCCCCAGGCGCAGATCAAGCACCAGGGTATCCAGACGATCAGCCAGACCCTCACCCCGCGCTTCGCCAGCGGCGACGTGCCGGACGTCGTGAACAACTCCGGCACCGACATGCTCGACGGCGGCGCGCTCATCGGCGCGGGCCAGCTCCTCGACCTCACCCCGCTGTTCGCGGCGCCCTCGATCGACGACCCCAGCAAGACGGTCAAGGACACGATCGTCCCCGGCACCGTCGAGTCGGGCTTCGGCGGCGACCCCGCCAAGCCGTACACGCTGAACTACGTCTACACGGCGTACGGCCTCTGGTACGACGCGAAGCTGTTCGAGAAGAACGGCTGGACCCCCCCGAAGACGTTCGACGAGTTCAAGACCTTCGCCGAGACCGCCAAGGGCAAGGGCATCACGCCTTACGCCTACGCCGGCAAGAACGCCTCCTACTACCAGTACTGGATGATCCTGATCTCCGCGGCCAAGATCGGCGGCAACGAGATCCTGCTCAACATCGACAACCTGGTCGACAACGCCTGGAACGCCGACGCGGTCAAGCAGGCCGCCGCCGCGTGGGCCGAGATCGGCAAGTACATGGACAAGTCCTACGAGGGCCTGATCCACACCGAGGTCCAGACCCAGCAGAACCAGGGCAAGGTGGCCCTCTACCCCTCGGGCTCGTGGCTGGAGTCGGAGCAGGCCAAGGACACCCCGGCCGGCTTCGAGTACGCCATGGCGCCGACCCCGTCGGTGGCCGCGAGTGACAAGCTGCCCTACGAGGCGATCCGCGCCGCCGCCGCCGAGGGCTACGTCGTGCCGTCCAAGGGCAAGAACCCGCAGGGCGGCCTCGAGTACCTGCGCGTCATGTTGTCGAAGGAGGCCGCCAAGGCCTTCACCGAGAAGACCAAGAGCCTCACGGTCGTCGTCGGCGCCACCGAGGGCATGACCCTGTCGCCCGGCCTGACCAGCGTCGTCGCCGCCCAGACGGCCGCCGGCCAGAACGTGGTCACCTACTCGCTGTTCGAAACCTGGTACAAGGAGCTCGAGACCGAGCTGCGCAAGCAGACCAACGCTCTGATGTTCGGCCGTATCAGCGCCGACGAGTTCTGCGCCAACATGCAGAAGGCGGCGGACAAGACCAAGGCCGACTCCTCCATCAACAAGCAGTCCCGGAGCGTGTGATCCGATGCGGCATGGCAAGCTGACGCCGGCGGCGCTACGGAAGTACGGGTTCATCACGTCCTTCCTCGCGGTTCCGGTGCTCCTCTACGTGGTCTTCGTGGTCTGGCAGTACATCCAGGCCTTCCAGATCTCGTTCACCAATTCGAGGGGGATCTCGCCCAAATTCGACTACGTCGGCTTCGACAACTTCACCCAGTTGTTCCAGGACGACGTCTTCTGGGCGGCCGTGCGCCACCACGTGGTGCTTCTGCTTGCCATGCCGCTGATCACCATCGCCATCGCGCTCTTCTTCTCCTTCCTGCTCAACCTCGGCGGAGGGCAGCGGAACGGGCGGATGGTCGGTGTGCCCGGCTCGGCCTTCTACAAGATCGTTTTCTTCTTCCCCCAGGTCCTCGCGGTCGCCATCGTCGGCGTGCTGTTCCAGGCGATCCTTCGCCCGGACAAGGCCGGCGTCTTCAACAGCGCCCTCGGCGCGGTCGGCATCGACCCGGTGGGCTGGCTGATCGCACCCGGCCTGGCCCTGTGGACCATCATCGGTGTCATGGTCTGGCAGGCCGTCGGCTTCTATGTCGTGCTGTTCTCCGCCGGCATGGCGACCATCCCCAAGGACGTCTTCGAAGCGGCCTCGCTCGACGGAGCGGGGCGTTTCACGCTGTTCTTCAAGATCACGATCCCGCTGTTGTGGGACACCCTCCAGGTCGGCTGGGTCTACCTCGGCATCGCCGCCTTCGACGGGTTCGCGCTGGTGCAGGTGCTGTCGGTGGACCGCGGAGGCCCCGACAACGCGACGACCGTGCTCCCGCTGGAGATCTGGCGCAACGCCTTCACCTACTCCAAGTACGGCGTGGCCTCCGCCATGGGCGTCGCGCTGTTCTTCATGACGCTGACATTCGCGGTGCTCACCCTCCGGGTGACCCGGCGCGAGAGGATCGAGTTCTAGCCGTGGCGACCGATGTGATGCCCGTGGCCCCGAACAAGGCCGTGACCTCCCCCCGGCCCGGCCGGCGCTCGATCAACGTCTTCTCCGGCCTGTCCCACGTGGCCCTGGTGATCTGGGCGATCCTGGTCATCTTCCCGATCGTCTGGACGTTTCTGGCGTCGTTCAAGACCAACACCGAGCTATTCGGCGACCACCCGCTCGCGATGCCCCAGAACTTCGACTGGAGCTCCTGGGGGCGCGCGTGGGACAAGGCCCACATCGGGCTTTACATGATCAACACGGTGAAGGTCGTGGCGATCTCCACGTTCCTCACGATGTTGTTCGGCTCCATGGCGGCCTACGTGCTGGCGCGCTACACCTTCTTCGGCAACCGGGCGATCTACCTGTTGTTCGTCTCGGGACTGTCGTTCCCCGTGTTCCTCGCGCTGGCGCCGCTCTGGCTGACGATGAAGAACCTCGGCCTGCTGGGCACGCACACCGGCCTGGTCCTGGTCTACGTGGCCTACTCGCTGCCGTTCACCGTCTTCTTCCTCACCGCCTTCTTCAGAACCCTGCCGACCTCGGTCGGCGAAGCGGCGATGATGGACGGCTGCTCCCACACCCGCACGTTCTTCCAGATCATGCTGCCGATGGCCAAGCCCGGCCTGATCAGCATCACGATCTTCAACGTGATCGGGCAGTGGAACCAGTACCTCCTGCCGATCGTCCTGCTCCCCGGAGACGCCCAGGACAAGTGGCTGATCACGCAGGGCATCGCCAACATCTCGACCAACGCGGGATATGAGGCCGACTGGGCGGGGCTGTTCGCGGCGCTCAGCATGGCGATCATCCCTGTGCTGATCGTCTACATCATCTTCCAGCGTCAGATCCAGTCGGGCCTGACCAGCGGAGCGGTCAAGTAGATCAAGTAACGTGGCGGTGGTTCCGCGTCCGGGCGATTCGTGATGTCCTGTGCGCATGGACGACGCTTCCGAATGGCAACGGGACGGGGACACGATCCGCCGCACCGTGGTCGCCTCCGACTTCCGTACGGCCATCGCGATCGTGAACGAGATCGCCGAGCAGGCCGAGGCGCTGAACCACCACCCTGACATCGACATCCGGTGGCGCACGTTGCACCTGGCGCTGACCACGCACGACGCGGGCGGGCTCACCGATCTCGACTACAAGCTCGCCGCCCGGATCGACGGCATCGTGGCCGATCACCAGGCCTAGGCCGCCCCCCCCTCCCCCTTGGTGATCATGCAGAAGTTCGCCCGCACATGGTCTGGCCTGCACTTTTCATGGGCGTGATCATGCAGATCTTCGGCAAGATGTGCGCTGAGCTGGGCTTTCGCCGTTCGTGATCATGCACGGCATGGGTGTGCTCACGGCCGGCCCGCGATCGGCGGCCGCGAAGCGACCCCCGCACGTGCATGATCACGGCCGATGAAGTGCCAGGTCGCGAGCAATGCCGGCGAATTTCTGCATGATCACGAACTGCAGAGGTGCAGGTCACAGCGGTCGCCGCCGAACTTCTGCATGATCACGCGGGATTTTTCAGCCGAAGACGGCCGGCGGGGGGACGGGAGACAACACCGCGTCCCCGTCGTGGATGGGGCGGGCTCCCGCGATGAACTTCGCGAGGTCCTCGCCCCACATGCACCTGGCCTGGGTGAGCCCGCCGGCCGCCTTCCTCGTCAGCGGCCCGGTCGGCAGCTCGGCGGCGGAGGCGGCGATCACCAGGTTGCCGAAGCGGCGCCCCCGCAGGATGCCGGGCTCACCCAGCAGGGCGACGTGCCCGAACACCTCTCCGACCGTGGCGATGACCCGCTTGGCGAACGCCAGACCCCTGCCGTCGGCCACGTTGACGACCAGCGTCCCCGCCGGCCGCAGCACCCGGGCCACCTGGGCCATGTATTCGGCGGTGGCCAGGTCGATCGGCATCGTCGCGCCGGTGAAGGCGTCGAGCACGAACAGGTCGGCGGAGCGGTCCGGCAGCGCGGCCGTGGCCGCACGGCCGTCGGCGATCCGCACCTTGAGCCGGGGCACCGACTTCAGCCGGAGCTGGTCGCGGACGAGCTGGACGAGCCCTTCGTCGGGTTCCACCACGATGTGCCGGGAGCCCGGCCTGCCCGCGGAGAGGTAGCGCGGCACCGTGCAGGCGCCCCCGCCGACGTGCACGGCGTCAAGCGGCCCCGGGGGCAGGCAGTCGGCGACGGCGGCGATCAGCTGGACGTAGGAGAACTCGAGGTAGGACGGGTCGGCGAGGTCGACGTACGACTGCGGCACCCCGTCCACGCTCAGCATCCAGCCGTCGGGCCTGTCGAGGTCGCGCATCAGCTCCACCTCGCCGAAGGTCACCGGATAGCGGCCTGGGAGCGGCTCCTTTTCCCTCGCCACCGAGATTCTCCTTCAACGTGATATAAGCACTCGTAACCGCAGGCACCCCCCCACGAGAGGCTCGGCCTCCATGTCAAACCGTACGCGCACGCGGGCCCTGCTCGTCCTCATCACGGTCGCCGGAGCCATCTTCATCACCAGCATCCTCAGTGTCCTGAGGTCGGGGGAGGACGCCCCCGCCGGGGCCGTCTCCACGCCTTCTCCGTCGCTCATGCCGGAGGTGGAGGGCTCGCCTGACAAGACGGCCACGAGCTACCTGAAGGCGTGGGCGGCGGCCGACTACGCGGCGATGCGGGAGCTGACCGACGAGCCGCCGTCCGACTTCGAGGCCAGGCACCAGGCGTTCGAGGAGACGCTGGCCGCGCGGTCGCTGCGGCTGACCCCGGGGGAGGTCGTCAGCACCGGGGACGGCACTGCGGAAGTCCCCTTCACGGAGGTCCGCGAACTGCGGGACTACGGCAGGTGGTCGTACCGTTCGACGCTCCACCTGGGCGTGCGCGACTACACCTGGAAGGTGTTGTGGACGCCCGCCGTCCTGCATCCCGATCTCGCCCCGGGCGGCGAGGTCGAGCGGCGGGACACCCCGGCGACGGCCCGGGCGTTCACAACCAGTGAGGGGCGCAGGTTCCCCGAGGGCAGCGACGCCGAGCGGTACCTCCAGAAGCTCGCGGACACCGTTCCACTGGAGGAGGGCGAGCCGGTCGGCTGGGAGGTCAGGATCCAGAATCCGGGCGCTCGGGCTGAGCGGCTGGTGGCCTACGAGCCTGAGCGGAAGAAGAAGGACGTCAGGACAACGATCGAATGGGAGGTGCAGGCCGCGGCGGCCCGGGCGCTCGACGGGGTGAAGCATCCCGCCGCCGTCGTCGTGGTGCGTCCGTCGACCGGCGAGATCCTCGCCGTGGCCGACCGCCTGGGCGGCAGGAAGGCGTTCGAGCAGAAGTACGCCCCGGGGTCGACGTTCAAGACCGTCACGGCGTCGGCGCTCCTGCGGTCGGGGATGTCCACGGAGACGATGGTCGACTGCCCGGCCTCCTACCAGATCCCGGGCGGCCGGAGCATCCCCAACTTCCGCGACGAGGAGCACGGCTCGGTCACGCTGCGCCGGGCGTTCGCGTTGTCCTGCAACACCTCCTTCGCAAGGCTCGCGGTCGAACGGCTGGACGCCGGCAGCCTTATGGAGGAGACCCAGGTGTTCGGGTTCGGGGCGTCCCTGGCGACCGGGGCGGGCGGCACCTGCGGGAGCATGCGCAGCCCGGATAACGACGACGCCCTCGCCGAGGACTCCTTCGGCCAGGGCACGGTCGAGGCCACCCCGCTGTGCATGGCGCTGGTGGCGGCGGCGGTGCAGAGCGGCGAATGGAGGCCGCCGCGCCTGCTCGCCTCGGTGCCCGGCCGGGACCAGCCGCCGACCGTCAGCCTGCCCTTCGGCGTTGCGGCCGGGCTGCGCACGATGATGAACGCGGTCACCTCCGGCGGCACGGCGTCCGGCGCCGGGCTGCCCGCGGGGGCGGCGGGCAAGACCGGTACCGCCGAGGACTGGCAGGGCGGAGCCGACCACTCCTGGTTCATCGGATACTGGGGCGATCTGGCTTTCTCGGTGTTCATCGAGCACGGCGGGACGGGTCGTGACGCCGCGGTTCCGGTGGCCGGCCGGTTCCTCCGGGCGTTGTAATCCAAACCACAACCTACGGTGCCGTAAGTTACGCTAACGTAGGTTTCATGACGACGATCACTGTGGATCGGCCCGCCAAGCCGAAGCTCCGGGGCTGGCTGCACGCCGGAGCGCTGCCCGCGACGCTGCTCGGCGGGTTCCTCTTGGTGGCGCTCGGCCCGACCCTCCACGCCCGCCTGGCCTCGGTCGTCTACGCCATCACGTCCGGCCTGCTCTTCGGCGTCTCGGCGGCATACCACCGCGGCAGGCTCTCCCCGCGTGTGACCGAGGTGCTGCACCGCTTCGACCACGCCAACATCTACCTGATGATCGCGGGCACCTACACCCCCTTCGCCGTGCTCGCGCTCGACGGGGTCGCCCGGGTGGCCGTCCTGTCGGTGATCTGGACGGGCGCGGCCGTCGGCGTCACCTTCCGGGTGTTGTGGCTGCGCGCCCCCCGCTGGCTCTACACGGCGCTCTACATCGGCCTCGGCTGGACCGCCATGTTCGTCATGCCTCAGCTCTTCGCGGGGGCGGGCGTGGCCGCCGGGGTGCTGGTGCTCGCCGGCGGCCTGTTCTACACCGCCGGCGCCGTCGTGTACGGCCTGCGCCGTCCCGACCCGTCTCCCCGGTGGTTCGGCTTCCACGAGGTCTTCCACGCCTTCACCCTGGCCGCCTACGTCGCGCAGTACGTGGCCGTCTCCCTGGTGGTGTACGCCGCCGCCTGATCGAGGCCGATGTGTCCTGCGGCGACCGAAGGGACGAAAAATGTTCTCCTAAAGGCATAGTTTTGTGGAAACTGTTCACAGGTATCGCCAGATGTGGGGGAATTGTGTTGTTCCCTACGTAGGCCGGAGGCGACATGGACCCGAGCGCTGTGCACGACGGCTTGGCCAGGCATCTTCTCGTGGACGGCTACCGCCTGGTGCTCGACCTTGATCGGAGCGCGGGGTCGTGGCTGGTGGACATCCGTGACGGCCGGAGATACCTGGACTTCTACACGTTCTTCGCGTCTGCGCCTTTGGGGATGAACCCCTTCTCCGACGATCCCGAGTTCACGGCGCTGCTCGGCCGGGTCGCCGCCAACAAGCCCGCCAACTCCGACCTCTACACCGTGCATCTCGCCGAGTTCGTCGAGACCTTCCAACGGGTGCTCGGCGATCCCGAGCTGCCCCACCTGTTCTTCGTCGAGGGCGGCGCACTGGCCGTGGAGAACGCGCTCAAATGCGCCTTCGACTGGAAGAGCCGGTGGAACGAGGCCAACGGCCGCCACCCCGGCCTGGGCACCAAGGTCCTCCACCTCACCCGGGCCTTCCACGGCCGCAGCGGCTACACGCTCTCGCTGACCAACACCGACCCGGTCAAGACCGACAGGTTCCCCAAGTTCGGCTGGCCCAGGATCGACGTGCCCGCGATCCACTTCGGAGAGGTCGAGAAGGCCGAGGAGCGCGCCCTCGCCCAGGCTCGCGAGGCGTTCGCCCGCTTCCGCCATGACATCGCCTGCTTCATCGCCGAGCCGATCCAGGGTGAGGGCGGCGACAACCACATGCGGCCCGAGTTCCTGCGGGCCATGCAAGATCTGTGCCACGACAACGACGCGTTGTTCGTCGTCGACGAGGTGCAGACCGGTGTCGGCCTCACGGGCTCCCCCTGGGCGTACCAGCAGCTCGGCCTGGCCCCCGACATCGTGGCCTTCGCCAAGAAGGTGCAGGTCGGCGGCGTCATGGCCGGTCGCAGGGTGGATCTGGTGCCCGACAACGTGTTCACGGTCAGCGGCAGGATCAACTCGACGTGGGGCGGCGGGCTGGTCGACATGGTTCGCTCCCGCCGCATGCTGGAGATCATCGAACGCGACGGGCTGATCCCCAGGGCGGCCGTCCTGGGCGAGAAGCTGCTCGGGACGCTCAAGGGGCTGGAGACCGAGGGCCTGATCGCCAACGCCCGGGGGCGGGGCCTGATGTGTGCCTTCGACGTGCCCGACCCGCAGGAGCTGGTCGCCCGGCTCCGCGAGGAGGAGGCCATCCTCGTCCTGTCCTGCGGTGAGCGGTCCGTACGGCTGAGGCCGGCCCTGTCGATCCAGCCGGACGAGGTGGAACACGGTCTGGCGGGCCTGCGCAGGGCGCTGACGCGCGTCCCCGCCGTCGCCCCCTGAGCCCGGTGCGATGACTACCGGGACGGGGACGGGTCCTCACGCTCCCGGATCGGCTCCGCCCAGCCAGCGGCCGATCGCCGTGACACGCGACTCGACGCCCAGCTTGGCATAGATGCGGTTGACGTGGTTCTTGACGGTCTTCTCGCTCAGGAACAGGCGTTCGGCGATCTGGCCGTTGGAGTGACCTGTGGCGATCAGATCCATGACCTCGGTCTCGCGTTTGCTCAGTCCCATTCCGGTGCGGTCGTCGACTCTCATCCGGCCTCCGTTAAGAGTCAAAGATCGCCGAGGCCCCCCGCCCATGCGGCGTTGCGGTCGTCTGTGAGCATAACTCGCAATATCGACTTTTGGGGGCAATGCCAGCTGACTTGCTCGCGTCAGCATCATGATTTCTCGCAAAAGCGCAAAACGTGAACGGCCGGTCCACAAGGACCGGCCGTTCACAATCAGGGTGAGTGATGGGACTTGAACCCACGACATCCAGGACCACAACCTGGCGCTCTGCCAGCTGAGCTACACCCACCATGTCCGCCGTTCAGCACGGCGTACGAGAAAAGTGTAGCGGCATTCGGGGACCGCGCGCTCCATCCGGCGATCAGGTCGCCGAGATCGCCTCAGCGACCTCGCGGGCGGTGGCCGAGTCGGGCCCCGGCTGGGGCACGAAGACCGCGGCCCGGTAGTAGCGCAGCTCCCTGATGCTCTCGGTGATGTCCGCGAGCGCCCGGTGGCCCCCCTGCTTCTCCGGGGAGGCGAAGTACACCCGCGGGTACCACCGCCGGGCCAGCTCCTTGATCGAGGAGACGTCGATCATCCGGTAGTGCAGGAAGGTGTCCACCCCGGGCATGTCGCGCGCGATGAACGACCGGTCCGTCGCGATCGAGTTGCCGCACAGGGGGGCCTTCTTGGGGTCGGTGACGTGGCCGCGGATGTAGTCGAGCACGATCGCCTCGGCCTCGGCCAGCGTCACACCGCCGGACAACGCCTGCAGGAGCCCCGAGGCGGTGTGCATCTCCCTGACCACGTCCGACATCTGGGCCAGCGACTCCGGCGGGGGTTTGATGACGACGTCGACGCCCTCGTCCAACTGGTTCAGCTCGCCGTCGGTCACCACACAGGCCACCTCGACGAGCGCGTCACGGCCGAGGTCGAGCCCGGTCATCTCACAGTCGATCCAGACCAGCAGGTCAGTCATGACACAAGCGTAGTAGGGCCTTCAGCGGGCTTCGAGCGAGTGCACGACTCGATCGAGCACCGACTGATCGAGGTTGTCGGGGACGGAGACGTACAGCAGGGACGGCCGCTGACCCTGACCACGATCTACCAGGACGAACGCCCCCTTCTCGGTCTGCCACTTCCAGCCGTTCGCCTGGGCCGTCTTCGAGAAGTCCATGTCGAATTCGAGGATCCACGCCTTGTGCCCGCTGACGTCCATGGCCTTGTCGCTCAGGATCTTCCGCTCGTGCGGTGGCGAGTAGAAGAGCTGCTCGTAGGCGTTCAGGAGCGACTTCGTGGTCGACTGGAGATCGCGCGGTCCTCCGTACGGCACGGCCGGGGCCAGCGGCCCGGTGTAGATCGAGGCGATCCAGTCGTCACCCTGGCCGTCGTAGTTCTCCTGCGCCACGGTGAGGCAGGCGCTCGTCCACACGGGCAACTGGGGGTTGGTCGGGTCGTTGATCTGCGGTGTCGTGGGGACGCTCCAGTCGCCGCCGGGGAAGGCGTAGGAGAGGCCGGAGGTCGTGTCGGAGATCCGGCCGTTCGCCGGCTGCGGAAGCCGGACTCCGGGAGGCGCGTCCTGCGGCCCCTGCTCCGGCGGCACGATCGAGTCGAGCGGCGCAGGAACCGGTTGTGAAGCCGTCGTGGTGCGGTCCTGCGTGAAGAACACGACGGCGGTGATCGCGACGACGAGCGCCACCACGACCGCGATGCTTCCGGTGATCCACGGCCAGATCGCCGGGGACTTCGGCGACGGACCCCCGAAGCCGTACGGCCCGTACCCCTGAGGGCTGTAACCACCCTGGGGCCAGTGGCCACCGGCCCCGTGCGGCGGGGTGCCGAACCCCTGCGACGGGCCCCCGGACTGTTCGGGGCTTCCCCAGCCCGGCTGGGCGGACCGCAACGGCGATCTCAGCGGCGCGGTCGGCTGCTCGGGGGGTGAGGCCGTGGCCTCGCGGGCGTGCGTCGCGTCCGTCCACTGGGAGCCGTCCCACCAACGCAGTAACGGAGATCCGTACGGGTCGGGGTACCAACCGGCGGGAGTCGTCGTCATGGAGACACACTAGTTAAGTCAGCATTTGTACGAGAAACTGGCTTTGTCCTGTATGGCCTTCCCGGACGCGGTGGGGGCCAGGACCCGCAGAGTGGCGGTGCCCCGGAAGGTCGACCGCCCGCTCACCTTCCAGTGCAGGGGGAGCTCCACCGACGTCGAGCCTGCGAGCACCCGCACGTTCTGCTCGGCCGGCTTCTGCCCGTCGCTGCGCACCCAGACGTAGCGGATGGTTCCGGCGCCCCCGTTGGTGGTGACGACGCCCGTGATGTCTGCCGTGCTGTCGCAGCCCATGGTCTTCTTCGGCGCGCGTACGTCGACCTTCTCGACCGCGACGTCCACGGTGGACGCCTGCCGCAACCAGAAGACGACCAGCGCCGCGACGATCGCCAGCGCGATCGCGCCCGCCCACGCCAGCCCGCCCCGCCTGCGGCGGGGCCGCCGGACCGGTCTGCGTGACCTGCCCGGCTTCGGCTCGAGCGTGGCCAACTGGTCCTGCCCCGAACGCCAGATCTGCTCCGCCGTACTCTCCGTCGGCACCCCCGGCCCGAAGCGCATCACCACGTCGGCGTCCTGATCGACCGGGGCACCGGTCTCCGCGCTGTACGGCGGGGCGCCGCCGGGGGCGTGGCCGTACGCGGGCGGAGCCGTGCGGTCCTGGGGGGCGCCGGCGTGCAGCAACGTGACGACCTGCCCGGGATCGGGCGCGGGCGGCGGGGGAGAGGTGGGCACGTCGGCGGCGGCCCATCGATGCAGGGTCTGCACCAGCCTGTCCCGGGTCGTGAAGCCGGGGGGAAGGGCGTCGCGGCCCATGATGAGCGTGTCACGGGCGGCCGCCAGCCCGGCTGCGGGTGCGGCTGCGGCGGCCCGCTCGATGAGCCGCGCGGCGTCGCCGTCCGCCCAGGCGCCCCCGAGAGAGCGGGCCAGCGCCGACCAGGCGGCGACGTCACGCTCGACAGGAGGCGTGTCGCCGAGCAGCGCGGCCAGCAGCCCTCGCTCGGCCAGCAGAGCCGACCCGTCCTCCGCGATCACGACCGTTCCCGGGTGCAGCGCGCCATGGGTGAGACCGGCCGAATGCAAGGCCAGCAGGGCTTGGGCGGTCTCCACCAGGACCGTTCCAGCGGCGCCCGCGTCAGGGCGATCACCTGGTTCCATGAGGAGCTCGGCGACCGTCGGCGTCGCCCTGCGTGAGGCGATCAGCCAGACCTCGCCGCGTGCGGTGACCAGGTCGGCGACCGGGAGGAGACCGGAGGCGCCGCCGCGCAGGAGCCACCGGTCGGCGCCGGCGGCGGAGACCAGTCGCTCGCGTGACCCCGGCGCGGCGAACGCCCGGGGGTCGAACCGCAGCACGCTCGACGGCGTGCCGTCAGGCGAGATCGCGTCGTACCAGATGCCGAGCTCGCTGACCCGGGTGCGTCCGGTGAGCCGGTGTCCCGAGATGGTCGCGCCGTCGCCCATCTACCGCCGCCTCCGATGCCTTCCGCTCATTCGCCTCGCCGCCGACGTGGCGGGGAACAGGCCGACGCCGATCAGGCCCACGGCCAGGGCGCCCACGGGCGGCTCGGACGGCGCCGGCGATATGCCTGGCGCCGTGCCCATCCCGATCCGGGAGATGACGGGCGGCGGCTGTGGAGAGTCGGATTCGGACGGCGTCGGCGTGGGGGTGGTGCTGCTGCCACCTGACGGACTCGGCGACGGTGAGGGGCTGGCGGAAGGGCTCTTCGTCGGTTTGCTCGACGGTTTTCCCGTCGGCTTGACAGGAGGCTTCGGCTTCCCCGGCGTGCTCGCCGGCGGGTTCGCAGGAGGATTGGCGGGCGGGTTGGCCGGAGGTTGCTGCGGCTCCGTGGCCGGGGTCGTGGTCGTCGCCTCGGGAGTTGGCGAGGGTTCCTCCGAGGGCGTGTCCTCGGGGGACGCGTCCGGGTCGTCCGTCGCCGGGTCGTCGGTCGCAGGGTCGGCGGGGGCGGCGGGAGACTGCGTGCTCGTGCCTGCCTGGAGGGTGGTGTCGCTGGACATCGACCCGACCACGGCCACCGCGCTCCCGGCGATCACCGCCATCCCGACCAGGGTGACGCCGATCTTGACGCCGGTCTTGCGGAAGAGGCCGCGGCCCAGTCTGGTCTCGGCGACCTCGGTGCCGACCTCGGGCACCTCGTCGGCGAGCGGGAAGAAGGGGATCAGCAGCCCGGCGAGCACGGCCAGGCGCCGCCGTCCCTTCTCCTCCCAGCCGGGGCCGTACGCCTCGTGCGCGACGGCTTCCAGTTCGTTGATGAACGCCTCGGCGTTCTGGGGGCGGTCACCGGCGTACTTCGCCATGCCCGCTTCGATGAGCCCGTGCAGCGCAGGCGGCACCTCTTCCACGGGCGGCGGCGTGACCCGGTGCTGCTGGGCCAGCGCGGCCAGGTTCTGCGCGCGGAAGGGGCGGGTGCCGGTGAGGCACTCGAAGAAGACGACGGTGGCGGCGTAGACGTCGGTCGCCGGGCTCGAGGGCGCGCCCGACCACTGCTCGGGCGCCATGTAGGGCGGGGTGCCGCTCACCGTCGCGCCCTCGCCGGCGCGTACGGCGATGCCGAAGTCGACCAGCTTGCTGTTGCCGTCGGCCTGGACCATGACGTTTTCCGGCTTGTAGTCCCGGTGGACCATGCCGGTTTCGTGTACGGCGGCCAGGCCGAGCAGCGATCCCTTCAGTACGGCCAGGGCCGCCTCCGGGCCCGTGGGGCCTTCGGAGCGGAGCATCGCGCGCAGCGACACGCCGTTGATCAGCTCCATGACGATGGCGGCGCCCTGGGGCGTCTCCAGGTATTCGTAGAAGCGCGCGGCGTGCGGGTTGGGCGGCATCGTGGCGAGCAGGCGGGCCTCGTGGCGGAACCTGGCGACGAAGACGAGGTCCGACAAGAGCTCGTCGGACAGGTACTTGATCGCTACCAGGATGTCGTTGCCGTCGTGCCGGGCGAGCGCGACCCTGCCGGTCGCCCCGCTGCCGAGTTCACGCAGCTCGGTGTAGCCCGGGACGCCCCAGGTGCCCGTTTGGCCGTACATCTGGTCTCCTCATCGCCCGGACGAGACCGTAGCTTAATCAGATTGTGCCCGGTGAGATGAAAAGTCATGAAACAGTAATCGAGACTTGTCAAATAGTGCAATCGGGATTTTTCGCTTCGTCGTCATCGACGGCATCGCCCCGGCGGCATCGGGTCAGGGGCGTCAGGGCGGCGGAGGATCCGTACGGTGCCGGGCCAGAGGCGGCAGCCGCCTGACGGCGGCGATCGCGGCCCGCACGGGAGGCAGGACGCGGGTGAGGGCCCCGGCGCGCCGCCGGTCCGGTTGCGGCCGGTTGAGCGGGAACGACGCCGCCAGCGCCGCCGCGGCGGAGGCGGCTCCGCGCCTGCCGCGTTCCTCCCATCCCGCGCCGCACGCGGCGGAGGCGACCTCGCCGAGTTCGGAGACGAACATCGCCGCGCTGGCCGGGCGCAGCGCCGGGTCGCCGGCCAGGCCCCGCCCCGCGACGGCGCGCAGCGGCTCCAGCAGCCCCGCCACATGACCGGCCCTGGCATCGGGTGACGGCGCCCGGCCGGTCAGGCACTCGTAGAAGACCGCCGTCGCCGCGTACATGTCCGAGGCCGCGGAGGCGGGGCGTCCCGCCGCGAGTTCGGGCGCGAGATATTCCGCCGATCCGGCCCGTAGGGCCAAGCCCAGCCCGGCGAGCTTGCTCGTGCCGTCGCCCTGCACGAGCACCCGCTCGGGCCGGTGGTCGCCGTGGACGACGCCCGCCTCGTGCGCGGCGGCGAGGCCGAGCAGGGAGTCCTTGAGCACGACGAGGGCCGTTTCCGGCGTGATCGTCGCCGGGCGGCGCAGTAGCGCCCGCAGTGTGGCCCCGTTGACCACCTCCATGACGACGGCCGCCCCCTGTGGGCCCTCGGCGTAGCCGTACACACGGGCGAGGTGCGGGTCGTCGAGCTCCATCAGGATCCGGGCCCGCTCGCGGAACCGCCCGGCGAAACCGGGCTCCCGCCGCGCATCCTCGGGGAGATAGCCGATGGCCACGCGGGCGCCGGTCATCTCGTTCACGGCCAGCACCACCCGGCCGTCCGCGTCTGATCGGCCCGGGTTCCCGGGGTCGCCCGGCTTCCCGGGTTCGCCGTCCGGGCCGAGCCTGCGCACCTCGGCGTATCCGGGCACGCGCCAGCCTCCGGGGCCGCTCATGGCATCTCCAGGGTCTGGGAGGAACGGGGTAGCCCAAAGTGTGCCCAATCGGACAGGCCTGCGCTATCCCCTCGCGCTGATGTGCGCAGGCACGGGGATGCCGGGAGCGAGGAGCGGGTCGGCCTGCGGCTCGCCCCACGACACGACGAGGGGGAGTACCCCCGCCCAGACGGGCAGGTCGTAATCGCCGTCGTCGTCCTTCGGCGGCCCCTGCCGCACCTTGACGGACGCCTCCTCCAATGACAGCGCGAGCACGGCCGTCCCCGCGAGCTCCTTCCTGGTCGGCGGGCGCACGACGTCCCACTGGCCAGGGGCGAACTGCTCGACGATCGCCCGCAGCCCCGCGACGTGCTCGTCTGGGTCGTCCACGATGCGGGCATGCCCGTAGATCATCGCGCTGCGGTAGTTCACAGAGTGGTGGAAGGCCGACCGGGCCAGCACGATGCCGTCGACGTGGGTCACGGTGACGCACACCGGCGCGGCGTCCCCGGCGCGAAGAGAGGTCGCGCCGGTCGAGCCGTGGAGGTATAGGGTCTCGCCGATCCGCCCGTACCCGGTCGGGATCACCATCGGGGCCCCGTCGACGATCACGCCAAGGTGGCAGATGAGGCCGGCGTCGAGCACGGCGTGGAGATCGGTTCGATCGGTCCTGCCGCGGTCCTTGGCTCGGTTCAGGGTCGTGCGCGCGGTGGTGGAGAGCATGACGGCTAAATTAGGCGCAAGTGGACTGCTCAACCATGTCCACTCTCAGCTGTTCCCGGGAGACCACTTTGCGCGCGGAAATCGACCTTCCCCTGCTCGTGGACAGGGCGTCCTCCCAAGCCCTGGCCGTACAGGTCGGAGACCAGTTGCGGGACGCGATGCGCAGCGGCGCGCTGAAGGAGGGCGAGCGCCTGCCGTCGACCCGCGCGCTCGCCGGCCTGCTGGGCGTGAGCCGCACCGTGGTGGTCGACGCCTACCAGCAGCTCTACGCCGAGGGGTGGCTTGACGGGCGGCATGGTTCGGGCACCTTTGTGGCGTCTTCGGGCGATTGCATGATCACGCAGAGAGAATCCCCAGGTCAGGAGGGCTATCACCGAAGAACTGCACGATCACGAACGGCGAACCCGCAGGTCGGAGGGGATGCCCCCGAAGTTCTGCATGATCACGCCAAGGGGGGTGAGGCGGGTGTGGGGGTGGTGGATCTGCGGCCGGGGCGGCCGTGGGTGGGGGCCTACGACGTGGCGGCGTGGCGGCGGGCCTGGCGCAGCGCCGGAGACGTCCCGCCTGCCGACAGGCGTGACATGCGCGGGCACCTCCCGCTCCGTGAACTGCTCGCCGATCACCTGCGCCGCACGAGGGCCGTGCCCACCTCTCCGGCGAACGTCATGGTCACCCAGGGCACGGGCCACGGGCTCGACCTCATCGCCGCCACCCTCGTACGGCCCGGCGCGCGAGCGGGCGTCGAGGAGCCCGGCTGGCGGGTCGCGAGGAACGTGCTGGCAGCCAGAGGAGCCGAGATCGTCCCCTGTCCCGTCGACGACCAAGGGGTGATCGTCGAAGCGCTTCCCGACGACCTCGAGGTGCTCTACACCACCCCCGCCCACCAGTTCCCGGTCGGCGGACGGCTGCCGATCCCGCGCAGGGAGCGGCTGCTCGCCTGGGCCCGTCGTACCGGGGCGCTGATCGTCGAGGACGACTACGACGCCGAGTTCCGCTACGACGTGGGCCCCCTGCCGGCGTTGCACGGGCTGGACCCGGCCAGGGTCGTGCTGCTCGGAACGCTGTCGAAGTCGCTCAGCCCCGACGTCGGGCTGGGCTGGCTGGTGGCGCCCGAGCCGATGCTCGACATGATCGCCCGGCGCAGACACGAACTGGCCGACTCGGTGCCGGGGCCGGTGCAGGCGGCGGTGACGACCCTGCTGGCGAAGGGCGACCTCGACCGGCACCTGCGCCGGATGCGGCGGGAGTACGCCCGCCGCCGCGCGGCCATCGTCGAGGCGCTCGGCCCGCTGGTGTGCGGAGACACCGCCGGGCTGCACGTGCTGATCGAGCTCCCCGAGCACGTCGTGCCCGGCCTCGTCAGGCGAGCAGAGGAACGCGGCGTGCTCCTGGACACGCTGGAGCGCCACCACCACGGGCCGCCCCGCGTGCACGGTCTCGTGCTCGGGTACGGCTCGGCCTCGCTCGCCGAGGTGAGACGCGGCTGCGCGGTGATCGGCGAGCTGCTCTCACCGGCGGGTCACTGAAGGACCTTCCCGCCGTCGGGCGACACCGCGAACCACGTCCCGCCGATGCCCTGCCCCTTCAGGTCGCCCGGCTGCGCGTCGCCCGCGAAGCGGTAGACGGGCCAGCCGCCCACGGTCAGCTGGATCTGACCGTCCTTGCGCTGGATCGCCCCGATCTGCTGCGGGTCGACGCCCGACAGGTAGACGTGGCCGCCCTGCTTGACGGTCACGGGCGGCCACTGCGCGGCACACGAGTCGTCGCAGTTGGACTGCGAGGGGTTCGCCGTGTCCTTGTCGAAGCGGTACAACGCCGCCTGGTTGATGTTGACCAGGCGGGGGGAGCTGAGCGGGGGAGCCGTCACCGCCGTCAGCTGAACCCACTGCGGCGGAGTCTCCTGGACGGCCGCGCCGACGACCGTGCCGCCGGTGCCGTTCAGGCCGGCCTCCGCGGCCGTGCTGTTGACGAGCTGCAGCCCGGTGTTGTCCACGGCCGGGGCAGCCGGGGCGGCGGGTGCCGAGGAGGCGGGAGCCGGGGCGTCGCCGATCGTTATCGTCTTGCCGCAGCCGGACATGACCGCCACGCCGCAGACGGTGAGGACGGACGCGACCAGGGCACGACGTATCGGCCCACGCGCGGTGCGGGAGCCGGAAAAGGTGAGATGAGCAGTCACGTCGCCTACACGAGACAGGGGCCTTGAATGGTTCACCCTTCCGGCAGGCGACCCGCTCCGAGCACGCCGCCGTGCGGGAGGACACGGCCCGGTTGAACGAAACGGCCCACCTGACTCGTGTGAATGACGAGCTCATCGTTGTCACAGCACGAGGGGATCGGGATGGCTCAAGACGTCAACATTCCTGGGGACGAACTGCGGGAGGCCCAGAACATGCTGGGCTTCGTGCACGACTACATCGACATCGGACACCACACGTTCGACTTCGACGCGGCGTTCGGCCCCGAACTGTCCCACGGCTCGGCCCAGAACTTCGAGAACAAGTGGGAGGACGGCAAGCACCAGTTGCAGAAGCAGGTGCAAGGGATCAAGGACGCCATCGGCAGCATCCTCGACTCCTTCGAGAAGACCGACCAGGACGCGGTGAGCAACCTCGACGACGGAGGCGGCAAATGAGGAACGCGCGACGCTTCCTGCTCGACGTCCCGGACCTGTGGACCGAGCTCGACCTGAGCGGGGAGGAACTCGCCAAGACCCGTGCGAAGGCCCTGGCCACGACCGACGACCCGCGCGAGAAGGCACAGATCAACGACATGTTCCGGCAGGGCCGCGAGGTCACCCGGGCGGCTCGCAGGCACGGGGCGCTGCTCGCCACGGGCACGGCGACCCTTTACGACGAGGGCCTGTTCATGGCGTACGGCATGGTCTTCGCCGTCACCACGCCCAAGGGATCGGAGCTGACGCTGCCGGTGCTGTCGGCGCAGCTCGGGGTGTCGTCGGCGTCGGGTACGGCGCCGAAGGACCGGGTCATCTCCTCCGCGAAGCTGCCCCACGTGGGCACCGTGGCGCGTGTCACCGGCACCGAGGTCACCCGGGTGACGGCCGACATCGACGTCAAGCTGCTGACGATGCACACGATGATGCCGGTGCCCGGCACGACCGAGGACTTCCTCGTGGTCACCCTCGCCAGCCCCAACCTGCCGCTGAAGAGCGAGGTGTACGACCTCTTCGATGCGATCACGAGCACGTTCCGCTTCCTCTCCGAAGGCGGCGAGGTCGTCCCCCCGCGCGGCCCCGGCGACGAGGACTGAACCGCGTCTCTGGTCTGCGTCTCTGATTGGGGCCCCTGGCCGGGGCCGCTCGACCGGCATCGGCTCAATTCGCCGAAGGGGCGGCCGGGACCGTCGGTCCCTGCCGCCCCTGGGCGTCCGGAGCGTGTGCGGCTTCCGGGTCAGAGGTTCACGTCGGACAACGGAACCTGCACCGAGAGCAGCGATCCGTCGCCGAGGTGCAGCAAACCCCTGCCCGGCCGCGGCGCCTGACCGACGACGCCGCGGGTCAGCCGCACTCCGATGACCTCGCCGTCGCTCAGGCTCTGCGGCGACAGCAGCATGCCGATGCGGTTGCGCTTCACCTGGCCCATCCAGCCGGCCAGGCTGAGCGACAACGATTCGGCGTTGCCTGCCACCATCACACCCCAGCCGTTGCCCGCGCCCCCGCGGGCGAGCAGGGCGAGGTCGGGGTCGATCTCGGCTCCCATGAACAACTCGGCGTCGTCCACGACGATCACCGCGTTCTCCTCCGGCACATTGCCGAGCACCTGCCGGAACTCCTCCACCGACACCTGTGAGTCGGTGATGACGGCGGCGACGCCGGGACGGTTCTCGAGATCGCGCAGAGGTGACCGCCTCGGCGCGAGCACGATCAGGCCGGTGCCCGCGGCCAGCAGCGAAAGCGACGCGGTGAGCAGTGCCGTGCTGCGGCCCGTGCGCGGCGGCCCCGCGATGACGAACGTCGGGACGTCCGAGAGGTCGGGGCCGAGCGAGGTGAGGGTGTCACCGCCGATCGCGACCATCGGCCGCATCGGCCCGACCCGCGTGTGCAGGGCGAGGGCGTCGGCGTACGAGATCCGGTCGGGAAGCACGTCGAGCCGCTGCGCCCTGCGGGCCGGGGGCACGTCGGCCTCGCGCTCGGTCAGCGCCCGGCCGAGCTGAATGAGGAACTGTCCCTGCGCGGCACCGGCCAGGTCGGGGCCCAGCACCATGATCTGCGTCTCGCTCAGGTCCTGCGTCCGTATGCCGCGTCCCGGGGCGGGATCGGACGGCGCCGACTTGGTGGGGATGCCGACCGAGGAATAGTCCTGACGGTCGTTCAGCCGTAAAACGATCTTGTCCTCGGTGGTGCCGGAGAACCGGCTGCTCCCGAGGACGCGGTCGCCCGCCAGCACGACGTGGATGCCTGCACCCGCGCCGTCACGCAGGAGCCGGATCATCCGCTCCATCAAACTGCCGTTGTCGTACGACGTGAACTCGCGCTCGAAGACCTCGAACCGGTCCACCATCAGCACGATGTGCGGCAGCCGCTCGCCCGGGGCCTGCGTCAGGCGCAGTTCGGTGAGGTCGGCGGCGCCCCGCGCGCCGAGCACGCTCTGACGGTGCGTGAGCTCCGCGCTGAGCCGGTCCAGCAGCCGCGCCAGGCGTTCGACCTGGTTGCGGTCCACGATCGCACCGCAGTGCGGCAGCGACGTCAGCGCGTTGAGCGCGCCGTTGCCGCAGTCGATGCCGTAGAGGTGCACGTCGTCGGACCCGTGCGCCTGGGCGAGCGCCGCGGCCAGGGTGCGCAGCGTCTGGGAACGCCCGCTGCGGGGCGACCCCACGATGTGGAGATGGCCGGCGCGGTCGACGTCGAACAGCAGCGGCGAACGGGTCTGCTGCGCGGGCAGGTCGACCATGCCGTACTCGACGGCGGGAAGGGCCGCGTCCCGTACGGCGCCGGGCTTGGGAGCGGGCGGCGCGGTCCACTCCAGCACGTCCGGCAGCGGCGGCAACCACGGGCTCGGCTGCGGGGGGATCCCGGAGAGCGTCGCCGCCTGCGCGATGGCCTGCGTGAGGACCGCCAGGTCGGTGACCGCCTCCGTCTGGGCGACGCCCGCGCCGCCGCGGGAGCGGCCCCGGGGCAGCGGACCGCCGAGGTCCTGCCACGACACCACTTCGGCCCGCACGGGGGCCTCCGTGCCCGTCACGGCCCCGCCGCCGGGACGGCGCCCGCCGACACGCCCGGACTGGAAGGGCAGCAGGGCCGACGGGCCGAGTCGCGCGTAGGCCCGGCCCGGGTTGGCCGGGGAGATCTCGCCGGAGTCGGGCGCGTCGATGATGTCGCGGCTCTCGGTGGTGTCGGTGGTGCGCAGCGCGATCCGCAGGTTGGTGTTGGCCCGGATGTCCGGTGTCACCGCGCCGCCCGGCCGCTGGGTCGCCAGCACCATGTGGATTCCCAGCGAACGGCCACGCTGGGCGATGTTGACCAGACCCGAGATGAAGTCGGGCAGCTCACGGACCATGGAGGCGAACTCGTCGACGACCAGCAGCAGCCGCGGAAGAGGAGGCAGGACGTCGCCGCCGCGCGTGCGCTTGTCCAGATAGTCCTCGATGTCCTTGGCGGCCGCCCCGGCCAGCAGCGTCTCGCGGCGTCGCAGCTCGGCGCCCAGGGAGACCAGGGCCCGCTCCACCAGATGCGTGTCGAGGTCGGTGACCAGGCCGACGGTGTGCGGCAGATCCGCGCACTCGGCGAAGGCGCTGCCGCCCTTGTAGTCGACGAGGACGAACGTCATCTCGTCGGGACGGTTCACCACCGCGAGGGTGGCGACCAGGGTCTGCAGCAGCTCCGACTTGCCGGAGCCGGTCGTGCCCGCGATCAGCGCGTGCGGACCGTCGCGGACCAGGTCGATCGAGAACTCGCCGTCGTAACCGCTGCCCAGCACCGCTCTGGTGCTGCGGCCCCCGAGCGACCAGCCGGCCATCACGGCGTCCGCGGTCGGCGGTTCGAGGGTCAGCAGGTCGAGCAGGCGTACCGATCCGGGAAGCGTGCTCTCGTCGCCGTCCCCGACGCCTCGCAGCGGCGCCAGCGCCCGCCCGAGGTTGTCGTACCAGCCCGGCTCCGGCGAGTCGGTGCGCACGTTCTCCAGGGCCGCGCTCCCGCCCGTGCGGACCCGGGAGGTGCCCGTGGAACCTGCGGCGGTGACGATGACCGCGCCGCACTCCTCCGGCAGGAGGCGCTCCTCGCGGTCGATGCAGATGGTGTAGACGCCCACCGAGGGGCCGTCGCGCAGCAGAGCGATGACACCGGGAAGCGAACGCGCCCGCCGGGCCTGCTCCAGGACCACCAGGATGTCGGGGTAGCCGTTGACGCCGCCCCTGACCAGTTCGGGCCCGGCCGCGGTCCGCGCCGTGACGATCTGGCCGAGCTCGCCGATGCGGCGGGCCAGGGAGTCGGTGGTGCTTCCCACAAGGACGTAGGCGTCCTCGCCCTGGGCCTGCGCGTGCGGCAGCCAGCGCGTCCAGGCCCACTCCTTTTCACCCTCGGGCCCCGCGAGCACGACGACGCGCAGGTCCGCCGGGCTGTGCAGCGACGCGGCCTGGGCCGTCATCCAGGCGGCCAGGCGGCTCGCCCCCTGGCCCGCGATTCCGGCGACACCGGCCCTGCGCAGGGGAACCGCCACGGGTACCTGGTTGAGCCACGGCACCGTGGTGCGCCGGTGCTCGTCCTGCAGGGGATCGTCGACGCTCACCGACGACGGCAGGTCGGCCGTGCCGATCCGTACGGACAGGAAGTCAGGGTCACGCCACCGGCGTTCCCACAGCCGCTCCGAGGGCTGGGCCGCCATCTGCAGCAGCGCGGCGGGATCCGGAAGGGACATGCGCAGGTTGCTCTGCTCTTCCAGCAGGGCGGCGTCGATGTCCGCCCGCACCCGCGCCAGCGACTCCTCGTACTCCTTCTGCTTCTCCAGGTATTTGAGCATCGTCTGCTTGCGCCCGCCGAACTGGGTGACCAGCGCGGCGACGGGCGACAGCAGGGCGATGAAGACGAACGACCAGTTCTTCGTGACGAAGATGGCGATCACGGCGCTGGCCGCCGGAAGCAGCAGGATCGGCAGGAGCGGAATCGGCCGCTTGTCGGGCTTGATCGGCGGAGTCGGCAGGCGGAACTTGGCGGTGGAGGACGACGGCAGGAACCGCGGCGGCCGGTTGAACTCCAGGCCGAGACCGTCCGGGGCCGGCGTCAGCGGCGCCTTGGCCGACCGGCGCGACGTCAGCTCCAGCAGGATGTCGCCGACGGCGAGCTGGCTGCCCTCGTGCCAGGGAGCCGCGCCCTCCACGACCTTGTCGTCCAGCAGAGCGTCGCGGGTCATGAGCAGTTCGGCGGTGCCGTCGAGCCGGACCCGCACCCGGGCCGCGAGCGAGGACGCGCCTTCGGCCAGCCGGATCCGGCAGGTCCGCCCGCCGCCGATGTCGTAGTCGCCGGGCACGAGACGGAAGACCGTGCCCGCACCCGGACCTGAGACCACCCGCACCTCGGTGCGGCCCTCGGGCTCGGGCTCCCACGGCAGGGGAGCGCCGAGCCCGAGGTCCATGCCGTCCCGTACACCTGCGGCCTGAAGCGTGACCTCCGGGTCGACGGCTTCGGAACCGACGTACAGGCTCGGCTCGGACGCCCACGCCTCACCGGACCCCACATGACCGATGGTGCGCGCCAGTTCCGCCGCGAACCTGCCTGCCCGGGCGGAGGGTTCGGTGTCGACGACGACGGTGGTGGACACCCCCTCGACCTGCGGGTCACGAACGCTGACGTTCAATCGCACGGCTCATCGTCTTTCTCATGAAGGGATGGGTGACAGAGCGGACGCCCGGGGTGGCGCGCCGGCTGGTCAGCCGAGGTTCGAACCGAGCTGGTCGTCGGTCTGGGAGAAGGCCTCGCCGACCGACTTGACGTACTGGCCGATGCCCTGCAGGCCCTGGTTGACCTGGTCGAAGCCCTTGGCGAACTCGTCGAAGAACGGCGAGAACTTCTGCTGGGCGGCGGGCGTGCTGTACCCGTTGGAGAGCAGGTTGGAGATCTTCGACTTGACTTCGCTGAGCTTGTCCTGGAGCTGGGAGAAGTCGTTGAGCAGGGCCTGAGACGTCGAGGCGGTCTCGTCCGAGTTGACCTTGAAATCGGGCATGTCAGAACTCCTTGGTGGTTATTTGTGGTGTCCATCCCTTTGGGGATGGAGATCTGGTGCGGTGTGCGTGTCCTACCGGCCCTCGCCACCGTCTACTTCGCCGCCGCCTGTGGCGGTCGGCGTGGTCGGCGTGGTCTGCGTGGTGGGTGAGGGAGGCAGGGGCACGCTCGCCGGTGCGACGGGGCTGGTGGGAGCGGGCGGCGCGTCGACCGGCGCCGGGTTGTGCGGGATGGTGATCGGGTCGAGCGTGGGCCGGCCGCCTCCCGCGGGGGAGGGCGGCAGGGGCACGCTCGCGGGCGCGACGGGGCTGGTGGGAGCGGGCGGCGCGTCGACCGGCGCCGGGTTGTGCGGGATGGTGATCGGGTCGAGCGTGGGCCGGCCGCCTCCCGCGGAGGTGGTGGGGGAGGGCGACGGGGGCACGTCGGCCGGGTTGACCGAGGGGGTGGGGGACGGCGGCGGCGGAACGTCCGCAGGGCCGGCCGGAGGGCGGCCGCCACCCGCCCCGGTGGAGCCCTTGATCGGAATGCCGTCGATCGCTCTGCCGACCTTCCCCGCGCCGACGGGGCCGGCGCCCAGTTTGGGGGCGGAGTTGGCGATCTCGCCCGCGGCCACCTCGTTGGGGTCGCCGCCCTGGGCGATGCCGACGCCGATCTTGGTGCCGAGCGTCGCGCCCTCCTCGATGAGGCCACCGACCTGGTCGGAGGCCCGCTTCCCGAGGCTGTCGCCCTCCGCCGGGGCGGTCGTGTTGCCGAACCTGCCGGGGGCGCCCTCTTTGGGCTCCGGGACCCCTCTGGACGAGCCGATCTTGCCGACGACGCCCTTGAAGGCGGTCCCGGCGACGGCTCCCGCCGCCGCTCCTCCGAACACTCCCGCCGCCGTGATCTTGTCGTGGTTGGCCGCCTTGGCGACCGTCTCTATGCCCGAGTTGACCAGGAATCCGCCGGTGGCCTCCGTGGCCACCTTGCCCACCGGGTTGGCGAGCACCGCGCCGACGACCTTGGTGTTGGCGAGCGTGTCCCCGATCTTCGTGATGGACCCGGTGGTCTTGGTGACCAGGCCGCCGATCCCCGGAACCGCCCCGAGCGCCTTGCCGCCGAACTTGAGGAGGGCGCCGCCGGGGACGAGGCCCAGCAGGCCGGTGATGAAGTCGCCTGCCTTGATGCCGCCCGTCTTGGCGGCCACCACTTGGTTGAACACGAATAACGCCCCGCCCAGCAGCGCGCCCACCACGGGGAAGAACACCGCCGTGACGGCGATCAGCAGTGCGAGCAGGATCTGGACGAACGGGAAGTCCTTGAAGAAGTCGGCGATCTTCTGGAAGATGTTCCGCTCGGGGATCGCCTCGCCGGCCGCCTGGTCGAGCACGTCGGCGCAGGCTCGCTGCGCGGTCTCCCTCATGGCCTTGGCCTGCTCGGCCAGGCTCTTCGCGGCGCTGAGCTCCGACTTGCCGGTCTCGATCTCGTCCTGCTGGGTCTTCGCGGCGGCCTTGTCCTGGTCGGTGGGGTTCTCGCCCAGGGTCGTGGGGGTCTGGTTCGCCTTCGGCGCCGCGGACTGGGCCTGGTCGACGGCCCTGTCGAAGGTGTCCTGAGCCTCGCGGAGCTTGGGGATGTAGTCGCGGTAGGCGCGGGCGGCGTCGTGATAGGACGTCATGGTCTTGGTCAGCTTGTCGGGGAGATCGTCACCGATCTTCTCCTTGAGCTGGTCCATCGCCGAGCCGCGGCCCTGTGAGATGGTGCCGTCCTTCTTCAGGACGTTCAACGCCTTCTCCGCGGCGTCTCCGATGTCCTGGTAGCGCTTGATCACGCCCTGGATCAGGTCGGGATCACCCGGCGTCGGATCCTTGTCCAGCCCGACGAGCTGGAAATCCTCGGGACTCGAGTGCCGCCGCGCCACGTTGGACCCCCGCGTTCAGTGCGATCAGTTGCCTTGCGCTTGGTACACGAAGCCCGGTGCCGCAAAGGTTCAGGTGATTTTCGACGCCTGAGCGCACGTACGCGCCCTCGCCGGCGCGGGCGAAATGCGCAGTTAAACTCGTCGCGATGCGTTTCACCGTATTGGGCCCGGTCAGGGCGTGGCGTGGGGACGCCGAGCTGGAGCTGGGTCCTCCGAAGCAGCGCGCCCTGCTCGCGCTCTTGCTGACCCAGACCGGTCACCCCGTGTCCGTCCACGAGATCCTCGACATCCTCTGGGGGCAGGACCCGCCGGACAGTGCGATCAACGCGGTCCACCGGTACATCGGGGCGTTGCGCCGTCTGCTCGAGCCGGAAATGCCGGCGAGAAGCTCACAGCGGCTGATCCGGGGGGCCGGCGGCTACCGTCTCGACGTGGAACCGGACGCCCTCGATCTGCTGCGGTTCCGCACCCTGCGCAAGGAGGCCGGCCGGCTCGCGACGCAGGGGAGACCGGGCGACGCGACCGAGGCGATCGCCGAGGCACTCGCCCTGTGGCGGGGGCCCGTGGCGTCCGGGATCGCGCCCCAGGTGCGGTCGCACCCCGTCTTCGCCTTCGTGGACGGCGAGTATCTGTCCGCCGTCAAGCAGGCCGCGGACCACGCGCTGGAGGCCGGTCCCGGCCTCACCGAGCGGGTGCTGATCACGCTCAGGCAGGCCGCCGCCCACAATCCGCTGGACGAGGCCCTGCAGGCCAAGCTGGTCCTGGTGCTCGCGGCCACCGGGCATCAGGCGGAGGCTCTGGAGGTCTACCGGACGGCGTGCACACGGCTGTCCGACGACCTCGGCATGGATCCGGGACCCGAGCTGCGGGCCGCCCAGCAGCAGGTGCTGCGCCAGACGGTGCATCCGGACCCCGCGCCGCCTGCCGGTGACGGGCCCGCACGTGAGGCCGGTGACGTCCCCCTGGCCGCCACGGTGCGCCCCGCCCAGCTGCCGGCCGATCTCGCGGGCTTCACCGGCCGCCGCCCCGAGCTGGACCAGCTCGACGATCTGCTCCCCGAGGGCTCCGAGCAGCCGCCGGCACTGGTGATCAGCGCGATCGGCGGCATGGCCGGCATCGGCAAGACCACGCTCGCCGTGCACTGGGCCCACCGGGTCGCCGACCGCTTTCCCGACGGTCAGCTCTATGTCGATCTGCGCGGGTTCCACCCGTCCGCCTCGGTCATGACCCCGGCCGAAGCGATACGTCATTTCCTCGACGCGTTCGGCGTGCCCGCGCACTCGATCCCCGCGGGCCTCGACGCGCAGGCCGCCCTCTATCGCAGCCTGCTCGCCGGCCGGCGCGTCCTGGTGGTCCTGGACAACGCCCGCGACACCGAGCACGTCCTTCCGCTGCTGCCCGGGGCACCCGGCTGCCTGGCCATCGTGACCAGCCGGGGGCAGCTTTACGGGCTGGTGGCCGGCGGGGGCGCGCACTGCGTCACCGTCGATCTGCTGACCGATCAGGACGCCGTGGAGTTCCTGGCGCGACGGGTCGGCGCCGACCGGGTCGAGCGCGAAGCCCACGCGGCGGCCGAGATCGTCGCACTGTGCGGGCGGCTGCCCCTGGCGCTGGCCATCGTGGGCGCCCGTGCGGCCATGAATCCGGGATTCTCCCTGTCCGCCATCGCCGCCGAACTGCGGGAGAGCCACGGCAGCCTCGACGCCTTCACCGGGGAGCCGCCGTTCACGGACGCGCGCCGCGTCTTCTCCCCGTCCTACCAGGCCCTCAGCCCGGCGGCCGCGCGGCTCTTCCGGCTGCTGGCCCTGCATCCGGGGCCCGACTGCTCGGCGGCCGCCGCGGCGGCACTCGCGGGGCAGCGGGTCGGTGAGGTGCGCCCGCTGCTCGCCGAGCTCGCGCGCGCCCAGCTGATCCTGGAGACCACACCAGGACGGTTCTCGTTCCACGAGCTGCTCCGCGCGTACGCCACCGAGATGGGCCGCGAAGAGGACTCCGACCAGGAATCGGGGGAGGCCGGGAGGCGGCTGCTCGACCACTACCTGCACAGCGTGCACGCGGCGGACCGCGCGCTCGGGTCTCACCGCGAGCGCATCGCGTTGCAGCGGGCCGCGCCCCACGCGAGTCCGCAGCGGTTCGCCGACCAGCGCAGCGCGGTCGGCTGGCTCGACGCCGAACGTGCCGCGCTCCTCGCGGCGATCAAGCAGGACGCCACCCATGGAAGCGGCGCCCATGCCTGGCAGCTCGCCGTGGGCATCGAGCTCTACCTGGACCGCAACGGCCGCTGGCGGGAACAGCTCGCCGCCCAGACGGCCGCGGCGACGGCGGCACAACGACTCGGCGATCTACGCGGCCAGGCGCACGCGCACCGGGCGCTCGGCTTCGTCCTCGGCCGGCTGAATCGCTCGGACGAGGCGCGCGAACACCTGCTGAGGGCGCTGAAGCTGTTCGGCGAGATCGGGGACGTCTGCGGACAGGCCCGGGCCCTCCGTTATCTCGCCTTCCTGGCCAACCGGCGCGGCCTCCACGCGGAGGCGCTCGAACACTACCGGCTCGCCCTCGAGCTCTACCGGCCGGCGGGACCGCTCAGCGGGGAGGCGAGCGTTCACAACGAGCTGGGCTGGACCTACATCTTGCTGGGGGAGCACGAAAAGGCCCTGGACGAGTGCAGGCACGCCCTCGCGATCCACCAGGCGATCGACGACCGCAACGGTGAGGCCGCGGCGTGGGACAGCCTCGGCTACGCCCACCACCATCTGGGACAGTACGGCGCGGCGCTCGCGTGCTTCGGTCATGCGCTGGACCTGTACCGCGAGATCCACGACTGCTATCTGGAAGCCGACACTCTGGCGCACATCGGCGACACGCATCTTGCCTCGGGTTCGGGCGGTTTGGCGGGGCTCGCGTGGGGACAGGCGCTGCAGATCCTGGAGGGGATCGGCCATCCCGATGCCGCGCAGGTGCGGGACAAGCTGCGAAATCTCAAGGCGGATCCCGCCGTCACGCCCGCGCGGATCTAGCCCCGACCATCGGCCGGCCAGGCCGTCCAGAATTCCGCCATTTTTTCGACACTGGCGTCTGCTTGTCTCGCTATATGCGCTGCTTCCACCAGAAGCTTCGCCGAACACGTGCGGACGCCGGCGTCCGCCGGCCGCCATGAACAGCCGCGTCACCTTCAGCTGACGTCTTCTCCCCCCTTCGGCCTCGGCGATCCGTAGATCCGACCGCCGCGTCGTCGGCTTGGTGTGAGATCTGGCAGCTGCGGAGCGCCCGGGCCGGGAGGGGGACCGCTTCCCCTCTCAGGACCCACACCATGACACTGATCGCCACCTCGGACCGCTCGTCCCTGGAAGCGTCCCGCAAGAACCTTCTGCGCACGCTGATGTCGGATCACGCGAAGGCGCTCCTCGCCTATGCCGAGCATCTGCTGGGCGACCGCCACATGGCGGAGGACATCGTGCAGGAGACGCTCATCCGCGCCTGGAACCACATGGAGCGTCTCTACACCACCGAAGGCTCCATCCGGGGCTGGCTGCTCACGGTCGTCCGCAACCTCGCCATCGACCGGTTGCGCAGCGCGGCCTCCCGCCACGAGACCGTGGGCACGGACCATCATGACGTCACCCAGCCCGACCATGCCGACGCCGTCCTCACCTCCGTCGAGACGACCGCCCTCCTGAGACACCTGTCCGCGGAGCACCGTGAGGTGCTCGTGCACACCTATCTCTACGGCAGGACCGTGGTGGAGACGGCGCGCATACTCGGCATCCCCGCCGGCACCGTCAAGTCCCGGCAGCACTACGCCCTCAGCAACCTCCGCGCCCAGGCGAGGACACGGGGGTCCGGGCGGAACGGCTGACATCCCACACCGTCGTGAACGCATTGGAGAACGCCGGGCTCAGGCCGGGACGGTGAGCTTCACGCCGAGGACCGGGATGTCCACCTCACCCTGCGCGTCGGTGTACCAGCGCCAGTGGGCGCCGTCGACCTCGCCGCACACGAGACCCGTCCAGCCGGCGCCGCCGGGGCCGCACAACGCGGCCAGTTCGGCGGCCTCACGCTCGGTGGGTGTGCCCGCCATGACGACCAGGCCCTTGACCGGGCGGCGTGAGGCCGCCCCGCGCACGGTGCCATACCGGTGCTCGACGGCGGGGGCGGTCTCCTCCACGCGGACGACCTGCTGGAGGCCGGGGGGCACGGTGAGGGGCGGGGCGCCGTCCGTGCCGCGTAGGACGGTCACCGGGGTGTACGGCCGGCTGCGCTCCACCTCCGCGAGCAGGTTCTGCACTGCCTCGCGGGCCACGGTGTGGTCGCCGGTCACGCTCAGCACGCCGTCGAGGCGGCTGAGGTCCACGAAGACGGGCTGGCCGTCGGCGTCGGCGCCCGCACGCACCAGGCAGGCCTCGGCGGCCGAGTTCCCGGCCGCTCCGCCGGTGCCCGGCCCTGCGGCGCCGGCCCGGCCGGTCTGACGGCGCCAGCGTGTGGTGTCGAGGCTCGTCCAGGGGGCGTCCATGGCGTCCGACGGCGACAACCACACCGTCACGCCCGCGTCGTCGACGCGCAGCGCGTGCACCGGCTTCTCCCGCCGCCGGTCGGCGGCCGAGAACTCGTCGAGGGTGCCGTACGCCCGCCGTACGGAGTCCGCGTCGGCGGCGAAGCGCTTGCTCAGCGACCGCCTGGCCTCGATCCCGCGCCTGCGCCTGCCGGGGTCGCTCAGCGTGCGGATGAGGCGGGACACGGCGGCGAACGCCCTGCGCGTCCGCTGCCGGGCCATGATGCCCGCCGTCACAAGTGCCAGGACCAGCGCGCCGAGCACCGCGACGGCGGCGGGCAGAGGAATGGTCAGGGCGTCGGTCCAGGTGGTCGCGCGGGCAGCCGACCCGTTCTCGTTTCCGGAATCCCTGGCCAGCTGCACGCCGGGGCCGGAGGCGTCCGGCGGCAGCCGCAGGATCCAGCCCGGGTGGAGCTGCTCGGACGGGTCGTTCAGCGCTCCGCCGTCCCGCTGGGCTCGCCCGCGGTTGAGCTGGAAGATCTCCCCGGCCCTTCCGGGGTCGCTCAGTGTCGCGGCGGCTATGGACTGGAGGGTGTCGGTCCCGGGGTCGTTCACCACGAACACCTTGACGAGACCGTCACCGTCTGCGGCGCTCGCGGACGCGTTCACGCCCAGCGCCGCCCAGAAGACGCACAGCAGGACGACGACCGCTCGCAGCACCGTCCGCGCTGTGCGGCGCGCCGTCCAGGTCGTCGGCCGGTGCAGCGGCATGGCGCTGAAGCCGTTGTTCATCTTCTCCACCCGTGTCTGCGGTGCGCGCCGGATCGCGGCTTGTCGCTGCGGTCTCCGGCGCCTCTCACACCTCTACACGGCACGGGCCCGTAAAGGGTTCGAAAAAGATCTGCGGTGGGGAGAGGCGCCGGGACGTGAGCCGGCTTCCGAGGTGGTCGCGGGGATCGCCGGACGGGTTTCGGAGACGCGGCCGGTCAGACGACCCGTTCGAGCAGCGGGAAGTCGTCGCGCGGGCGAGGGACCGCGAAATCGCGGGACTCGTCGCCGACGATGCGGGTGATGTCGATCGACCCGGGGTCTCCCTCGCTCGCTCCGGGCACCTGGGAGTGACCGAAGTGGCCTCCCCTGGCCCAGAGCCGGGTGTTGCGCTCGGACACGAGGGACTCGGGGAACGGCCGAGGAGGTCCGGCAGGCCACAGGCGGGGCACGTCCCAGGAGTCGAGCCACGACAGGATGTCGTCGAGGCGGTCGAGCTTGGTGTCGGTGAACGGCTCATGCGCCGAGCCGATCACCCGGATCTGCACGCATACCCGCCCGTTGTTGCCCCGGTCGCCGGGGAGGCCGCCGGCGGCCCGCATGACCGGGAGGAGCTGGGAGATCTCCCCGGTCACCGGATTCCACACCAGGTGGGGCGGGCGTTTGAGCTGGATGAGGCGCTGGGCTACCGACCGCGCGGATATTCCGTGCGGATCGGCGGGCCAGATGAACCAGACAGTCCGGGGAGCTCCACCGGCCATCGGCCCGGAGTCCTCGGAGGAGGGAATTCGGATGGCGCCGGGAAGCCATGCTTGGGCCACAATTGCCCCCTCAAATCCTCGGTCGCGACGTTTCTCCCCTTTCGCGCTTGGGCTGACACCTCGAAACCCAGGATTGTTACCGGCGGGAAGCCCCGGCGCGTACGGCATCGCCGCTGGTGGTGCCCATGGTGGCCATGCGCTTGGTGAGACGCGCCGGGGCGCCCCGAGGGGCCGTTCGGGCGCCCCGGCGGATCGCATCAGGCGCCCGACGGGTCGGGAGACGGGGTCGCGGGCGGGTCGTCCGAGGGCTCGCCGGCGCCCGTGCCGGTCCACGAGAGGCGGCAGGACGGGTTGCCCGCCGCGGACCGGAACGAGACGACGCCGTTGCCCGGCCGGGACGGGTCGGCGACCGTCACCGTGATCCGGCCCGCCGCGCCCGCCTTGAGCTTGCCTCGCTTCGGCGTGACCGTCAGCCCCTGGCCCACCGTCGCGGACCATTCCACGGCGGCGTTGCGGGCGGCCAGGGTGATTGCGCCACCGGTCGCCGCCCCGAGGCCGCCGGGGCAGTTCATGTCGAGCTCCGCCTGTGACAGAGGTCGCGCCGGGGTCCGCGAGAACGACGGCGTGGGCCGTGGGGAGGCCGTCCGGGTGGGCGTCCCGCTCGCACTCGGCGGCGGAGCGGAGCGCGAGGGCGACGGCGTGGGCTCAGTCGGGCCGTCGGACGCCTCCGGCTCCGGGAGGTCGTCGCCGACGTCGGGCGCGGTCGTGAGCACCTCCTGCGGCGCGGGCGGCGGATTCATCGCCTCCAGGCGGCGCTGCGGCGCCTGGGTGTAGACCAGGGTGGCCGCGCCGGCCCCGCCGAACACCACGACCGCGGCCAGCAGCACCGGGGTGGTGCGGCGGCGCTTGCGGGAACCGCGACGCCTCCTGGCGCCGCTGCTCCGCGACTCCGTCCCGCCGGCGGGGAAGCCCCTGCGGTCGACGCGGCCGGCCTGCTCGACGACGGCCGCGCGCGTGTGCTCCCGTTCGGGGTCGGTGCACGTCGCGATCACCTGGCGGCGCAGCGACAGCCGGGGGTAGGCGACCGGGAGCATCGCGAGCAGAGATTCGGCGGAGACGTGCCGTTCGCGCCCCTCCTTGCAGACCTTGCATCCGCTGATGTGCCTGCTCAGCCTCCTGCGCAGCGACGGGCTGAGCGGGCCGTCCTGCCAGGAGGCGCCCACGCCGGAGTCGACGAGGGCCGACAGGTCGGGGCAGTGGGCCCGGCCGACGCGGGCCAGGACGATCGCGGCGGCGGCGTTCTCCAGTTGGTCGCGGGCACGGGTGATGCGCCCGGCGGCCTGCCGGGAGGTGACGCCCAGCACCGCGCCGACCTCCGCGGAGGACAGGCCGTGCCGTACGGACAGGTGGAGGGCCTGGCGCTCGTCGCGCCCGAGTTCGGCGAGGGACTCGCGGACGAGGTCGGCGAGCAGCGGATCGGCGGGCTCCTCGCCGAGGATCGGCGCGGACGTGCCGTGCGGCGGGGTGCGCCCGCCCGTCGAGCAGCGCGCCCGGGTCAGCGCGTACAGCCAGGCGCGCAGCCGGGTGGGCTCCTTCAGCAGGTCCACCCGCGCGTGCGCGACGACCAGGCTGTCGTGGACGGCGTCCGCGGCGAGATCCTGGTCGTGCACAAGCGAATGGGCGTAGTCGTTCAGCCGGTCGGCATAGGCGTCGTAGAGACCGGCGGGAGCATGTGGGTCCCCGCGCCGGAGCGCTTCCAGAATTCGATGATCGTCGGTGCGGCCGACGTCCGGCCATCCGGGCAACAGATGTTCCTCCCCGCGTGACGGAAACCAGATCCAAGCCAGTCCCCACACGAGAGATGACGCCGTTCCGACGGCCTTCGTTTACTGATCCGTAGGCCATGCTCACTAGGCATGACCTGCGAAAACTGTGGTCTGAGCGAGTGCTGCGGCAAAAGTGAACGCCGGGTCCCAATGGGGCCCGGCGTCAACTCAAGTCGTGCGGTTACTTCTGGGTCCCCCCGCAGTTGGGCGCGCAGAGGCGGCGCGCGATGCCCTGCAGGAAGATCTTGCGGATCTCCAGCACGTTCTGCGGGAAGTACGCGGCGCCGCCGGTGGCCGTGGCGATCGCCTTCATCTGCGTCCGGTTCTCGTCCTTCGTGGTGTTGAACGAGATGATCAGGATGCTGATCGGCTTCTTGGGGTTGTAGGCCTGCTTGAGCCGCTGCAGGATGCCCGCGTTGGAGATGCCGCCGTTCGGGTCGTCGTTCCCGACGCCGTCGGTGAACAGGATGATCGTGTTGACCTTGTCGGGCTCATAGCTCTTCGACATGTTCTGGTAGGCCGCCCAGAGCGTGTCGTTGAGGCCGGTGTTGCCGGTGGGGATCGCCTTGGTCTGCTGCAGAGCCTGCTGGATGACGTCGCGCCGGGTCACGCCGTTGATCTGCTGGGCGAGCGGGCCGATCGGCACGATCTGCTTCCAGTCGACGCCCTTGCCGCGGAGGTTGTCGGAGAACGCCCAGATGCCGAGCTCGGCCTTGTCGGGGAAGAGCTTGAGGCCTTCGATGCCGACGCCGGAGATGGCCTGCATCCGGGTGACGCCCGACTTGTCGGCGGGCAGGGCCATGGTGCCCGAGATGTCGATCAACGCGAGGATCTTGGTGCCGAGCTTGATCTGCTGCCAGGCCTGCGCCAGCTTGGTGATGCTCGCCGCGTCGGGGATCGGCAGTTCCTTGGGCTTCTTCGGATTGACGCCGTAGTCGGCCTTGAGTCTGCCGCCGGCCTTGCCGTCCGGCGCGCGGAAGCCGTACGCCTGGACGACCTGCCGGCCCGCGGCCGAGGTCACCTGCGCCGAGAACGCCTCCGCGGCCTTGCGGAGCTGCTCGTCCTTGGCGGTGACGATGATCGGGTAGTCGAGGCTGACCGTGCCCTCCGCCGGATAGAGCGCGACGGCGGGGTTGGCCGGGGACTTCCCGGTGTTGAACGCCCAGACCGCCTGCTCGGAGGAGATGCCCACAGGGATGCGCGTCGCGGTCTTGGTGAGCGTCGCGAACAGGCTGTCCGGGCTCGGCACGGTCGACTCCGACAGCTGGCGAAGCACGCCGACGAGGGTGTCCTCACTGCCGCCGGCGGCCTTCAGCACGCCCGCGCCCGCAAGGAGGGCGCTGAGCCCGGCGGCGTTCTGCGTGGGGTCGAGCGCGAGCACGCGGACCTTCTTGGCCAGGCCGTCGGGGTTGGCGGCGTTGGCGGCGCTCATGAGCCCGGTCCAGCTCGCCGGGCTGAAGGCCGCTTTCAGCTTCGTGGCGCCCGCCTTGGACGCGGTGAGCACCACGGGGGAGTCGGCCGCATGGCCCGCCGGCTTCAGCGACGGGCCGCCCGCCTTGGCCGTCCCCGCCAGCCAGAGGCTGGAGTCGGGGATCCACAGGGCGGGGTCCACCTTCGTGGTGGTGGGGCCGCTGCCCGCCATCGTGTTGGCGACGTCGGAGGAGTCGGCCGCGGTGACCGTGACGGCCACGCACTTGCCGTCGACCCGCAGGTTCTTCGCGTCCTTGGCGATCTTCTCGACGGCCGGCTGGATGTCCGGCGAGGCGACGACCGGTAACGCGACCTTGGCGCCCCCGCTGTCGCAGCTCGGGTTCTTGTTGAAGACGACGTAGGCGCCGACACCGCAGAGGACGGCGAAGGCCGCCGCGCCCGCGAGGGGGGCGAAGACCCTGCCGCGGCTGGCGCGCCGACGGGGTGGCGGTTCGTTGTGTGGTTCGAATCCGCCATCGAGTTCGTCTGTGCGGTGCCGTCCCATGTGGTCCTCTTTGGAGTCGACTGGCTCCCGAGGGTACGCACCTCGGCGAGACCATTTAGGGAGATTCTGCGTAATGCTTACGGCACGATACTGGCTATGCCATCCATGGCAAAACGCTGATCATGGTGCAGCGATTACGAAAAGTCATACCAAACGGGCACTTTGTAAGCCATCTTGCGATACATCTTGACCCCGAAGAAACGCGATGTATCGTGATGCGTAAAGCGCGGGGGTGGCGATGATCGTGAACGGCGGCATCGGCGACATCGGTGGCCGGAACGGCACGGCGGACCACGCGGCCGTCGCCGTCGACGGCGGTCCTCTCGCGGCGTGCCGGCGGCGGCCGGGCGACCTCGTCCTCATCGAGTTCGCCGAGCCCGGGTGCACCCCCGAAGTCAGGCAGGAGCTACGCACCCTCACGTGCCTGCGGGACGTCGTGCTCTCGGGGCGGTACGCCCGGGCGTGGACCGATCCCGGGGGTGGGGCGGCGCTGGTCCGGGCCCTGCGCGCGATCGACCTCGACCTCGCGGTCGTGACCTTTCAGTGGCAGCAGGAACCGCCGTTCCACGCCTTCCACCCTCCCCGTACGGCCACGCCCGCCAACCCGGCGGCGACGGCCGGGTCGAACCACCACCAGCCGGCGGCGCCGGTGGCCAGCCCCACCAGGACGGCGGCGGCCGTCGCGGCGCAGAGCAGGTTCTGGGTTCCCTCTCCCGTCGTCGCCGCCGAGCCCAGCCTGGCCCCGAGTCGGCGTTTGGCCGCCCCGAGCAGTGGCATGCTCACCAAGCTGATCGTCGTCACGGCGAACCCGAGCACGGTGGGCGCGGCCCTGTGACCCTGGGCCAGGTCGTAGGCCACGTGCAGCAGCAGGTACGGCGCGAGCAGCCAGAAGCTGATCGCCACCGCCTTGGTCGCCGTCGCCTCCGCGGACGCCGAGCCGAGCCGTACACCGGTGAAGCGCCACACGACGATCAGGCTGGCCAGGGCCTCCACGAGTGAGGACAGGCCCCACCCGATCAGCGCGACGGAATCCGCCGACAGACCGGCCCACAGGCCGAGCGTGCTTTCCGCGCCGAGCCAGACGAGCGTCGCGAGTGACAGGGTGCGGGCCAGCCGCGCGTCCTTGAGCCAGGGCTCCGTGCGGACGCCGGCGTGGACGTGGCCGTGATCCATGAGGGGGCTCGTGTGCGTTCGCCGGTCAGGCACCTGTCCCCCGATCATGCGGGCCGATATGGCGTTGAGCACTGTATCGGTCACCCAGGGTGACGTTCGGGGAGGTCGGCAAAGACCGGGCAACGGTCGCGCAAGCCGTACCCTTGGCGCGTGGTCATCCCGGTCGAAGACGCCGCCGATCCCCGTCTGGCGGACTACACGCGCCTGCGCGACGTCGACCTGCGCAAGAGCATGGAGGGCGCGCAGGGGCTGTTCGTCGCCGAAGGCGAGAAGGTCATCAGGCGTGCCGTGGGGGCCGGGCACCCGGTGCGCTCGGTGCTGACGACGGCCAAGTGGCTCGGCCAGCTGGCGGACGTGACCCGCGACGTCACCGTCTATCTGGTGTCCGACGAGGTCATGGAGGGCGTGACCGGCTTCCAGGTGCATCGGGGGGCGCTGGCCTCCATGGAGCGCCTGCCCCTTCCGCCCGTACCCGAGGTGCTGGCGGGCAAGGACAGCCGCACGGGGCCGCCACGCAGGATCGTGGTCCTGGAGGATCTGGTCGACCACGGCAACGTCGGGGCCATCTTCCGCTGCGCCGCCGCCCTGGGCGTCGACGCGATCGTGTTGTCGCCCCGCTGCGCCGACCCGCTGTACCGCCGGTCGGTGAAGGTGTCGATGGGTGCGGTGTTCGCGATCCCGTACGCCCGCATGACCGACTGGCACGACGGCCTGGCGGAGATCCGCGCGGCGGGCTTCCAGTTGCTGGCTCTGACTCCTGATCGCCATGCGACGGCGTTGGGCGACGCGCCCCTGAAGGAGCGCGTCGCCCTCATGCTCGGCTCCGAGGGCGACGGCCTGTCGTCCCACTGGCTGCACGAGGCCGATCTGCCGGTGCGCATCCCGATGAGCGAAACGGCCATGGACCTCGGGGTCGACTCGCTCAACGTCGTGGCCGCCGCCGCGATCGCCTGCCACAGCCTGGTGGCCCGGGGTTAGACGGCGGCCGCCGCCTTCACCTGGGCGCCGGCCCAGCTGAGCAGCCTGCGCGCGGAGGTGAAGCGGGCCGTGTCGCCCTTGTCGCCGAGGACGACCCCGACGATCGTGTGCCCGTTCTTCACCTGGGCGAAGGCCAGGCAGTAACCGGCCTTGGCCGTGTAGCCGGTCTTCAGCCCGATCGCGCCTTCGCCGAGCAACTTGTTGGTGTTGGTCCAGGTGTGCTTGCGGTGGACCTTGGTCGCCGCGACCGTGCGCCTGCCGGTCTTGACGATCGTGGCCAGCGTGGGGTTCTTCAGCACGGCCCGCGCCAGCGTCACCTGGTCGCGCGCCGTCGAGTACGACACGGTCGAGGTGAGGCCGTCCGCGTTGGCGTAGCGGGTGTCCTTCAGCCCGAGTTTCTTGGCGGCGTCGTTCATCCTGGCGACGAACTTCGTCTTGCCCGAGCCGTACTTCGTGGCGAGGGCGCTCGCGGCGTCGGCCGCCGAGGGAAGCAGGAGGGCGTAGAGAAGGTCGCGCACGTAGAACTTCTCACCCGCCTTGAAGCCGCCGCCGGTCGCGCCGTGAGAGGCGGCCCACTGGATGTCGGCCTTGGTGATCGTGACGACGTCGGTCAGCTTGGCCCGCTGAAGCACGACGTAGGCCGTCATGAGCTTGGTGACGCTGGCGATCTGCACGCGACTCGTCGACGACTTCGCCGTCAGCGCCTTGCCCGTGGTGGCGTCGACCACGTACGCGCGCTTGGCCGTGATCGAGGGCGCCGCCGCGGCGGCCGCCGCGGACGTGGCGACGGGGATCGATGTGGAGGAGGAGAGCGCCGCCGGGGGCGGCGCCGTAAGCGATGCCGTCGCCGTGAGCGGCGGCGGGGCTGTGAGCGACGGCGGGGCCGCCGCGGTGGCCGTTCCCACGAAACTCGTCGCGAGAAAGGCGGCCGTCAGCGCGCCGATGAGCCTGATTCGCATTTCGACATGATCGCATGAAAGATCGGCCGTGAATGCGTTTATAAAAGGGCGCTATAAACGAAAAAATCAGGACGTTGTGGTGCTGGGAGTTCTTTTTCCGCGACGACGCCAAATGACGAACCCGGCGGTCACGGCTGCGACGACGACGAGCACGCCGAGGCCGAGCAGGGGTGAGGAGGCGACCAGGCTCACCCACGTCCCGATGAGCGAATAAAGGCCGAAGGACGTGACCGGAACCCACGTCAGGCAGCCCAGCGCGCTGGCCACCAGATACCACCGGTAGTCGACCCGCAACGCGCCCGCCACCCACGGCAGCGTGTGGCGCAGCCCGGGAATCCAGAAACAGCCGTAGACGGCCAGGGCTCCCCACCTGCGAACGATCGCCTCGACCCGGAGGATGCGCTCCTTGCCGATCTTCTCGCCCAGCCGGGAACGGTAGATCGCGTCGCCGAGCTTGTGGCCCAGCCAGTAGTACACCTGGAACGCGCCGAACAGGGCCACCGCGCCCACGGCGACGACGAGCCACAATGGCAGGCCGAAGATCGAGGCCCCCAGGGGGTCGGGGACATGCACGGGCCACCACCGCCCTTCCTGAGGTCAGGGTCACCTTACCTCTCGGTGCGGCGGCGCCCGCAAGACGTCGTCACGAAGATCGACCGTCGCCTCCGAGCCGGCAGGCAGGGTCACGGCGTGGAACCGAGCGCCTTCCTGGCGTCCTCGATCCAGCGCGCCACCCCCACCCGCTCCGCGACCACGAGCGCCTTCTCGTGATGCTCGCGGGCGGGCAGGCCGAGCCGTACGGCGAGATCGCCGAGTGTCCTGGCCACCGGCCACAGGGCGACCACGCCCGTCCCCGCGCCGCCGATGCGGTCGCGGAACGGCACGAGCTTGTCGTAGGCCTCACGCATCCGGCCCTCGTCGCCGAGCAGCATGCCCGCCAGGGCCCTCCAGATGAGGGCGAGCTCGTAGAGGAAGTCCGTGCGGACGGGCTCCTGACCAGCGGCGATCACCAGCGCGTCCTTCATGTGGCCCGCCGATGCGAGGGCGACGGCATAGGCGTCGGGCGTCCACTTGGCGCCGCGCTGGTGCGCCTCGGCCAGCGGCTCGACCATCTCGGCCGCGCGCCCGTCGACCAGGTGCAGGCAGAACGTCGCGATCAGCGGCAGGTCCTGACGGCCCTCCAGCATGCCCGCCCTGGCCGTCAGCCTGGCGGCGGTGCGGTAGGCGCGCTCGGCCCCGGCGTAGTCGCCGCTGATCACCAGGCGTTGTCCCGCGTACCACGCGCCGACGGCGGCGGGCGCCGTCAGGTCGTAGCGCCGCCCCAGCAACTCGGCCTGCGCGAGGTGCTCGTCGGCCTCGGCGAAGTCGCCCCGCGCCGCCGCGCACTCCAGCAGCACCAGGTGGGCCAGGGCCAGTACGGCGACCTGCCCGGACGCCGCGCCCACCCGCAGCAACTCCCGGCCGATGGCCTCCCGTTCGTCCACCTGGGTGAGCGTGTAGGACTGGCGCAGCCGCCCGCTGAGCGCCATGGCCAGCAGCGCGGGGTCGCCGCTGGAGCGGGCCAGCTCCTCGGCCTCCAGCGAGGCCTGGTAGCCGCGTTCGGTGGCCGACCCCTCGAGTTCGAGCGCGAGGGTGGCCAGCAGGCTCGCCCGCAGTGAGCGCTCGCCCGCCGGCAGCTCGACCAGCGCCTTCTCCGTGACGTCGACGATCTCCCAGGCGGTGCGGCTGAAGTCGCGGGCGATGCCCTTGTGCGGCACGGCGAGCGCGGCGGCGACGCGCGCGGTCAGCGCCATGTCGCCGAGGGGGAGGGCGACGTCCATGGCCTGCCGCCGCTGGGCGCGCGCCGCGCTCATGTCGCCGCACAGGGCCAGCGCCCTGATGTGCCTGAGCTGAAGCTCCAGGCGTTCGCGTACGGGGCCGTTCCCCGCGTGCGCACGGTCGAGGGCGGCGATGGCCTGCTGCCAGAGCGAGGCCGCCTCCCGGTGCGCGAAACGCCGTTCCGCCTGCTCGGCGGCGAGCCCCGCATACCGTACGGCTTTCGCCGCGGTCTCGGCCGTGCCCGCCGCGTCGTAATGGTGGGCCAGCGCCGCCACGTCGCCGGGGGCGCGCCGCTCGACCGCCGCGGCCACCGCCGCGTGCAGGCGCGAACGGCGAAGCCGTGAGGCGTCCGAATACAGGGTGTCCCTGACGAGGTCGTGGTCGAAGCGCAGCAGGCCGGTTCCGGGCTCGGTGACCAGGCCGGCGAGCAGGGCCGCCTCGACGGCGTCCACCACCGCGTCCTCGTCGCCCGACACGTCGATCAGCACGTCGACGTCGACGTCACGGCCGATGACCGCCGCCTGGAGAAGCACCTGCTGGGCGCGCTCGGGCAGCCGCGCGATCCGCCTGCGCAGCACGTCGCGCACCCCGGAGGGCACCTCGGAGATGTCGGCCTCCGCCTCGAACAGGCGGACCGTCTCCTTCACGAAGAAGGGGTTGCCGCCCGCCCGCTCGACGATCGTGCTGACGACCTCGTCCTCGACCTCGCGTACGCAGGTGGCGCGGACCAGTTCGGCCACCGCGTCGTCGCCGAGCCCTTCCAGGCCCACTCTGACGGGGCCGAGCCGGGCGAGCGCGGCGAGCACGTCCTGCTGCGGGTCGGTCAGCTCTCCGTCGCGGCAGGTCACGACGAGCAGCACCCGGCTCGCCGCCAGGAGGCTCGGCAGCGCGCGCAGCAGCGCGAGCGTCTGGTCGTCGGCCCAGTGCAGGTCTTCCACGAGGATCAGCAGGGGAGCCTCGCGCGCGACGGCCGACAGGTAGCCGCCGACCGCGCGGTGCAGCCGGAAGCCGCCCGACGCCTCGTCGGCGCCGGTGTCGGGCGCCGTGTCGTCGAGCAGCGGGGCCAGCAGATCGGCGTACTCGCCCGCGCCGCTGCGCGAGACGAGCGAGCGCAGCACCTCGACCCATGCCCAGCCCGGGGGAGTGGCGGTGCTGTCCGGGCAGCCGCCCGCCGTGGCGATCCAGCCCTCGTTCTCCAGCCGTTCGCAGAACCGGCGGACCAGGGTGGTCTTGCCCGCGCCCGGATCCCCGCCGACGACCGCGACGGTGAACCTCCCCGCGGCGGCGCGCGGCACCGCCGACCACAGCGCGACGAGTTCGGCCTCGCGCCCCACGAACGGCTCAGGCTCCAGCGGAGCGGGGGCCTTGCCCTCCAGGGGCCGGGGCGGCCAGGTCGAGCCGATCTCGACGGGCCTGCGCGCCGCGGGGACGAGGTCGAGCGCGGGATCCTGCGCGAGGATGCCCGCCTCCAGCCTGCGCAGTGCGGGGCCGGGGTCGATCCCGAGCTCGTCGGACAGGATCGTGCGCGCCCGCCGGATCGCGGCCAGCGCGTCGCCCTGCCGTCCGCACCGGTAGAGCCCCAGCGCGAGCAGCCGCCAGCCCTCCTCGCGCAGCGCGTGCTCGGCGGTCAGCGCCTCCAGGTCGGGCACGGTCTCGGCGTGCAGGCCGAGGCGAATGCCGGCGTCGGCGTGCCGTTCCCTGGCGACGACCCGCAGTTCGCTGAGCCGCGCCACCTCGGCCTCCGCCCAGGGCGGGTCGTCGAACCCCGAGTACGGCGTGCCCTGCCAGAGCGCGAGAGCCGACTCCAGCCTGGCCCGCGCCGACTGGGGATCGTCGTCGAGCCGTTCCCCGGCCGCGCGCACGGTCGCCTCGAAACGGAGCGCGTCGACCTGCTCAGGGGCGGCCCGCAGGGCGTAGCCGGAGGCCACCGTCACCAGCAGGCGGTTGGGTCCGCCACGCGGGCGGTCGGGTTCGAGCACCCGGCGAAGGCGGGAGATGTAGACCTGGAGGCCCGACTGTGCGCCCTTGGCGGCGTCGTCGTCCCACAGGTCGAACAACAACGTGCCGACGGGCACGACCTGTCCCCGGGCCACCAGCAACCGGGCAAGCACGGCACGCTGCCGCAGACCGCCGAGATCGATGCGCCCGGCCCCGTCGTCCGCTTCGACCGGGCCGAGAACCCGGAACGCCACCGAGCTCATCGGGCGTCCGCTACTGATAGACGATGCATTTCAGCCGCAACGGTATGCGGGCCCGCGAACTGCGCACAAGGTCTTCACCGTCGCGGACATCGCTCCCGGGCGATCAGGTGGCCTGGGCGCGGGTGAGCGTCGACGCGCTCTGGGCGGCGGCGCTCTCCCGCTTGCGCAGCAGCGACCAGGCCCCGAGTGCGAGCGCCCCCCAGGGGATCTCAATGGTGTAGGTCCAGAACCCGAACAGCACGGCGGCCGCGGTCGCGCCGCTCGCCGGCTGCCCGAAGGCGCCGATCAGCAGGGTCGCCACGCCGCCCTCCATGATCCCCGCGCCGCTGGGCGTGACGAGAACCGACGTCAGCACGCGGCTGAGCGCGAAGACGGCGACCGTCTCCGCGGCCCCCGGGTAGGAGCCGGTGGCCACGAGGCAGGCGGCCATGATCAGGCACTGGAGAGCGAGGAAGCTGATCATCCCGAGGGACAGGCCGGCCCACCGCCGGTGGATGACGTCGGCGGTGTCCTGGCGGAGCCGGTCGATCGCGCCGGAGGCGGCGTGCTCGGCGGGCCGGAACCTGCGGGGCAGCACCCGGATGAGGCCGTCGAGCGCCCGGCCGAGCAGGGCGGCGGCCCGATCCCAATAGAGCGCGGCGGCCACGATCGCGACAAGGACGATCATGGAGACGGCTCCCACCCAGCCGGCCTTGGCGACGGTGGGGTTGGTCGCCTTGCCGGCGAGGAGCAGGCAGGCGATGCCGACGGCGGGCAACAGGAACCGGAACAGCGAGTTCCAGATGCCCGTCACCAGCGTGTAGACCACGATGGGGCGGTTGGTGAAACCCCATCCCCGGGTCATCCCGAAGGTCAGGGCGACCCCCGCGGCCCCGCCGAAGGGCAGCAGGTTGCTGACGGCGCTGCCGCCCGCGTTGAGCGTCAGCGCCTGCAAGTTGGACAGACCCGGGAGCGCCGACGTCATGACGTAGGTGTAGGCCCACAGGCTGCCCAGCCACAACACCGACATCAGCAGGATGGTCTGCCAGCTCAGCCTGCCGAACTCGTGCCCGATCTCGTGCCAGCTGACCTTGGCCCCCGTCAGCGAGTGCACGATCTGCGGGAGGTAGACCACGAGCGCCACGGCCAGCGCCAGCGACAGCGCCGACAGCACGACCCGCAGCCAGTTCTTCTTCACTCGAGATGCCCCCAGTCGTCCTTGGTCGCCTCAAGTGTGGCGGGAGATCCGCGATGCCGACTCCTCCTGACGGAGGAGCGATCCCCTAGGGGCTGCCAAAAGGATGTTTCAGGCGTGTCCCCCGCGGCAGGCCCCGCTGGACGTACCACTCGGTGCCGAAGACGTACCGGTAGAGCAGAGGCGGAATCTTGAGCATCGCGCCCAGCGTCCTGTCGCCGGTCCCCCCGCTCGCCTGGGACGCGTGGGCGGCCATCGCGGCCCGCTTGGCCCGAGCATACTTGCGCACGTTCACCCGGTGCGTGATCGTGTCGGCCGCCGAGTAGGCGACCTCGAAGCTCCTGACGTCGATCGACGGGTAGAAGCGCGCCGCCAGCCGCACACCCTTCAGCAGGGGGTCGCGGTTGACCGTCGCCTCCAGCACGATCGGCGTGCCCGCGATCTCCGCGGCCCGGCTGCCCACCCGGTAGACCTGGACGTGATCGGGATGCCCGTACCCCCCGGAAGGGTCGTAGATCGTCACCAGGTCGGCCGTCTCCTCCTTGAGGAGGTCGGCCAGCCGCTGCGCCGCCTCTTCGATGTCGGCGTCGATGAACGCGTCGTCGCCCCGGTCGTCGGCGACGCCGCCGTCGATGGCGAGCCCGGAGTCGCCGTATCCCAGCTGGACCACCCTGGCGCAGCCGAGCAGGGAGGCCGAGCTGTGCAGCTCTTCCATCCGGGTCCTGCCCAGCTCGTCGCCGTGCGGGAGCTCGGCCAGGCCGCGTTCTCCCGCGGTCGCGACGACGAGCACCACCCGGTGGCCCTCGTCGGCCAGCATCGCCATGGTGCCCGCCGTCAGCAGCGCCTCGTCATCGGGGTGGGCGTGGAAGAACACCGCCGTGCTCATCCCGGCTCCCCCAACCTGGGCACGTAAGTTGTCATAGTGCTCCACGAAGTGTCGTCCCGGTCCCTGCCCATGATCCCACGCCACGACAGGCGCCCAGGGCCCCCCTCCCCAGGTCGGATGCCGGGTTTGATGCCCGCCGCGTGCTCTGCCACTCTGACCCGGTGAGGATCCTTCACGTCAGCGACTGCTACCTCCCGAGGCTCGGGGGCATCGAGGTGCAGGTCGCCGACATCGTCAGGGTTCAAGGAGAGGCCGGGCACGACGTCGAGGTGGCGACCGCCACGCCCGGTGAGGCCCTGCCCGGCGTGCACCGCCTGGTGGCCCCCATGCCTTTCGATCTTCCCGTTCACCCACGCGGCACCGGCCACCTCATCCGGATGATGACAGCGCGGCGGCCCGACGTCGTGCACGTGCACATGGGCGCGGTCTCGCCGTTCGCCTGGATGGGTGTGCGCGCCGCCGTACGGGCGGGCCTGCCCGTGGTGGTGACGATCCACAGCATGTGGGATCCGGTGACCCGGGGCGGCTACCGCGCGCTGCAGAGCGCCTTCCGGTGGCGGAGCTGGGGCGTGGTCGCCACCGCCGTGAGCGAGGCCGCCGCCCGCCCGATCAGGGAGGTGGCCGGGCCGGGCGTGCCCGTCCACGTCGTCTCCAACGGCCTGGACGTGTCGGCCTGGCGGCCCTCGGCGGACGTGGCGGCCGAGTCCCGCGACACCGTCCACGTCGTCGCGGTCGGCAGGCTCGCCCCCCGCAAGCAGCCGATGCGGCTGCTCCATCTGCTCGAGGCGGCGCGCAGCCGCGTGCCGGAGCACATCGCGATGCGGGCGACCGTCGTGGGCGACGGCCCGGCCCGCGGGCGCATGGAACGGCACCTGCGCGCCCGCCGGCTCGACTGGGTGTCGCTGCCCGGCAGGTTGACCAGGGAGCAGATCAAGGAGGTGCTGGCCTCCGCCGACGTCTTCGTGGCGCCGGCCCCGCGCGAGTCGTTCGGGCTCGCGGCGCTGGAGGCGCGCTCCGCCGGCGTCCCCGTCGTCGCGCGCGAGCAGAGCGGCGTGGCCGACTTCGTACGGCCAGGCAAGGAGGGCCTGCTGGGCCGCACCTTCGACGAGCTGATCTCATCGGTGGCGACGCTGGCCCGCGACCCCGACCTGCGCCGGTCGATCGCCGGGCACAACCGTGAGACCGAGCCGGTGAAGTGCTCCTGGCCCGCGGTCCTGGAAGGCTTCGAGCGCTGCTACGCGCTCGCCCGCGGCTGAGGCGTCCTCCGCCCCTTACGGAACGTCCCGGCCCTCGCAGGTCACGGTTCTCTCAAAAAGGGAGGACCTTGCCCGAAGGGGTGCGCAGGTCGACGGGTTCGGGGTGACGGGGGGGTCTCGGTCGCTGGATGATCTGCACCTTCTTCATCGGGGCGCCCTCCTCTCAATGCTTGGTGTCATGATTCCCACGAAATCATCTGGAATATCCTTGCCAGGTCATAACGGCTTCACTTTTTGTTCTTGTCTTGCCCAGCAGTCGGCAAAGTCACCATGGTCGTCAAGGCGGTGTCACGCCAACCGGGTCATCTCGACCGTCACCTCCTGATGCTCCGCGGGCGGGCCCTGATAGACGCCTTTGAGCGGCGGCACGTCCGAATAGTCCCGGCCGCGGGCCACGACGACGTGTCCCTCGCCGGCCGCCGTCCTGTTGGTGGGGTCGAGCGCCGCCCATTCCCCGGTCCAGTACTCGACCCAGGCGTGGCTCTGGCCGACCACGCTGCGGCCGATCTCGGCGTCGCGCCGCGGGTGCAGATATCCCGAGACGTACCGCGCCGGGATGCCGGCGGCACGCATCAGCGCGACCGTCAGGTGGGACATGTCCTGGCAGACGCCCTCGGCCCGGTCCCAGACCTCCTGTGCGTGGGTCTGCACGCCCGTGACCCCCGGCGTGTAGGCCACCCGCTCGTGCACGTCCCACGCGATCGCCTCCGCCGCCTCGTGCGGAGACATGCCGGCGACCTTCTCCCGTACGGCCGAGGCCAGCTCGGCCGAGACGGCCGTCTGCGCGGTCGGGCGGAGCATCTCGGCCACCGGCCCGTCGACCGTGCGGAGCTCCTTCCAGCTCAGGGACGTCCCCGGAGGGCGGGGGGCGGAGGTCTCGACCCGGCTGACCGACTCGATCGTCAGCGACGTGTGGGACTTCGGCAGGTCGAAGACGCCGACCAGCGTGCCCCAGTGGTCGGTGTAGGTCCAGATCGGGGTGGCGGGCCGCACGACCAGCCGCCGCTCCAGGGTGTTCTGCCTGCCGTCGTCGAGCGGCGTCATCCTGACCTCGTTGTACGACGCCGAGGCCTTCCCGTCGTATTCGAGGGTGGTGACGTGCCTGATCTTCACACGCCAGCCCATGACGAGCCTCCCCTCACCCAGCTCGCGGGGGCGGCGTGCTGGAAGAAGCGGTCGGTGATCGCCAGCGCGGCCGCCGTGCCCGCCTCCTGCAGCGCGATGAGCAGCTGGGGGAGCTGGTCGGGCAGCGACGTCACGTCGGCGTACTCCAGGCCCATGCGCACCCGCCCGATCGCGGCCCGCGCCGAGTCGGTCATGCCCGCCCGATCGTGGTGCGGCGCCAGCTCGGTGAGGCACTGTTCGGCGGTGGCCAGCGCATGCATGACCGACCGTGGGAACAGCCGGTCGAGCAGAAGGAACTCCAGCACCTTGGTCCGGTCGCCGCGATGGGTGCGCGTGAACGACTCGTCGGCCCCGCACGCCTCCAGCAGCAGCCGCCAGGTCGCGTTCTCCGTGGCCCCCGCCGGGGAGGCGGGGGAGTGGTGGACGGCCAGCAGCCTGCAGGTCATGTCGGCCCGTTCGAGGCTGCGCCCCAGCACGATGAACCGCCAGCCGTCGTCTCTGGTCATCGTGGCGTCGGCCAGGCCGAAGAACAGGGCCGAGCGCTCCCTGACGTACCGGAGGTAGCCGTGCGGGCCGAGCCGTTCGGCCTCGCCGCGCACCGCGGGCAGCTGGTTCCAGGTGACGTTGAGACACTCCCACGTCTCGCTGGAGATGATCTCGCGCACTCCCCGGGCGTTCTCCCTGGCCGCGCGCACGCATCCCGCGATCGAGCTCGGGTCGGCCGAGTCGTAGGCCAGCCTCCGCACCATGGTCTCGATCGTCCGGGGCTCCGCACCCGCGTGCCCGAGGATGGCGAACACGGCGGTGCCGTCCTCCTCGCCAGCGAGGGCCCGGTGGAGCGAGACGTCCAGCAGGCGGGCGATGTCGTCGCCGCGCTCGACGTATCTGCCGATCCAGTACAACGTCTCGGCGATCCGGCTGAGCAGTTCCCTGGTCATCCCGTGTCCTCCGATCATGGCTCCGATCATGGCGGTGCCGTTCACTGCTGCTGCTCCGCGTCCCACGCCGCGCTGCGGCTCGGCTCCCACTGCACGGGTATTCCGCTGGACGGAGGTGTGCCGCCCGCGTCGGCGGGAGCCGTACGGGCCGGTTCGTCCGGCAGGACCCAGGTGTCCTTGGAGCCGCCGCCCTGGCTGGAGTTGACCACCAGTTCGCCCTCGGGGAGGGCGACGCGGGTGAGGCCGCCGGGCAGCAGCCAGACGTCGTCGCCGTCGTTGACGGCGAAGGGGCGCAGGTCGATGTGGCGAGGCCGGGGGTGATCGCCGATCAGGCTGGGGGAGGTCGACAGGGCCACCGGCCGCTGCGCGATCCACCCGCGGGGATCGGCCCGCACGGCCGCCGCGAGCGTGGTCAGGGTCTCCCCGGACGCCTTCGGGCCGATGACGATGCCCTTGCCGCCCGCGCCGTCGACCGGCTTGAGCACGAGGTCGCCGAGATTGCCCAGCACCCATTCCCGCGTGTCCCGGTCCTCCAGCCGGTAGGACTCCACGTTGGTGATCAGCGGTTCCTCGTTCAGGTAGTACCTCATGAGGTCGGGCACATAGGTGTAGATCAGCTTGTCGTCGGCCACGCCGTTGCCGACGGCGTTGGCGATCGTGACGTTGCGGGAGCGCGCCGCGTTGAGGAGCCCGGGGCAGCCGAGGGTCGAGTCCCACCGGAAGTGCAGGGGATCGAGGTAGTCGTCGTCGACCCGCCGGTAGATCACGTGGACGGGGCGCTTGCCGTGCGTGGTCACCATGTAGACGCGGTTGTTCTCACAGACCAGGTCGCGGCCTTCGACGAGCTCGACCCCCATCAGGCGGGCGAGCAGGGCGTGCTCGAAATAGGCGGCGTTGTAGACGCCGGGGGTGAGAACCACGACGGTCGGGTCGGCCACGTGCTCGGGCGCCGCCTTGCGCAGCGCGGCCAGCAGCCGCCCGGGGTATTCGTCGACCGGCCGCACCCGCTGCTCGGCGAACAGGGCGGGCAGCGTGCGGCTCATGGCGAGCCGGTTCTCCAGGACGTAGCTGACCCCGCTCGGGGTGCGGACGTTGTCCTCCAGCACGCGGAAGTCGCCGTGCTCGTCGCGGATGATGTCGATGCCGGCGATGTGCACGCGGACCCGGGCCGGGACGCCGTCGGCGGCCCGGTGGAAGTGGGGGGAGGTGTGCAGCAGCCGCCAGGGCACCACGCCGTCGTGGAACACTTGGCGCCTGCCGTACACGTCGTCGAGGAACGCCTCCAGGGTCCGCACGCGTTGCCGTACGGCCCGCGAGATCAGGTCCCATTCGGCGGCGTCGATCACGCGGGGGATCAGGTCGAGCGGGAAGGGGCGTTCTTCACCCGCGTAGTCGAAGGTCACGCCCCGGTCGGTGAACACCCGGGCGAGCTGGTCGGCCCGGAAGCGGAGTTCGTCCGCCCCCAGCGGTTGCAGAGCGGCGAACAGCGCCTGGTAGGGCGGACGGGGCACTCCCGGCCGCTCGAACATCTCGTCCCACGCTTCGGCCAGGGCATATGAGTCGAATATGTCCGCCATGTCCGGAGCGTAGGAAAGCTATGTTTCCGGCAATGCCGGAGAATGTTTCAAGTCATGTCCCGGTCGGGGGCGTTCGTCCTTAATCACATCCCGCCGGCCGCCGGCGTCAGCTCACGGCACGACGGTGGCGCCGAGGATCTCGCCGAACGACGGGGTGAGCTTGGCCGCGGTCGCCTTGTCGGCGTTGACCAGGTAGACGTTCACCACGCTGTCGCCGCTGCCGACCAGGCCCTCGACAACGGCGCCGTCCCGGTCGCAGATCTTGCCGCCGTCTCCCTCGGAGTCGCCGAGCTTCCCGCCGTATTCGGAGCAGTTGTCGGTGAACTCCTTGCGGACCGTGGCCGCGCCGCCTCCGGAGACGACGTCGGCCCGCAGCACCAGCGGGTCGCCGCCCTGCTGGGGGGCGTCCGCGGCCGTCCACAGGCACACGGTGGCCTTGACCGACTCCAGCGTCTCCAGCTGGTAGTCGTCCTTCTTCTCCTGGAGCTTCCAGTCGAGCGACGTGGTCTTGCCGAGCATGTCCACGGTGATGGGGCAGCCGTCGGCCGGGCGCTTGCCCTGGCCTCCTCCGCCCGCCTGGGTGCCCGCCTGGGTGCCCGCCTGCGTGGGCGCCGCCCCGGCGGACGCGCCGGACCCGTCGCCACCGCCGCATGCCGTCAGGAACGCTCCAGCGGCCACGGCGACGAAGAACATGCTGATAGATGACCGCACGGAGGCGACACCATCCTTTTTATCTCTGAAGGGGAACGCGCCCGGGAGAGGGCTTTCGGGTTTCCGGAACCGGCGAGGCTCCGGGGTCACAGGCGGGAGGCGGCCGTGGCGGCGAGTTCCTCCATCGGCTTCCTGTTCTTCGCCGGGTCGTTGAGGAGAACGAGCCGGATCCCCACCCAGGTGCCCGACTTCAGGAAAAAGATCATGTTGTCTTCGTAGTGCGCCTCGTCACCGATGCCGGGGACCTCGGTGAACTTGTGCTCGAGGGTCTTGTCGATGTCGAAGATCTTCTTCGCCCCGTCGCCCGCGTACACCTCGACCTGCGCCGTCGGCCCGGTCGGCGGACCGGTGTATCTGCACGCGGGAGTGCTCGGGTCGCCCTCCACGCCGTCCGCCAGTTTCGTGCCGGCCAGCTTCTCCGCCTCGGCCTTCGTCACGAGCTCGCACGCCTTCACCGGCCCCGCGAGGGCGGCGTCGGTGGCGGCGGCGTCCGGCGTCCCGGGAGCCGCGGCAGGCTCCTCGGTCACAGTCACGGTCACGGTCGGCGCGGGGTCCGCCGCGGACGCGCCGCAGCCCGCGACGGCCAGGGCGCCGGTGATGAGGGACAGCGCCGTGGCCCACCGGAACACGCGGGCACGCACTGATCGGCTGTTCATGAAGTCGACCTCAGCTCTTGCAGAGTGGAACGTCTGGTTGGGTGACGGTCCGGTTGACGATGTCCTTCTTCTTGAGGTCCTTCTCGGCCGGGATCTTGACTTTCAGCGTCTTCTCGATCGCCTTGGAGAGCGGGGAGGAAAGGTCGATGCCCACCCCTCCGCGGACCGTGAGCACGAGTGTCGTGCCCCTGCATTTCACCGCGGGACCGGCCAGCGGGAGGCCGACGCGGCCGGCCGCCGACCCGTTCGTCAGCCCGAGTGAGGCCACGACCCCCACGTACGGCCCGGTCCCCGCGACGGGGAGCCCGACCATGAGGCCGAAGCGGAACTCCGCGGCCACGACGATGCCCTCGACGCCGATGGAGACGCCGCGCAGGGAGTCCATGATGCTCTTCTGCACCGAGAACGTGGGCGTGAGGACCGTGCCGCCGTCGAGCCCGAGCGGGCCGCTGAGCCCCCATTCGCCGCTGGCGGTGATGTTGCCGTTCTTCGCGGTGAACGCCGTCTCGACGAGGAGTTTGAACGTCTGCTTGAGGGTCGCGGGGAACCCTCCGATGATGATGGGCTGCTTGATCTCGACGGGAAGCTCGATCTTCACCTTCTTGTTGTCGCCCGACCCGTTGGCCGCTCCGGCCCGTACGGCCATGGCGAGGCCCGTGATCCCGTAGACCTGAAACTGAGGCCGGACGATGGTGCCGTTGGCGACGGTGAGGCTGGACCTGACCCGCAGGTCGTTCAGCTTGAGGTTGATGTCCAGCCCGACCTTCAGGTTCTTGACGGCCGTGGCGTGGTCGGCGTGGATGCCGAGGAGAGTGGGGCTCTTGGAGGCCTCGATCTTCCAGCCGCCCACGTTGGACGTCTTCTTCTGCGGCCCCGGGCCCGGCGCGCGCCGTTCGCCGGCGACCAGCTGGATGGGAGGCACGGCCATGGTCAGGGCGTCCGGCGCGTTGAGCGGTGCGACGGCGGACACGATGCCCGGATCATCCGCGGACTGCCCGGAATCCAGGGTCGCGGGCGCGGCGGTGCCGCCGGGTGTGGGCTCGCCGGCGGGCGCACCCGGGGACTCCGCATCGGGAAGGTCCGGGTCCGTCGAGTCCAGCGGCATCTCCCCGAGGAGGTCGGGCGTGTCCTGGAACTGCTGCGCGTCGACGTCGAGCGCCTGGTCGACCGTGAAGTGGCCGTTGCGGACGATGTCTGTGAGATCCACCGGGGCAAGCGTCACCGCGAGGTCGTCGCCCTTGGCCGCCGTCCGCACCACGCGGCCGGCCGCCTCGCTGGTCACGAACATGATCTTGCCGGGCCGTAAGGCGTCGGCGCCTTTGGCGCCCGCGTCGATCGTGTAGGTGAAGCCGTCCTTGCTCACCGAGCGGATCACGCCGCCGCCGCCTTCGACGATCACGACGTCCGGCTGGTATTCCACCGAGGAGTCGGAGCGGGGGGCGTAGCCGTACTGGAGGGTCGCCGCCTCGGAAGTGCCCGAGCCGTCCTTGGAGCATGCGGTGACGAGCGGCACGAGGCAGGCGAGGATCGCGATCGCTCCGCCGATGCGGCGGAGCAGGGCCCGGGAGATCATGCGCGGTTCTGCAGGGTGCGGGTAGGGACGTCGACGCCGTCGGGGTCATGCCACTCGAGGCTCTTGTGGACATCCGAGACAGGCAGCTTGATGTGGTGGACGCCACCTGGCGCGACCATCGGACACCTCCGTCACGGGCGCGTGGGGATACGCGACGCGGTGAGTTTAAAGCGAAGCTCTAAAGGAGTACTTTAATTTAATGGCCGAGGTCAAGGAACGGAGATCGACGCGAACGCGAAATCGAATCGTCGAGGCGGCGCTCGCGCTGTTCGTGGCGCACGGCTATGCCGGCACGACGTTCCAGGCGGTGGCGGACGCCGCCGGGGTCTCGGTCCAGACGGTGTATTTCCATTACGGAAGCAAGAGCCGGCTGCTCAAGCAGGTGGTCGACGTCGCCTCGGCCGGCGATGCCGAGCCGGTCCCGCTGCTCGGCAGGCCGTGGTTCGCCGAGTTGCGGGCCGCAAAGGATCCGGATGCGGCGTTGCGGCGTTGGGTGCACGAAAGCGGAGTGATCCTCGACCGCGTCGCGCCGGTCCTCGCGGTGGTCCGCGACGCGGCGCCCGTCGACGCGGAAATGGCCGACCAGTGGGCGACGAACACCGAGCAGCGGCGCACCGCCCACGGGGCGTTCGTCGCCATCCTCCACGGGCTCGGCGCCCTGCGGCCCGGTCTGAGCGAGCACGACGCCACCGACGTGACCGTGGCGTTGTTGTCGCCGGAGCTCTTCCTCGTCCTCACCCGGGAGTGCGGGTGGACGACGGACCGGTGGGCCGGCTGGGCCGCCGATCAGCTGGCCCACGGCCTGCTGACCGGCCGCTGACCAGATGATCAGCCGATCGTCGCGGCCACCCGGGCGTAGGCGGCGAGCACGAGCTCCCAGAAGCGGCCGGAGTCGATCGAGGTGCCCACAAGCGCGTTGGGCGTGCGCTCGCCCAGGTGGAAGTTCACCACGGTCATCCCGGAGGTGAAGCGGCCCATGGTCTCCACCTCGACCACGGCGGGCTCGACCTGGATCAGGGTGGGATCGATGAGGTAGGCGACTGCGCACGCGTCGTGGATCGCGGGGCCCTCGTCGGCGGTGACCATGCCGTAGAACTCGACGCACGGCACCAGCAGGTCGGTGCCGAGGCGGCCCATCTCCCGCATCTGGTCCACCACGGCGCCCGTCGCGAGGGCGGTGCGGCTGACGTCGAGGCCGATCATGGTGACGGTCCAGCCCGCGGAGAACACGATGGCCGCCGCCTCGGGGTCGGCCGCGATGTTGAACTCGGCCGCCGGGCTGTAGTTGCCCCGGGTGAACGAGCCGCCGAGGATGACGAACTCCCGCGCCCACTCGGTCACCCGGGGCTCCTTGCGTACGGCGAGGGCCACGTTGGTCAGCGGGCCGACGGCGACGAGGGAGATCTCGCCCGGGTGGGCGGCCAGCGTGTCGATGATGAAGTCGGCCGCGTGGCCGTTCGCGGGCGGGAGGGTCGCCGCGGGCAGGCGGGCCTCCCCGAGCCCGGAGTCGCCGTGCACGGCGGACGCGTCGATCCAGCGGCGCAGCAGCGCTCCGGGGCTGCCGGCCACGACCGGGACCTCGGGGAACCCGAGAAACTCCCGCAGGGCGAGCGCGTTGGCCGTCGTCTTCGGCAGAGAGACGTTGCCTCCCACCGTGGTGACGCCCACGATCTCCACCTCGGAGCTGCCGTGGGCCAGGGTGATGGCCAGCGCGTCGTCGATGCCGGGGTCGCAGTCGATGAGGATCTTCTTCACTCTGGCAGCGTAGAACCGGGCAATCTATCCGGTAAGGGCGGAGTGTCGGTTTTGATGGCGTTTTCTCAACGCGACCTCGATCTGCCGTTCCATGATCCGTGCGCGTTCATGATCTCCTTGCCTGGCGCTCGTCGCCGCGAGATTCCTGACAACCGTGAGTACGGCTTCCGCGACATCGGCGAGTTGCGTTTCCCGCGACCAGGTCTCGCTCATCGGATCGAGGCCGAGGACATCGAGCATGGCCCGCACGGAACGGCATTTCCGAGCGGCCTCGTCCCGGGCTCCCGCATCCAGGGCGGTGTTGCCTTCGCCCACCGCGGCGTGCACTACGGAAAGGGCCGAGGACACGTTCAGGTCGTTGTCCATGGCTTCGCTGAACTGAGCGGGAAGCTCCGAGCCGAGGTCCGCGCCGACCCGCAGCACGAACCGCTCGATCCGCCGGTAGGCGACCGCCGCCTCCTCCACCGCGTCGACCGAGAATTCGACGGGAGACCGATAGTGCGCCGAGGCGAGGTAATAACGCAGCTCCGCGGGGCGAATTCGATCGAGCAACTCCCTGATCGCCAGCGGGTTGCGCACGTGTTTGCGAATCTTCTCACCCCGGTGGGTGACCGGGCCGTTATGCAGCCAGAAACGTGCGAACGAGTGGCCCGCGGCTTGTGACTGGGCCATTTCGTTCTCGTGGTGGGGGAATATCAGATTGGCGCCGCCGCCATGGATGTCGAATTCTTCGCCGAGATATTTCCGGGCCATCGCGGAGCATTCCAGATGCCATCCTGGGCGGCCTTCCCCCCATGGCGCCGACCAAATGGGCTCGCCCGGTTTCGCGCGTTTCCACAAGGCGAAGTCGCGGGGGTCGCGCTTTCCCCATTCGTTTTCCTCGGTGACCCTCACGTGCGCGGCCTGCTGCCGCGACAACGATCCGTAATCAGGGTAGGAGTCGACCGCGAAGTACACGTTCCCGTCGGACTCGTAGGCGTGCCCGGCGGCGACGAGCTGCTCGATCATCTCGATCATCTCGGGGATGTGGCCGGTCGCCCGGGGCTCCACACTGGGCGGAAGGCAGCCGAGCGCCGCGTACGCGCGGGCGAACGACCGATACACCGAGCCGGTGATGCGCCACCACGGCGTGCCCTCGGAAAGGGACCGGCTGATGATTTTGTCTTCGATGTCGGTTACATTCCTGCATAACAGGACCTTGAGTCCGTTGCTTTTCAACCACCGGTGGAGAACGTCGAAACTCACCTGTGATCTGATCTGCCCCACATGGGGCGGGACGACGACGGTCGGGCCGCAGAGATAAATCGATACCCTTCCGGGAATTCGAGGGGTGAAATCGCGGACCATGCGACGACGTGTATCGTAAAGGCGAAGTCCCACCTATCCGAGGGTAAGCGACTAATCCGCTCGCTGTCGATACCGGCCCGCGGGTGCACATCACGAAATGCTGATTGTGAGGCGCGCGTAACGGGGAATAATCGGGCGGTGCCCGGTGGTTCGTCCGGACATGGAGCCGACAACCCGAGGTCGTGTCCGTGTCGAGACGACGGCCAAGCGCGTGCGCACCTATGCAGACGGGCGGCCGGTGGCCGACACCACCCGCGCCCTCCTGGTCTGGGAGAACCCACACTTCCCGACGTATTACTTCCCGCTCGACGATGTCGAGACCGGCGAGCTGAAGCAGACGGGGAAGACCAAGCACTCGCCGAGCAGGGGCGACGGAGCCCTGCACGACGTGGCCGGCAGGCCGGACGCCGCCCTCGTCTACGGCGACGACGCCCCGCTGGAGGAGATCCGCGGGCACGTCCGCTTCGACTGGGACGCCATGGACGCCTGGTTCGAGGAGGACGAGGAGGTCTTCTACCACGCCCGCGACCCGTACACCCGGGTGGACATCCTCCCGAGTTCGCGGCACATCCGGGTGGAGATCGACGGCGTCACGGTCGCCGACTCGCGGCGGGCGCGGATCCTGTTCGAGACGGGCCTGCGGCCGCGGTACTACCTGCCGAAGACCGACGTGCGGCTCGACCTGCTCACCCGCTCGGACACGGCGACGTTCTGCCCCTACAAGGGCCGGGCGGAGTACTGGTCGGTCGGGGAGGGCAAGGACCTCGTGTGGTCCTACCCCACGCCACTCCCGGAGAGCCAGAAGATCGCCGGACTGGTCTCCTTCTACAACGAGAAGCTGGACATCTACGTGGACGGCGTTCTCGAGGAGCGCTGACCGGCGGCCGGGGCCACGGGCGGTCGGCTGTCAAAGCTGCAGGTCGAATGGGTTGATGACGGACACGCCCGTGCCGGCGAAATCTTTCGTGTTCCGGCTCACGAGGGTCCAGCCGTTCACGCGGGCTGTCGCGGCGATCAGCCCGTCTGCGGTCGGGAGCGTTCGTACAGCGTTCAGCCGCCCCCATTCCTCGGCCACTTCGGCTGTTATGGGAGCGATGCGATCGTTGAACTGGCGATGGAGGGCGTGCAGCCAGCGTTCCAGGGCGGCAGCCTGGATGGGATCACTACGTCTACGCGTCTCGACTCCACAGCGGATCTGTCCGACGGTAAGACTGCTGAGGTGGAGGGTGGGTCCGTGCGCCGCACCGATCCAGTCCTTGACCAGAGCGCTGCCGTTCCGTTTCCTTGCTTCAGAGACCACGTTGGTGTCAAGGAGGTAGCCGGTGGTCATCAGCCGAGGTCCACCCCTCGGGGCAGGTCCCGATTCCGGGGGAACTCGACGTCATCGCTCCAGTCTGGATCGGTGAGGAGAAACCGGCTGAAGTCGGGTGAGTCTTCTCGGAGCCTGCGATATTCGGCGATGTCGATGACGACGGCCACCTCTTCCCCGTGACGGGTGACGATTTGGGGACCTTCGTCGAGGGCGCGGCGCACGACCTCGCTGAAACGCTGTTTCGCCTCTTGCACCTGCCACGCGGTCATCGGAGCTCCTGTCTGGTCTGTCTAGACCACGATAACCGCGGGCGGCGGCAGGCGTCAGCGCCTTTTGGCAGGTCAGCGACGGATCACGTGGAGGACGCTGGCGATCCGCTCGGCCGCGGTGACCACGTCGGAGGCGTGGCCGATCCGGCCGGCCCACGAGAGCCAGTACCACCACTCGCCGTCGTTGGCGTCGGAGGCCAGGACGTCCTCGGCCATGGCGGGGGCCATGGGGTTGATCACGCGCAGGCGGGGATAGAGCCCTGCCGGCGCGCTCAGCCGCACCTGGAACGAATGGGCCTCCAGCTGGGCGGCGAGCCGCTCCAGATGGTCCATCGCCTCGCTGCGATCTGCCGTCATGGTGGCCTCCGGTGGGCGTCGGTACCTTTCACCGGAAAGCCTGAACCCGAGCAGACCTACCGGCAATCGGCCCGATTCCACGAAACCGTGCAATAACCAGGGAATTCATCGACATTCCGTGGAACATCCTCGGGTCCCTGGCCACGAACACATAACGGTGCCGGGGGTTGGGTGCCGACCGGTTTACGTTTGGGAAATATCCGTAACGAGCGACACTCCGATTGCGGGGGGCACGTACATGGCCCGAGGAGAACACTCACCCGCTTGCGCCCGTCGCTGGCGTGAGCAGGCGGAGGTCCGTCAGTGGACGCTGTGGCAGACGGTCCAGGCCATTCACGGATGTTGTGGTGTCAGCCTGCTCAAGGCTCACCGGCTCGGCCGGGGCTGGTCCGCCCGGCAGGCGATCGAAGAGCTGGAATTCCTCTGTGAGCAGCAGTCCCTCGGGCTGCCGCGCGCCAGCATCGACCTGCTGAACGCCTGGGAGAACAACCGGGCCCGTCCCCGCCCCCAGACGATCGACCTGCTGGCCCGCCTCTACAAGGCCAACGCCGTACGGCTGGGCCTGGCGGCCGACTACTGCGAGGACACGGGCGGGCAGAAGGTCGTGGTGGTCGGCCCCGGGCAGGCCGACGAGGCCGTCCATCTGGACGATCTCGCGGGTGACGACACCGAGCGGAGGGCGCTGTTCCACCAGGCAATGCTCCTCGGCACCCCGAACGGGCGGTTCTTCGCCGAGGTGGAGGGCACCCGGCACGACGTGGACCGCACCCTGGCCGCCGGATCGGTGACCGAGGACCAGCTCGACCGGCTCGACGAGCAGGTGCTGCGCTACCGGCGGGAGTACATGACCACCCCGCCGATGCCGATGCTCTGCCGGGTCATGCTGGAGATCTCCGACGTGCGCAAGCTCAGCGGCAGCCGGCAGCCCTCCTCGGTGCAGCGCCGCCTGCTGACCGCGATGACCATGCTGTCGCTGCTGTCGGCCGACGCGCTGATGAAGCTCGGGGACACCCGCCAGGCCCACTCCTGGTACGGCACGGCCCGCGCCGCCTCCGACGACGTCGGCGACCTGCGGCTACGCGCGCTCGTCCGGGCGCAGCAGACGATGCTGCTCTACTACTACGGCGACCTCAACGAGACCGTGCGCCTGGCCAGGGAGGCCCGGATGCTGGCAGGCTCGGCCCCGAGCTCTCCGGCCGCCCTCGCGGCGGCGGCCGAGGCCAGGGCGCTGGCCCGGATGGGAGACGGCAAGGCCGCCAGGCTTGCCCTGGCCGAGGCCGAGCAGATCTTCGCCAGGATGCGCGGCATGAGCCAGGACGACCTGGCCTTCGTCTTCACCGAGAAGCGGATGAAGTTCTACCGGACCGGGACGTTGATCGAACTCGGCGACGCCGAGGAGATCCAGAGCCTCGACACCTCTCCGGGTTTCCACACGATCGACCCCGCCCTGATCCAGCTCGACCAGGCCAGCCATCTGGCCAGGCACGGAGATCACGAGGAGGCGTGCCGCATCGCGGCGGAGGCGCTGCGACAGGTGCCGGCCGAGCATCGCACCTCGATCGTCGTCACCCGGGCCAAGGCTCTGCTGGCCGACGTCGATCCGCAACTGGCGTCCGTACGGCATCTGCGGCAGGTGCTCGCGGAGTCGTCGCCGCGGCTCGCGCTGGACAGCCGACTGTGAGCGGGGCGTGAAAGCCATGGGCCGGACGCTGGCCGAAGAGGCGTTCGGCCTGCTGCACGAGGTGTGCGGCGAGCTGGGAGTGGACGCGCAGGGCGCGCGGCTGCTGCGCCTGCGCAGCAACGCCGTCTTCAAGCTCCGCGGCGAGATGGTCGTGCGGATCGCGACCGCCCCCGACGCGCTCACCCGGCTGCCCGTGGTGCTGGCGGTCGCCCGCTGGCTCGCCGACCGGGGCTTCCCGACGGTGCGTCCGGTGGACGAGATCCCGGGCCAGCCGCTCGTCTACGGAGATCGGGCGATCACCTTCTGGCGTTATGTGCCCTCCCGGGGCCGCCCGACCACGCGGGAGCTCGGCAGGGTGCTGCACAATCTGCACCGGGAGCCGGTGCCGCCGATGGGCCTGCGCCGGCTCACCGACCCGTTGTCGGAGGTCAGGCATGCCGTGGAGCATCGGGCGGAGGTGCTGACCCCTGGGCAGCGGGCCTGGCTGAGAGATCGGATCGAGGAGCTCACCGACCGCTGGGGAGACCTGGAGACCGGGCCGCCGGTGCTGCTGCACGGTGACGCGTGGATCGACAACCTGCTGCGCTGCCAGGACGGCCACGTGGTGCTGCTCGACTGGGACGGCGTCGCGGTCGGCCCCCGCGAGTGGGATCTCGTCCACACCTACCACGGCCAGCGACGGTTCGGGCTGTCGGCCGACGACGTGGACGACTTCGCCCGGGCGTACGGCTCGGACCTGCGGTTGTGGCCCGGCTACGGAACCCTGATGGAGGTCAGGGACATGTACGCCGTCGGCATCCACATCCGGAATGCCCTGGGGGACCCGTTCTCCCGTCAGGAACTGCCCCGCAGGCTCGACTCCCTGACCCGTGGAGACGGACACGCCCGGTGGTACATGGCTTCGCCCGCATAGGTGTTCGGCGATCCGGGTAGGTTCCGGATAGGCTGCTGGAGTTGCAGCGGTGATTCTGGATCGTGTTTTAGCCAAAAGCACACTCGAGAATCTCCCGGCAGCGGGCGTGCTTGCTTTTCCTGCGTGATACGCGGATGCAGCGTAAGGGTCCGCTGAGCAGCCCTGTGTCGCCGACCTGGTGACATGGTGAGGCTCCCGTAAAGGAGAAGCAGTTGTCTGAAGGCACCGTCAAGTGGTTCAACGCCGAAAAGGGCTTCGGGTTCATCGCTCCGGACGACGGTACCCCTGACGTGTTCGTTCACTACTCGGCGATCACCTCAAGTGGTTACCGGAGCCTGGACGAGAACCAGCGCGTCAGTTTCGTGACCGTTCAGGGCGCGAAGGGTCCGCAGGCCGAGCAGGTCACGCCCCTCTAGGCTCGGGAGAAGGCTCGATCATCGGGCTGCGTTTCGAGCTCGACATATCGATGGTTCGGGCCCGCACCGCTTCGGTGGTGCGGGTCCGAATGTTTTGCCCAGCTTTTGCCGGGCAGTCGGAACGCCCATGAGGCTGAGCGTCACGTCCGATCTCTGGTGGAAGAACGCGGTCGTCTATTGTCTCGACATCGAGACGTTCGCCGACGGAGACGGCGACGGGATCGGTGATTTCCAGGGGGCCATCCAGCACATCGACCATCTGGACACGATGGGCGTCACCTGCGTGTGGCTTATGCCGTTCTTTCCCACGCCGGACTGCGACGACGGCTACGACATCACCGATTTCTACAGCGTGGATCCGAGACTGGGCACGCTCGGTGATTTCGTCGAATTCATGCGGGTCGCCAGAGACCGAGGGATCCGGGTGATCGCCGACCTCGTCGTCAACCACACCTCCGACCGTCATCCGTGGTTCCTGGACGCCAGGTCGAGCAGGGACTCCCGCCACCGCGACTGGTACATCTGGTCCGACGTGCCGGAGCCCGACGACCCCAAGGGCATCGTCTTCCCCGACAAGGAGACCAGCCTGTGGGAGCTGGACGAGAAGACGGGCCAGTACTACTTCCACCGCTTCTACCGTTTTCAGCCCGACCTCAACACCTCCAACCCGGAGGTGCGCGACGAGATCGCCCGGATCCTCGGGTTCTGGATGGAGCTGGGCCTGTCCGGATTCCGGGTCGACGCCGTGCCGTTCCTGGTGGAACAGGTCGCCGACGACGGCGGGGACAAGCTGCCCGACCCGCACGAGTTCTTCGCCGGCCTGCGGGCCTTCATGAACCGCCGGGACGGCTCGGCCGCCCTGCTCGGCGAGGTGAACCTGCCCTACGACGACCTGGTGAAGTACTTCGGCAACGCGCTCGGCAACGAGATCACCATGTGCTTCGACTTCATCGGCATGCAGAACATGTACCTCTCGCTGGCCCGCGGGGACGCCCGGCCGCTGGCCGCCGCGCTCAGGGACCGGCCCCGCCCGCCCAAGGACTGCCATTGGGCGACCTTCGTCCGTAACCACGACGAGCTCACGCTGGACAAGCTGGACGACGCCGAGCGCAAGGAGATCTTCGCCGCCTTCGGCCCCGACGAGGCCATGCAGCTGTACGGCAGGGGCCTGCGCCGGCGCCTGCCGACGATGCTCGGCGGCGACCAGGACCGGATCAAGATGGTCTACAGCCTGTTGTTCTCCCTTCCGGGCACCCCGGTCCTCTTCTACGGGGAGGAGATCGGCATGGGGGAGAACCCGGAGCTTGAAGGCAGGCAGGCCGTACGCACCCCGATGCAGTGGACCCCCCACCGCAATGGCGGATTCAGCACGGCCGACCCCTCGAAGATCCGCAATGCGATGCCCTCGGGGGACTACGGCCCGGAGAACGTCAACGTCAGCGCGCAGCAGCGTAACCCCGGTTCCCTGCTGAGCTGGATCTCCCGGCTGATCCGCCACTACCGCGAGTGTCCCGAGCTGGCCTGGGGCGACTACACCGTGTTGGACTACACCGTGCTGGACGGGGGGGCCGACGCCGTGCTCGCCCACCGGGCCGACGCGGACGGCCAGACCGTCGTCGCCGTGCACAACTTCGGTGAGGAGGAGGCAGAGGTGGAGATCGTCCTGGACGACCTGGACTCCTCCACCGTGCTGACCGACCTGCTCGTCGACGGAACCGTGAAGATCTCCGGCGACGGGCGCGCGCGGTTCGGTGTCGGCCGGTACGGCTGCCGATGGTTCCGGGCCTCCACCCCCGAGACGGCACCGGCGGATTCGGCCGACGCATCCTAGGGGGAGCCTCAGGGACCGGTCCGGTAGATCTCCGATGGGCCGTGATCCGCCTCGTCGCCACAGTGATGAGGCATGGGGACGCTCTTCACTTTCGCGGCACATCCGCATGACACGCATGACAGGACAGGCGCGCCGGCGACCGGGCTCAGGACGGCTCAGCGCGCGCTGATCGGCGCCGGCTGCCTGGGAATGGTGCTCCTGCATCTGCTGGCCGGGCTCGACCCGTTGCACGACGTGATCAGTGAGTACGTCTACGCGCCGTACGGCTGGCTGCTACCCGTCTCCCTGGTGTCGCTGGCCTGCGGCTCGGCCCTCGCGGGGCTGCGGCTGGCCCGGGTGAGCCGCGCGGCGGGGCTGCTGACCGGGTTGTGGTGCGGCTGTCTGCTTCTGGTGGCCGGGTTCCCCACGGACCCGCTGGGACTGCCCCTGTCGATGTCCGGGCAGATCCACCGTTACGCCGCGGCGGTCGCTTTCGTCAGCATGCCGGTCGCCGGGCTGGTCCTCGCCTGGATCACCGGCTCGCGGCTCATCCGGGCCCTCAGCGTGGTCACGCTGGTCATGGTCGTCTTCGTGCTCCTGCCGTACGCCGGGACGGCGCTGGGTTTTGACCTCGGGGCGTTCCCCGACGGCCTCGCCCAGCGCCTGACCGTGGTCTCCGACGTGACCGATCTGATCGCGATGGCGCTGCTGCCCGCGTGCGCGGCGGCGCCGCGGCGCCGGTCAGATCAGGCCGAGCTCCTTGACGGCGTCGCGCTCGTCGATCAGCTCCTGGACGGAGGCGTCGATGCGGGCACGGGAGAACGCGTCGATCTCCAGACCCTGGACGATCTCCCAGCGGCCGTTCTTCGCGACCACAGGGAAGGAGGAGATGATGCCCTCGGCCACGCCGTACGAGCCGTCGGAGGGGATGGCGGCCGAGGTCCAGTCGCCCTCGGGCGTGCCGTTCACCCAGTTGTAGACGTGGTCGATGGCGGCGTTGGCGGCCGACGCGGCCGACGAGGCGCCGCGGGCCTCGATGATCGCCGCACCGCGCTTGGCCACGGTGGGGATGAAGGTGTCGCGCAGCCAGTCCTCCTCGACCTGCTCAGCGGCGATCTTGCCGCCGACCTCGGCGTGGAAGAGGTCCGGGTACTGCGTGGCGGAGTGGTTGCCCCAGATCGTCAGCTTCTTGATCTCGGACACGGGCACGCGGAGCTTGGCGGCCAGCTGCGACAGCGCCCGGTTGTGGTCCAGCCGGGTCATCGCGGTGAAGCGCTCGGCGGGCACGTCGGGCGCGGACGACTGCGCGATGAGGGCGTTGGTGTTGGCCGGGTTGCCGACGACCAGCACGCGGATGTCGTCGGCCGCGTGGTCGTTGATGGCCTTGCCCTGCGGGCCGAAGATGCCGCCGTTGGCCTGAAGGAGGTCGCCGCGCTCCATCCCCGCCGTGCGGGGGCGGGCGCCGACCAGCAGCGCGATGTTGGCGCCGTCGAACGCCGTGTTCGGGTCGTCGGAGATCTCGATGCCCCGCAGCAGCGGGAAGGCGCAGTCATCGAGCTCCATGGCGGTGCCCTCGGCGGCCTTGACGGCCTGCGGGATCTCCAGCAGGCTCAGCGTCACCGGGGTGTCAGGGCCCAGGAGCTGGCCTGAGGCGATGCGGAAGAGCAGCGCGTAACCGATCTGGCCGGCCGCGCCGGTGACGGTCACTTTGACGGTCATGACGATCCCCATTCGCGATAAGTGTGACTCACGGACTCTACCCGTCCAGGCCCTCGCCGGCGGTGCTGAGGTGCCGCCGCGCGCCGCCGCTCCGGCCTTGCCGTACCGGGCGGAACGTCCAGGCGGGCGTGGTTTCCGGGCATCCGTCCGGGGCCGTACCCCCGAGATCTCCGGCTCGACCCTGATCGCGTCGTCGGGGTCCCCCTTGGACGGGCCCCTTCGGCCCTCGCCGGCGCTGCTGAGGTGCCGCCGCGCGCCGCCGCTCCGGCCTGCGAGGCCATTTGTGATCAAATGCCGACATACAGTGAGAAAGCGGGCGCGATTGGCGGGCCTGGGTGCCACGCCGTACAGGTCGGCGCCTCGACCTCGCACCGGTGTACGACGCGGCCTGCGCGCCGGGCGGTGAAGGAGGCGGACGTGCCGGGCATCGACGCGGTGCACAACTTCTGGGAGCGGGTCTGGCAGCCGCCTCAGGACTACGACGCCATCGACGACCTCGTCGTCGAGGACTTCGTCCTCATCACCGGTGGTCAGAGGATCGAGGGTCGCGAGGCGTTCAAGCAGTGGGCTCGGGGGTTCGGCTCGTCCATCCGGGACCTGGAGTTCGAGGTGGTGGAGTCCTTTGAGAACCACGACGGCTCCCGGGTGGCCTCGATGTGGCGGGTCACGGGCAGAAACGACGGAGTCTTCGGCACCGAGCCCGACGGCCGGCCCATCGAGATGACCGGCACGGCCATCTGGGCCGTCCGTGGGGACGGTCGGCTCGTGTCCAACCAGGTCGAGCGCAACGCCTACGAGGTCTACCGGAGACTCACCGGCGGCGCGTGACGCCTCAGAAGGGCTGCATCTGGTCGATCACCTTCGTGGAGATCGCAATGATCGTCTCGACCTTCGGCAGGTCTCTTTGCACGTCTTCCGCATTGAAGCGCTCTGACTCGCGCCTCATGGAGAGTCCTCTCTCGTGATGCTCAGCCGTACGAGGGGTCGTGACCGGACGGCATCCAGAAACGGATCTTCATCGGTGGATTCCCAGACGGCGCGAGCCACACGGCGGATGTTCACTTCCCTGCCAAGTCGCCGCTCTGCTCTCCGCGCCGCGTCATAAAGGTCATCCTCATCCGCGTCGCCTACGGCGATCACATCGATGTCTCTGGGGACGCCGCCCGGCTCCCCGCTGTAGCGCGCGGCCCACGACCCGTATATGTAAGCGTCTTCCAAGCCGGGGATGCCGACGAGAAGATCGGGCAATACCGCTGTCGGGCCGTAGGTGAGCGCCAGGAGCTCCGTCAAGGGGCGGGCGATCGGAGTCTCCGTAGCGGCACTGACGAACCGTAGATTGCCCATCCGGCGGTCGTTGACGAGTCCGGCGTCGGCCAGCCGGTCGACCTCCCGGGTCACGCTCGCAGGGGAGACCTTGAACCTCCTCGCCAGCTCCACCTGCGGATATTCCTCCCCTGGATGGAGGAAGAGCCAGGCCAGCAATTCCCCCTGGAAGGCTGAGCGAAGCAGAGGCAACAGCGCAGGGGGCGGTTGTTTCATAACCTGAAACATAGCTTGCAGGTTACGCAAGTTCCACGCCGCCCGCTATCGATTTCGTCACGTACGGCAATGGTGATCGATCAGATCGTGACCGGTCTTGATGGCGTCGCCTTCTGATCCCTCGCAGGTTTCTCGTCTTGCCTGCTGTACTGCATGATCACGCGGAGGGGGGGTGGGATCACGCGGAGGGGGGTGGGGTCAGGCGGAGTGGGAGGGGCCGTGGGGGTCGCGGCAGTGCGGGCCCTCCTCGCCGATGATCAGCAGTTTGGGCGAGGCGTGGTCGACCTGCAGCGTCGTGTGCTCGATGCCGTACGCGTCGTGCAGCATCGCCTCGGTGGCCTGCCGTACGGCATGGCAGTCGGAGCCGGGCACCACCAGCACGTGGGCCGACAGGGCGGCATAACCCGAGGTGACCGCCCAGATGTGCAGGTCATGCACCTCGACCACCTGGTCCATGGCCGCCATCCGGGCGCCGATCTCGTCCGGGGACATGCCTGTCGGCGCCGCCTCCAGGAAGACGCGCCCGGAGTCGCGGACCAGCCCCCAGCCGGCCTTGGCCATCAGCGCGGCGACGACGAGGGCGGCGATGGCGTCGGCCCGGGCCCATCCGCCGAGCCACACGATCAGACCTGCGGCGGTGGTCGCGATGAACGCGTAGAGGTCGCTGAGGATGTGCTGGAAGGCGCCTTCGACGTTGAGGCTCGACCGGTTGGCCTTGCTGATCAGCCAGGTGGCGACGACGTTGACGGCGATTCCGACGAGGCCCGTGATGGTGACCAGCAGGCCGGAGACCTCGGGCGGGGAGAACAACCGGTGCACGCCCTCGGCCACGAAGAAGACCGTGAGCAGCAGCAGCGTGATGCCGTTGATCTGGGCACTGATGATCTCGACGCGCTTGAGGCCGTAGGTGAATCCGCCCTTCGCCGGGCGGGCGGCGATGCGCATGGCGACCAGTGCGAGCGCGATCGCGGCCGCGTCGGTCAGCATGTGGCCGGCGTCGGACAGCAGCGCCAGGGAGCCGGCCACCAGGCCCGTCACGACCTCCGCCGCCATGAAGGCGAGGATCAGCAGCAAGGCCGCCACGAGGGGGCGCCGGTCGGCGTCGGCACGCACCCCGTGCCCGTGTCCATGCCCCTGTCCAGGTCCATGTCCGTGCCCGTACACGGCGTCGTGCCCGTTTTCGTGCGCCGGACCGACGGCCGGCTCCGGGCTGTGCCCGGCTCGTTGATCAGTCATGGGCGCCGGCCGCGTCGTGTGCCACGTGGGTGAGGCCGAGGTCGAAGAGCATCCTGACGTGGGAGTCGGCCAGGCTGTAGTAGGCCATCCGGCCGGAGCGCCGCACCTTCACCACGCGGTTGAGCCGAAGGAGCCTCAGCGCGTGAGAGACCGACGATTCGCTCTGCCCGCAGGCCGCGGCGAGATCGCACACGCACATCTCCCCGCCTTCGAGGAGCGCGGCCATCAGGCGGAGCCTGCCCGGGTCGGACAGGAGGCCGAACACCTGCGCCAGGCCCTCGATGGCCGTCTCGGCGGGCAGTGCCGCCATGACGGCGCTCACCCGGTCGGCGTCGACGACCCGCGCATGTGAAGAAACGCTCATATGAGCGATGGTATGCGGCCTGCCGGCCGCCTGCCGTACGGCACACGCCGGGCCGGGAGCCAAGCCGGCGCCGCAGAAAAAATCCTCAGAAGAACGCGGCCAAGAGGTCGGCCACCTTGGCGGGGTCGTCCTCGTCGGGGGCGTTGTGGCCGACGCCGGTCAGCGTCTCGGCTCGTGCGCGCGGCATGGTGACGGCGAGGGCGTCCACCGCCTCGCGAAGGTAGTCCGGGCTCCGGTCGCCCATGATCAGGAGCGTTTCCGCCTCCACGTCGCGGTAGCGGGCCACGGTGGCGTCGAGGCGCTGGATCGCCCGAACCTCGGCGGGGAAGGTCCCGGCGAGCTCGCGCCATTCACGGCCTTGATCGCTACGCATCATGAGCCCGACCAAGGGCATGAGCACCGGCGTAGGCACGCGGTCGAGCAGGCCGCCCATCCGCAGCCCCTTGATCATTCGGATCATGGCCTCGCCATGCCGGCCCCGGGCGAGCGCCCGCTCGTAATCCGGCATCCACTCCAGCGGCAGCGGCTTGTGCGCCGCGACCGCCGGTTCGTACAGGGCGAGCTTGACGACGCTGCCGGGATGGCGCAGCGCGGTCTCCAGGGCGACCAACCCGCCATAGCTGTGCCCGAACAGGAAGTGCGCCCCGGTGAGGTCCATGAGCGCGGCGACGTCGGCGCAGTCGTCGGCGATGATGTGCCCGCCGCGCTGCGGGCCACTGCCGGACCGGCCGCGCCGGTTGAGCGCGTAGACGGTGAGCCGGCCGCTGAGGCCTGCCGCCATGGCGGCGTAGTGGCGCGCGGCGCGCGTGCCCCCGGGGACCACCACGAGCGCCGGCTCGCCGTTTCCGTCCACCTCGTAGGTGATCACCGTGCCGTCGGCGGAAACGGTCTGATCGCGTCTGCCCATGGTCCAGCCTTTCGGGGGATGGCGCCGGTCCCGCTGCCGGCGAGTACGGCCACCGTGCCCGGACAGGCTGTCAGTCCTCTGGCAGAACGCTGTCAGGTCGATCGCCGTCCTGTCGGCTTCGGCCCGCCGGGAGCAGGGCACAGCCCGGTCCGGTCCCGGCCGCGCCGGTCAGGTCCCGGTCGCGCGCCGGGCGGGCCGGGCGTTCGGGTCAGGCGTGGTGGTCGTGCCGGTCGCTGGAGCGGGTGAGCCGGACGACGACGGACACGATCAGTGCGACGGCGCCGATGATCAAGACCCACTTCAGGAGGCCGAAGAGTATTCCCATGATCGACCCGAGCAGGAAGAACCCGACGACGACGGCGGCTGCGATGAGGAGAATGCGTCCCATGTCTTCACCGTAAGCTCCACCCGCCTGGTGAACCCAGGGCGGGAGGCCAAGTTCAGGGCCGCCTCAGGGACATCTCAGGGGAGACCGCCGGCGAGGACGGGAACGGCCCGCCGGCGCGGCGCTCTGGACGAAGGCGCGGAACCGGCGGGCCGCAGGACCCCAGGGGGAAACGGTCAGTCGTTGGCGTGGAGCGCGGAGTTCAGCTCGATGCCGGTGCCGGCCCGGGGCACGGCCTCGACGGCGCCGGTCGTGGAGTTACGGCGCAGCAGGAGCCCGCTCTTGCCGGACAGCTCCTTGGCCTTGACGACGTCGCCGCCGGGGAGGATGACCTTGGTGCCGGCCGTGACGTACAGCCCGGCCTCGACCACGCAGTCGTCGCCGAGGGAGATCCCGATGCCGGCGTTGGCGCCCAGCAGGCACCGCTCGCCGATCGAGATGATCTCCTTGCCGCCGCCGGACAGGGTGCCCATGATCGAGGCTCCGCCGCCGATGTCCGAGCCGTCGCCGACGACGACCCCGGCCGAGATGCGGCCCTCCACCATGGAGGCGCCGAGGGTGCCGGCGTTGAAGTTGACGAAGCCCTCGTGCATCACAGTGGTGCCGCTCGCCAGATGGGCGCCCAGCCGTACGCGGTCGGCGTCGGCGATGCGCACCCCGGCGGGCGCCACGTAGTCGACCATCCGGGGGAACTTGTCGATCCCGTAGACGGTCACCGGGCCCCGCGCGCGCAGGCGGAGCCGTACGGACTCGAAACCCTCGACCTGGCAGGGGCCGTGGTTGGTCCACACGACGTTGGCCAGCTTCCCGAAGATCCCGTCGACGTTGACGCCGTGCGGCCGGACCAGCCGGGCGGACAGCAGGTGGAGCCGCAGGTAGGCGTCGTGTGCGTCGGCCGGGGGAGCGGACAGGTCGGCGATCCCGGTGCGCACCGCCACGACCTCGACGCCCCGGGCCGGGTCGGGCCCCAGGAGCGCGGCCAGATCGGCGTCGAGACCGGCGACCGCGAGCCGCTCGGTGCCGGCGACGGGCGGCTCACCAAGCGTGGGGGAGGGATACCAGGTGTCCAGGACGGTGCCGTCCGCTGCGATCGTCGCCACGCCGATCCCGTGTGCGCCCGAAGGCGTGGGGTCCATGTCTGTCATGGCACACAACGCTACCGGCACCCCGCCTGCCGGCTTTTCCCCCGGCGACTCGAGGCGATTTTTCCCGCTAAATCCGCTGGTTTTATGGCATTTCAGGTTAATTCGGAACGTCCTCGGGGAGGACTCGTTCCCCGGAAGTCCTGCGCCATTCGCGGAGCCTGGCGATCCGCGTGGACGCCGATGGAGGGCGAATGACCGACGTGGAGGCGTACGCCCGCACGTGCTTTCGCGGCGAGACCACCGACCGGGTGGGCGTCGAGCTGGAGTTCCTCGTGTTCGACGCGCAGGCCCCGGCGGAGCCGGTCCCCATCGCCCGGACGTCGGCCGCGCT
>NZ_BOOR01000039.1 GCF_016863335.1 Planotetraspora thailandica
ATGAGGCGATGGCCGCCTACCTCGGCGTGCCGTACGGGATCACCATGATGTGCTCGACCGCGTCGATCCAGGTCAACGTGGACGTCGGCGGCGATCCCGCCCGGCGGTGGAACCTCGCTCACGCGCTCGGCCCCGTGCTCGTGGCGGCGTTCGCCAACTCGCCCGCGGACGGCTGGATGTCGGGCCGCCAGCGGGTGTGGGCCAGCCTCGACTCGTCCAGGACCGCTCCCGTCTCCCGCGGCGGCGTCTGCTTCGGCGCCGCGGGCGACCCGGCCGGCGACTGGGCGCGCTACCTGCTGGACGCCGGGCTCATGATGATCCACGAGGGCGGCGACGCCTTCCGTCCCGTGCCCCCCGGCCCGGCGTTCCGCGACTTCGCGGCGGTGGCGGGGCGGCCGCCGACCCGCGGCGACCTCGCCTACCACGCGACCACCCTGTTCCCGCCCGTACGGCCACGCGGCTGGCTGGAGGTCCGCTACCTGGACGCCCTCGGCCCCGACGACTGGCCGGTCTGCGCGGCGGTGGTCAGCGCGCTCCTCATGGACGGCCCGGCCGCCGAGGAGGCCTTAGACGCGGCCGTGCCGTTCGGCGGCTGGTGGACTCGCGCCGCCCGGCTCGGCCTGGCGGACCCGGACCTGCGCCGCGCCGCCGAGACGTGTTTCCGTGCGGTCGTCGAGGCGCTGCCCCGGCTGGACGCCGAACCCTGGCTGGTGGACCGGGTCGCCGCCTACGCCGTCAAGCACATAGAAACCGGCCGCTCCCCGGCCGCCGACCTGTTGGAGGAGATGTCCGCGTGAGCCATCCCAGCCAGGTCACCGACGTGGCCGCCCTCAAAGAGAAGATCGCGGCCGAACTGGCCGCGGTGCGTCATCGCTCCCTGGCCTACACCGACGCCGACGACGAACTGCTGATGCGTCAGCACTCGCCGCTGATGTCCCCCCTGGTGTGGGACCTCGCGCACGTCGGCAACTACGAGGAGCTCTGGATCCTCCGCGAGGTCGGCGGGATCACCCCGCTGCGGCCCGAGATCGACGAGCTCTACGACGCCTTCAAGCACCCGCGCAGCGGGCGCCCGAGCCTGCCGCTGCTGGGCCCGGACGAGGCGAGGAAGTACATCGCCGGGGTGCGCGGCATGGCCCTCGACGTACTGGACCGCATGGATCTCGCCCATCCCGACCCGCTGCGTGCCGGAGGGTTCGTCTTCGGGCTGGTCATGCAGCACGAGCACCAGCACGGCGAGACCATGCTCGCGACCCTGCAACTGTCCAGGGAGCCGGGGCTGGTCCAGGAGGGCGACCTGCCGCCCGGCCGCTCCCCGGGTCTCGCCGCGGCACCGGAGGTCCACATCCCGGAGGGGATCTTCGTCATGGGCGCCGGCGCCAACCCCTGGGCGTACGACAACGAGCGGCCCGCCCACCGCAGGCACCTGTGCGGGTACTGGATCGACCGCTACCCCGTGAGCAACGCCGCCTACGCCGCGTTCGCCGAGGACGGCGGCTACGAGAACTCCCGCTGGTGGACGCCCCAGGGATGGGAGTGGGTGCAGAGCAAGGGCATCTCCGCCCCGCTGTTCTGGACCGAGGACGGCGGCGACTGGTGGCGGCTCCGGTTCGGGCGGGAGGAGCCCGTGCCGCCGGACGAGCCCGTGCAGCACGTGTCGTGGTACGAGGCCGACGCCTACGCCCGATGGGCGGGCAAGCGCCTGCCGACGGAGGCCGAGTGGGAGAAGGCATGCGGGGAGCGCACCTACCCGTGGGGCGACGCCGAGCCCTCCCTCGACCAGGCGAACCTCGCCCACCGGGCCGCGCGCCCCGCCCCGATCGGGGCCTTCCCGTCCGGGGCGAGCCCGTACGGCGTCGAGCAGCTCGTCGGGGACGTCTGGGAGTGGACCGACTCCTGGTTCCAGCCGTATCCCGGCTACCGGAGCTTCCCGTACAAGGAGTACAGCGAGGTCTTCTTCGGGGAGGAATACCGGGTGCTGCGCGGCGGGTCCTGGGCCACCCACCCCTCCGCGATCCGGGCGACGTTCCGCAACTGGGACCTCCCGATCCGCAGGCAGATCTTCTCCGGGTTCCGGTGCGCCCGCTCGGAGGACTAGATGTGCCGCCACGTGGCCTGGCTCGGACCCGCCAGGACCCTCGCGTCGGTCCTGTTCGAGCCCGAGCACGGCCTGCTCCGGCAGGCGTACGCGCCCCGGCTGCAGCGGTTCGGCAGCGTCAACGCCGACGGTTTCGGCATCGGATGGTACGACCCGTCGCGCCCCGAGCCCGTGCGCTACCGGCGCGCGGTGCCCATCTGGAATGACGCGAACCTGCCGGGGCTAGCCGAGACGGCACGCTCGACGTGCCTGATGGCGGCCGTGCGCTCGGCCACCAACGGGCTGCCCGTCGAGGAGAGCGCCACCGCCCCCTTCGCCGACGGCGCCTGGCTGTTCAGCCACAACGGCAGGGTCAGGCGGGAGGCGGTGCGGACGCTGGCCTGCGACGCCGAGAGCGTGTGCGACTCGGCGTGGCTGGCCGCGGCCCTCTTCTCCGGGCTGCGTGACGGCATGCCGCTCGGCCGGGCCCTGCCGCTCGTCGTCAGGAGGGCGGCCCAGGCCGACCCCGCGGCCCGGCTCAACCTGCTCGTGTGCGGCGGCACCCAGCTCGCCGCCACGGCCTGGGGCGACACCCTGTACGCCCATCTCGCAGACGGCGTGCTCGTCGCCAGCGAGCCGCTGGACGACCGGCCGGGCTGGCAGGCCGTACCCGACCGCAACCTCCTGCTCGCCTCCCCCGACGGCGTGCTTGTCACACCCATCGATTGAGGAACTCGACCGAGGAGCGATCCATGGCGGTGATCGATCATCTCGACGGCGGTTATCTGCGGCAGGCACTGGAGCACGACGTGCGGACCGGGCTCACCTCGACCCCCCGGTGGTTGCCGCCGAAGTGGTTCTACGACGAGACGGGCAGCGACCTGTTCTCGCGGATCACCCGGCTCGACGAGTATTACCCGACCCGCAGGGAGCTGGAGATCCTGCGCGACAACGCCGCCGACATCGCCGCGCGCAGCGGGGCCGACACCCTGGTAGAGCTCGGCTCGGGCACCAGCGAGAAGACCGTCCTCCTGCTGGACGCGCTCGCCGCCGCGGGCACACTGCGGTCGTACACGCCCGTCGACGTCGACGCGGTCACTTTGGAGGCGGCCACGCGGCGGCTCGCGGCCGACTATCCCGGCCTGGCCGTACGGCCGGTCCGCGCCGACTTCGAGCGGCACCTGTCGTTGCTGCCGAGGGACGGCCGCCGCATGGTCGCCTTCCTCGGGGGCACCGTCGGCAACCTGCCGCCCGCCGCGCGCGAGGTGTTCCTCAAGGAGTTGCGCTCCACACTGAGGCCCGGCGACACCCTGCTGCTGGGGACCGACCTGGTCAAGGACGTGCGGAGGCTGGTGGCGGCCTACGACGACGAGGAAGGGGTCACGGCCGCCTTCAACCGCAACGTGCTGCACGTGATCAACCGGGAACTGGGGGCCGACTTCGAGCCCGACGCCTTTGAACACGTCGCCCGCTACGACGCCGACAACGAATGGATGGAGATGCGCCTGCGGGCGTCCACGGCGATGAAGGTGCGGCTGGCCGCCCTCGACCTGTCGGTCGCGTTCGAGTCGGGTGAGGAGATCCGTACGGAGATCAGCGCCAAGTTCCGGGAGGAGGGCGTGCGGGCCGAGCTGGAGACCGCCGGGCTCAGGGTGATCCGGTCGTACACCGACCCCGCCGGCGACTTCGCGCTCACGCTGTCCGTCCGCTGATGCCGCGGTGCGCGCGGCGCATGACGAGCGCGAGCTGCAGCCGCAGCCTGCCCTGCGGCTCGTGGACCGACCAGCCGAGCACCTGCTCGGCGTGGACGAGGCGGTCCTGAAGGGTGGAGTGGTGCACGTGCAGCGCCGTCGCCGCGGCGCGCAGGCTGGGGGAGAAGGCGACCGCGTCGAGCGTGGCCAGCGTCCAGGGCGCGGACGCGGCGGCGCGGTCGAGGGCGCGCACGTCGGGCACGGGCGGGGTGCCCGGTCCGATCGCCCCCGCGAGTACGGCCAGGCCGCCCAGTTCGTCGGCGTGCACCACCCGGGGGCCGGGGTCCTGCTCCGTTCCCTCGGCGGTCAGCCGCAGGGCGACCCGCGCGGCGGCCCACGAGGCGGGCAGGTCGGCAAGCGGGACCGCGGGGCCCACACCGGCGCGACCCGGGGGGAGCCCCGGGCCCGGCACCGCCTGGACGAACGGCCTGACGCCGGCCGCGCCGTCCGCCAGCGCCACCGCCCTGGCCCGCTCGGCGCGCAGGCCGAGCCGGCGGCCGGCGTGCAGGCGGGAGGCCTCGGGCGCGGCCCCGTCCACCACGAGTTCGGTCAGGGCCTGGTCGCCCGCCTGCGCGGGCGGGGCCGCGCCGCGCGTGCGGTCGAGGACGGTCCGGATCGCGGCCGTCGCCCGTTCCAGCACCATCGCCTCGACCACGCCGCCCGGGCCCGGCCGTTCCAGCCAGAAGGCCGCCGGGCCGTCCGGGACCAGCGGCGCCGACGACCAGGCGGGGTCGGCGGGCCCGTCATGATCGGCGCGCAGGCCGTCGGGCTCGACCCGGATGCGCACACGGTGACGCTCGTCGTCCAGACGGGCGGGGCAGCCCGCGAGGACGGCGGCGCCGCGCACCAGGGCCTCCAGCCCGGCCCGGCCCTCGACGAGACGGTCGAAGTACGCGATGACCCGGACGGCCGCGCCCGCGTCCGGGTCGAGTGCCGTGAGCCGGCCGGCGAGCTCTTTCACATCCTCAATCCTGCATCGTGCGGAAGGGGGAGCAAAGAGGACCTTTCCGGCAGGCGGCCGGAGGATTGCGCGGTGAGCCGATCAGGGGCTGCCCAGGGATTTTCAGGGTTGCATGGGTTGCTCAGGTTGCACGGGTTTGCTCAGGTTGCTCAGGGCCGATCAGGGGGCCAGCAGGCGGCGCAGCCAGTGCACCCGAGCCGCGCGGGCGTCCTGGGAGATCGCGGCCTGCGGGACGAGCAGGTCGAAACCGTGGAACCCGCCCGGCCACACGTGCAGCTCAGCCTGGCTGCCCGCCTGCCACAGACGGGTGGCGTAGGCGACGTCCTCGTCGCGGAAGGTCTCGGCCGACCCGACGTCGATGAAGGCGGGCGGCAGCCCGGACAGGTCCTGCGCCCGGGCCGGAGCGGCGTAGGGGGAGACGTCGGGACCGCCGCGCCGGTCGCCGAGCAGCGCCGTCCATCCAGTGTCGTTGGACGTCATGTCCCACACCCCGATCCCCTGCATCTGCAGGGCGGACACGGTGTCGTTGCGGTCGTCGAGCATCGGGCAGGCCAGTAGCTGCCCGATCAGCGCCGGTCCGCCGCGGTCGCGGGCCATCAGGGCGACCGCCGCGGCGAGCCCGCCTCCGGCGCTGGCGCCACCGACGACGAGGCGATCGGGGTCGACGCCGAACTCGTGCGCGTGCTCCGCCGTCCAGATCAACCCGGCGTAGCAGTCCTCCGCCGGGGCGGGATGGGGATGCTCGGGGGCCAGGCGGTATTCGACCGACACCACGGCCATCCCCACCTCGTGGGCCATCTCGAGCACGACCGGCAGCCCCGTGCGGTTGTCGCCCATGACCATGCCGCCGCCGTGGATGTCGTAGAGGGCGGGAACCGGGCCGGGCATCCCGGTGGGCGTGCAGATGAGCAGCGAGATCTCGGGCGCGCCCTCCGGGCCGGGTACCGAGCGCTCCTCGACCTCGTACGCCCCGCCGAGCCGCAGGTCGTCGTCGGACGGCCGGGCCAGACCGATTCCCGAGCGCATCTCGGGGATCGTGTCCGGCAGCAGCGAAGGGGAGATCAGCTCCGCCATGATCTCCAGCCCGGCGGCGAGCTCGGGGTCGAACGGCGGCGGGCTCGCCGGGGCGGCCTGCGGCGGGGAAGACGGGATGGTCATCGGGCCTCCTGATGTGTCGAGCTCAGCGTGGTGGTCGCAGTGAATCCATGCTGCAACGCGGCCCGAGCCGGTGACAGCGCCAGGTGGCGGAACCCTCCCGCCACCTGGCGGGAGCACCAGTGGCCTTCCGATCGTTCGGGCGGCCGGACACCCTGCCTGTGCCGCGATGACCTCGTCGCAGAACCGCACGCAGGGCTCGCAGATCCGGACTCCCGGACCTGCCACGAGAGCCGTGACCTCTCGTTGCCGCAGAACGAGCACGACAACGCACTGGGGGGCGCCACGAGCTCCAGAGGGGCGCGCGGTGTCTCCGGACGCCGCGGCTCGCCGATGACCTAGTGGCCTGTCACCGAACGGTGGGCGGGTAATTGATCTCCGGCGGTGACCCCGTCGGGTTGGCTGCCATCTTCGACGGTGAGATGTGGTCGTGGATGGTGGGAGGTGGTCGTGGCTCGCCGACTGGGAGTGTTCGTCCGGCCGTTGACGATGGAGGATTGCCGCAAGCTGCAGCGGATCACGCGTGCTGCGAAGGATCCGGTCAAGCTGCGGCGGGCCGATCGTGGTGATGATGTCCGGCCAGGGCCAAAGCGTTCCGGACATCACCTCCCTGCCGCGCAGGCCGTGACCTCGGTCGATCTGTCGTCGTTCTGGACCACCCACCGCATCGACGGCTGAGCGTCTGGGTTCCGCAGCCCGGCGGCTGGGCTGCCTTGGGCGATGGTCCTTCAGAAGGGAGGCGGGTCGTTATGTGGCCCGAGGAGTGGGCTCGGTCGGTCAGGTGGTGTGGCCGGGCTGCGATCGGCACTCGCATGTGAGTCGTCTCGAGCAGGTGAAGTCGCCCATTCCGAGGAGTTCTGGCCCTGTTTCGGGGTGACGCGCGAAGCGCTTCCTGTGTGCTCGGGCGGGTCGGGGTTTTCCTCGGTCAGGGTGGGTTCGTCGTGGTCGGTGATGCGGTCGGGTGGAAGGTCGGGGTGGTTTCGGGGTCGGGGGTCGGGGAGCGTCGTGATGATCGGTGGGATGCGGCCGGCGTAGGGGTGTCCGAGGGGGCTGGTCCATAGGACGGTGTCGGGTTGGGGCATGGCGACCTGCCATCCGCCGTGGTGTTTCGCGCGGTGGTCGTGCCGGCAGGCCAGGTGGAGGTTGGTGTCGAGGGTGGCGCCTCCGGCGGCGTGGTCGATGGCGTGGTCTTGGTCGGTTGTGGTGGCGGGCGTGCGGCAGCCCGGCCAGGAGCAGACCCGGCCGCGTATTTGCACGTAACGCCTCAGGGCGGCGCCGGGGCGTCGTTTATCGGCGTCGGCGTCAGCGTCGGTGGTGGTGTCGGTGGTGGTGTCGTGTTTGTCGTGTTGGCGGGCGAGGTCGTTGATGAGGGGTGCCCACCATCGGTGCTGGATGGGGTTGTGTGCCAGCTCGTGGAGGCGGGCGGCGGTGATCTGGAGTTCGACGATGCCCCCGTGGCGGGTCTGGCGGGGTGGTCGGGTGGTGGCGGCGCAGGGGCGGTGTCGGGTGATTCCGGCGTGCAGGAGTCGGCCGTTGGTGGTGCAGATGGCGTACCGCCATTCGGCGGACAGCATGTCGGCGACGATGGTGCGGGCCAGGTCGGCGTGGATCATGCCCCAGCCGGGGATCTCGGCGGGGTGTTCGTCGAGGTGGAGGAGTGTGGTGAGTTCTACTCGTATCTCCCGCACATTCCAGGCGTGGCCCGCAGGACCGGGGGCGGGCGCCGCAGGGTTGCGGGCGTCGGCCGCGTAGTGAGCATGCAAGCCCTCTTCGGGCTCTCCTCCCTGCGCTGACCGGTCAGCTGCCGGGTCGGGGGACGACGGCTGGGTCGATGCCGACGTGATGGGCCCCTGCTCGGTGGATCCCTGCTCGGTGGATCCCGGCTCGGGGGCGGTCGTTTCGGTGAATCCCGATTCGCTCGATGTCTGCTGTTCGGCCGTTGGTTCGGCCGTTGGTTCGGCCGTTGGTTCGGCCCGGGTCTTCGGTACGGGGCGCGGCTGAGCAGGGGGCTGCTGTCTGGGTGCGTGTCGGCTGGTTGCGGGTGGCTCGGCTGTCCGCCTGTTGTGGGTGTTCGGGGCGGGGCCGGGCTGATCCTCGCTGCCGCCGCCCTTTCCTTCGTCGGCGTCTTCACTGATGCGATCACCGCGGCCGTCGCCGTCATCGCGGTCTCCGTCTCCGCCGTCTCCGTCTGGGCGGTCCCCGCTGTCCCCGCTGTCGCCGTCGTCGCCGGTGTTGTCTCCCTTGCCGTTTCCGCTGCCGTTTCCGCCTTCGGTTCCGTCTCCGGTGTTGTCCTCGGTGGGGGTGGGCGTGTCGTTGGGGTCGTGGAAGGGG
>NZ_BOOR01000040.1 GCF_016863335.1 Planotetraspora thailandica
CTCCTGCGCCTCAGCCAAACACCCAGACGCCACCTCAGGCGGGTCGACCAAGGCCAGCGTGGACGCGGCATCCACCAGCACCGCCACCAAACGACCCGAACCCAACCCAGCGAACGCGCCCGGCATGGCCGCCGACGCGGTGGAACCGGACGACGCAGTGGAACCGGACGACGCAGTGGAACCGGACGACGCAGTGGAACCGGACGACGCGGCAGGCCCGGCGGGGCCTGATGGTTCGGTCGAGTGGTGCGAGCCGTGCGGCTCTGGGGGAAGCTCTTGCTCATCGCGCACATGCGCAGCGGAAAGAGCACATTCCTCGGCAGGCAACTCGGTGGACGCCTGCGTCGCCGTCCCGCCTTCTGCCCCACTGTCCGCGCTGGTGGGCGGCTCCGCCGAAGCCCCTGACGCGGGCTCGGGCTCGGGCTCGGGCTCGGGCGAAGCCTCTCGCGCGAGCTCGGCGGCGTCATCGGCGGGCGGCTCGCCACAGCCCACGGACGAAAGGCGTCCGATACCCGGCTGCGCAGGCTCAGACGGCGCAGGGACTGCGGATGCGTTCTCCGCGAGCGTGGCCTCCCACCATGCCTTGATCCCCGACGCAGAACTCAACGCCGAACTGCCGTCCGACGACCACGCCTGGGCCCGCTCCCGCACCTCCGCCCACCACTCGGAACCACCGATCGGCTCCGCCGACGAACCCGACGCGCCGGCGACGGAGGGTGCCGACGCGCGGCGACCGGTACGGGACTCCTGCACGACACACCCCCTCGATCGAAAGCCTGTTTGAATATTGGCACAGCAATCACAGATTCACCATTGCCTTGGAGCACAGTTTCTGCAGCATTATCGATAGGAAATATGCGGACATGCTCGGCGAACGCTTGGAGGACTCCACCAAACGGCATGCACGTACTGCAGAAGCGCCGACATGAAAGCCAGTGGGTCATGGGCCAAGTTTCCAGAACCGCGGAAATGCGACCTCCGGAACCCACCGGACCTCGCGCACCGGAAACCCGAATCAGGCGCCGCACCTGAATCACTCACCGCACGGGCGACCCGAAAGCACGCCTCACACAGCCGACCTCAAATCACGGCCCGCACGGCCAACCCCGGACCACGTCCCCCACCCGAAGGGCCACGTCTCTCACGGCCGACCCGAAACACGACTCCGCCGACCTTCGCACCCTGGAGGGCAAGGTTGCCATCGACGTCTCCCGCCCGCCGGTGGCGGGGTTCGCCCAAATCCCGCACGGAGGCACCTGTCGGGACGGCCCGACCGCGACCAGGATCGGGGCCGGCAACCGGGGCCGGGGGCGAAGCCAGGACCGGGGACGGGGACCGGGGACCGGGGACGGAGACCAGGACCGGGGACGGGGACCAGGACCGGGGACGGGGACCAGGACCGGGGACGGGGACCAGGACCGGGGACGGGGA
>NZ_BOOR01000041.1 GCF_016863335.1 Planotetraspora thailandica
CCGGGGACGGGGACCAGGACCGGGGACGGGGACCAGGACCGGGGACGGGGACCAGGACCGGGGACGGGGACCAGGACCGGGGACGCACTACGGATGCCCCATTGAGCCCGTGATCTCCCATGTTTTCACGCAAGCTATATCGCCATAAGAGACAACATTCCCTCCAACGGGCACACAAGGTGTTAGCAGCACATAAACCAATAAAGCCTATTAAAGTGCCAAAAATCCTGGCGCATAATCCAGATACGGCCCACACCTTGACCCATCCCCCTAATGAGCCATAAGGGGAGCGGCAAGACCATCGCCTCTTATATGACCTTTTGAGTTAACCGATGGGTCATGCCGCGCAGTCAGGCTACGGTGGTCCCTCCGGATCGCCCCAAGGAGCACCTGTGCCGCACCTCGATCGACGATCCTTCCTTGTCACCGGCCTCGCCGCGGGAGCGGTGGCGGCCGTTCCCGCGGTCGTCCCAACGGCCGCTTCCGCCGCGACCCCGCAGACCGTCCCGGCCGTCGGGAAGTCGCCTCGCGGACTGACGACCGACCCGTTCACGCTGGGCGTCGCATCGGGCGACCCCGACCCCACCGGCTTCGTGATCTGGACCCGCCTGGCCCAGACGCCGCTCGCGGAGGACGGCATGGGCGGCATGCCCCTGCGACCCTTCCCCGTGCAGTGGCAGGTGTACGGCGACGGGCGCTGCCGCCGCCTCGTGCGCGCGGGGGTGGCGGCGGCCGCGCCCGAGTGGGGCCACAGCGTCCACGTGGAGGTGGACGGCCTGGCCTCCGACCGCGACTACTGGTACCGCTTCCGCGTGGGCCCGTACGTGTCCCCCCTCGGCAGGGCCAGGACGGCGCCGCAGCCGTCGTCCTTCGGCGGCGCCCTGACCATGGCGTTCGTGTCGTGCGCGCAATATGAGCACGGCTACTTCACGTCGTACCGGCGGCTGGCGGAGGACCACCCCGACCTGGTGCTGCATCTGGGCGACTACCAGTACGAGTACACGAGGGACACCTACACCATTCCGGGCGGGAACGTCCGCGACCATGAGGGCCCGGAGACCGAGACTCTGGCCGGATACCGGCAGAGGCACGCCCAGTACAAGGCCGACCTCGATCTGCAGGCCGCGCACGCCGCAGCGCCGTGGCTGGTCGTCTGGGACGACCACGAGCTCGACAACAACTGGGCCGACGAGGTGCCGGAGCGGCCCGACCTGCCCCAGCCGAACTTCCTGGCCCGTCGTGAGGCCGCGTTCCGCGCCTACTACGAGAACATGCCGCTGCGCCGGGCCTCTGTGCCGCGCGGCATCGACATGCAGCTCTACCGGCGGATCCGGTGGGGCCGGATGGCCACCTTCCACATGCTCGACACACGGCAGTACCGCGACGACCAGGGGTGCGGAGACGGCTACGACGACTGCCCGGCGGCGGTCGACCCGGCGCGGTCGATCACCGGGGCCGCGCAGGAGGCCTGGCTACTGGACGGCTTCCGCAAGTCACGCGCCCAGTGGGACATCCTCGGCCAGCAGGTCTTCTTCGCCCAGCGGGACAACAACGCCGGGCCGGCGAAGGTGACCAGCCAGGACGCGTGGGACGGGTACGTCGCCTCGCGCAGCCGCATCACCCAGGGGTGGCTGGACGCCAAGGTGCGCAACGCCGTCGTCCTCACCGGGGACGTGCACGCGCACTGGGCCAGCGACCTCAAGCGTGACTACGACGACCCGACCGGCCCGTCCGTCGGGTCGGAACTGGTCACCACCTCGATCAGCACCGGCGGCGACGGCGCGGACTCCGACCCGGCCGCGCATCCGTACCTGGCGATCAATCCGCATCTGAAGTTCTACAACAACCAGCGCGGATACGTGCTCACCACGATCGAGCGAGACGCCCTGACCGCCGACTTCAAGGTGGTGCCGCGTGTGCAGACGCCCGGGTCCGAGGCGTACACGAAGGCCACGTTCGTCGTGGAGGACCGGGTGCCGGGTGTGCAGCAGACCTATCTGCGCCCGCTCGACCCGGTGCTGATGGCGGCGGCCGGTGTCACGACGAACCTGACAGTGGACCTGGAAACCCTGCGCCCCTGACGTCCTGAGAGCCCTCCGAGGGGGTCTCGTTGGCCGACCGGTCACGGAACGCGGCGAGCAGCGTCGCGGTGGTCCGGTCGGCCAGGCCGGGGCCGGGCAGGCGGCCGAGTTCGGCGATGGTGACGCGGATCTGCCGCAGGTAGACCTCGCAGCCGTCGCAGTCGGCGATGTGGCCGGTGAAGCGGTTCACATTCACGGTGTCGAGCGCCCCGTCAAGGTAGGCGGTGACTTGCTCGACGAACTCGTCGCAGCCCATCGCGCTCATCGTGTCGGCTCCTTGCCGGACGGTGCCGTCATGTACCGGTCCAGGGCGGACCGCAGCGAGGCTCTGGCACGGTGGAGGAGCACCCGCTGATTGGCGGCGGTGATCTCCAGGATCGCGCAGACCTCGTCGCTGGTGTACCCCTGCACATCACGCAACGTGATCACGACGCGCTGCCGGGCGGGCAGGTTGTCGAGCGCCTGGACGATGTGCTCGTGGACCTCGTGGGCGAGGATCTCCCCTTCTGGGGACGGCCACACGACCGGTGGTCGCCGCCTGGCATCAGGATAGGGACTTTCCGGGCCATGGAAGTCGATCGAGAGGCCGGCGTCGTTCTTCTCGGGGGTGAGGCTGGTCATCGGCACCGTGCGCGCGTCGCGTACGCCGCGGGTCTTGGCCTTGTTGATGACGATGCGGTAGATCCACGTGCGCAGCGACGACCGGGCCTCGAACCTGTCGATGCCGCGCAGAACCCCCAGCCACGCCTCCTGGACGACGTCTTCCGCCGCGTGGTCGTCGGCCACGTACGCGCGGGCGACCTGCAGCATCCCCGGCGACCAGGCCGACAGGAGGGCGGCGAACATCTCCTCGTCACCCAGGCGCAGCGCAGCGACCACGACGTCGTCGGCGGGAAGGGCGGGGCCAGGTGACTTCTGGTCGGCCTCGGGCATGTTCGCACTCTAATCGGACGGTCCGACACACTCGGCGCCCCACGGACACCGTTAATTAATCAGAAACCCCCGTAACGCCCGGCGGTCCTCCCGAGACCAAGGGGGCGTGCATCGGGGATCAGGGGACCGCATGGACGTCATCGGGTGTGACGACGCCTTCGAGCACGTCGCCACCACATGCCTGACGGCGAAGCCTCCCGGCACGGTCGGGGTGGAGCTGGAATGGTTCGTTCACGACGAGCGTGATCCGTACGCGGCGGTGGACCCGGGCCGGGTCGCGGCGGCGCTGCCCGCGGAGGCCGAGCTGGCGGGCCGCCTCACCCGTGAGCCGGGGGGCCAGGTCGAGCTCAGCTCGGCGGCGGCGCCCACGCTGGCTGACTGCGTGGCCTCGGCCTCCGCCGACCTGGGAAGGCTGCGGGCCCGTCTCGGAGACGCCGGGCTGCGCCTTGCGGGCGGCGGCACCGACCCGTGCCGTGCCCCCGTGCGGGTGGGCGAGGCTCCGCGGTACGTCGCGATGGAGACCTACTTCGACCGGGCGGGCCCGCACGGGCGCACCATGATGTGCGGCACGGCGTCGGTGCAGGTGTGCCTCGACGCGGGGCTGCGCGGCGACGGCCCGGCGGGGATGGCGCGGCGTTGGCGGGTGGCGCACGCCGTCGGTCCCGTCCTGGTCGGCGCGTTCGCCAGCTCGCCCCGGCACGCGGGCGTGCCGACGGGGTGGAAGTCGACGCGCCAGGCCGTATGGAACCGGCTGGACCGCCGCCGTACGGCCCCTCCTGCGCCGCCGCCCGACGGCGCCGACCCCGCCGAGGCGTGGGCCCGGTACGCGCTGGACGCGCCGGTGATGTGCGTGCGCGGCCCCGGGCCGTGGGAGGTGCCGCGGGGGCTGACGCTGCGCGACTGGCTGTCCGGTGCGGGCCCGCGTCCGGCGACGCGCGACGACGTCGACTATCACCTGACCACCCTGTTCCCGCCCGTACGGCCACGCGGCTGGCTGGAGCTGCGCATGATCGACGCGCAGCACGGCGACGACGGCTGGCTGGTGCCGCTGGCGGTCGCCACGGCGCTGCTCGACGATCCCGCGGCGGCCGAGACCGCGTTGGAGGCGACCGAGGCGTGGGACGCCTTCCAGCCGGAGCCGTGGCGGCGGGCGGCGGCCCTGGGGCTGGACGACCCGGGCCTGGCCCGCGCCGCCGCCGCGTGTTTCGCCGCCGCGCTCGGCGCACTCGCCCGGATGGACGCTCCGCGCGAGGTGCGCGCGGCCGTCGAGCGCTTCACCGACGTCTATGTCAGCCGCGGGCGCTGCCCCGCGGACGAGATCCGCGACCCGATTGGAACGGAGGCCGGAACATGACCGGCGACGAGACCCGTGCAGACATGCCTACGGATATACGCACACACGCCTACGAAAGGCTGACCGCCGCCCGCGACCGCAGCCTCCTGCTCACGTCGTGTGTCGGCGAGGACGACCTGGTCCGCCAGCATTCGGTGCTGATGTCCCCGCTCGTCTGGGACCTGGCGCACGTGGGCAGCCAGGAGGAGTTGTGGCTGCTGCGCGCGGTGGACGGGCAGGAGCCGATGCGCCCGGAGATCGACTCTCTCTACGACGCGTTCGAGCATCCCCGGGCGGAACGGCCCAGCCTGCCCCTGCTCTCCCCCGAGGAGGCCCGGCGGTACATCGCGACCGTCAGGGACCGGGTGGTGGGCCTGCTCGAACGTGCGCCGATCGAAGGCAGCCCCCTGGTCGAGCAGGGTTTCGCGTTCGGGATGATCGCCCAGCACGAGCAGCAGCACGACGAGACGATGCTGGCCACCCACCAGCTGCGTGCCGGTGCGCCGGTGTTGTCGGCGCCGCCGCCCGCCCCGAGCGAGGGCCGATGGCCGCGGGAGGTGCTCGTCCCGGCGGGGCCCTTCACGATGGGGACCTCGACCGAGCCGTGGTCGCTGGACAACGAGCGGCCCGCCCACCAGGTCGACGTGGCCGCGTACTGGATCGACACCGTCCCGGTGAGCAACGCCGCCTACCAGGCGTTCGTCGAGGCGGGCGGGTACGACCGGCCGGAGCTGTGGTCGGACCGGGGCTGGGCCCACCGGCAGGAGGCCGGGCTGACCGCCCCGCGCTTCTGGCGACGGGAGGGCGGCACGTGGGTGAGACGCCGGTTCGGGCACGTCGAGCCGGTGCCGGCGGACGAGCCCGTGGTGCACGTCTGCTGGTACGAGGCCGAGGCGTACGCCGCGTGGGCCGGTCGCCGCCTGCCGACCGAGGCCGAATGGGAGAAGGCTGCCCGGCACGATCCCCGCACCGGCCGCTCCCGGCGTTTCCCCTGGGGCGACGAGGAGCCGTCGGCCGAGCACGCCAACCTGGGCCAGCGCCACCTGCAGGCCGCCCCCGTCGGCGCCTACCCGGCCGGGGCCTCCGCGTACGGGGTGCGCCAGCTCATCGGCGACGTGTGGGAGTGGACCTCCAGCGACTTCCGCGGCTACCCGGGTTTCGCCGCGTTCCCCTACCGGGAGTACTCCGAGGTCTTCTTCGGCGACGAGTACAAAGTGCTGCGCGGCGGCTCGTTCGCCACCGACCCGGTCGCCTGCCGGGGCACCTTCCGCAACTGGGACTACCCGATCAGGCGGCAGATCTTCTCCGGGTTCCGCACTGCGCGCGACGCCGCCCCGGGCGAGGGCGCCTGATGTGCCGTCACGTCGCCTACCTCGGCGACCCCGTCTTCCTGCGCGAGGTCCTGATCGACCCTCCGTACGGCCTGCACCGGCAGGCGTGGGAGCCGCGCAGGCAGCGCCACGGCACCATCAACGCCGACGGCTTCGGCGTCGGGTGGTACGCCGAAGGAGACCCGGCTCCCGCCCGCTACCGCCAGGCGGTGCCGATGTGGACGGACGTCTCGTTTGCCGACGTGGCGCGGGTCACCCGGACGCGCGCCCTGCTCGCCGCGGTGCGCTCGGCGACCGAGGGCACCGCCCCCGACGCGTCGGCCGCCTGCCCGTTCGGCGACGGCCGTCACCTTTTCAGCCACAACGGCGTCGTGGAGGGCTGGCCGGGATCGGCCGCCGACCTGGCCGGCGCGCTTCCGCCCGCGCTGCTGCTGGACCTGCCGGCGCGCACCGACTCCGCCCTGCTGTGGGCGCTGGTCAGGCATCTGCTGGCCGGCGGCGCGAGCATGGCGGCCGCCCTGGCCGGCGCCGTTCGCGAGACCACGGCGCGTACGGCAGGCCGGCTCAACCTGCTGATCACCGACGGCACGTCGATCGCCGCCACGACGTACGGCGACACCCTGTCCTACCGGATGGACGGTTCCTCGGTCGTGGTGGCCTCGGAACCGTACGACGACGAGCCGGGCTGGGTCGACGTGCCCGACAAGAGCCTGCTCGTCGCCCGCCCCGGCGAGGTGTCGGTGCGCCCCCTCGACGCCGCGTCCTTGGAGGAGATGTGACCACGCTGACCATCGAGAACCACCTGGCCGCCGGCCATCTGGAGACGGCGCTGCGCGCCGACGTGCTGAACGGCCTGACGGCGACGCCTAAACGGCTCAAACCCGCCTGGTTCTACGACGCCAGGGGAAGCGAGCTGTTCGAGGAGATCACCCGGCTGCCCGAGTATTACCCGACCCGCGCCGAGCGGGAGATCCTCACCGATCACGCCGGCGAGATCGCCGCCCTGACGGGGGCGCAGACGCTGGTGGAGCTCGGCTCCGGATCGTCGGACAAGACACGGCTGCTGCTGGCCGCGATGCGCTCGGCCGGCACGCTGCGCCGTTATGTGCCGGTCGACGTCAGCGAGAGCGCCCTGGTCGGCGCCGCGCACGCGTTGCGCGCCGACCACCCGGGCCTGGCCGTACACGCCGTCGTCGCCGACTTCGGCGTGCACCTGGGCGTGCTCCCCCGGGGCGGGCGGCGGCTGGTCGCCTTCCTCGGCAGCACGATCGGCAACCTGGTGCCGGAGGAGCGTGCCGCGTTCCTCCACGACCTGTACGGCACGCTGTCGCCCGGCGACGCCCTGCTGCTCGGGACCGACCTGGTCAAGGACCCCGCCGTCCTCGTGGCCGCCTACGACGACGCCGCGGGCGTGACGGCGCGCTTCAACGCCAACGTGCTGAGCGTGCTCAACCGTGAGCTGGGCGCGGACTTCGACCCGGCCGCCTTCGCCCATCACGCGTTGTGGGATCCGGAGCGGGAGTGGATCGAGATGCGGCTGCGCTCGCTGCGGCAGCAGTCCGTGAAACTGCCCGAGGTGGACCTGGTGGTGGGCTTCTCCGAAGGCGAGGAGCTGCGTACGGAGATCTCCGCGAAGTTCCGCCCCGAAGGCGTACGCGCCGAGCTCGCCGCGGGCGGGTTCGACCAGCAGCGGTGGTGGACCGATCGGGCCGGCCGTTTCGGGCTGTCGCTGTCGTTCCGGAGGTGAACGAGCGCCGTCCAGTCAATATCGGCTATGTCACATCTTGAACACGGGGTCCGGTCGCAGGCCTGCCAGAGGGAATCTCCCGGCAGGCCTGCGACCAGGTCTTATTCCGCCACGACGATAAAGGGCTGATCGTCCTGCTCGATTTCATGCCCGCATGACGACCGAAATTTCGTGATAAACCAGGCAAGGCTGGGCGACCCCCCAGCCTTTTCTTTTGCCCCTGCGGTTTGGCTCCCCCGATCGGAGACTCATGAAGAGGCGTGTGATCGTTGCGCTGTGCGCGGCCGCCCCTGTGCTGGCCGGAACAGTAGCCTTCGCGATCATCGAAAACTCCACCGGCACGACGGCGACGCCGTCTCCACCCGATCCGGGGCAGGTGCGCACCCTGGCGCTGCGCGATGTCCCCTCCGGGCAGGGGGGCCGTCCGGTGAAGGGCATTCCGGCGGAGAGCACCAAGTCGTTCAGCCTGCTCGGAGTCTCGTGGAACGACTCCAAGCAGAAGATCGACGGAACGGTGGAGGTCCGGACGCGTGCCGCGGCCACCGGCGCATGGACGGCATGGGCCCCGGTCGAGGCCAATGACGACGACCTGCCCGACCCGGGGACGGAGCGGCGTCTGCGAGGGGCAACGGCTCCCCTGTGGGTAGGCCCCTCGAACGGCGTCGAGGTGCGGGTCACCGGGAAGAGCAACACCCTCCCTCAAGGGCTCCGCGTCGAGCTGGTCGATCCGGGCAACACCACGAAGAAGACCGGCGTGCACGCCGAAGGACAGCCGGGCGCCGACCAACTGGGCGACGTCACCCTCGCGGGAGCGGTCAGCACGACCGACACGACCACGCCCACCGACCCGGGAGCCGGCACCGACCCGGGAACCGGCACCGAGCCGAGCGCCCCCGAGCCGTCGGATTCGGCGACGCCGACCCCCACTGCGTCCGAGTCCGCGACCGCGACTCCCTCCGCGACGCCTTCTGCCTCCGTCACTCCGACCACGCCCTCGGCGACCCCGTCGACGTCTGTCACCCCGACGCCGACGCCGACCCCGACCGCCCCGGTGAGCACCGCACCGCGCCCGTCCATCATCAGCCGGGCCTCATGGGGCGCGAACGAGAAGCTGGTCAAGAACCCGCCCGCAATCGCCCCCGCGGCCAAGGTGGTCTTCGTCCACCACACGGACGGCGTCAACACCTACACCTGTGACCAGTCCCCGGCGATCATCCGGTCGATCATGCTCTACCACATCCAGTCAGAGGGCTGGGACGACATCGGCTACAACTTCCTGGTCGACAAGTGCGGCAAGATCTTCGAGGGCCGCGCCGGAGGCGTCGACAAGGCGGTGGTCGGCGCACACACCCTGGGCTGGAACACCGGCTCCGCTGGGATCGCCGTGCTCGGCAACTTCGTGTCGACCACACCGCCGGCTGCCGCCGTCTCCGCGGTGGCCCGGCTCGCCGCATGGAAGCTGGGTCTGAACCACGTGGACCCGACCGGCAAGACGACGATGACCAACTCTGGCGTCAAAACGTTCTTCAACATCTCCGGGCATCGGGACGGCTTCGCCACGGCGTGCCCCGGCCAGAAGCTCTACGACCTGCTCCCCTCGATCAGGACCACCGCCAAGCAGTGGGTCAGCCCGGCCACGTCGGTCTCCCTGAGCAGCATCAGTGGCTCCACCAAGGTGGGGTCGACGTTCTACACCAAGGGCACGGTCACGCTCGGCTGGGCGTCCAAGACGGCCGCGATCTCGCGGTATGAGGTTTGGGTCGACGACAAACGCGTCGCCAGTCTGAACGCCTCGACAACTTCGCGGAGCCTGACCCTCACCACCGGCTCGCACAAGGTGCAGCTGCGGGCGGTCAACATCAACGGCTCCACGGCGGCCTCGACGACCTACCCGGTCGTCGTGGACAAGACGGCGCCGACCTTCGCCACGGCCCCCTATCTCGCCATCCGGACCGGCACGATCAGCACGAAGGGTGTCATGCCGGTGGGCCTCCATTGGAAGGCCTCCGACAACACGCTGCTGCGCTCGCTCAAGATCACCTCGCCGTCCTCGGCCACGCTGACGACGACCGCGACGTCGTGGTCGTCCACCGCGAAGAACCTGTCGTCGACGGTGTGGTCGGTGGCGGCCGCGGACGCGGCGGGCAACTCCCGGACGTCGCCGATCACGCGAACCGCGGCCGTGGTCGGTGAGACCTCCGCCACACGCACGGGCAAGTGGAGCACGACGACCTCCAGCTCCTACCTCAGCGGCAAGGCCTTCTTCAGCTCCTCGAAGGGCGCCTCGGCGACCTACACCTTCACCGGGCGCTCGGTCGGGCTCATCGTCAAGCGGGCGACGAACGTCGGCGCGTTCAACGTCTACGTCGACGGTGTGAAGACCGCGCTCGTCGACACCAGGGCCTCGTCCACGGTCTACCGCAACATCGTCTGGACGAAGACCTGGACCACGAGCGCCAAGCACACCGTGAAGATCGTCGTCGCGGGAACCTCCGGACGCCCGACCATCGCCACGGACGGCATCGCCTACATCAAGTAGCCGGTGGGGGCATCGTCTGCGCCACGCGGGCGATGCCCCCTTGTCCGGCTTGATAGACGTGAGGTCTCAGTTTCTTCACGTGTTGATGGGACAAAGGCCAGCAAACTTGTAGACGGATCCAAGGTTCAGTCAATATCCGTCTATAAACCTGTTTGGTATGGCATTCGGGCGGCTTCGAGGCGGTGCAGAAGCCGCTCTGCGGCCTCTCCTCCGGCACCGACTGGTCCTCCGTACGGCGGTCGTGGTGGTCGTGGCCGTCTGCGTGGTCGTGAGCACCGTGTGGTTCGCGGCGGCGCGCTCACGGACGACGGGCGCGTCCTCAGCCGCCGCGTTCGTCCCTGTCTCGTCACCGTCCGCCACGCCGAGTCCACCCCCCAGCCCTTCTGCGGTTCCGACTCCCAGCCCGTCGCCGACTCCGAAACCCACCTTCACGAAGTCGGCCCGCAAGAACCTCACCAAGCGCCTCGGGGCATACCTCGACGGCCGATCCGGCGAACTCTCCGTACAGATCGAAGACCTGAAGACCGGCCTCTCGTACGGTTACAACACCAAGCAGCGGCATGCCACCGCCAGCATCGTGAAGGCCGACATCCTCGTGACGCTGCTCCTGCGCGCACAGCGGGACAAGCGCGGGCTCAACGCGAACGAGCGGGCCCTCGCCAAGCGGATGATCACCGCCAGCGACAACGACGCGGCGACGGCGCTCTGGAACGAGGTCGGCGGCTCGGCCGGGGTGGCCGCCGCCAACAAGAAGCTGCGCCTTCGCAACACCGCCCCCGGTCCCGCCGGCTACTGGGGCGCCACCATGACGACGGTGGCCGACCAGATCCGCCTGCTGAAGACGCTCACCTCGGCCAAGAGCCCGGTCAACGCGAAGAATCGTGCGTACGCGCTGGACCTGATGGGCGACGTGCTCTCCTCGCAGGACTGGGGGGTCAGCGCCGCCGGTGGCCGGGGGGACACGACGGCGCTGAAGAACGGCTGGCTCCCCCGCGCCGTCGACGGCGGCCTGTGGACCATCAACAGCATCGGCAGAGTCCGGGGCGACGACCACGACTACCTGATCGCCGTCCTGACCACCCGCGACCACTCCATGGGCGACGGCATCGCCACGGTCGAGCACGTCTCCGAAATGGTCGGCGACGCCCTCTCGAAGGCGATCTCAACGTCGACCGCGCCGAAGAACCCGTGACCTGCTACGGGACGCAGGTCGGAGATCCGGAGTCGTCGGACGGCCGGACCACGAACACGTCCGTGCCGAGCAACTCGCCGCTGATATCCAGCTCTATGCTTCCGGACAGGGGACACGCGCCGTCCTTGACGGCCGACAACGTGTAGTGCCCCTCGGGGAAGCCGGTGAAGTCGTATGCGCCGTCCGGACCGGTGACCATCGACAGACCGCCCGGCTCCAGCGTCACGGTCGCCCCTTCCACCGGAATGAACGTGTCGACGTCCCACACCGTGCCGGACACTCTGATCACGCTCTTCACCGTGTAGTCACCCTGTGTCAGGGGCGATCGCCGGCCTCCGTCGTCCTCGGCCGCGGCGAAGATCGTCCGCCTCCCGGCCGCGCCCGGGTCGATCGTCACCGTCGCCGAGCCTTCAAGGGCACTGATTTCGCGCTCCAGGGCGAGACCGTCCACGGAGTAGCGGAATTTCGTCACGTTCGTGTCGTCCCCCGCGTCGAACCGTACGGTCAACCGTCCGCCTGCCGGCACGGTGCTCCCCTCCGGGAACGAGATCCTCGGTGGGAGGGGCGCCGCGAAAGCAGCCAGATTCGCGGCTGTCTCGGCATAGCCGTACACGCGTACGTCGTCCACGGCACCGCCGAGGAAGCCGGCCGCTGCGCCTGCGGCCTTGGCACGGCCGAGGGCGACCGGCCCGGTGGCGTCGAATCCCCCGGTGAGGGTCGCGGTGGCGCTCTGCTGGACGCCGTTCACGTAAAGGCGCAACTGCCGCGTGGCCGAGTCGTACACGCCTGCCAGGTGCGTCCACCTGCCCGCCTCCGGAGCGGCGTCGGAGGACACGATCGCCGAGGCGGGATCGTCGATGTCGGAGCCGGCCAGCCGGAACGTCCACCGGCCGGTCGAGCCCGAGTAGCCGAGCACGTAGGCGGAGGTGCGGGTGCCGTCCGCGGACACGGCGGCCACGTCGTCGCCGCCGGTGGCGGCCAGCTTCACCCGTGCGGTGACCGTGAAGGTGCGGTCGGTTCGCACGGGCGTCATCGCCTGGGTGTCCGGGTCGGGCGCGAGCACCGGGCCCGACGTGGCGGCGAACGCCGACGTGCCGTTCAGGGAGAGCGCCTCGCCGACGTCCGACCTGCCACCGGTCCTGGTCGCGCCCCCAGACAGCACAGCCGTGTTGCCGTGCCTGACGTCCACGGCGTCGCCCCCAGGCTCCTCGAACGTCCACTCCGCCGCGGCACCGGCCGGTGCCCGGACGCTGAAGGTGTACGTGAAGGGGGTCGACAGCCTGCCGGCCCGGTCCTTGGATCGCACGAACAGTCTGTTGGGGCCGTCGTGCGTTGGCGTCACCGTCACGGATGCGCCGTGGTCGCCGGCGCGCGCAGGGACGGTCTCGCCCCCAACCACTCCCGAGTCAAGGGTGTACGCGTACGCGACCACGTCTTCGGCCTGGGACGCCGGCGGGACGATCTCGAAGACGCCGGCCACGCCGGTCCCGCCGCTCGGGCGGCCGACCGGGTAGTCGTCCGACGTCACCCCGCCCGGCGCGGGCGGCGGGGTCATGTCGACCGTGAACTCGCACCTGTCCGACCACGGGCTGAAGTGTGTGCCGTCGAAGGTGCGCGCCTTCCAGGCGTACGAGGCGCCGTCGGTGAGCCTGTCCGCCGGTATCGTCGCGGAGACCGTGGCCGGATTGCCGGACAACCTCGACACCGTGTCGGTCTCGTTCGGGCTTCCGCCGACCGGCCACCAGGAGAACGTGCTGGTCAGCATCTGCAGCCCGGCGTTCGGATGTGTCTGCACCGCTGCCAGCGTCGGCGTGGTGGTCAGCACATAGGGACGGGAGTCCCCGGTGGCGCAGGGCTTGCCGTTCGAGAGCAGACCGGTCGGCGCCGGTCCACGCTCGACAGCCGCCTGGGCAGGCAGAGCCGTACCGACAAGAAATGCCGCGGCGGCGAGTGCCACGGAAACGCCTGCCAGGCGGTGCCGTAAGAAGCGCATGTCAACCTCTTGACTCGATCATGTAAGGCGAACGCTCTGATCGTAAAGAGGATGATCAACAACACAAAGTGAATATTCCGGAAGCTTCCAGGCATCCCGATCCTTGCCGCACCACCGTCCGGTCAGGAACGGAGACGGCTCATGGCACCGGTCCGCACGACGGTGGGGCGGCCGGTGCCGTCCGCCTTGAACCGCAGGTTCCGCGCGGCGGCGAGTACGGTGCCGTCGAAACCGAGCAGGCGGACCAGCACCTCCGGGGCCCGCGGCAGTGTGAAGGAGACCGTGGTCGTGCCGTCGGCGACGGGGGTGATCGCGACCGGGCGGTCGGCGGCGTAGACGTCGATCCCGGTGAGCGCCCGTGTCGTCAGCGTCAGAGTGAGGCGGGAGCCGTCGACGGCGACGTCGTCCACATCGAGTGTGCGCGGCCTGCCCTCGCGCAGCAGGGCGATCGCGGCCGCCATGAGATCGGCGTTGTCCTCCAGCAGGTCGCGCCTGGTGAGCCGGTGCACGTCGTCGGGCACGACGCCGAAGTCCTCGATGACCTGTCCCTCGCGACGTCCCACCCGGAGCGTACGGCGGATCGACAGGCGGAAGTCGGCGCCGCCGGGCAGCGGCCGGAGTGGACCGCCCGGCCAGTCCCGCGACATGGCGGAATGCGTGCGGACCTCCGCACCACCCGCGCCGGTCGCCGTGTCGACCCCGAGCACCGGGCCGACCCGGTTGTCCTGGAATCCCGCGGCGAAGGTGTCGGTGGCGCTGTAGCAGAGCGCGTCGGTGACCAACACCACCGGCCCGTGGTAGAGCTGGCCCGCCGTGTTGATGAAATCGGCGGGGTCGAGGGGGACGCCGCTGGAATACTGCGCGCCGGTCAGCACCGACTCGGCGATCGAGTCCCGCCACGGCACCATCTCGTCGAGCGCCTCGGCGAAGGCCGCCGTGGTGGGGGTGCACACGAACTGGGCCAGGCCGGGGGCGATCCGGTTGGGCGTGAACATCTGCAGGAGGTATTCGGCCGCGACGACGAACCCGCCGCCGTTGTCGCGGACGTCGACGATCAGGCCGTCCTTCGGCATCAGCTCCAGGAGCCGCGCGACCTCGTCGAGGAAACCGATGATGTCGTCGACGACGTCGCCGTCGGCCTTCAGGTCCTCCACGTGGAAGGAGAAGATCCGCAGGTGGCCGAACTCGCGGCCGTCGCCGGCCCGGACGATCCTGGCCCTGAGCTCGGGCCTCGTGGTGGCGATCTCCTCGCTCCCGGCTCGCGCCGACGCCGCGAACAGCCGCTTGCGCATCCGCTGGGCGAGCGTGGTGCGCAGGTCGAATCCCACCGCCGTGGGCACCGTCCCCGCCGAGGCCGGGCCCACGGCGCTGGGCTCGGCGGCGAGCAACCGGCGCAGGTCGTCGATCGAGTCGAAGACCCGCCACGGGATGCGGACGTCGCGGCCCTCGCCGGCCTGGGTGACGTACCTGAGATCGACCCAGTCCTCGTCGAGCATCGACGACGTGACGAACGGGCGAATCGCCATCGCCTGCAGACCGCGCGCGTCCCGGGCGGCCGAGTTGCCGCCGAACTCCCGCTCGGCGTTCCTCGCCACGGCCATCTCGATCGGCATGCCGTTCCAGTGGGTGACCTCCACGCCGGGGACGAGGTGCTCGTCGCCGGTCAGCTTGCCGTACCGGGCGGTGACGAGGTGGCGGGCCGTCTCGCCGTCCCAGCAGCGCTCGAGGCGGATGCCGAGGAAGGCGACCGGCCCCTGGTACGCCTCCGGCAGGACGTATTCGGTGTGCCCGTCGCGGAGCTGGGTGAAGATCTTGACGAGCTCGGCGTGGAAGGCCGCGTCGGACAGCGTGGGAAGCCGCCCGCGCAGCAGGCGAAGTCGCTGGCCCGGGTCGATGGCGTACATCGCCCGCTTGTGCGGCAGATGCGCGTAGAGGCCCTCGATGACCACGGCGGCCTGGTCGATCAGGAGCCGCCGGTCGGCCAGGGTGAGCGGGCTCGTCTGCACGGCTTTGCGGATCTCCGGCATCTCGTGGACGGCGCCGAGCGTGTGGTCACCGGCCAGGCCGAGCATGGGAATCGATGACATGGCCACCCCCTTTTTCAAGGGAGGCTAGGCCGACGTGTCCCCGCCCGTCCCGGCTACGCCCCGTGACGGACCATGTCATGCCTGATCAGCACCGCGGCATTACCCCAGTGTCTTTTATCACCTTTTATGCCGTTTGTTCGTTTTTCGAGGGGGTATGGGGCGACGATCTCCTGCCAATCCCGGGAGGCATACATGAGCGGAGACGAGCACGGCCTGACCAGGAGGGAGTTCTCCCTGCTCGGGGCCGCGGCGCTCGCCGGCGCGGGCGTCCTGCGCGGCGCGCCTTCGCCTCGGACGCCCGTTCATTCGACGCCGTCGGCCGCACCGGTCGGGTTCATCCTCGGGCACGAGCAGTTCCGCACACAGGACCTCGTGCGCTTCGCCGAGCAGGCCGACCGCGCCGGGTTCGGCTACGTCTGGACGAGCGACCACTCCCACCCCTGGCAGGACAATGAGGGGCACTCCATGTTCCCCTGGCTGACGCTCGCGCTGATCGGCGACCGGACCTCGCGGGTGACCTACGGGACCGGGGTGACCTGCCCGCTCTACCGCCACCACCCCTCGCAGGTGGCTCAGGCCTTCGCCTCGCTCGGCATCCTGACGCCCGGCCGGGTCTTCCTCGGCGTCGGCACCGGGGAGGCGCTCAACGAGCTCGCCACGACCGGGCATTTCGGGCGCTACCCCGAGCGCCACGACCGGCTGATCGAAGCGATCGGGCTCATCCGCAGGCTGTGGACCGGCGAACGGGTGACGCACAAGGGCCGCTACTACCGGACCGACCAGTTCAAGCTATACGACCTGCCCGCGCAGCCGGTGCCGATCTACGTCGCCGCCAGCGGGCCGAAGAGCGCCTATCTGGCCGGGCGGTACGGCGACGGCTGGGTGGTGCAGTCGCACGACATCACCGACAAGCGCATGCGCGACGCGTTCGACCAGGGCGCTCGCGCCGGCGGGAAGGACCCCGACACGATGCCCAAGCTGGCCGAGACCTGGGTCGTGGTCGGCGGGAAGGACGACGCCGAATACGCCGCACGGCAGTGGCGGTTCACCGTACACGGGTTCGGCGACCTGATCTACCAGCCCAATCCGGTGACGATCCAGCGACTGGCGGAGCAAAGGTGGCCGTTGTCCAAGGTGTACGCGAACTGGCCGCGTGGCACGGATCCGCAGGTGCACGTCACGGCCGTGCAGCGCCTGCTCGACGCCGGGGCCACACCTTTCATCCACGCAGGCCAGGCCGACCAGTCCAAGGTGATCGATTTCTACTCCCGCGAGGTGCTCCCCCACGTCCACCGCTGACTCCCCCACCCCCCCTTGGGCGTGATCATGCAGAAGTTCGGGGAAAGGCCCCTTCACCTGCGCGGACCCCGTTCGTGATCATGCAGAAGTTCGGCGATCGGCCATCTGACCTGCCCATTCTCATTTCGTGATCATGCACTAAATATGAAAATCGAACCGTCCTTCCGAGCGATTAGGTTTCGTGATCATGCATGGGGCGCGATCAGTGCACGATCACGACATACATCTCCGCTGCTCAGGTGCCACGTGGGCGAACTTCTGCATGATCACGAAATACGTTTTCCCAGGTCGCGGGGCATGCCACCGAACTTCTGCATGATCACGGCCACCGGGGGGCCCGTGGTCACAATCCGGGGGCCCGTGACCACAACTCGGGGGGCCGTGACCACAACCCGGGGGCCCGTGGTCACAATCCGGGGAGCCCACCCCCTCGCCACTCCTTGGCATCTATGGGCGGGCTGGGGCTTGCATGACTGTGATCGCTAACATGAAAATGGTGCATTGGGGTTGTCTTGCGACTAGGTGTAACGCAACCACCCATAAGTCACATTTAGTCCATACAGTTATGAAATGGACTTCAGCGGATCTTCTGGCCTTCGTGCCCGGCATTCGGTCTCCCTGTGGATCGTTCGCCCGAGCCTGTGCCAGAGCCCGCTTCAGCAGGCGTGCACCACGGCGCTCACGCGGACGCATCGGCACGAAGGACGGTGAACCACCCCATGCTTCGTGTCGCGGTGCGCAGAAGGGGGCAGCGATGTCCCCTGTCGCTGCGGCTTCGCTACACGCTGATCGCCACGTTGTCGTCGTTTCTCGTGCTCACGGGGACGGGCGCGGCCCTCGACCTCGCCGTACGCCACCGCCCGCCGACACCGCCCCTGTTCGCCGACTACTCGCTGGAATTCTGGATCGCCGTGGGAGCCCTCGTGATTTTGTCAGCGGTCACCTGGCTGACCTGGAAGATCGTCGACAGGTCCCTGTGCGCGATGAAGCAGATCCGCGCACGGCTATGCGCGATCACTCCCGACGACCTGAGCCTGCGGCTGCCCCAGCCGCCCGGCCAGGACGAGATCGCTCTGCTCGTGATGTCGGCCAACGACGCCCTCGACCGCATGGAGGGCATCGTCGAGCAGCACCGCCGCTTCACGTCCGACGCCTCCCATGAGTTGCGGCTGCCCATGGCGGGCATGCGCCTGCGACTGGAGGACGCGCTGGCCGACCCGGACGAGGGCAACGCCTACGAGGCCATCCGGGCGGCGCTCACCAGCATGGACCGGCTCCAGGCGATCATCGACGACCTGCTGGTCCTCGCCCGCATCAGCGCGGAGAAGTCCCCCGTGACGGAGGTCGTGGACCTGGACGCCCTGATCGCCGAGTCGGCGGCCGGCCGTACCGGGCGGGTTCCCGTCTCCGTCCACGTGACGGGAGGCGCACAGGTCCACGGGTCGCCGGTGCAGTTCTATCGGATCATGGAGAACCTGCTCAACAACGCGCAACGGCACGCACGGAGCCGGGTCGACATCACCGTGGACGCGGAGGACGAGCAGGTCGTCGTCACGGTGTCCGATGACGGGGACGGCATCGATCCCAAGGATCACGAGCGTGTTTTCGAACGTTTCACCAGGCTTGATTCCGGCAGGTCGCTCGATCCCGGCGGCAGCGGGCTCGGCCTGGCGATCTCACGGGAGATCGCCGAGGCCCACGGGGGCACGCTGCGGTGCGAGGACGCGCAAGAGGGCGCCCGGCTCGTCCTGAGGTTGCGACGCCTCGTGGGCGAGCCGGCCGACCCGGTGGTCGCGGCCTGATCAGACGCAGGCGCCACCGACGTCGCCGAGGCAAACGCCTTTCGACCAATCGGCTGTCCAGCCCGACGGCACGGAAGTGCGGAAGTCGCGCCGGTGGCAGGCGCCGTTCAACACGAGTAACACGGAAATCGCTGCGCCTCAGAAAAGGCGATAAATGCGCATGCCGTCACTTCCCCCAGCCGAAGCCGAACCCTCGCCGATGCCGATTCGCATCAGCCGCATCGCCCGGCTGGGGGGACGAAAGTCCGGGTGCCACGACGCTGACTCCGGCCGCACGGGGGAATCGCACAACGCCGAGTCGGATTCTCCGACGCCGCCAAGAATGGTCTAAACCATATTCGCGCACTCCCGCGAATACGTTCGGGTGAACCTCTTGTAACCCATTTGTGTGCGTGATGCGATACGTCCCAAGTCAGGTGTCGCCCCCCACACAAAGGCTAATTCATGACGAAAGCCGACATACTGCACGAGCGTTCTTCGATCGAGGCGCAAATCCGTGACCACACCCTCTGCACCCGGCTTCAGGACATCGCCGACGCCCATCCCGACGCCCCCGCCTATTCGATGCGGGTCGGCGACGGCTGGGAGACGCTGACCTTCGGCCAGGCCCGGGCCGAGGTGCTCGCGATCGCCTCCGCCTTCGCCGCGCTCGGCCTGGAGGCGGGCGAGACGGTGTGCCTCATGATGGTCAACCGTCCCGAGCACGTGCTGGCCGACCTCGGCGCCGTGCACGCCGGGGCCACCCCCATCTCCGTCTACGCCACGCTCGCCCCCGAGCAGGTCTCCTACATCGCGGCCGACGCGCACGCGAAGATCGCCGTGCTCGGCGGCGCCGCCGAACTCGCCCGCTGGCAGCACACGCTGGAGGTCTCGCCCGATCTGACCAAGGTGATCGTGCTCGACCCGGAGGCGTGCCCCTCGGGCGACCGCTTCCTGACCTGGGACGCGTTCGTCGCCCTGGGCAGGGAGCGGCACGCGGCGGACCCGTCCGTGGCAGAGGACCGCCTGCGTGCCGTACGGCCGGGCGACACGGCGACCGTGCTGTACACCTCGGGCACGACCGGCAACCCCAAAGGTGTGCCGCTGACCCACAGGAACATCTCCTACGAGGTCGCCTCCATCGAGCAGACCTCCAGCCTGCCCGACTTCGGGGCACAGATCTCCTACCTCACCTACGCCCACATCGCCGAGCGGGTGCTGAGCCTCTACCTGCCGCTCTTCAAGGGCTCGCACGTGCACTTCTGCCCCGACCTGACCCAGCTGAGCACGGCGCTGCGCGAGGTGCGGCCCGTGCTGTTCTTCGGCGTCCCGCGGGTCTGGGAGAAGATCATGGCGGGGCTGCTCGCGGTCATGGCGGCCCAGCCGGAGGAGCAGCAGGCGCAGGTCAGGGCCGCGATGGCCGCGGGCGTGGCCTATATCGAGGCGGGCCAGAACGGCGCGACGCCCTCCCCCGAGATCGTCGCGGCCTACGAGAAGGCCGACGCCGCCCTGCTGTCACTGGCCAGGTCGCTGATCGGCTTCGACCGCGCGCTGTGGTTGTCGTCGGGCGCGGCGCCCCTGTCCATCGAGGTGCAGCGCTTCTTCGCCGGGCTCGGCCTGAACATCCTCGAGGTGTACGGCATGACGGAGACCACCGGCGCCTGCACGGTCAACACGCCGAACAGGTACAAGCTCGGCACGGTCGGCCCGGCGCTGCCCGGCATCGAGATCAGGATCGCCGACGACGGCGAGATCCTCATGCGCGGTCCCATCGGGACGGGCGGCTACCTCAACCTGCCGGAGGCCACCGCCGACCTGATCGACGAGGACGGCTGGCTCCACACCGGCGACGTCGGCAGCATCGACGACGACGGGTTCTGCCGGGTCGTCGACCGCAAGAAGGAGCTCATCATCACCTCCGGCGGGGAGAACATCTCCCCCGCCAACATCGAGAACCTCCTCAAGGAGCACCCGCTGGTCGGCCAGGCCCTCGCCTTCGGCGACCGCCGGCCGTACCCGGTCGCGCTGATCACACTGGACGGCGAGGCCGCGCCCGTGTGGGCGCACGCCCGCGGCCTGAGCTTCACCGGCCTGGCCGACCTCGCCGAGCACCCGGAGGTGCTGGCCGCGGTCGAGACCGTGGTCGCCAAGGCCAACGAGCGCCTCGCCCGGGTGCAGCAGATCAAGAGGTGGAAGCTGCTGCCCGTCGAGTGGTCGACCGAGACCGAGGAGCTCACGCCGAAGTTCTCGCTGCGGCGCAGGATCATCCACAGCAAATACTCCGACTCGATCGAACTGCTCTACACGGACTGACCGCCACACCGGGCCGCCGCGAGGCGCAGGCGGCCCGGTGTCCACCGAGGCATGGGCCCGCTCAGGCGAACGCGCGCACGTCGAGGCCCCAGGCGATCAGTGGAGGATCAGCCGGACAGTGCCCCGTCCACCAGCGCGCGCGCCTCCTCCTGGACCCGGGCGAGATGGTCCGGGCCGTTGAACGACTCGGCGTAGATCTTGTACACGTCCTCCGTGCCGGAGGGGCGCGCGGCGAACCACGCGTTCGCCGTGCCCACCTTGAGACCGCCGATGGCCGCTCCATTGCCGGGAGCGGACGTGAGCACCTCCGTGATCGGCTCCCCGGCGAGCGTGCCCGCAGTGACCTGATCCGCGGACAGCCTGCCCAGCACCGCCTTCTGCTCCCGGGTGGCGGGCGCGTCGACCCGGGCGTAGGCGGGGTCGCCGAACCGGGACACCAGATCCTGGTAGTGCTCGCTCGGCGAGCGGCCGGTGACCGCGATGATCTCCGACGCCAGCAGGGCCATGACGATGCCGTCCTTGTCGGTGGTCCACACCGAGCCGTCCCTCCGCAGGAACGAGGCGCCCGCGCTCTCCTCCCCTCCGAAGCCCAGCGAGCCGTCGAGCAGCCCCGAGACGAACCACTTGAAGCCCACCGGCACCTCGACCAGACGCCGGCCCAGGTCGGCCGCGACCCTGTCGATCATGCTGCTGCTGACGAGGGTCTTGCCGACCCCGGCGTCGGCGGCCCAGCCGGGCCTGTTGCCGTACAGGTAGGAGATCGCGACGGCGAGGTAGTGGTTCGGGTTCATGAGGCCGGCGTCGGGGGTGACGATGCCGTGCCTGTCGGCGTCGGCGTCGTTGCCGGTGGCCACGGAGAAGGAGTCGCGCTTGCCGATCAGGGACGCCATCGCGTACGGCGAGGAGCAGTCCATTCTGATCTTGCCGTCCCAGTCGAGGGTCATGAAGCGCCAGCTCGGGTCGACGAGCGGGTTCACCACGGTGAGGTCCAGGCCGTACCGGTCGGCGATCTCGGCCCAGTAGGCGACGCTGGCGCCGCCGAGCGGGTCGGCGCCGATGCGCACGCCGGCGTCCCGGATCGCGTCCAGGTTCACGACCGACCCGAGGTCGCCGACGTAGGCCGCGAGGAAATCGTGGCGGCCGGTCGTGGCCGCCTCCAGCGCCCGCGCGTACGGGATGCGCCTGACCTCCTTCAGCCCGTCGGCGATCAGCGCGTTGGCGCGGTCCTGGATCCACGAGGTCGCGTCGGTGTCGGCGGGCCCGCCGTTCGGAGGGTTGTACTTGAACCCGCCGTCGGAGGGCGGGTTGTGCGAGGGGGTGACGACGACGCCGTCGGCGAGGCCTGCCGTACGGCCGCGGTTGTAGGTGAGGATCGCGTGGGAGACGGCCGGCGTCGGCGTGTAGCCGTCCCGGCTGTCGATGAGCACCGTGACGCCGTTGGCGGCGAAGACCTCCAGGGCGGACACCCGGGCGGGTTCGGACAGCGCGTGGGTGTCGGCGCCGAGGAACAGCGGCCCGTCCACACCCCTGCTCGCCCGGAACTCGCAGATGGCCTGACTGGTGGCGAGGATGTGGTCCTCGTTGAAGGCGACGTTGAGCGCGGAGCCCCGGTGCCCCGACGTGCCGAAGGCGACCCGCTGCCCGGCCTGCTCGGGATCGGGGTGGAACGCGTAATAGGCCGTGACCAGGCGGGCCACGTCGACGAGGTCGGAGGGTTGCGCGGGCTGTCCGGCGCGGATGTCGACCATGGGCTTTCAGGCTCCTGCGTTCGCCGATGGGACGGGGGCATCCGCAAGTCTGCCCCATGACGGGCGGTTCTCCCCTACCGGCCACGGGCGATCATCTGACCAGGCCATATGGTGTTCCCTGCCCAAAACGCACGACTGACGAGAAGGACCGCCCAGTGACATCGACCCACGCCGGAGCCGGCTCCGCGCCGGAGGCCGCAGCCCTGCACGAGATCGTCGACGGCGTTCACGCCTGGGTGCAGCCGGACGGCACCTGGTGGATCAACAACGCGGGCGCGGTGAGCGGCCCCGGCGGGACCATCCTCGTCGACACCTGCGCCACCGAGCAGCGCACCACCCGCTTCCTCGCCGCCGTCCGCGCCGCCACCGGCGACGCACCGCTGACCATGGCGGTCAACACCCACCTGCACGGCGACCACACGTACGGCAACAGCCTGCTCCCCGACACGACCGTGCTGATCGGGCACGAGGCCATGCGGGAGGGCCTGCTGGCCGACCCGATCATCGACGGCTGCCCGCCGGTATGGCAGCCCGTGCCCGACTGGGGCGATGTCACCCGCCGGGTGCCCTCGGTCGTCCTGCGCTCGGACCTCACGGTGTTCACCGGATCCCGCCGGGTCGACCTGCTGCACCCGGAATACACCGCCCACACGCCGGGCGACGTGGTCGCCTGGCTGCCCGAGGAGCGGGTGCTGTTCACCGGCGACCTGATCTTCAACGGCATCACGCCGATGGTGCTCATGGGCTCGGTCGAGGGCGCGATCAGGGCGCTCGGCTGGCTCGCCGGCTTCGACGCCGACCACGTCGTGCCCGGCCACGGGCCCCTCATCGGGCGGGCCGACCTGCCCGGCGTCCTGGCCGGGGTGGAAGGCTACCTGCGGCTGGTCCAGGAGACCGCGCAGGCGGGCATCAAGGACGGCCTGACGCCGCTGGAGGCCGCGCAGCGATGCGACCTCGGCGCGTACGCGAACTGGCCCGACGCGGAGCGGCTGGTGCTCAACCTGCACCGCGCCTACACCGACACCGCGGGAGCGCCGTTCGACCTCATGGCGGCCATCGGCGACGCCGTACGGTTCAACGGCGGCCCCATGGCCAGCGCCGTCTGAGACCGGACGTCAGCGCAGGAGACCGACGCCGCAGAACCCGTCGATGCCGGGGAGCTTCTCGAGCTTGGGATCATCCGCCTCGGGCCGCCACTCGCCCGTGGAGACGAGACCGGGCTCGAGCAGCTCGAACCCGTCGAAGAAGCGCAGGATCCCGGCGCGGGGCCGGGGCGTGGCCGAACCCGCGCTGGTGCGGCTGTAGATCTCACGGCCTTCCTTCAGCCTGCCGTCGTCGAGATCGCCGAAGGACAGGTGGCTGATCACCAGGGCGCTGCCCGGGGCGAGCCGGTCGCGCAGCGTGCGCATGGCGCGCTCGGCGAGCTCGTCGTCGGGCACGAAGTGCAGCACCGCCACGAGGAGCAGGCCCACCGGCCGGTCGAAGTCGATGTGCGCGAGCAGCCGCGGGTCGTTCACGATCGCGTCGGGGTCGCGCAGGTCGCCGTCCAGCACGACGGTCTGCGGGTTGTCGGCCAGCAGCGCCCTGCCGTGGCTGAGCACGATGGGGTCGTTGTCGATGTAGGCGATCTTCGAGTCGGGAACCTCCCGCAGCGCCACCTGGTGCACGTTCTCCTGGGTGGGCAGCCCGGCGCCGATGTCGAGGAACTGGCGGATGCCGAGGCCGGTGAGCAGGCGCACCGCCCGGCTGAGGAAGCGCCGGTTGGCCTGCACCCCTTCCCTCACGTTGGGGGTGAGCTCGATGAGCTTGTCGGCCGCCGCGCGGTCGGAGGCGAAGTTGTCCTTGCCCCCGAGGAGGTAGTCGTAGATCCTGGCCACGCTCGGGACAGCCGGGTCGACTCCGACCGGTGCCTGTTCCATGTACGACCGCCCGTTCTCCGCTCGATGTTGATCTCAACCTAACCGATGAATCCTGATTTATCTGGATAACGATTTAGTTTTTGATCATGGACTCACGAGCACGGCCGGAGTGGGGGATGTGGGCTGTCAGCGCGAAGCCCCCCTCCTCGGTGCGATTCCAGGCGAGCCGGCCCCCGACCAAGGTGACCCGCTCCCTCAGGCCCTCCAGCCCGTATCCCGACTCGCCTAGGTTCAGCGTCGTCCGGGGCCGCGGCTCCTCGTCCGCGGCGTCGTTGACGACGGACACGCTGGTGACCTCGCCCCTGGTCTCGCAGGCCACCCGCACCATCGAACCCGGGGCGTGCTTGCGCACGTTGTTGAGCCCCTCCTGGACGATCCGGTAGCACGCGTGCGCGGCCTGTCGCGGGAGCCCCCGGTCTGCGACGTCGAGGGACAGGCTGATCCGCAGGCCGGTCGCGATGCCCTCCTCGACCAGCTGCGGAATGCCGTCCACCCCCAACGCGGACGCCGGAACCTCGCCCCGGCGCAGCGTGGTGAGCAGCTCGCGCATCTCGGCGAGGGCCCGCACGCCCTTGTCCTCGATGCCCCTGGCCAGCTTGCGTATCTCGCCGGAATCCTCGTTGTCCTGGATGACGCCGGCATTGAGGACCATCACGGTCACCGCGTGGGTCACGGTGTCGTGCAGCTCGCCCGCCAGGCGGCGGCGCTCTCTGGACGCGGCCCGCTCCTCACGCAGCCACTGGTCCTCGATCATCGCGCGGTATCCGCGCACCCAGCCGCCGATCACGGCGGGAAGGTAGACCAGCGCCACGGCGCGGACGGCGTCCACCCACAGCAGATGCCCGAGGGGGTGACTCAAGCCGCTCATCACCAGGTAGCCCAGCGCCATGCCGCCGGCGACCGGCCTCCAGCAGCCGACCGTGCGGTGCGCCGTCATGGAGTAGGCGGCGACCGTCAGCGGCAGAAACTGGCCCGTGACCGCGAGGCAGATCAACGCCGTGGCGACCGCGGGCCATGCCGTACGGCGCCGCCACAACATCGCCGCCGACGCGGCGACGGCGGAAAGGACCGCGAACCAGCGAGGCGCGGTCAGCCAGGACGGCCCGGACGCCATGAAGGCGAGTGGAAGGCTGCAGACCAGGACGGCCAGCCCGAGCGATATGTCGACGATGGCGTCGTAGTGACGATCGGCAAAGTCTGACCATGAATTCCGGTTGTATCTCGTTTTTTGCCCCCTAGTGCTGTTTCCGGATCTTCAAGCGAGCGGTGGACGGCGACCTGCCCGCCCCTTTCGCCGCGGCGGCGAAGTTTCCCGAAACATCGCCGCCCCCTGCGGTGGTTTCACATACTTTGCCCGCTTTAGACCGATTCCGTCCGCTGAGGAGTACCCACGATAACCCGCCCCTAACCTGGTAAAACGCACGCGTGCTACTTGATCCGCCCCGCGGCGACGTCGTCGAGGGTCTGATCCCAGTCGGACAGGAATCGGCCGAGGTCGTAGCGCGCCAGGGCCGCAGCCCGCGCCGCCTTGCCGACCTGTACGGCGAGCTCCGGGTCGGCGGCGAACGCCCGCAGGGCGGCGACGAGCGTGGGGACCTTCGTCGAGACGACCCCGGCCTCCGGCGGGACGGCCTCCACGGCCTCCGTCGTGGCCAGCGCGACCACCGGCATGCCGAGCATCATGGCCTCGATGAGCGAGAGCCCGAGCGAGGTCCATCGGTAGGGGTGCAGGTAGACCCGCCTGCGGGCCAGCGCGGCGTGCATCGCCTCCCGGGGCAGGTCCTCGAACGCCTCCATCCGGCCGGGAACGCCCAAGGTGGCGGGCAGGCGGGTGACCCTCATGCCGAAGACGTCGAGCGGCGCGGCGACGGCGAAGGCGGGCAGCAGGTCGGTTCCCGCCACCCGCCACCTCCTGACCGGCTCGTTGACCACCACGCCGGCCCGGGGCAGTTCACCGCTGTAGCGGTAGCCGGGATCGACGACGCCGTGCTCGATCACCCGGGTGGGCGCGTCTCCCGCATCCCAGAACAGGTCGTTGAAACGCGTGACGTGGACCAGCGGGATGTCGCCGCGGCCGGCGAGGGGGTGGCGCGCGTTCGGCACGTCACCCCCCGGGGTGTTGTGCTCGACATAGACCCCCGGAACGTCGCGGCCCAGCCACTCGCGGGCCAGATCGATCTCGTGCGGCCGCTGGTAGACGGCCACGTCGACGTCGAGCCCGCGAAGCCGGTCGAAGGACACCTCGCGGGCGTTGGCCGGCCACGGGAACGTCCGCGCCCTGCCGCGCCCGTCGGGCCCCCGGCCGGGGACGAGCGGCACCAGGTATTCATGCCCGCCGCGCACGAACGCCGTGGTCCATGAGCCGTGCACGTGCCACACGAGGACTCTCATCGCCGTCCCCCAACGCTCCTCCTGGTCTCGTCGGCCCACGGCTACCCATGACCCATCAGGGCAAACGCGCGGATTATCACGCTTCGTGACGGTTCTCTAGGACACGCCCTCTCCACATCGACTTCTCCGCAAAAGACCGTTTGGAAGCGCTCCGCTCGGTAACCACTCGATCAGGCGTGACGGAGGTCTTCCGATGCGGATTCTGGGGATCAACGCCATATTCCATGATCCGGCGGCGGCGCCGATCGTGGACGGACAAGTGATCGCGGCCGCCGAGGAAGAGCGCTTCAGCCGTCGCAGGCACGGCAGGCGCCCGGTTCCCCTCTCCGCCTGGGAGCTCTCCGAACGGTCCGCGTGGCAACTGCGGGAGTCGGACCTGCGGCCCTGCCGTACCTGCGGGAGTCGGAGGGCACGGTGGTGACGCGCGCGCCGGCGCTGCTGGTGCTGCGCGGCCTGGGACTCGGCGACGTGCTCACGGCGGTCCCCGCGCTGCGGGCCCTGCGCCGCGCCCACCCCCGTCACCGGATCGCGCTGGCCGCGCCCGCCGTCCTGACGGGCCTGCTTCCGCTGATCGGCGCCGTGGACGAGGTCGTCGACGTGCGCGGGCCGGGGCCCGTGCCGTTCCACGCGCCGGACATCGCGGTCAACCTGCACGGACGCGGGCCTGAGAGCATCAGGGCGCTCCTCGCGACCCGGCCGGGGAGACTGCTCACCCACGCCCACCCGGAGGTGCCCGGATCCGAGGGCGGCCCGCCGTGGGACCCCGAGGCGCACGAGGTCAGGCGATGGTGCTCGCTGCTCGGGTGGTACGGCATCACCGCCGACCCCGGCGACCTCATGTTGCGGCGCCCCGGGGCCGACGGCCCGGGTCCGTGCGGCGAGGCCGAGGTGATCGTCCATCCGGGCGCGGCGGCGGGGGCGAGGCGGTGGCCGCCCGACCGGTTCGCCCGAGTAGCCGCCGAGCTGGAAAGACGCGGCCGCAGGGTCGTGATCACGGGCGGCCTCCATGAGCGGGCGCTGGCCCACGGCGTCTGCGCACTGGCCCGCCTGCCCGCCGACCGGATGCTGGCCGGGCTGACCGGCCTGCCGGAACTGGCGGCGCTCGTGGGCCGGGCCGCGCTCGTCGTCTGCGGGGACACCGGGGTGTCCCACCTCGCCGCGGGACTCGGCACGCCGTCCGTCGTGGTGTGCGGGCCGGTGTCCCCGGTGTTGTCCGGGCCTCCCGACCATCCGCGGCACATCACGTTGTGGGCGGGCCGCACGGGTGACCCGTACGGGGGCGTGCCGGGGCCCGGCCTGCTGGCGATCGGGGTGTCGGAGGTGCTCGACGCGGCCAGGCAGCTGCTGGAGGTGCGGGCAGGGTAGCAAAATACCTCTTAAGCAGAGGTATAGTGACAATTGTGACCACAGACGCCGCCACGGCAGACGAGGTGATGGCGCTCATCCAGGGGCTGCGCCGCGTCGTGCGCCGCCGCCTGCGAGCCGAGCTGCCCGGGCCGCCGTTACGCGGCGGACAGGTGGAGCTGCTCCAGCTCGTCGAGTCCGAGCCCGGCATCGGCGTGGCCGCCGCCGCACGGGCGCTGCACCTCGCGGGCAACTCGGTCAGCACCCTGGTGAACCAGCTCGTCACCGCCGACCTCCTGCTCCGCCAGGTCGACCCCGCCGACCGCCGCGCGGCCCGACTCTTCCTCACCGACGCGGCCGCCGCCCGCCTGGCGCGCTGGCGCGACACCCGCAGCCGGCTCGTCGGCGACGCCTTCTCCGGGCTCACCGACGCCGAGGCGGCCACCGTGACGGCCGCGCTCCCCGCCCTGCGCCGGCTGCTCGACGAACTCGCGGAAGGACAGGCATGACCTCACCGCTCGCCTCAGACGAAACGCCTGCCGTGCGGTGCGTGGGGCTGCGCCGGCGGTTCGGCGACACCGTGGCCGTCGACGGCCTCGACCTGGAGGTGCGGCGCGGCGAGGTCTTCGGCCTGCTCGGCCCCAACGGCGCGGGGAAGACCACGACGATCCGCATGATCACCACGCTTCTGCCGGCCCCGGTCGGCGCGATCCAGGTGCTCGGCCGCGACGTCGCACGGCATCGTACGGCGGTGCGCCGCCTGATCGGCTACGTGCCGCAGCAGCTGTCGGCCGACGGGACGCTGACCGGCAGGGAGAACGTCACGTTGTTCGCCCGGCTCTACGACCTGCCGCGGGCCACCCGTACCGCCCAGGTGAACGCCGTCCTGGAGGAGATGAACCTGTCGGAGGTGGCCGACCGCCCGGCCAAGACCTATTCGGGCGGCATGGTGCGCCGCCTGGAGCTCGCCCAGGCCCTGGTCAGCTCGCCCCAGCTGCTGATCCTCGACGAGCCGACCGTCGGGCTCGACCCCGTCGCCCGCGACGGCGTGTGGGACAGGATCGACGCCATTCGCGCCGCCACCGGGATGACCGTGCTGGTCACGACACACGCCATGCAGGAGGCCGACGAGCACTGCGAGCGGGTGGCCCTGATGCACCGGGGGCGCATCCGCGCGGAGGGCTCCCCGGGCGAGCTCAAGGGGGCCATCGGCCCCGGCGCCACCCTGGACGACGTCTTCCGCCACCACACCGGCAACGCCCTGACCGGCGAGAACGAGAACGGAGGTATGCGCGATGTCGCTGCTGCCCGTCGCACCGCCCGCCGCGTCGGCTGACGCCGAGCCGGGGCCGTTCGCCCTGGCCCGCACCTTCGCCTCACGGATCGCCACGACCTGCCTGGTGGAGCTGCAGAAGCTGCGGCACGACCGCACCGAGCTGGTCACCCGGGCCATCCAGCCCGCCCTGTGGCTGCTGGTCTTCGGCCAGGTCTTCACCCGCATCCATGCGATCCCGACCGGGTCCACGCCCTACCTGGACTTCCTCGCCCCGGGCATCCTCGCGCAGTCCGCGCTGTTCATCGCGATCTTCTACGGCATTCAGATCATCTGGGAGCGCGACGCGGGCGTGCTGGCCAAGCTGCTGGTGACCCCGACCCCGCGGATCGCGCTGGTGGGGGCCAAGGCGTTCGCTGCCGGAGTGCGGGCCGTCGCCCAGGCCGTCGTCGTGCTCATCCTCGCGCTGATCCTGGGCGTCCACCTGGCCACCAACCCGCTCAAGCTCCTCGGCCTCGTCGTCGCGCTGCTGCTCGGGTCGGCGTTCTTCTGCTGCCTGTCGATCACCATCGCCGGGCTGGTGTTGTCCAGGGACCGGCTCATGGGCATCGGCCAGGCCATCACGATGCCGCTGTTCTTCGCCTCCAACGCGCTCTATCCCGTGCAGCTCATGCCGGGCTGGCTGCAGGTGGTCAACCACATCAACCCGCTGAGCTACGAGGTGGAGGCGCTGCGCGGGCTGCTCGTGGGCACCTCGGCCCGGCTCGCGCTCGACTTCGGCGTGCTGCTGGTCGCCGCCTTCGCCATGATCGCGATCGCCTCGGCCCTGCTCCCCCGCCTGGCCCGCGGCTGAGCCTTCCGTCAACCGGCCTGGCGGTGGTAGACGCCGAACCAGTGCTGGCCGGCGAGCTCGCGGGCTACCGAGGCGTCGGCGGCGGCGTCGCCCATCGCGACGTGGCGGCCGATGACCCGCTCCCCGCCCCAGACCATCACCCGGCCGGCGGTCACCGGGTCGAAGTCACCTGCCGTACGGCCGGCCCGCTGCTCCTCCGCCACCACCTCGGCGACGCGCCCGGCGAATCGGGCGAGTTGCCCCTCCCAGTAGTCGCGCACCTCCGGGTCGTAGGCCGAGGTCTCGGCGATCGCGGCCAGCACCTCGGCGTTTTCCCGGTAGAAGCGCACCATGGCCTCGTAGTTGGCGGCGAGCCCGTCCAGGCCGCCGCCGGGGCCCGTGGGCGTCCAGCTCGCCCCCAGGTCGTAGATCCGCTGCTTCAGCTCCCCGGCCAGCTGAAGCAGCAGGTCCGACTTGTTGCGGAAGTACAGGTAGAACGTGGAACGGGCGACCCCGGCCTCCTCGGCGATCTGCTGCACGCCGAGCTCGGTGAAGCCGGCCCCACGCGCGAGCAGCCGCCTGGCGGCGGAGACGACCTCGGCTTCGACGGCGGCCCTGCGGTCGGGTTCGCGTGCGGGACGCCGGGTGATCGAGGGCATACCGGGATCCTAGGCAACGCCTCCGGCCCGCCGTACGCCGCCCGTCAGCGCGCCCGGTGGATGAGCTTGATGTCGGTGAACCCGTCCAGGCCCCACAGCCCGCCCTCGACGCCCAGCCCGCTCCACTTGACGCCGGCGAAGGGCTGGCCCGCGGACAGCGCCGTATGGGTGTTGACCCAGCTCATGCCCGACTCCAGCCGGGCGGCGACGGCCGTGGCCCGGTCGGCGTCGCCGCTCCACACCGAGCCGCCCAGCCCGAAGGTGCTCGCGTTCGCCCGGGCCAGGGCGTCCTCGACGTCGTCGAAGGCGATGACCGGCAGGGCCGGGCCGAACTGCTCCTCGTCGACGATGCGCACGCCGTCGCCGACGCCCGTGAGGATCGTCGGCTCGAAGAAGTAGCCCGGGCCCTCGATCGCCTTGCCGCCCGCGGCGGCGACGGCCCCGCGGGCCAGCGCGTCGGCGACGAGCTCGGCGACCCGGTCGCGCTGAGGGGCGTTGTTGATCGGGCCGAGCTCGGTGGCGGGATCCGCGCCGTCGCCCACCTTCGCCGCGCGAGCCCGCTCGGCGAGGGCGTCGACGAGCGCCGGAAGCACCGAGCGGGCCGCGTAGACGCGCTTGGGGGCGACGCACACCTGGCCGGAGTTGGAGAAGGCGGTGGCGAACAGCCGCTCGGCGACACGGCCGGGATCGGCGTCGTCCAGCACGATCGCCGCGTCGTTGCCGCCGAGCTCCAGCGTGAGCCGCTTCAGGTCGGCGGAGGCGGCCGCGGCGATCTTCTTGCCGGTCGCGGTCGAGCCGGTGAAGCTGATCTTGCGAGTGAGCGGGTGGGCGGTCATCGCGGCGCCGATCTCGCCTCCCCCTGTGATCACGTTGAGCACCCCGGCGGGCGCCACCGCGCGCAGCGCCTCCCCCAGCATCAACGTCGACAGCGGGGTGAAGGGAGACGGCTTCCAGACGACGGTGTTGCCGGCGCGCAGTGCGGGAGCCACCTTGGCCACCCCGATGGTGATGGGGAAGTTCCACGGGGCGATGGCGGCGACCGGGCCGAGCGGCCTGCGCACCACCTCGACCAGGGCGTCGCGGTCGTCGCGGATGACCTCGCGCTCGCGCTCCAGGTCGGCGTAGTAGCGCAGCCAGAGCGCCGCCGTCCGCAGCTCACGCTGCGACTCGCTCAGCGGCTTGCCCTGCTCGGCGGTGAGGACCGGCGCGACGGCCCCGGCCGCCGCGTCGACCGCGTCGGCCATGGCCCGCAGCGTGGCCCTGCGGGCGTCCTCGTCGGCCCGCCAGTCCGGGAACGCACGCGCCGCCGCGTCGAAGGCCGCGTCGACGTGCTCGACGGTGGTCTCGGGCGCGGTCGCGAACGTCTCCCCGGTGGCGGGGTTGATCACGTCGAAGGTCTTCTCCGCGGTAACGGCGTCACCGTCGATGGTCAGGGTCGTCGGGGTCTGTGTTGCTGGGGTCTGGGCGGTGAACGGGGACATGTGCGTCTCCAAGTCAGCCATGCACGACAAAGCAGTACAAAAGGTACATGACACTATGTCCGACACAGTGTCCGATACCGGCTTTCTGAGGGAAGGCGCAGGTCAGCACTCGTGACGTCGGCGTCCTGCGGGTATCGCTACAGCGAGGCGGACGGGCGAAACCGGGGGGCGCATCATGATCGCTGTTCCTCTCGCACTGCTCGCGGCCGTGTGCAACGCCCTCGCGTCCGTGCTCCAGCGATATGCGGCGAGGGCGGCGCCCGAGAGCGAGGCGTTCCGGCTGACGCTCATGTTGGACCTGATCCGCCGGCCCGCGTGGCTGCTCGGCATCCTGTGCCTGATCGGCGGCTTCATCTTCCAGGCCACCGCGCTGGGCTTCGGCGGGCTCGCACTCGTGCAGCCCCTCCTCGTGGTGGAGCTTCCCGTCACGATGATCATCGCCGCCCGGCTGTTCGGGATCGACCTCGGCGGCCGGTCGTGGCTGGCCGTCATCGCGCTGACCGCCGGACTGGCCGTCTTCCTCATCGCAGCCGCTCCTTCGAACGCCGACCGGACGCCCGGCCTGTTCGGCTGGATCAGCTCCGCCGTGGTGACCGCGGGGCTGATCGTCGCGGCGGTGACGGTCGGCGTCGCCAGCGGCGGCAACCTGCGCGGCGTGATGCTGGGCTTCGCGACCGGGCTCGGTTTCGCCTACACGGCGGTGCTCATGAAGAACACCATCGACGTGCTCGAAGGCGACCCGCCCGCCGTGCTGCGCTCATGGTCGCTCTACGTCATGATCGCCACGGGCCTGTGCAGTGTCTTCCTGCTCCAGAACGCCCTGCAGCGCTCCACCCTGGTCGCCGTGCAGCCCGCCCTCACCGTGACCGACCCGGTGGCCAGCACCGGCTACGGCGTGGCCCTGTTCGGCGAGGACATCCGCACGGGCCCGTGGGCGGTGCCCGAACTGGTGGGCGTGGGCCTGATCCTGCTCGGCAGCGTGCTGCTGTCGCGGTCGGAGGCCATCAGGGCCCACCACGTCACCCGGGCGGGCCGCACACGAGAGTCTCGGCGGACGCGGCGCTGAACAGGGCGGCGCCCCTGGCGACCAGCGCGGCGCGCTCGGGGGTGCCGTCGAGCCGGTCGAGCGCCTCGACGAGCTCGGCGGCGCTGCGGGCGTAGACGCTCAGCCCGGCCCGCGCCATGGCCAGGGCGCCGTCCCGGCCGTGGCCGGGAATCGGCTTGTAGGACACCACCGGAACCCCTGCCGCGAACGCCTCCCTGCAGGTCAGGCCGGCCGCGTTGTCGACCATCGCGTACGCCGCGGCGAACACGTCGGTCATGTCGTCGCGCCAGGCGAGCGCGAGGCCCGGCCCGGCGCTGCGCAGGCGGCGCAGCAGCCGTCCGTTGCGCCCGCACAGCACGACCGGGCGATAGCGGCCCGTCGCCGCGAGCACCCGGGCGGTCGCCTCGACCCTGCCGACTCCCCACGACCCGGCCGACACGAGCACCGGCCGCTCGCCGTCGCACGGGCCGATCGGGCAGGCCGCCGGCGGCCGCCTGGCGAGGAACTCGGGCCGCACGAGCGGGGCGTGCAGGTCGGCGGGCCGGCCGGTCGCCGCGGCGACGGCACGCGCCGAGGCCGGGTCTCCGCACAGGTACCGGTCGGTGCCGGGGTGCAGCCACAACCGGTGCGCGGCGAAGTCGGTGACGAGGACCACGCTCGGCACGGGCAGCCGGTCACGCTCGCGCAGGTGCCCCGCGATCTGGGCGGCCAGGTGGAAGGTGGAAACCACCGCCTCCGGCCGGCGGTCGCGGACGAGCTCGCCGAGCCTCCCTGCGGCCAGCACGGTCAGCGGCGAGGTGGAGGGGGCACGCCCGGAGACGAAGAACACCTTGTAGACGGCGGCGTACAGCCAGGGCGCCGAGCCGATCATCGCCCCGTAGCCCCGGCGCAGGCCCGTCCCGAGGCCCATCGGCAGCAGCCGCAGCACGTCGACCACCTCCGCCTCGACGCCGCCGGCCGCGAGGCGGCGGGCCAGCTCGGCGGCGACGCCGTCGTGGCCCGCGCCCATGCCCGCGCTGAGGATGAGGATCTTCCTTCCCGTCGGAGTCACCGGCACCTCCCCTGAGAACAATCCAGGTGATGACGCGCGCCGCCGCCGTGGCGCTCGGGCTCGGCGGTGCGGCCCTGCTGCACGTGGGCCCGGGCGTGACCTGGATTCCCGCCGTACGCCGCCTGCTGCCCGCCCTGTCGGGCCGGGGGGCGCCCGGCCATGTCGCGCTGACCTTCGACGACGGGCCCGACCCGCGCACCACGCCGTTGTTCCTCGACGCGCTCGACCGGCTCGGCTGCCGGGCCACGTTCTTCATGCTCGGGGAGATGCTGGAGCTCCACCCCGGCACCGGGCGCCGCGTCGCCGAGGCGGGCCACGAGGTCGCCGTGCACGGCTGGCGGCACGACTACACGCTGCGCACTCCGCCCGGCCGCGTCTCCGCCGAGATGGCCCGTACGGCCAGGCTGGTGCGGGCCGTCACCGGAGCACGGCCGGCGTGGTACCGCCCGCCCTACGGCGTGCTCAGCGCGGAGGCCCTGGTGGCGGCCCGGTGGAACGGGCTGCGCCCGGTCCTGTGGACCGCCTGGGGCAAGGACTGGACGCCCCGGGCCACGCCGGAGTCGGTGCTGGCGACCCTGGCGCCCGGCCTTCGCGGCGGAGCGACACTCCTGCTGCACGACACCGACCACACCTCGGCGCCCGGCTCCTGGCGTGCTGCGCTCGGCGCGCTCGGACAACTGGTCGATCACTGCCGCTCCGCGGGCCTTCGCGTCGGCCCTCTGGCCGAACACGGCATCGGCTGACGTCGGCCCGGGTCCTACCCGGGGCCGCATGGCCGTACGAGCGGGCGCCGTTCATGCGCGCCAAGCTTTTACCTCAAGGCAAGACGGCAAACTCGCGGAAAAGCACGACTATTTCCGGACCTCTCGCGACAATGAGGATTTTTACCTTTCTCGACCCCGGTCGGCAGGGACAAATATTTCCCCGCAAACAGCGGCCACCTGCGTAAAGTCACCCGGCTCGCATGCATGTTTTGTGGTGAATCGCGAGGGAGATCCTTGAGTCATGTTGTCGGGGGGAGGCGGTCTTCGCCACTTTCTCAACCTCCGTAATGCCCGCGGTGTTGTGAGCAATACCGGAAATGTCCGCGGCGACGGGACCGGTGAGAACAGTGGCGATGCCAGCGACGTGTGCCAGGCGGCGCCGGTGCGGCGGGAGAACTTCCCCGTCGCCTCCCGGCTGCTTCCGCGCAGGTACCGCCGCCACCTCATCGCGGCCTACGGCTTCGCCCGCTGCGTCGACGACATCGGCGACGAGGCCGAGCCCCGCGACCGCCTGGGCCTGCTCGACGCCATCGACGCCGACCTCACACGCATCTACGACGGCGGCGAACCGCGCCTGCCCGTCACCCAGGCGCTCGCGCCCACGATCGACGCCTGCGCCATCCCCGCCGCGCCGTTCCATCGGCTGGTCGAGGCCAACCGGCGCGAGCAGACCGTGTCCCGCTACGACACCTACACCGACCTGCTGGCCTCCTGCGAGCTGTCGGCCAACCCGATCGGCCACATCGTGCTGCACATCTTCGGCATGGCCGTACCCGACCGGCTGGACCTGTCCGACCGGATCTGCTCCGCGCTCCAGATCATCGAGCACTGCCAGGACGTCGGCGAGGACCACGCGCGGGGCCGGATCTACGTCCCGCAGGAGGATATGCGGCATTTCGACTGCGTCGAGGCCGACCTCGCCGCCCGCTCGACCTCCCCGTGCGTGCGCAGGCTCATCGCCTTCGAGTCCCAGCGTGCGGCGCGACTGCTCGACTCCGGGGCGCCGCTGGCCGGCACCCTCGGCGGTTTCGCCAGGCTCGCGGTCTCCGGCTACATCGCGGGAGGCCGCGCCACCGCCGCGGCGCTCGAACGCGGCCGATACGACGTCCTGTCGACCCGAATCCGGGCGCACCGCGCCCGGTTGCTGACCACGTGGCTGCGCGTCCTCGCGAGAGGGAGGTGAGCCGGTGGACACATCCGACGCCTACCGGCAGTGCGAGCAGATCGTCCGGTCCCGCGCCCAGAACTTCGCCTACGGCATCCTGCTGCTGCCGCCTGCCAAACGGCGCGCGCTCAGCGCCGTCTACGCCTTCGCCCGCAGAATCGACGACATCGGCGACACCCCGGGGCCCGTCGAGGAGCGCATGGTGGCGCTGTCCGACGAGCGGGCCCGGCTGGGCGCACCGCCGGACGGCGACCCGGTCCTGACCGCGTTGTACGACGCGGCCGGGCGCTTCCCCATCCCGCTCGACGCGTTCAACGAGCTCATCGACGGCTGCGCCGCCGACGTCAGCGGCACCTCCTACCGGCGTTTCGACGATCTGCTCTCCTACTGCCGGCACGTCGCGGGCTCCATCGGACGGCTCTCGCTCGGCGTCTTCGGATCGGCCGACCCGGCCGCGCCCAAGACGGCCGACGCGCTCGGGGTGGCGCTCCAGCTCACCAACATCCTGCGCGACCTGTACGAGGACCGGCTCGCCGGGCGCGTCTACCTGCCCGCGGAAGACCTCGACCGGTTCGGCTGCACCCTCGCCCTCGACCACGCGGGACGCTTCACCGACCCGCCGGAGCGGCTGGCCAACCTGGTCCGGTTCGAGGCCGACCGGGCGCTGGGCTGGTACGCCGACGGCATGCGCCTCATCCCGATGCTCGACCGGCGAAGCGGCGCCTGCACGGCGGCGATGGCGGGCATCTACCGCCGGCTGCTCGGCCGCATCGCCGCCGACCCGGCGAGCGCGCTGAGAAAACGGCTCTCGCTCGCCCCCTGGATTAAGGCCATGGTGGCGGCCCGCGCCGTCGCGGGGGCGGGCCGGTGACCGAATCGGCTGCTCAGGCGCGGGTCGCGATCGTCGGCGGAGGGCTCGCGGGGATCACCGCGGCCCTCGCCCTGTCCGAGGCGGGGATCCCCGTCACGTTGTACGAGGCGCGGCCGCGGCTCGGCGGAGCCACGCACTCCTTCGAGCGCGCCGGCCTGGTCGCCGACAACGGCCAGCACGTCTTCCTCCGCTGCTGCACGGCCTACCGGGGGCTGCTCGACCGGCTGGGCGGCGCCGGGAGCGTGCGCCTCCAGGACCGGTTCGACGTGTGGGTGCTCACCCCGGAAGGACGCCACGGCCGGCTGCGGCGGTCCGCGTTGCCCGGGCCGTTCCACCTGCTGCCCGCCCTCGCGACGTATTCGCTGCTGCCTCCGGCCGACCGGCTGCGGGCGATGCGCGGCTCGCTCGCCCTGCGCCGGCTCGACCCGGCTGACCCGCTGCTCGACCAGGTCGCCCTCGGCGGCTGGCTGGCCGCACACGGACAGGGGGAGGCCTCCCGCAGGGTCCTGTGGGACCTGTTCACCGTCGCGGCGCTCAACGTCGGCACCGACGAGGCCGCCCTCGGCGCGGCCGCGATGGTCTTCCGTACGGCACTGCTCGGCCGGGCGGGCGCCGCCGACATCGGCATCCCGACGGTGCCCCTCGGTGAGCTGCACGGCCTGGCGGCGCGCGTGGCGATCGAGCGCGCCGGCGGCGAGGTGCGCATGCCGGCGAAGGTCGAGGCGATCGAGCCGGGGCCGTCGATCGTCGTCGACGGCGTCAGGATCGAGGCGTCCGCCGTGATCGTGGCCACGCCGCACGAGCAGGCGGCCCGGCTCGTGCCCGCCGACGCCGCGCCCGGCCGCGAGCGCTGGACGGGCCTGGACGGCAGCCCGATCGTCAACGTGCACGTCGTCTACGACCGGCCGGTCACCCGCCTGCCCTTCGCGGCGGTGACCGGCTCGCCGGTGCAGTGGTTCTTCGACAAGACCCGGGCGGGACGGGTGCGGCGCGGGCAGTACCTCACCGTGTCGGTCTCGGCGGCCCGCCGCTGGATCAACGCCTCGACCGCCGAGGTCCGCGCCGCCTTCCTGCCCGAACTGGCCCGGCTGCTGCCCGACTCGCACGGGGCCCGGGTCACCGACTTCTTCGTCACCAGGGAGCGGCGCGCCACCTTCAGGCAGAGCCCCGGCAGCGGAGAGCTGCGCCCGGGGGCCGTGACCGGCTGGCCCGGTCTCTACCTCGCCGGCGCGTGGACCGCCACGGGCTGGCCCGACACCATGGAGGGCGCCGTGCGGAGCGGGCTCACGGCGGCGGGCCTCGCCCGGCGCCATCTGGAGGGATCCAGGCGGCGCGGGGAGGCGGTCCGATGACCGCGGTGACGCCGCATTCCGTCTCGGCCGCCCGGACGCTGGTGGAGCCGGTGCTGCGGGAGGCCGTCGGCCGGCTCGACGCGCTGTCGGCCAGGGTCGCGGCCTATCACCTGGGGTGGGCGGACGCCGCCGGGCGCAGCACCGGCAATGGAGGCAAGGCGCTGCGCCCGGCCCTGGCCGTGTTGTCGGCCCGCGCGGCGGGAGCGGCCGGGGAGCGCTGCCTGCCGGTGGCCGCCGCGGTCGAGCTCGTGCACGCCTTCTCGCTGCTGCACGACGACGTCATGGACGGCGACCCGACCCGGCGGCACCGGCCGGCCGCCTGGACCGTCTTCGGCGACTCGGCGGCCATCCTCGCCGGGGACGCGCTGGTCACGCTGGCGGGCGAGCTGGTGCTCGAGGAGGACACCCCGGCGCGCGTGCGCGCGGCCCGCTGCCTGGTCTCCGCGACGCAGCGGCTGATCGCCGGGCAGGGCCGCGACCTGGAGTTCGAGCGGCGGGCCGACGTGACCCTCGAGGAATGCCGCCGGATGTCGGCCGACAAGACCGCGGCGCTGCTGTCGTGCGCCTGCTCGATCGGCGCGATCGCGGCGGGGGCGCCGGAGCCGCTCGTGACCGCCCTGGCGGCCTTCGGCGCCGAGACAGGGCTGGCCTTCCAGCTCGTCGACGACCTGCTCGGCATCTGGGGCAGGCCGGAGGCGACGGGCAAGCCGGTGCTGTCCGACCTGCGCAGCCGCAAGAAGACGCTGCCGGTGGTCGCCGCGCTGACCAGCGGAACCCCCGCAGGGGACACCCTCGCCGGGCTGCTCGCCCGGCCGGAACCGCTGCCCGAGTCCGTCCTGAGCATGGCCGCCCGGCTGGTCGACGAGGCCGGCGGCCGGGCGTGGGCGGAGACGGAGGCCAAGCACCGGCTCGACGCCGCCGAGCGGCACCTCGCCGAGGCCGACATGCCGGCCGAGGTGCGCGCGGAGCTCCTGGAAATCGCCCACTTCATCACTTCACGGGACCACTGACATGACCACCGCCCCGGAGACACCGCTCGCGTCCGGAGTCGAGCAGACGCTCGGCGCGGCCTGCGACCACCTGCTCGCCCTCCAGTCTCCGCAGGGCTGGTGGAAGGGCGAGTTGCAGACCAACGTCACCATGGACGCCGAAGACCTGCTGCTGCGCCAGTTCCTCGGCATCAGGACCGAGGAGGACACGGCGGAGGCCGCCCGCTGGATCCGCTCCCAGCAGCGCGAGGACGGCACCTGGGCCAATTTCCACGGCGGCCCTGCCGACCTGTCGACCACCGTCGAGGCCTACGCCGCGCTCCGCCTCGCCGGCGACCCCGCCGACGCCGCGCACATGAAGGTCGCGGCCGCGTTCGTGCGGGAGTCGGGCGGCATCGAGTCCAGCAGGGTCTTCACCCGCATCTGGCTGGCCCTGTTCGGCAAGTGGTCGTGGGACGACCTGCCGGTGCTGCCCCCGGAGATGATGTTCCTGCCGTCGTGGTTCCCGCTCAACGTGTACGACTGGGCGTGCTGGGCCAGGCAGACCATCGTGCCGCTCACGATCGTCAGCGCACGGCGGCCGGTGCGGCCCCTTCCGATCGACCTCCCCGAGCTGTGCACCGGCCGGGCGCCCCGGCGGGCCCGCGGCGGCGGCTGGGACGCCGCGTTCACCGCCCTCGACCACGTTCTCCACCGCTACCAGCGCCGGCCGATCCCCGGCCTGCGGCACGCGGCGATCAGGCGCGCCGCCGACTGGATCGTGGCCAGGCAGGAGCCCGACGGGTCGTGGGGAGGCATCCAGCCGCCCTGGGTCTATTCGCTCATCGCGCTCAACCTGTGCGGATACGGCATCGACCACCCCGTCATGGTCAAGGGCGTGCGCGGACTCGACCGCTTCACGATCCGCGACGAGGGCGGGCGCAGGCTCGAAGCGTGCCAGTCGCCCGTGTGGGACACCGCCCTGGCGGTCAACGCCCTGCTCGACGCCGGCCACCCGGGCGACCACCCCGCGATCTCCCGTGCCGCCGAGTGGCTGCTGGACGAGGAGATCAGAGGCCCGGGCGACTGGTCGGTGCGGCGACCATCGCTGCCCCCCGGCGGCTGGGCGTTCGAGTTCGACAACGACGGATACCCCGACACCGACGACACCGCCGAGGTCGTGCTCGCGCTGCGGCGGGTCAGCCACCCCGGCGCGCGGCCGGCCATCGACCGGGCGATGCGGTGGATGTCGGGCATGGTGTCCCGCGACGGTGGATTCGCCGCCTTCGACGCCGACAACACCCGCGAGCTGTGCACCCGGCTGCCGTTCTGCGACTTCGGCGCCGTCATCGACCCGCCGTCCGCCGACGTCACCGCGCACGTCGTCGAGGCGTTGGCCGCCGAGGGCCGGGCCGCCTCCCCCGTCGCCCGCCGGGCCGTCGTGTGGCTGCTGAAGGCCCAGGAACCGGACGGATCATGGTTCGGCCGGTGGGGCGCCAACCACGTGTACGGCACCGGGGCCGTGCTGCCCGCGCTCATGGCCGCCGGGGTGCGGCCGGACGCCCCCTGCGCACGGCGGGCGGTGACCTGGCTGACCAGGCACCAGAACGCCGACGGAGGATGGGGGGAGGACCTGCGCTCCTACGCCGACCCCGCGTGGATCGGACGGGGCGAGTCGACGCCGTCGCAGACGGCGTGGGCGCTGATCGGTCTGCTGGCCGCCGGGGAGGCCGGCACGACGGTGGACCGGGGCGTCGACTGGCTCGTGCGCGAGCAGCGCTCCGACGGCACGTGGGACGAGGCCTTCTTCACCGGAACGGGCTTCCCCGGCGACTTCTACATCAACTACCACCTTTACCGGCTGGTCTTCCCGATCAGCGCTCTCGGGCGCTACATCAGCCTCCACGGGGTTCCGGCCGGAGACGGCCAGGTGACGTCATGACCAGTCTCATCGTCTGCGCCCTGGGCATCGAGGCCCGGGCGGTGCGCCGCGGCCTTCCACCCGACGGGGTGACCGTGCTCAGGACCGGGATGGGGCCCCGCCGGGCGGAGCGGGCCGCGGCCTGCCTTCCCCCGGCCTCCGCCGTCGCCGTCACCGGTTTCGCCGGCGCCCTCGACGACGGCCTCGACCCCGGGGACGTGCTCGTGGCGAGCGAGGTCAGGTGGCGGGACCTGGTGGTCCCGTGCCCGTCGGCCCCCGACGTCGCGGCCCGGCTGGACGACGCGGGCCTGGCCGTACGGACCGGGCCGCTGATCACCTCGTGGTACGTCGTCACCGGACGGGACAGGCGGGCCCAGTGGGGGCGGTCGGGCGCCCGAGCCGCCGACATGGAGAGCGGGCCGCTGGCCGTGGCGTGCGAGGACCTCCCGTTCGCGGTTGTGCGGGTCGTCGTCGACACGCCGGCAAGCCCGCTGCTGGGCTTCGCCACCGTCGCCCACGCCCTGACCGCCCGGCGCACGCTGACCCGCATCGCGCCCGTGCTCGCCGCCTGGGAGGCACGGGCCGGCGGGCAGGCCCGAGCCGCCCACGCGGACGTCCCGCGCAAGGCCGAACAGAAGGAGGGCCGGCCCTGATGCCCATGCCAATCCGCCAGAGCCTTCGCGTGAGCGGCTACATCCTGAGCCAGAAGCTGCGCGGGCGTGAGAAGTTCCCGCTGATCGTCGAGCTCGAGCCCCTGTTCGCCTGCAACCTCGCCTGCGCCGGCTGCGGCAAGATCCAGCACCCGGCCGAGGTGCTCAAGCAGCGCATGCCGGTCGAGCAGGCGATCGCCGCCATCGAGGAGTGCGGCGCGCCGATGGTCTCGATCGCGGGCGGCGAGCCGCTCATGCACCCGCAGATCGGCGAGCTCGTCGAGGAGCTCGTCGACCGGAAGAAATACGTCTACCTGTGCACCAACGCGCTGCTCATCCCCCGGAAGATCGACCAGTTCACGCCGTCGGAGTACTTCGCGTGGACGGTCCACATCGACGGGCTGCGCGAGCGGCACGACGCGTCGGTGTGCAAGGAGGGCGTGTTCGACGAGGCCGTGGCCGCCGTGCGCGAATGCCAGCGCCGCGGCTTCCGCGTGACCACGAACACGACGTTCTTCAACACCGACAGCCCGCGCACGGTCATCGAGGTGCTCGACTACCTCAACGACGACCTCCACGTCGACCAGATGATGATCTCTCCGGGGTACGCCTACGAGAAGGCGCCCGACCAGGACTGCTTCCTCGGCGTGCGCGAGACCCGCGAGCTGTTCCGCAAGGCGTTCGCCGACGGCAACCGGCGCAGGTGGCGGTTCAACCACACGCCCCTGTTCCTCGACTTCCTCGAGGGCCTGACCGACTTCCCGTGCACGGCGTGGGCCATCCCGTCCTACTCCCTGTACGGCTGGCAACGCCCGTGCTACCTCATGTCGGACGGCTACGCCCAGACCTACAAGGAGCTGGTCGAGGAGACCGACTGGGACACCTACGGCCGGGGCAACGATCCGCGCTGCGCCAACTGCATGGCGCACTGCGGGTACGAGCCGACGGCCGTGTTCGCCACGCTGGGCTCGCTCAAGGAGTCGATCCGGGCGCTGCGCGGCGGCTGACCCGCCCGGGCATGCCGACGCGGCCCGCCAGCGCGCGGAACGGCCCGGGGAAGGCGCCGCGCAGCCGGGCGGGCAGGCGCAGCCACCCGGGGACGTAGCACTCGGGCCTGTCCCGTTCGACGGCCCTGACGATCGCCCGGGCGACCCGCTCGGGTGGGATCGGCGCGGGCCTGCGCCGCCCGTACGGCACGCCGCGGCGGGCGAAGAACGGCGTGTCCACCACGCCCGGGACCACCACCGTGACGCCGATCCCCCGACCGCGCGTTTTGGCGCCCGCCAGGCCGTCACGCGCGTCGCCGTACGCCTCGGGGTCGCGCAGCTCGTACCTCAGGGCCTCGGCGAAAGCCATGAGCCCCGCCTTGGCCGCCGAATAGACCGCCTCGTCGCGCACGCCCACGGCCCCCGCGATGGACGCCACGAAGACGAGCCGGCCGCCGCCGCGCCCGATCATCTGGGGCAACAGGAGGCGGGCCAGCTGCACGGGCGCGACCAGGTCGACCGCGATGAGCCGCTCGACCGCCTCACCGGGCATCCGCGCGACCGGTCCCGACCATCCCTCCCCCGCGTTGTTCACCAGGACGTCGACCGGACCGGCGTCCGCCGCCAGCCCGGCGACGTCCCCCGGAAGGTCGGCGGTGAGGATCTCGCCGCCCGTACGCGCCGCGACGGCGGCGAGGCGCTCCTCGTCCCGCCCGGCCAGAACGAGGCGCGCACCCCGCCCGGCCAACGCGACCGCGGTCGCCGCGCCGATGCCGGACGACGCGCCCGTGACCAGCACCCGGGCTCCTTCGAGTCTCATGTGCTGGGTGTACCCGTCCGGGCTCAGCCCTTGATCGCGCCGACCAGCCCGTTGACGAAATACCGCTGAAGCAGCAGGAACAGCACGATGACCGGAAGCACGATGATCAGCGAGGCCGCCATCACCTCGTTGTAGCGGGGCACCTCGCTGGAGATCAGCGACTCCAGGCCGAGAGGCAGGGTGTAGCGCGATGGATCGGAGATCGACACGCGGGTCAGCACGTACTCGTTCCACGTCGGCACGGCCGTGAGCACGGCGACGGCGACGTGCGCGGGCTTGGCCAGCGGCAGGTAGACCGACGCGAAGATGCGCAGCTCACTCGCGCCGTCGGCGCGGGCCGCCTCGCGCATCTCCCGCGGGATGGCGCCATAGGCGTTGGTGAGCAGGAGCACGGTCAGCGGCGCGGTGCCGTTCACGAAGGGCAGCACCAGGCCGATGTGCGTGCCGAGCACGCCGAGCTGCTTCTCCAGGATGACGACCGGTAGCAGCATGGTGATGCCGGGCACGAACAGCAGCGACACGAAGAACCAGAACAGGATGCGCCGCCCGGGGAAGTCGAGCACGGCGAAGGCGTAGGACGCCAGGCTGTAGACGACCAGCACGCCGAGCACCGTCATGGCGGTGACCTTGAGGCTGTTGAGGAAGTAGTCGAAGAAGTGCAGCCGGCCCCAGGTCTGCACGAGCGTGTCGAAGCTGAACGAGCGGGGCAGGAAGCCGCCCTCCAGGATCTCGCTCCTGCTCTTGAAAGCCCCCGAGGCCATCCACAGGAAGGGATACAGGCTGATCAGCGCGTACAGGAACAACGCGGCGAAGGACACCGCCCTGGCCGCGCGCCGCCCGGTCACCGCACCCTCCGCAACATGCGCGCGTTCAGCAGGGCCAGCAGCACGGCTCCGGCGAACAGCATCCAGCCGAGCGCGCTGGACACGCCGAGCGTCTGGGCCAGGCCCTTGAAGAACGCCAGCCGGTAGGCCATCAGCCCCAGCACGTCCGTGTGCCCGCCGGGGCCGCCGCGCGTCATGACCAGGAAGATCTGGAACCCGTGGAGGGCGTCGCGCACGCCGAGCAACACGATCGCGGCGGTGATGGGCCGCAGCAGCGGCCAGATCACCCGGCGCAGGACATGGCGGGGAGCCGCCCCGTCGATCTGCGCGGCCTCGAACAGGTTCGGATCGATGGCCTGAAGGCCGCTCAGGTAGAGCAGCGTCGCGACCGGCACGGCCGACCAGACGAGGATGAGGATCAACGTGGGCAGCGCCGTGTCCGGGTTGCCGAGGAAACCCTGCGGCTGCGCGAGCGTGCCGAGGCCGAGCGAACGCAGCAGCGTGTTGATCGCGCCGTCGGGCTCGAGCACGTACCGCCAGGCGAAGTAGACCGCGATGCCGGTGGTGACGTACGGCAGGAAGTAGATCGAGCGCAGGATCGCACGCAGCCGCCTGATGGAGTTGAGCGCGACGGCGAGCGGCAGGGAGATCGCCACGGTGAGCAGCGGCACGGCGATCATGACCTGCAGGGTGTGGCCCCCGGCTCGCCGCAGCTCGGGCGCGAGCACCGGGTCGGCGTAGAGCAGGTCGAGATAGTTCTGCACCCCCACCCAGGTCCAGGTCGGGGTGAAACCGTTCCACTTGGCGAAGCTCAGCGCGAGCCCGCTGCCGATCGTGTAGACGCCCATGACCGCGAACAGCGCGACCGCGGGCAGCACGAACGCCCACCCCGTGAGCCAACCCGGCCAGTGCCGGGGCGACCGGGTCCGGGACGGCCGCTTGTCCAGCCGTCCCGGGTGGTCCTTCACGGCGAGCGAGCTCACTCGGTGACCTTCCACATCGAGCCCATGATCTTGTCGAGCTCGGTTCCGGCCTGCTGCGGCGACACCTCCTGGAGCGGTGTCAGCCTGACCATCAGGTCACCCGGCTTGACCTGGTCGTAGTCGGAGGGGAAGAAGCTCACGTCGGCGGCGTCGTACATGCTGTCCGGCGAGCCGGTGAAGTACTTCTGCAGCGCCGCCAGATCCGGGCCGAGCAGCGACTCGGCCTGGGTGCCGAGATCGGTCGCGGGCAGGTCGAGCGACTCCTTGGCGACGGCGCCCGCCCCCTCGGGGGAGGTGAGCCAGTCGATCCACTTGACGGCGGCGGCGCGGTTGTCCGTCGTGGACGTGACGCCGAGCCCGGTCAGGGCCAGCGGCGCCATCGAGATCTCCTTGTTCACGCCCTCGGCCGACGGGGGAATCGGGAAGGTGAGCACCTTGTCGGGCGACATGCCGTTCTGGCCGAGGAACGCCATGGTGAACGTGCCGCCGACGTCGAAGGCCGACTTGCCCTGCGCGAAGGCGATGTCGGCCTCGTCGATGCCGAGGGTGGTCGTCCCCGGCATCCAGTACGGCGTGAGCCTGCTGAACGCCTCGAGTGTCCTGACCCCGTCGGGGGAGGCGAAACCCTGCGCGGCGCCTTTGGCGAACAACGCCTGGAACCGGTCCTTGCCGAGGTAGGCGTGCGCGAGCGGCTGGTAGATCCAGTTGTAGCCGGTCTGGCTCACCTTGAGCCCGAGGGACAGGCCGCCTTCCTTGGTGTCCTTCCCGGTGGTGGCCTTCAGCGCGTCGAGGAACTCCTCCCACGTCTTGGGCGGCGTGTCCGGGTCGAGACCGGCCGCCTTCAGCTTGTCCTTGTTCGCGTAGACGATCCCGAAGGCGCCCGCGGTGAAGCCCACGCTGAACCGCTGGCCCGCCTTGGCGCTCTTGAACGGCGAGTCGCTCGCCGCGTCGTCGATGCGCTGCTGCGTCATGACGCCGCTTTCGCGGGTGGTGGGCAGCAGTCGCTGCTTCCACGCGTCGTTCACGTCGCCCTGCAGGTCCTGCAGCAGGCCGGAGGCCCCCATCTCCAGGTCCTCACCGCCGGCGTGGACCTCCAGCACGTCGGGCAGGCCGCCCGTCTGCGCCGCGCTCTGCACCTTGCTGACGAACACGTCGTCGGGAGTGACCGCCTCCACGGTCACGCTGATGCCGGTCTCGCTCTTGAACTGGGCGGCGACCTTGTTGAGCGCGTCGGCGTGCAACTTCTTGAAGGTCCACATCGTCAGGGTCTGCGCGCCGCCCTGCTGCTGCTCACCACCGCCCCCGCACCCGGCCACGGCCATTCCCACCACGAGCGCCACGGCCGCGCCGAGCGCCCTCCTGTGCGCTGCTCTCATCTCGTCTCTCCCTCTTTCGGGTACGGCTAGCGCAGCCGCTCGAAGGCCTTGACCCAGAACTTGGTGCGGTCGAGATAGGCCGTCTCGGCCGCCTTCCCGTGCTTGCCGTACGCGCCGGAGAAGGTCTGGTAGCCGAAGCCCGCCGGGGGCGTGCTGGATGCCGGCTCGATGGAGCTGCCCTCGTGCCACTCGTTGAAGGAGGTGACCGACACCCACGTGGGGTCGCCGCCGATCACCGGGTCGAGGGCGTTGGACCACTCCTTGTCGTAGGTGGCGCCGCCGTCGCGGCCGAGCGTGGGCGTGGTGTTGCCCGGCACCGCGCGGTCGTCGACATATCCGGGAGCGACCGACGGCGCCCAGATCAGGCCGTGCTCCTTGGCGTAGGCCCCGGCCTCCTTCCAGCCGGGGGCGGTGGCGCCCGCGATGCCGTCGTAGGTGTACATGCCGGAGAAGTGCGCGATCTTGGAGGCGTCCGTGGTCTGCGCGAGGATGACGTTGTCCCCGTTGACCTGGTCGAGCGCCGTCCAGTCGGCGATCTGCAGGCTCCAGAAGACGTAGAACACCGGCCGGTCGCCCTGGTCGGGGGCGCGGAAGAACGCCGGGTGCCCGCCGTAGGCCTGGTCGATGTAGGCGATGTCGGCGACGACCGACTCGGCGGTGCGGCCCTCGTACGGCTCGATGTGCCAGGCCACCTTGATGCCCCGCTTGGCGGCGGCGTCGAGCACTCCCCGGGCCATGCGGTCCTCGTAGCTGCCGCGGCCCCACCAGCTGTAGACGATGACGCCCGCGCCGCTGCGCTGGATCCACTTCATGTGTGCGGCGACGGCGCCGTCCACGTCGCCGGAGTCGTAGGCGCCGAGCGCCGGGTAGAGGTCGGCTCCGACGTCCTGCGGCGGTGTGTGGCCGCCCTGCTGCCAGTGCCGCCACTCGCCGCCGACCTCGGGGTTTCCGTACCACGGGTAGTAGAAGAGGTGGACCTTGGTGGAGAGCTTCGCGGCCTCGGCCTCCGAGGCCGGCGGTGCCCACAGAACGCACAGGAGCGTCAAGAGCGCCGCGATGAACGCGGAGTTTCGACGTTTTGCACCGGCTGTCATCGGTGTCCTTTCGTCACTGGGTGGGGGTGGATCACGTGTGCCGCCAGTGGAGCGCGAAAGAGCCGCCGACCTGGCCCTTCACACCGGTTCGGTGTTATGCGCAAAACGTTAAGATTGATCCCGAAATCTACACGCAACACAGGGACTGTCAAGGGTGCATGTGGATGTAACCTGACGGCCGCAGTCATGATCGCGGCCGCGGGGCGCCGGTCCTGCGGCGATCGAGCCGGCTCTCGGCGCGTCCGCCGGAGACCCGGCGCAGTGCCCTCAGGTCGAGCGGCGGACGACCAGCCGCGCGGGGATGACCACCTCGCGGAAGCCCCCGGCCTCGCCGTACAGGCGGTCGAGCAGCAGGCGGGCGCACGCCTGGCCGATCTCGCGCGCCGGGTTGGCCATCGTGGTCAAACCTGGCGATATCAGACCGGCGGCCTCGATGTCGTCGAAGCCCATGACCGCCAGGTCGTCCGGCACGCGCAGCCCGCGTGCGAGGGCCGCGTCGACGGCCCCGATCGCCATGATGTCGTTGGCGCAGAGCACCGCGTCGGGCCGGTCGGGCAGGTCGAGCAGCCGGACCGCGCCCTCCGCGCCGCCCGTCCTGCTGAAGTGCGTGTGCACGACCAGGCCCGGGTCGGCGGGCACGCCTGCTTCGGCCAGCGCCGCGCGGTAGCCCGCCACCCGTTCGGCTGCGGGCCCCTCCGGCTCGGGGCCCTCGGCTCCCGAGCCGCCGACGAACGCGATCCTGCGGTAGCCGCGCGACAGCAGGTGGCGGGTGGCCTCGGCGGCACCGCCCTCGTCATCGCTGTGCACCACGTCGACGCCGTCCTGGACCAGCCGCCCGCCGAGCCGTACGACGGGGATGCCCGCCTCGATCGCCGGCAGCAGGTCTTCCGCGTGGGTGTGGAAGACCGCGAACGCCAGCGCGTCGACCTGCCTCGCGATCATCTGCTCGATCGCCGCCCGCTCCATGTGCCGGTCGCCGTCGGTGTTGCTGATGATCTGGTCGTAGCCGGCCGGCCCGAGCACGTCCTGGATGCCGCGGGCCAGCGCCGGATAGAAGGGGTTGGTGATGTCCGGGATGACCAGCCCGATCGTCTGGCTCCTGCTCGTGCGCAGGCCGCGGGCGAGCACGTTGGGGCGGTAGCCGAGCCGTTCGATGGCGTCGAGTACCCGCCGCCGGGTCGTGTCGGCGACCGGACGGCGGCCGTTGAGCGTGTGCGACACCGTGGTCGCGCTCACCCCGGCGAGTTCGGCGACACGGGTGATGCTCGGCCGCTCCCCCCGCGAGCCGGCGGGAACGTTCCTCCCGCGGACAGGAGCGGGCGTCCCGGGCATCGGTCCGGCCTTCTCCTGCCGCGGCCGCTCCCCGGGGGCGACGGCGGCGAGGGCCGCGATGAGCCGCCGCCTGCCCGCCGCGGCCGCGTCCGGCGGGGACGCGCCTGCCGCGATCTCGGTCAGAATCGACTCCCACACCTCGCGCACCGCGGCCAGCACGACCGCCGCGACCACGCCGGGCGTGAGCGTGCTCCCTGTAGCTGCGCCCTCTGCGTCGATCACGGCGGACAGGTCGCGCTCCCAGCCCGCGAACAGCTCCCTGGCATACGACCGCAGCGCCGCACTCCGCACGTATGCACGCGCCCACGTCGCCGGGTCCGCCGTCCCGGTCGCGGGGCCGGTCGCGGGGCCGGACGGGGGGTCCGGCAGGAGCCCGGCCATGGCCTCCGCGAGAGCGACCCCGGCCGAACGTTCCCGGGCGAGCGCCGCCGGCTCGCCGCGCAGGAGGGGCTCCCCGGTGAAGAACAGCTGCTCCTTGGCCGCGAAGTGGTTGAACACCGTCTTCGCCGAGACGTCGGCGGTCTCCGCGATCTCGGCCACCGTCACCGCGTCGAACCCGTGCTCCGCGAACAGCCCGAACGCCGCCGCGACGATCGCCTGGCGGGTCTGGGCCTTCTTCCGTTCGCGTCGCGCCGATGAGGGGCCTTCGGATGACATGTCCGGGATCCTACATTTGATGACTCCTTATGCTCACTGTAAAAGTCCTACGAGGCCTCCCCCTCCACGAGGGGATACGCCGTCACCGGATACCGATGCCGCGCGCGGAAGCCGAGGAGCCGCTCGGCCACCCCGAGGTCGATCGGCGCGGCCCGGCCCGGGATGGGCGCACGGCGCTCGGCGTCCGGATGGAACCGGCCGAGGAGTTCCTCGGTCGGCCGGTCGGCCAGCGTGTCCGGCGCGGTGACGAAGACCACCTGGCAGCCCTCGACGGGCCGGGTCAGCCCGAGCCAGCATGCGTGGGCCGCGTCGCGGGTGTCGAGGTAGGTCCACAACTCCTTGGCCCCCGAGCCCGGGTCGCCGGCGTAGCGGGCGGCCGTCTTGTCGAACTTGTCTCCGGGACCGCCGAGCAACGGGAAGCGCAGCGCGACGACGGCCATCGCGTGACGGCGGGCCATCATCGCCGCCGTGGCCTCGTCCGCCTGCTTCGACAGGCCGTACGGATCCTCGACCTGCAGCGGCAGGGCCTCGTCGACCGGCACGTAGGCGGGATGCAGCGCCCTGCCCGCCCAGGGCAGGCCGAGCACGGAGAAGCTGCTCGCGACCACCGCTCTGCGCACGCCCAGCACGCCGGCCTCCTCCAGCACGACGAACGTCGCGCGCGTGTTGCCGCAGAAGACCTCCTCCGGGGTGCCGAGGGTGGGCGCCGGGATCGCGGCGAGGTGGGCGACCGCGTCGACCCCGTCGAGCGCGTCGCGCACGACGTCCGGGTCACCGGCGTCGCCGACCACCACCCGATCGGCGGTCGTGCCGCCCGGGTCGTGCAGGTCGAGCGCGGTCGCGGGCACTCCCCGCTCCGCCAGCAGGCCGAGCACCGCCCGTCCCAGCCTGCCGGCCGCGCCGGTCACCAGCACGCGACGCGGTTGGTCGGTCATGCGTTCCCCTTTCAGCAGCCTGTTGATCGCAAAACGATTTGCCCGCCCGTGAAGGATGACCCTGCCGGATGGCCGTGTCAATGCCGTTGTCAATGCGGTGCCGGATGGACGACCCCGGGCCGCACTCTGATAGAAGTGGCCCGGTTGCATGGCCTTTTTTCGCCATATGGGGCCATATGGGCTCATATGGGCAGTTAACGGCGAGCGGGAGACATGGTGGTCGCACAGAAAGCGGGCCGGTTCGGGCTGGTGGGCAGCGGATGGCGTTCGGAGTTCTTCGTGCGCCTGGCGCGGCAACTGCCCGAGCGGCTTTCGGTGTCAGGAGTGGTGACGAGGTCGGCCGAGCGGGGAGCCGAGGTCGAGGCGGCCTGGGGCGTCCCGTCCTACCGTTCCGTCGGCGAGATGGTCGCGGCCGAGCGCCCGGAGTTCGTGATCCCGTCACTGCCCTGGCAGGTCACGCCCAGCGCCATCAAGGAACTCGTCGCGCTGGGGGTCCCGGTGCTGACCGAGACTCCCCCGGCCGCCGACCTGGAGGGGCTGGTCGACCTCTGGGCGGCCGTCGGCTCCAGTGGGCTGGTTCAGGTCGCCGAGCAGTACCTCCACATGCCCGGCCACGCCGCGCGACTGGCCCTGCTGCGGGAGGGCGTCATCGGCCAGGCGACGTCGGTGCAGGTGTCGTCGACGCACCTTTACCACGCGATCTCACTGATCCGCCACATGCTGGGGGCGGGCTTCGGGGAGACCACGGTGACCGCGCGCTCGTTCACCGCCCCGCTGGCCGACCCGCTGTCACGGGACGGCTGGAGCGGTGACGCCACACCGAAGGAGGCGACGACGACCATCGCCACGCTCGAATTCGCCGAGGGGATGGGGTTGTACGACTTCACCGACAACCAGTGGTGGAACCCCCTCCGTGCCCGGCGCATCGTGATCCGCGGCTCCCTGGGGGAGATCGTGGACGACGACGTCGTACGGCTGACCGACCCGAAGACACCGGTGCGGTCGCACCTGACTCGGCGGCAGACCGGCATCGACCTCAACCTCGAAGGCGTCGGCCTCGACCACATCAGCTTCGACGGACGGGTGGTCTACCGCAACGAGTTCCCCGGTTTCTCCGACGACGACCTGGCCGTGGTCTCCCTGCTGAGCCAGATGATCGACTGGTGCCGGGGAGAGGCTCCCGAGCCCTACCCCCTGGCCGACGGCTGCCAGGACCACGCGCTCTCCCTGGCCATCGAAGAGTCCCTGGCCAAGGGAGCCGGCGTCACCGTCCACCCCCAGCCCTGGGCCTGACCCTTGTAGTGAGCGGGCGTGGCCATGATCATGCAGGGCGCCATGGCCGTGATCACACACCCCTTGGCCGTGATCACACACCCCTTGGCCGTGATCATGCACCCCTTGGCCGTGATCACACACCCCTTGGCCGTGATCATGCACCCCTT
>NZ_BOOR01000042.1 GCF_016863335.1 Planotetraspora thailandica
TGATCATGCACCCCTTGGCCGTGATCACACACCCCTTGGCCGTGATCATGCACCCCTTGGCCGTGATCACACACCCCTTGGCCGTGATCATGCAGAAGTTCGACGACACGCCCGCTCACCTGCCCATCCCCTTCCCGTGATCATGCAGAAGTTCGCGAACATGGCCGCCCACCTGGGCAAACCCACATCGTGATCATGCAGAAGTTCGCGGAAAGGGCCGTTCACCTGGCCGTACGGCTGACGTGATCATGCACTGTCAGACCGTACGGCGCAGGCCCGGCCGGGCACGGAACCGGATCAGCCCCGCACGAGGTAGGTCCAGGTCTCGACGGTCCGGAAGCCGAGGAGCTCGTAAAGCGGAAGGCCGTCCGTGCTGGCCTGCAGGAACGCCACTCGGACGCCGTCGGCGAACCCGTCGCGCATGACCGCCTCAGTGGCGGCCCTGCCATATCCGCGCCGCCGGTGGGCCGGCGGGGTCGCGATGTTGTAGATGCCGAGATAGTCCCCGACGCGCAGCCCGAAGCCCGTGGCGACCGGCTCTCCGTCGACCTCGACGAGATAGCCCGCGGCGCCCGGCATGTCGAGAATCTCCGGCTGGGCCAGCCGCGACATGATCTCGATGGGCGCCTCGAATCCGGCGGCCAGAGCGACGCCGTAGGCCTCGTGGTCCTTCGCGTCGATCCTCCGCACCGAGTAGGGCCCTGAGGCGGGCTCCACGTCAGTGGCCGTGGTCGCCATCAGCGGAAGCTGCATGCGACCGTTCAGTCCGAAATGCGCCGCCACCTCCGTAAGCTCCGGAGTCGGCTCTCCTCGGACCTGGATGCACCACGGAACAGAGCTCTCCGCCAGCGTGCGGGCGAATTCCGCCACCTCGTCCGCATCCGGCTCGCGGGTGTCGGTGAAGACGCCGTTCAGGTGCGGCAACGGCAGGCCGGAGACGATCAGGCGAGTGCCGTGCCTTCCACGCACGCCCCGGGCCTCCGGCCACGCCGCAACCAGTTCCTCGAAGGTGAGCAGGAGCGCCCTCGTCACCTCGTCGACTGAGATCTCGAGTTCCAGATCACCCATTGGGCCACACATCCCCACGAATTATCGCCAAACAGGCCGATAAAGGTAGCAGAGCCGAAAAACGGGATATCTCCGAGAGTCCGCGCTCGTGCGGCTTCTCCGCACAGGACTCGCGCCGGCGCCTCCGTGCATGATCACGCACCATGTACGGCCAGGCAGACGCGGTTTCCGGCGAACTATTGCATGATCACGAAATGCGTTTTACCAGGTCAGCGGTCATGCCGCCGAACTTCTGCATGATCACGGCAAGGGTTGGGGCAGGCCAGGGGGCGTTTGCGCGAACTTCTGCATGATCACGCCCAAACAAAGAAACGTGATCACTTCCAACAAGGGAACATGATCACGCCCCAAACACAAACATGATCACGCCCAAGAAAGGGGGGTCATCTCAAGGGGGCGGTGGAGGCGCGGACGACCATGGTGACGGGGAGGAGGAGCGACCGGGGATGGCGGGTCGGGTCGTCGATGCAGTCGAGCAGCATCCGGGCGGCCTCGGCCCCGATGTCGTGGTGGGGAACCCGCACGGTCGTCAGCGGCGGGCGCAGCTTGTCCAGGTAGGGCATGTCGTTGAAGCCCACCACGCTGATCTCCTCCGGGCAGGAGATGCCCCGCTCGGCGAAGACGTCGTAGCTGCCGAGCGCGATGAGGTCGTTGCCCGCGACGATGGCGGTGAACGGCGTGGCCCGGTCGAGCAGTTCGCGGGTCGCGGCGGCGCCGTCCGCCTCGTTCCAGTGCGCGCACTCGACGATCAGGCGGGAGTCGTCCTCCAGCCCGTGATCCCGTACGGCATGCCGGAAGGCCCGCGCTCGCACGACGCCCGTCGAGGTGCTGTGCGGCCCCGCCAGATGCGCGATCCTCGTGTGGCCCAGATCCACGAGGTGCCGTACGGCCAGGGCGATGCCGGTGGCGTCGTCGGCCGTGACGCACGGGATCGCCAGGTTCTCGGTACGCCGGTTGACCAGCACCATCTTCACGCCCTGCTCGTGAAGCTTCTCGAGGAAGGGGTGATCCAGGCGAGCGGTGGCGACGATGAGGCCCTCGACCTGCCGGGAGCGCAACGAGTCGATCCGGGAGCGTTCGCGCTCGGGGTCGTTGTCGGTGTTGACGATCCAGGCGCTGTATCCCTCCGCTTCGAGGACGTTCTCGATGCCCCGCACGATCGGCGGGAAGAGCGGGTTGGTCAGGTCGGGGATGACCAGGCCGATCGTGCTCGACTTGGCGGTCTTGAGGCTGCGCGCGATCGGGTTCGGCTGGTAGCCGAGCGTCTTGGCGGCCTTCATCACCCGTCTGGCCGTCTCGGCGCTGACGAGGCGGCGCGTGCTCGGGTTCAGGGCACGCGAGGCGGTGGCCGCGTGCACCCCGGCCGCCTCGGCGACGTCCCGGAGGGTCGGCGGCTGGCCTCGCCTGACCTCCCCCGCCGGAGGTGAGGGCTGGTTGGGGCTCATCGGCCGGGCTCTCCTTCGGGTCGGGTCCAACGCATGCGTCCCAAGGTGGCGATCAGGCCGAACGGCACCGCGACGGCGACCGTCCAGCCGAAGACCTCGGCGTACCTGTGGCTCTCCGCGAGACCTCCGACCAGCACGGCGTAGACGGCGCTGCCGAGGAACAGGGCCCCGGCAAAAGCCGACACGACCATGGCTCGCGCCTCCGGCAGCACCTCGGTCGCCCATGTCTGCAGCGACGAGTGCATCGAGGCCCAGGCGAGGCCGAGGAGACCCGCGGTCACCAGCGCCATGCCCGGCGACCGGGACACGGCGGTCAGTCCACACGCGATCGTGGCTGCGGCGGCGCCGAGCGCGATGAGCCGCGACACGTGCATGCGGTGCGAAAGCGCGCCCGCCAGGGGGGCGAACCCAAGCACGGCAACACCGTACACGGCGGTGACGGCACCGGCGACGAACGGGCTCGCCCCGGCGGCCTCGACGGCGGAGGGCAGCAGCGTGAGCGACCCGAGCAGCACGGCGCCCTCGACGAACGCCAGGGCCAGCACGAGCCTGGCCGGCCCCGACCGGGCGACGGTCAGCAGCGGCGCGAGGATCCCGGCGTCGGCGCGCACGAGCGGCGGGCGGGGAAGCCGGCCGAGGGCGATCGCCAGGATCAGCGCCGCCGCACCGGTCACCACGAAGGCGAGCCGCCAGCTGGTGAACTGCACGAGCACGCCTCCCCCGGCGGAGGCGACGGCCGTTCCGAGCGCGACTCCGGCCATCAGCCCGGTCACGTCGCGCTGCCGGCGTACGGCGGGCACGGTGTCGCCGATGTAGATCAGGCTGGCCGGCACCGCCGCGCTGAAACACGCGCCCGCGAATCCCCTGGCCACGCCGAGCTCGAACGCGCTGGTTGAGAACGCCGCCGCGGCCGACCCGATCGCCGACAGCGACATCGCGATCCGCATGGTCCTGACCAGCCCGAGGTGGTCGGAGACCATGCCCCAGAACGGCTGCATCAGCCCGTATGCGAGGAAGTACGCACCCGCCGCGGTGACCACCGCGGACAGCGGGGCGCCGAGGTCGTGCGCCATCGCTATCAGCATCGGCGGCATCAGGAACCTGTCGAGCGTGCTGACGAACGCCACCAGCCGCAGCAGCCGCGGCGAGCCCTGCCGCGAGGGCGCCCGCGAAGCCGGCGCCGTCATCGCCTCGCGGCCGGGTCGGTGAAGCCACGGGCAGGGTCGGTGAAGCCACGGGCAGGGCCGGCGGCACCACGGACAGAAACAGCAGAGCCACGGGCCGGAGAGATAAGGCCGCGGGCAGGGTCGAGTGCGGTGGCGAGCACGTCGGCTCCGTCGACGATCGCGGGCAGATATCTGCGCCGCAGCCCCACCACGGTCTCCATCGAGGCGAGGTCCACCTCGCCGTCCGCGACGAGCCCCTCGTCGGGGTCCTTCAGCCGGTCGAGATACCGCGCGGCCAGCGCCTCGGGCAGCCGCAGGGCCTGCGCGGCCTCCTCGACGACCAGCTCGTCGAGGCTTCCGGCGAGGACGCGGGCAGCCGTCTCGCGCAGGGCAGCCGCCAGCGCCTCGACCTGCGGCCTCGTGCGGTCGCCCGCCACGCTGAGGACCGTCCCGAGGTACGGCCGGCAGACGTCGGCGAGGCTGCCGAGCCGTACGGCGCCGGCGGCCTCGGCCCGCAACTCGTTGCCGGCGTTGAGCATGGTCGCGTCGCAGTCGCCCGCGAGGAGCGCGTCAAGGCGTTTGGGGGTGGAGCCGAGGGCGACCACCTGGTAGTCGTCCCGGCTGAGGCCGATGGACTCGAGCAGGGCGTACAGGCCGAAGGCGAAGCCGGAGCCCGGCACGTCGACGCCGATGGTCGCGCCCTTCAGCACAGCCGCGGTGGCGTGCGTGGGACGGGCGTAGACGCCGAGGCCGAGCCCCCGGTCGATCGCCGCGACGATGCGCACGTCGGCCGTCCCGCCCAACGGGTTGCGGGGGTCGAACCGGTAGGCGATCACGTTGTCCGGGCTGGTGAGCGCCGCGTCGAGCTCGCCGTCGAGCAGGGCGCGGAACTGGCCGGGCGAGGAGGGCACCGGCTTCTCCGTCACGTCAAGGTCACCGAGCAGTCCGGCCCGCCTGCCGACGCGCAGCAGGACGGAGGGGCTGAAGGCCCCGACCACGAGACGCCGTGTCACGATTTCGCAACTCCCGTTCAGCTCGTGCCGGTCTGGACCGACTCTTCACATGCTAGTAGCACTCGTTTGCAGGGGCTCTTGTGAACCCCCGTGCACCTCTTGACACTGCCAGGATCAAACCGCATGCTGCTGGCCAGCGCAATCGTTTGCGTTAAATCTATGCGGCAAATGGCTCACAGAGGAGGGCTCATGACCGCTTCACCCCCCAGCGACCCGGAGATCCCCGGAGACCTCCCGGTTTCGCGCCGACGCGGTCCAGACAGCCGTCCCGGGCACGACCGCGAAACCGGCGCCCGGCCCAGCGTGACCGGCGACCGCGAAACCGGCCCCCGGCTCAGCGCGACCAGCGACCGCGAAACCGGCGCCCGGCCCAGCGCGACCCGCGACCGAGACGGCGGGCCCCGCCGTCACCGCGAAGCCGGCCCCCGGCGTACACATGGCATGCGTGCGGCGATGTCGGCGGTGGCGCTCGGCGTCGCGGGCGCCCTGACCTTGGCGGCCTGCGGCACGCGGCCGTCGGAGGTCGCGGCGGCCAAGACCGACAAACCGATCGTCGTCGGCATCTCCCTTCCCCTGACCGGCGACTTCGCCCAGCCGGGCAGCGAGGCCAAGCGCGGCTACGAGGTCTGGCGCGACATGGTCAACGCCAAGGGCGGCATCCTGGGCAGGAAGGTCGAGCTCAAGATCGCCGACGACGCGAGCAACCAGGACACCGTGGTCGCCGACTACACCAAGCTGATCACCCAGGACAAGGTGGACCTGCTGCTCGGCACGTTCTCCTCCCTGCTCAACTATCCCGCCTCGGCCGTTGCCGAGAAGAACGGCATGGTCTTCGTCGAGCCCGCCGGCGGCGCGCCCAATATGTTCACACGCAACTTCAAGTACCTCTTCTTCGCCCAGCCGGCGACGGCGCCCCACCAGGCCGACGTGTTCGTGAACTGGGTCAAGACGCTGCCGGAGTCCGAGCGCCCGAAGACGGCGGCCTACCCGAGCCAGGACGACCCGTTCGCCCAGCCGGTGATCGACTCGATGCAGAAGCAGCTCGAGGCCCTCGGCGTGAAGACGGTCTACAGCCAGCTCTACCCCGCCGACACGACCAACTTCCAGACCATCGCCAGCACGATGGCCAGCGAGAAGCCCGATCTCATCGCCCAGGGCGCAGTCTTCGAAGACGGCGTCGGCCTGGTCCGCGGCCTCAAGCAGCTCAACTACTCCCCGAAGATCCTCTTCCAGACCTCCGCTCCCAGCAACGCCGGGCAGTACAGCGACGCCGTCGGCCTGCCCAACACCGAAGGCGTCTTCTACACGGTCAGCTGGAACGAGAAGGCGACGACCCCGCTCAACAGCGATTTCGTCTCCGCGTACAAGAAGGCCTACAACGCCGACCCCGCTGAGGACGCAGCCGACGCCTTCGCCGCCGCACAGGTGCTGCAGACCGCCACCGAGAAGGTGGGCGCGATCAACCAGGACAAGATCAGGGACTGGCTGCACGCCAACGAGGTGCAGACGATCCTCGGCCCCCTGTCGTGGGAGGCGACCGGCGAGCCGAAGGGGCAGTTCCTGCTGGCCCAGTGGCAGTCGGGCAAGGTCGAGGTGGTCGCCCCCGCCGACGTCGCGACGTCGAAGACCGTCGTCAACCCCAAGCCCGCCTGGAAGTGACGGCCGAGGAGCTCCCCCTATGACACAACTCGTCCAGGCGATCGTGCTCGGCCTGCTGATCGGCGGCGTCTACGCGCTGATGGCCTCCGGCCTCACCCTGATCTTCGGGGTCATGCGGATCATCAACGTCGCGCAGGGCGCCTTCCTGATCCTCGTGGCCATGATCACGTGGTGGTTGTGGCGGGTGACCGGGATCGACCCGATCCTCGCCTCGGTGATCACCACGCCCCTCATGTTCGGCTTCGGATGGGTGGCCTACCGCCTCCTGCTGTCGCGGATCCGCGGGGCGTCGCCCTCGATGTCGGTCCTGCTGACCTTCGGATTCGCGCTCGTGATCGAGGGCGTCCTCAACGTCACCGCGGGCAACAAGTTCAAGTCGGCGACACCGTCGTACTTCGAGGAGTCCTTCCGGGTGGGGGCGATCTCGCTGCCCAAGGCGCAGGTCTTCGGCTTCGTCGCCGCCATGGTCGTGCTCGCCGCGCTCTACTACGTGCTGACCCGCACGTGGACGGGCCGGGCGATCCGCGCCGCCACCCAGAACCCGTCCGGAGCGGCCCTCGTCGGGGTCGGCGCCGCCGGCACCGCGGCCCTCGCGTTCGCGATCGGCAGCGCCACGACTGGCGTCGGCGGCTCGATCCTGTCGGTGCTTTATCCCTTTTTCCCTGCCTCCCACTACGACTGGATCTCACGGCTGCTCGGCATCGTCGTGCTCGGCGGCATGGGGAGCCTGCCCGGCGCCCTGGCGGGGGCCGGGATCCTCGGGCTGGCCGAGACGCTGACCGCGACATACGGGTCGCTGAACTGGTCGACCCTCGTCTTCTACATCGTGATCATGGTGGTCCTGCTGATCCGCCCGCAGGGGCTCTTCGGCGCGAAGTTACGCGAGGACACCGTATGACCAGGCTGAAAGCGATCCCCCGCGCCCATCTCATCGCCGGGTTGTGCCTCGTCGCGCTCCTCGTCTACCCGGTGATCAACCCGTGGCAGCCCTATCCCCAGGCCGTCATGCTGCTGGCGTTCCTGCTGGCCGTACAGGCGTCGAGCTGGAACATCATCTCGGGATACGCCGGTTACATCTCGCTCGGGCACAGCATGTTCCTCGGGCTCGGCTCCTACACGGTCGGCATCGTCGCCGCACGGTGGGGCGTCAACCCGCTGTGGATCGCGCCGCTCGGCGGGGTGACCGCGGTCGTCGTCGCGGTCCTGATCGGCTCGGTCGTGCTGCGCACCCGCGGCCACGCGTTCGTGATCATCACGATCGCGATGTTGCTGGCCGCGCAGATCCTCGCGGTCAACTTCAAGAGCTTCACCAAGGGATCGGACGGGATCACCCTCGACCTGCCGTTCTGGGACCGCGACTTCCAGAACATCCCCTTCTACTACGCCTTTTTGATCTTGATGGTGCTGACGGTCCTGTTCAGCGCATGGATCCGGCGCACCAAGCTCGGCACCGGGCTCGTGGCGATCCGCGAGGACGAGGGCAAGGCCGCCTCGATCGGCGTCGACACCACCCGCTTCAAGATCGTGGGCTATGCCGCGAGCTCGTTCTTCATCGGCGTCGCGGGCGGCGTCTACGCCTACTACCTCACCTTCATCAACCCGGTCGGCTCGTTCGCGATCCTCGGCAGCGTGACCATCGTGCTGGCCGCGCTGGTCGGCGGCCGGGGCACCTTGTACGGCCCGGTCATCGGCGCCTTCATCGTGCAGGTCGTCAGCGAGGCGGCCACCGTCTACGGCGGGGGCGGCAACGCCCGCGTGCTGGTGTTCGGCCTGGCCCTCATGGTCGTGGTGCTGTTCCTGCCCAAGGGCATCCTGCCGACCGTCCAGGCGTGGTGGCGGGCGAGGCATCCGGAGAAGGTCGAGTACACCGACCAGGCCGGCGCCCTCAGCCGCACGCGGGTCGCCGTACGCGAGCGCACTGAGCCGTCACCGGCGCCCGCGCAGGGCGAGGTGCTGCTCGACGTGCGCGGCGTGTCAAAGAGGTTCGGCGGCCTCACCGCCGTCGACAACGCCGACCTGACCGTACGGCAGGGCACGATCACGGCGCTCATCGGGCCGAACGGCTCGGGCAAGACGACCCTGTTCAACCTGATCAGCGGTGGGATGCAGGCCGACTCCGGCGAGATCTGGTTCGACGGGAGGCGCATCGACGGCCTGCGGCCGTGGACGCGGGGCCACCTCGGTCTCGGCCGGACCTTCCAGGTCACCCGGCTGTTCAAGGAGATGACCGTGCAGGAGAACGTGGTGGCGCCCCTGCCCGACTCGCGGTGGCGGACCATGCTCTCCGACGCGGTGCACGGCCACGAGGCGGCCCGCGCGCGTGAACTGCTCGACACCGTCGGGCTCGGGCGCTTCGCCGACCAGCCCGCCGGGGCCCTGTCGTACGGCCAGCAGAAACTGGTCGAGCTTGCCCAGGTGCTGATGCTCGAACCCAAGCTGATCCTGCTCGACGAGCCCGCCGGCGGGGTCAACCCCAGCCTGCTCGGCCGGTTGACCGAGGTCATCCGCGAGCTGAACAGGAGCGGCGTGACCTTCCTCGTGGTGGAGCACAACATCCCGCTGGTACTCGACCTGTGCGACCCGGTCGTGGTGTTCTCCCACGGCGCGCCGATCGCCGAGGGTCCGCCGAGCCGGATCAGGACCGACCCGGTCGTCCTCGACGCCTACCTCGGCGACGACTGGGCCGACCACGGCGAGGACGGCCCGGGCGACAACGGCCACGGCACGACGGCGGCGGCGCGAGAGGCGGTGCAGTGACGTGCTGTCCCTGAAGGGAATCGTCGCGGGATACGGCGGCGGCAGCGTGCTCCAGGGCGTCGACCTGGAATGCGCCAAGCAGACGATCACCTGCATCGTCGGGCCCAACGGCGCGGGGAAGTCGACCGTGCTCAGGGTGATCAGCGGGCTGCTGCGGCCCAGCGAGGGCCAGATCTCCATGGACGGGGAGGCGATCGCCGACCGATCCCCCGACGAGATCCTCCGCAGGGGCATCACCCAGGTGCCCCAGTCGCACGCGTTGTTCCCCGCCATGTCGGTCAGGGAGAACGTTTTGATGGGCGGCTACCTCATCCGCAGGAACCGGGCACTCCTGCGGGAGCGGCTCGACATGGTGATGGAGCGGGTGCCCGTCGTGGCCGCCCGCGCCCACGACAACGCCGGCAACCTGAGCGGCGGCCAGCGCCGGATGGTGGAGATCGCGCGCTGCCTGATGCTCGACCCCAAGCTGATCCTGCTCGACGAGCCGTCGCTGGGGCTCGACCCGCGCAGCCTGTCCGGCGTCGCCGGGCTCATCCACGAGCTCAACGCGGCAGGCACGACGGTGCTGCTGGTCGAGCAGAACGTACGGCTCGGCCTGGGCCTGGCCACCCACGGCGTCGTGATGGAGGGCGGCAAGGTCCGGCTCACCGGTACGGCTGCCGCGATCAAGGACGACCCGGAGATCGCGTCGCTGTATCTCGGCGGCACGAGCGGGTCGCCGACGGCGCCTCGGCCGACGGCGAGGTCGAAGGCGGAGGGGCCGAAGACGGAGACGACAGGAGTCTGACGGGGGCGAGGGGCCCGCTAGAGCGGGCCCATCACCTTCGCGGGATCGATCCCGAGGTCGGTCAGCACGGTGCGGGCGGCATTGCGTCCGGGCCTGCCGGAAACCGACCCCCCGGGATGGGTCGTGGCGCCCGTGAGGAAAAGGCCGGGAATGGACGATCGATACGACAGCCAGCCGGGGATCACCTCGCCGGACGGCAGGAGGAACTCACCACCGTGGCAGGAGCCGCCGAGGTTGTGCATGTTGTGGGCGGCGACGTCCACGGGAGACTCCGCGCGCAGCGCGAGGATGTCGTCGGGTGCCAGCCCGACGGCGCGCGAGCGGACCAGGCCGATGAGCGCCTCGGCATGCTCGTCCTTCGTCTCCTCCCATGAGCGGCCGTCCGCGCGCTCGTACGGCGCGACCGTGAGGATCTTGAATGTCGCACCCCCGCCGGGCGCCCGTCCGGGATCGACCACGGTCTGGTCGACCACGAGCAGCCAGGGATCGGCGGCGTCGGGCTCCCCCCGGTGGAACGCCTCCATCTGGCGGGCGATGCCGTCGGCGGTTCCGAACCCCGCCGCCGCACTCGCGATCGGCCCGCCGCTGCCCGGAAAGGCGATGTCGCGCCGCAGCGCTGCGTGGACGGCGAAGACGCTGAGCCCCGGCCGCCAGGTGCGCCGGGCTTCGGCGAGGTCGGCGGGCGCGTCGGCTCCGCTGATCATGTCGGCGAGACGCGCCAGGTGGGCACTCGACACCACCGCCTCGCGGGCCCTCACCCTGCGGCCGTCACTTGTGCGCACCGCGACGGCCCTGCCGCCCTCGACGTCGACGGAGGAGACCGGCGCCGAGCAGGCGACCCGGCCGCCGTGGGCCTGGATCTGCCGGATCAACGCGGCGGGCAGCGCGCTCGACCCGCCGACGGGGGTGGTCCAGCCGAAGGCGACTCGCCCTGCCGTGATCGAGGGGGGTAAGACCCCGGTGCCCGGCCTGCGGGGGTCCTGGATGGTCGCCAACGACAGCCACAGCAGGAACGAGCGGATGACCGGGTGCTCGAAGCGTTCGTGGACGACGTCCCACGCGCTCCTGCGGCGGAGCGCCTGGTATCGCCCGCCCGCGTCACCGGGAGCCATATGGGAGCTCCACCTGGCGTGCTCCGCCGCCAGGCCGTCCGACCACTCCCCCATCAGGCGCCTGAATGCCTCCGCGTCGGTGCGGGACCAGCGGGCGATCTCGTCGGCGGTACGCCCGAGGTCGCGATGCATGACCAGGGTTTCGCCGCCCGGCTGGGGAAGCACGACCGCGGGGTCGGTCATCGCGTATTCGAGCCCGTGCACCCCGATCAGGCCGAGCTCGTCATCCCTGATCAGCGGGTTCGACTGGATCAGCACGTGTGCGCTCGAGCACGAGTCGTGGGCGAACCCCGGCAGCGTCAGCTCCTCGGTGACGGTGTCGCCGCCCGGGACGTCCCTGGCCTCCAGGACGAGCACCTCCAGACCGGCTGCGGCGAGATATCCGGCGCACACCAGACCGTTGTGGCCCGCTCCGACGACGATCGCGTCCACTGATTCGGGCAGGTCCCCGGCCCTGGTCTCTTCCGTCACGTCCCTCGGCCTCCGGGTATCGACTGGTCGATCTCTTGACAGTGCACTCACAATGAGCGAGCTTGCAGTCGTTTGCAAGCAGAAAGCAGGTAGTTCACATGGACGATCGAGTCGCCTCGGCCATCGCCAACTGGGCGCCCCGCTTCACCACGAACGGCGTCACCGTCTCCGATTTCCAGCGCGTGACCAGAGACCTCGAGCACTGGGCCGACTGGTGCGGCGCCTGGTCGGCGGTGGCCGCCGAACATGAGGCGCTGGGCCGCGACGCCCTCGCCCGGGAACGGTTCCTCTCCGCAGGCCAGCACCTGTCTCGCGCGGCCGTCTACTACCACTTCGCGAAGTTCGTCTTCGTCGAGGATCTCGACCAGATGCGGGAGGCGCACCGTCACGCCGTGGCCTGCCTCACCGACGCCCTGCCGTACCTGTCGCCGGAGGGCCGGCGGATCGAGATCCCCTTCGAGGGCGCCACGCTGGCCGGGGTGCTGCGGCTGCCCGCGGGCCCGGGGCCGCATCCCGCGGTGCTGATGTTGTCGGGACTCGACTCGACCAAGGAAGAGTTGCGCTCCACCGAGGAGACCTTCCTGCAGCGCGGGCTCGCGACGTTCAGCGTGGACGGCCCCGGCCAGGGCGAGGCCGAATACGACCTGCCCATCCGCGGCGACTGGTCGCTGCCGGGCAAGGCGATGCTCGACGCCCTGTCGGCCGAGCCGGAGATCGACGCCTCCCGCATCGCGGTCTGGGGTGTCAGCCTCGGCGGCTACTACGCCCCCAGGGTCGCGGCGGCGGCCGGAGACCGGGTCAAGGCGTGCGTCGCGCTGGCCGGGCCGTACAACTTCGGGGACTGCTGGGACGGGCTGCCGCTCCTCACCCGGGAGACGTTCCAGACCAGGTCGGGCGCGGGATCGGAGGAGGAGGCGCGGCGCATCGCCTCCACACTCGACCTCGACGGCTCCGCCGAGGCGATCACGTCGCCGCTCCTGATCGTCTTCGGGCGCAGGGACCGCCTGATCCCGTGGCAGCACGCCGAACGGCTCGCGGCGACCGCGGGCGGCGACACCGAGCTGCTGATGCTCGAGGAGGGCAACCACGGCTGCGCCGACCTCGCCCCGTGGCACCGCCCCTACACGGCCGACTGGGTCGCGGAACGACTCCGCTGACCTGCCCTGTCGTCGTGAGAGACGTCATGTTGACAGGGAAATGATCACCTCTTAGCGTGGATAGCAAACGATTGCAGAGGCGGACCAGATGACTGATTCGACTACGGACGCATCCGGCCTTCGGGTCGGCTGGATCGGGACCGGCCGCATGGGCGTCGCGATGGCGGAGCGGCTGGCCAAGGCCGGCGTTGACCTCACCGCCTGGAACCGGACGCTCGCCAAGGCGGAGCCCCTCAAGGAGCACGGCGCCGCGGTGTGCGCGACGATCGCCGAGCTCAGGGACAGGGACGTCGTCTTCACGATGGTCTCCACCTCGGCCGATCTCGAGGAGGTGCTCGCCGGTGCGGACGGGCTGCTCACCGGCGAGCGGGTTCCCCGCGTGGTGGTCGACTGCTCCACCGTGTCGGCCGAGGCGTCGGCCGCGATGCGGGAGGCGTGCGCGGAGCGCGGCGTCGGCTTCCTCGCCGCGCCGGTCAGCGGAAACGGCAAGGTCGTCAAGGCGGGCGCCCTCAGCCTGGTGGTCTCAGGCCCGGAGAGCACCTACGACGAGGTGGCGCCCCTGCTGAGGCACATCGGCAGGGCGGTGACGTACGTGGGCGAGGGTGACGTCGCCCGCCTCGTGAAGATCGCGCACAACCTGATGCTCGGCGTGGTCACCCAGACGATGGCCGAGATCACCGTGCTGGTCGAGAAGGGCGGCGTCTCCCGGCACGCCTTCCTGGAGTTCCTCAACAACAGCGTCATGGGTTCGGCGTTCACCCGCTACAAGTCGCCCGCGTTCGTGAACCTCGACTACACGCCGACGTTCACCCCGATCCTGCTGCGCAAGGACTTCGACCTCGGCCTCGCGGCCGCCCGCGCGCTCGACGTGCCGATGCCGGTGACCGCCGCCACCGCCCAGGCGGTGCAGGCGAGCGTCGGCAGCGGGCGGGTGGACGAGGACTTCTCGATCCTGCTCGACCTGCAGGCCGCCGCCTCCGGCATCCAGCTCAAGCCGGAGAACGTGCACGTCGACGATGGTCTCGGCACCCCGCGCAAGGACAACGAGGAGCAGGAGGGCGGCCGCTCATGACCACCGCGATGCCGATGCCCGCTCCGGGGCACATGGGAGTCGACTACGAGCAGCGGGTCGACTTCGGCCGGCTCCGCGACTACCGGCTGGCCCGCGCCCGCGCCTCGCTGGACGCGAGCGAATGCGGCGCCTTCCTCCTGTTCGACTTCTACAACATCCGCTACGTCACCCAGACCTGGATCGGAGGGGCTCTGGGCGACAAGATGACGCGGTACGCCCTGCTCACGCGGGGCGGCGAGCCGATGTTGTGGGACTTCGGATCCGCCGCGCGGCACCACCGGCTCTACAGCCCCTGGCTCGACCCGGCCAACTGCCACGCCGGCATGCTGGGCCTGCGCGGCGCCATCGCGCCCACCGCCGGGCTGATGGAGGACGCCGTACGGCAGATCAAGGGCCTCCTGGAGGATGCGGGCGTCGCCGGCGCGCCGGTCGGGGTCGACATCGTCGAGCCGGCGTTCCTGTTCGAGATGCAGCGGCAGGGGCTGACCGTCGTCGACTGCCAGCAGCTCATGCTGGACGCCCGCCAGATCAAGTCCCCCGACGAGATCATGCTCCTCACCCAGGCGGCCGCCATGGTCGACGGCGTCTACCAGGACATCGTGGAGGTGCTCAAGCCCGGGATCCGGGAGAACGAGATCGTCGCCCTGGCCAACAAGCGGCTCTACGAGATGGGCTCCGACCAGGTCGAGGCGATCAACGCGGTGAGCGGCGAACGGTGCAACCCGCACCCGCACAACTTCTCCGACCGGCTGATCCGACCCGGCGACCAGGCGTTCTTCGACATCATCCATTCCTTCAACGGCTACCGGACGTGCTACTACCGCACCTTCAGCGTGGGCAGCGCGACCCCGAGCCAGCGCGACGCGTACATCAAGGCGCGCGAATGGATGGACGCGTCGATCCGCATGATCAAGCCGGGTGTGGGCACCGACCAGGTGGCCGCCGTCTGGCCGGCGGCCACCGAGTTCGGATTCGAGAACGAGATGGCGGCCTTCGGCCTCCAGTTCGGGCACGGCCTGGGCCTCGGCCTGCACGAGCGGCCGATCATCTCGCGGCTCAACAGCATGCGTGAGCCGATCGAACTGCAGGTCGGGATGGTCTTCGCCCTGGAGACGTACTGCCCGGCCAGCGACGGCTTCTCCGCCGCCAGGATCGAGGAGGAGGTCGTCGTCACGCCCGAGGGCGGGCGCGTGCTCACCCTGTTCCCGGCGCAGGACCTGATCGTCGCCAACGCGTATTGAGCTTCTCCTGATCGAAAGGCGTTTCCCATGAGAGCTGACAGCCGGTTGCTCACCGAGCTCTACATCGGAGGCAAGGCCGTGCCCGCCTCCGACGGCGGCCGTTTCGACGTGCTCGATCCCGCGACGGGCGACGTCGTCGCGTCGGTCGCGGACGGCACGGTCGACGACGCGATCGCCGCGGTCGACGCGGCCGACCAGGCCGCCGCGTCGTGGGCGGCCACGCCGCCGCGGCAGCGGGCCGAGATCCTGCGCAAGGCGTTCGAGGTGATGACCGCGCGAAGCGAGGACCTCGCCCGGCTCATCTCGCTGGAGAACGGCAAGGCGCTCCCCGACGCCCGGGGAGAGGTCGCCTACGCCGCGGAGTTCTTCCGGTGGTACGCCGAGGAGGCCGTGCGGGACATCGGCGCGGTCACCACGGCCCCCTCGGGGGCCAACCGCATCCTTGTGCTGCACCAGCCGGTGGGCGTGTGCGTGCTCGTCACGCCGTGGAACTTTCCCGCGGCGATGGCGACCAGGAAGATCGGCCCGGCCCTGGCCGCCGGATGCACGGTCATACTCAAGCCCGCCAGCGACACTCCTCTCACCGCTCTGGCGATGGCCGAGATCCTGGAGGAGGCGGGCGTGCCCGCCGGTGTCGTCAACGTGCTTCCCGCCCGCAGGTCGGGGCCTGTGGTGTCGGCGATGCTGCACGACCCCCGGGTCCGCAAGCTGTCGTTCACCGGCTCGACCGAGGTGGGGCGCGTGCTGCTCAAGGAGGCCGCAGACCAGGTGATCAACACGTCGATGGAGCTCGGCGGCAACGCGCCGTTCGTCGTCTTCGCCGACGCCGACCTCGACGCGGCGATCGAGGGCGCGATGGTCGCCAAGATGCGCAACGCGGGCGAGGCGTGCACCGCCGCGAACCGGTTCTACGTCGAGTCGCCGATCGCCGGCGAGTTCGCCCGGCGCCTGGCCGAGCGCATGTCCGCCCTGACCGTCGGCCCCGGCACCGAAGAGGGTGTGCAGGTCGGCCCCCTGGTCAACCAGGACGCGGTGGACAAGGTCAACGGGCTCGTGCGCGGCGCGATCGGCGAGGGCGCGCAGGCCGTCGTCGGCGGATCCCGCCCCGACCGGCCCGGCTTCTACTACGACCCCACCGTGCTGGTGAACGTGCACCCCGGCTCGCCGATCCTGCGGGAGGAGATCTTCGGCCCGGTCGCGCCCATCGTCACCTTCAATGACGAGGACGAGGCGATCCGCCTGGCCAACGACACCGAGTTCGGGCTCGTCGCCTACGTCTACACCGGCGACCTCGCCCGGGGCCTGCGGGTGACCGAGCGGCTCGAGTCGGGCATGGTCGGGCTCAACCGGGGTCTGGTGAGCGACCCGGCCGCGCCGTTCGGCGGGGTCAAGCAGAGTGGCATCGGCAGGGAGGGCGGCCACGAGGGCATGCTCGACTACGTGGAGGCCAAGTACATCGCCGTCCAGTGGTGAACCGGCGCATGTGACGGCCCGGCCCGGGTAGCTCCCGGGCCGGGCCGTCCGGCTGATGGGGTCAGACGAAAACTAACGGCTGACGATTCGATTTTCCCGAAGACATGTTCGGCGCATGCGAAGCGCTGGCCTCGTGGAATCCCCATCTTCCGCGGCGAGGCTCCTGGCGGTCTAGTTTCCGGCTGGAGCTGCATCTGTTCGGACGGGCGAGGCTTTCCTACGATGTTGACGTGCTCGCCCTTCTTCGCTCGGTGTGGGACGAGCCACGCCCCGCTCCGGTGCCGGCCCGCGTCTGGCGGGACTGGGTGCTCGTGGCGCTGCTCATGCCGGCGGTGGCGCTCGAAGGGGTGCTGCGGCCGGATCTTCCGTGGCGGGCCTATTCGGTGGCCGTCACCATCGGGCTGGTGCCCACCTTGTTGTGGCGCAGGACCAGGCCCCTGTCGATGCTCACGATCTGCTTCGTCGCCACGAGTCTGATCCCCGCGTTGCTGGGCGGACCGTCCTCCGACCCGTACACGGCGGCGTATCTGCTGATCCTTCCGTACGCGTTGTTCCGATGGGGATCCGGCCGCGACGTCGTGATCGGGTTCGCCGTCATGCTCGTCTCGGTCGGCGTCTCGACGATCTCCGAGCCCGGCGACCTGGTCGGCGCGCTGGCCGTCATGTTCGCGACCATCGCCCTGGGCGGCGCGTTCCGGTACCGGGCCAGGGCGAGGATGCGCGAGCTGGACCAGGTGAAGCTGCTCGAACGCGAACAGCTGGCCCGCGACCTGCACGACACCGTCGCGCATCACGTGTCGGCCATGGCGATCCGGGCTCAGGCGGGCCTCGCCACGTCGGCGTCGGGACCGGAGGCCGCCACCGACGCGCTCCGCGTGATCGAGGCCGAGGCGTCACGCGCGCTCGCCGAGATGCGCGCCATGGTCCGCGTCCTGCGTCGCGGACAGCCCGCGGACCTGACGCCCGGCCGGGGAATCGGCGACCTCGAGGAGCTCACGCGGCAGGGCGGCTCCGGCCCGTCCGTCGACGTGGAGGTCTCGGGCGACGTCGGCGATCTCTCCCCGGCGGTGGGCTCCGCGGTCTACCGGCTCGCCCAGGAGTCCGTCACCAACGCCCTTCGGCACGCGCGGCACGCCACTCGCGTCGAGATACGCGTCGCCGCCGACGAGACGTCGGTGCACCTGCGCGTGAGCGACGACGGCGACAGCGGCCACATCCGCCCGGCCGCGTCGGCGGGATACGGCATCCTCGGCATGATCGAGCGCGCCGACCTGCTCGGCGGCACCTGCGTGGCCGGCCCGGACCCCGGCGGAGGCTGGACCGTGACCGCCGTGCTGCCCCGGACGGGGCCGGCGACATGAGCATCCGGGTGCTCGTCGCCGACGACCAGGAGATCGTGCGCACGGGGCTCACCATGATCCTCAACGCGCAACCGGACATCGACGTCGTCGGCGAGGCCGCCGACGGACGGCGGGCCGTCGAGCTGGCGCGGCGCCTGCGCCCCGACGTGTGCCTGTTCGACATCCGCATGCCGGGCGTCGACGGCATCCAGGCCACCCGCTCCCTCGCCGGGCCCGGCGTCGCCGACCCTCTCGCCGTCGTCGTCATCACCACGTTCGACCTCGACGAGTACGTCTACGCCGCGCTGAGAGCCGGCGCCCGGGGCTTCCTGCTCAAGGACGCGGGCACGGAACTCCTCTCGCAGGCCGTCCACGCGGCCGCCGACGGCGAGGCGCTCATCGCCCCGAGCGTCACCGCGCGGCTGCTCAGGACCTTCGCCCGGCCCGTGACCGGCGCAGCCCCGGTGCGGCCCGTCGAGGCGCTCACGGAGCGGGAGGAGCAGATCCTCGCCACCGTGGCGCGCGGGCGGACCAACAGTGAGATCTCCGAGGAGCTCCACATCTCCCTCAGCACCGTCAAGTCCCACATCGCCAGCCTGATGGCCAAGCTCGGCGCCCGTAACCGCGTCGAGATCGCCATGTGGGCCTACGAGACCAACCGCGTCTAGAAGGACGCGGGCCGCCTGCGGATGATCCATTCGGCCACGGCGAGATTGATCAGCCATCCGGCGCCCACTAGCAGCGCTCTGGACGTCCCGCTGGGCATGCCGAAGACCGGAACCCAGGGCAGGTGGATCAGCGCCTGCGTCCCCGCGGCGACCCCGACCGCATAACCCCGGGTCATCCAGGCGCGGTGCCGGGCGACGTCCCTCCGCCGGATGGCGGCCAGCCCCAGAGCGATGGACACGACCATCGCGGTGCCGAACACGAGCCGGAAGCCCGCGAGGAGATCGCCGTCGCCTTCGGGGCGCGGATAGAACAGGGTCATCCACAGGCCCGTGAGCCCCGCGGCGATTCCACAGGGGACGAGCAGCCGTCCGGCGACTCGATGCCATCGTGGCCGTCGGCGGCGGAGACCTCGGGCGAACTGGAAGGCGCCGAGGACGCTGTAGAGACTGGCGCCGATTATGTGCAGCACCACGGGAAGGGGTGTGGCGAAGAAGCGCGCGTTCTCCGGCGTGATCGCCGCGCCCCCGCCCAGCTGAGTCAGGCGGGCCGCTCCGGCGATCACGGGAACGGCGCTGAGCATGATCAGCGCCGCGGGGGCGAGCCAGGAGGCCGTGGCGGACGTCCCCGCCTTGTCGGAGGCATCCGCCGGAGTGCCGGCTCGCGGCGATGTCGGGCGTTCCACCGTGTTCTCGTCGGTCATGCCCCGATCGTGATCGGCGGGCGGCGGCGGCTCATCGGGCGATGGGCCTGATCCGGGTCGGCCGATCGTCCGCCAAACGGGCGTACTTTCGGCCGATGAACCCTTTCTCCTGGACTTTTACGGTGAGTTTCCGGCTCGAGATCCCGCTCGGCGCCGTCCCCACCCGCGGTGGATGAGGAGAAGTGATGAAGGCATTCGTTCTACGCTCGTACGGCTCCCCCGACGTCCTGGACCTGACCGAGATCGACCGGCCCGTCCCCGGCGAGGACGAGGTGCTCGTCCGGGTGCGCGCCACCTCCGTCCAGCCCTACGACTGGCACCACATGAGAGGCGAGCCGTACATCGCGCGCCTGATGGGCGGCAGCCTCGGGCCGCGCCGGCCGAAGCTGGAAATCCTCGGCGCCGACGTGGCAGGGCAGGTGGAGGCCGTCGGCGATCGCGTGACGGGATTCCGCCAGGGCGACGAGGTGTACGCGCAGGTCAAGCAGGGAGGCTTCGCCGAGTACATCTGCGTGCAGGCGGGCGAACTGGCACACAAGCCGAGGAACCTGTCGTTCGAGCAGGCGGCGGCGGTGCCGCTCGCGGCCAACACCGCCCTCATCGGCCTGCGTGACGTGGGGCGGCTCCAGCCGGGCCAGAAGGTCCTCGTCAACGGGGCCTCCGGCGGGGTAGGCACGTTCGCCGTTCAGATCGCCAAGGCGTTCGGCGCGGAGGTCACCGGCGTCTGCGGGCCGCGGAACGTCGGCATGGTCCGGTCGATAGGCGCGGACGAGGTCATCGACTACACCAAGGAGGACTTCACACGGGACAGGCGGGGGTACGACGTGCTGCTCGACAACGCGGGAAGCCGCCCGGCGTCCGCATGCCGGCGGGTGCTGAAGCCGAAGGGGACCTACGTCGCCGTCGGCGGACCCGCGACCCGATGGTTCCAGCCCGCCGTCCGCGTGTTCTCGGCGGTCGCGATGTCCCCGTTCGTGTCTCAGCGGATGGCCGTGGCGGACGTGGTCGCCTGCACGGAGAACAGGCGGAACCTGATGACGCTGACCGAGCTCATCGAGGGCGGCAAGGTCACCCCGGTCATCGACAGCTGTTATCCGTTCGAGCAGATCCCAGCGGCCGTCGAATACCAGGAACGGGGGCACGCCTCGGGAAAGGTCGTCATCACGGTCTGAGACGACGCATGCGCTGAGACCGAAGATCGTTAGGCGCGCTGGCCGGGTTCGTCGACGATGGCCGCCTTGAGCAGGCCGCCCCAACCGAGAATCTGCCCCTTTTCGGTGTGCAGGTCCCCATCGGTGCCCCGGCTGACGTGGTCTTTGATGGCGATGAAGCGGAACCCCATGTACTCATAGGTCTTCGGATTGACCATGATCTCGCTGCGGAGGTAACCCTCTTCGATGCGGTAGAGGGTTACGCCTGGCCGTCCCAGGATGTCCGCGGCCTTCGCCTCGTAACGCACTCCAGGGATCTTCGCGAGTGCCCCGTACATCGCGGCCCTGAGCTTGGGCGGCAGAGCGCTGTCCCGCATGAAGACCTCGATGATCTCGAACGCCCTGCCCGCTCGCGCTTCGTCGTCCGGCCTCCCACCGTTTTCTTCGTCGACCACCTTGTACACATGGGCGAGCAGCGCACTGGGGTTGTCCGGCAGTGACAGCAGATACGGGTAATCGCTGCGCGGCGAGCCGCCCTGCTCCATCGCGCTGAGATCGCGTATCTGGAGTCTCCCCTTATCGATGATCGCCGACTGCTTGCCGTCCACGCGACTCCAGCGTTCAACCGTGACACGCTTGTCGGGCGGACCGAAAAGTGAGCCGCCCGACCCGTTCGAAGAGTCGGCGAAGACGGACTTCGCATACGACCACTGGTCGGGGCGGGGTCGTGTGGCGGGTTCGGTGGCCGCCTGCAGCGCCGCCGCGTTCGCCAGGTCCTCCGCGTTGGCGACCGGACGCAGCAGAAGAGGCTTTCGCGACTCGCCCGCCGCGGTGTGGTCCGCAGTGGGACGGCCGCCGAACTCGACGTTCTGGACGACCGTGATGCCGGCCACGAGTGCGGCGGTCGCCACCCCGACGGTCGCGATGCGACGACGCGCCCGCGAATGCGCCCGCGGCGCAAGCGTGGCCTCGTTGATCAGCCGGGCGCGCAGGCGGGCCCTCGCTCCTGGGTCGTACGGCGTCGCCTCAGGCCGGCCATCGCGGAAGGTGGTGATCTCGTCGGCGCTCATACTGCAGACTCCTCGTTCGTCGCCATGGGATCGGTGCCGCCGAGCGCACGGCGCACCTTCGTACGGATTCGGTGGAGCCGGGACCGAACCGTCCCGATGGGCACCCCGAGCGCCTGGGCCGACTCCTCGTACGTGAGGTCCGCCCACGCGATGAGCAGCAGCAGGTCGCGGTCGGCCGCCGACAGGCGGGCCAGCACCGCGGCGAGCCTGGGCTGCAGCCGCTCGGCCGTCACCCTGGACGCGCTGCGTTCGTCGAACGACTCGACCGCATCATGGGCCTCGCCGCGGGCCAGCAGCCTGTTGCGCCGGATCTCTGCCCGCCGGTGCTCGCGTATGGCCTGGGTGGCGATGCCGTACAGCCATGGGCGGGCGTCCGGGCGCTCTCTGTCGTACTTCCCACGCTTGCGGAAGGCCGTCAGGAAGGTGTCGGCCACGACGTCCTCGGCCATCTCCGGCCCGAGTCGCCGGACGGCATAGCGATAGATCTCATCGTTGTGCCGGTCGAAGACGGCGGCGAACCACTCCGGCTGTTTCAAGGACTGTTCAAACAACACTGCGTCGGTCACGCCTTCCGCAAATGCGTACAGTCCCGCATCGGGAGGTGCGATCAACACCGACCACATCCGTTCATGGGGGGTCCTTTCCGAGAGGGCTTCATCCCGTACTCGACAGAACCCCGCCTACGGGTTCCCGCTTTTTCATGACAGCAGGGTCGGGCAGCGAGCCTCAACCGGCCGCCGCATCGCGGTCCGTGATCAGCGGTACGGCCGGCCGCGTTATCCAGCGCGGTCGAAACGAGCGGCGTTGTCGTACGACTCGCGGGCGTCGAGCAGTTCGTCCCAGTGCTCCTCCGCCCAGGCGCAGGCGACCGCCATCGGTTCGAGCATGCTGCGGCCGAGCGGAGTCAGCTCGTACTCGACATGCGGGGTGGCCTCGTCGTAGACGGTGCGCTTGACCAGCCCGTCCCGTTCGAGGGAACGCAGCGACTGGGTGAGGACCTTGGGAGTGACGCGGTTCAGCGGCACGCGCAGCTCGGAGAATCGGCGCGGCCCATGCTGGAGGCACCGGATGACGAGCGGCGCCCACTTGTCGCCGAATCGGATCGGATTGAGGGCCGACGGGCACAACTCGTCGAACATGTCGGCGGGGAGGGGTTCCCTCATGGCCTCACGATAGCCGGTACCCCGGTGGTAACCGCGGCCCTCGATAACGTCCGGGAACCGGCCGGGGGCAGGCGCTCCGGCCCCGATGAGAGGCGGTTCCCCATGAACATCGTGATCTTCGGCGCGGGTGGCCGAGCCGGTCGGCAGGCGGTCGCGGAGGCGTGCCGGCGCGGCCACCAGGTCACCGCCGTGGTGCGCGACCCCGCACGCCACAGCGACCTGACCGACGTGAAGTTGGTGGCGGGAGACGTCACGGACGAACTGAGCGTCGAGCACGCGGCGGCCGGGCATGACGCCGCCGTCAGCGCCGCCGTGGACCTGTCCGTGCCATCGCATGACTTCTTCACCGGTTCGGCCCGCGCCCTGACCGTCGGTCTGACGAAGGCGGGCGTGCGCCGCCTGGTGGTGGTCGGCCTCGCTTCGATCCTGCCCGGGGCGTCCGGTGCTCCCCTGATGGACGAGCCCGGTTACCCGAACGAGTACCGCGCCTTCTACCTCGGCCACGCGGCGGGGCTCGCCGAGCTGGTGGCCGGCGATCTGGACTGGGCGTACGTCGCCCCCGCGGGCGACTTCGACCATGAAGGCACGCGCACCGGCCGATACCGGATCGCCGAGCACGGTGACCCGGCCAGCCGGATCTCGTACGCCGACTTCGCGATCGCGCTGCTCGACGAGATCGAGGCTCCGCGCCACCACCGCGCCACCACCGGCGTCCAGGAAGCCTGAGGCGGACGACAGGTCGCTCCACAACGAAGGCCGCAGGCCAAGGGCATGACCCGCCGGCCCAGGCCTCAGGTCTGGTCGCCCTCTTGGGTCTCCTCGACCTGTCGGATGAGCTCTTTCAGCCGGGAGATCTCGTCGCGCAGGGCTTTCTTGCCTGCTGGCGTGAGGTGAATCCACGTGCGGCCGCGTCTGCCCTCGTAGCCTTTCTCGATGTTGATCAGGCCGGCCTTCTCCAGGACGGTCAGGTGCTGGGAGAGGTTGCCGACCGTCAGGTCCAGCGTCGTACGCAGGAAGCCGAACTCCACTCGCCGTGCTTCGTGGGCGATGGTCAGGATGCCCAGCCGTACGCGCTGGTGGACGACGTCGTCGAGCCCGGTCGCGGGGTGGGTCATGCGTTGCGCCGCTCGGCGAGCGCGAAGCCCGCTCCGCCCAGGAGGAGCACACCACCGGTCACCGCGAGCGCGGGGAGGAAGCTCCACGTCGGTGTGAGGTTCAGGTCGATGTGCAGGCCCAGGCCGCGCGCGCCGATGCCACAGACCAGGAGCGTCACCACCAGATAGCCCACGGCGAAGGTGAGTACGGCCCAGCTGCGTTCCACGCGGGCCAGGACGAACAGGGCCAGGCTGATGGAGATCAGCGGCACCAGTCCGACGGCGACCGGGCCGGTCGGTGACATGCCCTGCAGGTTCAGTTGCTGCGCCCATCCCGACAAGACACCGAACACCAGCCCGACCGCGACTCCGGCGCCGACATACGGCAGGATGCGGGCGCCCACCCCACGGGTACGGGCCCGGTGGACATAGAAGGCGGCGATCGCCGCGTATGCCAGGACGAAGGCGGAGATCCAGTAGACGCCGGCCGGCCAGCCGACGACCTGGACGCAGGTGCCCTTATAGATGATCTCCACGCCGCCGCGAGCGCCCAGGGCCGGGTCGCACGTCACGACCTGCCGCCCCAGGCGGTAGAAGGGCGCGGCTGCGACGACCACCAGGCCGAGCAGCACGAGCGGGAACCAGGTGCCGCGCTGTGCCTGGCGCACACGTCGGGTGAGGTGCTCCGTGGTCGAGAAGACCTGCCGGGCGATGTCCGCGGAGAGAGCCGATTCGTCTGTCATGGCATTAGGTTTGCATCACAAACCACTCTTCGCAACATACTTCCAAGATTCGCGGCCTGCCGCGGACCAGGTTCCGGCCGCCCCCTACACGCGGCAGCCCTCTTCGACGTGGCCCGACCGCGTCTCCATTTCACGTAAGTCGTATGGGTAGAGCACGAAATACGGCTTCACATGAGTACCTGTACTCATTGCCGGTTCCCCTCACCGGGCGAGACTCGAACAGACGACAACGCCGGGGTGGCGAGGCGTGGGAGCACGAGAGGAACCGGCATGGAATCCACGCGGCATGTTCCTCATCGGCGCCTGGCCTGGCTGCGGGGCGAACTGGCCCGATGGCAGGCCGAGGGCCTCATCGACGATGGCACGGCACGACGCATCGAGGCCGGATATGTCGCTGACCGGACGCTCAGCCTGGAGAGGCTGGCACTGCTGGTCGGCGGCGGTTTCCTCGGTGTCGGACTGATCTGGCTGGTCTCGGCGAACCTCGACCGATTATCGCCGCTGCTCCGTTTCACGGGCATAACGGTGATCTGGGTCTCCGCGGCCGTCGCAGGCGAGTTCCTCCGGCACGAGGGCGGCCGGCAGGCGGCCCGGCTGATCACCGTGCTCGCCGGAGGCGCGATGATCTTTCAGGCGGCGCAGAGCCTCCAGGTTCCGGCTTACACCTCCAGCCTGCTCGGCGTGTGGGCGGCCGGCGCTGTGGCGTACGCGTATGCCACGGTGGCCAAGGGCCCGCTCGTCATGGCCACGGTGATCGCATCAGCGTGGTACGGCCAGGTCCTCGGGGAACAGGGCGGCGGCGCCGCCGCGCTCGCCCTCGGCCTGCTCGGCGCCGGCGGAGTGTCGTCCGCAGTCGCGGTCCTCCACGACGGCGGACGCCTGGCACGGTTCGCCGGCCCGTGGCGGCTGGCCGGGGTGGTGCTGACACTGTCCGGGCTGTTCGTCGCCGCCTCTCCCGGCGTGAGCGCGGACCGCGCGTTCTGGTCGCCGACGGTGTGGGCGGGGCTCACGGCCGCGGGAATCGCCATCACCGCCGCCGTCGTCCTGACCGGCAGGGATGGAAGGCGAGAGGCCCTCGCCGTCGCGAGCATGATCGGGATCGCGCTGCTGCTGGTGATGTGGACCCCGCTGGGCACCCACTGGTACACGGGCGCATTCAGCGCCGAGCAGACGGCGCGAGGCGTAGTCGGCATGTTGGCCTACGTGCTTGCGGCCACCTGGTTCGCCGTCGTCGCAGCCCGGCGCGAGCTGTCCTACCTCGTCTACCTGGTGACCGCCGCGCTGGTGTTGTTTGTCACCTTCCAGAGTTTCGCCGTCTTCCAGCCCCTGCTCACCGGGGCGGCACTGTTCCTGACACTCGGCGTGGTGTTCATCGGCTCGGGCTTCCTGGTGAACTACGGCCGCCGCCGCCTGATGGAGGCCACCCGATGACCGGCCCGGACGCCGAGCGCGCTGGACGGTTGCGGACACAGGGGCATCCGGGAGGAGCCCTCGATACGGAGGATGCCCCCAAGGCGTCCAGGAAGAGGCTTCCATGACCAGCCGACCGGTGTTCCTGTCCCGCCCGGTGCTGGTTGCCGCGGCCCTCATCCTCCAGGCCGTGCTGCTGGTGGCAGCCGTGGCCCCACGCCTGTCGGCGCGGATGACCGGCACGGAGTACCAGTTGGCAGTCGGCCTGGTCGACCCGATCGACCCATTGCGCGGCGCGTACGCTCACCTCGACTACCCCGGCCTGCCCAGAGCGGACGGCCAGAGCCAGGGCCGGGTGTACGTACCGCTGGCGCGCGACGACGGCCTGTGGAGCGGATCGAGCATCGTGCGGCAGCGACCGGCGAGCGGCCCCTACATCGCCTGCGAGTCCGCCGGCTACGGGTGGCTGTCGTGCGGTATCGACAGCCTGTTCCTCCCACAGGACGAGGCCGCGCTGGTGCAGAACCAACTGGCGGGCAACCGCATGGCGGCCGTAGTCAAGATCGACGCCGACGGCAACGCCGCCGTGGTGAGGTTGGCATCCCGCTGACATCACCTGACATCCAGTCCACCCGGGCTCAGTTCAAGCAGCAGGAACTGGGCCTTGCGCGGCCGCCAGGGACAGGATGATCACTGATTCGTGACGACATTACCGGGCCTGCGTCCTCGCGGCCGTCCTCGCGCACGAAGCGGGCCTTATCCGGGAGTGACGCCCGCCTGCCCGATCAGGAACGGCGGCATCGCGCCGACAACTACCGAGTGAACTGCTCCGGCGTGCGGACGCCGTCGTCCAGCACAGATCGGTAGACATCGACACTGCATATGGTCGCTTCGGCCTCGATGAGTGCTTGCAGCACCGCTTGCAGGGCGTGACGGATGACGTCGTCGGCGTCGGCGGCTTTCAAAGACTCCAACAGGTCGAGCAGGGCAGACTGATCCAGAGCCATCGTGTGGTGTCCTCCGCGAGAACCTTTGGTCGGGAACTCGCTGACCGTCACACGATGGCTCGCCCCATGTCCGGGGCTTGCGTCAGCAGCCTGGAGTTACACCACCCGAGGGGACGTCACCAAAGCTCTGCCGGCGCGGGTCCGATTCCCGTCACCCGCTCCACCACGAATGCCCAGGCCAGGGACATGATCCCCCAGCGGCAAAGGTCGGGTTGCCTCTCGAAGCTCGAGGCTCCCTGAGCGTCGGACTGCCAAACGCGGATGCCGACTACGAGCCTGGACGATCACGGACGGCTGTGAAATGAGCCGAGATCCAGTCGAGGCGTGACGCGGTCGGTCTCACGCTAGTTCCCGGCCGCATGCGGCCCCGGGGGCGCGCTCGGAGCCGTTCAGTCAGCGGACCTGGTCACAGCAGGTCGCTGCCCGACTTGTAGACCTTGGTCAGCGCGATCATCAGATGGCGGCGCTCGGTCTCGGTGAGGTCGGCGGTGATCTTCTCTTCCAGGCTGCGGCGTTCGGCCTCGACCGGCTCCCGAAGCGCCCGGCCCGCGTCGGTCAGCCAGAGTCTGACCAGCCTGTTGTCGTGTTCGTCGCGGCGACGGGTGAGCAGGCCGACGGCGCTCATCCGGGTAGCCATTTTGACGACCGTGGGCGTGGTGACATGCAGGACGGCAGCGATTTCGCCCGGCGTGCTGCCATCGCGCTCCCACAACGCCGCCAGCAGATGATCCTGCCCCTGGTGCAGGCCATGGCGGCGCATGGCGGTCTCAACCAGCGCACGCAGCACCTTCGTCGTTTTGCTGTGCAGGTCGAGGAACTCGGGCACCGCCACCTCCGGACAGCAGGTCGATTGACGGCTAATCATTAACCGGCTAACGTTCCCAGGCAATCGTTAGACGGCAAACGACTAGGAGTGTCGATGATACTGGTGACCGGAGCCACTGGCAGAATCGGCCGTGAGCTGGTCAGGGAGCTCGATGCGAGGAACGCGGAGTTCCGCATCCTCGTGCGCGACCCGACCCGCACGGCCGGCCTCCCCGCATGCGCCGAGCGCGTGATCGGCGACCTGGACGAACCCGCGACGCTTACCCCCGCCTTCGACGGTATCGACCGGCTGTTCCTGCTCACCCCGGGCATCGGCATCGACCAGGCCGCCAACGCCATCACCGCCGCCCGCACCGCCGGAGTGCGCCACATCGTGCTGCTGTCGTCCATCTGGGCCTTCGGAGATCCGGTGCCCGCCATGGGCCGCTGGCACCACCAACGCGAGCAACTCCTGCGCATGTCAGGCATACCGGCCACGATCCTGCGTCCCGGCGGCTTCACGACCAACGCCCTGGAATGGGTACCGACCATCCACAAGGAGGGATTCGTCCTCGACGCGATCGGACCGGGCCGGTCCGCACCGATCGATCCGGCCGACATCGCCGCCGTCGCCGGCCTCGTACTGACCGAGGACGGCCATGACGGCCAGACCTATACCCTCACCGGCGATGAGGCGCTCACCATCGCCGAACAAGTTGAGATCATCGCTGACACCGTCGGCCGCGACATCGAGGTCCGCGCGGCAGTCTCCCCCGAAGAGATCGTCCGGTCCCGCTATCCCAACGGCGCGCCGAAGCCCCTTGCCGACGCAATCCTCGAAGCCGCCGCGATCATGCGGGCGGACACGGTCGGAGTCCGCACCGACGCCGTGCAACGCCTGCTCGGCCGACGCCCTCACACCTTCGCCGACTGGTGCGCGCGAAACGCCGACGTCCTGCGACTCGACGGCGAACCCGAGTAGAGCAACCAGCACTGGCCACTACCCCAGACGGGTCACCTGGCTCGCCGAGCCGGAAGACTTCGTACGGGCGAGCGCACCGAGCGCGAGCAACAGCAACCCGGCCGAGGCCCACGCGGCCCAGTCGCCCAGGGCCGTATAGAGGGTGGCCGAGCCCTCCCGAGGCAGGGTGGCCGTGACCGTGGTCATGCCCGTTCTGTCGCTGTGGCGCTCGGTCACGATCCGGCCGCGGTTGTCGCTGACCGTCAGCCATCCCTCGCGTGCAACACGAGCCACTGCCAGACCGTTCTCCACGCCGCGCACCACCGCCATGCGGCTGTGCAGCCACGCGTCGTCGCCGAAGTCCCAGGCGGGCGCGAGCAGGGCGGCGACGCCGGCCTTGCCGTACTCCCTGACCAGGCCCGGAAAGTCGAGGTCCTTGCAGATGATCAGGCCGAGCCGGTCACTGTCGAGGAAGGCCAAGCCCGTGCCGGGCCGGAAATCGCGCTCCACCCCGGGGATCATGTGGTGCTTGTCGTAGCGCACGCCGGAGGGGTAACTCACCGCGCTGTTGGTCTCCATGGCGATCCCCGCGACCACCTCCACGCCCGGACGGGCGAACGGCAGGTCGGCGGTCGTGAACACCTTCTCGGGCAGCACCACGATCTCCGCGCCGCGGGCCGCCGCGGCGTCAATGGCCTCGCCGTACCGGCGGACGGGACCCTCGGAGTCGTCCGTCGCGACCAGCGCGACCTTCCGTCCTCCGGTGTCGGCGGGCGTCGCGAGCCGTACGAAGCCATGGCCGAGCGTGAGCGCGACCAGCACGCCCGAGACCATCGTCGCGCGTGGCCGCAGGACCGCGATCGACGCGGGCACGAACAGCAGGAGGAAGGTGATGCCCCAGACCCCGGTGACAGAGGCGGTCTGCAGCACGGGCAGGAAGTCGGCCTGCGTGTACGCCAGGCTCCACCAGGCCCCGTGCGGTCCGGCGAGGTTCATGACGTACTCAGTGGTGACCCAGACGGCCGGTACGGCTGCCGCCGCCAGGAGCGGCCTGCCGCGCACGAGCAGGGTGCGGAAGAGCAGCATGCCCAGGCCGTAGCAGAGCGCGGGGCCGGCGATGAGGGCGGCGACCAGTGCGGGCGGCATCTCGAGGGTCCGGGTGAAGTACGGCCACATCTGCGCCTGGCCGGCGACCCAGACGAGCGTCCCGGCGGCGAAGGCCGTACCCCTGCTCGCCCGGCGAGCCAGGAACAGGACGGGCAGCGGCGCGAGCCAGGTGAGCCACCAGACGGGGTGGAGACCGGTGCCGAAGTGCATCAGGACGGCGGAGGCGAGGGTGAGGAGGAGGCGTTCCATGCCGACGATCGTGCTTTTCCCCGCCCCGCCGGCGCGTCAGTCTCGGGTGCGATCTCCGCTGTCACTCTCACCGGCGACCACCAGCCCGGACTCGTAGGCCAGCACCACGGCCTGGACCCGGTCCCGCAGGTCCAGCTTGGTGAGCACGCGGCTGACGTGTGTCTTGACCGTGTGCTCGGTGACCACGAGCGTGCCGGCGATCTCCGCGTTCGACAGGCCGCGCGCGACCAGCTTCAGCGTCTCGCGCTCGCGTTCGGTCAGTGCGTCCAGCCTGGCCGCCAGCCGGGGGGCGACGCCGTGGGTGGGCCTGCGCACCAGGTCCTCGAGCAGTCTCCTGGTGGCCGCCGGGGCGAGCAGGGCATCACCGGCGGCGACGGTACGAACGGCGTGGGCGAGCTCGTCGCGCCGGATGTCTTTCAGCAGGAAACCGCTCGCTCCCGCCCGGACCGCGTCGTAGACGTACTCGTCGAGGTCGAACATGGTCAGCACGAGCACCTTGGCGGCGGTCGTGGCGCAGATCTCCCTGGTCGCCTCGATGCCGTTCTTGCCCGGCATGCGCACGTCCATCACGACCACGTCCGGCTGGAGCCGCCTGGCCTCGGCGATCGCCTGCTCCCCGTCGGCGGCCTCGCCGACCACCTCCATGTCCGGCTGCGCGTTCAGGATCAGCCCGAACCCCGCGCGGAAGAGGTCCTGGTCGTCGGCGACGATCACCCGCAACATGCGGGTTATTCAAGCGGAAATTCGGCGTTCACCACGAACCCCCCGTTCAATCCCGCTCCGGCCCTGAGCGTGCCGCCGCATGCCGCCGCACGTTCCCGCATCCCGGCCAACCCGTACCCGCCGCCCTCACCCGGCCCCCGCCCGTCGTCGGCTATCTCCACCGTCAGGCTCTCCCCCCAGGTCAGAGTGAGTCGTACGGCACGCGTACCGGCGTGCTTGCGCACGTTGGTCAGCGCCTCCTGAACGACGCGGTAGACGGCGGCCTCGACGCTTTCCGCGACAGGGCGCGGGGTGCCGGCGGTCGTGCTCACCACATCGAGGCCGCTGTGCTCGAGCAGCGCGGGAAGGTTGGCCAGGCGGGGCTGAAACAGCGAATCGGCGGCACGACCCCACGCCTGTCCGCCGTCTTCGCCCGGGGTCCGCAGTGCGGCGAGCGCCCCCCGAAGCTCGGTCAGCGCGCTTCTTCCCGTGCCGGCGATCGCATCGAAGACCGCCTCGGCCTTGTCCGGATCGCTGCGCACCACCACCGGCCCGGCTTCCGCCTGAACCACCATCAGCCCAACGGAATGGGTGACGATGTCATGCATGTCGCGCGCGATCCGGGTGCGCTCCTCGGCCACCGCGGCGATGTGCTCCTGCTCCCGCCGCCGCGCCCGCTCGGCCAGCTCGGCGGCTCGCGAACGGCTCGCCCTGGCACTGGTGCCCAGCGCGTAGGTGGCCACGAAGGCGGTCCCCATCAGCCGGAAGGTCTCGTCGTTCTCCCCCGGCAGCACCAGTGAGGTGCCCACCGCCACCACGATCGCCGGAATCGCCGCCAGCCTCTTCCACGTGGGACTCAAATCGGCGATCGTGTAGACGGCCAGCAGCGGCCCAAAGGGCAGGAACGGCTTCTCCCATGTCACCATCACGGACATCGCCGCGCCGACCACCACCGCCACCACCATCGGCGCCCGCCTGCGCCACCACACCGGCACCGACGCCAGCAACCCCAGCCCGATGATCCACCACGGTTTGGGATCGGGCAGGACAAGCGGGCCGACCGTGGCGAGGACCACGCACACAGCAAGCGCCCCGTCAACCGCCCTGCCGACCCGGCCCGCTGCGAACATCCGCCCATTATCAGGATTCAGCAGCCCACCGTCCTCACTCTCCAGAGTGATCATCCCGGGCCGCGCCGGGCCACTACATAGGAGAAGGCCGGCGCCCTGTTTCGGGCACCGGCCTTCGTGGCAAGGTCAGGCGACGAGTGTGGGCTCCTCCCCCGGAGCCGCGGCAGGCTCGGGCTTGGTGCCGCGCATGACCAGGGCGGACAGGAGGGCGGCGGCGAGGACGCCGATCGCGCCGACGGTGAAGGTGGTCGACATCGAGACGATGTCGCGACGCACGACCACTACTTGAACGTCTACGGCCGGGGGCCCATGTGGTCATGGGGCTGGGGTCTTCGAGGCCAGGAAGAGACTCTCCGAGGATGTGTGACGAGCATCACATTTGCCACGGACAGATGCTCTGACCTGCGGTTTCGCAATTTTTGATCCTTTTTATGTGATCCTTACCTTTTTGTACCCTTTGCGGCCATATGCGTAAATTTGGTACTTTCCTTGCCCTACAGCGGCGCCCCCGTGGCGCCGCCATCGCGAATCCGGCCAGCCAGCCGTGTTCGAAACAAAACATCCACTGTCACCGCCGCCACGTCCTCTCCGCCCCCCTGGGCGTCGGTGATCTGCCGAATCCATGCAACAAGGAGGCATGGAGCCGGGGAACCAGTCGACCTTCGATGAAGGTCTGGGGTGAATCGGCGCGCCAAGCGCCGTAGGGCAACTTCCCTGCCCGAATCCGTCAGCTAACCCGGTAGGCGCAAGCGGAAGACTTTAGGAGAGCCCCCTGTCTACCAACTCCACCCCACTGTTCCGCATTGCCTGTATCACTCTCAGTAGCGTCGCGCTCACTGCCTCGGTAGGAGCCTTCAGCGCACTGCCTGCGGCCGCCGATTCGGGGACAGTGACAGCCACACTCCCAGCATCGACGGTCATCCCACATGAGCCCGTCCCACCACTCATTAGGGCGGCCGCCCCATCCACCGACGTGCCCCCCGTGGCGTCCATGGTGTCGGCCTTCGCGAACAAGAAGCTCACCAAGTCCGCTCTCCAGCAGGAGAAGGCCAAGCGCGCCATTCAAGTGGCGAGAACGCACCTCGGCGATCCCTATGTGTGGGGCGCCACGGGCCCACGGGCGTTCGACTGCTCGGGCCTGGTCCAATTCGCCTGGCGCAAGGCCGGCATCGAACTCCCCCGTACGACGTGGTCGATGCTCAGCGCCGTCAAGAAGAAGGTCTCCCTGGCGAATCTCAAACCCGGCGACCTCATCTTCACCGACGGCGGCGGCCACGTGGGCATGTACATGGGGCACGACAAGGTGATCGTCGCCCCCCATACCGGCGCGGTGGTCAAGGTCGACAGCCTCAACGGTTACTGGAGCAGCAGCTTCGTCGCCGCCGTGCGCCCCGGCGTCTGACCCTGGGACGCCATGGAGACATCCTCTCGGCGGAGATGTCCTGACCCGTGCCGCAGCCGGGGCATCTCTGCCGAAGGATGACCAGGTCCGCACCTCATCAGAGGTGAGGTGCTGGATCCGGAGGAAGACCTCGCGCAGTCGCAAGCACGAGTGGGCAAGCACACGCGACGCCCATCCCACCGAGGACGCAACGACCAATCAAGGTAGGGGGCGATCATGCCATGAGGAGACAAGATCCCCTGGTTCGGAAACCGCGGCGACGTACACTGTGAGCATGACCGCGGCGCACGATTACGAGGATCTACACGCCTTGGTGGACAGGCTGAGCCCTGACCAGGCGCGCGATCTACGTGCCGTCGCTCTCCGGCTGGTGGAGGCCAATGAGGGCCTGGACCACCCGGACACCGAGCGAAGCGGCCGACGGCGGTTGTCATTCATTGGCACCATGAACTCCGGTGTCGGCGATCTGGCCGAACGCCATGAAGAGATCCTCCGCGAGGGGTTGAATCGTCCGGTGTGACGATCCTTCTCGATACAGGCCCGCTGGTCGCGGCTCTGGACGGCGACGACAAGGACCATGTGCGTTGTTCTGAGCTCCTGCAAACCGCTTCAGGACCGCTGCTGGTTCCCGTGACCGTGATGGTGGAAGTGTGCTGGCTCATCGAGAAGTACCGAGGCGCTCTCGCGGAGGCCGCATTCCTCGGCTCTATCGACAACGGCGAACTGGAGTTGATCGCTGTCGAGCCGAAGGACATCACGCGTATCACAGAACTCGTGCGGCTGTATAAGGATCTCCCCTTGGGCGCAGTCGACGCATCCGTGATCGCAATCGCTGAGCGGCTCGGGCTCCCCGCGGTCGCGACTCTGGATCGTCGCCACTTCAGTGTCGTGCGCCCTCTCCACGTCACCGCTTTCCAACTGCTTCCCTAGTAGCATTCGCCGCCCTCTGACGGGTCACCTAGCTTGACGCTGGTGCCGCCGTATGCGTAGCCGGACTCGACGGCACCTGTGTTGCCGTCATCGGAACACGCCGGTATGGCCGAGGGAGTAGCGGCCGGGCTGAGGGTAGATGCACAGGCCGTGCGGACCGGCTCCGACGCGGATCTTGTGGGTCACCTCGCCGGTCCGCGTGGAGAACACGTAGACGACGCCGTCGTAGCGGCCGCTGAGCCACAGCTCCGACCCGTCGGCCGAGACCCCGCCCATGTCCGGCGAGCCGCCTCCGGGGATCCGCCAGGTGTCGACGACCTTCTGGCCGGCGAACGACACCAGTGAGACCGAGCCCTCCCCACGGTTGGAGACGTACAGTTCGCGGGAGTCGCGGCTGACGTAGAGGCCGTGGGCGCCCCGGCCCGTCCTGACGAAGCGGTCGACGGTGAAGGTGGTGGCGTCGACGAGCCACACACCGCCGCGAGTCATGTCGGCCACGTAGAAGGTCGTGCCGTCCGGGCTCAGCTTCACGTCCTGGGGCATGCTGCCGGGGGTGAGGGTGATGACGTGCCGCACCTTCGGGACTCGCCAGTCCACCACCACCAGGTGGCCGGAGAACTCACAGCTCGCGAGAAAGAGCGAGCCGTCGGCCGTGAAGTCGCCGTGGTTGATGCCCCGGCACGGCACCGGCAGTGAGTGCACCAGCCGCATGGTGTGTGGGTCGCGCAGGTCGAATTCGTTGTTGCGCTCGGCCATCACCAACGCGTACCGCCCGTCGGGCGAGAAGTAGAGGTTGTACGGATCCTCGACCGGGACGGGCTCGCCCGGCTTCCCGGTGCGCGGGTCGATCGGCGTGAGGGAGTTCCCGATGTTGTTGTTCACCCACAGCGTCTTCAGATCCCACGACGGCACCACGTGCTGCGGCAGGAGGCCCACGCGGAAGTGCCGCACGATCCGGTAGGTGCTCGGATCGATCACGTCAACCGTGCCGCTCTCGCTGTTCGGCACGTATACGAGGGGGAGGAATCCCTTGGCGACCGGGCTGATGAGGCCCGGCCTGGTGGCCGCGTACAGGTCCAGCGCGCCTTGCTCTCCCACGGTCGGGGTTGACGACGCGGCCGGCGAAGGATCAGGCGCCCGCGCCGAGCCCGTGTTCCCCTCGGTCACCGTGTTCACCTGGGCGGCCGGGCCCGCCCCGCCGCCGGCGCCCTGGCCTGAGCAGTTGGCGAGGGAGAGCAAGAGCACTCCCAGCACCGCCGCCCGCCCGGCGGCCATCCGCACGTGACCTCTCACGCCACCCCTCGAACCATCCTCAGCGAATGGGGAAGAGCAGGTAGCGGCGGAACTCTCCGACGCGCCCCGCCTTCTCCCCCGCAGACCATTGATCAAGACGACCAGCCGTATCACCGCAATCCGGAGCAACGCTTGGCGCGCGGTGACCGCGGTGAACGGCGGGGTCACCGGGAGATTAGCGACGAGCCCGCGTCACGGGATCGGCCTTTGCGATCACTTTCCTTTGCAGGCCGCGGCTGCCCGCCGCCTCGCCGCGCTGGTCTGAGCGCTGGGACCGCCAGTCGAGGGACAGCGTCATGAACGCAGGGCTAGCGGGACTTTGAGCGGATGGCTTGACGCTGGTGCCAACGATGCCGCAGTAGTCAGGATGACTCCGCAGATCTGCCGCGGACCCGGCCTACCGGTTGCTGATCGCGTAGCGAGTTGCCATGTCTCCCGCAAGCTTGATCTGCGCGTAGAGAACTCCGTCAGCGGATCCGAACACCTCGAAGGACAACTCCGAACCGCCCACCGCCCGTGCCAGCCTCAGTTCGAGTGCGGCCTCGGCTCCCACCAAGAAGTAGCTGTACCAGCGTCCTTCCCCATCGTCATCCGTATCCGGCAGCGCGGAACCAACCGCCTGCCAGTCAAGATCATCAAACGTATAGCCCACCAGGGACGCGAGGATCTCACAGAGAACCCTCGCGTTCTCCTCCCAGATCCATCCCGCATGGATCAGATCTGACCGATGAGACATCCATACCCCCGATTCCGGCGCGGGTCCGGCAGTCCGAACAGGGGAAGGCGATTCATGAGCGCCTTGGCCGCAACAGGACCGATCCGAGGCAAATCACACGACCGGATTCCCGCTCTCGGTCTCAAGCGTCGGTGTCTTTCGGATGACGAGGCGAGGCGTAGACGACCCAGACAGTGTGGGTGTCATCATCGATCACTGTCGGAAGGTGGGACCGTGACCCGATCTCCACGCTTCGGACTCACGCTGAGACCCCTACCGGCCCGAAGTCGCCGCCCGTAGCCGTGCGAGCCTGAGCATAGTTTCCGGGGTCGGCCTTGATCCGAGCGGTCGCCCGCCAGCCCACTATCACTTCCTGCGTGGTGACATCGACATCCAGTTCCGCGGCGTCGGACAGAGCCTCCACCAGTTCAAGAGTGAAGGCACGCAGTTCATCGGAGGTGAGGTGGCGGACCCAGGGGAAGACCTCGGGCATGGCGATCACCAGCGCGCGGGCGGTCGGATCGTGCTTGATGAGGGCGAGGAACAGTCTGGATGCCGTAGCCAGCGTCTGCTCACGCCGGTCCTCACGGTCGGCGGCGGTCAGGTAGAAATCCGGGGCATCGCGGTGAGTGACACGTACTCGGCCGAGGCGCGCAGCGCGTTCGGCGACAGCCCGGGGATTTCTCGACAGGTCCGAGAAAGTGACGGCGTCGGCATTGCTAGTGCTCACCCCACCACCATAAGTCAGAACACATTCTGATAGGCGGGAACCGTAGGGAGATCAGCGCGCCCATCCCGCCGAGATTCGCGACACCAAGTTCGCCTACGGCCTGGACATCGTCTTCGACGGCCTAGCGATGCGAATGCCGCGTGCACACGGCTTAGCCAGCTTCAGGGGATGACCCGCGCACAGGGGCGAGTCCGATTTGCCAAACATGCACAGAAATATCGATGACATGATCTATGCATACGTTTGAAACGATCTCTTCTTATCGTCGCGCCTGGCGTTGCGGGGCGTTAACCGGCCGGTGCCGGGGTGCCCCGTTCGCGTGTGAGAACCACGGAAGAGACGAGGTACGGACGTGGGACAACACGAAGGCGCAGGCGAGGTCGAGCAGGCAGGCGAGCGAATCGGCAGGGGCACGCTGAGCCGGCGGGCCCTGATCGGCGGGGCGGGAACCGCGGCTGCGGGCACGGCGCTGGCCGTGACGCTGGGCGGCGGGGTGGCGAACGCGTCGGCCACGACGAAGCACACAGCGAAGAAATCGAGCAACGGGGACGCGGCGTCACTGCCGTCGGTGAAGGACATCCCGCGCCGGTCGCGGCTGGTCGACTACGAGATCGTGGAGCTCGCGGCGCTGCTGCGGGCGGGCAGGGTGTCCAGCGTCGAGCTGACCCAGGCTTACCTGGACCGGATCGACAAGTTCAACGGCCCCTTCGAGACCTACGGCAACAACGGGCTCTACAACGCGTTCGTCCGCGTGGACGAGGCCGGCGCGCTCGCCGCCGCGCGCGCCGCCGACAGGCGCATCGCGGCGTGGCGCCGCAGCGGCGACCCGGTGCCGTGGTTGTGCGGCATCCCCATGGGGATCAAGGACTCCGTCGGCGTCAAGGGTCTCAACGCGCAGAACGGCTCCTCTGCCTTCGCGGGCAACCTCGCGCTCCAGGACGCCACCGTGGTGGCCCGGCTGCGCGCGGCCGGCGTGGTTCTGCTCGGGAGCACGATCTGCTCGGCGTTCTCCGGATCCATCACCGGCACGTTCGCCGGCAACGCCTGGAACACCGCGTACGTCCCCGGCGGGTCGAGCCAGGGCTCCGGCGTCGCACCGGTGGCCCGGCTGGCGGCGGCCGCCATCGGCGAGGAGACCGGCGGCAGCATCATCATGCCCTCGGCAGCCAACGGAGCCTCGGGCATCAAACCCTCGCTCGGCACCGTCTCGATCGCGGGGGTGATGCCCCTGTCGCCGGGATACGACGTGCTCGGCCCGCTGAGCCGCAGCGCCCGCGACTCGGCGCTGATCCTCGCCACCATCCTCGGCCCCGACCCGGTGAACGACCCGCAGACGCTGTCGGCGCCGTACCCGTTCCCGAAGATCCCGCTCAGCCCGCGCCGGGGCCGTAAGCCCCTGCAGGGCATGACGATCGGCATCCCGCAGACCGACTGGATGAACGTCAGCGGATCGATCAAGGTCGGTGTGAGCCCGCAGTCGACGTACGGCGCGGGCCACCTCGCGGCCTTCAACCGCCTGGTCGGCCAGCTGCAGAGCCTCGGGGCCCGGGTCATCCAGTTCCCCGGCCTGGACATGACCGACCCCTCACAGAACCCCTATTTCGCGTCGTCCGACGTGCTGGCCACCGTGGACGGCTCGGCGGTGTCCCCGTCCGCCGCGGTCGTCAACTCCAACCGGTACGAGGTGCGCTTCGCCGCGGCCGTCGCCGACTTCTGTGCCAGTGGCATCCCGTCGGCCGCCGCGGTGACCACCCTGACCTCTCAGTACGGCCGCCGGGCTCCCGGCGAGTCCGCCGCGAGTTTCGCCGCCGCGGACCGGTTCAACGGCGGGATCCCCGGTGCCGTGCGGTACGAGGGCGAGCAGCGCCGCCGCCGGCTGATCTCCAACTACACCAAGGCGCTGCGCGACCACGGCGTCGACTTCATGCTCGTCATGTCGATCGGCGACGTCGTCGGGCAGCGGTCCGGCGGAGCGGGCTTTCCCGTCTACCGCGCCTACTACCAGGTGCCGAACGCGCTCGGCTGGCCGATGGTCAGCTTCCCGATCGGATACGTGCAGGGGCTGGCGGCGTCGGCCCAGTTCTGGGGTCCCCGCTTCGCGGAAGCCGACATCACCCAGGCGATGATCGACTACCAGGCCAATTTCCCCGAATATCACAGCGCGGCTCCGCCGGACCCCACGGTGCCGGCGACCCCGCTCCCGAGCGCGCGGGCGGTGCCGTCCTTCGTGGACGACGGCCCGAGCAATGACCCCCTCATCGGCGAGGCCGAAGTGAAGGCGGCGCTGGGATGAGCCTCGACACTCCGGCGCGGTTCCTGACCGTCGCGTACGGCACGCCGATCGACATCGGCTTCCTCCCGAAGGCTCCCGACGGGCAAGACGGCAGGCTGCTGACACTCGGCTGGCAGGCCAAGCTCGGAACCTCGTTCCTTCCCTACGACCCCGAGGACGAGCTGATCGGACCTTACGACTCGTCCGCCTGAACGCATTCCCACGTGAACGGCCCCGGACAATCGTCCGGGGCCGACCGGCGGCATTACGGCATGGGCTCCCACGACGCGCATGGCATCCGCCTGAAGACCGCTATTTCCCGCCTGTAACAAGATCTTCATATGGCGTTTCCCGCGCCCTACCAGGGCGCTCTGACGCACCGACGGCGTCGAACCTGGCCTCCGGACCGGCGCCCGATGTAAGCGGCACGTTTCGACGATCTCGCCCGTTTTCTGTCAGTAAAACATGACATTTCGTCATAACTGATGTCTTGCAACTGTCCTTCTGGCTCATCCCCCGAGACCCGAGCAAACCCCGGCTCAGGTCTGGAGACAGAAGGAGAAGACTCGTGCGTCGAGTCATTACCGCCGGCGTGACCGTCCTCGTCGCGCTCGCCGTCACCCTGACCCTGCCTGCGGGTCCAGCCAGCGCCGCTCCTCCCGGAATCCCCTCCGCCGCCACCGCGGCTTCGGAGCTCGCCTCGCTGACCGTCGCCGCCGAATCCCACGCCTCCACCTACAGCCGCGACCTGTTCCCGCACTGGATCATTCAGTCCGGCACCTGTGACACCCGCGAGCAGGTCCTCAAGCGGGACGGCACCAACGTCGTCACCAACTCCAGCTGCTCCGCCACCTCCGGCACCTGGCGCTCGCCGTACGACGGGGCGACTTGGACCGCCGCGTCCGACGTCGACATCGACCACATGGTGCCGCTCGCGGAGGCCTGGCGGTCCGGCGCCTGGGCCTGGACCACCGCGAAGCGGCAGGCGTTCGCCAACGACCTGTCCCGGCCTCAGCTGTGGGCCGTCACCGACAACGTCAACCAGTCCAAGGGCGACCAGGACCCCTCCACCTGGAAGCCTTCGGTGACCTCGTTCCGGTGCACGTACGCCCGGGCGTGGATCGGCGTGAAGTACTACTACGGGCTGACCCTGCAGAGCAGCGAGAAGTCCGCATTGAGCAGCATGCTCGGCGGCTGCTGACCGGTCCCCTCGCGGGTGAGGCCGCCCACGGCACGGCGCCGTGCGGCGGCCTCTCGGATGCCCGTGAGACCGCGTCAACCCCTTCAGGCGGTCTCCGGCGTCGATGGGCTGTGAACAGGTATCAGTGACATTCGTTACACTCCGAGCCGACCTTCGCGGCAGTACCGGAACCGACGAGTTCGTCCAGATCTCCACCGCGGTCGACAGCGATCGGCACAGCGCTCGTCGGGTCTTGATGCGCGGCGGGGAAGGCGTCGACGTCGTCCAGCCGGATTCACAAGGCGTGCCCGTCCCGTAAGACGATGGACGGCACACGCGCTAATCAGCCGCGGTCCGACCATTCGATGCCTGGACCGCCACACCTGTGCCGGGTGCCGCTCTCGGCATCAGGCGAAGGACGGCCGCGACAGAACCCGCAGGTAGGACGTGTATACACGTAGGGTCGTGTCGTCTTTCGGAAGGTTGTCATGAACGCTCGATCGTTCCGTTTCGGGGTCAGTCTCCTTAATGCCGGTTCTTCCCGATCAGACTGGCTTGCGCGAGCCAGGGAAGCCGAGGATCTGGGGTACGACGTCCTGCAGGTGCCCGACCACCTCACCACGGTGGCGCCGTTCCCGGCGCTGGTGGCCTCGGCCGATGTGACCAGCATGCGGCTGGGGACGTACGTGCTCAACGCCGGCGTATTGAGCCCGGCCTACCTCGCCCGGGACGTAATCGACACACAGCGGCTCACCGACGGCCGGCTCGAGCTCGGTCTGGGCGCCGGTTACGTGCCGGAGGAGTTCGCCGCGGTGGGCTTGCCGTTCGGCACGCCGGGGTCGCGTCTGCGCAAGCTCGAAGAGGTCCTCACGGGGCTGCGGGAGCTGCTGGCGGCCCGGCCCGACACGCCGCAACCGCCGATCATGGTGGCCGGCGTGGGCGACCGCATTCTCACGCTGGCGGCCCGCAGCGCCGACATCATCAGTTTCCCGATCTCGGTCGGCTTCGGCGAGGGCACCCCTGAGCAGGCTCTGGGCAACCGCGTCCAGCACGTCCGGGACGCGGCCGGCGAGCGCATCGGCGAGATCGAGCTGAACCTCTTCGTGGCAGGCGTCGGCCACCAGCTCGCCGACATCGATCTCTCGGTGATCACCGCGGCCACGGGCATGTCGGCTGAGCAGCTGGCCGAACTGCCCGGCGTCCTTGTCGGCTCGCCGCGGCAGATCGCCGACACCCTGCTGCGTTACCGCGAGGAGTTCGGCATCAGTTACATCAGTGTCCTGGAGCCTCACATGAGGGCGTTCGCCGAGGTCATTCCGCTGCTGAAGTGAGGCCGGCGCCGCCTAGTCGCCGGACGCCTCGATGGCGGCGACGACGGCGTCGGTCGTGATCGGCAGATCCCTGACGCGCACGCCGACGGCCGCGGTGACCGCGTTGGCGATGGCCGCCGCCGTCGGCCCCTGGGCCGCCTCACCCGCGCCGACGGACGGCGCGCCCGGCGTCTCCACGATCTCCACCGTGACCTCCGGCGCCTCGCTGAAGCGCAGGATCGGATAGCTCTCCCAGTCGCCGCTGGTGATCCGGCGCCGGTCGAACCGTACGCGCTCCTTCAACGTCCAGCTGGCCGACTGGGTGGCGCCGCCCTCGATCTGGTTGCGCACCCCGTCGGGCGTGACGACCAGGCCGACGTCGACGGCGATCGTCAGCCGCCGGACCCGGATGTCGGTTTCCGCCTCCACCTCGGCGATGATCGCGCAATAGGCGCCCTTGTCCTTGTAGCGGGCGAATCCGATGCCGAGGCCCGTGCCCTCCGCCATGGGTCTGCCCCAGCCGGCCGCCGCGGCGGCGCGTTCGAGCACCACACGTCCACGCGGGTCGCGCAGGTGCCTGAGCCGGTATTCGAGGGGGTCGGCGCCCGCGGCGAGCGCGAGCTCGTCCATGAACGACTCGATGGCGAACACGTTCATGTACGCCCCGAGTGCCCGCATGGCCGACGAGCGGATCGGCGTCTCAAGCAGCCGGTGGCCGGTGACCCGGCGGTCGGCGAAGTCGTAGATCGGCACCGCACTGCGCACCGTGCCCCAGCCGCTCGCCGCCGGCGGATCGGACGCCGCCGGATAGTGCAGCGGCCGTTCGAGGTAGGCGCCCGCGAGCAGACCGGGCACGCCCTGGTAGCCGGGGCGGCTGGTGTGGCCCTGGCTCCACACGTCGTACCGCCAGGACAGCACCGCGCCCGAATCGTCGACCACCGCGCTCACGTCGGCGGACATGGCAGAGGCGAGTGGCGACCAGGTGAGCTCGTCGTTGCGGCTCCACTGCACCTGGACGGGCCTCCCCGGCACCTGGCGGGCCAGCAGCACGGCGTCGAACGCGGCGTCGTCGGCGCCGTTGTGGCCGTAACACCCGGCGTTCTCCGCGTGCTCGACCTCGACCCGCTCCACGTCGAGGTCCAGCGCCTTCGCTATCGCGGCGCGCAGCTGGTGGATGCCCTGGCTGTGGCTCCAGACCGACAGGGTGTCGTCGTCGTTCCACCGGGCCACGCCGCAGCTCGGCGCGATGGACCCGTGCGCGAGGAAGGGCCGGTTGTAGGTCGCTCCGACCGTGCGGCCCTCAGGCGCCGGCCCGTCGGCGGTCAGCACCTCGATGGTCTCGTGTGGGCCCGAGCGCAGGAAAGCGGGCAGGTCGTCCTCGTCGGGCAGCGAGTCGTGCTCCTCCCACGAGGCCGCGTCGCGCAACACCTGTACGGCCCGCATGACCTCGGCCTCGTCGGCTCCGACCACTCCGGCGAACGAGCCGTCCCTGACCACCTGTACGGCGATGCCGGCGGAATCTCCCAGCGTCAGCAGCCGAGCCCCCGGCGACGGCGGGCGCAGCACCCTGCCGTACAGCATCCCGGGAAGAGCCAGGTCGTGGATGTACCGCGGACGGCCGGCGATCTTGTCGGGCAGGTCGAGCCGTGGCGCGCTCGTGCCGACCAGTGCCGGCCGGTCGCCGCCGGTCACCGGCGCACCGGGGTCGGCCGGCACGTCGAGGCCGACCACGCCGGCCAGCTCGCCGTACGTCGTGACGTGCTCGGCGCACACGAGCCTGCCGTGCCGTACGGTCACCTGGCCGGGCTCCACGCCCCAGCGCCGCGCCGCCTCGCGCACGAACGCCGCCCGCACCTGGGCGCAGGCCGCGCGTACGGCGGGAGCCGAGCGCACGATCGACATGCTGCCGGCCGTGAAACCCTCGTCGGGCCCGCGGGCGGTGTTCGCCGGAGGCATCCTGACCTGCGCGAGGTCGACGCCGAGCTCGTCGGCGGCGACCTGGGCGAGCGCGGTGAGGATGCCCTGGCCGAGCTCGACCTTGCCGACGCGCACGTCGACCGTGCCGTCCGGGTGGACGGTCACCCAGCGGGACAGCACGGGGTTGGCCGCCAGGTCGGGCGGCAGCGCGCGCGGCGGGGCGGCCGGCAGGGTGGACGGCAGGGCGCGTTCGACGGTCATGAGGAGGCCTCCGCGTTCACACGCTCACCGCTGTCTGCGGTCTCGTCACCGGTCTCGTCACCGGGCGGCTCCTCCTGCGCCGAGGGACGGCGGCCGCGCGACTCCCCCGGGACGCCGGGACTGGACGCGGCCTTGAGCACGGCCCGCACCACCCGCTGCTGGACGCCGCACCGGCACAGGTTGCGGTCGAGCGCCCGCACGACGGTCTTCTCGTCGGGCGCGGGCGTCGACTCCAGGAGCGTCGCCGCGCTGACGGCGATGCCGGAGATGCAGAACCCGCACTGCGCGGCCTGCTCCTCCAGCAGCGCCTCCTGCACGGGGTGCAGCTCGTCGCCGGGCGCGAGGCCCTCGACGGTCACCACGTCACGTCCGGCCGCCGACCACATCGGCACGTCGCACGAGGGCACGACGTCGCCGTCCATGCGAACGAAGCAGGCGCCGCACAGGCCCAGTCCGCAGCCGAACCGGGTGCCCTTGAGGTCCAGCTCGTTGCGGAGGACGTGGAGCAGCGACGTGTCCGGGTGCGTCTCGACCCGCACGGGCCTGCCGTTCACCGTGAGCTCGAATGCCTGCGTCATGGGTTCGGTCCTTCGAATACCTCGGGATGCAGGGACAGCTCGATACGCGTGCGCCTGATGTGGCCGGCGAGGTGGCGTTCCGCGTCGACGGCGTCCCGCCGCTGGATGGCGTCGAGCAGCAGGCGGTGCTCCGCGTTGATGACCCAGCGCCGCTCCTGCCCGCTGACCTTCATGAAGAGCCGCCGGTAGTGCTGGCTGGAGTTCCACAGGCGGACGACCATCGTGGACAGATGGTCGATCCGGCATCCGGTGTAGGTCATCAGGTGGAACTCGCGGTCGAGGGCGAGGAACTCGCCGAGACCGGTGTCCGCCTCGATCTTCTCCTGCAACCGCTCCAATTGTTTCAGGTCGTCCTCGGACAGGTTGGGGATGCTCTCGGTCAGCGCCAGCGGTTCGAGCCGCTCGCGGATCTGGTAGATGACGCTCACCTCGTGCATGCCGAGCTTGGGGACCCTGGCCCCTTTGTGCGGCACGTTCTCGGTCAGCCCCTCGGCCTCGAGGATCCGCAGGGCCTCGCGCACCGGCAGCCGGCTCGCGCCGAAACGCTCGGCCACCTCCTCCTGCCTGATGCGCTCCCCCGGGGCGATCTCACCGTCGAGGATGGCCGCGCGCAGGTGACCGGCGATGCGCTGGCTCGCCGCGTCGCCGCTCGGGGTCTGCCCGTCCTCGTGCCGCATGTGTGCCTCCCCTACGCCGTCCGGTCGAACGCCTTGCCGCCCGGGTAGGACACGAGCTCGAACTGCATGCCCCAGGGCGCGAGGAAGTAGACCCAGCGCTGGCCCTCGCTCGGCCCCTTGCTGGCCGTCGGTTCGCCGATCATGGTCACCCCCCGTTCCTTCAGGTACGCGATCGCCACGTCCAGGTCCTCGACGTACAGGGCGACATGGTGGCCGCCGACGTCGCTGTTCCTGGGGATCTCCGTCCGCTGGTCGGGCGCCGAATACTCGAACACCTCAAAGACCGCCTGCCCACCACAGCGGAAGAAATGCAGCTCACGCATCACCGCGCGGGGATGCACGTTGAGGTGCTCCGCCATCCAGTCGCCGTCGTCATGACGGTAGGGGCCCAGGGTGTACATGTACTCGCAGCCGAGGACGTCGACCAGGAATCTGCTCGCCTCCTCGAGATCCGGCACGGTGAAACCGATGTGGTCCAGGCGGGTCAGCCCGGGAAGTCCGGCGTCCATCCTGCAACTCTCCACGAGGGGAACATTGGATCCAAATTAGCATAAGAGCTCCTCCGCAAAGCCGTCCAGACGGCGCGCACGCCTGGATATTGGATCCACTTTGTGTCACCCTTGGTTCTCTGCGAACGATTGCATGGGAGAACCATGACCGAGCACCACCGACTCGAGCCGTCGGCGCCATGGGTCGAGGTCGTCGCCACCGATTCCGACTGGGACGCAGCCGAGCCCGGCCTGCTCACGTCGATGCTGAGCCAGCTCGTGCTGATCCGGACCTTCGAGGAATACGTCCTCGACCTAGCCCGCGAGGGCCTGGTCCACGGCCCCGCCCACTCCAGCATCGGGCAGGAGGGCGGCGCGGTCGGCTCTATCCTGCCGCTCACCAGCCAGGACACCGTGAACGGCTCCCATCGGGGCCACCACCAGTTCGTGGCCAAGGCGCTCGGCCACGTGGAGCCGAAGGGGATCGACCCCACCAAGGACTTCTCCGCCGAAGTCAGGGCGGTGCTGCTGCGCAGCCTCGCGGAGATCTGCGGCCTCGACCGCGGCTTCAGCCACGGCCGCGGCGGATCCATGCACCTGCAGTGGAAGGAGGCCGGCGCCATCGGCACCAACGCCATCGTCGGCGGCGGCGTCCCCCTCGCCGCCGGGTCCGCGTGGGCGCACCGCCAGGCCGGCACCGACGCCGTCGCGGTCACCTATTTCGGCGACGGCGCGATCAACATCGGATCCACGCTGGAGACGCTCAACCTGGCCTCCGCCTGGCGCCTGCCCCTGTGCTTCTTCATCGAGAACAACCGCTACGCCGTGTCGACCAACGTCGAGGAGGTCACCGGCGAGCCGCGGCTCTCGGCGCGCGGCCCGGGTTTCGGGATCGCCAGCTGGAAGGTCGACGGCATGAACCCCCTGGCCGTCCACCTCGCCATGCGGCAGGCCCTGGCCCACATGCGCGGCGGCGACGGCCCCGCGCTGATCGAGGCCGACGTCTACCGCTACTTCCACCAGAACGGCCCCTTCCCCGGCAGCGCGTTCGGCTACCGGACCAAGGAGGAGGAGCGGGCGTGGCGCGACCGCGACCCGATCACGCAGCTGACCGCCCACCTCGTCCGGCGGGGCATCCTCACCCGGGAGGAGATCGACGCGACGACGGCGCGGGCCAGGGCGCTGATGGACGACATCGGCGGCACCCTCCTCGAACCCCTTCCCGGCGGCAAGCCCGGGCAGCGCAGGATCAGGCCGCAGGAGTGGCCCGACCCCGCCTTCGCCGACGTGGGGGTGCGCGGTGATCTGTCCGAGTTCGCCGGGGCCCGCATGGCCGACCGCGACTGGTTCACCGGCGAGATCGCCGAGGTGAAGTTCATCGACGCCGTCGCCCGGGTGATGGCGCGGCGGATGGAGACCGACGCGTCGATCGTCGTGATGGGCGAGGACGTGCACCGGCTCGGCGGCGGCACCAACGGCGCCACCAAAGGGCTCAAGCAGGCCCACCCCGACCGGGTGCTCGGCACCCCCATCAGCGAGAACGCCTTCACCGGGCTCGGCGGCGGCATCGCGCTCGACGGCCGCTTCACCCCCGTCGTCGAGTTCATGTACGCCGATTTCATGTGGGTGGCCGCCGACCAGCTGTTCAACCAGATCGGCAAGGCCAGGCACATGTTCGGCGGCGACGGCGACGTGCCGTTCGTGCTGCGCAGCAAGGTCGCCATGGGCACGGGATACGGCTCGCAGCACTCGATGGACCCCGCCGGGATCTTCGCGACCGCGCCGGGCTGGCGCATCGTCGCCCCCTCGACCCCGTTCGACTACGTCGGGCTCATGAACAGCGCCCTGCGCTGCAAGGACCCGGTGGTCGTCCTGGAGCACGTCGACCTGTACACCTCGACGGGCGAAGGGCCGGCCGACGACTTCGACTACTGCATCCCCGTCGGCAAGGCCGCCGTGCGCAGAACGGGATCGCAGCTCACCGTGATCTCCTACCTCGCGATGACGGCCTACGTGCTCGAGGCGGTCGACTCCCTCGGTGACGTCGACGCCGAGGTGATCGACCTGCGCTGGCTCGACCGGGCGAGCATCGACTGGGACACGATCGGCGCGAGCATCAGGAAGACCAACAACGTGCTCATCGCCGAGCAGGGGGCGCTCGGCACGTCGTACGGCGGCTGGCTGGCCGATGAGATCCAGCGCAGGTTCTTCGACTGGCTGGACCAGCCGGTGCAGCGGGTGACCGGCGGCGAGGCCTCTCCCAGCATCAGCAAGGTCCTCGAACGCGCGGCCATCGCGAGGCACGAGGAAGTGGCCGCCAAGCTGACCGAGATCACGGCGTACTGAGAGGTCCTGGACATGGCCAAGCTCCTGCGCATGCCCGAACTCGCCGCGAACGCGGTCGAGGCCGTCCTTCAGGGATGGCCGATCGCCGAGAACACCCCGTTCGCGGCCGCCGACGTCATCGCCACGGTCGAGACCGAGAAGGCGGTGGCCGACATCGAGGCCGAGACGCCCGGCGTGATCCTCAAGACCCTCGTCCCCGAAGGCGCCGGGGTCGAGGTCGGCGCGCCCATCGCGGTCATCGGCGAGCCCGGGGAGCAGATCGCCGACCTGACCGCACTGCTCGCCGAACTCGGCGTGGCGACCCCCGCGATGCCCCCCGCACCCGCCGCCGCCCCGGCCCCCGCCGCCGCGCCCATAGCCACGCCTTTCCCTACGGCCGGTACGGAGGTTCCCGCGGCGAACGGCACGGGCGGGCGCGTCTTCGCCAGCCCCCTCGCCCGCCGGATGGCCAGGGACGCCGGCCTGCCGTACGAGCAGATCACCGGCACCGGGCCGAACGGCCGGATCATTCGCAGGGATGTGGAGGCCGCGATCGCGAGCCGCGCCCAGGCGGCTCCGCCAGCGCCTTCCTCTCCGGTGACGGCCCCCGCACCCCGTACGGCCGGCCCGGCCGGATACACCGATATCCCCCACTCGCGGATCCGCAGGGCCGTGGCCACCCGGCTGAGCGAGAGCAAGCAGACGATCCCGCACTTCTACCTGCGGGGCACGGCCGAGGCGGGCAGGCTGCTGCGCCTACGCGAACGGCTCAACGACGGCGCCCGGGTCCGCGTGTCGGTCAACGACCTCGTGGTCAAGGCGGTGGCGGCCACGCACCTCCTCGTGCCGGAGATGAACGTGATCTGGACGCCCGACGCGGTCCGGTCGTTCTCCACGGCCGACGTCGCGGTCGCGATCGCGACCGATCGCGGCCTCGTCACTCCCGTACTCAGGGGCGTCGAACACATGACCGTCACGGCCGTCTCCGCGGCGGTCAGAGACTTCGCCGAGCGGGCGAAGGCCGGGAGGCTGCGCCAGGACGAGCTGGAGGGCGGGACGATCAGCGTCACCAACCTCGGCATGTACGGCACGGAGGAGTTCGCGGCCATCGTCAACCCGCCGCATTCGGCGATCCTGGCCGTCGGGGCCGCCCGGGAGGAGCCGGTGGTCAAGCACGGCAGGCTCCAGGTGGGCACCGTGATGCGGGTGACGTTGTCGGTCGACCACCGGCCGGTCGACGGGGTGGTGGCGGCGGAATGGATGCGCACGTTGCTCTCTCTGTTGGACAACCCCCTGCGAATCCTGGCCTGAGACATCGCTAAGGTCGATCGGGTAAACAAATCCTCTGTCGAGCGGATTTCTGCCGCGCGGACTATCCGCCGACAGGAGGACCACGGAACCGCGTCAAGCTTGGGGGGATTCCTTATGCAGACCCGCCACATCGGTGACGTTCAAGTCGGTGAGATCGGCCTGGGCGGCATGGCCATGTCGATCGAAGGACGGCCGGACGAGGCGCGCTCGGTCGCGGCGATCCACGCCGCCCTCGACGCGGGCGTCACGCTGATCGACACCGCCGACGCCTATCACCTTTACGCCGACGAGGTCGGCCACAACGAGTCGCTGATCGCACGGGCGCTGGCGAGCTACGGCGGCGACACCTCCGACGTGCTCGTCGCCACCAAGGGCGGGCACCTCCGCCCCGGCGACGGCTCCTGGACCGTCGACGGCTCGCCCCAGTACATCAAGCAGGCCGCGGACGCCTCGCTCAAGCGGCTGGGCGTGGACGCCATCGGGCTCTATCAGTTCCACCGCCCCGACCCGCGGGTGCCGTACGCGGACTCGGTCGGCGCCATCCGCGACCTGCTGGACGAGGGCAAGATCCGTATGGCGGGCATCTCGAACGCCGACCCGGACCAGATCCGGCAGGCGAACGAGATCCTCGGCGGCCGCCTGGTCAGCGTGCAGAACCAGTTCTCGCCGGCCTTCCGGTCGAGCGAGCCCGAGCTGGAGCTGTGCGCCGAAATGGGCATCGCCTTCCTGCCGTGGAGCCCCTTCGGCGGCATCTCCAGAGCCGGTGAGCTGGGTTCGCGGTTCTCCGCGTTCTCCGAGGTCGCGCAGGCGCACGGCGTGAGCCCGCAGCAGGTGTGCCTCGCGTGGATGCTGGCCAAGGCCCCGGTGGTGATCCCGATCCCGGGCTCCTCGCGGCCGGAGACGATCCAGGACTCGGTCAAGGCCGCCGACCTCAAGCTGTCGGCCGACGAACTGAGCAGGCTCGACGCGAGCTGAGCCACCGCGCATACCAAACGCCCGGCGATCACGCCCTCTCGCATGATCGCCGGGCGTTTCGCATCCCGGCCGCGGGTCAGCTCATCGCTTCCGATGACGTGAGCCCGCGCAGCCGTACGGCGTTGGCCGCGGCGTCGTCCTCCTCTCTCTGTGCCGCCTCGTCGGCCTGGACGTGCTGCCGGTAGTCGGCGATCTCCCGTTTCACGGTGTCGGCGTCCCAGCCGAGCACCGGGGTCAGGAGTTCGGCGATCTCCTGAGACGCGGCGAGCCCGTGATCCCGCTCTTCGATGAAGATGCGGGTCCGGCGCACCATGACGTCTTCCAGATGCAGCGCTCCCTCGTGCGTGGCCGCGTAGACGGCCTCGACCTTCAGATATCCCTCCGCGCCCGGGATCGGATCACCCAGGCCCGGCGCCGCCTCGAGAATCTGGATCAGCTCCTCGACGCGTGAGCCGTACCGCCCCAGGAGGTGCTCCACGCGGCTGACGGGAATGCCCGCCCGCTCGGCGAGCCGCCTCCTGTTGTTGCGCACGGCCTCGAATCCGTCGGCGCCGATGATCGGCACCCGCTCGGTGACCGAGGCCGGTACGGGGTGGCCCAGCTCCTCGACGGCGGCGTCGACCGCGTCCTGGGCCATGACCCGGTACGTCGTGTACTTGCCGCCCGCCACGATCACGAGGCCGGGGACCGGCCGGGTGACCGCGTGCTCGCGGGACAGCTTGACGGTGTTGGCGCCCGACTGGCCGATCAGCGGGCGCAGGCCCACGTAGACGCCTTCGATGTCGTCGCGGGTCAGGGGCGTGTTCAGCACCGCGTTGACGTGGTCGAGGATGTAGTCGACGTCGGCGTGGGTGGCCGCGGGTTCGGCCTTGTCCAGGTCCCACGCGGTGTCGGTGGTGCCGACGATCCAGTGCGGGCCCCACGGGATGACGAAGAGCACGCTCTTCTCCGTGCGCAGGATCAAGCCGGTGTCGAGCCTGATCCGCTCGCGCGGCACGACGAGGTGCACGCCCTTGGAGGCGCGCACGGAGACCTGCTCGGCGGGCGTCCTCGCGACGGCCACGCCGGCCATGCGCTGGAGCTCCTCGGTCCAGACACCGGTGGCGTTGACCACCGCCCGTGCCCTGACCTCGATCTCCTCACCGCTTTCCAGGTCGCGCACGCGGGCGCCCGCCACCCGGTCGCCGTCGCGCAGGAAGCCGATCACCGGTGTCCTGGTGGTGACCACGGCGCCGTACTGCGCGGCGGTCTTGGCGACCATCATGGTGAACCGGGCGTCGTCGACCTGCGCGTCGTAGTACTCGATGGAGCCGACGAGCGCGTCCCTGCGCAGTGCGGGAGCCTTCTCCAGCGTGCGCCGCAGGGTGAGCTGGCGGTGCCTGCGCAGTCCGTACTTCCCGGCGAGCGTGTCGTACAGGGTGATGCCGGCGCCGATGTAGAACCGCTCCCAGACCCGGTGGCGCAGCGGGTACAGGAAGGAGACCGGCCGGACGAGGTGGGGTGCCAGCCGGGAGACCAGCAGCCCGCGCTCCTTGAGCGCCTCGCGGACCAGCCGGAAGTCGAACTGCTCCAGGTAGCGCAGGCCGCCGTGGATCAGCTTGCTCGACCGGCTGGAGGTGCCGGCCGCGAGGTCGCGGGCCTCCACCAGCGCGACCGACAGGCCGCGCGAGACCGCGTCGAGCGCGGCACCGGCTCCCACCACACCGCCGCCGACGACGAGCAGGTCGAACTCCTGCTCGCCGAGGGCGCGCAATGCGGCCGACCGGTACCGCGGCCCCAGGGCGGTCCCCCGAGATGGCCCCGAAGTTTCAGACATCGCGTTCAAAGCTCCTCAATGTTCGAGGGAAGGTGTCAGTCCACGTCGACCCAGTCGAGCGTGCGGGTCACGGCCTTCGTCCAGCCCGCGTACCCCCGCTCGCGCTGCTCGTCGTTCCACTCGGGCTGCCAGCGCCTGGCCTCGTTCCAGTTGCGCTTGAGGTCCTCGGTGGAGTTCCAGAAGCCGACGGCCAGGCCGGCGGCGTAGGCCGCGCCGAGCGCGGTGGTCTCGGCCACGACCGGCCGGGACACGGGCACGCCGAGGATGTCGGCCTGCAGCTGCATGCACAGCTCGTTGGCGGTCACGCCGCCGTCTACGCGCAGCACGTCCAGGACGACCCCGGAGTCCTGCTGCATGGCCTCGACGACGTCGCGCGTCTGGTAGCAGATCGACTCCAGGGTCGCCCGCGCCAGGTGCGCGTTGGTGTTGAAGCGGGACAGGCCGACGATGGCGCCGCGGGCGTCGGACCTCCAGTAGGGGGCGAACAGGCCGGAGAACGCCGGCACGAAGTACACCCCGCCGTTGTCCTCGACCTGCCGGGCCAGCGCCTCACTCTGGGCGGCGCCCGAGATGATGCCCAGCTGGTCGCGCAGCCACTGTACGGCCGAGCCCGTGACCGCGATCGACCCTTCCAGCGCGTAGACGGGCTTGGCGTCGCCGAACTGGTAGCAGACGGTCGTCAGCAGGCCGTTGCGCGAGCGCACGGGCTCGGTTCCGGTGTTGAGCAGCAGGAAGTTGCCGGTGCCGTAGGTGTTCTTGGCCGTGCCCGGCTCGAAGCAGACCTGGCCGACGGTCGCCGCCTGCTGGTCGCCGAGGTCGCCGGCGAGCGCGACCTCTCCGCCCAGCAGGCGGGTGACGCCGTACAGGTCCGGGTTGGACGACGGCTTGATCTCCGGAAGCATCTGGCGGGGGATGCCGAAGAACGACAGCAGCTCGTCGTCCCACTGGAGGGTCTCCAGGTCCATCAGCATCGTGCGGCTGGCGTTGGTCGGGTCGGTGACGTGCACGCCGCCGTCGACGCCTCCGGTGAGGTTCCACAACAGCCAGGTGTCGGTGTTGCCGAAGATCGCGTCGCCGCGCTCGGCCGCCTCACGCACGCCGTCGACGTTCTCCAGAATCCACTGGATCTTGCCGGCGGAGAAATACGTGGCCGGGGGCAGGCCGGCCTTGCGCCTGATGACGTCGCCCTTGCCCTCGCGCTCCAGCGCGGAGGCGATGCGGTCGGTCCTGGTGTCCTGCCAGACGATCGCGTTGTAGTACGGCCGGCCGGTGCGGCGATTCCACACGACCGCGGTCTCCCGCTGGTTGGTGATGCCGAGCGCGGCGAGGTCGGAGGAGTGCAGGTTGGCCACGCGCATCGCGGTGTCGGCGACGGCGCGTGTGCGCTCCCAGATCTCGGTGGGGTTGTGCTCGACCCAGCCCGCCTGGGGGAGGATCTGCTCGTGCTCCAGCTGGTGGCGGGCCACCTCGTTCCCGCCGTGGTCGAAGATCATGAAGCGGGTGCTCGTGGTGCCCTGGTCGATCGCTCCGACGAAGTCGGCCATCGCGCGTCTGCCTCTCGTGTCGTTGGGGGTCACACCGTTCTGATTCCGGCTCGAGCCGGATGGGGAATTCAGTTGGCGCCGGCGGCGGCCTGGTAGTCGACCGGCGGCGGGGTGCGCCCGGGCTCAGGCTCGCCCTCGCTCGGCAGGAATCGCCCGACCAGCGTCTGGTAGAGGCCGGCACCGATGATCCCACCGATGACGGGCGCGACGATCGGCACCCAGAAGTAGAGGTCTCCCCACTGGTCCCGCCAGGCTGTGCCGTACCCGGTCAGGAAGGAGGCAAGACGGGGGCCGAAGTCACGGGCGGGGTTGATCGCGTATCCGGCGTTGGTGCCCCAGGCCATGCCGATCGCGACGACGATGAGGCCGACGATGAAGGGGGCGAGGTTGGCGAGCGGGGCGGAGTTGCGGGTGTCGGTGACCGCGAGGATCAGGAACAGGAGGATCGCGGTGCCGATGATCTGGTCGCGGAAGCCGCCCCACATGTGAACGGGCAGCGTGCCGTTGCCCGGCAGGGTCGAGAAGACCCCCTGCGTCTTGATGGTGTGCCCGGGGTCGACCTTGGCCAGGACCTCGCTGTAGTTCCAGCGCACGACCAGGGCCGCGATGAACGCGCCCAGCGTCTGCGCCAGCGTGTACGGCAGGACCTTGCGCCAGGAGAAGCCCTTGAACACGGCCAGGGCCACGGTGACGGCGGGGTTGAGGTGGGCGCCGCTGATACGGGAGGCCGTGTAGACGCCGAGGACGACCGCCAGTCCCCAGGCCCATGCGATGCTGTCGTGGTCGCCGATGCCTCCGCCGACGACCTGGGCGACGACGCCTGTCCCGAACAGGATCAGGATCAGCGTGCCCGCGAATTCGGCCGCCAGTTCACCCAGCAGCCCTCGGTTTGCGAACCGTTCCGCCATGTCTCCTCCTAAGACCATGCCCGCGTTGGTCAAGGGCGCGGGCGGGCGGTGGTGGTCCCCTACAGGGGGATGCACGGGACGTTAAGCTTCGTTGTGAGACAGGTCAACGAATGACTGTCGACAATGTCGAACACTGGTCAGGCCCACTGGTCCGTATTAGGCTCGTCGCGTGACGCGGGCCACTTCATTTCCGTCTATAACGCCCCGGCCGGTCGTTCATCGAAGGAAACCCGGTGAGGTAAAACCTCACGCCATGATCCCGCGTCGGCACTGTCGAACACTTGTTGTCGGAGATGCGATCCGCCCCATGCCTGGTCCAGTTCAGTCCATCGAGCGAGCCGCCGCCATCCTGCGCCTGCTCGCCCAGGGGTCGGGACGGCTCGGCCTCAGTGAGATCGCCAACTCGCTGGGCCTCGCCCGGGGCACCGCACACGGCATCCTGCGGACCCTCCAGCTCGTCGGATTCGTCGAGCAGGACGAGGCGACCGGCAAATACCAGCTCGGTGCCGCGTTGCTGCACCTCGGCACCAGCTACCTCGACGTCAACGAGCTGCGATCCCGGGCGATCAACTGGGCCGACGCACTCGCGGCCCGCAGTGGCGAGGCCGTGCGGATCGGAACGCATCTGCAGGGCAAGCTGCTGGTGGTCCACCACGTCTTCCGGCCCGACGACACCCTCCAGACGCTGGACGTCGGCATGCTGCTGCCCATGCACGCGACGGCCATGGGCAAGGTGCTGCTCGCCTACGACGCCAACGCCGCCGCGGCCGTGCCCGACGGCGACCTCGAGCAGTTCAGCCGCCGCACGATCCGTACGACCAGGGAGCTCACGCGCGCCCTGTCCGGCATCCGCGAGGTCGGCTGGGCCGCCGACGTCGAGGAGACCACCGTGGGAGAGGCGAGCGTGGCCGCCCCGATCCGCGGATACGGCGGCCTGGTCGTCGGCGCCATGGGGATCTCCGGGCCCGTCGAGCGGATCTGCGATCCGCACAACCGTCCTCGGCTCGATCTCGTGACCTTCGTGCGCGACGCCGCGCGGGCCGTGTCGCGCGATCTAGGAGCCCCTCGCTGGTGATCTCGCTCGGAGAACCCGGTGAAATCCGCTGCCCGCCTGACACAGAGGTAGGACACCGTGGCTGAGCGTTATGTGATGTCCATCGACCAAGGAACGACCTCGACCCGCTGCATCCTCTTCGACCACGGCGGCCGCCTGGTGTCGGTGACGCAGCGCGAGCACAAACAGCACTTCCCGCGGCCGGGCTGGGTGGAGCACGACGCCACCGAGATCTGGCGCAACCTGGAGCAGATCGGTCCGAAGGCGCTCGCGCAGGCCAGGGTCGGCCCCGGCCAGGTGGCCGCCGTCGGCATCGCCAACCAGCGGGAGACGACGGTGTTATGGGACCGACACACCGGGATCCCCGTCACCCGGGCCGTCGTCTGGCAGGACACCCGCACCGACATGCTGGTGGAGGAACTGGCCCGCCGCCCCGACGCGTACATCGTCGAGGAACTCTGCGGCCTCCACGTCGCCACCTACTTCTCGGCCCCGACCATCCGCTGGCTGCTCGACCACACCCCCGGCCTGCGAGAGCGCGCCGAACGGGGCGACGTTTTGTTCGGCACCATGGAGAGCTGGCTCATCTGGAAGCTCACCGGCGGCCCCGACGGGGGTGTGCACGTCACCGACGTGACCAACGCGAGCCGCACGCTCCTGATGAACATCAACACCCTGAGCTGGGACGACACGTTGCTGGACTTCTTCGGCGTGCCCCGCGCCATGTTGCCGGAGATCCGCCCCTCGATCCAGACGTACGGCGTCGCCACACGCGTCGTGCCCGGCGTGCGCATCGCGGCCGCCCTCGGCGACCAGCAGGCCGCGCTGTTCGGGCAGACCTGCTTCGCCGTCGGCGAGGCCAAATGCACGTACGGCACCGGCAGCTTCCTCCTGCTCAACACCGGAACCGAACCGGTCAGGTCCACCCACGGCCTGCTCACCACCGTCGGATACCAGATCGACGACCAGCCGGCCGTCTACGCCCTGGAAGGCTCGATCGCGATCACCGGCGCGCTCGTACAGTGGATCCGCGACGGTCTCGGGCTGATCGGCACCGCCCCGGAGATCGAGACGCTGGCCCGCTCCGTCGACGACAACGGCGGCTGCTACATCGTGCCCGCCTTCTCCGGGCTGTTCGCCCCGCACTGGCGCAGCGAGGCGCGCGGCATCATCGTCGGCCTGACCTCCTACATCACCAAGGGCCATCTGGCCCGTGCCGTGCTGGAGGCCACCGGCTGGCAGACCCGCGAGGTCGTCGACGCGATGAACGCCGACTCCGGCCTGGACCTGAGGAAGCTCAAGGTCGACGGCGGCATGACGGCCAACAACCTGCTCATGCAGTTCATCGCCGACGTGCTGAACGTGCCCGTGGTGCGCCCCATGGTCGCCGAGACCGTCTCGCTCGGCGCCGCCTACGCCGCCGGTCTCGCCGTCGGCTACTGGCCCGACCTGGAGGGGCTGCGCCGCAACTGGCACCGCGCCGCCCAGTGGCTCCCCGCGATGGATCCCCGGCTCCGGGCGGAGGAATACGACAACTGGCAGAGGGCCGTCGAGCGCACCTTCGACTGGATCAAGCCGTCGCACGAGGAATGACCATGCATCTTCCTGAACGCCCGCTCGGCCGTACGAACCTGGCGGTGACCCCGCTCGGGCTCGGCCTCGCCGCGGTCGGCCGCCCCGCCTACATCAACCTGGGCAGGGACGAGGATCTCGGCGACGACCGCGGCATCGAGGCGATGCGGGCGCGCAGCTGGGACGTGCTCGACGCCGCCTGGGAGGCCGGCGTGCGCTACTTCGACGCCGCCCGCTCCTACGGCAGGGCCGAGGAGTTCCTGGCCGGCTGGCTGCGCGACCGGGAGGTCTCCCCCGGCGCGGCCACGATCGGCTCGAAATGGGGATACGAATACGTCGGCGGCTGGCGGATGGACGCGGAGCGGCATGAGGTCAAGGACCTGTCGGCCGAACGGCTGCGCCGCCAGCTCGGCGAGACGCGTGCGTTGCTCGGCGACCACCTGTCGCTATACCAGATCCACTCCGCGACCGTGGAGAGCGGGGTGCTGGACGACGACGACGTGCTCGGCGAGTTGCGGGCGCTGCGCGCGGACGGCGTGGCCGTCGGGTTGTCGACCACCGGGCCACGGCAGGCCGCCACGATCGACAAGGCGGTCGCCACCGGCGTCTTCGACACGGTGCAGTCGACCTGGAACCTCCTGGAGCGCTCGGCGGGCCCCGCCCTGGCGCGGGCACACGACGCCGGTCTCGGGGTGATCGTCAAGGAGGGCGTCGCGAACGGCCTGCTGGCGAGCAGGGCCGCGCCCGAGCCGCTCGCGGCCGCCGCGCGCGAGCGGGGCGTCGGCCCGGACGCGCTCGCGCTGGCCGCCGCGCTCGCCCGGCCGTGGGTCACCGTCGTGCTGAGCGGCGCCGCCACCACGGGTCAGCTGCGCGACAACCTGGAGGCGGCGGCCGTCACCTGGGACGACGCACTGGAAGACGAGCTGGCCGGCCTGGCCGAGGATCCCGAGCCTTATTGGTCACGCCGCAGCTCGCTGGCGTGGGGCTGAGCAGGTCCTGCGCCTGAAGTGTCCGAGCCGGGCGGCAGGGCGATGCCGTTGAGCACCGTCTGCGTCAGGTCGTCGATGACGTCGTCCGGGATCGGTTCGAAGCTCGCCGGGGCACCGGTGAGCAGGCGCGGCAGCACGAGCTGGTGACACGCCCCGACGATCAGCGTGGCGGCGGCCTCCACGCCGGCGTCCGGCGCCAGCCGGCCGAGCCGCCGCTCCGCCCGCAGGTACTCCGCCAGCTCGTCGAGCAGGCCGCGCCCGCCTGCCATGGGGTTCGGCAGGCCGGCGAACCTGGCGAGCACCGTGGGCTGATGGAGCAGGCCCGCGAAGGCAGGCAGGATCGCCAGATGCAGCGCGACGCCGTAGGCGATGTAGGCCCGCAGGTTCGCGTCGAGGTCGCCCTCCCCGGCCCGCCGGGGCGGCTCGGCCAGCGAGCGCTCGACGCTTCGCACGTGCGCGTGCAGCGCGAGCGCCAGCAGTTCTTCCTTGTCGGCGAAGTGGTTGTAGAGCACGCCGTCGGCCACCCGCGCCTCGCGGGCGATCGCGCGCACCGTCAGCCCGGCGGTGCCGTGCTCGGCGATGAGGCGTTCTGCGGTGGCGATCAGATGCTCGCGCAGGGTCCGATCGCCACCGTCGGCCTGCAGAACCGCCGCTTTTCTCGGAGACATCACGTCACATGCTAGTGAGACGCCCGCCGTCGCCCGGCCGGCCGCCTTCGGCGGTCAGGGGCGGATGGCGGTGATCAACCAGGCGGTGCCGCGCAACCGCACGGCGTCCGGTTGCTCGAAGGGGCGCAGCGCCTCGGTCAGCGTGTGGCGGGCCCGTGCGGCGGCGTCCGGTTCCACCTGCCGCATGATGTGCTGAACCGGCCCCCAGGCACCGAGGAAGGCGGCGGCGTCCTCGGCGTCCCGGCCCCAGACCTGAGGCGCGTCGACAGGGCTCGTGCCGACGTCGGTGAAACCCGCGCCGGTGAGCACCTGGCGGACGCGATCCGGGTCGGACATCGAGTCGGGGCCTGGGGCTACGGGTTCGCGGGCTACGGGTTCGCGGGCGCCGGATTCGCGGGCGCCGCCCACCAGGCCGGGCAGGTCTCGGCGCACCGCGGCGAAGACGGGTTCGAGCTCGCTGCCGTCGCCTGCCCGCAGGCTGAGAAGGGCCACACGTCCGCCCGGACGCAGTGCGCGAGCGATGTTGGCGAACGCCGCGACCGGATCGGAGAAGAACATGATTCCGAACCGGCTGACCGCCACGTCGAAGCCGGCTGCGGGCAACGGGTGGACCTGGGCGTCCCCCTCGATGAAGGTCGCGTTGGCGACGCCTTCCGCGGCCGCGAGCTCGCGGGCCCGGCGCAACATCGGCGCCGACAGGTCGAGCCCGGTGGCGTGCCCGCGGCCTGCCTGCCGCGCGGCCAGGCGCGTCACCTGGCCGTTTCCGCACCCGATGTCGAGGACGCGGTCGCCGTCGCCCACGGCGGCGGCGCTGAGGAGGTGGTCGTTGAATCCGCTGTTGACCGCGTCATAGCGGTCGTGGTTGCCGGCCCAGTGGTTGCCCTCGTACCCGTTCCAGGCCTCGGCCTGCTCGACGTTGACGATGCCCCGCATGACACCTCTCCAGGTTATGAACGAGTGTTCATGAACGTACGTTCATAACACTACACAGCGGAACGCCACCACGTCGATGACACGGGACAAAATCGATCACTGGCGCCCCGTCGCTTGGTTTTGGGCGGGACGGCCTACGGCCAGGACCCCTCGTTGCCACCGCCCGCGCCGCCGTCCCCACGCCCGGACCACTCCTCGCCGGACGACCACGACTCCGCGTGCTGGTGCCCTCGCAGGTCAGGAAGGATGTAGGTCTGACTGCCCGGCACCGAGCCGTCCGCCGGAGGCCACACGATCACGACGTCACGCGGCGCCGGCCGCTGAAACGCCATGGCTCCCGGGGGGAGGGCCAAGGGATCGTCGATCCAGGAGAGTTGCGCGAGCGCACCCTGCGGGGGCGCGGGCACGAGCGCCGTGGGGGCCGGGTCGGCGGTCATGGCCGCCCCCGCGGCAAGCATGACACCGGTGACGATGGCTGTGCAGATGAACATGTGCTCCCCCGAGACATACGAAATCAACTAGATCAACGCTAAGCACCACAGAACAGGTGATCTATGACCAGACGATCAATGTCCGGTCAAACATTCAGGGCAGCTCTCCCGATCAGGCAGAGACGATGAAATACAACATCAACTAGAGCCCCCGCAGGGAGTAGGATGCGCGGAAATGAAGTGCCAGCGGTGCCGTCCTGACAGGCGGAGCCGGATCGGAGGTAGCGCGTGCACACAGGTTCGCCCCGCCTCGGCCAGCCGTCGGTTCATCACAACGGCCACGAGGCCGCCGCGCCCGCCTCCGGATGGACCGTCGCGCGCTTCGGCGACCGCGCGCACGCCGTACGGCAGAAGGTCGTGGCGTCGCTCATCGAGGCCGTCGCCAACGCCCAGGACGCCCAGCGGTGGTCGCGCAGCGACAAACGATTCCCCTACGGCCAGGCCCTGATGACCAGAAGGTACGAGGCCATCGTCGAGGAGTTCCGCGACGAACCCGGTGTTCAGATCGTCAAGCCGCACCGGTCGCCGCATCAGCTGGTGGTGCTCGACGGCAACCTGCTGCTGCCCTTCCGCTACGCGGAGGACGACACCACGTCGATCCTGGAATCGCGGATCAGCGACGGCCGCATCTCCGTGCTCGTCCGCGAATTGTTCGAAAGGTTCGGCCCCGCCTCCTCCTACCGCCAGGAAGAGCTCGACCTGTCCCTCGGCGAGCCCGGCGCCGCCGAGCCCGCCGCGGACGCTCACCGGCTGGTGCTCGACCACCTGCCCGACGACACCCGCCTGGTCCCGATCGCCTACGCGGGCAACGCCCACGCGGGGCTGCTGCGCCTGTATTGGGGAGAGGCCGAACTCGTCGACGACTACGGCAGGCTCCGCTGGCTGCACCACGAGCAGATCCCGCTCACCGGCGCGCAGCCCCTGGCGGAAGGCGGCGCCGTCCACGCCGAGGCTCCCTTCGGCCAGGGCGTGCTCCCCGGACTCGGCATCAGCGCACGACCGGCGATCGAGCGGGCGAACGCGGCACTGTTCCCCGTCCAGAGCGAGACCGCGCCACAGGAAGACCAGGTCAGCGCAAGCGATGCCTAACCAGAACGACCCGAGTCCGCAGGCCGTCGCCGACGCCTTCGACTCCAGCAGGCTCACCCAGGCCAGGCACCTGGCCGGCATGACGAAGAAGGACCTGGCAGAACGCATCCGGGTCACCCCCGCGGCGGTCGGCCAGTACGAGACGGGCATGACCCGGCCGCGCCCGCCGCTCATCCCCCATCTGGCCGGCGTGCTCGGCGTGCCGCCCGCGTTCTTCCTCACCGGCCGCCCGCACGGCAAGCTCGACGGGTCGATGGCGCATTTCCGCAGCCTGCGCTCCACCCGCGCACACCAGCGGGCCAAGGCCGTGGCGTTCGTCGAGCAGGTGTGGGAGCTCACCCACGCCCTGGAGAAGCGGGTACGGCTCCCGCACGTCGACCTGCCGGGCTTCTCCGGTGGGGAGGTGCATTCGGGGGTGGACCTGCCGCGCGACCCCGCCCAGGCCGCCCGCGCGCTGCGCCGGCTCTGGGGGCTGGGCACCGGGCCGCTGTCGCACATCGTGCGGCACATGGAGGCGCACGGCATCGTCGTCGTGTTCCCCCCGCCCTACGAGGACGCCGCGACGGTGGACGCCTTCTCCACCTCGCAGTTGCCCCGGCCGATCGTGGTTCTCACGGCCAACCGGTTCGACGACATCCACCGCTACCGCTTCACCGCGGCACACGAGCTGGGGCACCTCGTCCTCCACGGGGACATCGCCTCCGGGGACACGCAGCAGGAGCGTGAGGCGGACGCCTTCGCCGCCGAGCTGCTGACGCCACGCGACAGCATCCTTCCCGAGCTGCCCCGAAGGCTCGACCTGCGGCGGCTGTCGCAGCTCAGGAACACCTGGGGGGTCTCGGTCGACTCGCTGCTGTACCGGTGCCGCGAGGTCGGCCTGCTGTCAGACTCGGCGGCCGGCCGCGCCTACCAGCGGCTCAGGGAGCTGCGCGACCAGCCCGGCTTCGCCGCCGAGCCGATCAGCGGCTACCCCGGGGAGCAGCCGACGCTCGTGCGCCAGGCCTTCGACCTCGCGGTCGCGGAAACGGGCCTCACCATGGCGGAACTGGCGGCGCAGCTCGCCTGGCAGGTCGGCCGGGTGCGCGAGCTGCTCGGCCTACCCGACCAGCGGCCCGCCCTGCGCATCGTTCCCTGACCACACCCCCGTTCGGCCGTATGCCCGGCCGAGCCGTCAGATCTTGAGTACGCGCGTTCGGCTAGTGCTTGGTGCGCGGCTTCTTATTCAGCCGCAGCCGCCCCTCGAGCACCGGCACCAGGGCCTCCGCGTAGGCGTCGGCGATGTGGCTTTCGTCGCGATAGACGATGACGTTGCCGACCACCAGTGGACAAGCGCCAGACTCCGAGCAGAACCAGCGAACGGGATCCACCACGTCGACCCGCGTCCCGCGGGCGGCGGCGGCGATCGCCTTGCTCTTCATCGGGTCCTGGATGGCTTCCGGAAGCCGGCCCGCGCATCGGCCCAACTGCAACGGGTAGGAGCTTGCGCAGTCCACGGCGTCGCCCCTCGGCCACGGTGTGTCGAGGATGACGGACACTCTGGTGGTGGAGGCCGTAAGCGAATCCAGCGTTCTCCGAAAACCCGACGTCCAATCGTCGAGGGGATTCGCCATCGGACGGGCGGGGCTTCCCGCATCCGACGACGACGCGATCACCATGGCCGGCCGCAACTTCTGGATCTTGGCCAGGGCGTTCTCACGCCAGCGGTCGCAGGCGGTGTACGGCTTGCCGTCCTTGGTGATCGTGACGTCTGCGATCTTGCAAGAGGCCTTGGTGATCGTGACCAGCTTCCACCGGTGCTTCACGGCGATCCGATCGAGCGCGGGGAACCACTGCGCGGCGTGGGAATCACCGAACAACACGACGACCGTTTTCGACGTGGGGTCCCCGAACTCACACGAAACGGCTCGGGTCTCAGCGGCGCCGACATGGCAGTTCTGCTGGTAGATCTTCGATCGGACCGACGGGACGTCCTGAAGCCCGGGCGTGAGGTTGCTCGGGAGACGCGTGTCCGCCGAGGCGAGCAATTCGACCAGCCGATGCTCCGGCTGGGGAGACTTGGCCAGCGCATTCGCCAGATCCACCGCAGGCGTACCGGAGTCGATCGCGGGCGGCCGTGCCGCCGCCGCGAGCGCAATGCAGGTGGAGACGAGGGAAAGGGCCAGTCCGAGCGCGAGCCCTCGCAGGGGACGACCGCGGAAGAAGCTGTGGAACCGGACCGGGTTCTCGATCGTACGCAGAGTCATCCACGCAACGACGAGGGCCACTGCGCTCAACGCCAGGTGGAGTGACGTCGTCGCGGGTCGGCCGATCGCCTTCGGAACAATGTTCAGGATCGGCCAGTGCCACAGATACCAGCCGTACGAGATTCCACCCAACCAGGTCATGGGGCGGCGCGCGAGCAGCAGCCGGGCATCGTACCTGGCCGGCGCGCACCCGCCGGCGATCACCAGCGCCGTGCCCAGAACCGGAAGCAATGCGTGGTAGCCGGGGAAGGCGGTGTTCTCGTCGAAGGAGACCACCGCCAGCCCGATGGCGCAGAGTCCCGCCCATGTCATGGCCGACGCGACCGCCGACGGCAGATCTTTGAGCCGGGCAGCTCCCAGCGCGACCAGCGCGCCGATTCCCAACTCCCACATCCGGGTGTGCGGCCCGAAATAGGCCCACGGCGCGGAGGTTCCCGTCACCACGACACTGAGAGCCAGCGAGCATCCGGACAGCACGGCCAAAGGAAGCCAGACCAGCCTCCGCGACGAGAGCGCCTTCCAACTCAGGAGGAGTACGAGCGGCCAGACGAGATAGAACTGCTCTTCCACGGCCAGCGACCAGAAGTGCTGGAACGGTGAGGGGGGAGCGGTCTGCGCAAGATAGTCGGTACCGGCTGCGGCCAGTCGGAAGTTCACCGCGTAGAGGAAGCTCGCGATGGCGTCGCCGGCGTACTCCGTGAACCTGATCTTGGAAAGGAAGAACCACGCGCCGATGAGCGTCGCCACTCCCACCAGGGACGAGGCCGGAAGAAGCCGCAACGCACGTCGCGCGTAGAAGCCCCGGACGGAGATCGTGCCCGTGCTGACCATCTCGCGTCGCATCACAGAGGTGATCAAGAAGCCGGAGATGACGAAGAAGACGTCAACACCGACGTAGCCGCCTGCGGCCAAGGTGACTCCGCTGTGGCACAGGACTACTGAGGTGACGGCGATCGCACGGAGGCCCTCGATGTCGAGACGCGATCGATGAGACGCCCCTGGCGTGCGACCGGCCGGCCCAGCCGCCATCGCCTTCGTTTCCAGCATGTGCGGCCCGCTCTCCCGAGATCCTGATTTCGCGCAAACAACTCGGCTCGGCGGGCATCACGACGATCGCCTTTGAGCTTTCGCGGCAGGATTCATGAGCAGGAGAAATGCGAGGAAATCGATCCGGTCCTTGCCGCCCGTGAGCCACGAAAGCACCGGAGACGAGCACACCGTCATGACCTTATGCCGGGCAAAAACACCCTCCATAGGCCTCTACCCGGAGCTTTCCGAACGGAAAAGATCTTGGTATAGATGACGACGGTTGTCAATGCAGTCGTGTCGCAGCGATGTAGCACGACCGGCCATGAATTCGACGGCCGATGCGCCGAGCCGCGAATTTCGCCGGCCAGGATGACGGGAACGGCCGGGCTCACCAATCCCGGACGGCGATCAGCTGTTCCACATCCGCCTCCGCGAATCCATACGCCAAGGCCACGAATTGGAAATCCTCGGCTATCACTTCTCGGGCGACGGTCTCGATCTCACTGCCGGCCGCCTCGAAATCCGCCTCCAGGGCGTTGAACTCCTCCGTCGCGGACTGCGTGAGCGCATACAGCGCCGCCAGATCCGACGGCCGCTCGGCCTCGATCCGCTCGCACAACCACAGCAGGATCGCCGCCCCCTTGTCGACGACGTTATCGGGGAAGTATCCGTCCGCGTACATGCCCGCGAGGAACGTGTGGCCGGCTGTCTGCTGGTTGGTGAGCGCCACCGCGATCTCCCGTTTCTCGATGTGAAACCGGTGTCCGATCCTGCACGGCGGCACCGACAAACCCGCGTGGGCCTTTCCCGTCGAGGCGCCAGGAACGACCATCGATGGAGACCAGCCGAGCGGAAGGGGCCACGCATGAACGTCATGAAGCTGATCTCACGGATCCCCGACGACGTGACGGTGCGGCGGGTCTTCGGCGAACCGATCACAGTGGACGACGTCACGATCATCCCGGTCGTCCGGATCGCGGGAGGTGGGGGTGGTGGACAAGGCACCGCGCACCCCGCAGAGGAGACCGGCGACGCCGGCAAGGGCGGCAGTGAAGGGTCCGGCGGAGGCTTCGGGCTGTCCGCCACCCCGGTGGGTGCATTCGTGGTCAAGGGAGGCGACGTCCGATGGGAGCCGGCGCTGGACGTCAACCGCCTCGTCATCGGGGGGCAGGCGATCGCGATCGTCGCGTTGCTCACCCTGAGGGCGATCATGCGCGCTCGCGCCAAACGTCAGCCGGGGGCCCGCCGCTGACGGAACCCCGGCCGGGGCCTCCCCAGCCATGGAGGAGGCCCCGCCATGGACTCACAGATGGGCGGCGATCTCCTCGCGCAGTCGTTCATAGGTGGGGGCGAGCCGGCGGAGCGACGCCGCGGCCGCGGCATTGTCACCCGACACGAAGGAGTGCTGCAGCCCGCCCACCAACTCCGCCTGCTCCCACGCGATCGCGGCCGCGGCGGGCAGGCCGATCGTGCCAAGCCAGGCCGACGCGTCGGACAACCTGCGCGCTCCCACGCGGATCGCGAACCACACCAGGTGGTCGACCTGCCAGCGAGCCAGGCCGGCCTCGGTCACGTCGGCCAGCCGTTCCGCCGCCGCGGCCCCGCCCAAGGACGCCCCTGCCTCACTCAAGGAAGCCTGTCCGTCGTCCTGTGGCCCGCCGAGCCATCGGGCGGCGGCAGGCAGCGAGCCGCGCACGGCGGTGACCGGGTCCACGTCCCCGGCCCGGGTGAAGTTCCACCGCATGACGTACGGCTCGGCCGGATAGGTCGGTGACTGCCAGTTCCAGGCCGCCAGGAAGTCGTGGGCGGGCAGCGTGGCGAACGGATGCCCGTGGGGGTCGTGGAACCGTACGACACCGTCGGAGACGCCGTTGACCACGACCCAGTGGTCGGCGTCCATGGCCTTTCCCGAGCCGGGCTGGTGGAGGAGCAGGCCCATCTCGACGGGGCCGACGACGACCGGGCCCGTCACGGAGGCGGCTTCCAGACGGGCGAGCGCCTCGGCGGCGGTGCCTCCGGCGGCCTTCTCACAGGTCCAGCCGAGCAGGCCGAGTGCGACGTCGATCCCGATGTGCGGGTCCCAGCCGAGCGGGTCGAAGAACGGCGTGACTCCTCCGCCCCCTGAAGGGAGCGGCTTCTCGCTACGCCGCTTCCGCAGCGTCACGAAGGGCAAGCCCTGCCCTGAGAATGTTGACAGCCGCGTTCACATCCGCATGTGCCTCGTGCCCGCACGCCTGGCATCGGAACTCGGCTTGGGTAAGGCGGTTCTCCTTCGCGACGTGCCCGCAACGCGAGCAGGTTCGGGAGGTGTTGGCAGGGTTCACTGCGATCAGCTCTCGACCGGCGCTTTCAGCCTTGTGCGCGAGGACCGTCAGGAACACCCCCCAACCCGCGTCCAAGATGCTTCGGTTGAGCCCAGACTTCTGCGCGACGTTCCGCCCGTATGCTTCGAGGGTGCCGGACGCGCTGCGCGTCATGTTCGCGATTCGCAGGTCCTCGTGCACGATCACGTCATACGCGGCGACCAGCGTGAGGGCGGCCTTGTGCGCACCGTCCAGGCGCTGACGCCGCACCTTGCTGTGCAGGGCGGCCACCCGGGCCACAGCCTTACGCCTCCGCTTCGACCCGCGTTTCTTGCGGGCCAGCGCCTGCTGAGCCACCGCAAGACGCCCAGCCGAGCCAGCGAGGTGACGCGGGTTGGCCAAGTGCTCACCGTCGCTGGTTGTGACCAGCGAGGCCACACCCATGTCCAGGCCGATGACCGCACCCGTCTCAGGAAGCGGCCGGGCGGGAACCTCGTCGCAGGACAAGATCACATACCAGCGGGTGCCTTCCCGCTTTACGCTGATCGTCTTCACCCGGCCCAGCACCGGCCGATGCCGGTGAACCCGGACGTGCCCGATCCCCTGCAACCGCATATACGTCGCGGTCGGATGCTCGGGCTGGGAGTCCCACCGGCAGCCATCGCCGTCCTTCGGCCACTCCACCGTGTCGAACCAGCCGCGACCCTTGAAACGAGGGAACCCCGGGGTACGGCCAGCCTTCACTCGGGCGAAGAACGCCGCGAACGCCTTGTCCAGGCGGCGCAAGGTGGCCTGCTGGGAGGAGAACGACCACCGGCCCTGTCCGTCTGGGTCGTCGGAGCGGATGTGCTTCAACTCCCCCGACTGGTCGCCGTACCGGACACTCACGCCCGCCTTGCGGTAAGCCGTGCGACGGTGCTCCAACGCCGCGTTGTACAGCTCCCGGTGATCCTCCAGGCACGCGGCCAGCGCGATCTGCTGGCGGCGAGTCGGGCGCAGCAGGAACTTGTAAGACCTACGCACGCCCGCTCCCCTTGGACGGCCGCTCGTCCTGCGTGTCGAGGTAACGCCGCACTGTTTCGGCGGACACCGCGCCAACCATGGCCACGAAGTACGACCGCGACCACAACGTGGGGAGCTGGAAACGCAGGTGGCCGAACTCGCCGCGCAGGTGGTGGGAGGTGAAACCCTTGAACTGGTTGGCCATGTACGACGGTGAGTTGTTCGGGTGCGGCTTGACGAACACGTGCACGTGGTCGGGCATCACCTCAAGCGCCACGATCTCCCCGCCACTCGTCCGCCTTGGCGCGAATCAACTTCGAACGAATCATCTAGCGGAATGCTTTGAACGCCACCCCGGCGGCGGTCGCGATCATCGTGGAGAAGATGACCAGCACCATGATCGAGCCGAGCGGGTTCTCCCGCCGCCGTACGGGTGCGGCCATCGGTGCACGCAGCGGGAGATCGGCGGTCAGCGTCGGGGGTTTCGGCCGGCGTGACGAAGGCGCCGGCGACGGGGATGGAGACGGGGCCCGTACGGCAGGTGCCGGCGGCACGAGCCGCACCGGTTGCGGCCGGGTGGGGGCGGGGCGGGGCTTGGCCCGCCGGGTGGGAGCGGGCTTGGGAGTGGGAGCAGGCGGCGGATCGGGCGACGGGCTGACCTCAGGCGAGGCGCACGGGTAGGTGCCGAGGCCGACCCCCGCCTTGAGCCCCACCAGCGTGTCGAGGTCGACGCAGACCGCGACCCCGATGCCCGGATCGTCGCCGGTCAGGCCCGCCCGCGCCTCGGCCCCGACGACCACCAGGGGACTCCGCGACGACGCGCCCGAGGACGGATCGGGCGGGTCGGCCGCGGCAGGCATGGCGATTCCCGCGGCCACGAGCGTGATGCCGACGACGGCACCGCTCGCGACCACGAGCATGCGGGGGAACATCATGCGTCACCGGCTCTCGGGGATTCGCTGGAACTCGAGGAGGGCGCTGGCGAAGGCGTCGGGCGTGACCGCCAGCCCACCCGTGAAGACGCGGGAGATGTCCCACGCCATGTAGACGCCGACGCCGAGGAGCACGGCCATCGTCAGGAGCGGCACGAGCGCGAAGCCGCGCGGCTTGGCCCCCGCGAGGAACGGGAAGATCACCACGATGATGCCGGTCACGACGGTCAGCACCATGACGGCGGCAGGAGGCGCGGCTTTGGCGTCCGCGGCCCGTTGCCTGCGGGCGGCCGACAGATCCGACAGCCGTTCCAGCGCCGTGCCCTTGGCCGTCCTGGCGTCCTCGTCGGCCACGTTCACCGCGGAGAGTTGGGTGCGCAGGGAGTCGAGGCGCCAGGAGCCCTCGGGGCTTAGCCGGCCGGACGCCATGAGCGGCCATTCGCGGTCGACCACGAACCCCACGTATTCACGCAACCCCGCCTGCACCTCGGAGCCGGCCGGGGCGGGAAGCGCGGCGGCCGACCAGTAGGCCTCCACCGCCGCCTGGCTCTCGGCGTAGGTGTTCTGCCGCGCCGAGTCGACCGTCGTCCACGGCACGACGATCGCGATCGCGAAGACCAGCAGGAAGAGTGAGGACACCATCGAGCCCGCATGCCCGGAGGACGTCTCGTCTCCGTCGCTCTTTCCGCGGGTCAGCTTCCGGAAGAGGAAGGCGGCCAGGGCCACCAGGCCGATCGCCGACGCCACGGCGAGAGCGCAGATCAGCATTGACCACCCCGTAGACGAGTCGCGCCATAGGCGCCTCAGCTTTTGCGATCACTGTGCGTTACATGACTACCACATGACGTGACTCCGCGGCGAGCCCTTGCCGGAAAGTGCAAACGCGCAGTTCGAGGCGGTTTGAGGCGTTGTTGACGAGTTGACGGCTAACCTCGATCGAAAGAGACCAGCGGCTGTACGCCACGGGGGCGCCCGGCGGCCGCCCGCGTGACCTGCACGAACTCTGCCTGAACGGCGAGCGGAGGCACGGCGATGCGGCTCACGAGACGGGAATTCGCGCGCGTCGCGGCGGTGACGGGAATCGGCGTGGCCTGGGGAGCCAGGCGGCGCGGAGGCATGCGCAAGTTCACCGATCCCCTGCCGATCCCGCCGGTCGCCGTCCCGGACACCTCGTCTCATCCGGGCATCGACTACTACGAGCTGACCATGCGGCAGAGCACGTGGCGTTTCCACCGCGACCTCGGCGTGGCGCAGGCGTGGGGCTACTGGGCGGCCGACCCCGGCGATCCGGCCCGCCCGCTCGGCCTCGGTTGCCTCGGGCCGACGCTGGTGGCGCGCAGGAACCGGCCCGTCATCGTCAGGTATCGCAACGGGCTGCCCACCAGCCACCTGTTCAGCGACCGCATCGACTCCACCTTGTGGCGGAACCTGCCCGACGTGCCTGCGGACCCGCCCGGCGGGCGGCACATGGACATGCCGGCGGACGTCACCGTGTGGAACGTCGTCCACCTGCACGGCGGGTGGAACCCGACACAGTCCGACGGCAACCCGGCGGCCTGGTTCACCCCGCGCGGCGCGCACGGCCCGATGTATGGCTCGCTGCCCGGGGCCGCCCCCGACGAGGCGATCTACGCCTACGGCAACGCGCAGCGGGCGGCCATGTTGTGGTACCACGACCACGCGATGGAGCTCACGCGGCTCAACAACTACGCGGGCCTGTCCGGCCTGTACATCATCCGCGACGTCGTCGAGGACGCGCTCGGGCTGCCGCGGGGGCGTTTCGAGGTGCCGCTGATCATCCAGGACCGCACGTTCGAGCGGGACGGCTCGCTCTTCTATCCCGGCAAGGGGGTGACCCCCTACCACCCGATCTGGATGCCGGAGTTCTTCGGCGAGGTCCCCGTGGTGAACGGCAAGGCGTACCCGTTCCTCGCGGTGGAGCCCCGGCGCTACCGGCTCCGCGTGCTCAACGCGTCGAACGCGCGCTTCTACCACCTGTGGCTGGCCCGCGACGAGACCCGGCTGCCCTTCTGGCTCATCGGCTCGTCCGGCGCCCTGCGCGACTTCCCCCTGCGCGTCGACCGGATGCTGCTGGCGCCGTCGGAGCGGGCCGACATCATCGTCGACTTCGGGCGCCTGCCGATGGGAGCGGCCGTGACGCTCATGAACGACGCGGCAGTGCCGTACCCGGGAGGAGGGGGCGGCCAGCCCATCCCCGAGATCATGCGCTTCCACGTGTCCGACCCGCTGACCGGCAGGGACAAGTCGACACCGCCGGAGAAGCTGGCTCTGCCCCCGCTGAAGCCGATCCAGCCAGGCCCGGCGGCGCCGCGCCGCGAGTTCGTCCTCACCGAGCGGCTCGACAGGCGCGGCCAGCCGGTGCACATGACGATCAACGAGCGTTACTTCTTCGAACCGGTCGACGACTTCGTCACGTCGGGCACGACGGAGATCTGGGAGTACGTCAACACGACGGAGGACGCCCATCCCATGCACGTCCACCTCGTGCAGTTCCTGATCCACAACCGGCAGCGGTTCAATGCGCGTGACTACGCGAAGGACTTCGCCCGCTGGACGAGGTCGGGCCGCCTCTCAGGGGACAAGCCCGATCTGTCCCGCTATCTCGTGGGGGCGCCGATCCCGCCCGAGCCCGACCAGCAGGGCTGGCGGGACACCTTCATCGCCTATCCGGGGATGGTCAACAGGATCGTCGCCACGTTCGACCCCGCGCCGGAGGTTCCCCAGGTCGGCGGGACCTCGACCGTCTTCCCCGCCGGATACATCCACCACTGCCACATCCTCGAGCACGAGGACAACGACATGATGCGGCCCTGGCATCTCGTGAGGTAGCGCCGAAACGTCACCCATCTCACTACTTATCACTACGCATGGTGAGGAAATCCTGACGAATCCGAACATTGACCGGTCGGTCAATCAAGAACATGGTCGAGGCAAAGGGTCATCTCTCCCATGTTCGGAGGCACGGATGGATCTCACGAGATCGTTGTCCGACATCGTCGCCCTGCTCGCCGGCCTGGTAGCGGTCCTCGCGCCGTTCTTCTGGGTCGACGCCGCCGCAGCGACCACGCCACTGCTCATCCTCGGAACGCTCCTGGTGGTCTCGGCCCTGTGGGCCGTCCTCGGCGCGGGGGGCGCGAGCTCCTGGGTCGTCGCCGCCTTCGGGGCACTGCTGTTCGTCTCGCCCTGGGCGTTCGGCTTCGACGGCGACTCGGCCGCGGCGTGGACGGCGTGGATCGCCGGCGCCGTCACCGTCGTCATCGGCCTGCTGACCACGCTCCAGGCACGCAGCGCGGCTCCCGCGCGCACCTGACCGGAGCCGCCCGGCCGGCGCCCTTCCGGCCCCGCGACTCGTGAACCGCCGACCACGGCCTCGCCGCCTCACGCGGCGGGGCCGTACGCGTCACAGGAGGGGGACGCCGATCTGCGAGAGCATCTCAAGCTGGTCGTAATAGGCGCGCAGGCTGGAGATCCGCCCGTCGTCCATGGTGCGGAAATCGCAGCCCCGTACGGCGACGCGCCGCCCGCTCGGCTTTGCGATCTGCCCGTTGGGCAGCAGGAACGGGCCCGTGTGCGTGCTGGTGAGCGTCCACTCCATCACCACGAGGTCGTCCATCCGCGACCTGCCGTGCGGAGTGATCCGGATGTCGGGGAAACCCTCGAAATACAGCGCGAAATAGGAGGCGATCTCCTCGCGGCCCTCGGCGATCCCGCCGGGGCATACGTAAGTGGCGCGTGGCGCGAAGTGGTCGGCCACGGCCTCGGGGTCGTGCGCGTTGAGCGCGCCGACCAGGCCGTCGGCGAACTCTTCGTCATCACTCGTCATGAGGGCTCCTCGATCGATGGTGTCCGGGTTGCGGGCTGAGGTGTTCCGGGGCCGGAGGGCCGCTTGTTCGTCTCCGTCAGCGGAAGCCGCAGCACGAACCGCGCACCCCGAGGCGAGTCCTCGATCTCCAGGGTCCCGTTGTGGGCGAGGGCGATGTCCCGGGAGATGGCCAGACCGAGCCCGGTGCCTCCCGGCTCCTTGTGCCGGCCCTCGTCCAGGCGCACGAACCGCTCGAAGACCCGCTCGCGGTCCTCGGGCGCGACGCCGTCGCCGTCGTCGCTCACCGTGACGACGGCGAGGTCCGCCGTCCGCGCCGCGGTGATCTCCACCGAGCGGCGGGCGTGCCGCCGGGCGTTCGCGAGGAGGTTGTCGACGACCCTGATCAACTGAATGCGGTTGCCCAGGACGTACACGTCGCGGCAGGCGAGCACGTGCACCGGCACGGCACCCCCCAGGGCCGCCCCCTCCTCGCGTACCAGCGCACCGATGTCGATCAGCTCGTGCGCGGCCGGGTCGCCGTCGCGTAGGCGGGCCAGCACCAGCAGGTCATCGACGATCGTCTCCAGCCGGTGAGTGACCGACAGGGCGTCCCGGATCGTCTCGCGGGGATCGACGTCTTCGGGATAGAGCATCGCCTCCTCCAGCCGGGTGCGCAGACCGGTGAGCGGCGTCCTGAGCTCGTGCGAGGTGGTGGAGGCGAACCGGCGCTGCTGGTTCACCGCCTCCTCCAGCCGGGCCAGCGTCCTGTTGGCGGTGCGCGCGAGCAGTGTGTATTCGCTATGGCCGGGCGGTTCCTGCACCCGCAGACTGAGGTCGCTCCCGGTGATCTCGGCCATGGTCGCGCGGATCGCCTCCACCCGGCTCAGACTGCGCCCGGCCACCGACCAGTTCGCCCACGCGAAGAGGGCGGCGGCCAGCACGACCCCGGCGGCGGTGACGACCTCGAGGCGGTGCGTGGCGAGGATGGGCGGCTCGGGCCTGCCCGCGTAGACGAAGTGCGGCTCCCCGTGCCAGATCTCGCGGGTCTCCAACGGGCCCACCCGGATGGCGGCGAGCATGAGGCACGAGCCCCGCGCCGGGCACTCCTTGCGGTCCTGCATGCGGTCGTCGAGCGGAGGCCGCAGGCCGCTCAGGGCCGGTCGTCCGGCCGCGGCGGTGCTGGCCGTCACGACCCGGCCGCGTGAGTCGACGAGCTGGATGAGGTAGACACCGGACTTCGCAACCGGAGGCGGCACCTTGCCGGGCTCCAGGGAGCCGAGCCAGTTGGCGGCGACCCGCTGCGTCTCGCGGAACACCTGGGCCTGGACCCGGTCGAGTACCAGGAAGTCGATGCTCGCCCCGACCGCCGCGAGGAAGAGCAGGGCCAGCCCTCCGAGACAGAGCGTGGTGCGCACACGAAGCGACCCTGGAAGAAACGACCTCCGTGTCAACGCACCGTATTCCCCTCGCAAAAAGCCCGCTGCAACCCTTCTCCGAAGGTAACGGTCATAAAGTAATGAAAGACCCATATAGCCATAAAGTCGGCAAGTCGGCGTACGGCAGGCCGCGCTTTCCGCGGTTCGCCATGCCGTTTCGATCGGCGGCTGCTATCACGATTTAGCCTGATATGTCGCCCCTTGACATCGAAGGCACGCCCGGTCACGCTGTTGCGCATAGTGCTGCACGTTCCGCCAGACGAAACTGGGGTTGTCCGCATGATCCCTGCGTGCCCCCTCGCGGCCCTTCCCCGGGGCGAGGCGTTCCGGCTCGACACCGTCGAGCCGCCGATCGCGATCTTCCACACCGACGACGGCGAGCTCTACGCCATCGACGACACCTGCACCCACCAGGACGCCTCCCTCGCCGACGGCTGGCTGGAGGGATGTGAGGTGGAGTGCCCGCTGCACGCCTCCCGCTTCGACCTGCGGACCGGCAAGGTGGACGCGCTCCCGGCCAAGCTTCCGGTCAGGACCCACGGCGTCGTGGTGGAGGACGACACGATCTACGTGGTGCCCTCCGACCTGCCGCCCAACCTGCCTCCTGGCGCCCGCGCGAAGACGGCGTGAGCATGCGCTCGATCGCCGTCGTCGGGGCGTCCCTGGCGGGGCTCCACGCCGCCAGGGCACTACGCGACCAGGGGTTCGGCGGCACGCTGACGATCATCGGGGCGGAGCCTCACCGGCCCTACGACCGCCCTCCCCTGTCGAAGGAGTTCCTCGCCGGCCGGATCGGCCAGGACGACCTCGCCCTCGAGCCCGAAGGGGAGGACCTCGACGCCGAATGGCTGCTCGGGGTGCCCGCGACCGGCCTCGACACCGGCCGGGACGGGCACCGGGACAAGCACAGCGTCCTGCTCGCGGACGGAACGCGGGTCTCCGCCGACGGGGTCGTCATCGCGACCGGGGCCGCGGCCGCCACGCTGCCAGGAAACGCGGCCTCCGGCGGGACGGCCGGGGTCCACACGCTGCGCTCGGTCGACGACGCCCTGGCCCTGCGCGCCGAACTCCTGCCGGGTCGCCGCCTCGTCGTCATCGGCGCCGGGTTCATCGGGGCCGAGGTCGCCTCGACGGCCCGTGAGCTGGGCCTGGACGTGACGATCGTCGAGACGGCCCCCGCGCCCTTCGCGCGCGCTCTCGGCCCGGAGATGGGCGCCGTCCTCGGCTCCATGCACGAGGACCGCGGCGTGCGCGTCCTGTGCGGCTCCGCCGTACAGGCGCTCATCGGGACGGGCCCGGACGGTGGCCGGGTGGACGGCGTGCTGCTCGGTGACGGGCGGCGCCTGCCCGCGGACGTGGTGCTCGTCGGCATCGGCGCCCGCCCCGCGGTCGGCTGGCTGGAGGGCAGCGGCGTCGCGCTCGGCGAAGGGCCGGCCCGCGACGGGGTGCCGGCAGACGGCGTCCTCTGCGACGCGGGAGGCGCCACCAATGTGCCCGGCGTCGTCGCGGTCGGCGACTGCGCCGCATGGTTCGACCCGTCCCTAGGACGCCACCACCGCGTCGAGCACTGGACCGGGGCCGTGCAGCGTCCCACGGCCGCCGCGGCGACGCTGCTGTCCGGCGGGACCGCGGCCACGCCCCCGCCCGCCCCGCCGTACCTGTGGTCCGACCAGTACGGCATGCGCATCCAGTTCGCGGGACACACCCGCCCGGGTGACACGGTCACCGTCGAGCAGGGGGACGTGGCCGAGCGCAGCTTCCTCGCCGTCTACCGGCGGGAGGACCGGCCCGTGGCGGTGCTCGGGGTGGACCAGGTCCGCCAGTTCACCCGGTGGCGCCGCACGTTGAGCACCGTCAGCACCGGTTGAGGGATAGGGAGTGCAAGTGAACCAGCCATCGGCCACCACGTCTGCCGGAACGCGGCCCGCGAAGGAGGCGGCGTGACCACGAGCAGCCTTCCCCAGAGCCTGATCGCCACCCTGCCGGGCGGCTATTACACCGACGAGAGCGTCTTCGCCCTGGAGCAGACCCGCGTCTTCGAGTCCATGTGGACGTGCGTCGTGCGGTCCGCCGACCTCGCCAAGCCGGGCGCGTTCAAGACCGTGCAGGTGGGCCGGGAGAGCGTGCTCGTGACCCGGGCGCGCGACAACTCCATCCGGGCGTTCCTCAACGTGTGCCGCCACCGCGGCGCGCGAATCAAGACCGAGGAGTGCGGCGAGGTCAAGCGGGCCTTCCAGTGCCCCTACCACGCCTGGACCTACGACCTCGAGGGCAAGCTGATCGCCGCGCCCAACCTCACCAAGATGCCGGACATCGACCGGGTCGAGTACGGCCTGATCAACGTGCACGTGCACGAGTGGCTCGGATACGTGTGGGTCAACCTGGCCGACGAGCCCGTTCCGTTCGAGGAGGAGGTGCAGGGCCAGGTCGTGGGCCGGCTCGGCGACCTCGACTCCATCCACAACTACGGCATCGAGGATCTCGGGCTGGCCCGCCGGACCGTCTACGACGTGAAGGCGAACTGGAAGCTCATCATCGAGAACTTCATGGAGTGCTACCACTGCGCGACGATCCACCCGGAGCTCGTCGACGTGCTGCCGGAGTTCGCCGAGGGCCTGGCCACCCAGCTGTATGTGGGCCACGGCGCGGAGTTCGGCGACGGCGTGGAGGGCTTCACCGTGGACGGCTCGGCCGGCGCCGAGCGCATCCCCGGCGTGAGCGAGGACCAGGACCGCCGCTACTACGGGCTGACCGTCAAGCCGCTGATGTTCGTCAACCTCGTGCCCGACCACGTCATCCTGCACCGGATCTTCCCGCTGGCCGCCGACCACACGGTGGTCGAGTGCGACTGGCTGTTCCGCAAGGACGTGGTCGACAGCGGCCGCGACCTGGAGTCGTCCATCGAGCTGTTCCACCGGGTCAACGTGCAGGACTTCGAGGCCTGCGAGCGGACCCAGCTCGGGATGGGCTCGCGCGCGTACGCCAAGGGCGGCGTGCTCGTGCCGAGCGAGCACCACATCGGCGGGTTCCACGAGTGGGTGCTCGACCGCCTCGGCACCTCCCTCGCGTAGCACCCCCGTGGTGCGGGGGGTCAGACCGGAGCGCCCGTACGGCTCAGCCGCCGTATCCCATGCGGTGGCTGATGTCGTCGGCCCCGGCGATGAGGACCGGAGCGAGCTCGTGCATGCGCTGCTCGCTGAAACGGTAGGCGGGGCCCGACGCGCTCACGGCGGCGATCACCTCGCCGTCGTGGGAGCGGATGGGCGCCGCGATCGCGTTCAGCCCGATCTCGTATTCCTCGACCGTCACGGCGTACCCCCGCTCGCGGGCCTCGCCGAGCTGCGCCCTCAGCACGTCGGGCGAGGTGACGGTGCCGGAGGTGAAGCTCTCCAGGCCCGCGGTCTCGATCAGCCGGTCGCGGTGCCGTTCGTCCAGGTGGGCGAGCAGCACCTTGCCGCTCGACGTCGCGTGCAGCGGCGTGAGCTGCCCGACCCAGTTGTGGGTGGTGACGGCGGACGGCCCGCGCACCTGGTCGAGGTTGACCGCGTAGTGGGAGCGCACGACGGCCAGGTTGACCGTCTCGCCGATCTCCTCGGCGAGACGGCGGCACACCAGGCGGCTCTGCTGGGTGAGGTCGAGCCTGCCCGCGACGCCCCCGGCGAGGCGGACGATGCCGAAGCTGAGCCGGTATTTGCCGCGGTCCTCCGCCTGCTCGACCAATCCCCTGCTCTCCAGCGCGCCCAGCAGCCGGAATGCCGTCGACTTGTGCACGGCGAGCTCCACGGCGATCTCGCTCACCCCGGCTTCGCGCCGCCGCGAGAGGATCTCCAGGATGCTGATGGCCCGATCGACGGACTGGACGCCGCCGCCGTCGGTTCGAGCGCTGGAGGAGTCTTCGTCCATAGCCGGACTGTAGCGCGCGACCTGGACGCCACGGTCCACCTGTTGCGAATTACGCACCGCATTGCGCAGACCAATATCATCCTGCCCGGGAGGCAGACATGTACGACTTCGTCATCGTCGGCGGCGGATCGGCCGGAAGCGCCTTAGCGAACCGGCTGTCGGCGGATCCGTCCAACCGGGTGCTCGTGCTCGAGGCCGGCAGGCCCGACTACCCCTGGGACGTCTTCATCCACATGCCTGCGGCGCTGACCTTCCCCATCGGCAGCCGCTTCTACGACTGGAAGTACGAATCCGAGCCCGAGCCGTACATGAACGGGCGCAGGATCTACCACGCCCGGGGCAAGGTGCTCGGCGGCTCGAGCAGCATCAACGGGATGATCTTCCAGCGCGGTAACCCCCTGGACTACGAGCGCTGGGGCGCCGACCCCGGCATGGAGACGTGGGACTTCGCGCACTGCCTGCCGTACTTCAAGCGCATGGAGAACTGCCTCGCCGCGGACGCGGACGATCCGATGCGCGGTCACGACGGGCCGCTGGTGCTGGAGCGCGGCCCCGTCGCCAACCCGCTGTTCTCGGCGTTCTTCGGGGCCGTGCAGGAGGCGGGCTATCCGCTGACCGACGACGTGAACGGCTACCGGCAGGAGGGTTTCGCCCGCTTCGACCGGAACCTGCGGCGAGGCCGCCGCCTGTCGGCCGCGCGCGCCTACCTCCACCCCGTGAAGCACCGGCCCAACCTGGAGATCAAGACCCGGGCGTTCGTCACCAAGATCCTGTTCGAGGGCAAGCGGGCGGTCGGCGTCGAGTACAACGGCAAGACGGTCAAGGCCGGCGAGGTCATCCTCTGCGGCGGCTCGATCAACTCCCCCCAGCTTCTGCAGCTGTCCGGCGTCGGCAACGCCTCCGAGCTGAAGGCCCTCGGCGTCGACGTCGTGCAGGACCTGCCCGGCGTCGGCGAGAACCTGCAGGACCATCTGGAGGTCTACATCCAGTACGGCTGCAAGCTGCCCGTCTCGCTGCAGCCCGCCATGAAGCTGAGCCACCGGCCGTGGATCGGCGCCCAGTGGCTGTTCCTGCGCAAGGGGCCGGGGGCGAGCAACCACTTCGAGGCCGGCGGCTTCACCCGGAGCAACGAGGACGTCGACTACCCCAACCTGATGTTCCACTTCCTGCCCGTCGCCGTGCGCTACGACGGCAGCTCACCCGCCGGCGGCCACGGATACCAGGTGCACATCGGGCCCATGTACTCCGACGCCCGCGGCTCGGTGAAGATCAAGAGCACCGATCCGCGCGAGCACCCCGCGCTGCGGTTCAACTATCTGTCCACCGCCCAGGACCGGCGCGAATGGGTCGAGGCCGTACGGGTCGCCCGCGACATCCTCAACCAGCCCGCGATGGATCCGTACAACGCCGGGGAGATCTCGCCCGGGCCCTCGGTGGAGACCGACCAGGAGATCCTCGACTGGGTCGCCAGGGACGCGGAGACCGCGCTGCACCCCTCGTGCACGGCCCGCATGGGCACCGACGACATGTCCGTGATCGACCCGCTGACCATGCGGGTCCACGGCCTGGACGGCCTGCGCGTGGTGGACGCCTCGGCCATGCCGTACGTGACGAACGGCAACATCTACGCCCCGGTGATGATGCTGGCGGAGAAGTCCGCCGACCTGATCCTCGGCAACACTCCCCTGCCCGCCGAACCGGTCGAGTTCTACCGGCACCAGAAGGTCAAGTGACATGAGGGATCTGTACATCGGCGGAACGTGGCGCGACCCGGTCAAGGGCGGCACGCGCCAGATCGTCTCCCCGGCCGACGGCGAGGTCGTGGCGACCGTCTCCGAGGCGACCGCGGCCGACACGGAACTGGCGATCGCGGCGGCCAGGACCGCCTTCGACGAGGGGCCCTGGCCCAGGACCCCCGAGCGGGAACGCGGGGCGCTGCTCCTGCGGGTCGCCGACCTGCTGGAGCGCGACCGCAAGGACATCGCCACGGCCGAGTCCCGTGACACGGGCAAGCGGCTGGTGGAGAGCGAATACGACGTCGACGACGTGGTGAAGTGCTTCCGCTACTTCGGCGGCCTCGCCGGGACCGACGCCGGGCGCGTGATCGACACCGGCCGCGACGACGTGATCAGCCGCGTGGTCTACGAGCCTGTCGGCGTGTGCGGCCTCATCACGCCGTGGAACTATCCGCTGCTGCAGACCTCGTGGAAGGTCGCCCCGGCCCTCGTGACCGGCAACACGTTCGTGCTCAAGCCCAGCGAGCTCACGCCGTCCACGGCGATCATGCTCATGCGGCTGCTGGAGGAGGCCGGGCTGCCGCAGGGCGTGGCCAACCTCGTGCTGGGCGCGGGCCCCTCGGCGGGCGCGCTCCTGGCCGAGCACCGGGACGTCGACATGGTGTCGTTCACCGGCGGGCTCGCGACGGGCCGTTCGATCATGGCGTCCGCCGCCGCAACGGTGAAGAAGGTCGCCCTCGAACTCGGCGGCAAGAACCCCAACATCGTCTTCGCCGACGCCGACTTCGAGGCCGCCGTCGACTTCGCGCTCACCGCCGTCTTCCTCCACTCCGGCCAGGTGTGCTCCGCGGGCGCGCGGCTCCTCGTGGAGGACTCGCTGCACGACGCCTTCGTCGACGAGGTCGTGCGGCGGGCCTCGCGGATCAAGCTGGGCGGGCCGTTCGACGCCGACGCCGAGACCGGGCCTCTGATCTCGGCCGCCCATCTGGCCAAGGTCGAGGCGTACGTCGCCGCCGGGATCGCCGAAGGCGCGGTACTGCGGTGCGGAGGCGAAAGGTTGGCCGGAAAGGGCAACTTCTACCCGCCGACCGTGCTCGACGAATGCCACGCGGGCATGCGGGTGGTGCGTGAGGAGTCGTTCGGGCCGGTGCTGACGGTGGAGCGCTTCAGGGACGAGGACGAGGCCGTCAGGCTGGGCAACGACACCGACTACGGCCTGGCGGGCGCCGTGTGGACCAGGGACGCCGGCAAGGCCCAGCGGGTGGCCGCCCGGCTGCGCCACGGCACTGTGTGGATCAACGACTACCACCCGTACGTGCCGCAGGCCGAGTGGGGCGGGTTCAAGCAGTCCGGCGTCGGGCGTGAGCTGGGCCCTACCGGTTTGAACGAGTACCGCGAGCCCAAGCACATCTGGCAGAACATCACCCCCACCCCCCAACACTGGTTCACCCCCCCTTCCGCGTGACCCCTCCTTCCGCGTGATCCCTCCTTCCGCGTGATCATGCAGAAGTTCGGGATCACGGCCACCGACCTGGCCCAACCCTGTGCGTGATCATGCAGAAGTTCGCGTACGGCCCGCCTGACGTGCCCAAAGCCTTGCCGTGATCATGCAGAAGTTCGTGTACGGCCCCGCCGAACTGCGCGAACTCATTTCGTGATCATGCAGAAGTTCGCTCTAAGGCCCTCTGACCTGCGCAGAACCGAATCGTGATCATGCAGTACGGCACGGCCGGGGACGCCCGAGACGGCCGGTGCCGTACATGACGGATGCCGGCATCGGCGACAACTGCATGATCACGAATCGCGATATCACAGGCAGAGCCGATCCCTTCCGAACTTGTGCATGATCACGCTCGGCATATGTGCAGGTCACAGCGGTTGATCTCGAACTTCTGCATGATCACGGGCAATGTTTGCGCAGGTCGCGCGCCCATCACCGAACTTCTGCATGATCACCACCACGGGGGCCACCTAATGGGGTGGACGTGTTCTTGACAGGCATATGGGGTGAATAGGACGCTGTTGCGGGACGCGCATGACGTTTCGGAATGCGCAACGACGGAGGTGTGTATGGCTGGCCCGCGCGTCGTCATCATCGGAGCCGGAGTCGTCGGGGCGGCCCTCGCCGAAGAGCTCACCGCCAAGGGATGGACGGACATCACGGTCGTCGACCAGGGCCTCGTACCCGCGACGGGCGGATCCTCGTCCCACGCCCCGGGGCTGGTTTTCCAGACGAACTCGTCCAAGACGATGACCCAGATGGCGCGCTACACGGTCGAGAAGCTGAGCGCGCTCGGCTGCTTCCTCCAAGTCGGCGGGCTGGAGGTGGCGACCACCCCCGAACGGCTGGCCGAACTGCACCGCCGCCACGGCTGGGCGACGGCCTGGGGCCTGGACGCCCGCCTGCTGACCCCCGAGGAGTGCATTGAGCGCCACTCGCTCCTGTCGAAGGACCGGGTGCTCGGCGGCCTTTTCGTCCCGACCGACGGCCTGGCCAAGGCGGTCCGCGCGGTGGATGTGCAACTGGAGAAGGCGCGCGAGCGCGGCGCCCGCGTCCTCGACCGGCACGAGGTGCTCGACATCCTGAGCGAGAACGGCCAGGTCACCGGCGTCCTGACCGACCAGGGTGAGGTCCCGGCCGACATCGTGGTCTGCTGCGCCGGCATCTGGGGGCCCAAGGTGGCCCGCATGGCGGGCATGAATCTCCCCCTCACGCCGCTGGCCCACCAGCTCGCCTGGACGGGGCCCGTCAAGGGGCTCGACGAGACGCAGGAGGCCGTGCGCCCGATCCTGCGCCACCAGGACGCCGACCTCTATTACCGGGAACGGTTCGACCGGCTCGGCATCGGCTACTACGGCCACCGCCCGCTGCCGATCACCTCCGACGAGATCCTCCCCTTCGGCGAGGCGGAGGTCATGCCCTCGGTGCTGACCTTCACCGAGGACGACTTCGCCCCCGCCCTGGCCGAGACGCGGTCGCTGCTGCCGGACACCCGGGAGACCGAGGTCGAGGAGGGCATCAACGGGCTGTTCTCCTTCACGACCGACAACATGCCGCTGCTCGGCGAGTCTCCCGAGGTCAAGGGCTTCTGGGTGGCCGAGGCCGTCTGGGTGACGCATTCGGCGGGCGTCGGCAGGGCCATGGCCGAGTGGCTGGCCGACGGCCACTGCTCGTCGTTCGACCTGCACGAGTGCGACGTCAACCGGTTCGAGCCCCACCAGCTCGCCCCTGAATACGTCCTGGCGCGCGACTGCCAGAACTACGTCGAGGTCTACGACATCATCCATCCGCTGGAGCCCCCGGCGAACCTCCGGCCGCTGCGCACCAGCCCCTTCTACACGCGCCAAAGAGAGCTCGGCGCCTACTTCCTCGAGGCGACCGGCTGGGAGCGGCCGCAGTGGTACGAGGCGAACGCCCCCCTCCTCGACGGCAGGGACATTCCACACCCGGGCGACTGGGCGGCCCGCCACTGGTCGCCGGTCGTCGGCGCGGAGGCCCAGGCGACCCGCGAGTCGGTCGCCGTGTACGACATGTCGGCGCTCAAGCGCATCGAGGTCGGCGGGCCGGGAGCGACGGCGTTCCTCCAGCGCCTCTCGACCGGCGACGTCGACAAGTCGGTCGGCTCGGTGACGTACTGCCTGCTGCTCGACGAGGACGGCGGCATCCGCAGCGACGTCACCATCGCCCGGCTGGGCCGCGACCACTACCAGGTGGGCGCCAACGGCAACCTCGACCTCGACTGGTTCCACCGCCACGCCGACCCGGGCGTGGTCGTCCGCGACGTCACGGCGGGCACCTGCTGCATCGGCATCTGGGGCCCCAAGGCCCGTGAGGTCGTGGCGCCGCTCGCCGGCTCCGACTTCGCCGCGGGCGGCTTCCGCTACTTCCGCGGCAAGCGGGCCCACGTCGGCTCCGTGCCGGCCACCGCGCTGCGCCTGTCGTACGTCGGGGAACTCGGCTGGGAGCTGTACACGACCGCCGACATGGGCGCCAAGCTCTGGGACACCCTGTGGGAGGCCGGCCAGGAGCACGGCGTCATCGCAGGTGGCCGGGGCGCCTTCAACAGCCTCCGGCTGGAGAAGGGCTACCGGTCCTTCGGCACCGACATGACCTACGAGCACGACCCCTACGAGGCCGGCCTCGGCTTCGCCGTCAAGCTCGACAAGGGCGACTTCGTCGGCCGCGAGGCCCTGCTCGAACGCCGCCAGGCCGTACGGCGGCGCCTGACCTGCCTGACGATCGACGGCCCGCAGGCCGTGGTCATGGGCAAGGAGCCGGTCTACGACGGCGAGGCCAGCGTCGGGTACGTCACGAGCGCGGCCTACGGCTACACGATCGGCAAGGGCATCGCCTACGCCTGGCTTCCCGCCGAGCTGTCCACCCCCGGCCAGACGGTGCACATCGGATACTTCGACCGCAAGATCGCTGCGGTCGTCGCCGAGGAGCCCCTCTTCGACCCCGCCATGGAACGGCTCCGGGGCTGAGAACACTGGAGGATCCCGCCTTGAACCCACCCGAATCCCTGGCCGATGTTCCGCTCGTCGAGGCCGACCCGGAGGTCGCGGCCGCGATCGGCGCCGAGTTGCACCGCCAGCAGTCCACGCTCGAGATGATCGCCTCGGAGAACTTCGCCCCGGTGTCGGTCATGCGGGCGCAGGGGTCGGTCCTGACCAACAAGTACGCCGAGGGCTACCCGGGCAGGCGCTACTACGGCGGCTGCGAGAACGTCGACGTCATCGAGACGCTGGCGATCGAGCGGGTGAAGGCGCTGTTCGGCGCGGAGGCGGCCAACGTGCAGCCGCACTCGGGCGCGCAGGCGAACGCGGCGGCGATGGCGGCGCTGCTGGAGCCGGGCGACACGATCCTCGGGCTCGACCTGGCGCACGGCGGTCACCTCACCCACGGCATGCGGATCAACTTCTCCGGCCGGCTCTACAAGGTGGTCGCCTACCACGTGCGCGAGAGCGACAACCTCGTCGACATGGACGAGGTGGAGCGCCTGGCCAGGGAGCACCGACCCAAGATGATCATCGCGGGCTGGTCGGCCTATCCCCGCCACCTCGACTTCGCGGCCTTCCGGCGCATCGCCGACGAGGTGGGGGCCTACCTGATGGTCGACATGGCCCACTTCGCCGGGCTGGTCGCGGCGGGCCTGCACCCCTCCCCGGTGCCGCACGCGCACATCGTGACCACGACCACCCACAAGACGCTCGGCGGGCCGCGCGGCGGGGTGATCCTGTCCACCGGCGACCTCGCCAAGAAGATCAACTCCTCGGTCTTCCCCGGCCAGCAGGGCGGCCCGCTCGAACACGTCATCGCCGCCAAGGCCGTGGCCTTCAAGATCGCAGCGAGCGACTGGTTCGCCGACCGGCAGCGGCGCACCCTCGAAGGGGCGCGCATCCTGGCCGACCGCCTGCTGGAGCCGGACACCGCCGCCGCGGGCGTGCGGGTGCTGTCCGGCGGTACGGACGTCCACCTCGTGCTCGTCGACCTCCGGGAGTCCGAACTGGACGGCAGGCAGGCCGAAGACCGGCTGCACGCGGCCGGCATCACCGTCAACCGCAACGCGGTGCCGTTCGACCCGCGGCCTCCGATGGTCACGTCCGGCCTGCGGATCGGTACGCCGGCGCTGGCGACGCGGGGTTTCCAGGCGGCCGACTTCGCGGAGGTCTCCGACGTGATCGCGGCCGCGCTGACCGGCGACGGGAGCGACGCCTCCATCGCCCACCTGCGCGGACGCGTCGAGGCCCTCGCCGCCAAGCACCCGCTCTACGCCGCCGAGAACGGATCATGATGAAGGACGTCCCGGAGCAACCCGACCGGTTGTGGAACAGCCCCGAGCCGAAGAGCTCGTACGACGTGGTGATCGTCGGCGGGGGCGGCCACGGCCTGGCGACGGCCTACTACCTGGCCAAGAACCACGGGATCACTGACGTCGCGGTCCTGGAGCGCGGCTGGCTGGCGGGCGGCAACATGGCCCGCAACACCACGATCATCCGCTCCAACTACCTGTGGGACGAGAGCGCCGGGATCTACGAGCACGCCCTCAAGCTGTGGGAGGGGCTCGAGGACGACCTCGGGTACCCGATCCTGTTCAGCCAGCGCGGCGTGCTCAACCTGGCGCACAGCCTGCAGGACGTGCGGGACAGCGTGCGCCGCGTGCACGCCAACCGCCTCAACGGCGTCGACGCCGAATGGCTGACGCCCGAGCAGGTCAAGGAGATCTGCCCGATCGTCAACGTCTCCCCCGACGTGCGCTATCCGGTGCTGGGCGCGACCTACCAGCCGCGCGCGGGCATCGCCAAGCACGACTACGTGGCCTGGGGCTTCGCCAGGGCCGCGGCGGCGATGGGCGTGCACCTGATCGAGAACTGCGAGGTCACCGGGGTCGAGGTGTCGGGCGGCAGGGTCCAGGCCGTCCAGACGACGAGGGGCCGCATCGCGGCCGGCACGGTCGCCCTGTCGGCCGCCGGCCACTCCTCCGTGGTCGCGGCCACCGCCGGAGTGCGACTGCCCGTGCAGACCCATCCCCTCCAGGCCCTGGTGTCGGAGCTGCTGGAGCCGGTGCACCCGACGGTCGTCATGTCCAACGCCGTGCACGTCTACGTCAGCCAGGCCCACAAGGGAGAGCTGGTCATGGGCGCGGGCATCGACGCATACAACTCCTACCGGCAGCGCGGGGCCTTCCACATCATCGAGCGGCAGATGTCGGCCGCCCTGGAGCTCTTCCCGATCTTCGCGCGGGCGCGGGTGCTGCGCACCTGGGCGGGGATCGTCGACGTCACCCCTGACGCCTCTCCCGTGGTCGGCCTGACCCCGGTCGACGGGCTGCTCGTCAACTGCGGCTGGGGCACCGGCGGATTCAAGGCGACCCCCGGGGTCGGGTGGTGCTACGCCCACACGATCGCGCACGGCGGGCCGCACCCGCTCAACGCCCCCTTCTCGCTCGAACGGTTCACCACGGGCGCGCTCGTCGACGAGCACGGCGCCGCGGCCGTGGCCCACTGACGGGAACACTGAGGGCCCACTCAAGGAGACCGATGCTGCTGATCCCCTGTCCGTGGTGCGGGCCGCGCGACGAGTCGGAGTTCCATTACGGCGGGCAGGCGCACGTCGCCTACCCCGCCGACCCTTCCGCGTTGTCCGACGAGGAATGGGCGCGTTACCTCTTCTTCCGCGACAACCCCAAGGGCCGCTTCGCCGAACGGTGGAACCACACGGCGGGCTGCCGCCGCTGGTTCAACGCCGTGCGCGACACCGCGACCAACGAGATCCAGGCCCGTGAGGTGACCGCGTGACGGCCCGCAGGATTCCCGGATGGCAGGGCGAGCCGCTGCGGTTCCGCTTCGACGGCCACGAGTACGAGGGGCTGCGCGGCGACACCCTCGCCTCCGCGCTGCTCGCGGGCGGCGTGCGCACGGTGGCGCAGAGCCCGTCGCTGGACCGCCCCCGGGGGATCTACGCGGCCTGGACGGAGGAGCCCAACGCCCTGGTGCGGACCGGCGTCGAGCCGATGGTGCAGGCCACCGTCGTCGAACTCGCCGACGGGCTGGACGCGACGAGCCTGACGGGCCGGGGGCGCCTGAGCGACGAGCCCGACACGGGCCGCTACGACGCCGTGCACGCGCACTGTGACGTGCTGGTCGTCGGCGCGGGCCCGGCCGGGCTCGCGGCGGCGACTGCCGCCGCCTCCACCGGCGCGCGGGTGATCGTCGCCGACGACCGGCCGGTCGCGGGCGGCAGCCTCCCCGACACCGCCGAGACCGTCGGCGGACTGCCGGGCGCGCGGTGGGCGGCGGAGACCCTGGCCGCCCTGGAGAGCCGCCCCGACGTGCGGGTGCTCACCCGGACCAGCGTGTTCGGCCACTACGACGACAACTACGTGATGGCCGTCGAGCGCAGGGGCGAGGGGGCCGCGTCGCGCGAGCGGGTGTGGCGCATCCGGGCCAGGCACGTGGTGCTGGCCACCGGAGCCGTCGAGCGGCCCATCGCCTTCGCGGGCAACGACCGGCCGGGTGTGATGCTCGCCGGGTCCGCCCGCGCCTACGCCAACCGCTACGGCGTGCTGCCCGGCAGCCGGGCCGTGGTGTTCACCACCAACGACGGCGCCTACGCCGCCGCCGCGGACCTGTCCGCCGCCGGGGTCGAGATCGCCGCGATCGTCGACGTACGGCAGGCCGGCGGCGCCGCCTGGGACCACGAGGTCGTCCCAGGCGAGGTCATCACAGGGCAGGTCGTGACCGGCGTCGGCGGCGAGCGGGAGGTCGCCTCGGTGATCCTCTCCGGCGGGCGCGAGATCGAGGCCGACCTGCTGCTGGTCTCCGGCGGCTGGAACCCACTGGTCAACCTGTTCAGCCAGGCGGGCGGGGAGCTGCGCTACGACGCGGCCGTCGGATCGTTCGTCCCCGGGCCTGTACGGCAGGCCGTCGAGGTGGCGGGCGCGGCCCGCGGGGTGTTCACGCTCGCCGGTTGCCTGGAAGACGGGGCGCAGGCCGGGGCGCGGGCGGCGCGCGCGGCCGGATTCCACGTCGAGGGATCTCCTCAGACGCCGCGCACGCCCGAGGAGGGCCCGGTCACGCCGGCCGAGCACCTGTGGCTCGTGGAGGCCGCCGACTACGGCACCCACTTCGTGGACCTCCAGCGCGACGTCACGGTCGCCGACGTGATGAAGGCGACCGGGGCGGGCCTGCGCTCGGTCGAGCACGTCAAGCGGTACACCACCGCGGGGACCGCCCACGACCAGGGAAAACTGTCGGGTCTCCTCACCGGCGCGGTCGTCGCCCACGCCCTCGGCGTGCCGATCGAGGAGCTCGGCACCACCACGTTCCGCGCGCCGTACGCACCGATCGCCTTCTCCACACTGGCCGGGCGGGACAGGGGCGCGCTGCACGACCCGGTGCGCACGACCTCTCTGCACGAGTGGCACGCGGCCTACGACGCTCCGTTCGAGAACGTCGGCCAGTGGAAGCGGCCCTGGTACTACCCGCGTGAGGGCGAGGACATGGAGGCCGCCGTCCTGCGCGAGTGCCGTGCCGTACGGGAGGCTGTGGGCGCGATGGACGCCTCCACGCTCGGCAAGATCGACGTGCAGGGCCCGGACGCCGGGGTGTTCCTGGACCGCGTCTACACGAACATGATGAGCACCCTCAAGGTCGGGGCGATCCGCTACGGCGTGATGTGCCGGGCCGACGGCATGGTCTTCGACGACGGCACGGTCATCCGGGTGGCCGAGGACCGGTTCCTGGTGACCACGACCACGGGCAACGCGGCGGCGGTGCTCGACTGGATGGAGGAGTGGCTGCAGACCGAGTGGCCGGAGCTGCGGGTCTTCTGCACCTCGGTCACCGAGCACTGGGCGACGGTCGCCCTCGCCGGGCCGCGTTCTCGCGAGGTGCTCGCCGGCCTCGCCCCGGATCTCGCGGTGGACGCGGCGAGCTTCCCCTTCATGACATGGCGCGACGCCGAGGTGGCCGGGCTCGCCGCCCGCGTATGCCGGATCAGCTTCTCCGGCGAGCTCGCCTACGAGATCAACGTGAACGCGTGGGACGGCCTGGCTCTCTGGGAGGCGGTCATGGCCACCGGGGTGGTCACACCGTACGGGACCGAGACCATGCACGTGCTGCGCGCCGAGAAGGGCTACCCGATCGTCGGCCAGGACACCGACGGCACGGTCACCCCGGCCGACCTCGGCATGGACTGGGTGGTGTCGAAGAAGAAGGCCGACTTCATCGGCAGGCGGTCGCATCTCCGGGCCGACACGAGCAGGCCCGACCGTAAGCACCTGGTGGGCCTGTTGCCGCAGGACGGGGCCCGGCTACTGCCGGAGGGCGCCCACCTGGTGGAGACGCCGACGCTGCCCGAGCCGCCGGTGCCCACGCTCGGCCACGTGACCTCCAGCTACCGCAGCGCCGCCCTGGGCAGCACCTTCGCGCTCGCCCTGGTCAGCGGCGGGCGGGACAGGATCGGCGAGGTGCTGTACGTCCCGCTGGGCGACGAGCGGGTGCCCGTCACCGTCACGAGTCACGTCCTCTACGACCCCGAGGGAGCCCGACGCGATGGCTGAGCGACTGAGCCCGCTGGCCCGGTTCACGCCGGTGACGACCGACGACCTGCGGATCGCCGAGGTGCCCTTCCTCACGCAGGTCAACCTGCGGGTCGACCCCAAGAGCGGGGCGGCGGCCGACATCGGGCTCGCCCTTGGGGCGCCGCTGCCGACCGGGCCGGGCACCTATGCGAGCGCGACAGGCTACGACGTGCTGTGGCTGGGCCCCGACGAGTGGCTGGTCGTCGGGGCGCAGGGCCACGACGTCGAAGGCGTGATCAGGGCGGCGGCCGGGGACGCGCACGTCGGCGTCACCGACGTGTCGGCTCAGCGTACGGTCGTCGCCGTGGACGGCCGCCGCTCGCGCGACCTGCTGGCGCACGGCTGCGCGCTCGATCTGCATCCCCGGGTCTTCGGCCCGGGGCGCTGCGCGCAGACCATGCTCGCCCGCGCCCAGGTGGTGCTGACCGCCCGGGAGAGCGACGAGTTCCGCGTGTTCGTGCGCTCCTCGTTCGCGGGATACCTCGCCGCCTGGCTGCTCGACGCGGCCGTCGAGTACCTCCCGGATGGGCCGGTCACATCTCGGTGAGCGTGTTGCGGAGCGACCGCATGACGTCGGAGCGCCAGCCCTTGCCCATGTTCGTGAACGCGAACTCCTGAGCCGGGTCGCCGAGGTCGAAGCCCGCGTGCTCGACGAACAGCCGGGTGCCCTGGCCCTCGGCGACCAGCCTCCAGGTGACCGTGGTGTCGAGCGCTCCGCCGCCCCAGCTGATGCGCAGCAGCCGCTCCTGGTCGATCTCCAGCACCTCGCAGCCGACGACGCCGTCGAAGCCGACCTCCGGGATCGGCCGGGTGGTGAAGGTGAACCGGTGCCCGACGACGGGCTTGAAGTCGTTCGGCATCAGCCATCGAGCAAGCAGATCCGGATCGGTCAGCGCACGCCACACCTTCGCGGGCGGGTGCGGCAGGAACTCGTCGACCTCGATCGACTCACGGTCGGGTGCCATGGTCACTGTCATCCTCCTCGTCCAGCAGCTCACGCAGGCCGGCGAGCCTGTCCCGCCAGAACCTCTCGTACGGCGTGAGCCAGCGCGACACTTCCATCAGTGGTTCCGCCTCCAGCCGGTAAAGCCTCTGCCTGCCGCTGCGCTGCTCGCTCACCAGCCCTGCCTCCCGCAGCACCTTCAGGTGCTCCGAGACGCTCGGGCGGCTCATCGCGAAGTGGGAGGCCAGGTCGTTCACCGACCGCGGCCCGCCCAGCAGGAGCGCCGTCAGCTCTCGGCGCACCGGACTGGCGAGCGCGGCGAACACGTCGGTCTCCGCCGTCATGTGCCCACGTCCTGTGTCATGGGGCCAAATATACGTAGGGAATATCCTACGTGTCAATCGTAGGCAATCTCCTACGCGTCATCGGCAGCCCCCGGTCGAGTCTCCCGCCTGAACTCGGCATGATGGAGACATGGAACGGCGGGAACTCGACCTGCGCGTCGCGGAGGAGCTGTGGTTGTTCCTCCCGCCCAGCCTGCGGCGCGCCGAACTGCGCCTCCCCTACGACGGCACGTCGTCGCTCGGGCACGTGGTCGAGTCGGCCGGCGTCCCGCTCCCGGAGATCGGTTCGCTGCTCGCCTGCGGCAGGCCGGTCACGCCGTCGTACTGCCCGGACCCGGCCGACGTCGTCGACGTCCTCGGAATGCCGCGTCCGCAGCGGGTTCCGGCTCCCCTGTTCGTCCTCGACGTCCACCTCGGCACACTCGCCCGGCGGTTGCGCCTGGTCGGCGTCGACACCGCCTACCGGAACGACCTTGACGACGACGCGCTGATCAGGCAGGCGAACGACGAATCGAGGGTGCTGCTCACCAAGGACCGCCGGCTGCTGTGCCGCAGGGGCCTGTGGCTCGGCGCCTACGTCCGCGGCTCCCGACCGGACGATCAGCTCGGCGACGTGCTCGCTCGTTTCGCTCCGCCGCTCGCCCCCTGGACGAGGTGCACGGCGTGCAACGGCCACCTGTCGCCCGTCGGCAAGGCCGAGATCGAACATGCCCTGCCGCCGGGGACCAGGCGCAGCTACGACGCATTCGCCCGCTGCCTCGCCTGCGGCCACGTCTACTGGCGCGGAGCGCACGGGAACCGCCTGAAGGCGATCGTGGACAGGGCGTCACGCATCGTCTCCCTCGACCGGGCCGGCTGAGCCGTACCGCGGACTGTTTGCTGGTCATTCGTCGGGGAACGCGAACAACGTGCAGTACTGAGGGGAGGGTCCGATGGTGCTCGTCGATCGGGAATGCGTCCGGCGGCTCCTCGAGTCGGCCGACCCGAATGTCGCCCTGGTGTTCAAGCGAGGCAGTTGCGTGATCCTGCCCATCGACCAGATCGAGGACAGGTGCAGGACGATGGTGATCGTCCGCCGGGCGGACATCCCGGACATACGCGCGGGCCGGCCGGTGACCGAGGAGCGGATCGAGTCTCTGGCGTGGTGCTTCGACAACATGGCCCGTGACCTCGGCGACTGAATCGGCTGATCTCACTGTTTCGGTGGAGCGATGGAGGCGCCCCGGCCTGCCCCTCTGGCGGGCCGGGGAGATCAGCGCTCCAGCTACGCGATACGGGTGCGGATCTGCCGGATCGCCAGGTAGAGCAGCACGGCGGCCAGGGCCGTGAACAGGCCGGCCTCGATGAACTGGATCGGCCAGAAGTTGCCACCCGGCTGGTAGAGCTGGAAGTTGTAGGCGCCGGGGCCGAAGGCCGCGCACGGTCCATTCGGATTGCCGGCCACGGCGGGGGCGCACTGGATCTGCTGGTTGGCCGCCACCACCTTGCCCGACGCGTCCTTGATCCCGACCGAGTAGATCCAGTCCCCGAGGGTCGAATTGGGCCGGATCTGGCCGATCACGGGGTAGGTGCGCTCGCTGATCGGCAGGAAATGCGCCCTCACTCCGAGGAGCAGGACGAAGCGCAGCGCCAGGAATCCGATGAGCGCCGCCGCCATGGCCGGCAGCACCCGTCGCCATACCGTGCCGGCGAAGATTCCGAGCGCCACCGCGTAGAGCGTGTACGCCACGGGCGCGACGCCCTGCACGTCGAAGTTGAGTTCGGCCAGGCGCCCCTGCCCTGCCTGGCTGAGCGGTTCGAGCCACCAGGAGAGCAGCAGCGCGTAGCAGACGGAGACGATCAGCGTGCCGGCGAGGACAAGCCCGAATTTGACCAGCGCCCAGCGCAGCCGGCTCACTCCCTGGGTCCAGACCAGCCGGTGGGTGCCCTGCTCCAGTTCGCGGGCGACCAGCGGGGCTCCCCAGAACAGCCCCACCAGCAGCGGGAGGAAGACGGACAGCATGCCGAGGGTGGCCATCGTGCCGTATTGGTTGGTGAACACGCTCGACAGCGAGTCGCAGTCGGCGCCGGGCTTCAGGAACTCCGCGGTGCCGAGCTTGCGCAGGCATTCGGCGAGACCGCTGTCGGTGAAGGTGTGGTGCATGGAGATCCCGGTCGGGACCAGCAGGGCGGCGAGCACCGCGAGCCCTACCACGGCGAACAGCCCCTGCTTGCGGTGTTGCCGCCAGGCCAGCCAGATCATTGCGCGACTCCTAATATGGCGCGGCCGGGGGCCGGGTACGCGAGGTAGGCCAGGACGAGGTCTTCCAAGGTGACGTCGTGCACCGACCAAGCCGGATCGAGGATCGGCCCGTCGGTGCGGACCAGCAACGTGGTCTGCTTGTCGGTGTGGCTCTCCCGGACGATCTCGGACACGCCGGCGATGCTCGCTCGTTCCCGGCGCGGACCGACCAGCGTCTTGTGCTCGCTCACCAACTCGTCCACGCCGCCGAGCAGTTGCACATGCGCGGCCTGCAGCACGATCAGGTAGTCGCAGACCCGTTCCAGGTCGCCGAGCAGGTGGGAGGAGAGCAACACGGTGGTCTCGCCATCCGCCACGCTGCCCATCAGCACCTGCATGAACTCGCGGCGGGCCAGCGGGTCCAGGCTCGCCACCGGTTCGTCGAGCAGGAGCAACTCGGGCCGCTTGGCGAGGGCCAGCGCCAGGGCGACCTGAGCGCGCTGGCCGCCTGACAACTCGCCGGTCCGGCGGTCCAGCGGGATGCCGAGCCGCTCCACCCGCTCCCGGGCCAGCGAGGTGTCCCAGCGGCGGTTGAGCTTCGCGCCCATGGTGATCAGCTCGGTAGCGGTGAAGTCCGGGTAGAGCGGAGTGTCCTGGGCGACGAAGCCGATGCGGTCCATCAGGTCGCGGTTGCCGCCGGGGCTTTGACCCAGCACCCGCAGGGTGCCCTCGGTCGGGCGCAGCAGTCCGACGGCCATGTTCAGCAGGGTGGACTTGCCCGCGCCGTTGGGGCCGACAAGGGCGGCGATCCGCCCGGCGGGCAGATGCAGCGAGCAGTCTCGCAGCGCCCAGTTCCGCCGGTACCGCTTGCCGAGGCCGTGGGCCTCCAAGGCCATGCTCACGCTATTTCCTCCCTCGTCTCGTCGTTTCGAAAGGTGGCGCGCATCGTGGTCTGGATCAGCGCGACCACGTCCTCCTCTTCCAGACCCGCCTTATGGGCCCTACGCAGCCAGGCGACCAGTTCGCGGCGCAGCTCGGCCTGACCGGCCAGCGTGGGACCCGCCAGGGTGCGCCGGACGAATGTGCCCACGCCCGGCCGCCCCTCGACCAGCCCTTCCGCCTCCAGGTGGCGGTAGGCCTTCAACACCGTGTTGGGGTTGATCGCCAGCGACTCGGCCACGTCGCGCACTTTGGGCAGCTGGTCTCCGGGCTCGATCAACCCGGTCCGCAGGCCTTGTTTGACCTGCTGAACGAGCTGCATGTACGGCGCCGCCTGGGAGTAGCCGTCGAGTAGGAACTCGATCACAGGGAAAACCTCCCTTCTATTGTCCTATGACAATAGGACAATAGAACAGCCCGGAGCCTGCGCCCGTCAAGGGATGGCCTCACGGACGCAGGCGTGAGCCGCGAAACATCAGCCGGAGGAGTCGTACGGCATGCGGTGCTGGAGGCGGAAGAGCCAGATCAGCGACGGCACCACGAGCAGCGCGCCCACCAAGGCCACGACCAGCACCGTCGTGGTGACCTCGGGCCGCGCGGCCGCCGCGGAGACGGTCAGCCGGGGCGGCAACATCAGCGGATATTGGGCGACCGGCCATCCCCACATGACGGCGGCGACGGCGAGCACGGCGGCGCCCCGCACGAGCAGGTAGCGGCGCAGCCAGAGCAGCGCGATCGAGGCCACCCCGAGTACGGCACTGGCCACGACGAGCGGAAACGCCCGCCCGGTCAGGCCGGAGAACAGTCTCGGGGCGTCCAAGTGGAGCACCGCGATTCCGGCGAGCGCGACGACGCCGACGGCCACGGCCGCGACCAGGGCCTTGCGGCGGAACGCTTCTGCCAGCTCCGCCCGCCCGGCCCGCACGGCGTCGTCGCACAGGAAGGCGGCGGCCAGATAGGCGCAGACGCCGACGGCGAGCACGCCGCCGAGCAGCGAGGTCGGGTTGACCCAGCCGGTCACCAGGTCACCCGCGGCCAGGCCCGGCGGCACGCGACCCGAGGCGATGCCACCCGCGACGACGCCGAGGAAGAAGGGCGTGAAGACCGACGACAGGGCGAACGCCCCGCCGAACAGGCGCTGCTGCCACAGCTCGGTGCTGGCCTTGCGGAAGGCGAAGGCGGCTCCGCGGGCGATGACGCCGAGCGCGGCGAGCGTCAGCGGAATGTAGAGGGTCGACATCACCGAGGCGAACACCACGGGGAAGCCGGTCCACAGCAGCACGAGCACGAAGATCAGCCAGACGTGGTTGGCCTCCCAGACCGGACCGATCGCATGCTCGATGAGCCGCCGCTGCGGCATGCCCGTACGGCTGCGCCCGGCGAGCAGGTCGAGGACGCCGGCGCCGAAGTCGGCCCCGCCCAGCAGCGCGTAGGCGGTGAGCGCGACCCACATCACCGCCAGCAGAGCCTGCGCGCTGTCCATCAGCAGTCGTCCATCACGTCGCCGGCGCTTCCTGCGGCGCCACCCGGCCCGTCCGGGAGATGTGCCGCAGCACGTAGAGGGTGGAGATCGTGAGCACCACGTAGACGGCCGACACGACGGCCAGGCTGACCCACAGGCCGGGCGCGGGGTTGACCGCCTGGAAGGTGCGCATCCTGCCGTACACGATCCACGGCTGCCTGCCCACCTCCGTCACGATCCAGCCCATCTCGACCGCGATCACGGCGAGCACGCCGGAGATCGCCGCGAGGCGCAGGAACCACGGCGAGGAGGGCATGTCGCGCCTGCGCCACCAGCTCAGGGCGAGCCACGCGCCCAGCAGCAGCAACAGCACGCCGATCCCCACCATCGTGTCGAACGCCAGATGCACGGGCGCGACCGGCGGCCGGTCGGCGGGAGCCGTACGGTCGAGCCCCTGGACGACGGTGCCGGGGTTGAAGCCGACCAGCAGCGACAGCCCGCTGGGGATCTCCAGCGCGTAGTGGATCTCGTCGCCGATCACCAGCCCGCCGATGTGCAGGGGCGCGTTCGGCCCGGTCGGGAACACCGCCTCGGCGGCGGCGAGCTTGGTGGGCTGGTAGCCGGCGAGGAAGCGGGCCGCGTAGTCGCCCGCGACGATCTGCACGGGAGCGAGGACGGCAGCGAGCGTGAACGGAACCAGGAAACCGAGCCGGTGGTAGCGGTCGCGGCGCCCGCGCAGCAGCGCCGCCGCGTACACCCCGGCGGTCACGAACCCGGACACCATGAAGGCGGCGATGACCATGTGCACGACCTGGGGAGCCGTCGCCGGGTTGAACATCGCCTGCCAGGGGGCCACCCGGGTGATGCGCCCGTGGTCGAGGTCGAAGCCGCGCGGCTGGTTCATCCACGCGTTGGCCGACACGACGAACACCGCCGAGGCCACGCCCGCCACCATCACGGGAACGCCGCTGAGCAGGTGGACGCGCGGCGGCAGCCGGTCCCAGGCGTAGAGGTAGACGCCGAGGAAGATCGCTTCGAGGAAGAACGCGATGCCCTCCAGGGCGAACGGCAGCCCGATCACCTCGCCGTAGACGCCCATCAGTCCGGGCCACAGCAGGCCCATCTCGAAGCTCAGGATGGTGCCGGAGACCGCGCCCACCGCGAACAGCACACCCACCGCGGTGGCCCACCGCCGGGCCAGGCGCAGGTAGTCCGGATCGCCGGTGCGCAGTCCCCGCCATTCGGCGAAAAGCAGCAGCGCGGGCATGCCGACGCCCAAACAGGCCAGGATGATGTGCCAGCCCAGGGACAGCGCCATCTGGGTCCGCGCCGCCACCAGGTCACCCGGGCTCGCCGGACCCGCCAGGACGGCGAACATCATCATGGCCCGTCCGTGCCCCCGCCGCCCCATCGCACAAACCGGGCGGCGGGCATGGAGGCGAGGTGTTTACCCGAAGCGGAACGGATCACGGGGAACAGTCCTGATGCGTGCGGGAACACACCCATCCATGACGCGCAACCTGGTGAACGGCGCCGTCGGCGGTGCGCTCGCGACCGCCGTCTACAGCGCCGTGCTGATGGCGGGAGACCGGGCCGGCCTGGTGGGCGACCCCAGTCGGGAGGTCGCGCCGAGGTGGTTCACGCGGATCACGCCGGCCGGCCGTACGAGCCGATCGGGCGAGAGCGTGCTGACCACGATCGGCCAGTTCCTGTACGGCAGCGCCGCGGGCGCCGCCCTCGGCATGCTCGGCGGCGGCAGGCGCGTCCCCCTCGTGATGGGCGCGGCCTACGGCCTTGCCGTCTGGTACGCGGGTCGCCGGCGCTTGGTGCCGCGCATGGGCGGCCTGCCCGCCTCATACCGCGAGGTCCCCGGCCGCCAGGCCCTCCTCGCGCTGGGCCACATGATGTACGGAGCGTCGCTGGCGATCTCCATGAACCGCCTCAGGCCCGACAAGGCCGCCCTGGGCCCCGTCATGCCCGCGGAGGGGTACGACCCGAGGTCGAAGTTCCTGACGCCGCGGCAACAGGTGCCGTAGCTCGTCTGCGGCCGATGCCGAAGCATTCGTAGAGTTTCCATCCTCCTGCAGGTACTCCATGGTCACGGTCAGCAGGCTATGAGCATCGGCCCAGTTGAGATGGGAGCGTCATGCAAGCAAAGGAGGGGCGCGAGGCGCGCTATCCGATGGGGCCCAGGCTGTGGCTCAAGAGCTCCAAGTCACTGATGAAGCACACGACTTCACCGTCGGCCGAGCGCCCTATCCAGGTCGGGTACGCCCCATCCCCCATCCCGCAGTCGAACAAGATGACGTTCAGCCCGGACTCGGCATCGGTGACCTCGGCCCAGCCGTCCCGCATCACGTCGTCGCGGACGCCTTCCCACTCGTCACGAGCGTCGTCTTGGAACCGGCGCAGCAGAGGCAGAGCTGTCACATCCAGGAAGCGCCCTTGCCCGCTGTCGACGCCAAATCCGAAGAACTCCCCTTCGCCGAGTTTCGACGGGTCCTGTCCAGGACGCAGCGCCATCTCCCAGGAAACCGCCGGTTCTTCCCTGATCACGACCTTGGCGGCGGCCCCCCTCAGCCCGACACCTCGTTCATCGAAGCCGACCAATGACAGCACCATCCGGTATCGCCCGGCCGGGATCTCCTCAGTGAACGCCTCCACGTCATGTCCGGAGTCCGGAACCCACCAGTCGTTGTCCCGTACGACCAGTCGGCCGGTGGCCAGGTTCACCGCACCCACGTCCGCCACGAAGATGTCGACCGGGTCCCGGTTCGGCCAGCCGTACCTCATCCCTGGCCGGAACATCAACTCGCAGTTGGGTGGGGGCAGGGTCATGGAAGGCCTCTCCATAGAGCGACATAGATCCCACATCCTGTGAGACCTGGTGATCAACTGGCAAGGCT
>NZ_BOOR01000043.1 GCF_016863335.1 Planotetraspora thailandica
ATACATCAGTTCCTGCGCCTCAGCCAAACACGCAGACGCCACTTCCGGCGGATCAGCCAAGGCCAGCGCGGACGCGGCATCGACCAGCACTGCCACCAACTCACCCGAACCCAGTCCGCGCATCCCGGCAGAACCAGCCGACCCAGCCCATGTCCTGGCGTCTTGCGAGTTGGCCGTCTCCGCCGATGCCTCGGGCTCCGCCGACGCGGTCGGCTCAGGCGGCTCAGACGCCTCCGGCTCTTGCGCTGGGGCCGGTTCGGACGGCGTCGGCTCGCGCAACGGCTCGTAGGGCGTGGGATCGGACGGTGTGGGATCAAGCGCGGCGGGAGATGGAGGCGTGGACTCGGATGAGGCGATCTCCCACCACGGCCTGAGGAGGGGAGAGGGGCTCAGCGCCGAACTCCCGTCGGAGGAGAACTCACCCGCCCTGGCCGCCGCTTCGGCCCACCACTCAGGAATGTGCAGCACCCGACCGGCGTCGGAAGACGGCGAGGAGCGGCTGCCTCGAACTCCGGTCACGCCCACCCCTCTCTGAATCGAAAACGTGTCTGAATAATCTCACAGAGAGTGGCTGATTGGCTACATAAATCGAACAGAAGTTCTCCCTTGTGTGCGCCGGAAATATCGCGATAACTAGCAAAAGATCCGCGACTGGATCACCCACACAGCGACCGGATCACCCGGGCCATCGGGTTGTGACCCGAGCGGATGGGCCGTACAGAAAGGCACGCTTGAACATGCTCGGGAGAGCCGGGCTGCCGCGGCCCCCGCTCCCTCCGCTTCTCGGGCGTCCGAACACTTCCGGGTACGGCGCGGCACCCCTCACGGTGCGGCACGGCCACGCCCCCGCGGCACATACCTACGGCGCATCCCCGTGGCGCACCCCCAAAGGCACACCGCCACGGCACGGCCGCACCCCCGCCGCGCAATCCCCCAACGGCACACCGCCACGGCGCGGATACAACCCGCAGACCGTGACGTGCGCGGCGGCGTTACGACGACCCCAAGAAGACGACCCCATAGAAGGCGACGGCCCCCGTGGAATCCGGCCCCGCTAGGAGAGGAAGCCGAGGATGTCCCGGTCGCCACGCTCCTTGAGCCGCTCCAACACCTCCTCGCGGGAGGCGCCCTCGGGCAGGCCGATGCGGGAGCCGATGAGCCGCACGCCCTCGGCCTCCGAGGCCACCGGCGCCGTGTAACCGATCAGATGGAGGGCCCGGCCGAGCGGGGGCAGCCCGGCCGCGGCGGCGGGCAGGAAACGGGTCAGAAGTTCGCCGCCGTCGGAGACCGTGATGAACACGTGGTCGCCCTCGGAGGCGTTGTATTCGCCGAGCGCCGGCCTGATGGACCCCATGGTCGGCTGGTTGTGCCAGCTGATCACGACGTCGCCCGTAGGCGTGGAGGCGGTGAGCTGGCCGCCGGGCGCCATCCCGAGGTGGGCGGCGAAGCCGGTCGGCAGCGGAGACCCCGACCCGCGCAGGTGCTCGGCGTTGATGTCGACGCGGTGCCACCAGCGGCCGTCGCGGCTGCGGAAGGACCTGCGGGTCATCGAGACGTCCTTGCGCGGCTGGTACGGCTCCGCCTGCTCCTGCCCGGCGACCCTGATCCACCCGCGCTGGGTTCGTTCGAACCCGGGGCCGCCCGCGTAGGCGCGCACCGAGCTCTCGCTCACCTCGTAGCGGGAGGTCAGGTTGGCCACGATGGTGTTGACCGACGCCTCGCCCCCGGACCGCTCGATCTCCTTGACGATCATCTCGCGGATGCCGAGGTACTCCTCACCGCCCCAGCGGCGCAGGCCGTACTTGTTGCGGTCCAGGCGGACGAAACGCTCGTCGGAGGCGAGCTGGTTGCGCACCCCGACGGTGCTGTAGTCCTCGCCGATGCGCTCCTGGATCTCCTCCGGGCTCAGGGGCGTTCCTGCGATCGCGAGCACCGCCTCGGCCTTGTCGTTGACGCTGCGCGGCCACGCCACGACGTGCCCGTCGAGCACGCGCAGCTGAGGCACGGACGCGAGCCATCGCTCCGCCACGTCGCCGCGCACGCCGAGCTGCGCGGTCAGCGACACGGCGTCTTCCAGGTTCCTCGGCCCGTCGGCGAACAGCTGCCGCGTCTTCTCTCTCAGCTCGTCGGCGCCTCCGGCGACCAGCCAGCCGTCGGTCTGCTCGTAGCCGGTGAGCAGCGTGCGCAGGAACCGCCACGCGGGAATCGCGAGCGTGGTCAGCTCGGTGCGGTGCCAGGGCGCGGCGTCGGCGAGGTCGTCGGCCGGTACGGCGGAGCCGAGCCGGATGCGCAGCGCGGACAGGTGGGCGGTGAGCGGGGCGGCCTCGGGCCCGTCCAGCCAGGCCAGCACGTGTTCGCGCAGGTCGCGCTCGATCTGCCTGATGCGCTCACGGGTGACGGAGAAGCGCTGGGCCAGTTCGTCCAGCGTGGCCCGCTGCCCGGTGGGGGCGTCGGTGGCGTCGAAGTACAGCCGGTCCCTGGCGATGGCCCGCTGCCGGTCGTCGAGGCGGGCGAACACCCGGTCGATGATCTCGGGCAGCGCGTCGGCGGCGACCTCGTCCATCGGCTCGCCGGCCAGCAGCCGGTCGAGCACCCCCATGAACAGCTTGTGCACGGTCTCGCGCTGCCCCGGCGTCTGGAGGCTGTCGACGGGGTCGGTGAACCGGAGCAACGGGAGGATGTCGCCGAGGATGAGGTGCTGCCAGCAGGCGATGGTGAGGTCGGTCAGCCGGGAGGCGACCTGGGCGGTTCCCACCACGGCGCAGGCCCGGTCGAGCGGAAGCGCCTGCCACCACGCGTCGGGAAGGCCGGGGTCGCTCGCGATCGGCTCCACCTGGCCCGGCGCCGTCCAGCGCAGGGGGGGCACGATGTCGCTCAGGCTCAGATTCAATGCAGGTCCAACCGGCAAGGGGAATATATCCGCAGTTCAGGGTAGGGGGTCAGCTGGGCAGGAAGGGGCTTGCCCGGCCGGAGTACGACACGTACAGCAGCTCGCCGGCCCTCGTGCACGCCACGTAGAGCAGCCCCCGTTCTCGTTGCAGGTCGTGAGCCCGGGCAGCGGGGTCCTCCGAAGCCGGGGTCAGCGCGTCGGGCGCCGGCACGATTCCGTCAGCCACGCCTATCACGGCGACGCGGCGGAATTCCAGCCCTTTCATTCCGTGGAGGCTGGTGACTTTGACCGTTATGCCGGCGTCCCGCAGGGCCTTGCGCGTGGTCGTGACGAGCTCGGCGGAGCGGGCGGCGACGGCGATGTCGTGAGTCGGCACGCCTTCCTCCATCCACTCGGCCACATGCGCGATCAAACCGGCGATCTCGGCCTCCGGCGTGACGTACTCCCGCACCATCGGGCGGGCGCCGTCCCGCACGGCGCGGAAGCCGTACAGCTCGGCGATGCCGTCGACGAGCCCGTCGGCCGGTCCGCCGCCCCGCAGGCGCACGCCCCAGGACAAGGTCTCCTGAGAAAGACGATAGGAGATCTTCAGGTGGAAGCGGCGGGCGGGGATGCCGACGTCCGCCAGCGCGACCCGGGTGTCGAACATGCGCTGGTGGGGGTCGCCCACGACGAACAGGTCGTTGGCGGCGACCGGCACGGCGGCGCGCAGCAGCCGCCACTGGGCCGGGTGCAGGTCCTGCGCCTCGTCCACCACGATGTGCCGGTACGGTTCCCGCCCCGGGGCCTGCTCGCCGAGGAGGTCGCCCGTGGCCTGCCCGAGCAGTCCGGCCGCCTCCGAGGCGAGCTGGAGGAGCGTGCGCCGGCCGGACTCCCTGAGCCGCCCGACGACATGCTGGACGGCGCGCCACACCATGGCCCGGCCGCGCGGGGTCAGCTTGACGCTGCGGCCGGGGCGGCTCGCCGCCTGGTATTCCTCCAGGGTCCGCAGGTTCTGGGCGAGGATGACCTGCTCCCACTCGCGCAGCAGGAAGGCCGCGCCGAACCTGGCCCCGGCCGCCTCCTCCCAGAGCGTGCCGAGGTCGCCCGCGTCGGCGAGGACGGGCGGGCGTCCCTCCGCCTCGGTGACGATCCGGTGGGCGAGCCTGTCGACGTTGCCGACCTCGACGCGCTTGCGCACCACCTCGTCATCGATGATCATATCGAGCCGCGCGGACATCTCCGTGGCCAGTCCCTGGGAGAAGGTCACGAGCATGACGGGCCCCTCGGCGGCCCGGGCGAGGTGCGCGGCCCGGTGCAGCGCGATGACCGTCTTCCCGGTGCCCGCCCCGCCCGTCACCAGCACCGGATGGTCGTAGCGGTCCCAGTTGGCGTACGTGCGCTGCTGCGGATACAGGAACGTGCACCAGTGCGGCAGCGTGAGGATCCGGTCCAGGTCGTCGCGGTCGGCCGCGAAGCGCGCCTGGTGGGGGCTGCGCCGCAGCGCCGCCGCCAGGTCGCCCGGATCGACCTCGCCGGTCTCGGCGGACCGGCAGGCGTCCAGTTCCCGCCAGGCCGCCGCGAGCGAGCCGCCGCGGGCGAGCGTCGCCAGCGGGGCGAACTGGCTCTCCGGCAGCAGCGGTTCCAGGGCCTCCAGGTCGGCCTCGCTGCTCATCAGGCGCACCAGCCCGAGCAGCCGGTGGTCGATGCCGATGTCGAGCAGGTCGGCGTCGCAGAAGGAGGAGAACAACCGCCGGCGGGTCTGCGGGGCCGAACGGCGCAGCGCAGGTTCGATCCGTTCCAGCGCTTCTGCGTCCCACGCCTCCGCCACACCGATCGCCGCGTTCACCCCGAACCGGTGCCGCCGCGCGTACGTCCACGCGACCGCGTCGGGCAACACGGTAACCAGCCAATACGTGTCGCCCTGCCGTACGGCCACGGCGCGATGGCCCGCGGCGGCGCGCAACGTGATCACGCGGTGGTCGCGGCCGTTGCGCACGCGCTCCGGATGCGGAGCCCCGTCGGCGTTGGTGAGGAGCCGGCGTATCGCGGTCACGACCTCCCGGCGAACCGGCCGGGCCAGGGTGCCGAGCTCTCTGGCGAAGTCCGGGGAGACCGCGAGCCGGGGCACGCGCTAGCCCAGTAAGGAAATCAGGTCGCGGTCGCCCCGCTCCCGCAGGCGGGTGACGAGCTCGGGTCGCTCGACGGGCCCGGACAGGCCGATCCTCGTCGCGATCACCCGTACGGCCTGCTCGGGGGTGCTTCCCGGCGCGGTGTACCCCACCAGGCGCAGGGCGTGGGATGTGGCGTCGCCTCCGTTGGCGGCCGACAGGTGCCGCACCCGCAGCATGCCCTCGTCGGACAGCGTGAGGAAGACGTGGCCGCCCTCCTTGGCGGCGACCTCCGTGAGGATCCGCTGCAGCGAGCTGAAGCCCGGGCGGGAGTCCCACGTCAGCTCGACGTCGCCGGCCGCGCTGGGCACGGGCCGGGTCTCGCCGGGGGTGAGTCCCAGGTAGGCGGCGAACCCGGACGGCATCGACACCTCGGCGCCCTGGAGGTGCTCCTCGGTGACGTCCACTCGCAACCACCAGCGCCCATCGGGCTGGCGGAAGCACCGCCGGGTGAGGGAGACGTCCTTGAGCTGCCCCGCGGGAGTGCCCGCGGCGGACCCGTCGGCGCCTGTGGAGGGGGCGGCGCCGTTCTTGTTCTGGATGCGCAGCTGGGGAACGCTCTCCAGCCACTCCTTGGCCACCTCGGGGTGGATGCCGAGGGACGACACCAGCTCCAGGGCCTTCGAGACGGTGGGCGGGCGCTCGGCGTTGACGATCAGTTTGACGGTCCGCTCGTGCAGCTCGGCGATATCGCCGGCGACGAGCCAGTCGCCCGACACCTGATAGTCGGTCAGGGTGGCCACGACGAAGTGCCACGCGGGCACGTCGAGCGAGCGCAACTCCTGCTCGTGCCACTCGGTCGCCATGATGAGCCTGCTCTTGGGCGCGGCCACGCCGAGCACGTCGGTCAGCCACGTCAGGTGCTCCCGGTACGGCGCGGCCTCCGGCTTGTTCAGCCATTCGGCGAGCCATTCGCGTAACGCGGTCTCCAGCCCCTGGATGACGTCGGGGGAGATGGCCAGGAGCCTGGCCAGCTCGTCGACCGCCGAGGGCGCGTCGGTGAAGACCCTGTTCTGGGCGACCATCCACGTGCGGTCGTCCATGTCGGAGAACGCCGCGTCGATCAACGTGGGGAAGTCGACCTCGGACGGTGCCCGATGAGGTGAGTCGGCGCCATTCGAGATGTCCCTGACGCCCGCGACCCCCTCGGCATGCCCGTCGTCCGGCGCCGGCTTGACGAGCCTGACCGGGCTGCCGTTGATACGCGTCCTGCCCCCCGCGGGCTCGTCGGCCTCCGGCGCGAGGCGCGCGAAGACGGCGGTGAACAGGGCGGTCAGCACGGGCTTGGCCTTGATGAACGGCTGGTCGGTGAGCTCGCGTCCCGACAACGCCAGCAGGCCGGGCCAGGAGCCCGCACGGTCGAGCGCGATCGCCACCTGCGGGTCGTCGGCCTCGTCGGGGTCGAGCACGTAGAGCGCGGGCAGCACGTCGCCGACGGCGGCGGCGGGCCAGTGCTCCAGCGCCAGGTCGGTGATCAGTTCCCCGAGGGAGTCGGCGTCCATGACCCCGAGGAGCCGCTCCATCGGCAGACTCCGCCACCAGGCGTCCGGCAGGTCGCCTTGCTCGCTCAGGAGTCCGATGCGGGCGGCATCACTCCAGCGCAGTGGTGGCACGAGGTCACTCAGGCAGAAGTTCATGCGTTCCCCATCACTCCATCGGATCAGACCATAGTCTGACAAATCCCCAAGCGTAGGGGCACCTCGTCAGGGACGAACGGCAGCGAATCGCAGCCGGACGTAGTCGGCCATCCACCCCGATTCCCGGCGAAGCGCAGGTGCGGCGAGTTCGTTGACCCGCCGCAGCAGCGGTTCCACGACGGCCGGCGGCACGCCGTCCAGCAGTGAGCCGGCGAACATCCGCACCCAGTCAGCGGCGCCGTTGGGGCACTCGTCGAGCGGTGTGGGGCGGTCGAAGTATTCCAGGAGCCTGACGGTGAAGCCACCTTGTTCGAGGCGCCGGGCATACTCGGCCGGGCTGGGAAAATACCAGGGCAGCTCGGGTTCGCGCAGGCCGTACTCCCGCCAGGCGGTCAGCATGGCCGAGGTGAGCGCCGCGCAGTTGCCCGCGCCTCCGAGCTCGGCCACGAACCGGCCGCCCGGTCGCAGGGCCATCCGCACGCACGCGATCACGGCGTCGGGATCGCGGGTCATCCAGTGCAGGGCCGCGTTGGAGAACACCGCGTCGTACGGCTGGGCCACCGTGAAGTCGTGGCCGTCGCCGACGATGAAGTCGAGGCCGGGGTGCTGGGCGATGGCCGTCTCGATCATGGGTTGGGAGCCGTCGATCCCGAGCACCTCGGCACCCCGCGCGGCGATCTCCCCGGTCAGCACGCCGGTGCCGCAGCCGAGGTCGAGTACACGCTCGCCTGGCCGCGGATCGAGCAGCTCCAGCAGCGGCGCCCCATGTGAGGAGACGTAGCCGAAGGAGCTGTCGTAGGCACGAGCGTTCCATCTCGTGAGACCGGGGGTTTCATACCGCAAGATCGGCTCGCATTCTGACTTCATTCAGATAGCGATCCACTTTACGGCTTCAGAGGCCTCTGCGAGTTGTGCATGCTTAGCCGACTGCTTGTGACCAATGTGTCTTGAGGTAGGACTTGGCCTGATCCTGCTCCGGGATCGTGAGGACCACCGGCGTGCCATCCACCTTGGCGAGCTTGGCGGCCGCGCCCTGGTCCAGGGTGCCCCGCATGTCCATCGCCTCCATCCGGATCGGGCGGGCGTAACCCTTCAGCAGGAGGTTCTGGCCCTCGTCGGACAGGAGGAACTCCTCCCACAGCCGCGCGGCGGCCGGGTGGGGCGCGTTCGCGTTGATCGCCTGCACGTAGTAGGCGGCGAGCACGGCGTCGCGGGGGATCGCCACCTTCCAGGCGGGCTTGCCCTCCCGGTCGGACGCCTCCGCCCGGGCGGTGTTGAGGAAGTCCCAGTCGATGACGGAGGCGGCCCGGTCGGGCTGGCTGAGCAACCCCGACTTCTTGATCTTGGAGAAGAAGTCGACGCCCCGCGCCGCGTCGGCCTTGCCATCGCTCAGCGAGGCCGCCATGACGCCGCTGAACGCCGACGCCATGCGCAGCGGATCGCCCGGCAGCGCCACGGTGGTACCCGGCTTGAGGAGGGAGGTGTAGGACGACGGCGCCTGGATCACGCGTGGGTCGTAGCCGATCGACATGTAGCCGCCGTAGCCGGCGAACCAGTTCCCCTTGGGGTCCTTCAGCTGGTCGGGGATGTCGCGCCACGCGGCGACCTTGTAGGGGGCGAACAGCTTCGCGTTCGCCACCGCGACGTCCAGGCTGAGGTCGACCACGTCGGGGGCGCCCGCGCCGCCCTGCCTGACCGCGTCCACCTCCTGCCGGCTGCTGGCGTCGGGGGCCGTGGCGATGACCTTGATCCCGTACTTGTCGGAGAAGCGGTCGAGGATCTCGGCGTAGTTCACCCAGGTGCGCGGCAGGCCCACGACGTTGAGGACCCCTTCGCGCTTGGCCGCGTCCCGGAGCCTCTCCATGGTGGAGAAGCCCTCCTTCATGGAGGCGGCTTTCGGGTTGATCGGCGGCAGATTCTCCCCGGACTGCGGAGACCCGGAGCATCCGGCCGCCACCGAGACGAGCACGACGACTACAGCACTGGCACGTATGGTCACGCTGTGTATGTTCTGTGCTGGTCAGCCCCCGGTCGAGGAGGCACGCGGAGGAGATGCCACGACCTTGGCCGCGACCAGGGACTCCTCGGGGATCTCGACCGCCGTGCCGTCCCGCTTCCTTATGACCAGGACGCCGCCGGTCCACGACTCCAACACGCCGACGGCGTCACGGAAACCGCCGCTGACGGCGCGCCGCGTCGTGACTCTCCGCCCGACATCGTCGGGGGTGACGGCCACCACGAGCCTGGCGCCGAAGTGAGGGCTCATGATGATTGACCCCCTCCTGTTCCGGCTAGTCGGCAGGCACCGCAATACTAGGGCGTAGCAACCGCGGTCGAGCCGTGCAACACAGAAGGAGCCCGAGGTGACGTACGTCATCGCGCAGCCTTGCGTGGATGTCCTGGACAAGGCGTGCATCGAGGAGTGCCCCGTCGATTGCATCTACGAGGGCGAACGCATGCTCTACATCCACCCCGACGAGTGCGTGGACTGCGGAGCATGCGAGCCGGTGTGCCCGGTAGAGGCGATTTTCTACGAGGACGACCTTCCCGACCAGTGGAAGGACTTCTACAAGGCCAACGTCGAGTTCTTCGACGACCTCGGGTCGCCCGGAGGCGCCTCGAAGGTCGGCAAGATCAACAAGGACCACTCCGTCGTGGCCGCCCTCCCGCCGCAGGCCGAGGAGCACTGAGTGCGGACCCGTCCGCTGACCGGGGAGTCTTCTTGATCGCATTGCCCGACTTCCCTTGGGATCGGCTGGCGCCGTACAAGGAGCTCGCTCAGGGTCACGCGGACGGGATCGCCGATCTTTCGATCGGGACCCCGGTCGATTCGGTGCCCGCGGTCGCCCGCAAGGCGCTGGCCGCGGCAGCCGACAGCCCCGGCTACCCCCAGACGTACGGCACCGCGCGGCTGCGCGAGGCGGCCGCGGGCTGGTTGCGGCGCAGGCACGGAGTCACCGTCGACCCCGACGGCGTTCTCCCGACGATCGGGTCCAAGGAACTGGTGGCCTGGCTCCCCATGCTCCTGGGCGCGGGGCCGGGAGACCGTGTCGTCATCCCCGAACTGGCCTATCCCACCTATGACGTCGGCGCCAGGCTCGCGGGGGCCGAGCCGTACGCGGCCGACGGGCTGGTGTCGGTGGGGCCCGAGCGGGTGCCGCTCGTCTGGGTCAACTCGCCGTCCAACCCGACGGGCCGGGTGCTGCCCGTCGAGCACCTGCGCAAGGTGGTCGCGTGGGCGCGCGAGCGCGGCGCCGTGGTCGCCTCCGACGAGTGCTACATCGAACTCGGCTGGGACGCGCACCCGATCTCGATCCTCCACCCCGACGTGTCCGGCGGCTCGCACGAGGGGTTGCTCGCGGTCCATTCGCTGTCCAAGCGGTCCAACCTGGCCGGATACCGGGCGGCCTTCGTCGCGGGCGACACCGGTCTGGTCAAGCGGCTCCTGGAGCTGCGCAAGCACGCGGGCATGATCGTGCCGGCCCCGGTGCAGTCGGCGATGATCGCGGTCCTGGACGACGACGAGCACGCCGACGAGCAGCGTGAGCGTTACGCGCGCCGCAGGGCCGTGCTCCGCCCGGCGCTCGAGCGGGCGGGCTGGCGGATCGATCACTCGGACGCCGGGCTCTACCTGTGGGCCACCGACGGCACCGGCTGCTGGGACCAGGTCCGCAGGCTGGCCGAGAAGGGGATCTTGGTGGCGCCGGGAGATTTCTACGGACCCGCAGGTCACGAGCACGTGCGGATCGCCCTCACGGCCACGGATGAGCGGATCGATGCGGTGGTGCGCCGCCTCCAGTAGGATCGCGCGGCATGACGGCTGCGGTCATGCTCGCGTTGGGTGTCGCCCTATTGGTCGTCGTCCTGTGCGTGGTCGTGGTGCTAGTACGCCGGCGCCGGGTCGCGGCGCCTCCGTCGCCGTCTGAGGAGCCGGTCCGCGTTCCGGCTCCCGCCCCCGGCTTCTTCGACCCCAGGACGATCAAGGTGGGCGACGTCGTCCACATTCAGGGTGTCAAGTCTCGCGCCGTCGGGGCGCTGCATCTGTCCCGCCAGGGCGACCTGTGGACGGAGTACCTCCTCGACGAGGGCGTCCGGCGCTATCAGTGGTTGTCGGTGGAGGAACGCCGCGATCCGGACGGCGGAGACGGCCGTCATCTGGAGGTCTCGCTCTGGACGCAGGTGCCCTCGCAGGGGATGGTCCCCGCCAAGAGCATGTTGATCATGGAGGGCGTGGAGTTCTACCCCGTCGAGCGGGGCACGGTCGCCTTCCGCTCAGAAGGGGACACGGGTCACCCCGACCGCGGTCTCCTCGATTTCGCCCACTATCGGGCCCTGGACGGCCGGCTGTTGTCGTTCGAACGCGTCCACGGGGGTCAGTGGATGGCTTTTTATACGCGCCCACTCACTCCTGGATCGATCCGAGTGGACCGCATTCCTTGAACGCCCGGTAGTTTCTGACAGGTGACTCGGCGTCTCTCCCGCAAAGGTCTGGCCGTCCTGATCGTCCTCGTCCTCATCGCGGCGGGCATCATCTATGGCGCCTATCACCTCATGAAGAAGGCCCAGCCGTTCGCTTTGGGCGAACACTGCCAGGTGACCACCCCTGAAGGCACTCTCGACCTCGACATCGAGCAGGCGCAGATCTCCGCGACGATCGCCGCCGTCGCCGAGCGCCGCAAGCTGCCGGAGCGTGCCCTGCAGATCGCCTACGTCACGGCGATCCAGGAATCCAAGCTGTCCAACCTCCCGTACGGCGACCGCGACTCCGTCGGCGTCTTCCAGCAGCGCCCCTCGCAGGGATGGGGCACACCCGAGAAACTCCAGGACCCGGTCTACGCGACGGGCAAGTTCTTCAAGGCCCTGGAGAAGGTCAAGCACTACAAGACCCTGCCTCTCCACGAGGCCGCGCAGGCGGTGCAGCGCTCCGCCGACGGCTCCGCCTACGCCGACCACGAGCCCGCGGCGAAGATTCTCTCCGGGGCCTTCTCCGGCCGCGTCCCGAAGGCCGTGCACTGCTGGTACCCGCCGGCCGACAAGCCGGTCAAGCCGCAGCCGAAGGAGGCGCGCAAGGAGCTCGTCCGCGCGCTCGGCGCAGACACCTCCGCCAAGCACGAATGGCTGGTCGCCAACTGGTACGTCGCCCACGCCCAGAAGTACGGCCTGCGCGAGGTCCGCTACGACGGGCTCACATGGAAGGCCGACTCCGGCCACGACGGGTGGGTGAAGGACGCGCGTGCATCCGCTACGGTGCGGATCGCCTAGGCTCAGGAGCCATGCGGCTTGACCTTGGACAGGACGTCGGAGCGCTGACGGCGCAGCTCGTGGACATCGAATCGGTCAGCGGCGGCGAGAAGCCCCTGGCCGACGCCATCGAGGAGGCGCTCGTCCCGCTGAGCCACCTGCGGGTGGACCGCGTCGGCGAGAACATCGTGGCCCGTACGAGCCTCGGACGCCGTGACCGCGTGGTGATCGCCGGGCACATCGACACCGTCCCGATAGCGGGCAACCTCCCCAGCAGCGTCGACGGCGACCTGCTCTACGGCTGCGGCACCTCGGACATGAAGAGCGGCGTCGCCGTACAGCTGAAGTTGTGCCTGCTCGAGAACCCGAACAAGGATCTGACGTTCGTCTTCTACGACTGCGAGGAGATCGCGGCCGAGCGCAACGGGCTGCTGCGGCTCACCCGCGAGCACCCCGAGTGGCTGACCGGCGACTTCGCCGTGGTCATGGAGCCGACCGACGGGCTGATCGAGGGCGGCTGCCAGGGGACGCTGCGCGCCGACGTGACCGTGCGGGGGGTCAGGTCCCACAGCGCGCGCTCGTGGGAGGGCGTCAACGCCATCCACGGCATCAAGCCCGTCATCGACATCCTCAGCGCCTACGAGGCCAGGAGGCCCGTGGTCGACGGGCTGCAGTATCACGAGGGGCTCAACGCCGTCGGCATCCACGGCGGGGTCGCGGGCAACGTGATCCCCGATGAGTGCGTGGTCTCCGTCAACTACCGGTTCGCCCCCGACCTGACCCTGGACCAGGCGTTCGAGCATGTCCGCGAGGTCTTCCACGACTTCGAGGTCACGCTGAGCGACGGCGCCCCGGGGGCGAGGCCCGGGCTGAACCACCCCGTGGCCGCCGCCTTCGCCTCCGCCGTCGGAGGCACCCCCCGGGCCAAGCTCGGCTGGACCGACGTGGCCCGGTTCTCCGCGCTCGGCATGCCCGCCGTCAACTGCGGCCCCGGCAACCCGAACCTCGCGCACACCGCCGGCGAGCGCGTCAGCCTGGCCAAGATCGCCGAGACGGAGCGCCGCATGACCGCCTGGCTGAGCGCCTGAGGCCGGTCACCTCTTGGACATGGCGTCGTTCAGCACCGGTGCGGGGTTGAAAGTGCCCTCTCTGCGTACGGTGTGCCAGCGCAGGCGCACGCCGAGGACGGCCGTCGCCACCGACTGGATCACCACCAGATACATCAGCTGCCGGTAGACGAACTGCTGCAGGGGGAGCACCCACAAGCCGGAGACCGGCTCGTTGTCGAGCCGGAGGGCGTACCACCCGGCCAGGGACTGCGCGGCCACGAAGCCCGCCCACACGGCCACCACGGGCAGCGGATCGGCCACGGCCAGGCTGTAGACGGCCATGATGTCCACGACCGGGGCCATCAACGGCAGGACGAGCTGGAAGAGCGTGAGGTAGCCCAGGCAGCGCCGCCCGAACGACCCCCGTTCCAGCACCGCCCCGCGATGCTTCCACATCGCCTGAAGCGTGCCGTAGCACCACCGGTAGCGCTGGCGCCAGAGCTGACCGAGCGACGAGGGCGCCTCAGTCCAGGCTCGGGCGTGTTCCTCGTACACGACCTTCCAGCCCGCGCGGCAGATCGCCATCGTGAGGTCGGTGTCCTCGGCGAGCGTGTCGAGGCTGAGGCCGCCGACCGACGTCAGCGCGGAGCGCCGGAAGGCGCCGATCGCGCCGGGAACCGTCGCCATGCACCCGAGCAGGTCGAACGCCCGGCGGTCGAGGTTGAACCCGATGACGTACTCGATGTGCTGCCAGCGGCCGATCAGGCCGCGCCTGTTGCCGACCTTGGTGTTGCCGCTGACGGCGCCGACGGCGGGGTCGGCGAGGGGCTGAACCAGGTTGCGGATCGTCGACGGCTCGAAGACCGTGTCGCCGTCCACCATGATCAGGATGTCGTGTGCCGCCCACGCGATGCCGGTGTTGAGCGCGGACGGCTTGCCGCCGTTCGGCTGCCGGATCACCCGGACTCCGGGGAGTCCCAGCGAGACGGCGATCTCCGCCGTGCGGTCGGTGGAGCCGTCGTCCACGACGAGGATCTCCAGCGGCCCGGGATAGTCCGTCGTCACCAGCGAGCGGATGGTGGCCTCGATGCCCGCCTCCTCGTTGTAGGCGGGCACGATCACGGTGACGGCGGGCGGGGCCTCCCACCGGGGCGCCGCGCCTCGCCGCCGACCGGCCATCCTGTCCCGCCGCATCCGCCTCGCCTTGCGGGCGTGCGCCCAGGCGAGACCGACGAACAGGGCGAGCCGTATGAGGGTCAGGACGCCGGCCGCGGCGAGCACCCAGCTGAGCGATCCGGTGAAGGCGGACGACGCCCGCTGCGCGGCCACCAGCGCCTTCCCGAGCACCTGGTCGCTCGTCGACGCGGCCGTGTGCGCGGACGGGAGACCCACCGCCCGGGTGAGGGTCGTGGCCGTGTAACCGTCCTTGTCCAAGGCGGTGAGCAGCCGATCCAGGCCGGCGACGGTCTGCGAGCGGTCGCCGCCCGCGTCGTGGAACATGATCACCGCGCCCGCCCCCCGCTTGGGCGTCGCGGCCTTGACGATCCGGTCGACACCCGGCCGGCTCCAGTCCTTGGAGTCGAGATCGGTGAAGGCGACCAGGTAGCCCTCGCCGGAGAGCAGTCGCATCGCGGCGAACTGGTGGTCGCCGACGGCGCCCGGCGACGAGGAGTACGGCATGCGGACCAGCCGTGTGTGGATGCCGGCGGTCCCGGCCAGCGCCTTCTGCGTGAGGGACAACTCCAGCCGGGTACGCCAGCCGGGCGTGGTCGTCACGTCGGCATGCGTGTAGGTGTGGTCGCCGATCTCGTTGCCCTGGGCGACGATGCGGCGCGTGAGATCGGGGTTCTCGGCGACGTGCGCCCCGACCACGAAGAAGGTGGCGGTGGCCCCGTGCTTGCGCAGCACGTCGAGCACCTGCGGCGTCCATTTCGGATCGGGGCCGTCGTCGAAGGTGAGCGCGACCGTGCGCCGCGCGACGTGAAGGCTCTGGGGGCGCGTGCCCGACATGTTCACGACGGGGCCGCCCGCGCGCACCCGGTCGATGTCCGGAGAATCGCCGGTGTCGGCCTCCGCCGCGTGCGTCTCTCCGACCACGTTGTGGACGTAGCCGTTCAGGAAGAGCGCTCCGCCGGTCAGGACGGCCGCGAGCGCCACGAGGATCCAGTGGCCGCGGGGATCGCGCCGCTTGCCCTGTCGGCGGCTCATCTCGGCCCGTGCGTCTTGTCGGCCTGCCCCGGAGGCGTGCCCCCGTGACCGGGATTGTCGTCTGTGGGCGGGCCGGGGCTGGCGGGCGGAGTCTTGCCCTGTCCGGGGGTCTTGGGGGGCGCCGTGGGGGTCTTCCGCGGCTGGGTCGCGGAGGGCGACGGCGCGGACGACGAGGGCGTTCCAGGGGCCGTCGTCCCCGGGGGCGTCGCCACCGGGTAGGCGCCCGGACGAGGAGTCGTGAGGCCGCCGAGCTGCCGGGGGGAGGGAGTGCTCTGGACGGCCGGTGCGCCGGGCCCCTTGCCGGGCCAGCCCAGGCCGGGAAGGTCGGTGCCGCCCAGGACGCCGGTGACGACGACGAGGAGGAGCACCACCACCAGGGCTCCCGATCCGATCGCCGTCGCGGTGAGAATCCGGCTGCGACGGCCGCTCTGGTCGACGAACACGGCGGTGTTCCGGCGAGTTGGTTCCTGCACGACGCGATAGTAGTGAGGCATTCGGTCCTGATGCGAAACAACGGGCATCTGTGACCGAAATGTGTGAACCTCACTATTCGCCGGCGCCCGCTAGCGTGAGCACATGAAACACGACCGGCCTGAACGCCGCCAGGGATCCTCGGTGCTCCGCGGCGACCTCGTCCCCGACTCGACACACGACCAGCGACTGCTCGACCGCAAAGGCCCCACCGACTGGCTTCACATGGACCCCTGGCGGGTCCTGCGCATCCAGGCCGAGTTCGTCGAAGGCTTCGGCTCCCTCGCCGATCTCCCCCCTGCGGTGACCGTCTTCGGTTCGGCCCGCACCTCCCGCGGCAGCGCCGACTACGACATGGGCGTACGCGTCGGCCACGCCCTGGCCAAGGTGGGATACGCCGTCATCACGGGCGGCGGCCCCGGCGTCATGGAGGCGGCCAACAAGGGCGCTCTGGAAGCCGGTGGCATCTCGGTAGGGCTCGGCATCGAGCTTCCCCACGAGCAGCGCCTCAACGAGTACGTGGATCTCGGGATCGAGTTCCGCTACTTCTTCGTCCGCAAGACCATGTTCGTCAAATACTCCGAGGCGTTCGTGGTGCTGCCGGGCGGCTTCGGGACGCTGGACGAGCTCTTCGAGGCGGTGACGCTGGTCCAGACCGGGAAGATCACGAAGTTCCCGATCGTGCTCATGGGCACGACGTACTGGCAGCCGCTCCTCGACTGGATCAAGGGAACATTGCTGGTAGAGGGCATGATCTCCCCCGCGGACCCCGAGCTCCTGCACCTCACCGACGACCCCGACGAGGCCGTACGGATCATCGTCGAGAGCAACTCGAAGCCCGAGCAAGAGATCATCGAGGCCCGTGTGCGCGCGGCCAGCGAAGAGGAGAACGGGACCTGATTGAGCTCGACCTCGGTCGTGAAGACGCTGCGCACGTAGCCCTCGACGGTCTTCGGGCTGACGAAGAGCTCCTGGGCCAGTGCCGCATTGGTCAGACCCTGGGCCATCAGCGCCAGGACCTCGCACACGCCGTACACGGTCACCTTGCCGCCGGCGGCGGCTGTCCTGCCAGGGGCGTAGTAACGTCCCGGCGCCGGGAAGCGACCGCCTCTGCCCTCTCGCAGGCAGGGTGGCAACGGGCCGATCAGTCACCTGGTAGCGCCAGGGGTGCCCGGTTAGGATCGCCGTAGATCGGTCGATCGGGAGAACCATTCGATCGGGAGAACCATGACGAGCAGTGCGGACGGCCACGGCTTACGGGACGGGGACCCCGAGCAGATCGGGCCGTTCCGCATTCTCGGCAGGCTTGGTCAGGGCGGCATGGGCACCGTGTTCCTCGGGGTGGACGCGGAGGGCCGCGAGGCGGCGGTCAAGGTGATCCATCCTCAGTGGGCGGCCGATCCGGATTTCCGGCGCCGTTTCCAACGTGAGGTGGCCGCCGCGCAGCGCGTGGCTCGCTTCTGCACCGCCGCGGTGCTCGCTGCCGACCTGGACGGCGACGTCGACTACCTGGCCACGGAGTATGTCCCCGGCCCCACGCTGCAGGAGGTTGTGCTGACCCAGGGACCGCTCTCCGGGTCGAACCTGGAGGCGGTCGCGGTGAACGTCGCCGTCGCGCTTCAGGCGATTCACGGCGCGGGGGTGATCCACCGCGACCTCAAGCCGGCGAACGTGCTGCTGTCGCCCGTCGGCCCCAAGGTCATCGACTTCGGCATCGCCCAGCTCACCGACAACAGCGCTCATATCAGCAGTGTCATCGCGGGCACGCCGTCCTTCATGTCGCCTGAGCAGGCGAACGGCCTGCGCCTGACCTCGGCGTCGGACATCTTCGCCTGGGGCGCTCTTGTGGCATACGCCGCGACGGGCCGGGCACCGTTCGGTGGCGGGCCCATCCCCAACATCCTCTATCGGGTGGTTCGTGACGCCCCCGATATCTCGGGGCTGGAACCCGGGCTGCGGGCGATCGTCGAGCGGGCCCTGGCCAAGGATCCGGCCCGGCGTCCCACGGCGCAACAGATCCTCGACGCGCTCACCGGCCGGGCACCGATCGGAGACGCGCCGGACACACCGCAGCCGGGCGCCCAGCGGGAGGCCACGGCGGGGCCGCGCCCTCTGTCCGCGGCCGCAGGTGCCCCGATCGTCGCGGGGGAAGCGACCCATGCCGGAGGGGCCGGAGGCGGCGATGCCGGCGACACGGCCTCTGGCAGGCCGGCCGGGCGCGCCCTGTCACCCCGGGTCTCCCGGGCACGCCTTCTGCTGGGGGCGGCCGCCGCCGCGGTCGTCACCGCCGGGGTCGTCGCCGTCGTCCAGATGGCACCGGGGAAAGACGACCCGCAGACGTCCGCCGCACCGCCGGGCGGGTTCTCCGCGGCCTCAGGCTCCCCCGGGAGCACCCCGGATGACGCCGGCCCACCCGGCAATCCTCTGCACGGTACGGACGTGCGGTTCCACGCGACCCCCGACAGCGACGCGGCTCGCCAGGCGTCCGCATGGGAGGCGTCGGGGCGAACCGGCGACGCGACGCTCATGCGGGCACTGGCCGGGATTCCCCAGGCGGTGTGGCTGGGTGAGACGACCGCCGCCCAGGCCGCCCGGATCACGAACGCGACGCTGGAGGCGGCGGCGCGGCAGGGCGCGGTGCCGGTGTTCGTCACGGACGACATCCACCTGCGCGCGTGCAACCCGGACGGGGCGGCGGACTCCTCGGCGTACCTCGCCTGGATCGACGCGATCGCCCGGACGGTCGGTGACCGTAAGGCGGTGTTCGTGCTGGAGCCCAACAGTCTCGCCGAACTCCCCGGCTCCGACGACTGCGCTCTCGGAGACGACAAGGACCGGCGGGCCCGGATCGACGCGCTGTCCTCCGCCGTCGACCGCCTGGGCGCCCTGCCGCGCACGGCCGTCTATCTCGACGGCAGCCTGGACGGCTGGCCGTCCATCGACGTGAGCGCGTCGCGGCTGATCGAGGCGGGGGTCGGCAGAGCCGACGGGTTCTTCCTCAACGCGTTCGGTTACCAGACGACCGAGCAACTCATCGTTTACGGCACGCGGCTCGCCAAGTGCGTCGAGGTCATGGCGTCGGGCCACGACGACAAGTGCGCCGACGCGGAGATCGATGCCCTCCCCGACGACGCCGCCGGGCTGCCCCACTTCGTGATCGACACGAGCAGGAACGGCAGGGGCGAGTGGAACCCGCCGTCGGGCAGATACAAGGACCCGCAGAACTGGTGCAACCCTCCTGGACGCGGCGTCGGCGTCCGCCCGACGACCCGGACCGCCAGTCGGCTCGCCGACGCCTATCTGTGGATCCGGCCTCCCGGCATGTCAGACGATCAGTGCACCCGAGGCACGACCGGTTCCAAGGACCCGGTCTACGGGATCGTCACTCCCTATGGCGGCGCATGGTGGCCCGAGCTCGCCCTCCAGCGCGCCAAGGACGCCGTCCCGCCTTTCTGAGACCGACAAGGTGCACCACCCGCCCGACGGTCGGCAGCCTCACGTGAGGTTTGAGCGCACCCACAGTTGCGCGTACGCCCATGTGCCGCGCGGCGTGAGCTCGGCGTTGCCGACCAGGGGACCTGCCGGCTTCCAGGTGCGATAAGTGAACAGGGGGACGACGGCGCCGTCCTGGACCGCCCGCGCATCGAGGACGGCGACCTGTTCGCTCTGCTGGGCCCGGTTAGGTGTCATCGCGGCCAGGGTGAGCGCGTTCTCGGATTTGTCGTTTCCCCAGTGCGACACGTGCAGCGGGCTGTCCGCGCCGAGGAGTTCGGTGAGGGTGACGATCCCCGCCGGAACCTGTGGCGCGTAGTCGAGCATGATCAGCTCGCCGGTCAGGTCGGGAGAGCGGATGCGGTCGGTGTAGCCGTCGACCGGGACGGCTCGCGCCCTCGCGTCGAACCCCGCCGCGCGCAACCTGGCGACGACGATCGCCGCGGCTGCCGCGTCGGGGGCGGTGTCGGGATGATCGAGCCGAAGGGCCGGAACCTCGGAGGGGCGGCCGGAAGCCGCGACCTTGCCGGCGTCGTCGGCGAGTAGCTCCCGGGCCAGGTCGGCCGACCCGTCTTCGCCGACGCCGCCGCCGAGTCCGGTCCACAGTCCGGTGGATCGGTGGTCGAGCGGGATGCTCGGCGGGATCAGGCTGTCGGTGAGGTCCCCGCCCCATGGCCCGACGAGTGCGTCTCTTATGGCGGTGCGGTCGAGTGCGGCCTGGATCGCCTGGCGGACTCGTGGGTCGGTGATGCGCCAGGTGTCGATCGCGATCTGCCGGCTCCACAGGTCGGGGCCGGTCGCGAGCGTGCCGCGCGCGGTCGTCGCGGTGGTCCGCTCGTCAAGGGTCGCGCGCAGACCGGCATCGAGGCCGGCCAGTTGTGCGGCCGACATCGCGGGACCCACGGTCGCCGGATCGACCGCCCGCCCCCCGTTGCCCAGCAACCCGCGGGCCACTCCGTCGGGATCGGGAGTCTCGACGACTGTGATGCGGTCGGGATAGGCGGCCCGGTGCGGGTCGGTGCTCGCGTTCCAGTGCAGGTTGCGGACGAGGCTCATGGTCCCGCCGGTGCGCTCCTCGACGCGGTACGGGCCGGTGCCGACGGGCCGTTGCTCATAGCCGAGTCCGATGTCGGAGCCGACGGGCACGGGAGCGAAGACGGGGTCGGCGAGCCATTCGTCGAAGGCGCCCACCGGCTTGCGCAGCCGGAACGTCACCTCACGCCCGTCGGGCGAGCATTCGACGGCGCGGTCGAAGGCCGCGACGTCCGACCTGCCGGCTGTCGCGTACGGTCCGCGGTATTCGGACGTGCCGTCGGCGGCGATCGGGATGTCGAGCACCGACACCAGACCGGAGCCGTCGTTGCCGAGTTCGCGGGCGAAGGCGCGGGAAACGCCGTACTTGACGTCGGCGCAGGTCAGCGGCCGGGCGTTGTCGAACAGGATTCCGTCGCGCAGCCGGAATGTCCAGGTGGTTCGGTCGGTGGAGATGTCCGGAGGCCCGGCGGACAGGTCCGGTACGACGCTCACGCCGTTGTCGTCGGTGGACGAGCGCGTCGTCAACGTGCGCAGCACGTACGCACCGAGGAGCTCGGCCGTCTCGCGATCGGCGACGCGCTGCGGGTCGACGTGGTCGAGCCCACCGGGGCCGAGCACGACCGTCAGGGTCCCGCCGCGTTCAGGTCGATCCGAGGTCTCCGTTTTGCATCCCACAGCGGACGCGGCCAGTGCCAGCAGCACGGCGACGAGACTTCGCAGAGCGGGCCTGCGCGGCATTTGCCACCGCCATATGCCGGGGGGTCAGCGTTGTGGGCGCGGTGGACGGCCACCGGCTCGCGGGCGGCCCCTGCCTACCGCCTTCGCCGCGCCGCGGGCCGCGGGCCCGTCGGTGCCGGTCGCCGCGTCGGCGACCTGCCGGTCGACGCGTGCGCCGTCGCGGCGGGCCTGGGTGATCTCGAGCGCGAGCAGCGGCGAGTCGGCACGTTCGTCGGCCGCGTCGATGAGCTTGAGGTCGGCCTGGGTGTGCAGGATCGCCGCCTCGATCGTGAGCGAGGCGAGCGGCTCGTCGGCGTGCTCACGGCGCAGCAGGCGCAGTGTCGCGAGCTCGGCCATGCGGGCTTCGCGTTGGACTCGGCACACGGTTCGCACCGCGTCGGATCCGCGCTGTCCCGCGGCGAGGATCTTGAGGATGAACTCGTCGCGATAGCCGCTGGTGCGGATGGCCGGCGAGTCGAGCCACTCCTGCAGCTCGGTGCGACCGGAGGGGGTGATCTCATAGACGGTGCGGTCCGGCCGGTTCTCCTGGACCACGGTCCGCGACACGCTGACCAGCTCGTCGCGCGCAAGCCGATCAAGGATCTGGTACATGTGCCCGATGTTCAGCCCGCCCCATTCGGGCCCGACCGCCGCCTCGAAGTTCGCCTTCAGCTCGTAGCCGTAGCTCGGACCCTCGTCGAGCAGGGCGAGTACGGCGTGCTGGAGCGGCATGGGTGCATTCTACGACCCACGGGCCGTGCCATACCGAATTGATCTTGCACGCGATCGAGTTTTCGTGCTTCCGTTGTCCGGTGTTCACCAAGCCGGGCGATCATGTGGACCGTGCCTAGAGGATGTGCGCATCCGTGAGCAGCCGAGGTGACGAGCGTGCCCCCGCCCCGAGCCAGGCGGGCGCATGGCTGGTGCTGCGCGACGTCCGCAGGGCCTTTCGGCAGGGTCGGTCGCTGATCCACGCCGTGGACGGGGTGTCGCTTGACATCGAGGCCGGTGAGACGATCGCGGTGACAGGGCCGTCCGGCGCTGGAAAGTCGACGCTGCTGCATCTCATCGGTGGGCTTGACATGCCAGATTCAGGGCGCATCGTCGTCAGCGGCGTGGATGTCCACTCGCTCAGCCGTACGGCTGCGGCGCGCTACCGCCGATCGGTGGGGTTCGTCTTCCAGTACTACCGCCTGCTCGGGCACCTCTCACCGGTCGACAACGTGCTGTCGCCGCTGCTCGGTGACGGCCGAGTCCGGCCGGCGGACGTTCAGTGGGCGGGCGAGCTGCTCGATCTCGTGGACCTCCCCACCGACGGGCGCGTCGCCGCCGGCGATCTGTCCGGCGGCGAGCAGCAGCGTGTGGCGATCGCACGCGCACTGGTCGGCAGGCCGAAGCTGGTGATCGCGGACGAGCCGACCGGCGCTCTCGACTCGCGAACGGGTGAGGACGTCCTCGACCTGATCGCCGCGCTGCAGGCTCAGTGGGGCTTCACGCTGATCATGGCGACCCACGACCCATCCGTGGCCGCTCAGTGCGCCCGTCAGATCCGGCTGCTCGACGGGCGCGTCCTGACCGAGACGCGGGTTCAGTCGCGGGATCCCGATGCTCTTCTGCGCCGGGTCACCGGGCTCGGGTGAGTCGCTTGACGGCGGTGCGGCGCACACGCACAGGGGGCGGCCGTGCCCTGTGGGCGCGTCTCATCGGCGGCGAGGTCTGGAGCCTGCACGCTCGGTTCCTGTCCCTCGGCGCCGGGCTGCTGCTCGCGTCCGTGTCGTTCACCATGCTCCTCGTCGAGCTGAACCACACCAGGCTCACTCTCGACGCGGGCGCGGGAGGGCCCGTCCCGGGGTCGGCGGATGTGCGGGTGACCAGCGGGTCCGGATTCGCGACCGACGCCGTCGCGGCCGTGAAGTCGCTGCCCGACGTCGGTGCCGGCGTCGCCGTCGCCGTGCTCGGCACGGTGGACGTGCCGGTCGCGACCGCGGCCCCCCGGCCCTCGGGTGCGTGGGTCGAGGTCGCGGGGGCGCCGAGACCGCAGTGGCAACTCGACGACGTACGTGGCCCGGCCGGCCGGCCGGGCCGCGCACCGCCGCGGGGCGCTGTGCGCCTGCTGCTCGTCGCGGCGACGACGGACGCCGTGGACGTCCCCACTTCGAGGCGACCCGCGGCGGAGGTGATCCCGGCGATCGTCGCGACCCGTGATCGCGCCGTCGCGGCCGGCGTCCTGAAGGCGCACTCGGCCGGCGCGTCAACGCTTGTCCGGCGCTACACCCGCCCGGACGGAACCGTTGTCCGCGCACCGGCCACGTCCGCGTCACCGCTGACCGCTCCGCGGTCCGTCGCCGCCTACGCGCGCGTGGATCTCGCCACGCTGTCGGCCGAACTCCCCGGGGTGAAGGTTCCCGGTGACGCGGCCGGTGTGCTGCTCGTGCCCGAGGAGCGCCTGGCCGAGCTCGTGGATCCGAGCACGTACGTCGGCGCGCCCGCCGCGCCGTACTCGTGGGTGAACCTGGACGTGCGCGGCGACGGCAGCGCCTCCGTCCAGGAGGAGCGGGCCCGCGCTGTGGCGGAACGCGTCGCGCAACGCATATCCCCGGGCGCCGGCACCGCGATCCTGCTGGGCGGGCGCCCCACGCACGCCGCCGCAGCGGTGGACCTCATGGGCGTCGTGCTCGCCGCGCTCGTGCTCGTGGTGTGCCTGGTGTTCGTCGCCAACGCGACGGCGGCCACCCTCCGTGTACGCCGCCGGGAGTTGTCGACGCTGCTTTCGCTCGGCTGGCTCCCCGGCCGCGTCGTACGCCTCATCGTCGGCGAACTGCTGCTGGTGGCGGTGCCCGCAGGCCTGCTGGCCGCGGCGGCCACGGCCGGTGTCGGTTGGGCGACGAGCTCCGGTATCGGCATGACGGATGCGGTGACCGCCGTCGGGGTGTCGGTCGGGCTGGCCATCGCGGGCGCCGCCCCGTCGATGTGGCGGGTGGCGACGGCGTCGCCGCTGTACGGACTGCACCGTGGGGCGCCCAGGGTCGCACGGTGGACGCCGGCCAAACCGGTAGCGCAGGCCCGGTCAGTCGGGACGCTCGCGGTGCGCAACCTGGCTCGCACCCCCGTCCGCGTGCGCATGGGCGTCGCGGCGATCGCGCTCGGGTCGGGCGCGCTGACGGTGGTGATCGCGGTGAGCATGGGCTTCGGCGGCGTCGTCGCCGGCGGGCTGTTCTCCACCGGCGTGTCCGTGCGATCGGGTCCGGTCGACGTGCTCGCCGGCGGCGCGCTCCTCCTGCTCGGCTGCATAGCCGTCGTCGACGTCGTCGCGCTCGACCTGCACGAGCAGCGCCGGGAGTTCGCGACGATGCAGGCGCTCGGCTGGTCGGGGGCACGGCTCGCGCGGCTCGTGCTCGCGGAGACGACGATGATGGCGGCGGCCGGTGCCGTCCTCGGGTCGTCGACGTCGGCGGCACTGGTCGCCTTGTTCGTTCAGGCGGTTCCCCCTGCGCTGGTTCTCAGCGCGCTGGTGGCGGCCTCCGTCGCGCTCGCCATGGCAGTGGTGGCCGCGCAGGTGCCGTTGGCGCGGACTCGACGCAACCCGGTGCCGGCGTTGCTCAGCGCGGACGGCTGAAGTCACCAAGTTCACGCACTGTTCAACCGCTCGCCTCGCCTCCATGCACTACATACCTGCAATCTAAATTGTGTGCATCGTGACAAGGTAAATAAGCGCAAACGTCGCACGGGAGCGGTCTCGTGACGACGACGCTCCGTTCCGCCCAGGGCGGTCTGTCCGGGCCGTCACGGGTGGAAAAGCGACGCCGCCTGGTGTCCGCGCGCGACCTGCCCGACATGCTCTTCCGCGGCTACGCGTGGTCCACCGGGATCATCGTCGTCGCGATCATGATCGCGGTCGGCGTCTTTCTTGCGCTGCGTGCCGGCCAGGCCTTGCAGGTCGCCGGGTGGAGCTTCTTCACCGAGCAGGTATGGGAGCCCGACGCGGGACGCTTCGGCATCGTGGCGGTGCTGTTCGGCACCCTGCTCATCGCCCTCATCGCGGGTGTCGTGTCCGTGCCGCTGGCGGTGGGCACCGCGCTGTTCATCTCCGAGGTCGCGAGCGGGCGGTTCCAGCGGACCCTGATTTCTCTGGTCGACCTCATGGCCGCGGTGCCCAGCGTCGTCTTCGGCCTGTGGGGGGTCTTCTTCCTGACCGCCGAGGTCATCCCGGTCTCGCGCTGGCTGGCGACGTGGTTCGGCTGGTTCCCGCTGTTCCGGGTGGACGGCTTCGACCCGACCGACCCGCTGGCGGGCGCCAACCTGTTCACGTCGTCGCCGCTCATCGCCGGCCTCGTCGTGGCGTTCATGGTCGTGCCGATCCAGACGTCGGTGATGCGGGAGGCGTTCAGCCAGGCTCCCGCGGGCGAGCGCGAAGGGGCCTACGCCCTGGGCGCCACGCGCTGGGGGATGATCACCGCCGTCGTCCTTCCGTTCGGCAAGGGCGGCATGATCGGCGGGACGATGCTCGGCCTGGGCCGCGCCCTCGGCGAGACGATCGCCGTCTACATGATCATTTCGCCGGTGTTCGAGGTGCAGTGGCAGCCGCTGCACACCAACGGCAACTCGGTGTCCGCCCTGATCGCGAACCGGTACGGCGAGGCGAGCCCGATCGGGCTGTCCGCGCTGATGGCCGCGGGCCTCGCGTTGTTCCTCATCACCCTGGTCGTCAACTTCACCGCGTCCACGATCGTGAGCAGGTCGCGGTCCGGCGCCGAGAGCGAGGTATAGCGATGACGTCAACCGAGCTGGAGGAGTCGACCGACGTCATGTCCGGCACCGATGAGCCGCGCAGAACCCCCCGCACCTACATCCCGGCGCGCGACGCCGAGCCCGTCTCATTCGCGGAGCGGCGCCAGCCAGGCAGGATGACCCTCTCCGACAAGCTCAACCTCTTCGGCGCCGCGCTTGCGGCCGTCTCGGTGACCACCCTGTTGTTCGGCCGCCTGGCGGCGATGTCCGGCGTGCTCGGCGCGCTCGTGGTGACCGGCGTCGTGTTCGTTCTGCTCTACGCGTTGCTCGTGCGGATGTCGGACGACCGGCAGGCGGTCAGGGACCGCGTGATGACGGTGATGCTGGCGGCCACCGGGCTGCTGCTGTTCCTCGTGCTCGTGTTCATCGTGATCTTCACCGTGACCCGTGGCGCGGACGCGCTCCCGCACCTGAACTTCTTCACCGAGGACCTGTCGCTCACCGGTCCACTGGACCCGCTCGACGTCGGCGGTGTCCTGCACGCGATCCTCGGCACGTTGATCCAGATCAGCATCGCGCTGGTCATCACGATCCCGCTGGGCCTGTCCGCGGCGGTCTACCTCAATGAAGTGGGCGGCAGGTTCGCCCGCTTCGTGCGCACCATCGTCGAGGCGATGACGGCCCTGCCGTCGATCGTGGCGGGCTTGTTCATCTACGCGGCCGTCATCCAAGGCTTCGGTCTCGGGAAGTCCGGCTTCGCCGCCGCCCTCGCGATCACCGTGATGATGCTGCCGATCGTCATCCGCGCCGCCGACGTGGTGCTGCGACTGGTGCCGGGCAATCTGCGTGAGGCGAGCCAGGCCCTCGGCTCGTCGCAGTGGCGCACCATCTGGCACGTGGTGCTCCCGACGGCCCGCTCCGGGTTGGCGACGGCGGTCATCCTCGGCACCGCGCGCGGGATCGGCGAGACGTCGCCGGTGCTGCTGACCGCGGGCATCTCCGCCGCGGTCAACGTCAACCCCTTCAAGGGGCCGATGATCTCGCTGCCGCTGCAGACATTCGAGTTCGTCAAGTCTCCGGAGCCCGCCTTCATCGCCCGCGGTTTCGGGACGGCGGCCACCCTGCTGACCCTGGTCCTGATCCTCTTCGCCGCCGCCCGCGTCGTCGGCGGGCGTGCCCCCGGCCAACTGTCCGGCCGGCGCAAACGCGCCATCGCCCGCGCATCCCTCGCGGACGCGGGCCGTTTCAAGGCCGCCGAGCGGCGGCACGGCGGCGGGGCAGGCCCGGCGTCATGAGTCCTCCCATACGAGCAGCTGTCACGAAAGGTCCACGCATCATGTTGCTGCCAGGCCGTACGGCGAGCACTCTGCTCGCCGCGTGCCGCCGAGCCCTTCTCATCGCCCTCGCGACCTTGCTGGCATGTTCGGCGACCGCCCTACCGGTGCGCGCCGAGACCTACGAGCCGATCACCGGGTCCGGCTCCACCTGGTCGCAGAACGCGATCGACCAGTGGCGCAAAAACGTCAAGGCCAACTACAACATGACGGTGAACTTCGAGGGCGTCGGCTCCTCCGTCGGTCGCACGCAGTTCATCGCCAATCAGGTCGACTTCGCGATCAGCGAGATCCCGTTCCAGAAGACCGTCGCCGCGGGGGCGCAGACGTCCGAGAGGCCCGAGGAAGGCACCTACGCCTACATGCCGATCGTCGCCGGCGGCACGGCGTTCATGTACAACCTCAAGATCAACGGGAAGCGGGTGACGAACCTGCGCCTGTCCGGGCAGACGATCACCAAGATCTTCACCGGCGTCATCACCAAGTGGAACGACCCGGCCATCAAGGCCGACAACCCCGGCTTGGTGATGCCGAACCGGACCATCACACCGGTGGTACGCGCGGACGGTTCCGGCACCTCGGCCCAGTTCTCCATGTGGATGTCCAAGCGCCACGGCGCCCTGTGGAACGCGTTCTGCGCGAAGGTCGGCTGGAAGACGCCGTGCGGCCTGACCTCGCAGTACCCCGCACCCGCCGGGTTCAAGGCGCAGAACGGCTCGCTCGGCGTCGCCGGCTACGTCTCCCAGAGCTACGGCGAAGGCGCCATCACCTACGTCGAGTACTCCTACGCGCTGAAGTCCGGCTTCCCGGTCGCCAAGGTGCTCAACGAGGCCGGCTACTACGTCGAGCCCACCGCATCCTCGGTGGCCGTGGCGCTAATCAAAGCTGAGATCAACCCCAACCCCAGGTCCGCCGACTACCTCACCCAGATCCTCGACAAGGTCTACGCCAACAAGGACCCGCGGACCTACCCCCTGTCCAGCTACTCGTACATGATCCTGCCCACGAAGGTGCGCCCGGGCGGCACGTTCACCGAGAGCAAGGGGAAGACGCTCGGCGCCTTCGGCACCTACTTCCTCTGTGAGGGACAGCAGCAGGCCGACCAGCTCGGCTACTCGCCACTGCCGATGAACCTCGTCCTCGCCGGGGCCGAGCAGATCAAGCGGATCCCCGGCGTGGGCAACGTCGCGGTCAACATCAACAAATGCAACAACCCGACGTTCAAGCCGGGGGAGAGCCCGTCGCAAAACCAGCTCGCCAAGACAGCCCCGCAGCCGAGGTCCTGCGACAAGGTCGGTCCGACGCAGTGCACCACCGGCACGGCCGGCGCGAGGCAGGACACTCCTGTGACCACTCCCACCCAGGGACGGTCGGTGGACACCTCCACCTCCGACGCCGGCGCGGGCCCCGCCGACGGCAACGCCAGCAACGAGCAGGTGCCGCAGGACCAGGCCGTCGATCCGACGGCGTTCGACGCCGACGGTGTTCCGCTGTCGGGGTCGGCCCGCTCGAGCGGCACGGCGGTCGCCTCGCCATTCGAGCTCGCGTCGTCGGAGGGCTGGAGCTCGACGCAGACGCTCATGGCCATCGCCGGGGTGCTGGTGCTCGGCCTGGTGGCCGGACCACCGCTGCTGGCCCGGCGGCTGCGGCGGTCCGGTGCTCCGTCGACGACCGCGAGCCGGTCCGGGGCGTCCGGTGGACAGTGACGCCATGCGCCGTTCACCCAGCCGTCCATCCAGGGTCGCCCATCGGCTGGCACGGATCTGGCAAGGTAGTCAGCGGCAATCTGAATTGAGAGAATCTACATCGTGGCAAGGTAGTGCTCGGAACGTCCGCCAGCCCGCAGGGAGGGTGAAGGTCGTGATCGTGACAGCTGCACAGCAGATGGTTCGGCGAGCGCGTGTCTCCCGCCGCGCGATCGCGGCGGCGCTTGCCGTGTCGACGCTTGCCCTGGTGGGCGCCGGGGTGACGACACCGTCCCCGGCGAGTGCCGCGCCGGAGGGTGGCGATCGTCTCACCACCTCCGCGGTGACCGTCACGATTCCCGCCGACCACCCCGACGCGAGCCTGCGCGGGCTGAGGGTCACCGTGTCGCAGACCAAGAACCTCGTCAACCAGGGCATCCAGGTGACGTGGTCCGGGTGGAAGGCCGGCACGCCGCTCGGCGACACCACGGGCAACTACTTCATGCAGGCCATGCAGTGCTGGGGCGGCCAGGACCCGGACGTGCCCACCATGCCGAACCGGCGAACCTGCCAATACGGACCTCTCAAGACTAACTACGGCAATCGCGGGAGTCGGTCGGTGGCCGTCAACGGGCAACCCCAATTTCTCCCGTTTCGTCCGGTGACCGGCGCTCCCGAGATTGACACCGACTACGATCCCAGGAGCAATAACGACCGTTCCGCCGTCAACCAGTACTGGAACTACACGACGCAGAACGGGATCCAGGCTGTGCCGACCAGCGCGAACGGCACGGGCTCGCTGGACTTCGAGGTGCAGACGGGCGCCGAGTCTCCCGGCCTCGGTTGCGGAGACCGGCTCACCGCGGCCGACGGGAAGGTGACCGGCCGGCCGTGCTGGCTCGTCGTGGTGCCCCGCGGAGCAGGGGACCAGATCACAGGCCCCATGGAGCCGGCGGTGTGGGCCAACGCACTCGCCTTCCGGCTCGACTTCGTTCCCGCCGGATCGGCGTGCGCACTGGGCGCGCAGGAGGTGCGGATCGCCGGCAGCGAGCTCGCCACGGACGCCAGCCTGTCGTGGCAGCGCCGGCTGTGCCGCGACGGCGCGGTCTACACTTACGGGCAGATGGGCGAGCCGGAGGCGCGCCGCCAACTCCTCGCCGGGTCGAGCGGGGCGCCGGCCGCCGCCGTCACGGTCAACCCGGTCGACCCGGAGACGCTCTCCGAGGGGCAGAGCGTCGACTACGCACCGCTGACGCTTTCCGGCATCGCACTCGGCTACGTCTACGAGGCGCCCCCCGTCAATGAGCAGGACCCACCAGAGGTCAAGCTGCTCACAGGCACCCGCATCGAGGGCTTCAAACTGACCCCGCGCCTGGTGGCGAAGCTGCTGACCATGTCCTACCGCAATGACCTGTCGCAGGCCCTGGGCCCAAAGAAGATCCACGGCACAGACTACGCCGTGTACCCCGTGAACGCGGACTACAAGTGGGGCGTGGGCAACCCGCTCAGCATCGTGCAGGATCCGGACTTCGTGCGACTCAATCCGATCGTGAAGTACTGGCCCGGAGACTACCAATTCAACTTCATGGTGCCGCTGGACAACAGCGACCAGGCGCGTGCCGTCTGGTCGTGGATCCTGCAGGATGCGTCGGCCCGTCGCTGGCTGTCGGGCGTGCCGGACGAGTGGGGGATGCGGGTCAACCCTTACTACTCCACCAACGCCGACTACAACCCGACCGATACGCCGGCGGAGTATCCGGTGGACAACTACCCGCTGTCGGACCCGTGGTGCGACCAGTATCCGCTCCACCTCGACGGCTACGAGGGGAACCAGGACCAGCGTCCGGAACGGTGCGCCACCGAGCGCAAGCCGTACGTCTCCGACGGGCACCAGGGCGGCCAGTTCGCCCTGGTCGACAACGATCCGCAGAAGAACGTGTGGGACCCGTCGGAGCCGCCGCCGCCGGGGGTCTGGAAGGCGGGCGGCAGGGCGCTGCCCGCTCAGCGGCGGGCGTGGGCGATCACGGACACGGCGACCGCGGAACGCTACAAGCTGTCGCTCGCGTCCCTGTGCGACGGCAACGGCGCCCACTGCGTCACGCCGACCACGCGGACGCTGCAGGCCGCGGTGCCGGCGATGACCGCGGTGGCCGGCACCCGCGTGCGCCAGCTCGACCCGGCCAAGGTGCCGGACGGCGCCTACCCGCTGACCGTGCTCTCCTACGCCGCGGTGCCCTATGGAGACTTCAATGGCGACGGCAAGGAGGACCGCTCCGCGAAGACGCGGGCCGACCTCGCCCGCTACGTGACGGTGGCCACGACGGAAGGGCAGACCTCCGGCACAGAGTTCGGCCAGCTCCCACCCGGCTACACACCACTGCCGAAGGGCCTGCGCGCCGAGGCCCGAGCCGCGGCCAAGCTGATCGCGGGCCGGAAAGGCGGCGGAAACGGCCCCGGGACGGACGATCCCAAGGGGGGCACCGCCCGGTTCACCGTCCCCGGCGAGGACGGCGACAGCTCGACAGACCCGGACTCCGGTGCGGACGTCGATGCGGGAGGCGGTGCCTCCGACCCGCGGGGCGCGGGCTTAGCGGCCGGCCCGCTGGCGGGCTCGGCGACACCCGCTGACCCGGGCGCCCTGAGCGCCGCCCTCGTCCCGGCACTGCTCGTCTTCGGACTACTGACAGGGGCTGCGGCCCCGTTACTCGGGCGGCTGCGCCGCCGGACCGGGGATGGTGCGCCGTGAACCGGACGCACCATCCCCGGCCCCCAGACCTGCTGAGGACCGTCGAACAGGCGGCGGATCCTCGGCTGGACTGCCACCGGACCGAACCCGGTGGCAGTGCACGCCCCGGCGGGAAACGCGCCCGCCGGTCCGACCCTCCACGAAAGGGAGGATCGCAAGTGCGTAAGAGTAACGCTATCGCTGCCGCGCTCGCAGCGACAGCCGCGAGCACACTCATGCTCGCTGGTACGCCGGCCATGGCCGAGCCGACGGGCCCCGTCAGCGCGGCGAACATCGTCGGCACCGGCTCGGACACCACCCAGGACGTGCTCAACGCCCTCACCGCAGATCTCGCCCCGCTCGACGGCGTGGTGTCCTTCAACGCCACGGGGCTCCCCGACCCGATCACGGTGGGCAGCACCAGCTTCAAGCGGCCGAACGGCTCGTCCAGCGGCGTCAAGGCCCTCAGCCGTTCGATCGACAGCACCGGCACGCCGAACATCAGTGGCCTGCTTGACTTCGCCCGCTCCTCCCGCGGCCCGGCCGCGGGAACCGATCTCGGTGCGGCCGGGGCGCTGACGTTCATCCCGATGGCCCGCGACGCGGTCGCCTACGCCTACAACGGCGCGGGCCTGAGCAACCTGACGCGCACGCAGCTTCAGGGGATCTACCAGGCCGACACCGCTGCGCAGGCCAAGGCTGCCGCCGGTGGCGTCGACGTGACGCCGCTCCTGCCGCAGGCCGGCTCGGGAACTCGGTCGTTCTTCATCGGGGCGATCGGTCTGACCGAGGCAACGCTCGGCGACTACGTGCTGGCCCAGACGACTCCGCAGGAGAACAAGGCGGACGGCATCGTCACCCCCGGAAAGATCGTGCCGTTCTCCACGGGGCAGTGGATCGCCCAGCGCAACGGCGTGACCGAGTCGCACGTCAACGTGGCCTACGGGCTGGGCACCCGCCTGGGCTCGCCGGTCGCCGACGTGCTCGGTGACCCGGTCGACCCCACACTGACCTCGGCCGGCAAGCTCGTTCCCAACCCGGACTACTACTCCGACGCCACGTTCGGTCGTGACGTGTACAACGTGGTGGAGACCGCGCGGATCACGGTCGGCAACGCGAAGTACGACTCCGCGCTGGCGGCCGTGTTCTCCGGGTCGTCTTCGACGATCGCTTCGGCCGACTCCGACGTGATCATCGCCAAGTACGGATTCCAGGTCGTTTCCTACGCCGGTGACACCGACATCCCCGGCTCCGGCGAGATTACTACGGGTACGGGCGTGGGCGACCACGCGAAGGGCGGGGCGCTCGAGCCTGGGTCGTGGTAACCCCGTGGCGGTCGCTGAGCTACGCAAGTAAGTCCTGACACCAATCGCAAGTGGGACCGGCCGAGCGCTCGGCCGGTCCCACACCAGCGGGCCCGCGGCTGTCTCCCTCCTCCGCATCAAGGACGTACACATGCAACAACTGATGAGGCACCGGCGGGTGGCGATGGTGGCCGCGGCGCTGGGTGTGGCGACACTCGTGGTTGCCTCCCCGGCTTACGCCGATCCGATCGAGGGTCACGAGATCCGGCAGTTCCAGATCACACCGCAGACCAGCCCGCTGCGGGTCAACAGCACGCCGATCACGATCGTCGACCCGGAGGCCTGCGCGAGCGGGACCGCCTACGTGGCACTGACGCGGCCCGGCAATGAGCTCACGCCGAGCAAGTGGATCCGCTTTTCCACCGACCAGCACGCGACGTCAGACTCAAGCCTGCGCAACTACACAGGCGCGTCGTCGGTGGCCGACACCAATGAGAGCAACGCCTTTCTCCTGGAATACGGCACCTCCTGGTCGGTGGTCCGGTCGTGCTGGACGTCGGGCAGCTTTACCACGCCTCCGTCCGAGGGAACCCTGGCCCCGGGGTCCCCGGTCTACATGGTGACGGTCAAGAAGCTCACCGAGGCCGAGGCGGCGGCCCACCTGGGCGGCACGGCCGCGCCTGCCTGGGCCACGCTCGTGCCGGTCGTCGGGTCGGAGGAGGCCGTGCCCACGGCCCCGACGCGCGTCACCGTGGCTCCTGGCGATCAGTCCCTCGCGGTGTCGTGGGACGCGGTCACCGCGAACCCCGCGGTGAGCGGCTACAAGATCGCGGTGACGGCCGGTGGCACGCCGGTCGCGGGTTCGCCGTTCGCGGCGGGCGCGGGCGAAACGAGGGCGGTCATCAACGGCCTCGCCGCCGGCACGCAATACACCGTGACGGTCACGGCCACCAACTCCCTCGGCGACGGCCCGGCCAGTGCTTCGGTCACCGGTATTCCCAATTTCAGCTCGGGCAGGGTCGCTGTGAAGGTCGACGTCCCCGTGTCGGGTTACGGCAGCCTCTCCTTGCGTGTGCCTACTTCAGGCGTCGCCGACCTCGGTAATGCGGTCGAGCAAGGCGACGGCACGTTCAGGGCGAGCGGCCGGCTGGGCGAGATCACCGTGACCGACCGGCGCGTCCCGATCGACCGTACGCCGTGGTCGCTGCAGGCCACAGTCAGCGACTTCGTCTCCACCGCCGACGCGACCAAGAAGTTCTCGTCCGCGCAGCTCGGGTCCGCCCCGACCGTCACGGGTGCGGGTCTCACCGCGGGTCCCGCGCAGGCGGCCGGGTCGGGTCAGGAGACGCGGCTCCTTGCCAACGCGGTCGCGGGCTCGTCGGGGGGGACTGCGACCGCCACCGTGAACGCCGACCTGTCGCTCGTGGTGCCCCGCGGCATAACGAAGGGCACTTACCGGTCCACCATGACCGTCGACCTGATCAAGAGCTGAGCGCGCGCCGGAGCCAGACCCTCCAGGAAAGGGAGGATCAGAAATGCGTAAGAGCAGCGGTATCGCCGCCGTGCTCGCAGCGACAGCCGCGACCGCACTCGTGCTCGCGGCCGGCACGCCGGCGATGGCCGACCCGGCAGCGGGCACCTACCCGCCGATCGCCGGTGTCGGCTCGGGCACCACCCAGGACGTGCTCAACGCCCTGGCCGACCCGATGACCGGCTCGCTCACCAACGTCGGCTCCTGGGACGCCACCGGGAGCTCGCAGATCCGGGTCACCGCGACCGGACCGTCGTTTTCGCGGCCGATCAGCTTGAGTGCGCTCGGCCGCTCGATCGACGGCAACCCCTGGAACGGCGTCGTCATCCGCGGCCAGCTTGACTTCGCCCGCTCCTCCCGCGGCCCGGCCGCGGGAACCGATCTCGGTGCGTTCGGGGCGCTAACGTTCATCCCGATGGCCCGCGACGGGATGGCCTACGCGTACAACGGCGCGGGCCTGAGCACCTCGGACCAGACCAAGCTGAGCAAGCTGTCGCGCGCGCAGCTTCAGGGGATCTACTCGGCCCCCACCGCTGCGGCAGCGAAGGCTGCCGCCGGTAACGTCGATGTGGTGCCGTTCTTGCCACCGTACGGCTCGGACATGCGGTTCTTCTTCATCGGGGCGCTCGGTCTGACCGAGGGAACGCTCGGCGCCTACGTGCTGACGACTCCGCAGGAGAACAAGGCGGACGGCATCGTCGACAGCACCGGCGAGATCGTGCCGTTCTCGGCGGCGTCGTGGATCGCCCAGCGCAACCACGTGGCCCCCACGCGCATCGACCTGGCCTATGCGGCGGGCACCCGCCTGGGCTCGCCGGTCGTCGACGTGCTCGGTGACCCGGTTTCGCCCACGCTGACAGTGCCGGTCACGCCCCCCACCACGCCCGCGACCACCAAGCTCGTTCCCAACCCGGACTACTACTCCAACGCCTGGTTCGGCCATGACGTGTACAACGTGGTGGAGACCGCACGAATCACGGTCGGCAACGCGAAGTACGACTCCGCGCTGGCATCCATGTTCGCCGGACCCTCGTCGCAGATCGCTTCGGCCGACTCCGACGCGATCATCGCCAAGTACGGATTCCAGTTCGTTTCCTACGCCGGTGACACCGACATCGTCGGCTCCGGCGAAATCGGGGGCGTAGTTGGCTCGGGCGACCACGCCAAGAGTGGGGTGCTCGAGTGGTCCTGACACCGCAAGTGTGGCCGGTTGAGCGCTTGGCCGGTCCGGCACCCGTGGGCGCAGGGGCCCGCAGGTGTCTCCCTCCGAATCAAAGGACGTACCCATGAAGCAACTGACAAGGCACCGGCGGGTCGCGATGGTGGCCGCGGCGCTGGGTGTGGCGACAGTCATGGCCGCCTCGCCCGCTTACGCCGACCCGATCACCGGTCACGAGATCCGGCAGTTCCAGATCACACCGCAGACCAGCCCGCTGCGGCTCACCAGCACGCCGATCACGATCGTCGACCCGGACGCCTGCGCGAGCGGGAAGGCCTTCGTGGCACTGACGCGGCCCGGCGACGAGCTCACGCCCAACAAGTGGATCCGCTACTCCTTCGACCAGCACGCGACGTCGGACTCAAGCCTGCGCAACTACACAGGCCTGTCGCTGGTGGTCAACGTCGATGAGAGCAACCTCTTCCTCACGGAGTACGGCAGCTCCTGGTCGGTGGTCCGGTCGTGCTGGACGACGGGCGACGGAGCCGTACTGCCGACCGAGGGAAGCCTGGCCGCGGGATCCCCGGTCTACATGGTGACGGTCAAAAAGCTCACCGAGGCCGAGGCGGCGGCCCACCTGGGCGGTACGGCCGCGCCGGCCTGGGCCACGCTCGTGCCGGTCGGCGGGCCGGTGCAGGCCGTGCCCACGGCCCCGACGGGCGTCACCGTGACTCCTGGCCAGGGCTCCCTCGCGGTGTCGTGGGACGCGGTCACCGCGAACCCCGCGGTGAGCGGCTACAAGATCGCGGTGACGGCCGGTGGCACGCCGGTCGCGGGTTCGCCGTTCACGGCTGGCGCGGGTGACACGCGAGCGGTCATCAGCGGCCTCACCGACGGCACCGAATACACCGTGAAGGTCACGGCCACCAACTCCCTCGGCGACGGTCCGGCCAGTGCAGCGGTCACGGGAACCCCGACGGAGAACCTCGGCTCGGGCACGGTCGACGTGAAGGTCGACGTCCCCGTGTCGGCCGGCACCATCACCTTGCAGGTGCCTGCTTCCGGCGCCGACCTCGGCAGGGCGGCCGAGCAGCAGGACGGCACGTTCACGGCGAGCGGCCAGCTGGGCGAGGTCACCGTGAACGACCGGCGCCCCCAGGCTGAGCGTACGCCGTGGTCTCTGCAGGCCACGGTGGACGACTTCGTCTCCACCACCGACGCGACCAAGAAGATCCCGTTCGCGCAGCTCGGGTCCGCCCCGGCCGTCACGGGTGCGGGTCTCACCGCGGGTCCCGCGCAGACGGCCGGTCAGGGCCAGGCGACCCGGCTCCTTGCCAACGCGACCGCGGGCTCGTCGGGGTCCGTGAACACCAACCTGTCGCTCGTGGTGCCCCGCGACACGCCGAACGGCACGTACGGGACGACCGTCACCGTCGACCTGATCAAGGACTGAGCGCGCGCCGGAGCCCGACCCTCCAGGCGAGGCCGAGGGCGGGGCGCTCGAGCAAGTCCAGACACCGAATGCACGTCAGACCGGCCGAGCACTCGGCCGGTCTGACGCCCGCGGGCGCAGGGGCCCGCGGTTGTCTCCCTCCGAGTCAAAGGACGTATAGATGAAGCAACTGACGATGCGCCGGCGGGTGGCGATGGTGGCCGCGGCGGTGGGCGCCACGACACTCCTGGCCGCTGCGCCGGCTTCCGCCGATTCGTTCCGCGGTCACAACATCCGACCGCTCAAGATCACGGCGGAGACCAGCCCGCTGCGGGTCAACAGCACGCCGATCACGATCGTCGACCCGAAGCCCTGCAAGAAGGGGACCGCCTTCGTGGCACTGACGCGGCGCGGCGACGAGCTCACGCCCAGCAAGTGGGTTCGCTACTCCTACGACCAGCACGCGACGGCAGACACAAGCCTGCGCAACTACACAGGCGTGTCCCAGGTGGTCAACCCCGATGAGAGCAACGCCTTCCTTCTGGAGTACGGCAGCGTCTGGTCCGTGGTCCGGTCGTGCTGGACGTCCGGCGACATGGGCTCGGTGCCGACCGAGGGAACTCTGGTCCCGGGGTCCCCGGTCTACATGGTGAAGGTCAAGAAGCTCACCGAGGCTCAGGCGGCACGCCACCTGGGCGGCACGGCCGCGCCGGCCTGGGCCAAGCTCGTGCCGGTCCGCCGCTGACCGTGGCCACGGTCACGACGGGCGTCGCCGTGGATCGTTCCCTCACGGTGTAGTGGGGCGCGGTAACCGCGACACGAGGACCATCACCGTCGACTTCATCAAGGACTGAGCGCGCGTCGGGGTCCGACCTGCCAGACGAGGCCAAGGGCGGGGCGGTCGAGCAAGTCCAGACACCGAACACAAGCGTGACCGGCCGAGTACTCGGCCGGTCCGGCACCTGTGGGCGCAGGGGCCCGCGGTTGTCTCCCTCCGAGTCAAAGGACATATAGATGAAGCAACTGACGATGCACCGGCGGGTCGCGATGGTGGCCGCGGCGGTGGGTGCCACGACACTCCTGGCCGCTGCGCCGGCTCACGCCGATTCGTTCCGCGGTCACGAGATCCGGCAGCTCAAGGTCACGGCGGAGACCAGCCCGCTGCGGGTCAACAGCACGCCGATCACGATCGTCGACCCGAAGCCCTGCGCGAAGGGCACCGCCTTCGTGGCACTGACGCGGCCCGGCGACGAGCTCACGCCCAGCAAGTGGGTTCGCTACTCCTACGACCAGCACGCGACGACGGACGTGAGCCTGCGCAACTACACAGGCGTGTCGCAGGTGGTCAACCCCGATGAGAGCAACGCCTTCCTCCTCGAGTACGGCAGCTCCTGGTCCGTGGTCCGGTCGTGCTGGACGTCCGGCGACATGGGCTCGGTGCCGACCGAGGGAACCCTGGCTCCGAGGTCCCCGATCTACATGGTGACGGTCAAGAAGCTCACCGAGGCCCAGGCGGCCGCCCACCTGGGCGGCACGGCCGCGCCGGCCTGGGCCAAGCTCGTGCCGGTCCGCTGCCGCTGACCAGCAACAAGATCGCGGTGACGGCCGGTGGTTCGCCGTTCGCTGGTTCGCCGTTCGCGGCGGGCGCGGGCGACACGAGGACCATCACCGTCGACCTCACCAGTGGCTGATTCCGCGCCGGAGTCCGGCGCGGAGTCAGTCCACCCGCGGGTCCTGGGTATCCGACCGGTACCCAGGGCCCGTGGGCCCTGGTCCGCCGACGCCGCGGGCCGCGGCGAGCTCAGCTTCCGAAGCCAGGAAGTTCACTCCACGTTCACCCGACGAGCCTTCCGACTTTTTTGCATTGCGGCAATCTAGCGCCGTGTACTCTCTCAAGAGCCTCGACCGGGCTTGGCGCTCGTCCCGCTCCGGGCGATTGATCGCCGGCCTGCTCGCCATGCTGACAATCCTGCTCACGGTCCCCGTGGCGCCCGCGCAGGCCGCTGACGGTGAGGCCGCCTTCTCCGCGGACCCGGCGACCAAGGCCGGCCGCGACGGGCGCAGCCGCTTCACCTACGAGCTCGCGCCGGGCCAGCGCGTCACCGACTACGTCGAGATCCGCAACGACGGCAAGACGCGTGGCTCGTTCGTCATCTACACGACCGACGCCTACAACACACCCGAGGGTGCGTTCGCGCTGCTCACCTCCGCCCAGGTGCCGCAGGGTCCGGGCACCTGGGCCGACTTCGGCCACCGGTGCGACCCTGCTGCCGACCGCTCCTGCACGATCCCGTCCTCCGCCGAGGTGACCCTCGGTCCGGGTAAGTCCAAAGTGGTGCCCTTCACGATCAAGGTTCCCGCCGACGCGCGACCCGGTGACCACGCGGGCGGCGTCGTGGCCTCCCTCGCCTCGGGCAAGGGTCAGATCCGCGTCGAGAACCGGGTCATCACGCGCATGTACATCCGCGTCGCCGGCGAGCTCCAGCCGCACGTGTCGATCGGCGGCATTCGCACGGAACTCGGCAACGGGTGGGCGAGCCTGAGTCACCCGCTGAAGGTGACGTACACGTTGACCAACACGGGCAACGTCGCCCTCCGCGGGCGGATCGAGTCGTGGGTGACCGGACCGTTCGGCAATCGGGTCGCGACCGGTGAGAAGGCCGAGACGAGCGAGTTGCTGCCCGGTCAAAAGCGGACGCTGGTCGCGCGGATGGCCGGCGTGCCGGCTCTCGGCCTGCTCACCGCCCACGTGCGGCTCGTCCCGTTCGTCGACGCCGGAGCACTCGATCCCGGCCCGCTCACCAATACCGAGCGCACCGCGAGCCTCTGGGTCGTCCCGTGGCTGGTCGTGGTGGCGCTCGTCATCGCCGTCGCCGCGGTGGTGTGGGCGTGGCGCCGACGGAGGTCGCGTGCCGCCAGGCACGCCGCGGAGCTCGAGACCGCTCTCGCCGAGGGCCGTCGGCAGGCACTTGAGGAAACGGCGTCCTCGGGCGAGCCCCCTGCGTGAGCTGCGCGCGGCGCTGAGGAGTTCGTGGCGCGTTCAACTGCGTGACACTTGTTACGAGATAAATTGTGACAACGTAATTATGTCAATGTATGACGGCCGAAGTCTTGCTCCTTCACTGGCCAAAGGGTAACCGTGACTGCTCTGACTACCCGCGCGGCGCGAGCGGCCCGCGTACTCGGGCTCGGCGTGCTCGTCGTCGCCGCGCTCACGACCGGGGCGCCCCACGCCGTCGCCGCCGACGGTGACCCCTCGGCGCCCTACGGCGCCGAGGTGCGCGTCCCGGCTGCGAAGGGACCGATCATCGCGACGATGAACGAGTTCCGGCTGATGCGCAACGGCAGCATCATCACTGACACCGTATCGGTCAGGCGCGGCGAGAAGATCGAGCTGCTCTGGCGGGGCATCCCCGACGGCGACTACCTTGGCCGGCTCCGGAAGGGCGGCACCCTCGTGCGTGAGATCGGCTCGTTCGCGGTCAGCGGAGGCGAGCTGCGCGTGGTGCACGAGGTCGTCGACCGCCCGGGCACCTACACGCTGTCGTTCGCCCTCGGCAGCCGCCGGCTCGAACCCGCGCTCACCTACGAGGTGACGGCGTCGCCGGGCAACGGCGGCTCGCCCGGCGGACAGGGCGGAGGATCGACACCGGCACCCTCGGGTTCGCCAGGAGGCACGCCCACGCCCACGCCCACCCCCACGCCCACCCCCAGTGCGACGCCGACCAAACCCGCGACGAAGAACACGCCGATCGCGTCGATCGGTGGTCTGCGTACCGAGTTCTACATGAGCCCCAACCCGCTCGACGGCATCCTCGACGTCACATACACGGTGAGCAACAACGGCAACGTCCCGATCACCGGGACCGCGAACGTCTCGGTGCGCAGCCCGTTCGTCGACGTGGCTCGCGCCGACCCGTCACGCCTGGACCCGCTCGCGCCGGGCGAGACGCGCCGGATCACGACGCGGCTGCGCGACGTCGAGCAAGCCGGGCTGCTGCTCGTCAACGTCCGCCTCGATCCCGAGCAGGTCGGGACGGACGGCACGGTGCGGCTCCAGGCGGTGAACCGCGAGACGAGCACGTGGGCGTTGCCGTGGTTCGCGTTCGCCGCCGCCGGGATTCTCGCCGGCGTCACGATCATCGTGCTGCGCCTTCTTCGGCGTGTGCGCCCCGAGGCCGAGCTCGTCGCCCCCGCCGCCCCCGCCACGACCGCCTGATCTGGAAGGCCCTCGATGACCATCGCACCGGAGCGGCCCCGCGCCGCGACGCATCCTCCGGTCACACGCGGCGATGCGCTCGACGCGCCACCACCGGCGCCACCGTCGCGTACCCTTCCGCCGCCGAAGACTCCGCGTCCTCCCAGCGCGCCGCAGCCGCAGTGGCTCGGTCCCATGCAGAGCGGACTCGCCGCCCTGTCCGCCGTCCTGCTGGGGCTGGTCGTCAACCTGCTGCTGGTGAGCCCGCTCACCCACGAGGCGCGCCAGGACGCCGCGTACGACACGTTCCGCCTGCAGCTCGCCGAGGGCACCGCGCCGGTGTCCGAGATCGACGGCGACGGCCGGCTCCTCGCGTCAGGCTCGCCGGTCGCCCTCGTCGACATCCCGTCGATCGGCGTGCACGAGGTCGTCGTCGAGGGCACGACCTCCGGTGACCTCGTCCAGGGTCCGGGGCACCGCCGCGACACGGTCCTGCCTGGCCAGCAGGGGACTTCGGTGCTCATGGGGAGGGCGGGCGCCTACGGCGGGCCGTTCGGCGACATCGAGCAGCTCGCCCCGGGCGACACGTTCACCGTCACGACCGGGCAGGGCGAGCACACCTATCGGGTGCTGGGCGTGCGCTACGCCAAAGACCCGTCCCCGCCGCCTCCCAGCGCCAGCCAGTCCCGGCTCGTGCTCACCACCGCACGCGGACCGGCCTTCATGCCCACGGGTGTGGCCCGCGTCGACGCCGAGCTGGTCAGCAAGGTCTACCCGGCCGGGCAGCGCGTCACGACGGCGCTGTCGAGAGGTCCCGCCGGCGAGCCGATGGCCGCCGACACCTCGACGCTCTGGGCCCTCGTCCTATGGCTGCAGGTGCTCGTGGCCCTCGCCCTCGGCGCCGTGTGGTCGTTCAACCGCTGGGGGCGGTGGCAGACCTGGGTCGTCTTCGTGCCCTCGGTAGCGGCCGTCGGGTTCCAGGTCGCCGACCAGGTGACCTGGCTCCTGCCCAACATGCTCTAGCCGTACGCCCCGAGTCGACGAGAACGAACGAGCGAGGAACCGCATGACGAACAACACCGGCAGCGACGCCGAGGCCACCACGACGCTTCCGGCCACCGGAGCGGCACAAACCAGCGTGCTTCCCAGCGTCACCGACGCCGACGAGCTTCACGGGCGCCGCGACGGTCAGGACGCGGGCGAGTTCATACCGGGTTTCGGCGCGGCGGTCGCTCCGGCAAAGCAGGCGCCGCTGGCCGAACTCGAGGCGCGCGAGATCTCCGCGTGGTTCGGCGACCACCAGGTGCTCGACCGGGTGTCACTGACGATGCCGGCAGGCGTCATCACCTCCCTGATCGGCCCGTCCGGGTGCGGCAAGTCGACGTTCCTGCGCATCCTCAACCGCATGCACGAGATGATCCCCTCCGCGTCGCTGGCCGGGGAGGTGCGCCTGGACGGGGTCGACATCTATGACCCGTCGCGCAAGCTGACCGAGGCCCGGCGTGCCATCGGCATGGTGTTCCAGAAGCCCAACCCGTTTCCGGCGATGAGCATCTACGACAACGTCATCGCCGGGCTGCGGCTCACCGGCGCCCGCGCCGACCGGGGCACCAAGGACGCCATCGTCGAGAGCTGCCTGACGAAGTCGGGGCTGTGGAAGGAGGTCCGCGACCGGCTGCGGGCACCCGGCGGCGGGCTGTCCGGCGGTCAGCAGCAGCGGCTGTGCATCGCCCGGTCGCTGGCCATCACGCCCCGCGTGCTGCTCATGGACGAGCCGTGCTCCGCGCTCGACCCGACGTCGACCAGGGTCATCGAGGAGACGATGGTCGAGCTGGCCCAGGAGGTGACGATCGTCATCGTCACCCACAACATGCAGCAGGCCTCCCGCGTGTCCACCCAGTGCGCCTTCTTCCTCGCGTCGCAGGGGACCCCCGGTGTGATCGTCGAGTACGGAGACACCGAGGCGATGTTCGGCGACCCGCAGGACCCGCGCACCGCCGACTACGTGAACGGCCGGTTCGGGTGACGGCATCAAGTCGTTCGCTCTCTGAGATCACTTCGTGAGTTCCGGCGGCCAGTGTCTGCTCTGCCCGGACGTGGATCGACCATGAGGATCACGCATGAACCAAACCGTTCCGCACGACAGACCCGAACAGCTGCAGCAGGTCCAGAGCGGTCTCATGCAGGGTGAGCAGATCCTCGCCGTCTACGACGCCATCGGCGCGGGGACCGGTTTCCTGGGGCTCACCGACCGCCGGGTGGTGATCCAGGACAAGTCGTTCGTGGGCAAGAAGGTGGCGATCACGAGCATCCCCTACTCGAAGATCACCAGTGTCAGCGTGGTCAGCAACAAATCCTGGGCCGGGTCCTTCTTCTCGTCCGGGTCGATCGCGATCAACGTCGGCACGCACGTTTACGAGGTGGACTTCCGGGGGGAGCAGAAGAGCCACCACGTGCACAACGTCATCCTTCATTACATCGCCAGGCCGTGATCTCGTTCTGACTCGTGGCCGGCCGCGCGGTCGCCGACGGGGGCAGGGCGGATCGTCCTGTTCCGTGGGAGCGTCCGGCGGGCCGATCTCCGGAGGATCCGGCAGAGCGGACATACCGGATACCTTTGAGGCCCACCGGCGTCCTTCAGGAGTGTGACAGCGTGTTCATCTGCGTGTACTGCGCATCGAGCCAGAGGATCGACCCCAAATACGTGGACCTGGCCAAGGAGGTCGGCACCGAGCTGGCCCGGCGCGGTCACGCACTGGTCAGCGGCGGCGCGATCGTCTCCTGCATGGGCGCGGTCGCCAAGGCCGTCAGGGACGGCGGCGGGCACACCGTCGGGGTCATCCCGCAGGTGCTGGTCGACATCGAGGTCGCCGACACCGACTCGGGCGAGCTGATCGTCACCGGCGACATGCGCGAGCGCAAGGGCATCATGGACGCCCGCTCCGACGCCTTCCTCGTTCTTCCCGGCGGCATCGGGACGCTGGAGGAGCTCTTCGAGATCTGGACCTCGCGCGTGCTCGGCATCCACGAGCGGCCACTCGTCGTGCTCGACCCCTGGGGCCTGTACACGCCGCTTCGCGCCCTGGTCGAGGGCATGTACGACCAGGGTTTCACCCGGCCCGGCGTCTTCGACGCGATCTCCTGGACGACCACCGTGGAGGAGGCGTTCGACCTTCTGGAACGGCCCGTCCCCCAGCTCAGCCCGTCCGCCGAGGAGCTCGGCGAGTCCTGACGCCTCCTGGACTGAGGATCGCCCGGAGCGAGGGACGGGCGACGACGTGACGAGGGAAGGGGCGCCTCAGGGGCGCCCCGAGCGCGCCTCGCTGGAGGCGAGGCCAGTGTCGTGTGAGGGGCGCGGCGTCTCCTGGACTGAGGATCGCCCGGAGCGAGGGACGAGCGAGGACGTGACGAGGGAAGGGGGCGCCTCAGGGGCGCCCCGAGCCCGCCTCGCCGGAGGCGAGGCCAGTGTCACAGTCATCCCAAGCCGCGCCGGGTGAGGGCCGGGGGCCTGCGGCCGAGCAGCACCTCGGTCATGTCCAGTGCCTGCCGTACGTCGTGGGTGGTGCGGAAGACCGTCGCCCCCGCCCAGGCGTAGGCGGCCGCGGCGGCGATCGCCTCCGTCTCGTCGCCGGGCAGGGTCACCATGACCGTACGGCCGGCCGCGGCGAGCTCGGAGGCCTCCGGCAGCGAGCGCGCCTCCGCCCATTCCGGGTCGATCTCGACATCCGGGCGGATCATTATGGTCATGCCTTCCATGCTCGCACGCTTGCGACTTGTGGCACGATTCGTATGTGCTGGTCGTACTCGTCATAGCCGGGGTCGCCGTCATCGCCTGCACGGCGATGGTCTCGCTCGGTTACGGCGGTGAAATGGCCGAGTTCTCCGCCGATGTGCCGCCCACGGAGATGCCCGCTGCGGGGCATCTGACTGCCACGGACATCATGACGCTCCGCCTCCCGCTGAGCCTCGTCGGTTACCACACGGACGTCGTCGATCAGGCGCTGCACCGCATGTCGGTGGCGTTGGGGGAGCGGGACACCCGGATCGCGGTTCTGGAGCAGCGGGTCGCCGAGCTGATGGCCGGCAGGCTGCAGGCGCGGCAGGAGACCCACACGGCTCCGGCCGAGATCCCGAGCGCGAGCGCGGCGGCGGGCGACAGAGCGGGTGACAGAGCGGACGCGGAAGAGACATGGTGATCCGGTGCGCCTGGGCCACGTCGGCCGAGGACTACATCGCCTACCACGACGAGGAGTGGGGCCGGCCGGTCCGCGGCGACGACGGCGTCTACGAGCGGGTCACGCTGGAGGCGTTCCAGTCGGGCCTGTCGTGGCTGACGATCCTGCGCAAGCGGGAGAACTTCCGCAAGGCCTTCGCCGAGTTCTCCATTCCGAAGGTGGCCGCGTTCGGCGACTCCGACGTGGAACGGCTGCTGAACGACGCCGGCATCATCCGCAACGGGGCCAAGATCGAGGCGGCGATCGCGAACGCCCGGGCAGCGCTCGACCTGCCGGGCGGGCTGTCGGAGCTGGTGTGGAGGCATGCCGACTGGTCGGCGCCCGCGCCGTCGGGCCCGGGCGACATCCTCGCGGTGACGCCGGGGTCGAAGGCCCTGGCCAAGGAGCTCAAGAAGCACGGCTTCCGTTTCGTCGGCCCGACGACGGCCTACGCGCTGATGCAGGCCATCGGCCTGGTCAACGACCATCTGACCGGCTGCTGGGTGCGCGAGACCGTCAACGGCCTTCGAAACTCGGCTTCTCGCGGTTGAGGAACGCCTTGGTCGCCGCCGCGTGGTCGGCGGTGGCCGCGCACGCGTCCTGGAGGTCGGCTTCCAGTTCGAGCGTGTCGGAGAGCGTGTTGGCGGCGGCGAAGTCCAGGGCCCGCCGGGTGGCCGCGTAGGCCCGGGTGGGGCCCTGTGCGAGCCGGCGCGCCAGTTCGAGGGCGGCGGCGGGCATGTCGGCGTCCGGCACGACCCGGGTGACAAGGCCGATCTCCAGCGCCCGTGCGGCGTCGACGGTGTCGCCGAGCAGCAGCAGTTCCCTGGCCCTGGCCGGCCCGGCGAGGCGCTGCAGCGTCCAGGACGCGCCGGAGTCGGGCGCCAGCCCGATGCCCGCGAAGGCCATGGCGAACTTCGCCTTGTCGGAGGCGATCCTGAAGTCGCACGCGAAGGCGAGGGAGGCGCCCGCCCCCGCGGCCACGCCGTTCACCCCGGCGACCACCGGCTTGTCCATCGAGGTGATCGTGCGCACGATCGGGTTGTAGTGCCCGCGCACGGTGCCCGCCAGGCCGAGCCCGCGCTCCAGGTTGCCGGCGTGCTCGCGCAGGTCCTGCCCCGCGCAGAAGGCCCTTCCTGCCCCGGTGAGCAGCACGGCGCGGACCGCGTCGTCGGCGGCCGCCTCCCGCAACGTCGCGAGCAGGCTGTCCTTCATCGCCGCGGTCAGCGAGTTCATCGCGTCCGGGCGGTTGAGGGTGATCGTGGCGACGGCCTCGTCGACGTCGTAGTCCACGCTCATCTCACGGTCTCCCATCCAGGTTGCGGTCGACGAAGGCCGCCGCCCTGGGGAGCAGACGGGCGGCCTCCTGATCGAAGTACACGCGTGCCTTCTCTCCCGGCCATCCCGGCGGCAGCAGGGCCGCGGGCAGGCACGGGTCGCGGAACAGGAAGTTGCGCCAGCCGTGCACCAGCTTGCTGCGCACCGCGAAGACCAGGTGGTCGGGTGCGTCGCCGGGCAGGGTCCCCACGAGGTCGACCGCGCCGGCCAGCCAATCCTCGTACGCGGCGGCGAGGCCGTCCAGGTCCCACGCCTGGGCGACGAGGTCACGCGGGTCGCCTTCCAAGGTGGCGTCGAACCGGTGGGCGGGCAGGTCCAGCGTGTCCAGCTCCGGTGACGACCAGGGCCCGATCCATGTGGTTTCGGTCAACGGAGCGTAACCGAGGAACGTGAGATCGGCCCGCAGGCGCTCCCGCCTGGCCCTGTCCCTGACCGGTTCGAGCACCAGCATGTGCCAGCGCCCCCGCCAGACGGCCGTTCCCATGCGGTAGACCCGGGCGGCGGTCTCGTCGAGACGGCGCTCGCACTTGGGGGTGGCCGAATACCCCGGCCCCTGGGAGAGCCGCACCGGGGCGAGCCAGCCCTGGCGGACCATGCGGGATATCGCGGTCCGTACGGCGGGTGCGGCGATGTCGAGGGGGGCCATCAGCCGTACGAGGGCGGCCACCGATGCACTTCCGCCCCGGGTGCGGAGGTGGTCCCCGTAAAGGTCGAACAGTGCGGCGCGGGCGTTCATCCCTCTCAGTGTGGGCCCGGGGATCGCTCTCCCACAATGTGCCCGAGCCCTTATTGATCGACTGAACGGAGCCGGGCCGTTACCTTTTTGAGCTCGGAGACGGGATAATAGAACATCACAGAAACGTGAATGCGCCGGTCACCCTTTGGGGCGGCCGACAACGCGGGAAGGGATACACGCATGGCGGCGATGAAGCCACGGACCGGCGACGGTCCGCTGGAGGTCACCAAGGAAGGACGGGGCATCGTCATGCGGGTCCCCCTCGAGGGTGGCGGTCGACTCGTCGTCGAGCTCTCGGCGGACGAAGCCGGCGCCCTTGGCGATGCGCTCAAGACAGTGGTCGGCTGAGTCACCCGACCTGAAGACTTTTTCGGCCCTGGTGGCGGGATGCCCGCACCGGGGCCGCCCTATTGGAGGTGTTTGTGCCGATTGAGACCACGCTGGCCGTTATAGGGCAGCTTGCCGGTGATGCTGAGCTTCTCGCTGTGCCCTTCGGGCCGGATCTAGCGCCCTCCGTCGAGCTACCCGTGCCGGCGGGCGCCCTGTTGGCCCATTACGAAGCCAAGGGTGAACCCGGCGAGGTCATCGAGGTTCCCGTGGCACGGGGTGACGGCGTGGGCCGCGTGCTGCTCTACGGCACCGGCGACTGTACGGCTCCCGCCCTGCGCAAGGCCGGCGCGGCCGTGGCGCGCAAGGCCAAGGGGGGCACGTCCTTGTCTGTCGTGGTCCCGCCCCAGGCGGACGCCGCGCCCCTCGTTCAGGGCGCGCTCCTCGCCTCCTACACCTTCACCATCGGCAAGAACCGATCCAAGGCCGTCAAGGAGATCGTGTTCATCGGGGCCGACGACGAGGCCGTGCGCAGGGGAGAGGTCCTGGCCCGCGCCACCGCGCTGGCCCGCGACCTGGTCAACACCCCTTCCGACATCAAGAGCCCCGAATGGCTGGCCGACCAGGCGAAGATCGTCGCCGTCGAGCACGGGCTGGCCGTACGGGTCTGGGAGGGGCCGGAGCTCGACGAGTTCGGCGGAGTGCGCGCCGTGGGCCAGGGCTCGGCTCATCCGCCCCGGTTCGTCCAGCTCGAGTACACCCCCGCGGGCGATCTCGACGGGGTGCGGCACGTCGTGCTGGCCGGCAAGGGCATCACGTTCGACACGGGCGGTCTGTCCCTCAAGCCCAGCGAGGGCATGAAGACGATGAAGACCGACATGGCGGGCGCCGCCGTGGTGATCGCCGTGATGAGCGCCCTCGCCGCCTGCCAGGCGCGCGTGCGGGTCACCGGTCTGATCGCCTGCGCGGAGAACGCCATCTCGGGCTCGGCGCAGCGGCCCAGCGACGTCATCACCCAGTACGGCGGGCGCACGGTCGAGGTGCTCAACACCGACGCGGAGGGCCGTCTCGTGCTGGCCGACGCGCTGGCCTACGCCGACGCCCGGCTCGACCCGGACGTGATGATCGACATCGCCACGCTGACCGGTGCGGCCAAGGTCGCCCTGGGCGTCTCGTACGCCGCGCTTTACTCCACCGACGAGTCGCTCGCCGGGGAGCTGCTCGCCGCGGGGGAGAGCAGCGGGGACCGGTTCTGGCGGATGCCGCTGATCGACGACTATCGCCCCGACCTGGACTCCGACATCGCCGACCTGTCCAACGTAGACCGCAAGCTCTCCGGTTCGGCGGGATCGGTCATGGCCGCGCTCTTCCTGCGGGAGTTCGCCGGCGGGCGGCCCTGGGCGCACCTCGACATCGCCGGGCCCGCGCGGTCGGCCACCGAGGACGGCGAGCTCACCAAGGGCGGCACCGGCTTCGGCGTCCGGATGCTCCTGCGCTACCTGGCAGGGTGATCAGGCGTTCGGAAGCTTGACCGCGACCAGGAGGCCGTCGCCCAAGGGCAGCATGAGCGGGCGGAGCCGTTCGTCCTCTCGGACCATCCTGCCGAGCTCGCGGATGGTGACGGTCTCCGGGTCGCGCCTGGTGGGGTCGGCGACCTGGTCGCGCCAGAGCGCGTCGGCGAAGGCGACGACCCCGCCGGGCCGCAGCAGCCTGATCGACTCGGTGAGGTATTCGAGGTACTCCTGCTTGGCGGCGTCGAAGAAGACCAGGTCGTAGCCGCCGTCCGCGAGACGGGGCAGCACGTCGAGGGCCCTGCCTCCGATGAGGCGGGTCCTGCTGCCCGCATAGCCTGCCTCCGCGAACGTCTGCCTGGCCATACGCTGAAGCTCCGGATCGACGTCCACGCTGGTCAGCGTGCCGTCCTGGCGCATTCCACGCAGCAGCCACAGCCCTGAGACTCCGCAGCCGGTGCCGATCTCCACCACTGAGCGGGCGTTCGCCACCGTCGCGAGGAAGCAGAGCGCCGCTCCGCAGCCCGGCAGGAGCGGGGTGGCTCCCACCTCGACGCCGCGTCGGCGTGCCTCTCGCAGGATGTCGTCCTCGGGGACGAAGTCCTCGGCGTATTCCAGGCTGGCCGGAGTCGCCATCGGCCTCTCCCTCCCCTGGTTCATGTAGGTCGCAGCCTAGGGGAGTCGGCCCCGAACGGGAACTCACGCCACAACGGTGACGTTGCACGCTTTGAACGGTCTTTGTCTTAGGCCGCTCTGCTCTCGGTGCGCAGGAAGGGGCGAAACCAGGCACTATGGCTGTAGCAACGATCCTGCAGAGAGGAATGCCGGTGGACGAGCACGACCACCAGGCGGAGACTCCGGTGTCCGGCTGGACACCTCCCACCTGGGAGGAGGTCGTGCGAACGCATTCCGCGCGGGTGTACCGGCTGGCATACCGGCTGACGGGCAACGTGCATGACGCGGAAGACCTCACTCAGGAGGTCTTCGTCCGCGTGTTCCGTTCCCTGTCCAGCTACACGCCCGGGACGTTCGAGGGCTGGTTGCACCGGATCACCACGAACCTCTTCCTCGACATGGCGCGGCGCAGGCAGCGCATCCGCTTCGAGGGCCTGGCCGACGACGCCGCGGAGCGGCTGCACGGCAGGGAGCCCTCGCCCGCGCAGGCCTACGACGACGCCCATCTGGAGCCCGACATCCAGGCGGCGCTCGACGCGCTCGCGCCCGAGTTCCGCGCCGCGGTCGTGTTGTGCGACATCGAGGGATTGTCCTACGAAGAGATCGCCGCGACGCTCGGCGTGAAGCTCGGGACGGTGCGCAGCCGCATTCACCGGGCCAGGGCCCAGCTCCGCGAGGCGCTGGAGCATCGTGCGCCCTCGGCGGACAGAAGCGGCGATCAGTTCCCCCCGTCATTCAGCAGGGAGGGACAGTGAGTCATCTCAACGAGCGCGTGTCCGCGCTCATCGACGGTGAGCTTCGCCACAGCGAGCGCGAGCGGGCCCTGGCGCATCTCACCTTCTGCGCCGACTGCCGCGCGGAGGTCGACGCGATGCGTGCGCTGAAGAGCCGCCTTCGCTCGATGGAGCCTCCGGCGATGCCGGCCGACCTGACGATGTCGCTGATGCGGATGTCGGAGCCCGGCGGGCCCTTGCCGCCCAGGATCCGGCCCTTTCCCGACCACCCGGCGTTCGCCGCCGGAGGCCTTCCCGGCATGCACGGGATCGCCCCGGTCGACAACCGGCCGGGCGGCCCCTCCGGGTTCTCCGGGCCGGGGCGGCGCGGCGGCAGGGCCAGGCGAGCCGGGTACGTCGCGGTAGGCGTCGCCTCGGCGGCGGTGGCCTTCGGGACGATCTTCATGGTGGCAGGTCCAGGCGCCCGCCAGGTCCCGCCTCCGGATGTGCTGTTCGTGCACCCGGCACCGGACCGGGCGCCGGCCCTGCGGCCGTCGCCGTCGCCGTCGCCCAGCACCAGCCCCCGACTCGCACGTTGAACCCCGGCGGCTCGGAGAGGCCTGAGTTCCTTCCCTCGGGGGCCGAAGGCCAGTGGAGGCCACCGGGGGACGGAACGGCCGCCTCCGGTCCCCATGGGGCCGCTCCGCCCCCGCACGTGCCTCCTCCGCCCGTTCTCACCGCGCAGGTCCTGCCGGCGTCCCCGCCGCCGTCCCGGGTGGGCCTGTTCACGGCCCTGGCCGTGGTCGTCGCGCTGGTCTCGGGCGGGGCGGCCAGCGTGGTCACGTTTCTGCTGACCCGGCCGGCGGGCGGCATCGAGCCCGGTTACACCCTGGTGTCCCCGGCCGCGGGCGTGACGGCGCGGCCGGCCGACTCGGTGGCCGGTGTGGCGGCCAGGGTGCTGCCCAGCGTCGTCTCCCTGGAGGTCAGGGGCAACAGCGAGGCGGGCACGGGCTCCGGCTTCGTCATCAAGGGCGGCTACGTCGTCACCAACGACCACGTCGTCTCGGTGGCGGCGGTGGGCGGCGAAATCAAGATCCGTTTCAACGACGGCACGTCGGCGACCGCCCGGGTCGTCGGCCGCGACCCCAACTCCGACATCGCCGTGGTCAAGCCGGACGGCCGGGTGCCCGCGCCCGAACTCCCGCTGGGCAACTCCGACGGCGTGGTCGTCGGGGACCCCGTCATCGCGATCGGCTCCCCGCTCGGACTCGTCGGCACCGTCACCACCGGCATCGTGAGCTCCCTGAACAGGCCGGTCGAGGCGGGCGGCTCCACCGGATCCGACTACGCGCTGATCAACGCGATTCAGACGGACGCCGCGATCAATCCGGGAAACTCCGGCGGCCCGCTGGTCAACGCGGTGGGCGAGGTGATCGGGGTGAACTCGGCGATCGCCGCGATCGGCGTAGTGCCGTCGCAGGGCCGTCAGACGGGCAGCATCGGCCTGGGCTTCGCGATCCCCGCCAACCACGTACGGAGGATCGCCCAGGAGCTCATCACCACGGGCGTGGCCAGGACCTCCCGCATCGGAATCTCCATCGACCAGGGCTACCAGGGCACCGGCGTGCGTATCGGGCCAGGGGTCGACGGCTCTCCGTCCGTGGAGCCCGGCGGCCCGGCCGACGAGGCGGGGCTGCGGCCGGGAGACGTCATCCTGGAGGTCGACGGCCAACCCGTCGAGGGCAGCCGTGAGCTGATCGTCACCATCCGGAGCAAGGCGCCGGGCGACAAGGTGACCATCAGGTTTCAGCACGAAGGCCAGATGAAGACGGCAACGGTGACGATCGGTGCGGCACCGGTTCCGGCGGTTCGACCCTCATGACGGCCGCTTGAATCTCGTGCCATGTCGGGGTCCGGTGTCGGAATAGGGAGTATTAGGCTGAACCCAGTCGTAGGTTGTGGAGGGGATCACCGTGTTCGGACTGGGCTGGTGGGAGATCCTGGTACTCGTGGTGATCGGCCTGCTCGTTTTCGGCCCGGAGAAGCTGCCGCAGGCGGCCACTCAGGCGGGCCGTACGCTCAGGCAGCTCCGCCAGATGGCCAACAATGCGAAGGCCGACTTGCAGGCCAACCTGGGGCCGGAGTTCTCCAACTTCGACCCGACGGATCTCAATCCGAAGAACTTCGTGCGCAAGCACCTGCTCGACGATCTCGAGAACGACTGGAACGGCACGGAGCGCGACACTCCGCAGTCGGCCGTCGACACCGCCGAGCCCGAGCTCGGTTTCGGGGAGATCCCGCCCTACGACAACGAAGCGACGTGATCTCCCCGGCCTGATCTTCCGGGCTTCAGCTCCTCGTGGGGGAGATGTCGAGCTTGAGGCCCTTGAGGCTGGTCGCCTTCTTGCTGAGACCGGCGGCGATCCGGCGCAGCTCCGCGGCGGCGGGGGCGTCGGGGTCGGTCAGGACGAGCGGCTTGCCCTCGTCGCCGCCCTCGCGCAGGCGCAGGTCGATCGGCACCTGACCGAGCAGCGGCACCCGGGCGCCGAGCGTGCGGGTCAGCGCGTCGGCCACCGCCTGGCCGCCGCCCTCTCCGAAGACCGCGATGCGCTCGTCGCAATGGGGGCAGGGCAGCCACGCCATGTTCTCGATCACGCCTGCGACCTGCTGGTGCGTCTGCGCCGCGATGGCCCCGGCCCGCTCGGCGACCTCGGCCGCGGCCTGCTGCGGGGTGGTCACGACGAGGATCTCCGCCGACGGCATGCGCTGGGCCACCGAGATGGCGATGTCGCCCGTGCCGGGCGGCAGGTCCATCAGGAGCACGTCGAGGTCGCCCCAGAAGACGTCCGCGAGGAACTGGTGCAGCGCGCGGTCGAGCATCGGGCCGCGCCACACGACCGGGGTGTTGCCCTCGGGCTTGAACATGCCGACCGAGATGACCTTGATGTCATGCGCCACCGGCGGCATGATCATGTCTTCGACCTTGGTGGGCCGGTCGCTGACCCCGAGCATGCGGGGCACGGAGTGTCCGTAGATGTCGGCGTCGACGATGCCGACCTTCATGCCCGACGCGGCCATCGCCGCGGCGAGGTTGACGGTGACGGACGACTTGCCCACGCCGCCCTTGCCGCTGGCCACCGCGAACACCCGGGTCAGGGAACCGGGCTTGGCGAAGGGGATCTCCTTCTCCGGCCCGCGGTCGCCGCGCAGCTTGGTCTGCAGGTTCTTGCGCTGCTCGGTGCTCATGACGTCCATGTCGACGTGGACGCGCGTGACTCCGTCGAGCTTGGAGACGGCGTTGGTGACGTCACGGGTGATGGTGTCCCGCATGGGGCAGCCCGAGACCGTCAGGTACACGCCGACCCGCACCACCCCGTCCGGGGAGATGTCGACGCTCTTGACCATGTCAAGGTCGGTGATCGGCCGGCGGATCTCTGGGTCGTTGACCGTCGCCAGCGCGGCCGTTACCAATTCAGGGGATGGTGCCATGAATCCATGCTATGGACTCTGCCGCGGTTCGACCAACGCGGGTGAGTCGGCGCGTCCCGGAGCCGGGGCCGTCACTGCTGCTGGGCCAGCTCCTCCTGGAGCCGCTGGAGCTCTGACCTGATGTATTCCCGGGTGGCGATCTCGCCGAGCGCGATGCGCAGCCCCGCGATCTCCCTGGTCAGATATTCGATCTCCGCCTGGTTGCGATCGGCCGTGAGCCTGTCCTGCTCGTACTGGATCCGGTCCCGGTCGGCCTGCCGGTTCTGCGCCAGCAGGATCAGCGGGGCGGCGTACGACGCCTGGAGGGAGAGCATGAGCGTCAGGAAGATGAAGGGGTAGGGGTCGAACTTGAACGGCGTGAGGAAGTTCCACAGCAGCCAGACCGACACGAACACGGTCATGTAGACGATGAACCGCGCAGTGCCGAGGAACCTGGCGATGCGCTCGGAGAGCCGCCCGAAGGCCTCGGGGTCGTAATAGGGCCGCAGCCGGGTGGTCAGCTCCCGCGGCTGGTCGAGGCGCTCGGTCATGTCGTCAGTCGTGCCTTTCCCGCCAGTCCTCCGGCAGCATGTGGTCGAGCACGTCGTCCACGGTCACCGCCCCGAGCAGCCGGCCGAGCTCGTCGACGACGGGGATCGCGACCAGGTTGTAGGTGGCGAGGTAGGACGCCACCTCCCGGATGCTGTACTCCGGCCGGATCGGATCCAGGGTGATGTCTATCACGGCTCCGAGCAGGGTCGACGGCGGCTCTCTCAGCAGCCGCTGGAAGTGGGCCACGCCCAGGTAGCGCCCGGTCGGCGTCTCGGTCGGCGGCCTGGTCACGTAGACCTCAGCGGCGACGGCGGGGGTCAGCTCGCGCTGCCGGATGTGCGCCAAGGCCTCGGCCACGGTGGCGTTCGGCGGGAGGACCACCGGCTCGCTGGTCATCATGCCGCCGGCGGTGTCCTCGTGGTAGGTAAGCAGGCGCCGTACGGGGCCGGCCTCTTCGGGGACCATCAGCCGCAGCAGCGTCTCCGCCTGGTCGGCGGGCAACTCCTGGAGCAGGTCGGCCGCGTCGTCGGGGCCCATCTCCTCCAGCACGTCGGCGGCCCGCTCCTTGTGGAGCTGGCTCAGCACCACCACCTGGTCGCGCTCGGGCAGCTCCTCGAGCACGTCGGCCAGCCGGTCGTCGTCGAGCGCCGAGGCCACCTCGGCCATCCGCTTGCCCGGCAGCTCGTGGAGCATGTTGGCCAGGTCGGCCGGGCGCATCTCCTCGAAGGCCGCGAGGAGGTTGGCGGCTCCCTGGTCCTTCTGGGTGGCCCCGAAGCCGGTGACCTCGTCCCAGTCGACGATGAGCGTCTCGCCCCTCCGCCGCGTGCCCCGCCGTACGGCGACCTTGGAGATCAGCCACTCGTACGGCTGGGGCTGTTCCATGGCGAGGTCGAGGACGGTGGCCGGCTCGCCCTTGTATTCGACGGCGAGGTCGAGCATCTCGCCGATGGCCAGCGTCTCGGCGTTTCTGCGCTCGAAGCGGCGCACGTTGAGCTTCCCGGTGAAGATGGCCGCCCCGGCCTCGATGCTGGTGATCCGCGTGATCGGGAGGAAGACCCGGCGGCGTGGCTGCACCTCGACCACGAAGCCGTGGACCCGCGGCGGGAGGGGGCCGCGCAGGGCGACCACGACGTCCCGGATCCGGCCGATCTGGTCTCCGGCCGGATCGAAGACGGGGAGCCCTGCCAGGCGCGCCACGAAGATCCGATCCACGCTGTCAGGTTACGCGTAGCGGCATGCCCGAGCGGTGACGGCCCGCGCTCGCCGTGGGGGCTTTCTGCCGGTTACGACCGGCGGAGCCGCAGGCAGATCAACCCCAGTACGGCGAGCAACACGGCCAGCGCGATCGCGGCATACCACCCGTACACGACGGAGATGTGAAAGTTCGCGTTGAATTCACGCAGATCATCGGGTGCCAGCATGCCGTAGAGGGGTTGGTGGGTGTGCAGGTCGTCCTGGCGGATCCGAAATATGACGGCCGAGACGATGGCGGCGGCGCCTGGCACGAGCGCCCAGGCGGCGGACAGGCGGCGGCCGAACTCGTCGGCGATTCCGACGGCCACCGCCGCCAGGGCCATGACCAGGGTGGCGATCCCCCATGGGGTGGCGATCCCGGGCACTCCGACGGTGTCGAGGACCATCGACATGCCGTCGTGCAGCATGCCGACCTCTCCCCACGGCAGTGCCGTCGTCGCGCCGAGGAGGCCGGCTGCGATCACGACCATGCGGGCGGCCGTGCGGCGGGCGGCGCTCGGCCGCGCGTCGGATGCGGGCTCGCGCCCGAGCGGCGTGGTCGGCGACTCCTCGATGCGTTTCGTGGTTTCGTCCGGCGTCGTGGTCATGCCGGAGACGGGCTCGGTGGAGGAGACGGGCAGGGTGGCGGTGATGGGGAGGGTGGCGGCGCGGGCTCCTTCGGTGAGCAGCGTGTCGCCGGTCGCGTCCGTGCCGCCGAGCAGGCGGAGCAGGATCTGCCGTGCCGTGGGGCGCCGGGCGGGATCCTTGGCCAGGCAGGAGGCCACGATGTCCCGCAACTGCCCGCTCAACCCGCCGAGATCGGGCTCACCGGTGAGGATGCGATGCATCACCGCGGGGATCGAGTCCTGCCCGAACGGGGTGACCCCGTTGGCGGCACACGCGATCGTGCACCCCCAGGCGAACACGTCGGCCGGCGGACCCACCGTCTGCCCGCCGATCTGCTCCGGCGCCATGAACGCCGGCGTCCCCACCACCGCGCTCGACAACGTCCCGGTCGCGTCCAACGCCCGCGCGATACCGAAATCGATCACCCGCGGCCCGTCCACCCCCATGATCACGTTGCTGGGCTTGAAATCCCGGTGCACGATGCCCGCCTCGTGGATCGCGGCCAGCGCGGTCACCGTCGCGATCGCCAGTCGCTCCAACGCCGGCCCGCTCGAGGTCCCGCCCTCGGAGATCACCTGCGCCAGCGACGGCCCGTCCACGAACTCGCTGACGATGTACGGCCGATCCCCCTCGGCATCGGCGTCCAGCACCCGCGCGGTGCAAAACGCCGCGACCCGCCCGGCATGGGCCAACTCGGCCGCGAAACGCGAACGGGCCTTGGCGTCCCCGCTGAACCGGGCATGCAGCAACTTGACCGCGACCGGCCGGTCTTGCTCGTCCACCCCCCGGTAGACCGCACCCTGACCGCCTTCACCGATCAACCCGACAAGCCGGTACGGACCAACCAGTTGAGGATCATCCGTACGAAGCGGCTGCAACGCCCTCGCCTCCACGATTGCGACGCCCTCACCTTCGCGGCTGCGAAAGCGCGGGCGACCTTACCGGAGAGATCGGATTTGCGAGGCGAAACGATCAGAGTGTGCCTTCGGCCGGCAGATCCGGCGAACTAACGGGTCGCCCGAACAGATCCCGATATGACAGCATCAAGAGCACCTAACACTGATTACATCGGCAGGTGAGCATGCGGGCGGTCAGCCTTGCGATCGCGATCACATCGGCGGTCTGCTTCGGGTTCTCCGGGCCGATGGCGAAGTTCTTGGGCGCGGCAGGGTTGTCGCCGCTGGAAGCCGTCTGGATCCGCATGGCGGGAGCGGGTGTGCTCCTGATCCTGGCCCTGGCGATCGTGCGGCCGCGCGCGCTGCGCGTGCCGCGTGCGCGGCTGCCGTTCTTCGCGGCGTACGCGGTGATCGCCGTGGCGGCCGTCCAGTCGCTGTTCTTCGTGGCCATCACTCGGCTGCCTGTCGGTGTCGCGCTGCTCATCGAGTACGCCTCCCCGGTGCTCGTCGTGGTGTGGGTGCGGTTCGTCCGGCGGGTGCGTGTGCCGCGATCGGCCTACTACGGGGCGGTGGTCGCCTTCGTCGGACTGGCGGTGGTGGTGCAGGTCTGGGAGGGCATCCGCCTGGACGCGCTCGGGTTGCTGCTGGCCCTGGTGGCGTCCGCGTGCTGCGCCGGATATTTCCTGATGAGTGATTCGTTCGGTGACGACGTGGACGTGCTGGGCCTCATCGCCTGGGGCATGGCGGGCTCGGCGGTCGTGCTCCTGCCGGTCTCACGCCCGTGGAACATCCCGTGGCACGCCTTCACCACGACGGCGGACATCGGCGGACACTCGCTGCCCGTCCTCGGCGCGGCCGCGTGGCTCGTGCTGGTCGCGACGGTGATCGCCTACATCACCGGGGTGACGGCGGTGCGCCGCCTGTCGGCCGCGGTCGGCGCGACCGTCGCGTCGCTGGAGGTGCTCGCCGGCGCGCTCATCGCCTGGGTGCTGCTCGGGGAGCACCTGGGAGTCGCTCAGATCGCCGGAGGGGTCATCCTGCTCGCCGGTGCCCTGCTCGCCCAGACGGCCACCGTACGGCTCTCGCAGGACGCCACGACGGCGGTCGTGGAGACCGTTCGCGTCTGAAGCCCCTAACGGGGCGTGAGCCGTACGACGGTGGACCGGGCGGCCCAGCGGCCGATTAAGCCTGCGGCGTCGGGGGCGTTGAGCCGCTCCTTGGCGAGGGCGGCCACGGCGTCCGGCTCCGCCGCCTGGTCGACGATCGCGACGGAGGCGGGGAAGCGGACGAGCTCGGCGCCGTTGTCCTTGCTCCGGAGGGTGATCTCGACCTCGGCGGACTCCACGAGGCCGGGCAGCTCCTGCTCGCCGCCGCCGGTCACGACGTAGATCGCGCCGTCGTGCCACGCGTGCCATGCCAGCCGCCGGCCGATCCACAGGACGCCGGACTTCTTGGCTCCTTCTTCGACCAGCGGCAGGCTCATGAGCGCAGCCTAACCCCGGCCGGTCAGTTTCCAGGCGGCCGGCAGGAGACCCGCGGCGACCAGAACCTTGAGGCCGTCGCCGATGAGGAAGGGCACGACGCCCGCGGTGATGGCCGACGGCAGGTTCATGCCGGTGGCGACCATGAGCCACGGCACGCCGATCGCGTAGATGAGCACGGTGCCGACGGCCATGGTGCCGGCCGTGCGCCAGACGGTGCGGTCGCCGCCCTTGCCGGCGAGCGCCCCCACGACGCTCGCGGCGAGGAAGAAGCCGACGACGTAGCCCAGCGTGGCGTCGCCCGCGGCGGCGAACAGCGGCACGCCGGCGAGGCCGGCCAGCAGGTACAGCGCCATGCTGATCGCCGCGCGGTGCAGGCCGAGCGCGGCGCCCGACAGGAGCACGGCGAAGGTCTGGAGGGTCACGGGGACCGGCGTCCCCGGCACGGGGAAGCTGACCTTGGCGGAGAGCCCGGTCAGCAGCGCGGCGCCGGCGATCAGCGCGATGTCCCTGGCGAGCCTGCCCGGGATGAGGTCGGAGAGTACGGCGGGGCGGGTCCCCACTGCGGCATTTGCCATGACTGGCTCCCTTTGACTCGATTGGTACCCATTCTTTGGGGAGTACGGGCGGAAGCCGTACGGGGGCGACGCCAATATCGCGTCACGGCTTTTGTGCCGGTCTCACAGTTTTCGATCAGCCCCACTCGAGAAAGACGGTCACATCGCGCACAGGGCTTGTAGCAGGTCTACGAAGAGGGGAGGGCAAGGGGTGGAGGCGCTCCACAAGGTCGTCTCTCGCTACGGTGTGCTCATGCGCGCCCGACGTTCGACTCTCGCCGTTCCCGGAAGCAACCCCAGGTTCCTGGAGAAGGCCCAGGGCCTGGCCGCCGACGAGGTCTTCCTCGACCTGGAGGACTCGGTGGCCCCCGATGCCAAGGCGGACGCCCGCCGCAACGTCGTCGCCGCGCTCCGCGACGGCGATTGGGCCGGCAAGACCGTCGTGGTCAGGGTGAACGACGTCTCCACCCAGTGGGCGTACCGCGACGTGATCGAGGTCGTGGAGGGGGCCGGCGGCCGGCTCGACTGCGTGATGTTGCCCAAGGTCGAAAGCACCTCCCACGTGATCTGGCTCGACACGCTGCTCGGCCAGATCGAGAAGGCCACCGGACTGCCGGTGGGAGATATCGGCATCGAGGCCCAGATCGAGAGCGCGCGCGGGCTGGTCGAGGTCGACGCCATCGCCGGCGCCTCGCCGCGGCTGGAGACCCTGGTGTTCGGGCCCGCCGACTTCATGGCCTCGATCGGCATGCGCACGCTCGTCGTGGGGGAGCAGCCGCCCGGATACGGCGAGGGCGACGCCTACCACTACATCCTGATGCGGATCCTGATGGCGGCCCGGGCCAATGACCTGCAGGCCGTCGACGGGCCCTACCTCCAGATCCGCGACCTGGACGGCTTCCGCCGGGTAGCCCGCAAAGCCGCGGCCCTCGGATTCGACGGCAAGTGGGTGCTCCACCCTTCCCAGATCGAGGCCGCCAACGAGGTGTTCTCGCCGGCGCAGGACGACTACGACCACGCCGAGTTGATCCTCGATGCGTACGCGTACTACACGACCGTCGAGAAGCGGGGGGCGGTGATGCTCGGCGACGAGATGATCGACGAGGCGTCCCGCAAGATGGCCCTGGTGGTCTCGGCCAAGGGCCGGGCGGCCGGGATGTCCCGCACCACGACCTTCACGCCGCCCGGCTCCTGACGCCCGCCCCGCGTGGGCTTCAGGCCAATGACCAGGGGCATCGTCGCCCCGTGCCGGGGCGGCGCGAAGAATGGACGTATGAGCGAACCGCCGCCCTACCAGTGGCCGCCCGGGCCGTGGCCCCACCAGGGCTACCACCCCGGCGCGCCGTACGTGCCGCCGCCGGCCCGGACATGGGCCGTCCGGCCTCCCCCTGGAGTGCGCTACGACAGGCTGGCCCGTACGGCGGCGCATCGCTGGTGGCGGCCCGTCCTCGGGACGCTGGCGATCGTGGCCGCGTTCCTGTTCATCTCGGTGGCCCTGGCCCTGTTCGCCGGGCTGCTCTCGCTCGTCATGGGCCTTCCGATGGCGATGGACGGCTCGCGCGTCTTCCTCGATCCCGTGGCGGATCTGGGATTTCAGCTAGGGGTGATCGCTCTGGCCATCCCCCTGGTGCTGGGTGCCGCATGGGCGATCCAGCGCCGCCCACCCGGGACGTTGTCGTCGGTCGCCTTCCGGATTCGCTGGAGATGGCTGGGCCTGTGCCTCCTGGTCGCCCTGGTGGCGGTCGGCCTGGCCCAATTCGCCGAGGTGGGCACCCTCATGGTCACCGGCCAGAACCTCGGATTCTCCTGGGTGGGCTGGGACAGGTTCATCACCCCGCTGATCGTCATCCTGGCTCTGGTTCCCTTCCAGGCCGCCGCGGAGGAGTACGCCTTCCGCGGCTGGATCATCCAGGCGTTCGGCGCGTACCTGAAAGGCCCATGGCCGGGCATCCTGCTCGGGGCCGCCGCGTTCGCCTCCCTGCACGGCTACACCGACTGGGGCATCGCGTACGTCTTCGGCTTCGGCGTCCTCATGGGCTGGCTGGCGGTGGTCACGGGGGGCCTGGAGGCCCCCATCGCGCTGCACGTCATGAACAACATCTCAGCCTTCGGACTCACCGCCGCGTCGGGCGACATCGGGAGCGCCCTGAATCAGGGCGCGCTGCCCTGGCAGTCGATCGCGGGCACGGTCGTCCAGTTCGCCACGTATGGCTTCGCGATCGCAATAATCGCCCACAAGAGGGCAATCCAGACTGTCTCGCGATAAATCTGACTAGAGAGGTCTGGTCGCGTCGGCGTTCCCGTGTTGCTCTGGAACAGTGATGGGGTATCAAGGTGATCGCGCCCGCTTCGCCGTAAAAGAGGTGGAACGGTCCGCTATATCCCCATGGGTCAGCGGTAGGAGGTACTGAGCGTGGCCTCGGGCCCCCACGAGCGCCCCGACGAGCGTGATCCCCGGCATGCCGCCGACGAGGGACGGCGGGGAGAGCGCCCCCCGGCCCTCCATCACACCCCTCCCGCGATCTCCCCGTGGGCCATGCCGCCGTTCGGCGCGCCCGTGCCCGAGGACGCCGTGCCTGACGAACCTGACGAACCCGTGGCCGGAGGGCCGGTCGCCGACGACGAGGGATGGGAAAGCGGCCTGGGGATTCCGGTCGGCGAGTCGCCGGCGGGTGGCTCCGTCTGGGCTCCGCAGCCGCCCGCGAGCGCTTCCGATGGGCCGACGGGCGGTTCCGATGCGCCGACGGGCGAGCGGCCGCCGCGAACCGGGAAGCGGCCGTATTCGACCCCGGCCGACCGCGACCCCGCCGCCACTGCCTCTCCCATGGGCTCTGCTCCCTCCGGAGAGCCCGTGCCGCCCGTCGGCCCTGCCACCCCGGCCACCCCCGCCGATCCTGCTGCCCCTGCTGATCTGGTCGGCGCCGCCGGCGAGCCTCCGCCTCCTGCGGCCCCCGCGCGGCCGTCCACCACGCCCACGCCGCCGGCCTCCGAGAGCCCCAGGTCTTCGGAGGATCGCGGGTCTTCGGAGGATCGCGGGTCTTCGGAGGATCGGAGGGCTTCCGAGGACGTCGGGGGCTCTGAGGGCGCGGCTCCGCTGCGGGAGACCGCGCACCCGCGACTGGTCGACATCCCGGACAAGCTCGTGGCCTCGGGGCCGCCGCGCCTGCGCCGGGCCACCATCCCCCGGGAGAACCCCGACGGGCCCGAGGCCCAGCGTCGCCGGCCGTACGAGCCGGGCGGCGCACGCACCGACGGCGGCGCGCACGGCCATCCCGCCGACCCCGCCGACCCCGCCGCCCCCGCGTCGAGCCACGGCGGCGACCCCGCACATGGTCATGCACCGGTGCGTGGTTCCCAGGACGGCCCGGCCTCGGCCTCTGAGGGCCGCGGCGGCCACGACGGGCCTTGGGCCCATATGCCTCCCGGAACCGGCGGAGAGGCGGTGGACCTGTCTCCTCCCAGCGGCATCCGGGTGGGGCCGCAAATCCCGGCGGAGCCGGAGAGCGCCCCAGGAGGCCCGCCCGCGGACCCCGCGCGTCCGCCCGCGGACTCCGCGCCGGATCCGGGCGAGCCCACGCGGGAGCTCGAGCGGATCGGCAGGCCGCCGGGAGGGCGACCGGCCAGACCCGACGTGCTCGTCGCCTCGGGCCCGCCGCGCTCCGGTCGCCATCATCGGCTGACCCCGTCGCGCCGGTTAGGGCCGAGAGGGCTGCTCTTCGCCGCCGTCACCGTGGCCGTGCTCCTGGTCGCCGCCGTACTGGGCGTCGGCCTGGTCAAGTGGGCCAGGACGCCGCAGACGGGGGGCCTGCGCCTCGCCGCGGGAGCCGGCCAGTCGGGAGACTCCGCGTTCGCCGCCCCCGGTCTGCCGGGCAACGGGTCGAGCCAGGTGCTCAACGCGATCACTTCGGTGGGCTCGACGGTGGTGGCGGTGGGCAGCGACGTCACCGGCAGGCTCCCCCGGCCGCTGTTCCTCGTGTCCGCCGACGGCGGCAAGACGTGGGATCTGGGCCGTGTGGCGGGGCCCGCCGGTTATGAGGCGGGGGCCGGGGCGGTCGGCAGGGTCGTCGGCGGCGCTGGGCGCTGGCTGGCCGCGGGCACTGACGTGATGGGCGCGGCCGGAGAGGCGCCCCGAGGGATGTGGGTGTCACAGGACGGCCGGTCGTGGACGGCCGTGGACACGGCGGGGCTCACCGCCTTCGGCGGGCAGGACCGCATTACGGACATCGCCAGGACGTCGGGCGGTTTCGTCGCGGTGGGCTCGTCGGCCACCAGGGACGGCAGCGCCGGTCCGGTCGCATGGGTGTCCCCCGACGGCACGACGTGGACCAAGGTGGGCCCGATCGGCACGTCCGACACGGTGCGCGGGATGCGTGCGGTCGTCGCGCGCGGAAACCAGGTCGTGGCCCTGGCCGACCCGGGCGCGGGCGGTTCGGGCTCGGTGGTCCTGCGGTCGGACGACGGCGGGCGGACGTGGCTGAGTCCGGCCTCGACCGTGGGCGGTGTTCAGCCGGAGCCGGGCACGCTCGCCGCCGTGGCGGACGGGTTCGTGCTCGTCCCCACCCGGCAGAGGTCGGCCGACGGCGAGGTGACCGTCTACTGCTCGCCCGACGGCGGCTCCTGGCACGACTGCGGCACCATCGGCAAGCTGGGCCGCGACGGCACGGGCGTACGGGTGGTGGCGTCGTCGGCGGCGGGGCTCGCGGCCGTCGCCGAGTCGGCCTGGGAGACCTACACCGTCTACACCAGCGACGACGGCCGCGCGTGGACCAAGGCGGCGAACCTCGGCGAGATACCGGGCACGCTGCGCGGGCTGACCATCACCGACGCGGGCCTGCTTGTCGCCGGCGGTGACCAGCGCGGCCCCGGCGACGTGCAGAACCTGCCCGTCCTCATGACGGCGTCCAAGGGGAAGCAGCCGAGGACCGTGCCGCTGGGGGACATCGCAGGCCTCAGCCGCCTGGCCCGCGACACCGCGGACGTCGCCGTCGCGGGCGGGGCGTTCGTCGCGGTCGGCTCGGCCAACGGCGACGCCGCGATCTGGACCAGCGGCAACAACGGTGCCAACTGGAGTGACGTGCGCCTCAAGGGCGTGCTCGGCGGGCTCGGCCGGCAGTCGCTGGACGGGGTCGCGCACGGGCCGAAGGGGTGGCTGGCGGTCGGCAGCACCATGACCGACCCCGCCGTGACCCGGCCCCTGCTGGTGGTGTCGGACGACGGCCGGTCGTGGAAGCCGGGGCCGCGGATCGACGTTCCGGCCGGGCACTACCTGCTCGCCCCGCGCGTGGTCGCCGCGGGGCCGAAGGGCTACGTCGTCGCGGGTGACGACCGCGCCGCCGCGGGCACGCTGCCCGCCCTGTGGTTCAGCCCCGACCTCAGACGTTTCACCCGCGTGCCGCCCGCCGGCATGCCCGCCGGGGGAGCGGGGGTGCGCATCGCCGCGGTCGCCGCCACGCCGGACGGATTCATGGCCGTGGGCGGGTCGGGCACGGCCGACCGCGAGACCGGTGTGGTCTGGGTGTCGCCCGACGGCCTGCGCTGGACGGCCATGACCCGGGTGATGCCGGACGACGCCCGATCGGCCGGGCTGCGGCACGTGGTGGCCGCCGGTCCCGGCGTCGTCGCGATCGGCACCGCCCTGACCGCCGCCGGCCAGCGGCCCTTCTCCGTCGTGTCCACCGACAACGGAGCCTCCTGGGAGTACAGCAGGCTGCCGGTCGACGAGTCGGCGGTGGTTCTTGACTTGGTGGTCACCAACGGAGGGATGGTGGCCGTGGGGTCGCACGGCCCGGCGGGAGAGGGCGACAGCGCCGCGTGGATCTCCGAGAACGGCCTGGACTGGAGACGCCAGGCGCTCACCCAGGACGGCCTGGGCGGCGCGGGCACGCAGTGGCTCGGAGCCGTGGCCGTCTCGGGCGCCCGCGTGCTGGCGATCGGCAGATCCACGGGGTACGGCGACGACCACCTGACCATCTGGCGGAGCTCGCTCACACCTCAGACGCGATGACCCCCCATTCCCTGAGCGCGTCGGCGAGCCCGTCGGTCAGCGGGAGCCGTACGAGATCGGACAGGTCGATCCAGGCCGCGTCCGCGGCGTCGTCTCCCGGTGACAGGCGGCGGTCGGACGCGCTCGTCGCCAAATAGTCGTGGATCTCGTAGACGACGTCTCCCGGGCCCGGCCGTTCCACGGTTCCCGCCCGTTCGCCGACGATCACATGGAGTCCGGTCTCCTCCAGGAGCTCGCGGCGTACCGCCTGCGCGTCGGTCTCGCCGGGCTCGACGCGCCCGCCCGGCAGCGACCAGAGCCCCTCACCCGGTGGGCGGCCCCGGCGTACCAGAAGCAGCCTGCCGCCGTCGACCACGATCGCTCCCACACATCTCACGCGTCGCACAAAACCAAGATTACGACTGGATAACGGGTGGGCCCTTGACGTAAGCGCTCACCACGAAGCACCGTGAGTAGTTGTGAGAACCGCGCCTACCTGTCCGCGGTGTTTCGGGCCGCTGCGGGAGCCGAGCGTCTGGTCGAGCTCCTGGCGTTGCGGCGTGCACGGAGACGTGCTGCCGTTCCAGCCCCCTCACCATCCCTCTCAGGCCGCGCTCGACATGCTGCGCCGGTCGGCCCGGGTGCCCGTGTGGTTGCCGTGGCCGTTGCCGCCGAGCTGGCTGGTGACGGGGTTCGCCGGGGCGGGGGACGAGCGCAGCGGGATAAGGGCCAGCGTCGTCGCCCTCACCGGTCCCTCCATTACCCACGGCCCCGCCGACATGCTAGTGATCGCCGAGGAACCGGGCGTCGGACTCGGCGCCGGTTTCGCCGGATTGCAGGGATCGGATCCCGGTGCCGGATTCGACGCCGGGCCGCCCCACGCGAAGATCGACGCGCGTGGCCATCCGACGGCCCTGTGGTGCGCGGGGCGTGTGCCGGAAGACCGGGCCGTCTACGTCGGGGAGGCCCTCGGCAACTGGTTGTGGACGGTCGCGTGGCCCGCGGAGGCCGGCTGCTTCATCGCCTTGGCCGACCTGTCCCTGCGCGATCTGCGTGATCAGGATCAGGCGCTCGATCTGCCGTTCGGCGCCTTTTCACCCCGCCTGGACGGCGATGTCTAGTCGGGCGGGCACGAGCAGCCGGGGATAGTAAGGTTCTGAGCCGTGACAGCGCGTATCGAACGAGTGGTGACTTCGGGCGTCGTCGAGATCGAGGACGTCGAGCACAAGGTCGAGAACAACACCTGGATCGTGGGCGACGACGACGAAGTGATCGTCATCGACCCCGCGCGTGACGCGGAGAAGATCCTCGAGAAGGTGGGCGAGCGTGAAGTGCTCGCCGTCATCTGCACCCATGGCCTGCCTGATCATGTGGGCGCCGCGATCGAGGTGGCCGCGCGGGACGAGGCCGTGATCGCCGTGCACACCAGGGACAAGCGCCTGTGGCGGCAGACGTGGGAGGAGACCTGGCCCGACATCGACATGGAGGACGAGGGCCTGTTCGCCGTCGGCGGCGTCGAGCTCGAGGTGCTCGCCACTCCCGGCGTGACCCCCGGCGGCGTGTCGCTCTACTGCGAGGACCTCGACGCGGTCTTCACCGGGAAGACCCTCCTGATGGACGGCCCGGGCAAGCTGGGCGGGGAGTATCCCGCGCTCAGCGACCAGCTGACGTCCATCGGCGAGCGGCTTTTCACGCTGCCCCACGAGACCCGCGTGCTTCCCGCCCACGGCGAGGAGGGCACCATCGGCGATCTCGAGCCGCAGTTCGACAACTGGTTGTCGGGCTCGCTGGTCTCGGGTGAGGAGCCCGTCGCCCCGCCGCCTCTCGCCGACGGCACCCGCGCGGCCGGTGTCAGGCTGGACCTCGACGAGTAGGGGCGATGGAGCAGCTGGGCCTCGACGACGTCACGCCGAGGCGGCTCTACACCTGCACGCCCTCACGGCTGAACACCTGGCTCGACTGCCGCCGCCGGTACCGGTTCACCTATCTGGATCGCCCGGCTCCGCAGAAGGGCCCCGCGTGGGCGCATAACAGCGTCGGGGCTTCGGTCCACAACGCCTTGGCTGCGTGGTGGCGGGAGCCGTACGAGCGGCGCACGCCGATGACGGCGGCGATCCTCGTCACCAACGGGTGGATCACCGAAGGTTTCAGGGATGCCGAGCAGTCGTCCGCGTGGCGGGACCGGGCCCGCGAGATGGTGTCCGGATATGTCCGGACCCTTGATCCGTCGGACGAGCCGGTCGGCGTCGAACGCACGGTGGCCACGCGCACGCGCGTGATCGCCGTGTCGGGGCGGGTGGACCGGCTCGACCGCCGCGGGGACGAGCTCGTCGTGGTCGACTACAAGACAGGCCGCCGCCCGCTCGGACCCGACGACGCCAGGTCCTCCATCGCGCTGGCGATCTACGCCATCGCGGCATCGCGCATGATGCACCGTACGTGCCACAAGGTGGAACTCCACCACCTGCCCACCGGCGTCGTGGCCGAATGGGAGCACACCGACGAGTCGCTCGGCCGCCATCTGCGCAGGGCCGAGGAGATCGCCGAAGAGGCGTCCGCCGCCGACGAGGCCTACCGGTCGTGGGCGGGCAAGGGCACCGGCCGCGCCGGAGCGGGGCGTGGTGAGGCAGGGCGCAGTGAGGCGGTCCAGGTTCCGGCCGAGATCGACGCGATGTTCCCGGCAAGCCCGGGACCGATCTGCTCCTGGTGCGACTTCCGGCGGCACTGCCCCGAGGGCCGGGCCGCCTCGTCCGACCGTCTCCCGTGGGACGGCCTCGCCGACGGCTCCTCGTCACCGACAGGCGACGGCTCTCCGGCCGCCACGGGCGAGCCGTCCTCGGTCTGACCGTCCGTACGGCGGGCGCCCCGAAGAGGCGCGCTCGCCTACGGCGGGAGACACGGCCGGCGACGCTTGGGTTCAGGCGCTGGGCTCAGGCGGCGAGCCGCCCGGGGCGGCGGCTGGGGTCGACCAGCCCCCGCAGGCCCTTGCTGACGTCGTATCCCGCCGCTCCCAGCCGTTCGCGTGAGGCGCGGAGCATCTCCCTGGTCGAAGGCGTGAACGCGCGCTGGTGCAGCGATTCCGGCAACGAGTTGGTCACCTTCCTGAACGCCTTGAGCGCCAGCGTCACCGCGGCCTGCGGCACCTCGGGCAGCACGCCGTACATCGTCCTGGCCCAGTCGGGCAGCGAGTAGTAGCACAGTGCGCCGAACGGGAAGTACAGCGGCTTGCCGGGGGCGAGGAAGCGCAGATCCTGGGGCATGCGCGGCCACAACAGGAACTTCACCGCGGCCGTCGCCTCCGGTATGGGACGCAGGCGCGGCCGGATCTCGGCGAAGTAGGCGTCCATCTCGGCGACCGAGCCGGGCACGTCCTCCGGGTGGAGGCCCACGTAGGCCGCGCTGCGCCGCTGCTCGGCCAGGTAGCGGTCGGCCACGCTGTCGGAGATCGGGGCTCCGGCTCTGCGGACGATCTCCAGGTAGGACGTCACCTCGGCGCAGTGCACCCAGAGCAGCAGCTCGGGATCGTCGACCCGATGTTTCCTGCCGGTCTCCGGGTCGTGGATGCGCAGGGTCCGGTGGATGTCCCGCACGCGCCTGCCGACCTCGTCGGCCTCGGCTGGGCTGCCGTACGTCACCCGTCCCACGAAGTCCGCCGTACGGCGCAGCCGGCCGAACGGGTCCTCCTGGAAGTTGGAGTTCTGCCAGACGCCGAGCATCGCCAGCGGGTGCAGCGCCTGCAACATGAGGCCGCGCACTCCGCCGACCCACATGCACCGGTCGATGTGCACCCGCCAGGTGGCCGAGTCGGGCGCCTGGGCGGTGAGGCCGTCGATCGTCGCCATGTGCCGGGGCCCTCAGCCGCGCTGGAGCAGCCGGCTCTCCGCGGCGTTCCAGAACCTCGTCAGGGCGGCGGCCGTGGTCTCCGGAGCCTCCACGGCGGGGGAGTGCACCGAACCGGGGACGACGACGCACTCGGCCGACAGCCGGTGCGCCATCTCGGCCTGCAGGACGGGCGGCCACCCGTCGTCGTGCTCGCCGTACAGGACCAGGAGGTCGAGCCCGCTGCCGGCCAGATCGTCGACCCGGTCGCGGGCGTTCAGCACCTGGTCGGCCATCGCGAGGAGGCCGGCGGGTGAGTTGGCGAGCAGCCGCTTGCGGAGGAAGGCGACGATGTCGTCGGGCACGCCGGCCCTCAGCGCGTCCGGCTCCATCCGGTTGGCCCACAGGTAGTCGATGCCGTGCTCGGGCAGCTCGGTCAGCATGATCCGGCCGGCCCGCTCCCGCGGGCCGATGATGCCCGCCGGGCCCGAGCTCATCAGCGTGAAGGACGCGAGCTGCGCGTTGCCCTTCAGCACGGTCTCGCGGGCCACGAGCCCGCCGAAGGAGTGGCCGAGCAGGTGCACGGGCTCGCCCGCGCCGACGTAGGCGGCGATGGCGTCCACGTCGGCGCCGAGGGACGCGCAGGTGTACGCCTGGGGATCATCGGGCCCCGGAGTCTCGTACTGCCCGCGCATGTCGACCGCGATCACCCGCCGGCCCGCCTGGGCCAGCGTCTGCAGGACCGCGAGGAAGTCCTCCTTGCTGCCGGTGTATCCCGGCACCAGGAGGGCGGGCCACCGCTCGGCGACGCCGCTCACCGGCAGGGCTTCCAGGGCCGCGAACGAGCCGACTTCGGTCTCGATCTGAAGGACGGTGACCCCGGGAGGAAGGGTAAGGAATCGCGGCGTACTCACGAGGTCTCCTCTGCCCCACCGAGGGGTCGCGGAACAGGTCGGCCGAAGGGCCCGGCCAGGCTCCACGCCCCAGATCGGCTGATGTGCCTGTCGGCTGCTTCGCTCACGTGGCATCACGATACCGAGCGAAACCGGTCGCGACACCGCCGAAAACCTGATGCAGGTTGCGGCCGGTCATCGCGCATGCCTCATGCCGAAGTCCATACCCACTGAGCGGGGAAGCTCCCGCTCAGCCCGTACGGCGAGGCCGCGGCCGGTTCGACCCGCGCCGCGCCTGGGCCCGCTCCGTCGCCGCCGACGGCGCGGGGTCGTCGTCCTCGGTCGCGAGATCGGGGGACTGGAACACCACGACGAAGGGGCTGGCCGGGACGATCCGCTCAGGCTGCCGCACCGGACGGTCGTCCAGGATGTCTCCGACCGGGACGGCGGACACGGGGGCGGCCGACACGGGGGCGGGAGCGTCTTCCGCGACGGGCGCGGGCGCCGCCACCGGCTCGGCGGCGACCTCCGGCTCCTGGGCCCGCGTCCTGCGGCGCCTGGCCGGCCTGTCGGCGGCGGGCTTTTCCGGAACGGGCGTCTCGGCCTCCACGACCGGCGGCTCGGCGACCGTGTCGACGAGATCCGCGACGGCAGGCGGAGCGGAATCCACGGTATCGGCCTCCTGCATTCGGCCGCCTCTGGTACGGCGGCGCTCGCGGGTGCGGGCGGGGCGCTGGCGGCGCTCCTCTTCGTCGTCGTGCCTGCTGCGGGAGCGGACGCGGCCGGTCTCCCCGAGGTCCTCGATCTCCTCGGCGGCGAGACCGGCACGGGAGCGGCTGGCGCGCGGGAGCACGCCCTTGGTGCCCTCGGGGATGTCGAGGTCGGTGTAGAGGTGGGGCGAGCTCGAGTAGGTCTCGACCGGGTCGGCGAAGTCGAGCCCGAGCGCGTTGTTGATGACCTTCCAGCGGGTGAGCTCGGTCCACTCGACGAACGTCACCGCGACGCCCTTGCGGCCGGCCCTTCCGGTGCGGCCGATCCGGTGCACGTAGGTCTTCTCGTCCTGCGGGCAGTCGTAGTTGACCACGTGGGTGACGTCGTCGATGTCGATGCCGCGCGCCGCCACATCCGTGGCCACGAGCACGTTGATCTTGCCTTTGCGGAACGCCCGCAGGGCCTGCTCACGCTGCCCCTGCCCGAGGTCGCCGTGCACGGCCGCGACCGCGAAGCCCTTGTCCTTGAGCTGCTCGGAGACCATGTCGCAGGCCCGCTTGGTCTCGCAGAACACCATCGTCAGCCCCGAGCCCTCGCTCTGGAGGAGCCGCGCGAGAATCTCGATCTTGTCCATGCGGTGGGTGCGGTAGACGAACTGCTTGACCTGCGGAACGGTCTCGGCCTCGACGTCCCCGTGGTCGGCGCGCACGTGCGTGGGCCGGCTCAGGTAGCGGCGCGAGAGCGCGACGATCTCACCGGGCATGGTCGCGGAGAACAGCATCGTCTGCCGCGTCTCGGGGACCAGCTTGATGATGCGTTCCATGTCGGGCAGGAAGCCGAGGTCGAGCATGCGGTCGGCCTCGTCGAGCACGAGCATGGTGATCTGGCCGAGGTCGAGGTGCTTCTGCTTGACCAGGTCGAGGAGCCGTCCGGGGGTTCCGACGACCACGTCGACCCCGTTCTTGAGGGACTCGATCTGGGGCTCGTAGGCGCGTCCGCCGTACACGGTGAGGATCCGCGAGCCGAGCTTTCCCGCGGCGAGGACCAGATCCTCGGTGACCTGCACGGCGAGCTCACGGGTCGGGACGATGACCAGGCCGCGGGGTTTTTTGCGGTTCTTTCTCGGCTTGCCGACCAACTGGAGCATGGCGACGCCGAAGGCGTAGGTCTTGCCCGTGCCGGTGCGAGCCTGGCCGATGACGTCCTGGCCGGCGAGGGCCAGAGGGAGCGCCATCTCTTGAATTGGGAACGGTGAAGAGATGCCCTCGGTCTCGAGGGCATCGGCGATCTCCGGGATCACTCCCAGGTCTCGGAACGTTGTTGTCAGCTTGGCCTGCCTCAATCGGTCGAAGGCGGGCCCTTCCGGAACATCCGACCGGCAGATCTTTCCCGGTTCGGGTCCTCGCGGACGTCACACCCTCGTCATGATCAGCGACCGCGACATCCAATAACTGGGGGATCGGAGCCGAGCCCCGGATCAACATAGTGCGGTCGCACCTTCAGAGAGCAGTCTACTCGATACCACAACGCGGAACCGATTTCTGCTTCTTCTGGCTAAAAGTCTCGCGCGGCGGGGCGTATGAGGACCTGGCGGACGTGTGACTTCGGCCACGTACGCTGCACCCATGACTGATTCCTCATCCGCCCACTCCTCCGGCGTTGTGGACCTGCTGGGGGTCCTGGCGTACGCGGAGCTGACCGCGTTCCTCAAGCTCGCGGAGGACGCCGGGCTGCTGGCCCCGACCCTGAACGACAGGGCCGAGCTGAGCGACGTGGCGGCGACTGAATACGGCCATTTCCGGGTGCTGCGCGACAAGTTGTCCTCTCTCGGGGTGGACCCGGAGGAGGCGATGGCGCCGTTCGTGGACGCGATCGACGCCTGGCACGCGCAGACCAGGCCGAGGGACTGGCATGAGGCGCTGGTCAAGGCGTATGTCGGCACCGGCATCGCGGGTGACTTCTACCGCGAGGCCGCCCGGCATGCCGAGGAGTCGATCCGCCTGCTGGTCGACGAGGTGCTGGCCGACGAGAGCCGTTCGGAGTTCGTCGTCGAGCGGGTGCGGGCGGCGATCGAGGCCGACCCCCGGCTGAGCGGCAGGCTCGCGCTGTGGGCGCGCCGGATGGTCGGGGAGGCGTTGAGCCAGGGTCAGCGGCTCGCCGCGATCCGGCCCGAGCTCGCCGCGATGCTGGCGGGCGAGGGCGGCGAGGACCTTGCGGAGATCGGCAGGTTGTTCGCCCGGTTGACCGAGCAGCACGGCAAGCGCATGGCGGCGCTCGGGCTGACCCCTGGAGGCTAAGCGTTAGTTGACACTTACGATAGTAATGACTTACTTTCATGGGGCAGTCCTATGAAGGGAGCATGACCATGGGTCGACCTGTGGTGTTCTTCGACATCGCGGCCACCGACGCGCCCGCACTCTCCGGCTTCTACAGCGAGCTCTTCGACTGGCGGATCGACGCCGCCAACCCGATGGGATACGGGCTCGTGGAGGCTGGGGAGGGAGGCATCCCCGGCGGCATCGGATCTGGCGAGGCCAAAGGGGTGAGCATCGTCGTCGCGGTCGACGACGTGCAGTCATACCTGGACAAGGCGGAAGCTCTGGGTGGGAAGACGCTCATCCCGCCGTATGACGTGCCGGACACAGGTACGCTCGCGGAGTTCACCGACCCCCAGGGCAACCGCATCGGGCTCTGGAAGCGCTGACAGGAGCGACGCATGACCGAGCCGATGGATGAGGCACTACGCGCGATCGCGGAGCCGCGCCGCCGTGCCATCCTGCGGCTCGTCGCCGACCGGGAGATGCCGGCCGGCCGTATCGCCGAGCACTTCGAGGTGACCAGGCCGGCCGTCTCCCAGCATCTGCAAGTGCTGAAAGAGGCCGGTCTGCTGGTCGAGCGGCGTGAGGGCACGAAACGCCTCTACCGGGCCCGGCGCGAGGGCCTTGCGCCGCTCCGGCAGTTCCTCGAGGAGATGTGGGACGAGTCGCTCGACTTCGCCCGGCGCATCGCGGAGGAGGAACGCGGCGTCTCCGATCGGCGATCACAGGCGGGATGAGATCCGGTCCGCCGATCGAGGAGGAAAAAGCGCCGAACGGGTTGTACCGTGCGAGTATGAGGGCCTCGCGCCGCTACGGCAGTTCCCTGACCAGATGTGCGCCGAATCGCTGGACTTCCCGCGCTGTGTTGCGGAGACAAAGCAGGCAATGCCCCGCCGGCGGGCAGGGGAGAGGTGACACTCACGGCGCGGAACATCCCCGTCGCCCGCGCGGGTGCGGCTATGGCGGGCACTGAACCCGTTCCGCCGATCCACAGGTCGGTGCTCGTCCGCAGCGACCGTGACCACGTCTTCGAGGTCTTCGTGCGCGAGATCGGTCAGTGGTGGCCGACGTCGTCCCATTCGCTGGGCAGCGCCGAGGTCGTCGCCGTCACCGTGGAACGGCACGCAGGAGGCCGGGTGTACGAGACCGGGGCCGACGGCACCGAGTGCACATGGGGGAAGGTCCTGGTCTGGGAACCGCCGGAGCGGTTCGCCATGACCTGGGAGTCCACCCGCTACGAGCACGGCAGCGGCCGGGGGCGGCTGTCGCCGGAGGGAGCGGTGACCGAGGTCGAGCTGCGGTTTCTTACGCTCGGCCCCGCGCTGACCCGAGTCGAGCTGGAGCACCGCGGCTGGGACCGCCTCTCGCCCGACCTCGCCCGCCGCTACCCCGGCAGCTACACCGCGGGATGGACCCTCATCCTGGACCGCCTGACGGCCTACGCCGAAGGTCGTTGAACCGTACGGTCACACCGGCCCGGTCACGGACTCCCCGGGGGAGTCCGGGTCCGGTACGGCGGAGGGGGTTAGAGGGTCAGAGGGTCAGAGGATTAGAGGGTGCCGCCGAAGCCGACCGCACGCTGCTCGTCCTCGCCGATCTCGACGAATCCGAGCGAGGACACCGGCACCACGACACGGCGGCCTTTGACGTCGGTTATGGAGAAGACGCCCCTGTCCGCGGCCAGGGCGTTGCGGAGCTCCTCCTCGATCTGCTCGGCCGACAGGTCGGTCTCCACAATGATCTCGCGGTGCACCGACTGCACGCCGATCTTGATTTCCATCGGGCTCCCCTTTCACGAGGGCTGGTACTACCCATCGTCGTCGCCTCTCGGAGTGGCGAGCCCCGTGATCGCGTCTAGCGAACAGGATTTCCCTCGGCCGCCGTCATCGGGAAGCCGCTGATGCCGCGCCAGGCGAGGCGGGCCATCAGCTGCGTGGCCGCCTCCTTGGGGATCGAGCCCTTGCTGGACAACCAGTAGCGGGCGCTGACCTCGGCCATGCCGACCAGGCCGACACCGAGCAGGTGGGCGTCGTCGCTGGAGCAGCCCGTGTCCTCCTGGATCACCAGGCTGATCGCCTCGGCGCTCTCGCGCAGGGAGCGCTCGATGCGCTGGCGCACCGGCTCGGCGTTGCGAAGGTCGGACTCGAAGACGAGCCGGAAAGCCTCACCCTGGCTGGAGACGAAGTCGAAGAACGCGCCGATGGCCGCCTGGACGCGCTGCTTGTTGTCTGTGGTGGAGGCCAGCGCCTCCCGGCAGCGGCCCACCATGTCGTCGACGTGCATGTCGAGGAGCGCGAGATAGAGCTCCAGCTTGCTGGGGAAGTGCTGGTAGAGGACCGGCTTGCTCACCCCGGCACGTTCGGCGATCTCATCCATCGCGGCGGCGTGGTAGCCGTTCTCGACGAAGACCTCCTGGGCTGCGCCCAGCAGTTGGCGGCGGCGGGCCATACGGGGCAGCCGGGTGCCCCGGGGCTTGGCTTCCGGGGTTGTGGTCACGGCAGTCTCCTTGATCGGGGGGCTCGCCGCCCCAGGCGTCCCATCCTACGTGGCGGGTGACCAGGTCAGCGATATTCCTCGTCGTCGCCGAGGTCCACGGAACGCCCCTGCTCCGTGACGTCCGCGGGGTCGGCGTCGAAGGGGACGTGCTCGGGCCAGGGGTCCTCCTGGGAGCCTCTGAGGGGCCGGTGCTGCTCCACGGCGTCCGCCTCGGGCGTCTCGATCGAGAGCTCGTCGACGCCGTCGAGGGGGTCGATCTCGGACATGTGCCCTCCTCCGCTTCGCACCTTCATACGCCGGCTGCGACAGATCCCACACTACGGCGCGGGCCGGAGAGGCCCGAACAGGTCGCCGTGCCGCTCCACCCGTGCCAGGGCGTCCGGCGCGGTGAACACCAGACGGGCGGCGTCGTCGCACGTCTCGACCTCCTCCCAGAGCAGCGGGGTCGAGGTGGTGGGCATGGGGTTGGCGCGCAGCGAGTAGGGCGCGACGGTCGTCTTGGCGGGGTTGTTCTGGCTCCAGTCGATGAACACGCGGCCGGGCCTCACCTTGCGGGCCATCACGCTCGTCACCTCGGGATGCGCCTCCTCGAGGCGCCGCGCGAGCGCCTTGGCGTAGTCGGCGGTGCCGGGCCCGCGGTCCCACGGCACGTAGAGCTGCATACCCTTGTTGCCGCTCGTCTTCGGGTAGCAGTGCAGGCCGTCGTGGTCGAGCTCGTCCCGCAGCAGCAGGGCGACCCGGCAGCAGTCCACGATGTCGGCCGGGGAGCCGGGGTCCAGGTCGAAGACCAGGGTGTCGGGTGGCTGCGGCCGCCCCGCCTGGTCCACCCGCCACATCGGGACGTGGAACTCGATGGCCGCGAGGTTGGCGTAATAGACGAGGGAGGGCAGGTCGTCGATGATCGCGAAGTCGATCGTGTCGCGGTTCTTGGTGCTGCCCGGCACGGGGAGGGTCGCCTTGCGGACCCATTCCGGGGTGTGCGCGGGGGCGTTCTTCTCGAAGAAGGACTGGCCGTCGACACCGTTGGGGAAACGTTTCACCGTCAGGGGCCGCCCGCTCAGGTGCGGGATCATGGCCGGGGCTGTTCGCGTGTAGTAGTCGATGACCTCCGCCTTGGTGAACCCGGAGGCGGGATAGAGCACCTTGGTCAGGTTGCTGAGGGTCAGCTCGTGGTCCTCGACCTTGACGCGCACCTTGCCGGTCACGCCCGCTGCTCCTCTCGGCGTACGTCCGAGGGGATCTTGTCGGGCCGGACCCCGCGCCAGACCGAGTTGCGCAGGCGTCCCTCGTGCGTCCACATCGTGAAGGCGACCTCCCCGACGATCTCCGGCCGCACCCAGCGGGCGTCCTTGCCGATCTCTCGGGGGAGCTCGCGCGAGAAGGCGCTCCGCCCGACCTCGAGAGGGGCCAGCAGCCGGTACATGTCGTCCAGCATGACATCGGTGAACCCGGTGCCCACATGGCCGACGAAAACGAATTCGGTCGGCGCGGCGTGCCCGGCCGTGCCGTACATGCCGAGGAGGAGGGAGCCGACGCCGCCGGCGCGGCGGCCCTTTCCCGGCCGCCATCCGCCGATGACGACGTCGGCCGTGGCGAGGTTCTTGACCTTCACCCACCAGTCGGTGCGGCGCCCCGGCCGGTACGGAGAGTCGAGCCGCTTGGCCACCACGCCTTCCAGGCCCTGCATGCGTGTGGCCTCCAGAACGTCGGGGTCGCAGGGCAGGTAGGGCGGCACGTCGAGGCCGAGCGAGTCGAGCAGTTCCCTGCGGTCCCGGTACGGCAGGTCGAACAACGGGTGCCCGTCCAGATAGAGCAGGTCGAAAGGCATGTACGTCACGGGGACGAGGCCGAGGAGCCCGGCGGCGGCCGGGTCGGCGACGTGCATACGCCGCTGGAGGAGCTCGAAGCTGGGCCGCCCGCGCGCGTCGAACGCGACCACCTCGCCGTCGAGGACGGCGGTGCGCCCGGCGAGGGGAGCGACCGCTCGCGCGATCTCCGGGTAGCGGGAGGTGCAGTCGGCGCCCCTGCGGCCGGTGGCGCGCACGCTCCGGTCGGCGCCCTGGCCGACGTAGACGACTGCCCGGACGCCGTCCCACTTCACCTCCAGGGCGTACGCGGAACAGTCCAGGGGGAGGTTGCCGGCGACCGCGAGCATCGGTTCGACCGGGTATGGCATTGCCATAGTGGGTACCTGCCCATGAGGTAACTCCCTTGAATCCCACTATGGCGGTATTCGAACACAGAGACGAGAATGTGGTCATGCGCAGCATCTGGAAAGGCGCCATCTCGTTCGGACTGGTCACCATCCCCGTGAAGCTGTATTCGGCGACCGAGCAGAAGGACGTCGCCTTCCACCAGGTGCACCGGGCGGACGGCGGGCGCATCAAGTACCGGCGGATCTGCACGATCGACGGTGAGGAGGTGCCGTACGCCGACATCGCGAAGGGGTACGAGCTGGCCTCCGGCGAGATGGTCGTGCTGACCGACGAGGACTTCGCGGACCTGCCGCTGACCACCTCTCGCCGGATCGACGTGCTGCAGTTCAGCCCCGCCGAGCAGATCGACCCCATCTATTTCGCCAAGTCCTATTACCTCGAGCCCGACTCCCAGGGGGCCAAGCCGTACGTGCTGCTGCGCGACGCGCTGGAGCGGTCGGGGCAGGTGGCGATCGTGAAGGTGGCGCTGCGCCAGCGCGAGGCGCTGGCGACGCTCCGGGTCCGCGACGGGGTGTTCGTCCTCGAGACGATGCTCTGGCCCGATGAGGTGCGTGAGGCGGACTTCGCGTTCCTGGAGGAGGAGGTCGACGTGCGGCCTCAGGAGCTCAAGATGGCGGAGTCGCTGATCGAGACGATGGTCGCCGACTTCGATCCGGAGGAGTACCGGGACGCCTACCGTGAGGCGCTCCAGCAGGTCATCGAGGCCAAGGTGGCCGGCAAGGAGGTCGTGGCCGCCGAGGCTCCGGCCGAGCCCGGCCCCGCGGTCGACCTGATGGCCGCGCTTCGCGCCAGCGTCGAGGCCGCCAAGAAGGAGCGGGAGGGGGCCGCCGCGCCCAAGAAGAAGACCGCGGAGAAGGCCTCCGGCAAGGCGGCGGAGAAGTCAGCTCAGAAGTCCTCTGAGAAGGCGGCTGACAAAGAGGCGGAAAAGGCCCCCGCCAAGCGCCGCCGTTCGGCGTGAACAGGCACTCTGTGGAGTTGTCGCCGGGGTCGCCCCGGCATCTGTGAGGGCTCCGGTGGGGTGATCCACCGGAGCCCTCGCCTCTACGCCCCTTGGAGCGGGGCTCCGTTCAGGCTGGGAAGCGGCCCAAGACAGGTCGATGCGTCACGAGACCTCGCAGGTCTCTCCACCTCTCAGCCCGGGGCGCGGAGCTCATCGCGACGGGCCGCGCGGTTAGCCGATGACGACGTCGTTGCCGCGCGCGTTGCGGTCCAGGCGGACGTGGTTGAACGTGCGGTGGTTGCTGTTGTGAATGCGCATGCGGTTGTGGCCGCAGCGGAAGAAGCCGCGGTGGCAGCCGCCGCCGCAGCGGTTGCCGCCCCGCCAGAAGCCGCCGCCGCCGCAGCCGCCGCCGCCCCAGCTGGCGATCGTGGCAGTGCTCGCGCTCGCGGTCGTGGTGGTGGTGGCAGCGCCGAGCGCGACGGCCCCACCGGTCAGCGCCGTGCTGATCGCGAGCCCTGCGATGATGTTCTTGTACTTGGGCATTGCGTGTCCCCCTTGAAAGGATCGATTGCCCTTATCGGCGACGCTTCCTCGAATGAAGAGAAATGTCGCTGATAACCCCTAATGGGCCATCTTTCGTGCGATGGGTTAATTGCCGGGAAGGTTGGGCTACAAACGGCGGATTGGCGCTTTTGATTGCTTATTGTCTCTTTATGGACCAGCATAGACCATTAATGACGCCTTTGTCATGAAATGTCCGATTCAGCGGGCGGCGGGTCACGTGTGCAGACGCCTCCGGTCGGCCCAGCTCCTCCGCCATGTGCAGGCCGTTTTCCGCAGCCATCTCACAAGGGCCATCTCGCCGGCCAGGTCTCTTCTCGGCCGGCTCCTCCCGGGCCGCCTGTGACCGTTACCGCTTCCACGGCCCCCGCTTCTGCTGATGCGCCGTCTTCGGTCCGGGCTCTCCGTGCGGCATGGCCCGCATTGTCCGGGGCGTCCTCTGTACGGCGTGAGCAGGCTGGAGGCTGTTCTGTGTATGGACGAGCATGTGGACGTGAAAGGGCGAGAGCCCCGGCGGATCGTCCCGCCGGAGCTCTCGCCTGTATGCATGGATCGAGCCTGGATATTCGCTTGAGAACCACTCCAACAGACGGCGAGCCTCAGATTCCGGCGGAAGCGGGCCTGCCGGTCATCGGCTTATCCGTCGCCGAGGCTCGTCCTGGAACGCTCGGTCAGCGGTCCCAGTGGTTGCGCTCGTCGTGGAAGCGGTGGCACTTCTTGTCGAACTCGTTGAAGTTGACGAAGGCCTTACCGGCGCCGACGGTGAGGTTGGTGAAGTCCTCGTTGAAGAACTCGTTCTTGTTGCGGTCCATGTCCCAGGGACCGCTGGCGCTCGCGGACGTAGCGCCGAGGGTGATGGCGCCACCGACAAGGGCGGTGCTGACAGCGAGGCCGGCCATGACGTTCTTGAACGTGGGCATTGGGTGTCCCCCTTGAAAGGATCGATTGCCCTTATTTGCGACAATTTCCGAGATAGAGATAATGTCGCCGATAACCCCCGAAGTGGCTATCTTCCTGCGCTGTCTTGATTTCCAGTGATCTCGCCGTACAAACGATGATCTGATGCTTTTAAGTGGTTATTAGGTCTATATAGACGGCCTCATACAAATAATGACAGTTTTGTCCTGTATGTCCGATTCTGGATCAGCATTCCGGGGGCCGTGTCGTCCGCGGGTGCTCCGTCGCATCGGGGCTCATGACGCTGGCTGGATGACGCCTCGCTTCCAGGACGGATCGGTTGCGCGGATAGGCCGCAAGGGGCTCGGGGCGGGCACGCGCAGCCGCTCGAACGGTCGCGTGGGGTGCGGGACACGAGCTGGACGGCGGCAAGGGGTGGGGCGCCGGGTAACGCCGGGGAAATGGTGGAGGGCTCCGCGGCCGATGCCGCGGAGCCCTCGCTATGTATCGGAAATAGACGGCGCGTTCCTGAGCGGTCCGATGCGGCTCAGGAGGCGATGCGGATGAAGGCATCTGGTTTGCGGTTCCAGATCCATGCGGTCACGACCGGCCGTGGCGGCCGCCGTGGCCCCTCCTTGTGGTGTTTCTGTGTCTTACGTGCCTCTTTGTGCGTCTGTGCTACTCGGCGATGTCGTAGTCGTAGTCGTAGTGCGCCGACTTCGTGACCGTCTTGGTTACGGTGACGACCGGCTGGGCCTTTGCCTTGGACTCGGACTCGGACTCGTTGTCCTGCTTCTGCTGCGGGAACGACTGGTTGTCGGACTTCTGGAAAGGCGTGATGAGCAGCGTGAAGTCACGCAGCAGGTGCTGGCGCTGGAACTGGTGCTCCCGCGCGTGCTGCCGCTCGTGAATCCTGTTCCAGTTACGGTTGTGGTTGCGGTGGCCGCGGCCCCAGCCGCCGCCGCCGCAGCCGCCGCCGCCGCAGCCCCCCATGATGGTGGTGGCGCCCGCGGACGTGCTGGTCACCGCGGTGCCGAGGGCGACGGCCCCACCGGTCAGCGCGGTGCTGATGGCGAGGATTCCCACGAGGTTGTTGAGCTTGGACACTTTCGTTCCCCCTGTAACAGTGCTTGTTTCGGTGCGCAGGCGTCGTGGCGGCCGGCGCGAGAATCGTTTTGGCCGTGCCCGTGCTCGGTGATCAGGCTTCAGGACCCCGACCCGCGAGCACGGGCACGTGCGGTCCGTTCGCGGCCCGCGGATCACTCGGAGTAGTAGGACTTGTCCTTCGACTGGGAGTCGGAGTCGGAGTCGGTGTCCTGCCTCTGCCACGGGCTCGTCTCGTTGTCGGACTTCTGGAACGGCGTCACGACGAGCGTGAAGTCGCGCAGCAGGTGCTGGCGCTGGAACTCGAACTGACGCTCGTGCTGACGCTGACGGCTGTGGTTCCAGTTGTGGTTGCGGTTGTGGTTACGCCCCTCACGGAAGCACACCTGCTTGTGGCAGACGGGCCGCGAGACCACGGCGCGAGGAGCCGGGGCCGGAGCGGGCACGCCGCCCATGACGACGGACGCGCTCGCGGCGCTCGCGCCGATGACGAGGGCGCCACCGGTCAGCGCAGCGCTGGCGGCGAGAACGCCCATGACGTTGCTGAGCTTGAACATTTTACTTTTCCCCTTGATAAATATGTTTGCCGCACACGCGAAGTCCCGTTACGTCGTTGTCGGGATTTCGCGTGGCAGAAAGCAGGAACGTTGGCTGTGCGGGCGCCGGAAGACCGATGGGTTTCCTGCGAATGAAGGAGAAGACCCCGGCTGGGTTCCGTGCGATGGTGGCCGGAATGGCTCCCGGTCATATGCCGGTGATGTGCCCGCGCTCGCCGGAGCGCCATTTCCAAGCGGAATTCGCGATGCCGGCGGGCACGGGCGGGCGTCTCACCCTGTGGTCACCGCCTGCGCGGCACGGAGACTAGGCGGCCGCACGGTTGGTCACTCAGTTGTGCCGTAGTACGGGTGGGACTTCGACTCCGAGTCCGACTCCGACTCGTTGTCCTGCCTCTGCCACGGGGTGGCCTGGTTGTCGCTCTTCTGGAACGGCGTCACGACCAGGGTGAAGTCGCGCAGCAGGTGCTGACGCTGGTGCTGGTGCTGACGCTCGTGCTGCCACTGGTGGTTGCGGTTCCAGTTGCGGTTGTGGTTCCGGTGGCCCCGGCCGAAGCCGCCGCCGCAGCCGCCGCCGCCGCAGCCGCCCATGACGACGGCGGCGTTCGCGGAGGTGCTCACAGCGGTGCCGAGAGCGACGGCCCCGCCGGTCAGCGCGGTGCTGATGGCGAGAACCCCGACGAGGCTCTTGAAGTTGGGCATTTCGTTTCCCCCTTGAAAGGACTTTTGCCCTCTGCTCTGACTTTTCCCATTTGACTGGGAAAATGTGCATCTGGCGACCCTTAGTAGGTCATCCCTGCATTGTCTTGTTTTCCTTGGCGGCTGAGCGACAAACAGCGATCGGCGGCTTTTGCCATCCGCTTATCTCTTTATTGACGACGTTGAGCCAATAGCGCTGAGTTTGCTGTTAAATGTGATTTATGTCCGATTTGAAATGTCCAATTATGAGCGGAATTCGCGGATATGTGAGGTGGGGTTCTCTCTCTGGCCCTGCCGTACGGCAGGCGGCTATCGTCGAAACAGAGGGCGAACAGGGGGAGGACGCGTGGGTGTCGTACCGATTCCGTCGTGGCCGGGGGAACTCGTCGAGATGGGGAAGACGCGAGTCCACGTGAGGTCCACGCCAGAGGGGCCGCCGGAGAGCGCCGTGTTCGTGCACGGCCTGGCCGGATCGGCCACCAACTGGACCGACCTGATGGGCGAGCTCGCCGGTGAGGTCAGGGGTTACGCCGTCGACCTGCCGGGCGCCGGGTATTCACCGGAGCCTGCGGATGGCGACTATTCGGTGGACGGCCACGCGGGCGTGGTCGCGCGGCTGATCGAGCAGGTGGGAGGCCCTGTCCACTTGTTCGGCAACTCCATGGGAGGGGCCGTCTCCGTCCGGGTGGCAGCGACCCGGCCCGATCTGGTCAAGTCGCTGACGCTGGTGTCCCCGGCGCTGCCCGACCTGCTGCCCCGGTTCGGCCCCGCCCGCGTGGTGGTGTCGGCCGCACCCCGCCTGGGCGAGCTGGCCGTGCGGCGGCTCAGCGCCATCCCGCCGGAGAGGCGGATGCGGGCCACGCTCAGCTGGTGCTATGCCGACCAGAACAACATCCACCCGCAGCGCCTGCGCGAGGCCATTGAGGAGTTGCGCCGCCGCGACGGCGTTCCGTACGCGGCGGCGGCGATGGTGGGCTGCGCCCGGGCGATCGTGAACGAGTACTTCCGCACCGGGCCCGCCAACCTGTGGCAGCAGGCCGCGCAGATCATCGCGCCCACGCTCGTCATCTACGGCCTGCGCGACAGGCTCGTCGACGCGCGGATGGCCCGCAGAGCCGGCCGCATCTTTCCCAATGTGCGGGTCGTCACAATTCGCGGCGCGGCCCACGTCGCCCAGATGGAATTTCCCGGCGTCGTCGCCAGGGAGGCGCGTCGGCTCATCGTCGAGGCATTGAGGCCCGCCGCGCGAACAGCGTGATTGGGGAATGCGGGGACACCCCGGTTAAGTTGTGAGAAGGGCTTGTGATGGGCCCATGGAGCCGATGGCGACCATTGGCGCGAAAACGGGAGTGGAACTGTGTCGTTGCCACCGCTGGTAGAACCGGCAGCTGAGCTGTCGGTCGACGAGGTGCGCCGCTACTCACGCCACCTGATCATCCCTGACGTGGGCATGGCAGGGCAGAAGCGGCTCAAGAACGCCAAGGTGCTGTGTGTGGGCGCGGGTGGCCTCGGCTCTCCTGCCCTGCTTTACCTCGCCGCGGCCGGGGTCGGCACCCTCGGCATCGTCGATTTCGACATCGTGGACGAGTCGAACCTGCAGCGCCAGATCATCCATGGCCAGTCCGACGTGGGCCGCCTCAAGGCGGAGTCGGCGGCGGCCAGCGTCCGGGAGGTCAACCCGAACGTCAACGTGGTGATCCACAACGTTGCCCTCACCAACGACAACGTGATGGACATCTTCTCGGGCTACGACCTGATCGTGGACGGGACCGACAACTTCGCGACCCGTTACATGGTCAACGACGCGGCGGTGCTGCTCGGCAAGCCGTATGTCTGGGGTTCCATCTACCGCTTCGACGGCCAGGCGAGCGTGTTCTGGGCCGAGCACGGCCCCTGCTACCGCTGCCTCTACCCGGAGCCCCCGCCCCCCGGCATGGTGCCCAGCTGCGCCGAGGGCGGCGTTCTCGGCGTCCTGTGCGCCTCGATCGGCTCCATCCAGGTCAACGAGGCCATCAAGCTCATCACCGGCATCGGCGAGCCCCTCGTCGGCCGCCTGATGATCTATGACGCGCTCGAGATGAAGTACCGCGACGTCAAGGTCCGCAAGGACCCCGAGTGCCCGCTGTGCGGCAAGAACCCCTCGATCACCGAGCTCATCGACTACGAGGCGTTCTGCGGCACCATCTCCGACGAGGCCCAGCAGGCCGCGGCCGGGTCGACCATCACGGCGGCCGAGCTCAGGGACATGCAGGAGCGGGGCGACAACATCTACCTGATCGACGTCAGGGAGCAGAACGAGTACGAGATCGTCAACATCCCCGGCGCCGTGCTGATCCCGAAGGGCGAGTTCCTGAACGGCTCCGCTCTGGAGGGGCTGCCGCAGGACAAGAAGATCGTCGTGCACTGCAAGTCCGGCGGCCGGTCGGCGGAGGTCCTCGCGGTCCTCAAGAACGCCGGCTTCTCCGACGCCGTCCACGTCGGCGGAGGCGTGCTGAGCTGGATCAAGACCGTGGATCCGAGCCTGCCCACCTACTGATCGACCGTCCGTACGGCCGCCGCCCTCGCCGACCGAGGCGGCGGCCGTACGCATGCCGGGATCTTCAGCGGGGCAGGATCGTCAGCCCGCTCGGTGCGACGATCCGCTGCAGGTTCCGCACATATTCGGCGAATGCCGTACGGCCTTGCCCGGTGAGGCTGAGCCACGTCTTGGGCCGCTTGCCCACGTATCCCTTGCGGATCCGCACGTATCCGGCCGTCTCCAGGGCGCTCGCGTGCTTGGACAGCACCGAGTCGCTGATGCCGAGCGTGTCCCTGACGAAGCCGAACTCGGCCTCTTCCGCCGCCGCCAGCGCCGACACGATCTGCAGGCGGGTCGGAGCGTGGATCACGGGGTCGAGTGTCACAGGGTCGAGCGTCACGGGGTCGCCGGCTGCGAAGCCGGAATCGGCCGCCCCCGGGCGCACGGTGACGGAATTCACGCCGCCCGAACCGTTCTCAGGGCTTGAATGCGCGGGCCCCATCACGCGCCTTTCTCGATCTTTCGGGCGATCAGCCGGGAGATCCTCCGTGCCACAAGGGGCCCGGTCGCCGCGATGAAGGCCGTCATCGCGAGTGCGGCATATGTCCGAGCGTAGGAGATCCCCGCGGCGTCCAGCCGCAACGCCAGAGCGAGACAGAGGCAGAAGCAGAGCACCAGCCATCCGCCGAAGACGGCGAACCCACCGCCCGACTGGAGGCTGCGATGGGCGGTCATCCGGCGGGTTTTGACCAGCACGGCGACCAGGGCGCCGAGTCCGGCGCACAGCACGATCCCGAGGCCCGCGCTGAGGGGGACGGGAGTGCCGGGTTCGGTGACGGCCTGCATCCCGGTCACGAACAGGGACACCCCGATCACGTACCACGTCGGAAACCACGGCTGCGCCGTCACCGCCCTGGTCTGCGTCTCGCGGATGGTCGCCAGGCTTCGTGCGGCTTCGTCAGGGTTCATGGGGCTCCTCACCGAGTCTCTTTCCATCTTGGAAAGTATTTTCCACTTTCCATAACGTCAAGTACTTTCCAGGGCATTTGGTGAGATAGCCGCCCAGGGTGGCGTTAAGGTCGCTGGGTAACACCGCGCCGAGCGAGCGGAGATCCGGTGAGTGAACGGCGGGTATGGCCGGCCCTGGTCACGGCCTCCACGCTCACCCTGATCTGCGCGGTCGTGGCGGTCGTCGCAGCCGGAGCCGCAGTGGCGGAGCTCACCCGCGGGCCCAGCCCGGCCGAACTGCAGCGGGCCGAGGCCGCCGAGCTCGCCGGGCGCTGGGCCGCGTGGCCCGCCGGCAAGATCTTCCCCGCGACCCTTCCCTACGTCGACGAGCAGGGCAGCAGTGAGAAGGCCCACCGGGTCGGCATCTCCTCCAGGACCGACTGCGACGCGGCCGTGGACGCCGCCCTTCAGCCCGCGCTCAAGGCCGTGGGCTGCAAGGCGATCCTCCGGGCCACGTACCTCGACGCGCTGCAGGGCACCGTCGTCACGATCGGGGTGGCCGCCTTCCCCGACTCCGCCTCCGCCTCGGCGGCCAAGTCGGCCCTGGCACGCGGCGGAAAACCGTCCCCGGGGCTGCGCGCCCTCTCCTTCACCGGCACCGTCACCGACCGCTTCGACGCCGCCAGCCGCCAGTCCGCCACCCAGCGCCAGGCCGGGCCGTACGTGGTGCTCACCACCGCCGGCCAGGTGGACGGGCGGCCGGCGGCGGCGCTCGGCAAGCAGCGGCCGGGCATGTTCGGCTTCACCGGCGACCTGGCCCAGGCCGTCGTCAGGATCCTCTCGGCTCCCTCACCCGCCGCGTGCGAGGCCGAGGCGTCGCCGTGCTGAGACGCCTCGCCGCCGGCGCCCTCGCGGCCTTCACGGCCGTGGGCGTGCTCCTCCCCGGCACGGCTCTCGCCGACCAGATCCGGGACAGCCAGCAGCCGGTGCTGAGCACGCTGGGCGTGTCGGCCGCGTGGAAGGCGACGAAGGGGAGGGGGGTGACGGTCGCCGTTCTCGACTCCGGCGTCGACCCCGGGCATCACGACCTGGCCGGATCGGTGATCACCGGCAAGGACTTCACCGTCGGCGCCAACCCCAAGAACGCGAAGCCTGTGCGTCTGCACGGCACCTACATGGCGTCGCTGATCGCCGGCCACGGGCACGGCCCGGGCGGAGGCGACGGCGTCATAGGGGTCGCGCCCCAGGCGAAGATCCTCTCGGTCCGGGTGATCCTCGAGGACGAGGAGCCGGGCTTCAAGCGGTTCAACTCCGATCCGCGGTTCGCAGGAGTGGTCGCCAAGGGCATCAGATACGCCGTCGACCAGGGCGCCGACGTGATCAACCTGTCGATCTCGAAGGAGAGGCCGACCGAGCCTGAGCGGGAGGCCATCGCCTACGCGATCTCCAAGGGCGTGGTCCTGGTCGCCGCCGCCGGAAACGACGGGACGGGCAAGCGCGTCGGCCCGTATTCCTACCCGGCGGCCATCCCCGGTGTGATCTCGGTGGCGGCGGTCACCCCCGCGCTGCTGCACGCCTCGTTCTCGAACAGGAACTCCTCCGTCCTGGTCTCGGCTCCCGGCGTCGACGTCCTCGGCGCGGGCCCCCACGATGAGTACTGGATGGGCAAGGGCACGTCGCAGGCCACCGCGCTGGTCTCGGGGGTCGCCGCGCTGATCAAGGCCCGGCACCCGTCGATGTCTCCCGCCCTTGTGGCGCAGGCGCTCGCGTCGTCACCGGTACGCAAAGGCCCGTACAACACCGGCACCGGGTTCGGGGTGGTCAACGCCTACCGGGCGCTGAAGGCGGCCGACGGACTCGCCCGCCACGGGATCACCGCGAAAGGCCCGGGGGTCCAGGATCCGGAACACTCCCTCGACGGCCACGCCGCCCCGAAGCATCTCGCGGCCGTGGCTCAGCGCGACCAGCGAAGCCTCGTCGTCTACGCCCTGATCGCCGGCGTCGCCTCCCTGGGCGCGATCATCAGCCTGACCGTGCTCATCATGCTCGTACGGCGGGCACGCGGGGAGAAAGACGACGATCTCGCCATGTCGCCCCCTCAGCCTTCAGGCCTCTCGACGTAACATCGAATCATGCCGCCCGAGCAGCCCCGGACACGGCCCGATGGCCGGCGCGGACTGCCGCTCGGCTCGTCCGCCGGCCGCCTCCGCGCGCGCCCGTGGCCCGCGTCGCGGCGCAGGGCCGCCGCGGTCCAGGCGCTGAAGGAGCGGGAGGAAGTCGCCCGCGGCCTCAGATTCCGTGCGGTCTTCATGACGCTGATGGGGGTCGTGCTGGCGGTGGCGACCCTCGACGTGCTGCTCGGCTCGCTCGGGCTGTTCCTGGAGACGCGATCCCGGCCCCTCACCGACGCCGAACGCGCCAAGTACGTCGCCGACGACATCGCCAGACGATGGCAGGCATGGCCCGTGGGCATGGTCTTCCCCGAGGAACTTCCGTACAACGGTCTGGGCCGGGCCCAGCAGTACGCCCGGCGGGTGGGGGTGGCCCCGGAGACCACCTGCACGACCGCCGTGGACTCACCCGTCGCCTCGGTCCTGGGCGAGCAGGGCTGCCGGACGATGCTGCGGGCCACCTACGTCGACCAGACCTCGACCTTCGCGATCACCGTGGGCGTCGCCGTGCTCAGGGACGAGGACGCGCGGATCGACGCGGCGAGCAAGCTGCCGGTGGACGACCGTGTGGGCGTGCGGCCAGTCGCCTTCCCCGGCACGGTGACCGACAATTTCGGGGCGGCCCAGCGGCAGCGGACCGGCTGGGTGGCCGCCGGGCCGTACATCGTCTTCTCCACCGTGGGGTACACCGACGGCAGGACCCGTGAGTCCGTGCCCCTGGAGGAACAGCTGAACAGCGAGATGTGGCCCACCGCCGAATCGATCGCCGGGAGGATCGCGCGTTCTCTGGGAGAACCGCCCGACGTGCCACGCTGCACCCAGGGGAACGTGTGCTGAGGCCCGCCGCGTTCGGCGGGGTCCTGCTCGCGGCAACCTTCGCGGTGGCCGTCGCCGCACCCGCCCTGCCCGCCTCAGCGGCACCCGCCTACGCGCCGGGGTCCGGAGGAGAGGGCTGGGCCCTCGACGCGATCAACGCCAGGGAGGCGTGGAAGACCACCAAGGGAGCCGGGGTCACCGTCGCCCTGCTGGGAGCGGAACGGCCCGACGGCGACGTGCCCGAGCTCAAGGGCAGGGTCACGCACGGGCCGGACCTGACGGGTGCCCTGTTCGGCGACGACATCGCCATGCCGGGGAACGACACGACCGCGGCGGCCTCCCTGATAGCGGGAAACGGCGGCTCCGGAGTCGCGCCCGAGGCACGGATTCTTTCCGTGCCGGTCGCGGCGGCGGAGCCGGACGGCGCCGACGCGACGGACCCGGAGACCGGCGTCGGCGGCGGGGCGCAGGACAGCTCCCTGGCCCGGGGCATCAGGTATGCCGCGAGCCACGGTGCCTCGGTCATCTGCATCACGATCGCCGGCTATGGGGTCGACCGGGCCGACCGCGAGGCCGTCTCCTACGCCCTTTCGCAGGGGGCCGTCCTGGTCGCGGCGGCGGGGGACGGCGGCCAGTCGGTCTACGCCAAGCAGAACGACACCTCCTACTGGCGTTTCCCGGCGGGTTATCCGGGCGTCATCGGCGTGGCGAGCGTTGACAGTGAGGGCCGCAGAGCCGGTTTCAGCAGCGACAACCTGTCGATCCTGGTTGCGGCGCCCGGCGCGGACGTCCCCGTGGTCCTGGCCGGAGGTAGGCACGGCACGGTGTCGGGAACCGGCGCGTCGAGCGCCCTGGTCGCGGGGACCGCCGCCCTGATAAAGGCGAAATATCCAGGGCTGGCGCCGGAGCTCGTGTCGAGGGCGCTCACCTCGACGTCGCGCCCGCACCCGGCCGCCGGATACGACGAGAAGGTCGGGTTCGGCGAAGTCGACGCGGCCGCGGCGGTGGCCAAGGCGGCCGAGTTGGTGGGTTACGGTCCCGCCGTTCCCGTTCAGGACGACGCCCATTTCGGAAAGGGCCCGTTGTCCGAAGGACCCATGCGCCCCGGCCCTGATCCGGTTAGGCTCTGGATCTACGGAGTCGCCGCCCTTCTCGGCCTGGGCGGATTCGGTGTCGCCGTCGTCGCCCTCAGCCGCCGGTGATCACATGTTGGCCGCCATTTGGCGGCGTTTCGGGTTTCGGTGACAGCGTGAGGTCAAGTTTCGCTAAGGTCGCGCCTCATGGGGTACGAGTTGCGCGTAGAGCGTGAAGCACCGCTCGCCTACGCCGAACTCGCGAGCGTGATCTCGGCCGACGCCGAATTCGAGCTGCGCGGGTCGCAGGAGACCGGCGAGCTCGTCGCATTGCACGCGAACTCAGCGCATCGAGTGGCGACCTGGTCGGGCAAGCTGGCCTGTCAGCCGGCGTCGGACTGGCAGGTGGCACAGCTGGCCCGCCTCGCCGACATGCTCGGCGCACGGCTGGTCGGCGAGGACGGCGAGGCCTACATCGTCAAGGACGGCATCGTCGAGCAGATCAGCGGCTCGGCGACCTACGAGTTCGGCAAGCTCGAGCAGATCATCGCCGCCGGGCCCATCGAGTGGAGCAACTGACGACCACCCGCGGAGAACCCACGCCGTACGCCGAGCGCGTGCTGGACGTGGTCGAGCGCATCCCGCCGGGCAAGGTCATGTCCTACGGGGACGTGGCGGAGTTCCTCGGCGAGGGCGGCCCCCGCCAGGTCGGCAGGGTCATGGCCCTTTGGGGCGGCGCCGTACCGTGGTGGCGCGTGATCAGGGCCGACGGCTCGGCGGCCGACGGTCTCCAGAGCGAGTGCCTCGCCCACTGGCGTGAGGAGAGCACACCCCTCAGGGGAACCAGGGTGGACATGCGTAAAGCCCGCTGGGACGGTGTTTGATGGCGTTCGCTCCGCGCGCGCGGGCTCGGGGCGCCTTGAGGCCGAGTCTTCCCTCGTCGTTCGGGGTCGCTCGTTCCTCGCTTCCCGCTCACTCCTCAGTCCAGACCCGGCCGCGCCCCTCGCAGTGGTGAGACTCACACAGAAGCGGCAAGTCTTCCCTCGTTTCTGGGCCACACGTGTTCGCGAGGGCGCGGCCGTGACTGGACTGAGGAACGCCCGCAGCGAGGAACGAGCGAGGACGTGACGAGGGAAGGATCGGCCTTTAAGCGCCCGAGCCCGCGCGAGCGGAGCGAGCGCAAATGAAACACTGCACGATCTACCCCGGTGTTCTGGTGGAATTCTGAGTTGTGAGTGCTCAGACTTACCGTTTGGTCCGCCGAGACGGGGTGAGCCGTCCGGCTCCCGTCCTGGACGAGAACCAGAGGGCCGTCGTCGAGCACGGCAGCGGTCCACTGCTCGTGTTGGCGGGACCCGGCACCGGCAAGACCACGACAATCGTCGAAACCGTCGTCGACAGGATCGAGCGCAGGGGCCTCGACCCCGAACGGGTGCTCGTCCTCACCTTCAGCCGTAAGGCCGCCGGTGAGCTGCGTGAGCGCATCACCGGGCGCATGCGCAGGACCACCAGGACTCCTCTCGCCCTGACATTCCACAGCTACGCCTACGCGCTGCTGCGCCGCGAGGCCGTGCTCGCCGGCGATCCGCCGCCCCGCCTGCTGACCGGCCCCGAGCAGCTGCTGGAGATCCGCAGGCTTCTGCACGGCGAGCTGGAGGACGGGGCGGAGCGCTGGCCGGACCGCATGCGGGAACTGCTCAAGACCCGTGGGTTCGCCGAGGAGTTGCGCGACTTCCTGTCCCGGGCAGCCGAGCGCGGCCTGGACGGCGACGCGCTGGTCGAGCTCGGCCGTATGCACGGCAGGGCGGACTGGGAGGCGGCCGGGTGGTTCTCCCACCGCTACCAGGACAGGTTCGACCTCGACCCGGTGCCTTCGCTCGACTACGCCGAACTGATCCGCGAGGCCGCCGGCCTGCTGACCCTCGGCGAAGTGAGGGACCGTGAGCGCGAGGCCTACGACCTGGTGCTCGTGGACGAGTACCAGGACACCGACCCGGCCCAGGAGTTCCTGCTCCAGCAGCTCGCCGGGGACGGCAGGGACCTGATCGCGGTCGGCGACCCCGACCAGTCCATCTACGGCTTCCGCGGCGCGGACGTGCAGGCCATCATGCGGTTCCCGGAGAGATTCAAGACGACCGGTGGCGAGGAGGCCCCGGTGGTCGCGCTCGGCGTCTGCCGCAGAAGCGGCCCCGAGCTTCTGGAGGCGTCCCGCCGGGTCGCCTCCCGCCTGCCCGCCGGCGGGCATCGCGGGCTGGTGCCGCTCGACGATGCGGAGTCCGGCGAGGTCAGCGTGTTGCTGGCCGACAGCGACACTCAGGAGGCCGCCGTGGTGGCCGACGCGCTGCGCAGGGCCCACCTGCTCGACGGCGTGCCCTGGTCGCGGATGGCGGTCCTCGTCCGCAGCGCCACCCGGCAGCTCCCGCCGCTGCGCCGGGCGCTCATCGCGGCCGGCGTGCCCGTGGTCGTGGCCGGTGACGAGTTGCCGCTGGTCCAGGAGCCGGGCGTGCGGCCGCTGATCACGTTGTTGAAGGTTGCCGTGCAGCCGTCGTCCCTCGACGTGCCGACGGCCGAGGAGTTGCTGACCGGCGCCCTCGGCGGCACCGACATGATCGGGGTCCGCCGCCTCCGGCGTGCCCTGCGCGTCGCCGAGCGCGAGGCCGTCGAGAAGCGGGAGGCCGACGACGGACAGGCGATGCTGCCGCTGCCTGCCCGGTCGTCCGACGAGATGCTCGTCGCCGCGATCGGCGACGCCCGCGAGCTGGTCAACGTCGAGCCGCACGTCGCCGCTCCGGCCGAGCGAGTCGCCCGCCTGCTGAAGATCGCACGCGAAGCCGTACGGCACGGCCGCGGAGCGGAGGAGGCGCTGTGGGACATCTGGCAGGCGAGCGGCCTGGCCGACCGGTGGACGGAGACCAGCCTCGGCGGAGGCTCGCGAGGGGCGCAGGCCGATCGCGACCTCGACGGCGTCGTCGCGTTGTTCGACCACGCGGCCCGCTTCACCGACCGGCTGCCCAAGGCCGGCGTGGCGGTGTTCCTCGACGACCTCACCTCGCAGGAGATCGCCGGTGACACCCTCGCCGAGCAGGCTCCCGAGGGCGACGCCGTACGGATCCTGACCGCCCACCGGTCCAAGGGGCTGGAGTGGGACGTGGTGGTGGTCGCAGGCGTCCAGGAGGGCGTCTGGCCCGACCTGCGCCTGCGCGGGTCGCTGCTCGGCGCGGAGGAGCTCGTCGAGCTGTCGGCGGGCATCGCTCTGGACGGCACACAGGCGGCCGCGGCGTCGCTGGTGTCCAAGCTGCTTGCCGAGGAGCGGCGGCTCTTCTACGTCGCGGTCACCCGGGCCCGGCGCAAGCTGATCGTCACCGCCGTGGGAGGCGAGGACACCGACGAGCGGCCCTCCCGGTTCCTCAACGAGCTGCTGCCCGGCGGGATCGAGGCGGCCACCGTCGACGACCGGGCGCGCTGGCTGAACATGTCCGCGCTGGTCGCCGACCTGCGAGCGGCGGTGTGCGACACGTCGCGATCCGAGCACATGCGCCGTGAGGCCGCCGGGCATCTCGCCAGGCTGGCCCGTGCCGGAGTGCCCGGCGCGAGCCCGCACGACTGGTACGCCCTGACGACGTTGTCCGACGACCGGCCGCTCGGCTGGCCGGACGACATCGTCCGCATCTCGCCGTCGGCGGTGGAGAGCTTCACCAAGTGCGGGCTGCGCTGGGTGCTGGAGACGGCGGTCGGGACCGGAGGCTCCGGGGTCGCGCAAAGCCTCGGCTCGGTCATCCACGCCATAGCCGTGCTGGCGGCCGAGGACGGCGCCGACCTGATGGGGCGGCTCGACGACGTGTGGGACGAGTTCGACTTCGGCGGGGTGTGGTTCAACCGCAAGCAGCGCAAGGTCGCCGAGCAGATGATCGAGCGGTTCGTGCGGTGGCACGAGAACAACGAACGCGACCTCGTGGCGCAGGAGGAGTCGTTCACCGCGGTGGTCTCCGAGGGCGTGCAGATCAAGGGCCGCGTCGACCGGGTGGAGCGCGACGGCGACGGCCGCGCCGTGATCATCGACATCAAGACCGGAGGGTCCAAGCCGAAGGAGGACGAGCTCGACCGGCATCCCCAGCTGGGGGTGTACCAGCTGGCCACGGCGCTCGGGGCGTTCAAGCGGCACGGGCTGGCCGAGCCGGGAGGCGCCTCGCTCGTGCAGGTCGGCAAGGCGGCGGGCGCGTCGTCCGAGGCCAAGGAGCAGGTGCAGCGGGCGCTGGCCGACGATTCCGACCCCGGCTGGGCCAGGGACCTGGTCGACACGGTCGCCAAGGGCATGGCCGAGAAGGTGTTCGTGGCCACGGTCAACGACGGGTGCCGCACCTGCGCGGCCAAGCTCGTCTGCCCGGTCAACGACAACGGGGGACAGGTGTGCTGAGCAGACACAAGACTGACGTGTCGGCCGTACGGGCAGCGCAGGAGTGCGATGTCCGTACGATGTTCAGATGCTGAGCCCCGCGGAACTCGCCGGAAAGCTCGGCATCCTCCCGCCCACGCCCGAGCAGGCGGCCGTCATCGACGCGCCCCTGGAACCGGCGGTGGTCGTCGCAGGCGCGGGGTCGGGCAAGAGCGAGACCATGGCGGGGCGGGTCGTCTGGCTGGTGGCCAACGGGCTCGCACGCCCCGAGCAGATCCTGGGACTCACCTTCACGAGGAAGGCCGCGGCCGAGCTGGCCGAGCGTGTGCGCAAGCGGCTGGAAGGCCTGGCCGCCGCCGGGCTGGTCGAGCGGGAGGCGCTCGACGCGGAACCGACGATCTCGACCTATCACGCCTACGCCGCCCGCCTCGTCACCGACCACGCCCTGCGTGAGGGGCTGGAGCCGACCATGAGGCTGGTCACGCCCGCCGTCGCCTGGCAGATGGCCGCCCGGGTCGTCGGACAGTACGACGGCCCGATGGACAAGGTGGACCTCGGCCCGCCGAGCGTCACCGCCGCCGTGCTCGAACTGGCCGGGGAGATGGCCGAGCATCTGCGCGGCCCCGCCGAGGTGCGCGAGGTCGGCGACTGGCTCAGGGAACGGCTCGCCGCCCTTCCGGGCAGGACGACCCAGGCTCAGCAACGCCCGGTCAAGGTCCAGGCCGTCAGGGAGCAGCTGCTGCCTCTGGCCGAGGCCTACGAACGATTCAAGCGCGCCAGGGAGGTCATCGACTACGGCGACCAGATGGCGCTAGCCGCGCGGATCGCGTCGCGGCACCCCGAGGTGGGGGTGTCGGAGCGCGGCCGGTTCTCCGTCGTGCTGCTCGACGAATACCAGGACACCAGCCACGCGCAACTCGTCTTGCTGCGCGCGTTGTTCGGTGGCGGCCACCCGGTGACGGCCGTGGGCGACCCGTGCCAGTCGATCTACGGCTGGCGGGGAGCCTCGGCGGGCAACCTGTCGAGATTCCCTTCGGACTTCCCGACCACGGCGGGCGATCCCGCGCGTGTGCGCCGGTTGTCGGTCAGCTTCAGGAACGGTGAGCGGGTGCTCAACGTCGCGGCCGCCCTGCAGGGACCGCTCCGGCAGGAGGCGGGGGACGTGCCCGTGCTCGTGCCCGGCGTGAACAGGGCGGGGCGGGGCCGCGTGATGTGCGCCTTCCACCGGACCGCCGAAGACGAGGCCAGATGGGTCGCGCAGCAGGTGGCCGACGTGCTCAAGGCCGATTCCGCGCCTGACGGCCTGCCCTGGGGCGAGGGTGAGCGTCCGCGGTGGGGCGGTGCCGTACGCCCGCAGGACGTCGCGGTCCTCGCTCGCAAGCGCTCGCAGTTCCCCGTGCTTCGCAAGGAGCTGGAGGCGCTGGGCATCCCGGTCGAGGTGGTAGGCCTGGGCGGCCTGCTCACCGTGCCGGAGGTCGCCGACATCGTCGCGACCCTGCGCGTGCTGTACGACCCCACGGCCGGGGACGCCCTCGTACGGCTGCTCGCCGGGCCGCGCTGGCGGATCGGCGCCGCCGACCTGAAGGTGCTCGGAGACCTCGCCCGCGAGCTCAACCACGAGTTCCACGGCGGGCCGCGCCCGGACGACCCGCTCGACCAGGTCGTCGCCGACATGGCGGAAGAGCGCGGCAGCCTGATCGACGCGCTCGACGAGCTGCCCGACCGCGACGGGTGGCTGGAGGCGTTCTCGCCTCCGGCCCGTGTGCGGATGCCCGCGCTGGCGCTCGAACTGCGCCTGCTGCGATCGCACGCGGGACAACCGCTGCCCGACCTCATCGGGGAGGTCGAGCGCAGACTCGGGCTCGACATCGAGGTGGCCGCGCGGGGCGGGAGCCCGCTGGCGGCCCGCGCCGACCTGGACGCCTTCCAGGACGCGGCGGCCAGATTCGCGGGCGACTCGGAAGACCCCACACTGGGGGCCTTCCTCGCCTATCTGAAGGCGGCGGAGACCGAGGAGTTCGGTCTGGAGGCCGGGCGGGTCGGCGACACCAACAGCGTCAAGCTCATGACCGTGCACGCGTCGAAGGGCCTGGAGTGGCCGGTCGTCGTCGTGCCCGGCCTGTCGCAGCTCACCACGCAGAAGGGCGGGCTCGCCCGGGGCAGCGTCTTTCCCGCCACGCCGGTGACCAACTCGCGGTGGACCGAGAACCCGCGCAAGCTGCCCTACCCCCTGCGTGGTGACAAGTCGGATCTGCCGGTTCTCGCGGGCCTGGACAAGGACGCGCTGGCCGACTTCGACGAGCGGTGCAGAGACCGCGACCTGCTGGAGGAGCGGCGCCTCGCCTACGTCGCAGTCACCCGGGCGCACTACCTGCTGATCGCCTCCGGCTACCGGTGGGGCACCTCGTCGAAGCCGCTGGAGCCGTCCGACTTCCTCAGGGAGATCCGGGAGGCAGGCGCGCACGTCGTCGGGTGGGACGAGGACGCCGGCGGGGAGAATCCCCTGCTCGCCGAGTCGGCGCGAAAGGATTGGCCGGTCGTCTCCGTGCGGGACGCCGTGCTCGACGGCGCCCTCCTCGTGGAGGAGGCACTGGTCGCCCAACTCCGCGGCGAAAGCCGTACGGACGTCACGCCTGTGGGCGGGGCCGAGCTGCGCGAGCGCGACCGCGAACGCCTGCGGGCCTGGGCGCGCGACACCGACCTGCTGCTTCGCGAGCGTGAGGCGAACCGGTGGCGGGCCGGAGGATCCGTGGAGCTGCCCGCGCGCCTGACGGTGTCGTCGCTGGTCACGCTCGCCTCCGACCCCGCGGCCTTCGCGCGGCAGGTGCGGCGGCCGGTGCCCCGCAAACCCGCGCCGCTGGCCCGGCGGGGCACCGCGTTCCATCGCTGGCTGGAGACGCGCTGGGGCCAGCAGCGGCTGCTCGACGACTTCGACCTGCCGGGAGCCTCCGACGAGCCGTCGGAGGCCGAGGTCGAGCTGTCCGAACTGCAGGAGCGGTTCGAGGAGAGCGAATGGGCGGGGCGGGAGCCGCTCGACCTGGAGGTGCCGTTCGAGACCGTGATCGCCGACCGTCTGCTGCGGGGGCGGATGGACGCGGTCTTCCGGGAAGGCGACGGGTACGTGGTCGTCGACTGGAAGACCGGCGAACGGCTGCGCGGCAGGGCGGGGGAGAACGCCTCGGTGCAGCTGGCCGCCTACCGCCTCGCCTGGGCCGAGCTGGCGGGTGTGCCGGTGGAGAAGGTCGGAGCGGCCTTCCACTACGTCCGGTCGAACGAGACCGTGCGCCCCGTGGACCTGCTCGGAGCCGACGGCCTCAAGGCCGTGATCGAACGCATCCCCTCAGCCGAGTGAGCAAGGCCCGGCCTTCCGGACCGGGCCTTGCGACGTCACTCGAAGAGCGCGTTCGTGTCGAGATCCATCGTGAACGGCTCGGGCAGGCTCAGGGGCCGGCCCACCGCGACCGTGACGACCCGCTGGTACGGCTCTCGCATGTCATTCACCGCGAGGTCCTTCAACGGTTCACTCATCAAAGTGACCGTCTCCGGTGCCGTCAGCGGGTCGACGATGAGAAGGAGCGGCACCCCGGCGCGGGCATATTCGAGGGGTTTCTCATCCCAGTCGACCGCACGTGTGCCACCTGAGCACACTTCGGCGACCAGCAGAGCGCTGTGGCCGTAGATGTGCATGTCGTCGTATTGCTCCGCGTCTCTGGGCGCGACCATGAGATCCGGGAGTCGCATGTCCGGATACGGAGGAATGTGTACGCCCCAGTTCGAATGAATGATCCACCCGTTCGCCCGCGCGACATCGAAAATCTGATTCAGCAGATTGAACGTCGTGTTCGACTGCCTGCGGTTGATCTTCGGGCTCACGACGACCCGGCTTCCGGAGATCTCCGCCGTGTAACCGGCGTCGTTGAGTTCCTGAGCGAACCGCACGATCGTGCCGGTCTCATCGATGTCCTCTTCAGGCGTTCCCGGCTCGATGTCCTCTTCGGGCGTTTCAGGCTCGATGTCCGCCTGCTGTACAGCGGGGGCGTGGTCGTCGCGGCGATGCCGGGTGGGCCTGGTGAGCGCCATGTCGTCGCCATCCTCTCGGTCTCCCTTGTGTTTGATCCTACGGGTGGTGGCCGGGCCGCGACGGAACGTAACAGAATGCGATCGAGGGCGGCAGCCCCCGTGCAGGCGCCGGGTGGAGACACGTCCCTCGACGGTGGAGAGTTCTGCTCTGAGGGAGAAGACCGCCTACGTGATCGGAGACGCTGACGTGAGCACGCCGTACGGGCACGCCGCCTGGAGCACCGAGCTGCCCGCCTACGTGTACGACCTGGCCGGGCTGGACGCCCACGTGGCGACCGTGCGGGAGGCGCTGGACGGCGTCGAGCTCTACTACGCGGTCAAGGCCAACCCCGACCCGGAGCTGCTGCGGGTGCTCGCACCGTACGTGGACGGCTTCGAGGTCTCCTCCGGGGGCGAGCTCGCGCACGTGCGCGAGCTGTTCCCGGACGCACCGGTGGCGCTCGGCGGGCCCGGCAAGACCGACGCGGAGTTGTTCGCCGACGTGACCCGGCTGCACGTCGAAAGCCCGTCCGAACTGCGCCGCCTGCTCGCGTCCGGACGGCCCGCCGACGTGCTGCTGCGCGCCAATCTCGACCTTCCGATCGGTGGGGCGTCCCTGGTCATGGGCGGCGGTGCGACGCCGTTCGGCATGGACCCCGCGGACATCGCCGAGTGCATGGACCTGCTCGAACGGCAGGACGCGGTGCGGCTGCGCGGGCTGCACGCCCACCTGGCCAGCGGGCTCGACGCGCCCCGGTTGCTGGAGCTCGCCGCGGACGTGCTCGATTTCGCACGCCGCCTCGGCTTCACGGAGGTCAACCTCGGCGGCGGCATGGCGGTCTCGTACGCCGACCCGGAGGAGATCTTCGACTGGCACGCGTACGGCAAGGGCCTGGCGGGCCTGCGCCGTCCAGGAGAGGTGTTGCGGGTGGAGCCGGGCCGGTCGCTGACTGTGTACTGCGGCAGGTACGTGACCCAGGTCATCGACGTCAAGCGGGTGCACGGCGAGCTGTTCGCGGTCGTCGCGGGCGGCACCCACCATCTGAGGACGCCGGCCACGAAAGGCCACGACCAGCCGCTCGCCGGCGGGGAGCCCGGCGAGCCGATCACCATCGTCGGCCAGCTCTGCACTCCGAAGGACGTGCTCGCCCGCGGGGTGCCGGTGCGCCTGGAGGTGGGGGACGTCGTCGAGTTCGCGATGGCCGGGGCGTACGCGTGGAACATCTCCCACCACGACTTTCTGATGCACCCCAAGCCGGGCTTCCACTACATCAGGGGCGCGTGAACGGGCTGGCCACGCTGACATATCCGGCCGCCCGGTCGGCCGCACGCGCCCACCGCACCGCGAGGTTGGCCTTGGCGGGCAGGGGAGCGCCGTCCAGCAGGCGGCCGAGCGGCTCCGGCCTGCCGTACCGCTCGGCGTGTTCCTCCAGCGCCTTCCGGGCCGCCGCCCACAGGTCGGGCAGGGGCGCGCCGGTCTCCGCGAGGGTCGCGGCGACCTCGGCGAGGTGGTTGACCATCAGGCAGTAGACGACCCGGTTCCAGCCGCGCCCGGCCTCGTATGTCATCGCCTCGCCGACACGTGCGGGCAGGCCCGACAGGTCGTGGCGGCCGGCGACGAGCTTGGTGCCCTCCAGGTCGCGGAACATCACCTCGACGGGCAGGCCCGTGCTGTCGACGCCGACGAGCACGTTCTGCACGTGGGGTTCCAGCACGACCCCGTGCGCGAAATACGCCTCCAGCACCGGCGGGGCCACCCGCTCCACGTACGCCTTCCACCAGCCGAGCGGGTCCTCCTGGCGGTGCGTGCGCACGGCTTGCGGCACCCCGTCGCTCCCGGGGACGGCGAGCGCGCCCGCGAGCAGCGGCGTCACCCCTGGGCCGCACACCTGCCAGGGTCCTTCGCGGACGATGACCCCCAGCGCCTCCAGCAGGCGGGTGCCGAGCGCCGCCGAGCGGGAGCCGGGCTCGGGCAGCCATCCCGTCCCCGGGAACCGCATGGCCAGACGGTCGAATACGGGCCGCAACCGGCGCGTCAGCTCGACCGCTCCGGCCAGCTCGTACCACGCGTTCTTGCGCACGCAGTTGGTGATGCGCACGTCCAGGCTGAGCTTGAGGCAGTTGCCGGTGACGGGTTCGTAGACCGTGCGCACCGACGACGTGGGCGTCACCGGGTGTGTGTACCCGAGGTCGATCAGCCGCCCGTCGGCGAGCGGTTCGCGCAGCTCGGCTGCGAGCAGGTCGGCCTGCCACGGGTGCGCGGGCAGGAGCGTGTAACCGGGCGGCGCGGCGCCGAGTGCGTCGAGCGCCGTCGCGTCGCCGTGCGTGGACACGAGGTCGGCGCGTACGGCGAGCAGGCGCAGGGGGAACCGCGCGTGTGCCTCGGGTGCGTGGAGGGTCAGCGCCGGCCCGGTGTGCGCCTTGGGCGACGGATGGAACGGGTGCCCGCTCACGAGCGCGTGCTCGGAGGCCAGCCACGGGTCGCGGGGCGGCGTGGCCCGCGCGCGGGCGGTGAGGAGCGCCGCCACGGCGTCACGGCTCGCGGCCACCTGCGCGGCGAACTCGTCGTTGCCGTCGTACGGCTCGCGCGGGTGGGGCGCGGTGTCCTCGTCCTGCTCGACGTCCTTGAGCTCCGCCGCCGCCAGCTCGACGAGCAGCTCCGAGGTCAGAGGCCGCCACGTGTCGTCATCCAGCCACTCGGCCGGCCCCTCGAAGCGCAGCGCGATCCCACCCGCGGCGCGGACCCGGATCGTGGTGCCCGCGACGCGCAGCAGCGTGTACGGCCCGGCCGTGGTGAGCCGGCCGCGTGGCCCGCACAATTCCCGGGCGCAACACCGCAGCAGGGCGCCGAGCGTGGCCTCTTCGGCCATGGCGAGATGCGGGTCGAGCAGGAGGCCGTCCATGGGTTGATGTGCCCCTTTGCATGATCACGATTGACTGGCGGGCAGGTCGGAGAGGGTGCGGGCGAACTTCTGCATGATCACGATCGGAGGATGCGCAGGTCAGGCGGGACGCCGGCGAACTTCTGCATGATCACGGGGAAAGGGGGGGCTGATCACGGGGAAAGGCGGAGGTAGTTGGGGCCGGTGACGCCGTAGAACTTGTTGACGTCACGCGCTCCGGTCCGGCTCTTGTCGACGAGGGTTCCCGCGACCACCATCGACTTGCCGACCAGCCGGGCCGAGTCGAGGGTCCTGGACCGCAGGAGCCGGGCCATCGGGTCGTCGCCGTAGGGCTCCAGGGCGGCTTCCAGCTCTTCCCTGAGCAACGCGGACGCCGCCTCCGGGCCGAGGGCGGGGAAGGCGATCGCCGCCGCGGCCAGGTGAAGCGTGATGGTCACGAAGACGTCGGCCAGCGCGTGCGGGTCGTCGGTGAGCATGCGCCGGTCGGCGAAGGCCGGCACGTCCAGCCCGGCCCGGCGCAACACGCTCGGTGAAATGAGCAGTCCGTCGTTGTCCTTCACGAGCAGCCGCATGGGCCCGTCTCCGAACACCAGCGACAGGTTCTGCTGGTGGGCCTCCAACGCGATGCCGTACCGCACGAACAGGCCCACGTTCCACGTCAGCAACGTCGTGAGGTGGTCGCGCAGCAGGGCCAGGCGGTCGCCCCCGTAGAAGCGGCGGGCGAGGTCGTCCAGCACCAGCCGGGCGGCCTGCCGCGGGCTCGTTTCCGCCGCGGGCCCTGGTTCCTGCGGGGGCCATGGTGCGAGCAGCGCGGCGAGGGGCACGATCTCGCCCTCCGGCAGGTCGCGGATCATCCAGCCGAGGTATTCGTGCCCGGCATGGCCGTAGGCCTGTTCGCCGGCGAGCAGGACGCGCGCCCCGGGGCTGGACGACACAGGCTCACGCGTGAGCACCCGCCGAAGGAGCGACTCGGCCAGCGCGCCGTCCCTGAGCGTGTCCGGCTTGATCGAGCGGCGGTTGCGCAGCCCAAGCGTGCTGGTCGCGAGCGGCAGCTTGAGGTGGGTGCCGTCGGCGACCTCGACCGTGCGCATGGACAGGGTCGGCCGTACGGTGAGGTACGGCTTGCGCCCCATGACCACGTCCGGAACGCCGACGACCACGGGCACGCTCAGCGGGTGGACCGGCAGCGTCCGGTGTGTGCCCGCCAGCTCCGACAGCCCTATGTCGCCGGTCTCCGGCCACCAGTCCGGCGGCGGCGCGGACGCCGTGACCCTGTCGCGGGGCACCGCCGCCCAGGCCAGGTCGAATGCGGGGGCGAACTCGGGCGCGTGGGCCAGCAGGTCGCTGTCCGACAGGCCGAGGCGGCAGCGGGACGTCGGATAGACGGGATGGTCCACGCCCGCCGCCAGCGTCTCGTAGAAGACGAGCGAACGCTCCCGGCCGAGCAACCGGGCCGCCACCTCGGCCCGGTGCCGGTCGTGCAGCCACAGCGCCGCCAGGGCCTCTCGGCACTCCCGGGCGAAGGCGTCGACCCCGTCCGCGTCGGCGGGATCGCAGATCTCCGCGAGCGTGTCCAGGACCTCGGCCAGCCGCAACCTTCCGTTGGAGGATGCGGTGCGGCGGTCGGCTACGGAGAAGTCCTGGAAGGGGGAGCCCGGCGCGAGCCGCACCCTCCTGCCGGAGGCGAGGACCACGGCGACGCCGTCCTTGCCGCTGGTGAGCCGGGAGGCGATCCGGCCGTAGTCCTCGCGGAGCAGCGCGTCGAGCACCCGGGCCGCCAGGTATGCCTCGTCGCCGGACGCCTCGGTCACGCGACGACCCACGGTTCGCGCGCGCGGAAGTCGTCGACGGCGGCGTCCACGCGGGCCCGGTCGGGGCCGACCGCACGGACGACGCCGAGGTAGTCGCGGTTCGTATGGGTGATCTCGACCCGGTCGCCGGCCGCGCGCAGCGGTTTGTGCCAGATGCGCACGCCGTCGCCGGTGGTGTCCGACGACTCCGGGGGCGCGGAGACGACGACGCCGGGCCGATCGGCGACGAGGCTGACCGCCGCCCCGAACCGCTCCTGCCCGGCAGGCCCTCCGAGCGTGTCCAGGGGTTCGCCCGCGTGCATGCGCAGGATCCACTCGAACAGGGGAACGTCCAGGATGTCGGCCATCAGGAGGTCGCAGTTGTCGCCGATCACCCGGTAGTTGATCTCGACGATGCGGGGGCCGTCGCTCGTGACGACGTATTCCGTGTGGCAGGCCCCGAATCCGATTCCCACGGCGTCCAGCGCGGCGGTCACGTGCACGGAGTATTCGTCGGGGCTTTCGCCGGGCGACGCCCAGTCGAGGCGTTCCTCGATGAAATGCGGCAGCGGGCCCAGCGTCGTGCGGAAGCCGCCGAGCACGCGCAGCGCCCTGCCGTCCCCCAGCGTCTCGAGGGTGTGCAGAGGCCCGTCCAGGAACTCCTCGACGACCAGCACGTCGCTCGGCCGCCGCTTCCTGATCCCGGCCACCGCCACGGCCAGCTCGTGCCCGTCCGTCACGAACACGACGTCTTCGCTGGCCACGCCCATCGCCGGTTTCACCACGGCCGGGTACGGCAGGCCGGGCGGGGGCTCGGCCCCGGGCGGCAGCCGTACCGACCTGACGGTCTCGACGGCGGCGAGGCGGCGGCGCGTCAGCGACTTGTTCTTGGCGGTCGCGCACGCGCGCCAGTCTTTGGCGGGCAGGTCGAAGTAGGCGGCGGCCAGCGCCGTCTCTGTCTGGAGATGGTCGGAATTGGAGAACACGACGTCGGGGCGGTGATGGCCGGCGATGGCGTCGATCACCGCGCGGGCGTCGCGCACATCCGTCTCGATCGCCTCGTGCCCCGGGTAGGCGTCCGGCCGGTCCGTCAGCACGGTGACGTCCCAGCCGAGCGCGGCGGCGGCGGGCAGGAAGCCGTCGGTCACCGAGTCAGTCGGATTGAGGGCCGTGAGGTACAGCCGCACGCATCCTCCATAGGTAAGCCTAACCTAACTCGTGCATCCTAGTGGTGGCGAGATCGATCCGGGTGGGAATCCGCACCACCGGCACGGCGTTGCCTGAGGCACTCGTGGAAGGATGACGCCGTGGAAATCTCGGAAGGTCTGCTCGGTCCTTTGCTGCTCGCGCGAAACACCGTCGACCGGTCCGCGGCGCTCCGGGGCGACGAGGAATGGCTGGCCCGGTCGTGGGCGGCCGAGAAGACCCGGGTGCTGGTGATCGACGGCGGCCAGACCGTCATCCGCAGGTTCACCGACGGCGCGGCCGTCGCTCTCTATTCGCCGCTGGAGGCCCCATCGGGCCCGCGCTATCTGCTCGGGGTGGACCTCGACGGCGTGGCGTATTACGCGGTCCAGGCTCCCCTCCCCGAAGGCGAGGCCGCAGGGCTGAGGCAGGTGGGCGCCCTGCTCGACGACCGCGACGCCGGGCTGCTCGTCTACGCGGTCGCCCTGGAGGCCTGGCACGCGACGCACGAGTTCTGCCCGCGCTGCGGGAGCCGTACGACGATCACGGCCTCGGGTCACATGCGGACCTGCCCGAAGGACGGGAGCCAGCACTTCCCCCGGGTCGACCCGGCGGTGATCATGCTCATTCACGACGACGACGACCGTGTGCTGCTCGGCCGGGGGCCGGAGTGGCCGAAGGGCCGCATGTCCGTGCTCGCGGGGTTCGTCGAGCCGGGGGAGTCGCTGGAGCACGCCGTGATGAGGGAGGTCATGGAAGAGGTGGGCGTGGCTGTTACGGCGCCCCGTTACATGGGCAGCCAGCCGTGGCCGTTCCCCCGCAGCCTCATGCTCGGCTTCATCGCACGCGCCACCACCACCGAGATCCACCGGGACCCGGCCGAGATCGCCGAGGCCCGGTGGTTTTCGAGGGACGAGCTCCACGCCCACGTCGAGGCCGGCACGCTGCGCCTGCCCGGCCAGGTCTCCATCGCCCGCAGGCTCATCGAGACGTGGTACGGCGAGCCCATCCCCGGCGACTGGTGACGGCGGAGCCCGCGCTCAGCACGCTCCCTGGAGGTGGCGCTTCACCTCGGCGACGGACGGGTTCGTCATCGTGTGGCAGTCGGTCACGACCGTCGGGACGACCTGGTTGCCGTTGTTGACGCTCATCACGAACTCGGCGGCGTCCGGGTGCCGCTCGATGTCGATCTCGCTGTAGGCGATCCCCTCTCGGGTCAGCTGGCTCTTGAGCCGCTTACAGGGGCCGCACCAGCTGGTTGTGTAGACCGTGAGCGACATGGTCGTCCTTTCATGCGCGGATCATTCCCGAACGCGAGCAATCATGGGAAACACGGCGAATCCCGGTGATGTTCCCGGCTTCTCCGTAAGCACAGCGGTCACCGGTCCGCGGTGACCCTCGCCGCGATCCACGAATAGACCGCCTGCGCCACACCAGGCTCGCGATACAGCGGCGCGCTGTGCGCCGTGCCCGGCTTGACCATGATGCGCATCGGCACGCCGACGCTCTCAAGCGCCCGCTTGAGCAGTTCGCTCTGGTACGGCGGGACGAACTCGTCCTTGGAGTGCACGGTGAACATGGGTGCGTCCTTCGGCGACACGTGCTCGGCCACCTCCATGCTCGACCAGGTGCCGGGGCACTCGGTGGGCCCGCAGCCGCCGGCCAGTTTGATCGCGGTGCTGCGCAGCTTGCGCTGGTCGTTGGTCCCGCCGGCGTCACCGTCGGCGAACGCGGTGAGCGGCGAGATCACCGGTGACACGCCGACGACGCCCCGCAGCCCGGGCAGCCCGTTCTCGTAGGTGGCGACCGCCGCCGCGATCTGGCCGCCCGCGGAGAACCCCACGATCACATATCTGCCGGGATCGGTGTTGTAATGAGCGGCGATTTTGCGCATCTCGGAGATCGCCGACAGCGTGTCGGTGCGCTGGGCCGGCCAGGCCGCCTCGCCGGAGAGGCGGTAGTCGATGTTGGCCACCGTGTACCCGAGGCGGGCGAAGTTCCTGGAGATGGTGGTCATGGTCTTCTTGTCGCCGCCCGACCACCAGCCGCCGTGGATGACGACGATCGCCGGCCGGGGGGCACCGCTCGTGTGCCACCACATGTCCATGCGCTGGTGGACGTGCTTGCCGTATGCGACGGTGCGGCGCTTGATGTCCGTGCTCGACGGCGTGACCGAGGCGGGGTGCGCCTGGGCGTGCGCCTGCGAGGCGGACGGCGAGGGGGTGGGGCGCCGCCCCGAACCGGTCGAAGTCCCGGTGCCCGAGGGGATCAGCGACAGAAGGGCGAGGGCCACTGCTCCGGCACCGATGGCCGCGCCCACCGCTATCCTCACGGGCTGATTCCTCCCCGTCGGCACCGTGCCGCAGACCCCGGTCTCAGGACACGCCGGGCCGGCTGCTGGAAGGATGATGCCAGTACATCCGTCCGCAACGCATATTGGGAGCCCATTTGGACGTCCTCGAGGGCCTTGATCCCGAACAGCGTGAAGTGGCGCAGGCGGTGCGCGGCCCCGTGTGCGTGCTCGCCGGTGCGGGCACGGGCAAGACGCGGGCCATCACGCACCGCATCGCCTACGCCGTGCAGAGCGGGATCGTCGAGCCGCAGGGCGTGCTCGCGGTGACCTTCACCACTCGGGCCGCGGCGGAGCTCAGGCAGCGTCTGCGCCTCCTCGGCGCCCCCGGCGTGCAGGCCCGCACCTTCCACGCGGCGGCGCTGCGCCAGCTCAGCTACTTCTGGCCCCGCGTCATCGGCGGCGAACCGCCCCAGGTGATCGAGTCGAAGCTGCCGCTGCTGATCGAGGCGTGCCGCCGCATGCGGAGGAACCCCGACCGAGGCGAGCTGAGGGACGTCGCGAGCGAGATCGAGTGGGCGAAGGTCACGCAGATCGCCCCCGAGGACTATCCGGGAGCGGCCGTGAAGGCCCGCCGTACGCCGCCGATCGCCCCCGAGGAGGTCGCCCGGCTGTACGAGGGCTACGAGACCCTGCGCCGCGAGCGCAACCTGATCGACTTCGAGACCATCCTCGAGCTGACGGCGGCGGTGATGGCGGAGCACCGCGAGGTCGCCGGGCAGATCCGCCAGCAGTACCGCTACTTCGTCGTGGACGAGTTCCAGGACGTCAACCCGTTGCAGAAGCTGCTGCTCGACACCTGGCTCGGCGGGCGCGACGACCTGTGCGTCGTCGGCGACCCCAACCAGACGATCTACTCCTTCACCGGGGCGACCCCGCACTACCTGACCAACTTCGCCGTCGAGCACCCGTCGGCCACCGTGATCAGGCTGGTCCGCGACTACCGATCGACCCCGCAGGTGGTCTCGCTGGCCAACCGGGTCATCTCCCGGTCGGTCCACCGGCTCGAACTGGTCGCGCAGCGGCCCGACGGGCCCGAGCCCGTCTTCACCGAATACGACGACGAGCCCGCCGAGGCGCTCGGAGTCGCCCTGACGATCAAGAAGCTCATGGCCGACGGCGTGCCCACCCGCCAGATCGCGGTGCTGTTCCGGATCAACGCCCAGTCGGAGGCGTACGAGCAGGCGTTCACCGAGGCGGGCGTGCCGTACCTGCTGCGCGGCGCGGAGCGGTTCTTCGAGCGTCCCGAGGTGCGGCAGGCCGTCGTCCTGCTGCGCGGGGCGGCGCGGTCGGGAGGCGACGAGGAGCCGCTGGCCCCCGGAGTGCACGCCATCCTGTCCGGTATCGGGCTGACCGCCGAACCGCCCGGCGGCGGTAAGGCCAGGGAGAAGTGGGAGTCGCTCAAGGCACTCGCCGATCTGGCGGAGGACATGGGCGCCGAAGGCGCCGACCTGACCGCCTTCGTCGCCGAGCTGGAGAGAAGGGCGCTGGAGCAGCACGCCCCGCCCGTCGAGGGGGTGACGCTCGCCTCTCTGCACGCCGCCAAGGGCCTGGAATGGGACGCGGTCTTCCTCGTCGGCCTCACCGAGGGCATGGTGCCGATCATCTACGCCGAGACGCCGGAGCAGGTGGAGGAGGAACGCCGCCTGCTCTACGTCGGGATCACCCGGGCCCGCGAGCACCTGCACCTGTCCTGGGCGCTGGCCCGCTCGCCCGGAGGCCGCCGCTCCCGCAGGCCGTCCCGCTTCCTCGACGGGCTCTCGCCGCGCACCACGGGCGCACCCCGGGTGGAACGCCCGGCAGGCGGCAAGAAGGCGGCCGCCCCCCTGCACTGCCGCATCTGCGGCAAGACCCTGACCGTCGCCGCCGAGCAGAAACTGGGCCGCTGCGCGACCTGTCCGGCCGACTACGACGAGGCCCTGCTGGACAGCCTCAAGGCCTGGCGGACGGCGGCGGCAAAGGAGGCGAAGGTGCCCGCCTACGTCGTGTTCACCGACGTGACGCTCCAGGCGATCGCCGAGCGGGTTCCGACGTCGGAGGAAGACCTGCTCACCATCGCCGGGATCGGGCGCGTCAAACTCGAGCGGTACGGCCAAGCGGTTCTGGACCTCTGCCGTGCCACCACTAGTGTCACCGACGAGTAATGATTTCCCCCATGTGATGGAGGCCCCGTGAACTCGGCGCTCAAGGAGGTGCTGGATCTGCTCGACCTGGAGCAGATCGAGCTGGACATTTTCCGGGGCCGCAGCCCCGAGGAGCGCATTCAGCGGGTCTTCGGCGGTCAGGTGGCCGCCCAGGCGCTCGTCGCGGCCGGCCGTACGGTGGCCTCCGACCGCATGGTGCACTCGCTGCACGCCTACTTCATCAGGCCCGGCGACCCCGCGATCCCCATCGTCTACAACGTCGAGCGCGTCCGCGACGGCCGGTCGTTCACGACGCGGCGCGTCGTGGCGATCCAGCACGGCAAAGCGATCTTCACGATGTCGGTGTCGTTCCACATCCACGAGGAAGGGATCTCTCACCAGGCGGTGACCATGCCGCAGGTGCCGCCTCCCGACGAGCTCCCGACCTTCCAGGAGCGCATGCTCACCGTCGTCGGCGACGAGCCGATGTGGCGCGACTGGCTGTCGCGGCCCCGCCCGGTCGACGCGCGGTACGTCAACGCGCTGACCTGGGAGGCGCAGAAGGACCCGAGCCTGATCACCGCGAAGAACCAGGTGTGGTTCCGCTACGACGCCGACCTGCCCGACGACCCCCTGCTGCACGTCGTGCTGGCGGCCTACGCCTCCGACTTCACGCTGGTCGACACGGTGCTGCTCGCCCACGGCCTGGCCTGGGGCTCGTCTAACGTGCGCGGGGCCTCCCTCGACCACGCCATGTGGTTCCACCGCCCCTTCCGCGTCGACGACTGGCTCCTGTACGCCCAGGAGTCGCCGTGGTCCGGAGGGGCCCGTGGGCTCGCCCGCGGGGAGATGTTCACGCCCTCAGGAGACCTGGCGGTGTCCGTGGTTCAGGAGTGCATGATCCGCGTTAGCGAAGATGTCATGAATCCGTGAAAATCGCAGGTAGAAAATAGGTTGCCCGCCCCTGCGGTTCGCGTTTAGGGTCATGACTGATCTCATCAGTCATGAGGTCGTCGCTCCAGCGGCTGGACGGTCCGTCCGGTTGATCGTATGAGAACGGAGGTGAGTCACGTGGAGAACATCGTCGTCTTCTTTGGCGTCGCGTGGCTCGCTTGCGCGTTCCTGGCCGCCGCTGTCGTGCAGTCGAAACTGACGGGCGAATCGGCTCTCCCTGCCCTGGCTTCGGGAGTCGAGAAGCCTGGCACGTCAGCCCGCGGCACGCTCGCCGCCCTCGCCAGCCTCGGCGCCTCCGCCTATGGCCGTATCCGCGTGGATCGGCCGATGGGCAATGACCAGCAGACCGACCACACCCCTGGTGGTGTGCGGGGTCCGCGATATGCCTGGAGAGAACCGGTCACAACCTGACCGGTCTCCACTCTCCAGGCCGCGGATCCGCACAGGATCCGCGGCCTTCTTGTTTGTCCGGCCACGTTTCCGCCCGCCACGAGGACCAACCCAGACCGAACCAATCCAAAGAAGGTGACGCAGATGGCGGCCCCGGTCATGGACCTGATCGAAGCCGAAATCCCCTGCCGTACCGAGCCCGACCTGTGGTTCGCCGAGTCTCCCGACGACGTCGAGTTCGCCAAGGCGCTCTGCGGAGGCTGCCCGATCCAGAAGGCCTGCCTGGCCCGCGCGCTGGAGCGCGAGGAGCCGTGGGGCGTCTGGGGCGGCGAGCTCATCCTGCGGGGGGTCGTCGTTCCCCGCAAGCGCCCCCGGGGACGTCCCCGGAAGTCCCCCGTCGCCGCCTGAGCACGGCAAGAACCACATTCAACGCAGAACATCGAAAGGAACCACCGGAATGAACATCTCTCCGAGCGCCCTGTCGTGTCTCACCCAAGAACTGGTTCACGAGCGAATACGAACCCTCCACGCGGAAGCGGAGGAGGAGCGGCTCGCCAGCCGGATCAACAGCGTACGTAAGGCGCAGCGGCGGATGGAGCGTGCTTCCCGCCGGCTCAGCGAAGCGCTGTCGCGCGTGTGAGGCAGACGCACTGTCGTGCGTGTGAGAACGACACATGAGGGCCCTCGCCCGACCGGGCGGGGGCCTTCGCCCTGTTTCCGCGCGCCCTGATTAAGGGCGGCCTGTTTCCGCTGGTTAAGGGCGGCCTGTTTGCGTATTTAACGGCGGCGGGTCAGGCGACGGTGCGGGCGGGGCCCTGGTCGGGGTCCTCGTCGGCGAAACCGGGCACCCAGCGGATCACCTCGTCGCGAAAGCGGGCGGTGGTACCGAGCTGGCACAACACGCCGATCCCCGCGGCGTGCACCCGGTGGATCAACACGTAGGAGGGCGGGAGGTTGAGCTGGCGCACGACGTTGTTCGGGCGCAGGTCGGTGACCGCCAGCGCCTGATGCCTCAGCCACTCCCGTGTGAAGGTGAACTCCTCGACCTGGGTGGGTTCGATGTAGGGGGCGAGGAACGCACGGAGCGCGTCGGTGTCCACCTCGATGTGCGGCCGGATGAAGCCCTCCTCGCGCAGGCCGCGCACGACCGAGTCCATGTCGCCCTGGTTGAAGATGCGCGTCAGGGCGCCGAACGCGGCGGGATAGCCGTCGGGCAGCCGGTTGACGGCTCCGAAGTCGAGCACGCCCAGGCGCCCGTCCTCCATCACCCGGAAGTTGCCGGGGTGCGGATCGGCGTGCAGGAGCCCCACACGCGCGGGGGAACAGAACAGGAACCTGACCAGTTGCAGGCCGGCCCGGTCGCGATCCTCCTGCGAACCCGCAGAGATGATCTTGGACAGGGGTGTGCCGGTCATCCATTCGGTGACCAGGATCTGCTCGTTGGCCGCGACCACGTCGGGCACGACGAAATCCGGATCGTCCCTGAACTCCTCGGCGAACGCGTGCTGGGCCTCGGCCTCTTTGAGGTAGTCGAGTTCCTCGGCCACCCGCTCCTTGAGCTCGTTGAGCAGCGGCTTGATGTCCAGGCCCGGCAGCAGCGCGCCGAAGAGCTTGGCGAGCCGGGACAGCTGCGTGAAGTCGGACAGCAGCGCCTTCCCCGCCCCCGGATACTGGACCTTCACGGCGACCGTGCGCCCGTCGTGCCACACGGCCCGATGCACCTGGCCGATCGACGCGGCGGCCGTGGGCTCGTCGTCGAACTCCAGGAAGTTCTCCCGCCAGTCGTCGCCGAGTTGCTCGGTGAGCACACGATGCACGGTCGCGGCGGGCAGTGGAGGCGCGGCGTCCTGCAATCTGGTCAGGGTCGCCCGGTACGGCTCGGTCAGCTCCGGCGGCAGGGCCGCCTCGAAGATCGACAGGGCCTGGCCGAGTTTCATCGCCCCACCCTTGAGCTCGCCGAGCACCTTGAAGATCTGGTCGGCCGTGCGCTGCTGTATCTCCCGGGCGACGATCTCTGCGGAGGCTCCGCCGAGCCGTCTGCCCAGTCCTATGGCGGTCCGTCCGGCGAACCCGAGCGGGAGTGCGGCCAGCTTGGCCGAACGGGTCACAGCACGGTGGGGAAGGTCGCTCACGCGACCATTGTTAGCGAATTTGGGTCGTTTCGACCACATTGACATTCAGAATGACGTTCCCAGACCCGCCGGCGCAGATGCCCTCCAGGCAGGATGTCGAGCACGCCCTCCTGCACGTCAGCCCCTTCCAGATAGGCGATCGCGTGCGCCGCCGCCTGCGCCGCGACCAGTGACGACGCGACGGTGTCGCAGGCGATTTCTCCCACCGGATAACCGCCGAGCCGTGCCATGAGGGCCGGCCACGAGGGGTCGCGGTCGCGCCGCCGCAGATCAAGGCAGCGCAGGCAGGCCGTCACGCCGGGGATCACCAATGGCCCCACCGCCCCGCACCCCTCGAAGGCCGTGGCGAGAAGATGCGGGATCTCCTCCTCGCCGAGTTCGCGCACGAGCACCGGATCGAGCGGGCCCACGGGCGCCAGCACGACGAGATCGGGACGTGCACCGTGATCGCTCAGGCGCGAGGCGGCCCGGCCCGGCCAGGCGTTGACGCTGGGCGCGATCTCGCGTGCCGCTGCGACCGCCCCCTCGTCGCGGGCCTGCCCGACATGGCACCAGCCGAGCCCGCCGGGCACCACGTCCTCGTGCCGTGCCGTACCGGAATCGACGACGCACAGGTGGCCGACGCCCGCGGCGGCGAGCAGGACGGCGACCTGCGCGCCCACCCGGCCCGCGCCGTATACGCGGACGTGGGCGGACCCGCGCCGCCGCATGACCGCCATTCCGCCGTCTCCCACCCCGGCCGCCCCTAGCGAGACGACCTCCATGTCGGGGCGCAGCCGCTCCCGCTCGGCCCGGGTCAGGTGCGCGATCGGCCGCGGCCGTACGGCTGCGTCGTCGAGCACGCCGCGTTCCACCAGCAGGGAGATCACCTCGCGGGCCGACGCCTCGTCGAGATCGCTCTCGGCGAGCGCCTGCCGCAGCGTGCGGGTGCCGTCGAGGCTGTCGATCAGTCGCCGCACTGCGGGCTCCACACCGGACAGCAGGATCGCCCGCTGCGGGTGCACACCGAGCTGAACGGTGCCGCGGTCACGGTCGACGCGGCGCAGGCCGGGTTTGAGGCGAGGTCTCATATTCGCCAGACCTTGCCATATGCCTCCCCGGGTGAGGCCGGAAACTTCGCGCTTGTGGATAATTACCGGGGTGATTGTGGCTGGTGAACTCCGAGGGGGTCGTAGTTTTCACGCTCGCAAGGTCACGTTCGCTCGATTGACCAGGGAGAACGTAACTCCCCCCCTGTGGAAATCCGCGCGTGTCGGCTACCTTTCATATGTGCCCCCCGAGACAGTCGAGGTTCGTCGGAGCACACGTCGGCGGCGAACCGTTTCCGCATATCGCGATGGCGACAAGACCATCGTGCTGCTTCCGGCAGGTCTGAGCACGACCGACGAGGAGCAATGGGTACGCCGCATGCTCGAGAGGCTGAACGCCAAAGAGCAGCGGCGGCGGCCGAGCGACGATGATCTGCTCGGCCGAGCCACGGAGCTGGCCACCCGCCACCTGGACGGCAAAGCCATGCCGACCAGCGTCAGGTGGGTCGAGAATCAGCGCCACCGGTGGGGATCATGCACGCCCGATCACGGGACGATCCGGTTGTCGACCCGGCTGCGGGGGATGCCCGCCTGGGTCGTCGACTACGTGATCATGCATGAGCTCGTGCACCTGCTCGTCCCCAGCCACGGGCCGCGCTTCTGGGAGCTGGTCGAGCGCTATCCTCGGGCGGAACGCGCCAGAGGGTTCCTTGAAGGGTTCTCCATGGGGTCCAGCGGAGCCTCGGAAGAGTGGTGACCCGCATCGCCGCCGTCCTGGTCACGCCTGGGATGGCGGACGCGACCCCGCCGGGCGTCGACCCGGAGGAGTTCCTGCTCGCCATGGCCGAGGACACCTACGAGATGGTCGCCGGGCTGGAACTGGTCGAACCGGTGATCGTCTCGGCCGGTGTGCCCGGCCTCGAGGCCATCGCGTGGCCCGGCACGCCCGTGCTGGCCGTCGCGTCTCCGGCGGAGGCGTTCGCGGCCCTGCCGTACGGGTCGGAGGCCGTGGTGATCAGCGGCGACGCGCCCGACCTGCCGCCGCTCCTGGTGGGCAAGCTCTTCCGGGAGCTCGGGCGGGCGCCGATCTCCGTGTGCCCGGCCGAGGGCGGGGGAGCGGTCGCCGTGGCCGCCCGCCTGCCGCTGGCCGAATGGGCGACACCCGATTTCGACGAGCCCGACGTGGTCGGCATGCTGCGCCGTCAGGCCCCCGGGCGCCGCATGGTCGCCACCGGCCCTGGCTGGCACCGCCTGAGAAAGCCCGCCGACATCTCCAGGCTCGACCCCGGCCTCGAAGGCTGGGACAACACCCGCGCCCTGCTCAGCTGATCAGAGGCGGAGCTCGGCGAACAACGCCCGGTGGTCGGTGCCGGGCACCGTGTAGGTGCGCGTGGTGACCGCCGATGCCCGCTCGTCGAACAGCACATGGTCGATGGTGATCACCGGCGGGATGCGCCAGTTGGACGGCCAGGTGGCGCTGAGGCCCGTTCCGCTCGCGTCGCCGGCGTCGGCGTACCCCTCCGCCAGCACACTGCGCAGCGGAGAATGGTCGAGACTGGCGTTGAAGTCGCCCGCCAGGATCCTGATCACGTCGGAGGCCGGCGCGGGAAGCGACCGCATGTCGGCGTCCCACGCGTACACGTCGCGGCCCATGGGGGAGATGGTGTGCACGTCGACGATCTCCACAGGCGGTGCACCCGGGACGGCGACGCGTGCGCGCGGCATGTTGCGGCTGCCCGGCAGTGCGAAGTCCGGCTGCGGGGTGAGTGGGTAGCGCGACCAGATGCCGCTGCCGAACGCGCCGAACGCGGCCTGTAGATGGGTGTACGGCAGCAGTTCGCCGATGCCGGCGGCGTCCAGTGCCTCGACGGCGGCGGGGGTGAGCTCCTGCGTGCTGAGGATGTCCGGCTTCAGCCTCCGCACCAGGTCGACGATCGTCTGGGCGTCGCCGTTCCCGAAATACATGTTGCTCGTGAGGATCTTCAAGGCGGGGCCTGTGGAGGCCGGGGAGGCGAGGACGCGCGGGACCACTATGGTCGCCATCAGGGCGGACGTCGCCGCGGACACCGCGATCGCGGCCTTGTTGCGGGTGGCCAGGGCGATCAGCACCGCGCCGAGCGACCCCGCCGCGACGTACGGCGTGAGCGTCATGAGCTCGACGAGGGCCGGGCGGCGGTCGACGCCTGACAGCCGCCAGAGCGACCACAGCAGGAAGGGCGTGACCGCGATCCACGCGAGCGCGGCCGGCGGCCGCCATCGGCGCCGGGCCGGTGCCGCGATCATGCCTCCTACGTCCACCTTTGTCATGAAGCAGACCCTAGCCAGCGAAGGTGAAACCGCGTGCAAGCCGAATCTGTGGATTGTGTGTGAAACATCATCTAGCGGCGCTTCGCCGTCAAGCGGTGGTTCGCCGTTACGCGGTGCCGAGCAGGGCGGCGCCTGCCCGGCGTGCCAGCCGCCGGGTCGCCTCGTCGCTCAGCTCGGGGATCTCCTCCACGGGAAACCAGCGCAGGTCGAGCGACTCGTCGCTGATGACGGCCTCCGCGCCGGGCGGGGCGATCGCGCCGTATTCGACGTCGAGATGCCAGCTGTACGGCGGATGGCACCAGACCTTGTGCCTGTCCAGCGCGAGCGGGCCGTCCAGCAGGACCAGACCGGCGATCCCCGATTCCTCCGTCGCCTCGCGCAGGGCGACCTCCGCGAGCGACGTATCGGAGATTTCGCAGTGGCCGCCCATGGGGAGCCACATGCCTGCCTTGGGGTGCAAGGTCAGCAGAACCTGCGAACCGTCATGCGACATCACGGCGGTCGTCGCGGTCAGATGACCCGGAACGCACTCCCGCCACATCCCGTTGTCGTGGGCACGGAGGTGCGCGAGGAACTCCTCGCGCAGCGACTCCTCCTCGGCTGAGGGGGCGGTCCACCCTTCCAGTACGGCTTGCGCGTCGCGATGCAGGCTCACCGCGGCAGCCTACCGGCGGTCCGCACCGGCGCCGGTCCGCTCACCGGGAGTCGTCGTCGCCTTCGGCGCCCTGGTCCGGCTTCTCGTCGGGGCCCTCAAGGAGGGACAGGTCGAACTCGGACTCGCCCTTGATGAAGCTCTCCGGATCGTCCAGGTCGGCGGCCGTCGGCAGCAGGTCGGGGTGGTTCCACACCGCGTCCCTGCCCTCGATGCCCCGCTCGTTCTCCAGGGCCTTCCACAGGGCCGCCGCCTCGCGCAGCATCCTGGGGCGAAGCTCCAGTCCGACCAGTGCCGCGAACGTGCGCTCCGCCGGCCCGCCGGTCGCGCGGCGCCGCCGTACCGTCTCGGCCAGGGCCACGGCCGACGGCAGCTTGCCGTCCGCCGCCGCGTCGACCACCGTGGCCACCCAGCCCTCGACCAGGGCCAGCGCCGTCTCCAGGCGGGCCAGCGCCGCCTTCTGCCGCTCCGTCTCCTCCGGCTTGAGCAGCTCGCCGCCGCCGAGGATCTCCTGGATGCGCTCCGGGTTGCTCAGATCGAGTCCTTGAAGCTTCTCCTCCAGGGCGGAGACGTCCACGGAGATCCCCCTGGCGTACTCCTCGACCGCGCCGAACAGGTGCGCGCGCAACCACGGGACGTGGTGGAACAGCCGGTGGTGCGCCGCCTCCCGCAGGGCGAGATAGAGCCTGATCTCCTCGGACGGCGTCTCCAGGCCCGCGCTGAACGACGCGATCCCGCCGGGCAGCAGTGCCGCCGTGTCCGACAGGGGCAGGCCGATGTCGGCCGAACCGACGACCTCCTTGGCGAGCGTGCCGAGGGCCTGGCCGATCTGCTGGCCGACCATCATGCCGCCCATCTGCTTCAGCATGCCCATCAGCGGGCCCGCCATGGCCTGCGCCTCCGGCGGAAGGCCCGAGGCGCCCAGCGTGCCGCCCATGGTCTCGACCATCCGGGCCGCCACCGGGTCACACAGCTGCTTCCAGACCGGCGTCGTCTTCTCGATCCACTCCGACCGGCTCCACGCCTGAGGATTCGTCACGCCGCTCGGCAGCGTCGTCACCTCGTTGAGCCACAAATCGGCCAGATTGAGCGAGTCGACGATCTGGCGCCGCTCGCCTTCCATTACGCTCGGGTCGCCTTCAGCGGCCACGACGTGCCTGGCGATGTTCTTCGCCATGTCCCAGTTGACCGGTCCGGCGTCCGGCGAGGCGGACAGCATGTCCGCGAACTGCCGCATGGCAGCAGCGATCTGCTCCGGGCTGCCGAACATGGCGAACGGGTTCTCGTTGGGGTCGTTTTCGCGACCTGGCAGGTCAGTCACCGCGCCACCTCGTGCAGGATGGAGTAGTCCACATCCGCCACGTTATCCGCCGTGGGGCGGATCAGTGCAAAGTGAGGACCTCGTGCCTACCTCGAAACGCCTCCGTCCGCCCGTCGTCGCCGTCACCGGCGCGGCCTCCGGTATAGGCAGGGCGTTCCTCGCGAAAGTGGCCTCGTCTGCGGATTTCCGCCGAGTGGTGGCCATCGACGACCAACGCGGAGACGTCCCCGACGTCACCTGGAGGGTGCTCGACATCCGCGATCCGCTCTTGGCGAACCGGATCTCCGACGTGGACGTCCTGGTCCATCTGGGCACCGACATCTCCCTCGACACCGACGCCTCGGAACGCCGCCGCTACAACGTCAGGGCCGCCCAGACGGTGCTCACCGCCTGCGCCGCGGCCCGCGTCCGCCGTGTGGTCCTCGTCACCAGCGCCATGGTGTACGGCGCGGCCGCCGACAACCCCGTTCCCCTGCCCGAGGACTCTCCCGTGGCGGCCGAACCCGACACCGGGATCGTGGGGGACTACCTGGAGATCGAGGCGCTGGTTCGGCGCTCGCTGCGCTCACACCCCGGGCTCGAGGTGACCGTCATGCGGCCTGCCGCCCTCGTCGGGCAGGGCATCGACACCGTCGTCACCCGCCACTTCGAGGCCCCCCGGCTGCTCGTCGTCAAGGGCAGTCTGCCGCGCTGGCAGTTCTGCCACGTCGACGACCTGGTGTCCGCGCTCGAACTCGCCGCGCTCGGCCAGGTCGGCGGCGTGGTGGCCGTCGGCTCCGACGGCTGGCTGGAGACCGACCAGGTGGAGGAGCTCTCCGGCCTGCGCCGCTTCGAACTGCCCGCAGGGCTCACCTTCGGCACCGCCGAACGCCTGCACCGGCTGGGGATCACCCCCGCCCCGGCGACCGACCTGCACTACGTCGTCTATCCCTGGGTGGTCGACTGCGCCGCGCTGCGCGAGGCGGGCTGGAAGCCGATCTGGGCCAACGACGCGGCGTTGCAGGAGCTGCTTGAGCTGCGCGAAGGACGTCATGCGGTCGTGGGCCGCCGCCTGTCCGGCAAGGAGGCCACGATCACTGCGGCAGGCGCCACGGTGGCCGTCATCGGCACCGCCGCCATCGTCCGCGCCGCCCGCCGAAAGAAGCGCGTGTAGCCGGAAGAACTGCGTGTAGCCGGAAGAAGTGCGTGCAGCTAGGCCGACCCCCCTGCGCGTGATCAGCAGCCCCCCCTCTGCGCGTGATCATGCAGAAGTTCGGAGAATGTACGGCCGGCCTGCGGAAAAGCCCATCGTGATCATGCAGTACTTCGGTAAAGGTGGGTCCGACCTGCATCGATTCATTTCGTGATCATGCAGTGCCCGGGGGTGCATGATCACGAATTGTGTTTTGCCAGGTCGGCGCTGCCGTATCCGAAGTTCTGCATGATCACGATCGGCATAAGCCCAGGTGGGCGTCGCCGTACCCGAAGTTCTGCATGATCACGGTTGAGGTGAGGGCAGGTCAGCGGGCGGATGCCCGAACTTCTGCATGATCACGCCTGATCTCGCGCCTGATCTTCCGCCTCTTCCCATGGGACACGGGCGCAGCCCTGGGATCTCGGATCGGCGTATTAATCTTCTGGGGTGGACGTCATCCGATTGCTGGGCATTCGTGACACGCCGTTGTCCGTCGACGAGGTGCTGGGCGCGGTCGGCGACCATGCGGCCGGCGGCACGGTGATCTTCGTGGGGACCGTGCGTGAGCAGGACCACGGCCGGGCGGTCACGTCCTTGTCGTATTCGGCTCACCCGACGGCGGAGGACGCGCTGAGGCGAGTGGCCGAGAAGGTCGCCGCCGACTACCCCGTGACGGCGCTGGCCGCCGTCCACCGGGTCGGAGACCTGAGCCTGGGTGACACCGCGGTGATCGTGGCCGTGGCCTGCCCGCACCGCGGGGAGGCGTTCGAGGCCAGCAGACGCCTGATCGACGATCTCAAGAGCGAGGTCCCGATCTGGAAGCATCAGGTGTTCGCCGACGGAGACGCGGAGTGGGTCGGCGCCTGTGAGTAGCGCTCCGGTGAGCGCATAGAGTTCGTCCATGTCCCGACGCGCTGTGGCCTTGATGGTGGCGGGTTCCCTGACGCTCCTGCTCGCGTTGTGCGCTGCGCTGCTACCCGTGCCGTACGTCGCGTTGAGCCCCGGGCCCACGGAGAACACGATCGGCGACGTCCAGGGCAAGCCGGTCATCAGCATCTCGGGTCACCAGATCTACCCCGCCGACGGAAAGCTCAGCCTCGTGACCGTCGCCTATCAGGGCGGCCCCGACAACCGGCTCGACCTGCTCACCGCGTTGCGCGGATGGGTCGACTCGACGATCGCGGTGGTGCCCGAGGAGGCGATCTTCCCGAGGACCTCGTCGATCCAGCAGGTCGAGGAGCAGAACACCCAGGAGATGACCGACTCCCAGCAGTCGGCCACTGCCGCGGCGCTCAACGCCCTGAAGATCCCCATCCAGGAGTCGATCTCGGTGGCCGAGACCGACAAGGGCACCCCCGCGGAGGGCAAGCTCAAGGCGGGCGACGAGATCACCGCCGTCGACGGCACGAAGGTGACCACGCTCGACGCCGTGGCGGCCGGTGTGCAGAAGCACAAGCCGGGCGAGCCCGTCACGTTCAGCGTGCAGAGGAACGGCGCGCCGACGCAGGTGACGATCAACGCGGGCAAGTCGCAGGACGGCAGGACCATGGTCGGGGTCCGGATGCAGACGACCTACAAGTTCCCCTTCAAGGTCGACATCAGCGTGGGCGACGTGGGCGGCCCGAGCGCCGGCATGATGTTCTCGCTCGGCATCTACGACAAGCTGACCCCGGGATCGCTCACCGGCGGTGTCTCGGTGGCGGGCACGGGCACGATCGACCCGCAGGGCGACGTCGGCCCCATCGGCGGAATCGAGCAGAAGATGGTGGGCGCCAGGAGGGCCGGAGCCACGGTCTTCCTCACGCCGGGCGCCAACTGTGAGGACGCGGTGAAGGCCGTGCCCAAGGGCCTCCGGCTGGTGAAGGTCACGACCCTCGACGACGCGATCAAGGCGCTCGACGCCCTGCGGGCGGGTTCCAAGGACCTACCCGCGTGCCCCGCCAGCTAGCCTGGAGAAACCCCCGACTTCTGGATCACGCAACCTCACGTATCGCGGTGTAGGTTTCCATGCACGGACCGTTGCTCTTTGAGACAAGGGGATGGCGTTGAGTTTCCGGAGCCCCGGAGCCGGACGGGCGATGCGCTTGCCCCGACGGCCGAGACTTCTCATTCCCGTCACGATCGCCCTCGCGGCCATCGTGGTGTTACTTCTGATATTCGATGGGATCTACACAGATTTCCTGTGGTTCGATTCCGTGAACTTCTCGTCGGTCTTCTCGACGATGTTGCTCACCCAGATCCTGCTGTTCGTTGTGGGCGCCGTGCTCATGGTGGGCATCGTGGGCGGCAACATGGTGGTCGCCCACCGGACGCGCCCGATGTTCGGGCCGGGGATGTTCGGCACGCCGCAGGGCGCCGACCGCTACCGGATGGCGCTCGACCCCCACCGGCGCCTGGTCTTCGCCGTCGGAATGGGCGTGCTCGCGCTGTTCACCGGCTCGTCGATCGCCGGGCAGTGGAAGACGTGGATGCTGTTCGCGAACTCCTCGTCGTTCGGGCAGAAGGATCCGCAGTTCCACCTCGACGTGTCGTTTTTCATGTTCACCTTCCCGTTCCTGCGGATGGTGCTGAACTTCCTCTTCACGGCCATCGTCTTGTCGATCGTCGCGGCGGCGATCGTGCACTACCTCTACGGCGGGTTCCGCATCCAGTCGCCCGGCGGGGTGCGCGCCACACGGGCCGCCCGCAGTCACCTGTCGGTGCTGCTCGGCGTCTTCCTCCTGCTCAAGGCGGCCGCGTACTGGCTCGACCGCTACCAGCTGGTGTTCTCCGACCGCGGCTTCGTGTACGGAGCGTCCTACACCGACGTCAACGCCGTGCTCCCCGCCAAGGGCATCCTGGCGGGCATCGCGCTGATCTGCGCACTGATCTTCTTCCTGGGCGTGATCCGGCCGGGCGGGATGTGGCCCGGCGTCGCGTTCGGGCTCATGGTGCTGTCGGCGATCCTCATCGGCACGGTTTACCCGGCCCTGGTCGAGCAGTTCCAGGTCAAGCCCAACCAGCAGGGCAAGGAAGAGCCGTACATCAAACGGAACATCGACGAGACCCGCAAGGCGTACGGCGTCGACGACGCCAAGATCGTTCCCTACCAGGCGCAGGGCAGTCCCCAGCAGGGACAGGCGGCGACCGACGACACCGTGTCGGGCGTGCGTCTCCTCGACCCGGCGCTGGTCGCCAAGACCTTCCAGCAGAAGCAGCGCATCCGCGGCTTCTACGACTTCGCCGACCCGCTGGACGTGGACCGCTACAAGGACGCGGACGGCAACGTGCGCGACCACGTCGTGGCGGTGCGCGAGCTCACCGGGCCGCCGCCCGAGCAGGACAACTGGATCAACCGGCACCTCGTCTACACCCACGGCTACGGATTCGTCGCGGCCCCGGGCAACGAGGTCGACTCCGAGGGACTGCCGGCCTTCGACTCCAAGGACATGCCCGTCGACGGCTCGCTCGTGACGCAGACCGGCCTGAAGGAGCCCCGCATCTACTTCGGGGAGGGCGGCAGCGACTACGTGATCGTCGGCGGATCGGCCAGCAATCCGCAGGAGCTGGACTACCCGACCAGCGGCGGCACCGGCCAGACCAACAACGCCTACACCGGCACGGGCGGCGTGCCCGTCGGGTCCTTCTTCAACCGGCTGCTCTACGCCGTCAAGTACGGCGAGAAGAACCTGCTGCTGTCCGGCGACATCAACTCCCGGTCCCGCATTCTGTACGACCGGGATCCGGCCCAGAGGGTCGCGAAGGTGGCGCCGTTCCTCAACCTCGACTCCGATCCGTACCCGGCGGTGGTCGACGGCAGGGTCGTGTGGATCATCGACGCCTACACGACGGCGAACGAGTTTCCGTACTCGGAGAGCAAGAGCTACTCCGCCATGGTCAGGGACACGGCGACGGATCCGCGGGCGATCGCGCCGCAGCCGCGCGACCAGATCAACTACATCCGCAACTCCGTCAAGGCTACGGTGGACGCCTACGACGGCACCGTGAAGCTCTACGAGTGGGACTCGCAGGACCCCGTGCTGAAGTCGTGGGAGAAGGCGTTCCCCGGGATCATCCAGCCGCAGTCGGCGATGAGCCCGGAGCTCAAGGAGCACCTGCGCTACCCGGAGGACCTGTTCAAGGTGCAGCGTGACGTCCTGTCCCGCTACCACATCACCGACGCGCGGTCCTTCTACAGCGGCCAGGACTTCTGGAACGTCCCCGACGACCCGTCGTCCGGCGAGAAGAACATCAAGCAGCCGCCGTACTACCTGTCGGTCAAGATGCCCGGCAGCCAGTCGTCGTTCTCGCTGACCACCACGTTCGTGCCGCGTCAGGGCCCGAACCTGGCGGCGTTCATGGCGGTGAACGCCACACCGGGCGGCGGCTACGGCCAGCTGGAGATCCTGCGGATGCCCGCGAGCACGACGATCGCCGGTCCCGGACAGGTGCAGAACACCTTCACGAACCGGTTCTCCGGCGAGCTCAACGTCCTCGGCCTCGGCAAGGCGCAGATCCTGTACGGCAACCTGCTCACTTTGCCGTTCGCGGGTGGCCTGGTCTACGTCGAGCCGGTATACGTCCAGACCGCGGCGGGAGCGGGGCAGGAGCCGTACCCGATCCTCAGACGCGTGCTGGTGATGTTCGGCGACAAGGTGGGTTCGGCCGACACGCTGAAGGACGCCCTCGCCCAGGTCTTCGGCGACCAGGAGGTGCCCGCGGCCCCGGCGAATCCGTCGGCGCCGCAGACCCCGGCGAACGTGCCCCAGTTGGCGGGGCTCATCGATCAGGCGCAGAAGGCCTACGACGACGCCCAGGCGGCCCTGTCGGCAAACCCGCCGGACTGGGCGGCGTACGGCAAGGCGCAGGACCAGCTGAAGCAGGCGCTGAACGCCCTGAACGAGGCGCAGACCAAGCAGCCCAGCGCTCCGGCCACCCCGCAGCCGTCGGCGTCGCCGAGCGCCACCCCGCCGGCTGCGACGCCCAGCCCGAGCGCGAGCCCGCCGGGCGGCTGATTTGCCGATCCACTCCGCGCAGGATAGTGTTCAGACACGCCGACGCGGGGTGGAGCAGCTCGGTAGCTCGCTGGGCTCATAACCCAGAGGTCGCAGGTTCAAATCCTGTCCCCGCTACTCAGATCGAAGGCCCGGATTCCCGATGGGAACCCGGGCCTTCTGCGTTTCCGATATTGATTTGCGGTGGGTCCCCGGTAGCGGGTAAGGTTCTTACATACCGACGCGGGGTGGAGCAGCTCGGTAGCTCGCTGGGCTCATAACCCAGAGGTCGCAGGTTCAAATCCTGTCCCCGCTACGAAGACGAGAGCCCGTCCCCTCACCGAGGGGACGGGCTCTTGCGTTTCCACCCCTGGCGTTCAAGTCCGGTTCACGAAGCTTTCCGCATTTGCGCTGGTCAATGGCGTTTTGTCGTGCTGCGACAACGAATGTCGGAGTGGTGTCGAAGGGTGACATTGAGCTGACCCGGCCGGATGGTGAAAGCTCCGCCCATGCAGGCCCGCATATCTACGGACGACGTGTCCGCTCTGGCCCGTGGCTGCGCCGTACTCGGAACCGGGGGCGGCGGCGACGTCCGCGCCGGAGCCCTGGCCGCGCGCCGCGCGATCTCGGCCTACGGAGAGGTCCCTCTCGTCACCCTTGACGATCTTCCCCCCGACGGTCTCGTCCTGCCGCTGTCCGGGATCGGCGCGCCGACGGTGAGCCACGAGATGATCCACGCCGAGGACGAGCCGGTCCGCATCCGGGACGAGGTCGAGCGCATCTTCGGCCGTCCCCCGGCCGCGGTGATGTCCTCCGAGATCGGTGGCGGCAACGGGGTCGCCCCCGTGGCGTGGGCGGCAAGGCTCGGCGTGCCCCTCCTGGACGCCGACGCGATGGGCCGGGCCTTCCCCGAGGTCCAGATGGTTTCGATGTACGTCGCCGGGTTGCCGGCCAACCTCGTGATCATGTCCGACGTGGTCGGCAACGTCGTCACGATCAGGCCCGTCGACGGTCTGTGGTCGGAGCAGATCGCCCGGGCCGTCGCCGTGGCGTCCGGCTCCAGCGCGTTGATGGCCGACTACGTGCTCGAGGCCGCCGCCTGCCGGGGCGCGGTGATCGAGGGCACGGTGAGCAGGGCCATCGCCGTGGGCCGGGCGACCGAGGGTGCGCAGGATCCGCTGGCCGCCCTCCAGGAGGAGCTCGGCGCCGTCCGTCTGCTCACCGGCAAGGTCGCCGAACTCGAGCGGCGCACGACCGGGGGGTTCGCCCGGGGCTCGGTGACCGTCGAGGGAACCGGTGACGACCGGGGCAGGACGCTCACCCTGGAGATTCAGAACGAGAACCTCGTCGCCGTGGAGGACGGCCGGGTGAGAGCGATGGTGCCCGATTTGATCACAGTTGTGGATACTCAGGCGGCGACCGCCATCCAGACAGAGGGGCTCCGCTATGGTCAGCGGGTGACCGTGCTCGCGTGGCCCTGCGACCCGTTGTGGCGTACGCCGAAGGGTCTGGAGACCGCCGGGCCGCGGGCTTTCGGTTACGACCTCGACTACCTGCCCGTCGAGAAGATCGCCCAATGAGCGCGTCCCCGAACCGGCGCCTGCGGGTCGGCATCGACGTGGGCGGCACCAACACCGACGCGGTGGTCCTCGATGAGAACGACCGCGTCGTCGCCACGGCCAAGCGGCCCACCAGCCCGGACGTGACCGAGGGTCTGCGCGCGGCGCTCGACGCCGTGCTCGCCGAGCTGGACGACCCCGCCGAGGTCACCCGGGTCATGCTCGGCACCACCCACGCCACCAACGCCATCCTGGAGCGCCGTGCCCTCGGGCGTGTGGCCGTACTGCGGCTTGGCGCCCCCGCGACGACGTCGGTGCCCCCGCTGAGCGACTGGCCCGCCGATCTGAGGGACGCGGTCTCCGCCGGCGCGACGATCGTGCGCGGCGGGCATTTCGTCGACGGGCGGCCCATCGCGCCGCTGGACGTGGACGCGATCAAGCGGTTCCTCGCCGAGACGACGGCCGACGCCGTCGCCGTCGCCGGGGTGTTCAGCCCGGGCAGCTCCGACCAGGAGAACCAGGTCGCCGAGATCATCCGGGGCGAGCTTGGCGACGTGGCGGTGAGCCTGAGCCACGAGATCGGCTCGCTCGGCCTGCTGGAGCGGGAGAACGCCGCCGTGCTCAACGCCGCCCTGTACGGCGTGGCCCGCGAGGTGACGACGGCGCTCGGAACCGCGCTGGACGCGCGCGGGCTGAAGGTGGAGACGTTCTTCGCCCAGAACGACGGCACACTGATGGCCGTCGACTACGCCACGCGTTATCCGGTCCTGACGATCGGCTCGGGGCCGGCCAACTCCCTGCGGGGGGCGGCCTACCTGTCCGGGGTGGAGGACGCGATCGTCGCCGACGTCGGCGGCACCTCGACCGACCTCGGCGTGCTCGTGGGCGGGTTTCCGCGCGAGTCGGCCGCGGCCGTGGAGATCGGCGGCGTCACCACCAACTTCCGCATGCCCGACATCCTGTCGATCGCGCTCGGCGGGGGGACGATCGTCGGCCAGGAGCCGAGGTCCGTGGGTTACCGGATCGCCAGGGAGGCACTGGCGTTCGGGGGTTCGACGCCGACGATGACCGACGCCGCGGTCGCCGGGGGCAGGGGAGCGGTGGGCACGCATGACGTGCCCGAACACTGGCGGGACCGGCTGGCGCAGGCTTTGCGCGCCGCCGACGAGATGGTCGCCGACGCGGTCGACCGCGTGGCGCTGGGCAAGGCCGACCGGCCGCTGATCGCCGTGGGCGGAGGCGCCTTCCTGCTGCCGGAGCGGATCCCGGGGGCCGGCGAGGTGATCCGGCCGAGGCACGCGGAGGTAGCCAACGCGGTGGGCGCGGCGATCGCGCTCGCCAGCGGCCGCCTGGAGACGATCGTCCCCGCGCCGAACTCGGGGCGCGACCGGGCCGTTCTGATCGAGAAGGCCAAGGAGGAGGCGGCCGCCCGTGCCGTCGCCGCAGGGGCCGACCCCGCGTCGGTCCAGATCGTGGAGCTCAGCGAGATCCCCCTCAGCTACCTGCAGGAGCCCGCAGTACGCCTGCAGGTGAAGGCCGCCGGTCCTCTCGCCCGGTAGCCCGGTGGAAACGAAAGGAAACCCCCTCATGCGCTGGCACAAGCGTCTGCTCGCGGCGGGAGCCGTGGCCGTCGTGGCCTTGACCTCCGCTGCGTGCGGTGGCGGCAAGGTCCGCGGCGCCGAAGACTCCCCGCAGCCGGGCACGTCTCTGAGCGCGGCTGACGCCACTTTCACATATGTCCCTAATCTCGACGTCGTCACCGACTGGGATCCGGCGAGCTCGTACTCCAACGAGATCATCGCGATGGAGAACGTCTACGAGTCGCTCACGCGCTACAACCCGCAGACCAAGAAGGCCGAGCCCCGGCTGGCCACCTCGTGGACCAGCACGCCGGATGGCAAGTCCTGGACGTTCACGCTGCGGTCCGGCGTGAAGTTCCACACGGGCAAGCCGCTGGACGCGGCCGCGGCCAAGGCGGCCATCGAGCGCACGATCGAGGTCAACCAGGGTGCCGCCTACATCTGGGGCGCGGTCGACAAGATCGAGGCCAAGGACGCCACCACGCTGGTGTTCACGCTCAAGTACCCGACGGCGCTCGACCTCGTGGCCTCCGCCGGATACGCGTCGTACATCTACGACACGACCGCCACCACCGATGACCTGAACAAGTGGTTCAACGCGGGCCACGACGCGGGCTCGGGGCCGTACACGATCGACTCCTGGCAGAAGGGCCAGGAGACCGAGCTCACGCTGAAGAAGTTCGACGACTACTGGGGCGGCTGGAGCGGTCAGCACTACTCGAAGATCGCCTTCCGGGTGACGCCGGAGCTCACGACCGCGTGGCAGCTGCTGCAGCGCGGCGAGGTGAGCTTCGTCCAGCGGCTCAACTCGCAGCTGTTCGCGCAGGCGAGCACCACCCCGAGCGTGCAGACCTCGCAGACGCCGTCGTTCCAGAACCTGCTGGCGCTGTTCAACACCCAGAGCGGCCCGCTCAAGGACGTGCGGCTGCGCCAGGCCGTGCAGAAGGCCATCGACTACGACGGCCTCATCGCGGCGATCAAGGGCTCGGGCGTGGCGGCCAGCGGCCTGGTGCCCGGGGGCCTGCTCGGCAACACGCCGGGGATGACGCCCAAGCAGGACCTCCCCGGCGCCGAGGCGCTGCTCAAGGAGGCCGGATACGGCCCCGGCGGCAAGCAGCTCGACCTGACCATGACCTACGCGCAGGGTGACAGCGACCAGGACCTGTTCGTCACGCTGCTGACGTCCGCGCTGGACAAGCTCAACGTCAAGCTGACGGCCAAGCCGCTCCAGTGGACCACGCAGTGGGACCAGGGCAAGTCGAAGGACGAGAGCAAGCGCCAGGACATCTTCATCATGTACTGGTATCCGGACTACGCCGACGCGTACTCGTGGTTCGTCAACGTGTTCCACAGCGCCGAGCCGATCTCGTTCAACCTGTCCTACCTGAAGGACGACGCGATCGACAAGGAGATCGACTCGCTGCCGGAGCTCACTGCGATCGACCAGCCGGGGGCCGAGAAGGCGTACGCCGACCTCCAGAACAAGATCATCAACGAGCAGGCGGCGGTGTCCGCACTGTTCGTGCAGAACTACCAGCGGGCCTACGCCAAGTCGGTCGAGGGGTACGTCGACAACCCGGCCTATCCCAACGTGGTGTTCGTGTACGACCTCAAGCCCGGTGCCTGAGGCATGCTCCGTTATCTGACCCGCCGGCTCGGCCAGGCTGTCCTGGTCGTGGCCGGCGTGGTCGTCCTCACGTTCGTCATCATGCGGTTGGTTCCGGGCGATCCGGCCGTGGCGTACGCGGGGCCGAGGGCGTCGCCTGCGGAGCTCGCCGCGGCGCGTGCTCAGTTCGGGCTGGACGACTCGCTTCCGGTCCAGCTCTGGAAATACGTGCGCGACCTGGCGGGCGGGAACTGGGGCGTCAGCCTGCACACCCGCCAGCCGGTTCGTGACGACCTCTTCCAGGCGTTCCCCGCCTCGCTGGAGCTGGTGGGCGCCGCGTTGATCATCGCGATCGTCGTCGGCATCCCCCTGGGGGTCGGAGCGGCGCGCTTTAAGGGGAAATTTCCGGATCTGTCGATTCGGGTCTCCTCCATGCTGGCCGTCTCCATCCCGGTGTTCTGGCTGGCCCTGGCCCTGCAGACGGTCTTCGCCAGCGGTCTCGGCTGGTTCCCGGTGGCGGGGGAGTACGACTCGGCCCTCGACAAGACGAGCCCCCTGCACGTCTACACCAACATCACCGCCGTCGACGCGCTGATCACCGGCAACTGGCCGATCCTGCTCAGCGCGCTGGCCCACCTGGTGCTGCCCGCGCTGGTCATCGCGGCCTATCCCGCGGGCGTGATCGCCCAGATGACCCGGGCCTCCCTGATCGAGGAGTCGGCCCGCGACCACGCCCGCCTGGAACGCGCACTCGGCTTCGGTGAGACGTCCGTTCTGACGCGGTTCGCCCTGCGGCCCGCGCTCAACCCGGTGTTGTCGCTGATCGCCCTGGTCTTCGCGTATTCGATCGTCAACGGCTTCCTCGTCGAGGCGGTGTTCAACTGGCCGGGCCTCGGCCGCTACGCCGCCGACTCCATCCGCTCGCTGGACACGCCCTCGATCGCCGGGGTCACGCTGCTCGTCGCCGTGCTCTACGTCGTGGCCAACCTGGCGGTGGACCTGATCCAAGGCGTGATCGACCCGAGAATGAGGGCGCGATGACCGTCTCAGCCTCTCCTGAAGCTCCGCCCGTGCTCCGCCGTACGGCATTGCGGCACCTGGCAGGGGTGGACCGGCTGGCCATGGTCGGCGCGGTGCTGCTCGCGCTGATCGTGCTCGCCGCGTTGCTGGCCCCGCTGATCGCGCCCTATCCGGACGACGGTGGCTCGGCCACCCACCCGCTGGATGCCCTGCTGCCGCCCAGCGGGGCGCACTGGTTCGGCACCGACCAGGTCGGTCGCGACGTGCTGAGCCGCGTTCTGTACGGCGCGCGCACGTCACTGCTGATCGCGGTCGCCGTGCTCGTCATCTCCGGCGTCGTCGGCGTGGTGCTCGGCGTGGTCGCCGGATACGCGGGCGGATGGGTGCGCGACGTCATCATGCGCGTCACCGACGTGTTCCTCGCCTTCCCCGCCCTGTTGCTGTCGCTCGCGCTCGCCGTGGTGCTCCAGCCCAGCGTGACGACCGTCATCGTGTCGATCGCGGTGACCTGGTGGCCGTGGTACACGCGGCTGACCGCCTCCGTCGCCGCCTCGGTGTCGACCCGCGGCTTCGTCGACGCCGCCCGCTGCCTCGGCGTGCCGGCGCCGGTCATCGCGATAAGGCACGTGCTGCCCAACTCGCTGACCCCGGTGCTCGTGCAGCTGTCGCTCGACGGCGGCGGGGTCATCCTCACCGCGGCCGCGCTGTCCTATCTGGGCCTGGGCGCCCACGAGCCGACGTCCGAATGGGGCCTCATGGTGCAGCAGGGCCAGTCGCTGTTCACCACCGACTGGTGGGTGGTGACCTTCCCGGGCCTTGCGATCCTGGTGACGGCCTTCGCCTTCAACGTGCTCGGCGAAGGGCTGAGGGCGAGGCTGGCCCGATGATCAAGATCAGGAATCTCGCGGTCCGCATCGGCGACAGGGTGATCGCCTCCGTCCCCGAGCTCGACGTGACCGCCGGCGAATGCGTGGCCATCGTCGGCGAGAGCGGCTCGGGCAAGACGACGACGCTGCTGGCCACCCTCGGCCTGGTCGAGGGTGCAGCCGTCACCGGCGAGATCACCCTCGGCGGCGTCGACGTGCTGGGCGCCTCGCCCGCCGAGCTGATGAGCGTGCGCGGCTCCCGTGCCGCCCTCGTCATGCAGAGCCCCCAGGCGGCGCTCAACCCCACCATGCGGCTCGGCACGCTGATGCGGCGGGCGCTCGCCCGGCACGGCGTCAAGGGCGACGAGGCGCGCCGCAAGGCCGAGGACGCGGTGGCCGCCGTGCTGCTCGACACGGCCATCCTGCGGCGGTATCCGCACCAGGTATCCGGCGGGCAGGCGCAGCGGTTCGCCATCGCCCTGGCCCTGGCCCTCGGCGCGGAGGTCGTGCTGGCCGACGAGCCGACCAGCGCGCTCGACGTCACCGTGCAGGCGGAGGTCGTCGCCGTGCTGCGCAGGCTGCGCGACGAGCGCGGCCTGGCCGTGCTGTTCGTCTCCCACGACCTGGCCCTCGTCTCCACGATCGCCGACCGCGTCGTGGTCATGAAGGAGGGCGCCGTGGTGGAGAGCGGGACGGCCGCCGACGTCTTCGACCGGCCCCGCGACGCTTACACGCGGGAGCTGATCGCCGCCGTTCCCCGGCTTCCCGAACGTCCCGCCGAGACGGCCGCGACCCCGCCAGGGGAGGCCGGCCGTACGGGTGAGGAGGAGACATGAGCGAGCCCGTCGTCCTGGGCGCCGAGGCGGTCACGCTGGCCTACGGGTCCACCGCCGTGGTCCACGACGTCACCCTGTCGGTCGGCGAGGGAGGCACCGGCCTCATCGGCGAGAGCGGGTCGGGCAAGACCACCCTCGCCCGCGCACTGCTGGGGCTGCTGCGCCCGCGCTCCGGCGCCGTCAGGTACGGCCCCCGCGGCTCGGACACCGCCGACCTGGCGTCGCTCGACCGCAAGGGGTGGGCGCGCTTCCGCGGCGACGTGCAGCCGGTCTTCCAGGACGGCAGCGAGGCGCTCGATCCCCGCATGACGGTGGAGGCGTCCATCGGCGAGGCCCTGACCACGCACCACCGCATGGCCGGGAACGCCAGGCGGGAACGGGTGACCGCGCTCCTCGAGGACGTCGGGCTGGAACCCGCCCTCGCCTCGCGCAGGCCGCACCAGATGTCGGGCGGCCAGCGGCAGCGCGTCGCGATCGCCCGGGCCCTGGCCGTCGAACCCCGCCTGCTGGTGCTGGACGAACCGACCAGCGCGCTCGACGTCACCGTGCAGGCGAGGATCCTCGACCTGCTGGAGCGCCTGGCGGGCGAGCACGGTCTCGGCTATCTCCTCATCACGCACAACCTCGGCGTCGTCGACCGGCTCTGCCGTACGTCTCATGTGATGTTCGCGGGCCGCGTCGTCGAGTCGGGCCCGACGACCGAGCTGCTGACCCGTCCCGCCCACCCGTACACGCTGGCGCTGCGCGACGCCGTGCCGCGTCTGGGCGGGGAGCCGCCGCGGCCTTCGGGGCGGACGGAGGCGGTGCCCGCCGAGACGGGCTGCCCGTTCCGGCTGCGCTGCCCGCTGGCGGTCGACGCCTGCCGCGAGGAGGCGCCCGTGGCACGTGACCTGCGGGGGCGCATGGTGGCATGTCATCGCGCCGAGGACGTGCTGGCCGCGAATGAGGTCCCCCATGCACCACGTCAGTGACCTGCTGAGAACTCCCGCGGGCCGGCGCCTCACCCTGGTCGCCGGCCCGTGGGATGCCCGGCCGGTGGAGAGCGTCGTCCTCGTCGACGAGATGCGCGAGCTGGAGTCGGCGTCGCGCGGCGCCATCGCCATCATGTCGCGTCACGCCATGCACGGCGCCGGGGTGCTGGAGGCGCTCACCGTGGCCGGCCGCAGGGAGGTCGCCGCGATCGTGCTTCCCGGGCCGTCCGGCACCTCGCCGGACATCGTCTCCCTGGCCCGCCGGGCGAAGGTGGCCCTGCTGGCGGGAGCCTCCGACCAGCCTCTGTCGGAGACCGTGCTCGGGCTCAGCGCCGTGCTGCGCGCCGATCCCAGCCTGCTGCTGCGCCGTACGCGTGAGGCGATCGACGGCCTCGGCGCGATCGAGGGCGCGGGTGAAGACGACATCCTCCGGGCGGCGTCGGGCGCGATCGGCGTGCGGTACGGCGTGGCCGATGTTGCGGGCCCGTCGGCGAACTCCGCCGTGATCCGGGTCGACGGCCGTCCCGACGGCTACGTGTGCTGGGACGGTCAGGACCCGGCGGCCGCGATCGTCGCGGGTGTCGTCGCCACCACCCTCGGCCGCGTGCGCGCCTCCGCGCGGGCCGCCGAGCGGGCGCGCGAGCTCGCCGTGCTCACCCTGCTGCGCGCGAACGCGAAAGAGCTGCGCCCGGCCGCCAGGCGCGCCCGCCACGAGGGAGTGCCCGTCGAGGGCTGGCACACCGCCGTCTTCGTGCACGACCCGGTCGTATCGCAGGCCGGCGATGTCGTGCTGCGCCAGGTGCGCACGGCGGCCGCCGCCGCGACCCCCCGCGACGACCTCGCGGGCCCGCCCGTCGTCACACGCTGGCAGGACGGCATCCTGGTCGTCTTCACCGCCGACGAGCGGGACGTCCGGGCGCACGCCGGGCCGCCGAGGCTGACCGCCGGTGTCGGAACATGCCAGCCGGGCCCGGAGGGGCTCCGCCGTACGGCGGCGCAGGCCAGAGCGGCGGCACGGCGGGCGGCGCCGGGGGAGACCGCACGTTTCGACGACCTGGGGGTGTACGCGATCCTCGCCGAGCTGGGCGGCAGCGACAGCGCCCTGGTCGCCGCCCGGGACATGCTGGCCCCCCTCGACGGTCTGGGCGCGCTCGCGGCCCACGCCGTGCCCACGCTGAAGGCCTACCTGGACAGCTGGGGGTCGCGCACGCGCGCCGCCGAGCTGCTCAACCTCCACCCCAATGCGGTCGCCCACCGCATCAGGCGCATCACCGAGGCACTCGGCGCCGACCTGTCGGACGCGCAGACCAGGTTCGCCCTGCACGTGGCCTGCCACGTCGTGCTCGACCGCGAGTGTCTCCCGGGGACAACGGAGGCCGTCTCGTCGTTGTGAGGCCACATCGACGCGGCCACGCCGGGGTTTTACGTTGCCTGGCATGGCAACGGTCATCGGAGTGGACGTCGGTGGCACCTTCACCGACCTGGTCCTGCACGACGCGGCGACAGGCGAGATCAGAGTAGCCAAGCAGCCCACCACGCCCTCGGCCCCCGAGCTCGGTGTGCTGGCGGCGGTGGACGCGGCGGTGCCTCCCGATCTGCTCGCCCGGTGCGGCCACTTCGTGCACGGCACCACCGTCGGGCTGAACGCGCTGCTGGAGCGGCGCGGCGCCAAGGTGGGCCTCATCACCACAGCAGGGTTCCGCGACGTGCTGGAGATCCGGCGCGGCGACCGCGACGACCCCTATGACCTGTTCTGGACGCCGCCGGACCCGCTCGTGCCGCGACGGCTGCGGGCCGAGGTCGCCGAGCGGGTCGCCGCCGACGGGTCCGTCGTGCGCGAGCTCGACCCCGAGGGCGTACGGCAGGCCGCCCGGCTGTTCGCCGCCGAAGGCGTCGACGCCGTCGCGATCGTCCTGATGAACTCCTACGCCAACCCCGAGCACGAGGTGCTGGCGGGCGAGGTGCTCCGCGACGCCGGGTTCGGCGGCCCGATCTCCCTGTCCCACGACGTGTCGGGCGAATACCGCGAATACGAGCGGACCTGCACCACGGTCGTGGACGCGTTCGTGCGCCATCGCATGGGCCCCTACCTGCACAACCTCGAACGCGAGCTGCGCGGGCGCGGCTTCGCCGGGGAACTGCTCGTCACCCGCTCGGGAGGCGGCGCGCTGACCCTGGCAGAGGCGGCGGCCCGGCCGTTCGAGACCATCCTGTCGGGCCCCGTCGCCGGGGCCGTCGCGACAGCGCGACTCGCCGCGGCGCTCGGGCTCCACACGGCCGTCGCCGCGGACGTCGGCGGCACCAGCTTCGACACGGCGCTGATCGAGGACGGCAGGCTTCCGCTGCTGTTCCAGGGAGAGGTCGTCGGACTGCCGTTGCAGAGCCCCTGGGTCGACGTGCGGTCGGTCGGGGCGGGCGGCGGATCGGTGGCCTACGCCGACTCCGGCGGCCTCCTGCGGGTCGGCCCGCGCAGTGCCGGAGCCGACCCCGGCCCCGCCGGCTACATGCGCGGCGGAACCGAGCCCACGGTCACCGACGCCGCCTTGCACCTCGGCATGATCCCGCCGGGCCACATCTCCGGGGGCATCTCCCTTTCCCCGGAGAAGGCCGCCGAGGTGCTCGCCCCGCTGGCCGGGCCGACCGGCATCGACGGCGCCGACGGCGTCGCTGAAGGCGTCATCAGGATCGCCACGGCCAACATGGCCCAGGCCGTGCGCGGCGTCACGGTGGAACGCGGCGTGGATCCGCGCGGCGCCGCCATCGTGGCCTTCGGCGGCGCAGGGCCGCTGTTCGGGTGCCTGCTGGCGAGCGAACTCGACGTCGACACGGTCGTGGTGCCGCCCAACGCGGGCAACTTCTCCGCCGTCGGGCTCGTTCAGGCCGACATCGTGCGCTCGGCCGCCCGCACGATGGTCCGCCCGCTCGACGAGGAGGCGCTTCCGGCCATCGAACAGCTCGCCGGGTCGTTGTTCGAGCGTCTGGCCGAGGCGGGAGCCGTACGCGAGCTGGACCTGGACCTGCGCCACCGCGGTCAGGAGCACACGCTGACCGTGCCGGTGCGGCTGGGCGAGGACGACGTCGCCGCCATCGCCGACCGCTTTTCCGCGGCCTACCACCGCACGTTCGGCCACCAGCTGCCCGACCCGCTGGAGGTGGTGACCGTACGGGCCACCACGCGGGTGGTGCTCGACAGCGAGCGTCCGCTGGTGCCCGCGCCGCCGTCGGGACCGGCCGCCGGCGGCACCACACGGGTCTGGTCGTTCAGCGGGCGTGCTTGGACGCAGGCACAGGTGGTGCAGAGGGAGAGTTTCATCGGCCCGGTCGAGGGCCCCCTCCTGGTGGTGGAACCGACCGCCACCACCTATGTGGACGCGGGCTTCACCGCGGAGGCCCACCCCAGCGGCTGTCTGCTGATCTCACGAAAGGACGGCGAGCGATGACGGACATCGTCCGCACCCGCTACACCGAGGCGCACCCCGGGCTCGGCGACGGCGCCGACCCGGTCACCACGGAGATCATCCGGCAGGGGCTCAACGCCGCAGCCGACCAGATGAAGCAGTCCCTCATCCGCACCGCGTTCTCGCCGATCATCTACGAGGCGCTGGACTTCGCCGTCGCCTTCTACGATGCCGACCTGTGCATGCTGGCCCAGGCCCCTACGCTGCCGGCGTTCATGGGCACGCTCGGCTTCTGCGTGCAGGAGGCGGTGGACGGCGTCGGCGGGCCTGGCGCGATCAACCCCGGCGACGTGATCCTCTACAACGACCCGTACGGCACCGGCTCGCACCCGCAGGACGCCGCGATGGTCGTGCCCGTCTTCGTCGAGGAGGGGGAGGCCCTCGTCGGCTACGCGGTCATCAAGGCCCACTGGCTCGACATCGGCGGCAAGGACCCGTACTGCACCGACACGGTGGACGTGCACCAGGAAGGCACGATCTTCCCCGGCGTGAAGCTGTACGACGCCGGGCGCCTGGTGAGCGACGTCTACCGGATGATCCTGGCCAACAGCCGCATGCCCGAAATGGTCATCGGTGACATCAACGCCATGGTCGCCGGGGCGCGGACGGGCGCGGAGGCGCTCACCGCGCTGGTGCGCCGCTACGGAATCGACACCTTCCGCCGCTGTGTCGCCCGTATGTACGGCCATGGCGAGGCGCTGGTGCGCAGCTGGTTCGAGCGGCTGCCCGACGGCGTCTACACGGCCAAGAGCGTGATCGACTCCGACGGCGTCAACGGCCGGCCGATCCCGTTCGGCGTCAAGGTCACCGTCTCCGGCTCGTCGGTGACCGTGGACCTCACCGACTGCCCCGACCAGGTGGGCGGGCCCGTCAACTGCCCGCTGCCCTCGACCGTGGCGGCCGTGCGCATCGCCGTGGCCTTCCTCGCGGGCGCGGGAGAGCAGCCCAACGAGGGCCACTTCCGCCCGCTCGAACTGGTCACCAGGCGCGGCTCCCTCTTCCACCCCGTACGGCCGGCCCCGTGCTTCATGTACGGCATCCCCTCCGACCACGCCATCGAGCTCATCATCAGGGCACTGGCGGAGGCCGTGCCGGGCTCGGTGCCCGCCGCGAGCGGTGGAGACATCAACGCCCTGGTGTGGTGGGGAAACCGGGAGGCCACAGGCGAACCGTGGGCCGACGGGGCGCCGCACCCGGTCGGGCAGGGCGGGTCTCCCGTCTCCGACGGCGCGAGCGCGCTGATGTACATCTCCGAGTCGGCCACCCGGCTGACCCCCGCCGAGGTGTGGGAGGCGCGCAACCCCTGGCGGATCGAGCGGCTCGCCCTGGCGGAGGACTCGGGCGGCCCCGGCCGGCACAGAGGCGGCCTCGGGCTCGACCTGTCCTTCCGCGTGCTGGAAGACCAGTACCTGACCTCCGCGCTGGCCAGGACGGCCCTCGAACCGTGGGGCCTGTCAGGCGGGTTGCCGGGCCGGCCCAACCGGCTCACCGTCGAATACCCCGACGGACGGGAGGAGGACTTCTCGCTGAAGACGCGGATCTTCCTGCCCAAGGGCGCTCTGGTCCATCTGCGCACCGGCTCCGGCGGAGGGTACGGCCCGCCGTCCGAGCGGGACCCCGAGGCCGTGCACGCCGACCTGCGGGAGGGCTACGTCACCCTGGAACACGCGCAGCGGCACTACCCGCACGCCTTCTGACCCCCGTCCTCGGGGCGCCCTCGGACGGGGGGCGCCCCGGCGGCGCTCAGGAGCTCTGCGCGGCGCGGGAGGGTCAGAGGGCGCGCAGCCCGCTGATCACCTCGGTGAGGATGCTCGCGCTCGGCAGCTGGGACACGTTCGCGGGCGGGCGCACCTGCACGAGCCCCTGTTCGTGGAGGTCGCCCACCAGCACCCGCACGACGCCCAGAGGGAGGTCGATCGCCGCGGCGATGTCGGCCAGGGGAGTCGCACGCGCGCAGAGGCTCAGGATCATCCACTGCTCGGGACCGAGACTGACCGGGGTCGGGCCGCCCGTGGCGGTCACGATGGCCACCAGGTCGATCGCCTTGTTCGAGGGCAGCACCCTGCCGCGGGTCAGCGCGTACGCCGGGACGACCGGTCCGGCTTCCTCGTCCAGCCACTGGTCGTGCGTGCGCTCGGTCATGACCTCTCCTCGCCGGGCTCCTGGTTTTCGTGGGTTCCCCGGCTGAGCGAGGCGAGGATGATGTCCTCGGGTGTGACCTCGTCCGTTGCCAGGCGGACGAGATCGGGGTCCTTCGGCACGTCGATGAGTGCGGTCGGGAGCAGCACGATCGCGGTCGTCCCTCCGTACGGCGAGGGCCGCAACGTCACCTGGATCTCCCGGCGGGCGGCCAGCCGGGAGACGACGAACAAACCCATGCGGTCGGTGTCGGCCAGGTCGAACTCCGGTGGGTTGGACAGGCGCTCGTTGAGCTCTTCCAGCCGTTCCGGCGTCATGCCGAGACCGCGGTCCTCGATCTCCACCGCGAAGCCGTTCGCGACGAGCTCTCCGCGGACGGAGACCGTCGTGTGCGGCGGCGAGAAGATTGTCGCGTTTTCGATCAGCTCGGCGATGAGGTGGATGGCGTCGGCCACGGCCGCCCCGTCGAGGCGGTGCTCCTCCATCGGGAACACGGTCACCCTGGCGTAGTCCTCCACCTCGGCGGCGGCGCCGCGCACCACGTCGTAGAGGGGGACCGGCTTGCGCCAGGCACGGCCGGGGGCCGCGCCGGACAGGATGATCAGGCCCTCCGCGTGGCGGCGCATGCGGGTGGTCAGGTGGTCGAGGCGGAACAGGTCCTCGAGCGTCTCCGGCTCGGTGGCCCTGCGCTGCATGCCGTCCAACTGCGTGCGCTGCCGGTGTAGCAGCGTCTGGCTGCGCCGCGCGAGGTTGAGGAAGACCTGGCTGACGCCTCTTTGGAGCTTGGCCTGCCCGATCGCGGCCTCGACGGCCGTGTGCTGCACGGTCGAGAAGGCGCGGCCGACGTCCTGGATCTCCGCGGTGTCGCCCAGCCGTTCGAGCGGGGGCGCCTCGACGGAGACGTCGACGTCCTCGCCCTTCTTGAGCTTGTCGAGCACGCGCGGCAGCCGCACGTTGGCGAGGTCGAGCGCGGCCTGCCGCAGCCCGGCGAGTTCACGCGCGAGGCGGGAGCCGAACCGCATGGACAGGAGGATCGAGGCGATGACGGCGAGCAGTCCGGCACCACCGGCGATCGCGGCCCGGGTGAGGATCGCGTCGGCGATCGGCGCCGCACGCTCGGTGAGCTTGGTGGCGGCCTCGGTCTGCGCCTTCTGGAAGGCCTCGGCGATGTTGTCGGAGGTGTCCTGCCAGGACTTCTCGGCCCGCGGCGTGAGCGAGGCGCCCGCGATGATCTTCTCTTCCTGCAGGCGGAGCCGCTGGTAGAGAGGCGTGGTGATCAGGTTGACGTTCATCTGCCGCAGGCTCTCGTCGAGCTCAGGCAGGGCCTGGTCGATGAGGAAGCGCCGGTTGCCGACGAGCTGGGTGAAGAGCTTGCGCTCCTCGTCGGTCATGCCGCCGGAGGCGGAGGCCGCCGCCGCGATCGACTGCTCCCGGGTCAGCAGCTCCTTGGAGTATCCGAGCGAGATGACCACGCGCGACTGCTCGTAGATCGGGATGTCGTCGATCAGGGCCAGGCTGTAGTGCATCCGGTAGATCGCGTCGGAGATGAGGTTGTAGGTCTCGATCGCACGCAGCCGGTCGGACAGACCCTCGTCGATCTCCGCCCGGATCTCGTCCAGGTGGGTCAGGCCGTCCAGCATCTCGTCGACCTGGGCGCGCATGGCGGGCGTGGTCGCGTTGCGTGAGGCGTCCGACAGGGCCAGCCGGCGGACCGTGTCCCGAGCGGCGTTGGTCCGCAGCCGCTGCGCCTCCATGTCCGCGCGGCCCACATGGGCGGGCGAACCGAGGTAGCGCGCGGAGTCCAGCCGCTCCTCCTGAAGCTCGACGATCAGCTTGTCGGCGGGCTGGCGGAGCGTGGTCCACAACGTGTTGTACGTGCGCAGGCTCAGGCTGTCGCCGATCGTCACACCGGCGGTCAGGGCCCACAGGGCGACCAGCGAGAGAAGCGGTACCACCAGCAGGCCGATGAGCCTGTACTTGATCGATCGGTCGCGCCTACGGGGACTCATGGCACCTCGTCCCGATGGGAATGCTGAGCTTCCGCTGAACTCGTGTGAGACAGGCAGAGGTTAGCAGCGGGATGTTTCAAATGAGAGTTCTGAGCGGAGATGGCCGGAAATATCAGTTCTAATCGTGATCATGCGGTAGTTTCGATCATGGTAGCTCATGGTGGAAAGGACCTCACGCCGCATGCGCCGTCTGCTCGTCCTGGGTGTCGTGGCCGCTTTGGCCCTTGCGGGCTGCGGCGGTGGCACAGCCTCCGACACCAGTGCCGTGAGCGCCCCCAGCCCTCAGGACTCCAAGTTCGTCTACGTGGCCAACCTGGACATCATCACCGACTGGGATCCCGCGACCTCGTACTCCAACGAGGTCATCGCGATGCAGAACGTCTACGACTCGCTCACGGTCTACAACCCGGTGACCAAGCGCGCGAGCGCGCGCCTGGCCACCCGCTGGACGTCGACGCCTGATGGCAAGACCTGGACGTTCACCCTCCGCGACGGGGTGAAGTTCCACAGCGGCCGGCCTCTGGACGCGAACGCGGTCAAGGCCTCCATCGAGCGGACCATCCGGATGAACGAAGGCGCCGCCTACATCTGGGAGTGCGTCGACGGCATCGCGGTCAAGGACCCGCTGACCGTCCAGTTCACGCTGAAGTACCCGGCTCCTCTCGACCTGATCGCCTCGGCCGACTACGCCGCCTACATCTACGACACGGGCGCTGCCGGCTCGGGCGACCTCGCGAAGTGGTTCCAGCAGGGTCACGACGCGGGCAGCGGGCCATACACGGTGGCCTCGTGGAAGAAGGGCCAGCAGAACGAGCTCACGCTGAAGGCCTTCCAGGGCTACTGGGGCGGATGGGACGGCGCCCACTACAAGAACGTGGAGTTCCTCGTCACGCCCAACCTCAACACGGCGTACCAGCAACTCCTCCGCGGTGAGATCAGCTACGTCCAGCGGCTGAACCCGAACCTCTACCACGCCGCGGCGACGACCGCGGGCGTGCGCACCCTGCAGGTGCCGTCATTCCAGAACATGCTCGTCCTGTTCAACTCGGCCTCGGGCCCGCTCAAGGACGTACGACTACGACAGGCCATGCAGAAGGCCATCGACTACGACGGCCTGATCAAGAAGCTGAAGGGCGCGGCAACCGCGGCCAACGGGCTCGTTCCCGAAGGACTTCTCGGTCACTCGAGTTCGATCGCCCCGAAGCAGGACATTCCGGGCGCGATCGCGCTGCTCCAGGCCGCCGGGTACGGTCCCGGCAACAAGCCGCTCCAGTTGACGCTCACCTACGCCGAGGGCGACGACGACGAGCAGGTACTCGTCGACCAGCTCACGACCACGCTCGCCCAGCTCAACGTGCAGGTGAAGGCACAGGCGATGCAGTGGAACGCGCAATGGGAGCTCGGCAAGTCGCGGGACGAGACCAAGCGGCAGGACATCTTCGTCATGTACTGGTGGCCTGACTACGCCGACGCGTACTCATGGTTCCTCAACGTCTTCCACAGCGCCGATCCGATCTCGTTCAACCTCACCTACCTGAACAGCAAGGCCCTGGACGCGCAGATCGAAAAGTTGCCGTCGCTCGTGGCCACCGACCGGGCGGCGGCGGATAAGGCCTACTTCGAACTGCAGAAGTACCTGATCGTCAGGCAGGCTGTGGTCGCGGTCCCGTGGGTGTCGAACTACCAGCGCGCCTACCTCGGCAACGTGCAGGGATACACGGACAACCCCGCCTATCCCAACGTCGTCTTCGTGCACGAGCTCATCCCCGGTGGATGACCGGGGGCAGCGGCCGGTCATCTGACCAGGCTGCTGCTTCACGGGCTTGCGGAGGGCCGGCGTGACGACACGGCGCGGCCGGGTCGTGGTCTCCGGCCTGGTCACCCGGACCGCGCTCTCCAGGCTGGCCTCCGGGCTCCTCTCCGGGCTGCGGAGGGCGTCAGCCCCGCAGCCTGCGGGTCGCGCCGACGCAGCGGACGGCGAGACGGGCCGGGATGGAACGCCGGGGTGCCGACGGCTCTTCGAGGCGGGCGAGCAGGGTCTGCCCGGCGCGCGCGTCGGAGAGGATGTGCTGGATCTGCTCTCCGGACGGCATCTGCCCGTGCTCTTCGAGCTCGTGGGTGAGGAAGGTCATGGGGGCGGCGTCTCCGGCCATGTCCGCCGCCATGGTGGCGCGGGCGGCGGTGAGGAGACGCAGGTAGTTGGTGCGCAGGATCGCCTCGCGCATCCTGAGCTGCTCGAGGTCGTCGAGCAGGGTGTGCGCGATCTCGAGCAGATCGCCCGAGCGCGGGTCCTCCGCGGCGATGTGTGCGCGGATGTCGTCGAACTCCGACCGCGTCATGATGGCCACCTCCACTGGCGGGGGCACGGGCGGCCTGACTGCCGCCGAACGAAGACTCCCGCATCGTGTTCGTAACGTGGAGCGATTGCGGACGGCTTGACATCCGGTTGCCCGAGGGGATCGCCCGGCATGTCGGCGGCCTCAGTGCCGGGCGTATACGCCGGCAGGGACAGGCCGACCCTCATGTCCGTTCCCCCCAGAACCCCTATGCATGTCGCCGGCGTGATCGCCTAGCGCTACTTAGATGCTTGAAAGCGCAAGTTGGTTGACGTCGCGCGTCGTCACATTTCGGAGAGGTTCTCGGACCTGTCGCCGCGATGGGACCGCGGTGCGGAACGGAGGTCGGCCGCGGCGGCCATAGGAGCGGCGGCAGGGGCTTCCCGTCTGCGGAACAGACCCCAGGCGATGTGATGAGCAAGCGCGAGCGGCGCCGGCAGCGAGACCGCTCGCTCCGTGACGTGATGACCGTGAGCGGCGCCGACAGCGTGACCGCTCGCTCCGTGACGTGATGACCGTGAGCGGCGCCGGCAGCGTGACCGGCGCGTGACGCCTTTGGATGCGTGAGTTCGTACGCCGCCGATCAGCCGGCAGGACCAATAGACGTATGCCGCTCAATGCGGCTGTGCCCTCTCGTA
>NZ_BOOR01000044.1 GCF_016863335.1 Planotetraspora thailandica
TCGGCCTCGTCGAACAATCGTCGGAACCGCTCGCCGGACCGCAGGATGTGCCGACGCATGGCATAGGCGGCGGCGTCGGGGTCACGCGCGGCGATCGCGGCCAGAACATCTTCGTGCTCGGCCATGGCCAAGTGAGTGACCTGGGTGTCGTGGGCAAGCCGGAACAGGTGCACGTGCGTGTGCAGGCGAGCGAGCGCTTCGCGGATGACCTCGTTCTCCGCGCTCAGGGCGACGAGATCGTGAAAAGCGGCGTCGCGTAGCCCGAAGGCGCCGTAGGCCATGAGCCCGGTGCCCCCCTCCAGCTCCGCCATCTCCTCCAGCATTCGTCGCAGACCGGCCACCTGCTCCGAGGATGCGCGTTCGGCGGATCTGCGCGCCGCCGCCGGCTCAAGGAGCAGGCGGAGCTCGAGCATGTTCTCGAATTGGTGCCGGGTGATTTGGGGGGGAATGCGGTAGCCGGCGTGGGGCACACGCACGACCAGGCCCTCGGCCTCCATCCGGTTCAGAGCGTCTCGGATCGGCGTCTGCGAGACGCCCAGCTCTCGCGCCAGGACGTCGATCGTGACGCGGGAGCCAGGCTCGATCCGTAGCGACATCAACTGTCCGAGCAGCGTGTCGTACACCTCGTCGGCAAGCCGGCCGCGAGATCGGCGCCGCGCGATCGTCGCTTCGTCGTCCATCGTGACGTGAGGTCCTTTCTTGCGTCTTCGGGAACCTGTTGACATCGGTCGCACTACTGCGGGATGTTGACGCCCACAATCGGATCGTATAGGAAAGGTGACGGATGCCACCCATCCTTCACCCATCGCGGAACCGCCCGCCATCGCTCCGCTTCGATCAGTTGGAGCTCCCATGAGCATGCTCGACGTCCTGCTCGGTTCGCCACCGGGGGCACGAGGACCGAAGGACTTCTCGACTGCTTGAAGCCCCATTACGTCACGGCGTACTCGTGACGCCGGTCTGCGGGTCAGCCCCTGCGACAGCCGGCAACACGCCTGAACAACCCCCCAGCAACTGCTCGGCGAAGCACGCAGCAAGGCTCCAGAGGTCCCCCCCCAGAAAGCAGGCAAGAAGATGCGGTATCCAAGGCGAATAGGACGCCTGGCGATGGCGGCCATGTTGGTGGCCACGACCATGGCGGCTTGCGGCCAGGACGACGGCGCGACGAGCGCCCCCAAGGCACCGGCGACCATCCCGGAGCTCACCAAGGACCCGCTGACCCTCAGCTTCATCTGGTTCGACTGGCCCCCCGCCCACGCGCTGGAAGCCTTCGCGAACGCGGAGTACACCAAGGTGCGGCCGAACGTGACCATCAAGGTCAACACCGTGCCGAACGCGAACTGGCACGACGCGATGTTCACCCAGTTCGCAGCGCACAAGACCGACTTCGACATCCCGATCCTGGACTCGCAGCACATCGGCGAGGCCGTGACGAACGGCAACATCCTCGACATCACCGACTTCGTCAAGAAGAACATCGACGTCAAGGCCTACAACCCGTACCTCCTGGCGGCCTACGGCCAGTACCCCCAGGCGGAGACCGGGAAGCGCGACGAAAACGCCAGCCTGTACGGACTGCCGCTGCTCGGCGACACCTGGACGATGATCTACCGCAAGGACCTGATCGGCGACAAGCCACCGCAGACGTGGGACGAGATGATCTCAGTCGCCCAGAAGTGCCAGGCGGACAACCCTGGCGTCAGCGGGCTGGCTTTCCACCAGGCCAACGGTTCGGACGCCGCGGCCGTAACCTACAACACGGTCAACGCCGTCTACGGCGGCAACCTCTGGGACTCCAAGACGCGCAAGATCGACGGCGTCATCAACGACGCTGCGGGCCAGGAGGCGATGGACGTCCTGGTCAACAAGATGAAGCCGCTGACCGCCGCGGGCTCCGGCAACTGGTTCATCGACGAGGTGAACGCGGCGGTCGCCCAGGGCAAGGCATGCATCGCGTTCAACTGGATCGCCGCGAGCGGCGGCCTGCTTGACCCGAAGCAGTCGACGCTCGGCACCACGCGGGAGGAGATTCTCGACAAGCTGGGTTTCGCCACCCTGCCGAGCCAGAAGACGAACCTGGTGCCTCTCGGCGGCATGGGGATGCACGTATCGGCCTACTCCCCTGCGGCGAACCAGGCGGAGGCCCTGAACTTCATGAAGTGGTTCGAGCAGGCTGACATCCAGAAGAAGTGGGCCGCGGCCGGTGGCGTGCCATCGCGTACGGACGCCCTGGAGTCGCCCGAGTTCCTCAATGCCGGGCCGTTCAACCAGGTGTACGCCGACTCGGTTTCGCGGATGCGGGACATGTGGAACGTGCCCGAGTACGCGCGCCTCGTCGACATTGAGAACACCAACGTGAACGCGGCCCTCAACGGCGCGAAGACGCCGAAGGATGCGCTCAACGACATCGCCAAGGAGCAGCAGGGCGTACTCGACTCCGGCAGCCGCAAGGGCGGCGGCGGACTGTGAGTAACCCCGTCCCTCTGACGACCGACCACCCCGGGCAGGTGGCGTCCGCGACGCCGCCTGCACCGGGTCGGTCCCGCCGGTTGAGCGACCGCGGGCTCGCCGTGGCCTTCATCTCCCCCGCGCTGCTGCTGTTGCTCGCAATGTCGGTGTTCCCGTTGCTGTGGGCGTTGTACCTGTCTTTCACCGACTACTCGGCCACCCGCGGGGGGCCGGCCCATTTCGTCTGGTTCGAGAACTACACCGCCATCCTGACTTCGGCGCAGGTCCACCTGAGGGCCTTGACGACGTTGATCTACGTGGTCGGCGCGGTCGCCCTGCAGACCGTGCTCGGTTTCGCCATCGCCTACCTGATTTCACGGCGCACGCACGGGCGAGGACTGCTGACCACTCTGTTCCTGGTTCCGATGATGCTGTCGCAGGTCGTGGTCGGGCTGTTCTGGAAATTCATGCTCGACGCGCAATTCGGCGTGATCAACAGCATGCTCGGCTCGCTCGGCCTGGGGCAGGTGGAGTGGCTCACCCGGCAGCGAACGGCACTGATTTCCCTGATCGTGGTCGACACCTGGCAATGGACGCCGTTCATCATGCTCATCGCACTTGCGGGCCTTACCGCGGTCCCCAAGTACTTGTACGAGGCCGCCTCGATCGACCGGGCGTCCGAGTGGTTCCGGTTCCGCACCATCACTCTTCCGCTGGTGTGGCCGCTGCTCCTCATTGCCGTGTTGTTCAGGGCCATCGAGGCCTTCCGGCTGTTCGACCTCGTCTACATCCTCACCAGCGGAGGTCCGGGGGTCTCCACCGAGACGTTGTCGTTCCACGTCTACAAGGTGGCGTTCCTGGGCTTCAACACCGGAACCGCCTCGGCGTACGGGATCCTCATGGTCCTCGTCGTCATCGTCCTTACGCAGCTCTACCTGCGCTACTTGAACAAGCTCAAGGAGGACTGATGGCCGTCTCCGTCGACGAGGCCATGTCCACAGGTCCTGTCCGGGATCACACGCCCCCCGCGCGCCGCTTCGGCGGCCGGGGTCGCTCCGTGCTGGAGATCGCGCTGCTGACCGTGCTGGCCGTCGTGATGCTCTTTCCGGTGCTGTGGATGATCGAGACGTCCATCAAGGAGAACCGGGACGTCTACGCCATCCCGGCCAAGTTCTTCGACTTCACGGTCACTCTGGACCATTTCAAGGACGTGTTCGTCGCCTCCAGCGGTCGCTCGGCCTTGTCCGCCTCGTTCCTCAACTCCGTCGTGGTCGCCGGGGTCTCCACGGTGCTGGCCACCGTGCTGGGAGTCCCGGCGGCCTGGGCCTACTCACGCTTCGCCGTGAAGGCCAAGAAGGACCAACTGTTCTTCATCCTGTCCACCCGCTTCATGCCGCCCGTGGTGGTCGTGATCCCGATCTTCCTCATGTACCGCCAAGTCGGACTCATCGACACCAAGCTCGGCCTGATCCTCATCTACACCGCGTTCAACGTCCCGTTCACGATCTGGATGATGAAGGGGTTCGTCGACGAGGTGCCCGCAGAGTACGAGGATGCCGCCATGCTCGACGGCTACACCCGCCTGCAGGCGTTCTGGCGATTTACCCTTCCCCTGCTCCTGCCCGGTATCGCCGCGACGGCGGTCTTCGCCCTCATCTTCTCGTGGAACGAGTTCGTGTTCGCCATCTTCCTTACCTCCAGCGACGACGTGCGGACGGCTCCACCCGCCATCGCCGGCCTCATCGGTGGAACCACTGTGGACTGGGGTCTCGTGGCCGCCGCCTCCGTAGTGTTCGCCCTACCGGTGCTCGTCTTCGCCTACCTGGTGCGCAAGCACCTTGTCGCCGGTGTGACGCTCGGGGCGGTGCGACGCTGATGGCGGGCATCGAGGTTACCGCCCTGCACAAGCGCTATCCGGACGGGACGGTCGCAGTTGAGCACGTGGACCTGTCCATCGGCGACGGCGAGCTGTTCGTGATGCTCGGCCCTTCGGGTTGCGGCAAGACGACCACGCTGCGGGCCATAGCCGGCCTGGAGAGGCAGACGACGGGCGACATCCGCATCGGCGACACGCTGGTCAACGACCTGCCGCCCGCCGAGCGCGACATCGCCATGGTGTTCCAGTTCTACGCTCTCTACCCGCATCTGAGAACCCGCGACAACCTGGCGTTCCCACTGCGGGCCGAGGGACTGCCCAAGGCGGAGGTGCGCGAGCGGGTCGACGAGGCCGCCCGGCTGATGCGGCTCGGTCCGCTCCTGGACCGGCGACCGCGCCGGCTGTCCGGCGGGGAGCAGCAGCGCGTCGCGCTTGCTCGCGCCCTGGTGCGACGACCGCGCGCATTCCTCATGGACGAACCTCTCACCAATCTGGACGCGGAGCTGAGGGCGGACATGCGCACGGAGATCAAGCACCTGCAGGGGGAGCTGGGGACGACGATGGTCTACGTCACCCACGACCAAGTCGAGGCGATGTCGCTCGGTCACAGAATCGCCATCCTCAACAAGGGCCGCGTCGAACAGATCGGCACGCCGCTGGAAGTCTACGACCGTCCGGCGAGTCTTTTCTGCGCCGCATTCATCGGCTCCCCGCCGATGAACCTGATTGAGGTGGAGGTGGCCGACGGGAAGCTGCGCAGTCAGGGCGGACTGGCCCTCACGCCACCGCCAGGCCTGCCGCGCGACCGTTGCCTGGTCGCAGGCGTCCGGCCGGAGGCGCTGGAAGTCACAGAACCAGGGGCGGAACGTTCGGTCCCGGCCCGCGTGGTCTCGGCGGAGTGGCTGGGCGACGAAATCATCTACGTGGTTGACCACGGCGGCCAGCGCGACGTACGGGTTCGGATGCCACCGACTGTCCGTTTCGCCGCTGACGCACCGGTCGGGCTGCGGCACACCGGCGGGACCCCGGCGGTCTACGACGTGAGCACGGAAGAGCTGGTGGCCTGATGGGAACCGTGGCAGTGCACGGGCTGTGCAAGTCCTTCGGTAAAGTCCAGGCCCTGGACGGGGTGACGCTGGACGTGCCGGACGGCTCGTTCTTCGTCGTGCTCGGACCCTCCGGGGCAGGCAAGACGACGACCCTGCGAGCGATCGCCGGCCTTGAGAAGCTTGACGCCGGGTCGGTGCATCTGGACGGGAGGGACGCGACCGGTGACGCCCCGGCCGCACGCGACCTGGCCATGGTCTTCCAGAGCTACGCCCTCTACCCGCGACACACGGCGTACGAGAACATCGCTTCGCCGCTGCGGGCACGCCGCTGTTCTTCGAGCGAGATCGCCGCTGCCGTCGAGCAGATGTCGAGCCTGCTGCACATCGAACGTCTGCTGCAGCGGCGTCCGGCGCAGTTGTCGGGCGGTGAGATGCAGCGTGTCGCCTTGGCCCGGGCGCTGGTCCGTCGCCCGCGCGCGTTTCTCATGGACGAGCCGCTGACGAACCTCGACCTCAAGCTCCGCGTCGAGATGCGCACCGAGCTCACCCGCATCCACCGGAGCCTCGGAGCAACCTTCGTCTACGTGACCAACGACCAGGTCGAGGCCCTGTCCATGGCCGACCAGGTCGCGGTCCTCAAGGAGGGGAAGGTGCAACAGGTCGGAACGCCGACCGAGGTGTACGAGCGTCCAGCCAACCAGTGGGTCGCGGGATTCGTCGGGAGCCCGCCGATCAGCCTGCTCGCCTGCCACGCCGAGGGAGATCGTCTGGTCGGAGCGGAAGGCTGGACGCTGCCGCGGCCCCGCTGGACCACGGCTGAGGACGGTCGTCCGCTGCTGCTGGGCCTGCGCGCGGAGGACCTGTCCGTCGAGCAGCGTGGGGACGCGTCGTTGTCGGGGGAACTCTACGGGCTTGAGCCGCTCGGTGACCGAACGGTGGTCGACGTCCGAGTGGGGACGGAGATCCTCAAGGTCAAGGCACGACCCACCGTCACCGGTACGCCGGGCGAGCGGCTGCATGTCACGGTCGACCTGGACCGTGCGCACCTGTTCGACGCGGGCACCGGGCTGTCGCTGTCCGAGGCCGGGCGGTAACCGCGCCGGGCGGCAACGGCAACATGCGCCGGCACGTGGCAATCGAGCCTCGGCGGACCGTCAGCGGTGAGCACGGCCTGACGACGCTGAAGCAGCCATGGCCCGAGAAGGCGATCGGTGGCGCGGGGCGTCGCCCTGCAGCCAGGGCCAAGGCCACGTTCGACCCGCTCGGCAACCTCGACCCCGACGAGGTCGTGTGACCCGTTCGTCAACGCGCGTGGCGTGATCGCTGAGGTCACGCTGGACATCACCAAGAACATCACAGGAGGCGACGCAATGAGTGACCCGATGAACGTCCTGGCCCCCGAGCACCGGCGGCTCCGGATTGGCGACGCCTGGCGCGACGCCGCCAGCGGAGCCACCTTTGTCGTCGAGGACCCGGCCACCGGCAAGACCATCGCCGAGGTGGCCGACGCCGACGTCGTTGACGGGCTCGCCGCTCTGGACGTGGCGAGCAAGGCAATGGCGGAGTGGGCGGCGACCCCGCCGCGAAAACGGTCAGAGTTGTTGACCGCGACGTACCGGGCACTGACCGAGCGATCCGAGGAGGTCGCCCGGCTGATAACGCTCGAGATGGGCAAGCCGCTCGCCGAGGCTCGGGGAGAGGTGGCCTACGGCGCCGAGTTCTTCCGTTGGTTCGCCGAGGAGGCGGTGCGTGTCGAGGGGCGCTACAACACCGCTCCCGCTGGTGGATATCGCATCCTCACCGTGCCGAAGCCGGTCGGACCGTGCGTCTTCGTGACGCCCTGGAACTTTCCGTTGGCCATGGGTGCCCGCAAGATCGCTCCTGCGCTGGCGGCGGGCTGCACGACGATCACCAAGCCGGCAGCCCAGACGCCACTCACCATGCTGTTCCTGGCCCGCATCATGGAGGAGGTCGGCGTTCCCCCGGGCGTCGTCAACGTCGTGACAACCAAGCGTGCCGGCGAGGTGGTCTCAGCACTGCTAGCCGACCGTCGGACCCGCAAGCTTTCGTTCACCGGGTCGACCGAGGTCGGGCGCGTGCTGCTACGACAGGCGGCGGACAACGTGCTGCGCACCTCCATGGAACTGGGCGGCAACGCGGCCTTGATCGTGTGTGCCGACGCGGACCTGGACGTCGCGCTCGACGGTGCCATGGTGGCCAAGATGCGCAACATCGGGGAGTCCTGCATCGCGGCCAACCGAATCTACGTCGAGGAGTCGGTGCGCGAGGAGTTCACGGCGCGCTTCGCCAAGCGGATGGGCGCGCTCTCGGTGGGCCATGGTCTCGACGACGGCGTGGACGTCGGGGCGTTGATCGACGAGGCCTCGGTCACCAAGATCGACGAACTCGTCGCCGACGCGGTCAATCGCGGCGCCCGTGTCTTGGTGGGCGGCCAGCGTCCGGATGGGCCGGGCCACTTCTACCCGCCTACGGTCCTCGTCGACGTGCCCGAAGACGCGCGGATGCTGGAGGCGGAAATCTTTGGCCCGGTGGCGCCGATCATCTCGTTCACGTCCGACGACGAGGTAATGGCGAAGGCCAACGACACCGAGCACGGCCTAATCGGATACGTCTTCACCCGTGACCTCCAGCGGGCGCTCCGGTTCACCGAGGGGCTGGAGACGGGGATGGTCGGCATCAACCGTGGTCTGATCTCGGACCCGTCGGCTCCGTTCGGAGGCGTGAAGCAGTCCGGGATCGGCAAGGAGGGGTCGCACGAGGGCATACTTGAGTACCTCGACGTCACCTACGCGGCGATCGACCTACCGTGACCGGCCTGCTGCTCCGGGTGCCTGCCGAGGATCACCGCGCCCTGTGCACACATGACCTGACCGGCCTCCACCCGTGGGGCGGGACCCAGGCCATGGTCGGCACGAATCCGCTGGCACCCGGGGACGCCGTCGACTCCGCCGGTATGCGCGCCACAGACGCGGCCGCGACGGTGGATGGGGCGATCAGCCCTTTCGGCGGTCCCAAAGGCTACGCCCTCGGGCTCATGATCGAGGTGCTGGTCGCGACCTTGACTCGTACCGCCCTTGGCGACGATGTCCGCGGGACCCTCGACCCGACTGACCCGCCCACCAAGGGCGACGTCTTCATCGCGATGGACCCGAGGGCGCCCGGGCACGACCGAGTCTGGGAGCCCGGCGCGCGCCTGCGCCACCCGGCAGCCAACCTTGCCGACGCCGTTCCGGTCTCGCAGGTGACCTGGACGTCTGCCCAGCAAATCACCGCCGACGTTCCAGAGAGGCACTGACATGCTTGAGACCGTCCGCGGACCACGCCAGCTGATAGTGGGCGAAGGGGTCGCGCAGAACATCCCACGAGTGGTGGCCGAGTGTGGCTCGCGAGTCCTCATCGTGACCGACCGGGTTCTTCTGGGGCAGCCGGGCGTGGCCGAGATCGTGGCCGCAGTGAGGGAGAAGGTCGAAGTCGTCGGGGTGTTTGCCGACGCGACTCCGGACGTGCCACTCGCCGATGTCGCCCTGGCCGTCTCGGTCGCCGCAGAGGTGGACGCCGACGTAATCCTCGCCATCGGGGGTGGCACGGTGATCGACCTCGCCAAAATCGTCGGCGTCATCCGGCGCCACGGTGGGACGCCGCGCGACTTCTACGGCGAGTCGAAGGTGCCGGGGCCGACGATTCCTCTCGTCGCGGTCCCGACGACGTCAGGCACCGGCTCCGAGCTCACGCCCGTCTCGGTGTTGACCGACCCGGACCGCGAGCTGAAGGTGGGGGTCTCCAGCGTCCACATCGTGCCCGACTTCGCCATCGTCGACCCCGAGCTCACCTACACCTGCCCTGCGACCGTCACTGCCCACTCCGGCATCGACGCGTTTTGTCACGCGGTGGAGAGCTACACCGCGCGACCCCGGGCCCACGGACCGCGCGACCCGGTGGAGCAGGTCTTCCTCGGCCGCAACCCGATCACGGATCACTACGCGCTCCTGGCCGCGGAGCGGATCGCCCGCAGCTTGCCCCGTGTCGTCAGGGACGGAGGCGACAAGGACGCGCGCGCGGACATGTCCTATGGGTCCATGCTGGCCGGGCTCGCATTTTCCCACGCAGGCAACGCGGCTCCGCACGCCCTCCAGTACCCCATCGGCGCAGCCACCCACACACCGCACGGCCTGGGCGTCGGGCTGCTGCTGCCCTACGCGCTGGACGCGGCCAGGGATGCCATCGGCGACCGGTTGACCATCCTCGCCGGGGTGTGCGGGCTCGACGTGACCGACGCCTCGGATGCCGAGGCCGCAGATACGTTCCTCACCTGGCTCGACGGGCTCCTTGCCGACATCGGCATTCCTACCACCTTGGCGGACATCGGCGTGGCACGCGCCGACCTCCCGCGCTTCGCGGAGATGGCCAGTGGCGTCACCCGCTTGATCCAGAACCATCCAGGCCCGACCGACACCGCCAGCCTGACCGCGATCCTCGAAGCGGCCTGGATCGGGGACCGGACCCGACATGTCCTGACTCCGGAGCAGAGATAGTGACGGGCCATTCACATGACGACGAGTTCCCTGCCCCACCCTGGGTATCGGAATTGTCGGCTACGCCGCGCCCACGATCCCCATGTAGCGCTCGAGATCCCGCAGTCCGACCTGTTCGAAGGTCAGGCTCTCCCGCTCCAACCACCGCAGATGATCTACCAGGTAGTAGGCATTGGTCTTCTGCGTGCCCGACCCTTCATGAAGACGCAGGAACCGGTCCGCCTCTGCATGGACCGTCCCCTCGGGCCACACGATCGTCCACGACCGCCGCCCGTCCTTCCGACCAATCCGCTGAACCCGAAGGTCCCCGACCACCACACGCGCCACCATCTTGCCCCCTGTACCGACCTCACCCGAACGCGACGGACGCCCCGGACCCGGTCGGTAAATGAGACTAGGACGTCCAGCTCGCAGGCTCAGACGAACAACACGGACGGCTCTTCTCGCGGTCGGCAAAGTCGACGTCCACGAGGATGAGGGGCCTGACTCGCATGCTCGATCATCGCCCCGGCCGCGAACCCGTGTCATCCGAGTTTCCGCGCCGAGGGCGGTGACCGTCCTGAGATGGGCGTACACGTCACCGGACCACGCGGAGGATCCAATGGAGCATGCGGGTGCTGCCCGGCCCGATGATCTCCTCCGTCTCGGCGAGGAGGGTCTCCAGTTCGCGCCGCAGTGCCTCGGATGGCCCGCTGTACACCGACGCCGAATCCCGGACCCGCCAGTTGTCGAGGTCGGCGACGGCGTGCTCGCTCAGCACCGGGTCCGGATCAGCGGCGAGGATCAGGTCGGCCTTGACGCGGCTCCAGGTGTCGCGCATGCCGAGTAGCGCGCGGGCCGCCTGCCGCACATGACGGGGGCGGCTGGGATCGAGCAGCTCCCACAGACGGTCAACGGGCATTTCCGCCCCGGTCGTACGGAGAGCGGTGACGACATTGCGCACCACCACCGGCGCCGGATCATCGAGCATGCCCGCCAGGGACGGCGTTCCGGCGGTCGGGTCCAGGCGCCGAAGCGTTCGCACCGCCTCCGCGCGAACACGGGGACGTGAATCGCTGAGATAGGGAAGAACCAAGTCGGCGTCCGCCCGTGTGCCGCAATCGCCGAGTCCGGCGAGCAGCCCGCGCGCTCGCGGCTCGGACCTCTCAGCCAACCGCCTGCGATAGAGCTCGACGGGGTCGCCGCCGGCTCGCCGCACCGCCCACTGCGCGGTCAGCCGCACCATCGACGCCTTGTCATCGAGGAACCGCGGGCCCGCCCCGGTCCGGCCAAGCCGTACCAGTGCCGTGAGCGCTTCCAGCCGGACAGGTGAAGAGGCGGCGCCCAGGAGTTCCTCAAGAATCTCGAATCGTCTCGCCGAGATCGCTTGAGCCGCTACGGCCTCGGCGCAGCGGGTGCGGGTGACGATGTCGTTCTCATGAAGTGCGGCGGCGACGAGCCCGAGCTCATCCATCCGGCCGCCTTCCAGACTGACCTGGAAGGCGAACCGCCGGCTCCGTAGATCGCCGGATTGGCGGACGGCGGCGAGTGTCGCGTCGTCGGCGTGGAGCAGCGCGTCCTTGACCAATGCGATGACGTGCTTCCCGCGCTCGCGGCCGGAGATCCTGAGGGCCACGGAAAGGACTGTCAGGAGGGTCGCGCGGTCCGGATGTGCCAGGATCGCGGTCACCACATCCTCCGCTCGCTTCCGTACGGCGGCCGCCCAGTCCGTCATCCGGATGACGGCGACGGGATACAGCCGCGGATCGGCACGCATCGCATGGTGCATGAGTGCCTGCTCGCGCTCGCGGCCGTCCGGACCGCACGCCGCCAATGCGACCGCCAGCGGAGTGTCGAGCGTGACCTGGTTCCGAGTGAGGCGCGTGAAGCCGTAGAACGAAGGGCGCGAGGCGGCATCGAGATCGATCCAGAGCTTCGGACCGGCGCTGGACACGGTGTCCAGGGCGCCGGCGGCGAGTTCGGCGTCCGAGGCCGCCCCGGTCAACGTCCGCACGAGATCGTCCAGGTCGTAGCGGCCGCCTCGGGCGGCATTCGCCACGAGGCGGTGGATCGTGTCCTGGATCAGATCTCGAGCCGCACGGGGGTAGTCCCCCTCGGCGAGTTGCCGTACTTGATCAGAATGATGCGGCATGTGAGCATCGTTCCATTGCCGATCTCCCGCTCACCAGGGAATATCGGCGCGGGAGGCTGTTCAGGACAGCGGCGGAGGTCAGCGCTTGCGGGGCTCGCCGCGGTAGGTGCCGAACGACCACCGGTTGCCCTCCGGATCGAGGACGGCGAAGCCGCGCGAGCCGTAATCGGTGTCGTGGAGTTCCTGGATCAGCTTGGCGCCGGCCGCGGTCGCCCGTGCGCAGAGCCCGTCGGGGTCGTCGGTGACGACGTAGGCGCCGAAGGTGCCCGGTTCCAGCCGCCACGTGTCGCCGGGGTCGTCGCGGACGCTGCCGAGCATGATGCCTCCGCCCAGCGGCCACGACAGCTGGGCGTGGTGCACGATGTCGCCGTCGCCGTAGACGGCGGTCTCCTCGAACCCGAAGGCGTCGACGAGGAACCTGATCAGCGCCCGGGCGTCACGGGCGCGCAAGGTCGGATAGACCTGCGGAGGCGGTGCCTGTGTCATGGTGCCGAGTCTGACGGCGGGGCGGCCCCCGGGTCTTGGACGTTTCGGAACTCCTCGGCCAGCCACCGCGTGGCCGTACAGCCGGCGAACTCGCCGAAGTCACGCGCGAAATGCGCCTGGTCGTAGTACCCGTGGTCGGCTGCTATCGCGGCCAGGGCCGTACCGTCGGGGGCGTCGAGGAGGGCGCGGCGGGCCCGGTCGAAGCGGGTCACCCGCGCGGCCGTCTTCGGGCTGAGCCCGATCTCGACGCTGAACCGCCGGCTCAGGTAGCGCTCACTCCACCCCACCTCGCGGGCCAGGTCGGCCACGGGTACGGCTCCCGCGGACGCCAACACGCGGTGCCACGCCCGCTCCACCTCGTCCGGGGCCGACGCGGCGCCGAGGCGGGCCAGCAACATGCGGTCGAGCACGGTGAACCGGCCGGCCCAGCCGGTGGCCTCCAGCACTCGTTCGCGCAGCTCGGCGGCGAACGGCCCGACGACGTCGGCGGCGTCGAAATCGGCTCCCGCCAGCTCGCCCGCGGGGAGGCCGAGCAGGGCGCGCGCGCCGAGCGGCGACAGGTTCACCTGGATGCCGGACTGCCGGCCATCATGGGTGATCAGCGCGGGCCTGGTGTGCAGGCCGCCGAGGAGCGTGTCGTAGCGGCCCGGAGGGATGCGCTGGTCGGCATGGGCGGCCATGACGAGCGGCTCGTGCAACGAGACGATCAGCGTGAGGTAGGGCGAAGGCAGCCCGCGGTGCAGCCGCGGCGCCACACCGGCCTCCTGGTACCCGCTGTACCAGGCGATGTACGGCCGCAGCGGCCCCGCCGGGCGCCACCGGACGAGCTCCGACGTCGGCTCCATCGACGAACCACCGCCTTACGTTGTCCCGCTGCGATCCTGCCCGCGCGGGGACCCCGGTGGAAGGACCTGTGGAAGGGGCCCGTGGAAGTGTTACGGCCCCGGCGCGTGCGACGCCGGGGCCGGTCGTGCCTCAGGTCACCATCCGACGGCGACCAGGAGCCACTGCGGGTTGCCGTGGGAGATGAAGGACGACTGCCCGGCGTAGTCGTCGTACGGGAAGCCGTACGACAGCTTGCCGATCGCGTGGTCGTGCCAGAACTTGGCGTAGTAGTTCGCCGGTGCGGCCTTGTAGTACGTGCCGGGATCCGACCACTGCGACTGGGGCAGCTGCGCGACGTGACGGTTCAGCGCCGCGCACATCCCCGGCTCTTCGGCCAGCGGGCCGGCGCAGCCGAAGATGTCGGAGGTCGCCGCGTTGACCCCGGCCGTCGTTGCATACGCGCTGAAGTAGTTCGCGTTGGCGCCCCCGGCGCGGAACCCGGCGTAGCTGCCCGGTGCGGGGATCCGGTACGGCGCCTGCACCTGGGCCAGCGGCTTGAACTCGGCGGGCACCTCGTCGATGAACCTCTGGAAAGTGACCGCCCTGTCCTCCTGGAAGGTTGGGTAGTCCTCGCCGACGGACACGTCGTAGCCGTCGTGGGCGTGCAGGCGCATCGCGAGCTTCAGGCCGAACGCGTCGACCCTGGTCGTGTTGCCGTTGAACACCGAGGGCCCGACGGTGAACTCGATGAAGTCGTAGTACTGGCTGTTCGGCGAGCCGAGGTAGAAGTACATGCGTCCGGCCGTGTTCACCGGCATGTCGAAGTACGGCTGCTCGGCGATGGAGTGAACCTGGCCGTTGTAGCTCCAGAAGACCTGGCTGTCGGGGTATTTGCCGTTGGTCCGGTTGAGGATCTTGACCATGACGACGTTCTGGGCGGCCGGGATCGTGTTCGTGTCACCCCAGAACGACGCCGGCGGGTTCGTCGAGCCGGGCGGCGGTGTCGGCGTGGGGGTCGGCGTGGGGGTCGGGGTCGGGGTGCCCGGGCCACCGGTGGTGCGGACGGCGAACTCCCAC
>NZ_BOOR01000045.1 GCF_016863335.1 Planotetraspora thailandica
TGTGGTCGTGGAGTAGATGTCGGTCCAGGTGGTGCCGTTGGGGGAGACCTGGATGCGGAAGGTGGAGGCGTAGGCCGCCTCCCAGTTCAGCACGACCTGGCTGACGGTGGCGCTGGCGCCGAGGTCGACCTGGAGCCATTGCGGGTCGCTGAAGGCGCTCGACCAGCGGGTGCCCGAGTTTCCGTCGACGGCGGCGGAGGCGGAGGTCGCCGCGTTCTCCTGGGAGGAGGCGGTGGCCGTCTTGCCCTGGGACAGCAGGGTGTCGGCCGCCTGCGCCGGCGCGGTGACGGCGGTGTAGCCGACGAGCAGCACGGCCACGACGGCGGCCAGCGCCGCCAGGAGAGACCGACCGCGGAGGACCATGAAGCGTGTGGGGGGTGACATCAGTGGCATGGCACTTCCTGACGTGGTGATACCAGCACCGGACGCGTCCGCCCCGGGGGGTTGCGACGCGTGACGGTCCTGCGACGGATGTCAGAGAGCGCTCTCTCAGTTTGTTAGCCTCACTGACGTTTGTCAGATCGTCAAGGTGATCCAATAGAAACATGGCGTTCACCGGAAAATTGGGCCCCTCGGTGATCGCGGTCCCGGGTGTCGCGTGGAAGCGCTCTCCGACCGCCGGCCCCACCTTTTGGGTGTGATCATGCAGAAGTTCGCCGGGATGGGCCCTGATCTGGCCGAACACCAATCGTGATCATGCAGAAGTTCGATGAAAGTGGCCTTGGCCTGCCCATACGCGAATCGTGATCATGCACTCGAGCATCGGAAGGCGCCGATTGCATGATCACGATTGGTGTGTGCGCAGGTCACACTGCCCATCCACGAACTTCTGCATGATCACGATGGGTATCGGTGCAGGTAGAGCTATGAGCCGGCGAACTTTTGCATGATCACGAGACCTGTTTGCCCCACGTTTCCGAACTTCTGCATGATCACGCGCACGAGATGGGGTCAGATGACGGGGCCGGGGGTGTCGCGGGGCGGCACGGGGCCCGGGCCGGGGGGCGGGTTGATCCCGCGGGACGGCGGGAGCACGCCGGGGCCCGGGGGAGGCAGCGGCGTCTCGCGCGGATACTCGGGGTTCACCGGCTGCGGAGGCATCGGCTCGCCGACGTCGTAGCCGGAGCCTCCGCCGGTGGGCGTCCTCTCGTCACGGCCGCGCTGGTGCGGGCTGGGCACGTCGCCGCGCCAGGCTCCCGTCTCGCCGCCCCGAGACTCGATGAACTCCTTGAATCGCTCCAGGTCGCCCCTGACCCGCAGCTTGACGATCTGCAGCGCGTCGGCGGCCTTCTCGGTGAAGCCCTCGGGGTCGTACTCCATCTGGAGGGTCACCCGGGTCCTGTCCGGCTCGAGCCGGTGGAAGCTGACCACGCCGGCCTGCCTCGGACGGTCGAGCGAACGCCAGGCGACCCTCTCGTCGGGATGCTGTTCGGTGATCTCGGCCTCGAACTCCTTGCGGATTCCGGCGATCTCGACGACCCAGTCGGTACGGGTGTCGTCGAGCTGCTTCACCGACTCGACGCCCTCCATGAACTCAGGAAAGGTCTCGAACTGGGTCCACTGGTTGTACGCAGTGCGGATCGGGACATTCACATCGACGGCATGTTCGATCGAGCTCATGCCTCCTCCTTCTCTGGTGCGTCTGGGCTGTCACGGTGTGTGACCTCATGACTGCCCTGCCCCACGCTGGAGGACTAAACGCGCGAGCCCGCCGTCACCGCACGACGACCTACTTCCGCGTGGTCTTGGTGATGCTCATCACGAGGATGACGCGGTCCTTGCTGTCCGGCGGCGGGGGAGTGTCGGCGTCCCCGTAGCGGCGGCCCAGCCGCACGTAGAACTGCCCTTCGGGGTCGGGCACGACGTCGACGAGGCTGCCCCGGACCTCCAGGAAGCGCATCGGGTCGTCGGGGTCGACGATCAGCAGGCTCATGGACGGGTTCCGCTGAAGGTTGCGGTATTTGGCGCGGTATGTCGTGTGGGTGAACCGGATGTTCTCCCCGTCGTACTCGAACCACATCGGGTTCACCTGCACGGTGTCGTCGGGCCGGATCGTCCCGAGGTTGCCGAAGATAGGTCGTTCGAGCAGGTCGACCAGGTCGGCGGGAATCGTCGCACTCATGATCGGTGAACGTAACACAGGCGATCGACGATTCCCGGTGCCGGGGCATGCGCGGGCGTCCGGCACCATGGAGATGTGACTCGGGCGATAGATGAGGGTCTTAGTGGTTTGTCTGATGTGACGGACGATGTGCCGCGCGACATGACGGACGACATCACGGACGACGTGACAGGCGATGCGCCGGACGGTGTGACGTACGGTCTCCACGCTCCGTCCCTGGAGGTGCTGGCCGAGCTCGTGGCGGCAGGCGATGTGGTCGTCCTCAGCGGCGCCGGCCTGTCGACGGAGTCCGGCATTCCCGACTACCGGGGGAAGACCGGCCGCTCGCGGCCGGCGGACCCGATGACCTACCAGACCTTCACCGGCAGCGTCGCGGCCCGCCGCCGCTACTGGGCGCGCAGCCATCTGGGATGGCGGCACATCGCCCGCGCCGAACCCAACGCCGGCCACCACGCGGTCGCCGCGCTCCAGGACCGCGGCCTGGTCGCGGGCATCATCACCCAGAACGTCGACGGCCTGCACCAGGCGGCCGGCGCCCGGGAGGTCATCGAGCTCCACGGCAGCCTGGACCGCGTGCGGTGCCTTGGCTGCGGGCAGCGGACGCCGCGGCGGATGCTCGACGAGCGCCTCCACGCGGCCAACCGGGACTGGCACGGGCAAGCCGGAGTGATCAACCCGGACGGCGACGCAGTGATATCCGACGATCACGTCGAGACCTTCGCGGTCGTCGACTGCCACACCTGCGGCGGCGTGCTCAAGCCGGATGTGATCTTCTTCGGGGAGAACGTGCCGCGCCCCCGGGTGGACGAATGTTACGACCTGACCGGCCGGGCCGGCCTGCTGCTGGTCCTGGGGTCGTCGCTGACGGTGATGTCCGGGTACCGCTTCGTCCGGCATGCCGCCGAGAACGGCATCCCCATCGTGATCATCAATCAGGGGCCCACGCGCGGCGACTCCGACGCCCGCATGGCCCTTGACGCCCCGCTCGGCCGGGCCCTCACCTCACTGGTGTCGCGGCTCGACCCGAAGGCCGGGTTGTGACGGCGGAGGAACTGCGTGCCGCCCTCATCGGCACGTGGCGTCTCGTCTCCTACGAGGCGACGAGCGTGCGGACCGGCGAGATCGTGCGTCCGTACGGCGACGCTCCCGACGGGCTGATCGTCTACACACCCGGCGGCCACGTGTCGGTCCAGGTCATGCGCAGTGACCGGACCCCTTTCGCCGGGAGCGCGCTGGACGAGGGGCGGCCGGAGGAGCTCGCCGCCGCCGCGCTCGGCTACATCGCCTACGCCGGGCCGTTCCACGTGCCCGACGGGCAGACGGTCGTGCACGACGTCGCCGTCAGCCTCTTCCCCAACTGGGTGTCGGGCGCGCAGCGCCGTACGGCGAGCGTCGACGGCCGCACCCTGCGGCTCGGCCCCGCCGGGCGCGGGGTGATCGGCGCGACGCGGCGCGACGACGTGCTGACCTGGGAACGGATCTGACCGGCCCGGTCACAGCAAGGTCATCTGTCCCGATCCCGCGAGCGGGTCGCGATGCTTGCGCAGGTGCCGCCACTGGGGCAGGTCGTCGAGGTAGGACCACGTCATTCGGTGATGCGGTGTGGGGCCGAGCGCCGACAGGGCCTCCTGGTGGACGGGGGAGGGGTAGCCCGCGTTCTCGGCGAAGCCGTAATCCGGATGGTCGCCGGAGAGCCCGGCCATCAGACGGTCGCGATGGACCTTGGCGAGCACCGAGGCGGCGGCCACGGTGACCGAGCGCTGGTCGGCCTTGATCTCGCACCTGACCCGCCACGGCCTGCTCAGGAAGTCGTGCTTGCCGTCGAGGATCACCGCGTCGGGCCGCTCCGGCAGCGCGTCGAGCGCCCGCTGGGCCGCGCGGCGCAGGGCCTCGGTCATGCCGACCTCGTCGATCTCCTCCGCGCTGGACTCGCCGATGGCATGACCGGCCAGCCAGCCGGGAAGGAGCGCGGCGAACGCCTCGCGGTGCTGGGCCGTCAGCAGCTTGGAGTCGCTGAGCCGTACGGTGCGGGACCCGCGGCCGGGAAGCTCGGGCGGCGGCGTGAGGTCGGTGACGGCCGCGCAGACCACGACGGGCCCCGCCCACGCGCCCCGGCCCACTTCGTCCACCCCGGCGATCCGGACCGCGCCGGAGGCGCGCAGCGACTCCTCGATCTCGTAGCCGGCGACGTGGTGCCGCGGTGGCGGGGCCGCCTCCGGCAGGCCGGGCAGCACGCTCGTGGTGACCTGATCGTCCGGCTTCCTCATCGGGCCATCATGTCAGGACTGCGAGATCCATTGCGCCGTGCGCTTCCGTACCGGACAATCACCCTGATCTCCGCAGAGGGGACACCCGGGGGTGGGCATGGAGACCGTTCAGGAACCGTTGGTCCTGCGCAGGCCGTACGCGATCGCCGGTCGGTGCGTGCGCGTGGTCCTGCTGGCCGTGCTGCTGTGGGGCGTTCTGGTCATCGTTGTCAGCGTGTTCCCCCGGGAACGTTCCGCCGAGGAGTTCTGGGCGGCGTGGAACGCCGGCCGGGTCACCTATGTGATCGACAAGCTGGACCACTCGAAGCTGGAGCCGCTGGCAGACCTGCGCTGGTCGACCGGCCCCCTGGCGTGGTACCACAGCACGGATCTCTACTCCCGCTATTTGGACAGACCCCTGCCTCCACGCGGGTGGACGGAGGTCATGCACCGGAACGACTATGAGAGCGTCGGCGAGTGGATCGTGGCCGCCTGGCCGTTGCGCGTCCCCGACGAGGGCACGCGCCGCTTGGTGCAGATCGCCTGGTGGATCACGCTGATCATCATGCTGGGCACGAAACGGCCTCGTCTGGCCAACCGCTTGGCATGGTTCTGGCTTTTCACGATCGGACAGGTCGGCGCGCTGTTCTTCCTGGTCTTCGAATCCCGGCCGTTGTGGCGGGGGGTTGAGGACCCCATGCGGGAGGCCCGGCCGATCGGTTGCTTCATAGGGCTCTGCCTGGCGTTCATCTCCGCGATGGTGATAGGCCTCGTCAACGTCTGAAGCGCGGCCGCGTAGGACTCCAGGCGGTCGGCCGGTTCGGCCGGCCGGGCGAGCGCGGGCAGGTGGCCGCCGTCCATCTCTTCGGGGGCGAAACCCAGCCGCTCACGGACCACCCGCCGCTGGAACAGCGCGGGGAAGAACCGGTCGTCGCGGCCAGTACCACGAGGTCGAGCCCGCGCCCGGGATCAGAACATACGTCGCCATCGGCGGAGGTCCTTTCCGTCGGGCCTCCCAACCTAGGGGCGATGCCGGGCCGAACGCACCGCAGCATCGCCCCAAGGGGTGGCTAGGCGGCGGACCCTTCGGCTACCGGGCCGCTCACGGCGGCGGGCTTTCCGGCCAGCGCCTGTCCCGTACGGCCGGGGATGGCCAGCACGACGAGGGCGGCGAGCAGCGCCACGCACGCGCCGATGATGAAGTCGGCGCGGAAACCGGCCTCCGAGGGGACGGTGACCGGGCCGAGGCCGACGGTCATGTGCGCCAGCACCACGCCCATGACGGCGCTGGCCGTCGAGGTGCCGATGGCGCGCATCAGGCTGTTCAGGCCGTTGGCGGCGGCGCTCTCCGACGGGGGAGCGGCGCCCATGATCAGGGCGGGCATGGCCGCGTAGGCGAAGCCGACTCCGCCGCTGACGACCGCCGCGAAGATCAGGACGCCCCAGGTGCTGCCCATCAGCCCGAGCGCGAGCGCGTACCCGGCCGCGATCACCAGGGCACCGGTGAGCAGAGAGACCTTCGGCCCGCGCGCGGCCGACAGGCGGGCGGCCACCGGTGAGACGGCCATCATCACCAGGCCGGCAGGGGCCATCCACAGGCCGGCCGCGAGCATCGACTGGCCCAGGCCGTAGCCGGTGACCTCGGGAAGCTGCAGCAGTTGCGGCGTGACCAGGGACATCGCGTACATCGCGAAGCCGACGACGATGGAGGCGAGGTTCGTCATCAGGATCGGCCTGCGGACGCTGGTGCGCAGGTCGACCAGCGGGGCCCCCTGGCGAGACTCCCAGACGCCCCACAGCAGCAGGATCACGACGGACGCGGCGAACAACCCCAGCGTGGTCGCGCTGCCCCAGCCCCAGTCGCTTCCCTTGGAGATCGGCAACAGGAAGCAGACGAGTCCCGCGGACAGTCCCAGCGCGCCCACCACGTCGAACCGCCCGCGTGCGCGGACCGGAGACTCCGGGATGAACGCCAGGACCAGCAGGCCCGCGATGATGCCGAGTGCGCCGGACCCCCAGAAGAGCGTGTGCCAGCTGGCCTTCTCGGCGACGGCGGCCGAGGCGGGCAGGCCGAGCGCGCCGCCGACCCCGAGCGAGGAACTCATGATCGCCATCGATGAGCCGAGCCGTTCTGGCGGCATGACGTCACGCATGATGCTGATGCCGAGCGGGATCACGCCCATGCCGAAGCCCTGCAACGTGCGGCCGACGACCATCGGGGCCAGGGTGTTCGCCGGGGCGCACACCAGCGAGCCGACGACCAGAAGGGCCGTGCTGATCAAAAGCAGCCGGCGCTTGCCGTACAGGTCGCCGAGCCGCCCGACGACGGGGGTGGCGACGGCGCCGCCCAGCAAGGTGGCGGTGATCGCCCAGGTCGCGTCGGCCGCCGAGGCGTGCAGCAGGCGCGGCAGGTCGGGGATCAAGGGAACGACCAAAGTCTGCATGACCGAGACGGTGATGCCGGCGGCGGCGAGCACGCTCACGATCGCCCCGCTGCGCGGTGCGGGAGAGGTGGTGTTCATGATGTCCTTAACTCATCGGACCAGGAGATATGCATCCTACATATGGTGTGCACCATGCATAATCGGGGGGTGCGACCGGGAGGGCTGGACATGGACGAGGAGATCGTGGAGATCGAGCGCGAGCTGCGGCTGATCGGCCGCCACGTCGCCATGGGCGCGTTCGCGGCCGAACGCAGGCTCGACCGCAGCGCCTACCTCTTACTCAGCCGGATCGAGATCGAGGGACCCATGTCGATCGGGCAGCTCGCCGAGGCGTTCGGCCTCGACACCTCCACCGTCAACCGGCAGACCGCGGCGCTGCTGCGCTCGGGCGTGGCCGAGCGCATCCCCGACCCCTGCGGCGGGATGGCGCGCAAGGTGCGGATCACCGACGAGGGCCTGCGCCGCCTGCACGCCGACCGCGCCTGGGCCACCGACGGCCTCCGTACGGTGCTGGCCGACTGGAGCCGCGACGACCTCGCCGCCTTCGCCCGCGTCCTCGAGCGTTTCAACGTCGAGATCGAGGAGAAGGAGGGGCGGTTCTGGCCCCGCCCCGATCATTCGTACGGCACGGCCCCGCGGGACGCGGCCGGGAGGTCCTGATCAGACCTCGGTGATCTGCCCGGAGGAGACCACGAGACGCCGGTTCACCTGGACCGCCTCCAGCATGCGCCGGTCGTGTGTGACCAGCAGCAGGGTGCCCGGGTAGTGCGCCAGCGCCGACTCCAGCTGCTCGATCGCCGGCAGGTCGAGGTGGTTGGTCGGCTCGTCGAGCACGAGCAGGTTCACCCCGCGGGCCTGCAGGAGCGCGAGCGCCGCCCGCGTTCGCTCGCCGGGCGACAGCGTCGCCGCCGGGCGCGTCACGTGCGCGGCCCGCAACCCGAACTTGGCGAGCAGTGTGCGCACGTCGGCGGGCGGAATCGGCTCCACCAGGGCGCCGAAGGCGTCCAGCAGCGGCTCGCCGCCCAGGAACAGCCCGCGCGCCTGGTCGACCTCGCCGACCACGACGCCGGGGCCGAGCGCGGCGTTCCCCTCGTCGAGCGGAAGCCGTCCGAGCAGGGCGGCCAGCAGCGTCGACTTGCCCGAGCCGTTCGCGCCGGTGATCGCCACCCGGTCGCCCCAGCCGATCTCCAGGTTCACGGGCCCGAGCGTGAACGGCCCCCGCCGGGCCACCGCGCCACGCAAGGTGGCCACGACGGCCCCGGCCCGGGGCGCGGCTGCGATTTCCATCCGCAGCTCCCACTCCTTGCGCGGCTCCTCGACGGCCTCCAGCCGTTCGATCATCTTCTCGGTCTGGCGGGCCTTGGCGGCCTGCTTCTCCGTGGACTCGATCCGAACGTTGCGCCCGATCTTGTCGTTGTCGGACATCTTGCGGCGCGCGTTCCTGACGCCCTTCTCCATCCAGTTGCGCTGGGCGCGGGCGCGGGCCTCGAGCTGGGCACGGGTGTCCGCGTATTCCTCGTACTGCTCCCTCGCGTGCGTCCGCGCGACCTCGCGCTCCTCCAGGTACGCCTGGTAGCCGCCGCCGTACAACCGCACCTGCTGCTGGGGCAGGTCGAGCTCCAGCACACTTGTGACGGTCCTGGCCAGGAACTCGCGGTCGTGACTGACCAGCACGGTGCCGGCGCGCAGGCCGGCGACGAACTTCTCCAGCCGGTCGAGCCCGTCCAGGTCGAGGTCGTTGGTCGGCTCGTCGAGCAGGAACACGTCGTAGCGGCTCAGCAGCAGCGAGGCGAGCCCCGCGCGGGCGGCCTGCCCGCCGGACAGCGAGGTCATCGGCTGGTCGAGGCCGACGGCCAGGCCCAGGTCGGCGGCGACCTCCTCGGCGCGCTCGTCGAGGTCGGCGCCGCCCAGCGAGAGCCAGCGCTCCAGCGAGGTGCTGTAGGCGTCGTCCGCGCCGGGAAGGCCGTCGACCAGCGCCTGCGTCGCGGCGTCGAGGTCGGCCTGCGCCCGGGCGACACCCGTGCGGCGAGCCAGGAAGCGGCCCACGGTCTCTCCCTGCCGGCGCTCGGGCTCCTGGGGCAGGTGGCCGACGGACGCCGTGGCGGGGGTGAGGCCGATGCCGCCCTGCTCCGGCTCGTCGAGGCCGGCGAGCAGGCGGAGCAGCGTGGACTTGCCCGCGCCGTTGACTCCGACCAGCCCGATGACGTCGCCGGGGGCGACCACAAGGTCGAGGCCGGAGAACAGGACGCGGTCCCCGTGACCGGCCGCGAGGTTCTTCACTACGATCGTCGCGCTCATATCGCCAACGATGCTAGCCAGGGTCCGCGCGGAAATGTCCGTCGCCGCCGCTACGGTGGGCCCATGCCGCGTGTCGCCGTCGCCTTAGCCGCCGTCGTGACCATCGCCGCCGGGCTGGGCATCAGGGCGGCACTCGACGGGCCGTTCGCCAAATACGCGGGCGACGCCCTCTACACCGTGCTCCTGTACCTCCTCGTGCTGCTTGCCGCGCCGCGCACCCGCCCGGCCGTGGTCGCGGCGGTCGCGCTCGGGGCCAGCTGGCTGATCGAGTTCGCCCAGCTCGCCGACCTGCCTGCCGTGCTCAGGCCGGTGCTCGGCAGCACGTTCAACGCCCCCGACCTGGTCTGGTACGCCGTGGGAGCCGCTGCGGCCGGTACGGCTCACGCAGTGGCAGCACGCCGGCGCCCGGTGCTTCAGGATGGGGGAGGGCTTCAGGATGGGGGAGGCGACTCCCGCCGGAGCACCGCCTGAAAACGAATATGAGGATCGAATGTCTCAAGAACTGACCGTGATGGCCGTCCACGCCCATCCCGACGACGAAGTGATGAGCACTGGCGGCATTTTGGCCCGATACGCGCAGGAGGGCATCCGCACGGTCCTGGTCACTTGCACCAACGGTGAACAGGGCGACGGCCCCGGCGGCGTGAAGCCCGGAGAGGAGGGCCACGACCCCGACGCGGTGGCGGAGGTCCGGCTGTCCGAGTTGAGGGAGTCCGTAGGCCATCTGGGCATCGCCCATCTGGAGCTGCTGGGCTACCGTGACTCCGGCATGCAGGGCTGGGCCGCCAACGAGGACCCCCGCGCGTTCTCGAACGTGCCGCTGGAGCAGTCGGCGGCCAAGCTCGGCGCGCTGATGGAGCGCTACCGGCCGCAGGTCGTCGTCACCTACGACGAGACCGGCGGAGGCGGATACGGTCACCCCGACCACGTCCAGGCGCACCGCGTCGCCGTCGCCGCCACGCTGGGCACCGGCATCCCCGACAAGCTGTACTACGCCGCCGTGCCGCGCGAGAGCATCCGCGAGATGTTCGCCTTCATGCGGGCCTCCGGCGTCGACATGGGCGACTTCGAACTGCCGGAGGACTTCGGCACCCCCGACGAGCTGATCACCAGCGTCGTCGACGTCTCACCGTACGCCGAGAACAAGCTCAAGGCGCTGGCCGCGCACGCGAGCCAGGGACAGAACATCTTCCTGCTGCGCATGCCGGACGAGGCCCAGCAGCGCGTGGTCTCGCATGAGACGTTCATCCGGCACTTCTGCCGCGTTCCCGCCCCCGACCACGAGGACGACCTGTTCGCCGGGCTGCGGGCGTAGACGAGGGACACGTCGGTGGTGCGACGGGGGATCGAAGACGGCGACCGCGCGGCCATCGCGGCCGGGACGGCGCGGGAGCACATGCGCGCGTTCGTCATCACCGGACCGGGCCGCGCGGAGGTGCGGGACGTTCCCCGGCCGCAGCCCGGCCCGGCCGAGGTGGTCGTCGACGTCGAGCGTGCCGGAGTGTGCGGCACGGACGCCGAGTTCTTCTCCGGCGAGATGGCCTACCTGCATTCCGGACAGGCCCGCTATCCCCTCCGCATCGGCCACGAGTGGGCGGGCGTCGTGTCGGCCGTCGGCGAGTCCGTCGACCAGGCGTGGATCGGCCGGCGGGTCACCGGCGACACGATGCTCGGGTGCGGGCGATGCGAACGTTGCGACGGCGGCCGCCGGCATCTGTGCGCCGACCGGTTCGAGATCGGCATCCGCAACGGTTGGCCGGGAGGGCTTGCCGAGCAGTTGCCGGTTCCGGCGGACGCCCTCCAGCCGTTGCCCGATTCGGTCGACGCGGCCCTCGGCGCGCTGGTCGAGCCGGGCGGCAACGCGCTGCGCGCGGTCCGGGGGGCGGCGCTCGAACCGGGCGAGCGGCTGCTCGTGCTGGGGCCCGGCACGATCGGGCTGCTCGCGGCTCAGATCGCGGCGGCCCGGGGGATCGACGTGCACCTGCTCGGCAAGGACGACCGGTCGCTGAGCTTCGCCCGCCGCCTCGGCTTCGGGCACGCGTGGACCGCCGATACCTTGCCCCGGCTGCGCTTCGACGCGGTCATCGACGCGTCGAACGCCGCCGCGCTGCCCGGTCTCGCGGTCGACCTGGTCGAGCCGGGGCGGCGCGTCGTCTTCATCGGGCTCGCGGGGGAGCCGAGCCTCGTCGACACCCGCACGATCGCGCTCAAGGACGTGACGGCCGTCGGCGTGCTCAGCGCCTCGGGCGGTCTTGCGGGCACGGTCGACCTGTACGCCTCTGGAGCGGTCGACCCGCGCCCGCTCGTGGCGGCGACCGTCACCCTCGACGACGTTGCCGCGGTCCTCGCCGGTGAACGCCCGGCCGAGTGGGGGGACGCTCCGAAGATCCACGTCGACCCCCGCCGGAGCCGGGCGTCACGGCCGTCGTGACAGGGCGAGACCCGGCACGAGCACGGCGCCGACGACCAGGTGCATGCACGTCAGCACCAGGACGGCGGCGGTGCCGATGCCGCTGCCGAGCGGCCCGGTGAGCGAGAGCGCGAGCGCCGCGACGGCGAGCACGGTCCAGTTGCGGCGGGGCCGCGTCGTGAGCCGTTCGAGCAGCGCGAGCGACGCCCACGCCGCCAGTCCGGCCGCGAGGCTCGCGGCGACGACGCTGCCCGGCCCCACCTCCTGCACGACACCGCTGAGCCGTACGGACAGGTCGGCCCCGGCGACGGGGCCGGCGAGCGCCCACACCGCCACGGCGGCGGCGGACGCGCCGGCCACGGCGAGAAGCCGCCGCACACGGTGAGCAGCCATCTGTGTCTCCTTCGAGATCGGGTTCGTGACCAGGACGATGACCGATCAGCCGGGCGCCGCGCATCGTCCGTTCGGCGGCCGCCGGTACGACTCCTGTCGGGCATGGCATCGACTTTGGTCGGTATCGGGGAACAGGGGCACGTGCCACCCTGGGCAGATGGACGACGAGGCCTGCACAAACCAGGAGGAATCGGGTTTGCGGCCCCCCGTGGCGGTCACAGTCGCCGTGACGCTCGCGGTGGGGGCGCTGGTGGCGCTCTCGGTCGTGGGCCGGCACGTCGACCAGGGCGTCACGGCCGCTCTGATCGTCGACATCGTGGCAGGCCTGGTGAGCTGCGCCCTGTTGCCGGTGCTGCTGCGCCGGCCCGTTCCCGCGGCGTTTGCGCTGGCGGTGCTGGCGGCGGTGTCGCCGGCGGCCACCCCGCCCGCCACCGTCGCCGCGTGGTACACCGCACGGTCGCGGTCGTTCCCCGTCGCGAGCGGCGTCGCGGCGGCCGGGATCGTGGCGCACGTGGTGCAGGGCCTGCTCTATCCGGCGGGCGGGCTGTCGTTCGGCTGGTGGCTGGTGCTGGTGGTCGTCGCCTACGCGGCGCTGGCCGGCTGGGGAGCGCTGGGACGGGCCCGCCATGGGCTCATCGTCTCGCTGCGCGAGCGGGCCCACCGCGCGGAGGCCGAGCAGGGCCGTAGGATCGCCGAGGCGCGGATCGCCGAGCGCACCCAGATCGCCCGCGAGATGCACGATGTGCTGGCGCACCGCCTGTCCCTGGTGGCCACCTACGCGGGGGCGCTGGAATTCCGCCCCGACTCCTCACCCGAACAGCTTTCCCGGGCGGCGGGCGTGGTGCGCGCGGGGGTGCACCAGGCCCTCGGCGAACTCCGGGAAGTGATCAGCCTGCTCCGCGACGAGGGCTCCGACGAGCCCGGAAGCGGCCGGCCGCAGCCGGTGCTGGCCGACCTGCCCCGGCTGGTCGGCGAGTCTCTCGACGCGGGCGTGCCCGTACGGTTCGACAACCGCGTGGACGATCCCGGGTCCGTGCCGCCTGCGGCCGGCCGCACGGCGTACCGGGTGGTGCAGGAAGGGCTGACCAACGCCCGCAAGCACGCCCCCGGGCAGGCCGTCGCGGTCGAGGTCGGCGGGTCGCCGGGCGGGCGGCTGGTCGTCGACATCCGCAATCCCGTGAGCCGGGACCCGGCGACGGAGCCCGCCGTCCCCGGCAGCGGGGTCGGCCTGGTCGGCCTCACCGAACGCGTGCGGCTCGCCGGGGGACAGCTTGATCACGAGATCACTCCGGGGGGTGAGTTCCGTCTGCGCGCCTGGTTACCATGGCCCGCGTGAGCGGAGCCGTACGCGTCCTCATCGTGGACGACGACCCCCTGGTCCGGGCCGGGCTCTCCCTGATGCTCGACGGCGCGAACGGGATCGCGGTGGTGGCCGAGGCCGCCGACGGGGATGAGGTGCCGGCCGCCGTCGACGCCCACGCACCCCATGTGGTGCTCATGGACCTGCGGATGCCGCGGGTGGACGGCCTGACGGCGACCCGCAGGCTCCGCGGCCGTGCCGGCCCGCCGGAGGTCGTGGTGCTGACGACCTTCGACACCGATGAGAACGTGCTTCTCGCGCTGAGGGCGGGCGCCAGCGGCTTCCTGCTCAAGGACACCCCGCCCCAGCAGATCGTCGACGCGGTGCTCAGGGTCGCCGCGGGCGAGCCGATGCTCTCGCCGACGATCACGCGGCGGCTGATGGAACGCGTCGCCACCGAAGCCGGCTCCTACGAACGGGCCAGGGCCGCGCTTTCCGGCCTGAGCCCCCGCGAGCGCGACGTGGTGCTCGCCGTGGCGCGTGGCCGTACCAACGCGGAGATCGCAGCGGAACTCCTGATGAGTGTGGGCACCGTGAAGGCCCACATCACGCACATCCTGACCAAACTCAACCTCGGGAACCGGACGCAGATCGCCCTGCTCGCGCACGACGCGGGGTTAGCCTGAGCTGATGGCACTGGCTCTTTTCGGCGAAACGGCAGGTCAGGGCTGGATCCAGATCGCGGAGCTGGCTCTGGCGCTGGTGCTGTCGGCCGCGATCGGGCTGGAACGGGAGTTGCGGCAGCAGAGCGCGGGGCTGCGCACGCACACGGTCGTCGGGGTCGCCGCCGCCCTGATCATGCTGGTGTCCAAATACGGCTTCACCGATGTGCTGGGCGACCACGTGGTGCTCGACCCGTCGCGGGTGGCGGCCCAGATCGTCTCCGGCATCGGCTTCCTCGGCGCGGGCCTGATCTTCGTGCGCAGAGACGCCGTGCGCGGGCTGACCACCGCCGCCGTCGTCTGGTTGACCGCCGCAGTCGGCATGGCGGCGGGGGCGGGGCTGTGGCTGCTGGCGATCGTGGTGACGGCCGCGCATTACCTCGTGGTGTTCGCCTTCCCCCCGCTGGTCGCCCTCCTGCCGCGGTCGAAGCACACGGCGACGCGGATGCGGCTGACGTATCTCGACAAGCGGGGTGCTCTGCGGGCGGCGCTGGCTCAGTGCGCGGAACACGATTTCACCGTCACCGACCTGTCGGTGGAGCAGCGCGAGCAGGAGAGGGAGCCGCCCGTCGTCACCGTGTGGTTCACAGTGACGGGCGCGGCGCCGGTCAGTGAACTCACGGCCGCCCTGTCCGAGATCGACGGGGTGCTGACCGCCGCGGCCGAAGACCCCGACCTCCGGCTCCCGTGACGCCTTCCGTTTAGGCCGCTGACCACGGGTACGCGGGCAGGAGAGAGCATCGGAAGGAGCCGATCATGACCGTGACCAGATACCACGATCTGCCCGTGGCCCGCCGCGACCGGGAATGGGACGGGGACGCCGCAGAGCAGCGGGTCCGGGCCTGGGCGCACGCGAAGGACGCTCCCAACGCGGCCTACCGGGACGCGCACGTCTGGTACGACGGCGACGCCCCCGGCAACTTCACCGGATACAAGCTGCTGATCGCCGACGTCGTCGGCGGCAAGCTGAAAGTCGTGCCCCGCGCGGTGATGTCGGCGGGCGGCATCGTGCAGGGCGCCAGGGGCGGGGTGGACCTCCCGCAGAAGGACATTCCGCGGGTTAAGGCGCATCTCGCCAGGTACTACGCCAAGTTCGGCGACACCGCCCCCTGGGAGCGCTGAGCCCGAGAGGGGGACGGCCCATGATCGCATGACCCTTTACCTTTAAGGTGCATGTACCAACTAATCCGGCATGTGCACTGATCGGGGTAATCCTCAAGTGACGAGCTCATTGACGAACTGGGCGGGCAACGTCGTCTTCCAGGCCGGGCACGCCGAACGGCCGTCCTCGATTGCGGAGCTGCGTGCCCTGGTGGGACGCGGCTCCGCCGTCCGGGTGCTGGGCAGCGGCCACTCCTTCAACGACATCGCCGACACCACCGGGACCCTGGTCTCCCTCGAGAACCTGCCGCACGACGTCGAGATCGACACCGCCTCGGGCACCGTCAAGGTCGCCGCGAGCGTGCGCTACGCCGAACTCGGGCGGCGCCTGCACGACAAGGGCTACGCGGTGCACAACCTCGCCTCCCTGCCGCACATCTCGGTCGCCGGGTCCATCGCGACCGGCACCCACGGCTCCGGCGACGGCAACGGCGGGCTGGCGACGGCGGTCGCGGCGATCGAGATGGTCACCGCGGACGGCGAACTCGTCACCCTCCGCCGCGACCAGGACCCCGGGACCTTCCCCGGGGCCGTCGTCGCACTGGGCGCGCTCGGCGTCGTCGTCAGCGTGACCCTGGACGTGCAACCCGCCTTCGAGATGCGGCAGTACGTCTACGAGGGGCTGCCGGGAGAGGTCCTCGACGAGCACTTCGAGGACGTCGTCTCCTCCGCCTACACCGTCAGCCTGTTCACCGACTGGCGGAACCAGCGGATCAACCAGGTGTGGGTGAAGCAGCGGCTCGACGAAGGCGCCGCCGAGCCGCCCGCGACTCTGTTCGGAGCGACGCCGGCCGACGGCCCGCGCCACCCCGTGCCCGGTGTCGCCCCCGACGCCTGCACGACGCAGTCGGGCGTGCCCGGCCCCTGGTTCGAACGGCTCCCGCACTTCCGGCCCGACTTCACGCCGAGCAGCGGCGAGGAACTCCAGGCGGAATACATGGTGCCCCGGCGGCACGCCGTGGAGGCCCTGCACGCCCTGGCCGGGATCCGCGAGCACATCGCCCCGGTGCTGCAGATCTCCGAGATCCGCACGATCGCCGGTGACGACCTGTGGCTCAGCCCCAGCCAGGGACGCGACACCGTGGCCTTCCACTTCACCTGGGTCAAGGACCCGGCCGCCGTACGGCCCGTGCTCACGATGATCGAGGAGCGGCTCGCGCCCTTCGCGGCCCGTCCGCACTGGGGCAAGCTCTTCACCGTCGAGCCGGAGACCCTGCGATCCCGCTACGACCGCCTGGCCGACTTCCAGCGGCTCGCGCGCGACCTCGACCCGGCGGGCACGTTCGCCAACGCCTTCGTGCGGAGGTACGTGCTCGACGCCTGACTCAGAAATCACCCCCTGCCGCGATGAGTTCCGGCCGGGTCGCGGGTCTGTACTGGTGTCGTAGGGCGTCGTACGACGCTGCCCGGCACGAGACATTACGGAGGACACCATGACGACCACGCCGGACGATCCGACCACCGCGCTGCCCGGCCGCCCGCCCGTTGTCGACCTGGCCACCTGGCAGGCCGCCCGTGACGAGCTTCTGGTCCGCGAGAAGGCCCACACCCGCGAGGGCGACGCCATCGCCGCGGCTCGCCGCCGGCTGCCGATGGTGGAGTTCGACGGGACGGTCGAGGTCGTCGGACCCGACGGCCCGGTCCCGTTCCTGGACCTGTTCCAGGGCCGCGACGAACTCGTGGTCTACAAGCACATGTGGCACGACGGCGCGCCGCACCAGGGGCAGTGCGAGGGCTGCACCACTGCGGCCTGGCACCTGAAGGACGCCGTCTACCTCAACGCCCGCGGCGTCTCATTCGCCATCCTGACCACGGGCCGGTGGGAGGAGGTGGCCTCCTACGTCGAGTTCATGGGCTACACCCAGCCCTGGTACTCGGTGCGCGGCGTGGACGCGCCGGTCGGCGGCAGCATGGGTTCCATCACCTGCTTCCTGCGCGACGGCGACCGCGTGTTCCTCACCTACTCCACGACGGGCCGCGGCAACGAGCCGGTCAACGGGTCCTTCGGCCTGCTCGACATGACGCCCCACGGCCGCGGCGAGGCGTGGGAGGACAACCCGGAGGGCCGGCCCGAGGGGCGCAGCGCGTGCTGGTACTGGCGCTCGGACGCGGACGGGAACGCCACCTGGGGCCCGACCAGCCGCCCCGTGCCGCAGTGGACCCGCCCCGGCGCGACCCCCGTGGAGACCCTCGGCCGGCACGGCCACCACCACTGAGTCCCGCTCTCTCAGTGCTTGTGGTGGTTGTCCGGCTGGGCGGGGTCTCCGGGATGCTCCAGGCCCGGCACCAGCCGGAGCCGGTGCGCCCGCGCGTGGTCGAGCCAGCGCACGAACGCCACCCGCCGCGCCGAACCCAGCAGGCCTTCCTCCGGCAGCGGCCGGGGCTCGCGCGCCCCGTCGTGCACCCTGGCGTGCATCTCGATCAGGGTCGCGGTGACGCCGCCCGCGGTCACCGTCCGCCCGGGCCCCGCCTCGGTGAGCGCCGCGGCCAGCCCTGCCGGAAGCGTGGAGGGGGCCGCGTCGAACTCGCCGTCCGGCGTGGCCAGCCGCCACTCCGCCTCCGCGGCGGGCCTCGCCGTCGCCTCCGCGTAGGCCGCCGCCTGCTCGTCCGGGACCGTGACGTCGGCCGTCACCGCCGCGTACACCGCCCGTACGGCGGCGCTGCCCTCGAAGGCGGCGGCGGTGATCGAGCCGAGCTCCACGGCGGCCCGCTGGTCCAGCCGCACCGGCGGGGCGGCCGCATCCAAAGCGGGCACGTCCAGTCCGCGCTCCGCCGCCACCGCCTCACACAGCAGCTCGGTGAGCATCACCTGGGCGACCCACCGGGTGAGCTGCCGGTCCTCGGCGCTGCCCGGCTCGGGCAGCGCCGTGGACCGCGGCCCGCCGCGCAGAGCGGCGAGGCGGCGGTCGAGGCCGGCGCGCGGCACAGGCCGCCCGTCCAGCACCCCCAGCAGGTGTTCGCTGGATGTCACGGGGCCACGACCAGCTCGACGGTCGGTGCGTACTGGCAGCGGCCGAACCACATCACCTTGGCCAGCGCCCAATAGGCCCCGGGGTCGGCGTCGCGCGGCACCGTCACGTCGAACGTCACCGTGTCCGTCGCGCCGGCGGCCAGCGTGAACCCGCGCACCGGCGCGGCGACGGCCTCCCACGAGCCCCACGGCGAGACCACCTGCAGCTCGCCGCGGATCTCACCCCGGGTGCTGTTGGACAGCGTCACGTCGAGCGAGGCGTGGCCGCCGGGAGCGACCCGGACCGACGTGGCGACCACGTCGACCGTGAGACCCGTCTCCCGTGCCGTGGTGGCCTTCGTGCCCCCGGCCCAGGCGGCCCACTCGTCCTCGGGCTTCTCACCGGGGACCGGCAGCTCGGGAAGGTCGCCGATCGCGATCGTCGCCACGTCCTCGACGGCCTGCCCGTCCTCCTCGATGCGCGCCGCGAGGAAGTACAGCCCCGGCTCGGCTCCGGCCTCCGGCGTCAGCGTGACCGGGAACCGCACGTGGCCGTCCGCCTCGAGCCGGTACGGCCGGCGGGCCGGGTTGGCCGTCCAGCCCTCCGGGGCGATCAGCTCGGCGACTCCCTCCACCGCGGCGTCGCGCAGCTGGGAGGCGATCACCACCGACACCTCGACGGGCTCGCCCTCCGTGCGCAGGAGGCCCGGAGAGACGGCGACGGAGACCGGCAGGTAACCCATCGGGGCGGGGCCGCGGTTGTGCAGCCAGTACCGCGAGTGCACCGGCTGTGCGATCTCGGCCGAGGGGCCGAGCGGCTCCCCTCCGCGGCGGGCCGAAGCCGGCACGCCGACGACGGTCGCCACTTCGCTGCCCGCCAGCTCGATCGTCTCCCCGAGCGGTTCTCCCCGTCGTTCCAGCAGGTCGGCGGTGTAGAGGCCGGTGAAGGCCAACGTCCCGGCGAGCGTCGCGGCCGACCCCTGGCCGGTCGACTCGACCAGCCGCAGCGTGACACCGTGCGTGGGGTCCTGCTCGGCGGCCGAACCGGCGGCGATCGGAGAGCCGCTCGGCTTGACCGTGCCGAGGAGCACCTCGCGGGCAGGCTCGACGCGGAGGTAGGACCGGGTGGCCGGCAGCGGCCCCCCGTGCGAGCCGGCCACCCGGGCGTACAACGGGTGGTTGAACTCCTGGCCCTGCGCGGGGAGCGTGCCCGCCCGCCAGTCGCCGTCGCCGGAGACCAGCGCGTAGGAGAACTCGTGCGTCCAGTGCTGGAGCTGGAACGCCGAGCCGTCGGGCGCGGTGCGCTTGGGCGGGTCGATCCACACGCCGGACGGCCAGCCGGTGCACGAGCGCATGAGGGACAGGTGGAGCGCCCCGGTCGGGTCGACCGCGAATCCGGGCAGGCCGTACGTGAGCAGCGCGACCGTGTGGTCGGTCAGCACCTCGGACGCCGGGATCGGCTCCGGGCACACGGCGGACACGCGGGCGTCGGCCAGATCCTCCACCACGGACTCGGGGTCCGCGACCACGAGGGCGGGCAGAGCCCTCAGATCACGCAGGTCGGCGTTCGGCTGCCACACCTCGTGCAGAGGCTTGTCGGCAGGCACCCAGACCCGGCCGTGCGCGGCCAGCGTGCTCGCGTAGCCGCCGCCCGCCCGCTCGAGCAGCTCCCGCGTCGCGTCGTTGACCTCGGGCCCACCGACGAGGATGCGGAAGTCCGGCAGGTTGGAGTCGACGTCCAGCCAGCCGTACCTTGCCCAGTCGGCGTTCGCGGTCGTCGCGGTCACGCCGACCTTGGCCAGCGCGACCACCAGGTCGCGAACGCCGGCGGCGTCGGCAGACGCGGGCACGACCACCTCGGCGACGCCGAGCGCCCGGTCGCCCAGCGGCGTGCCGTCGGGGTCGGTCAGCGAGACACGGGCGGTCGAGCTGAGCCCGAACCACGTGTTGGCCGGGTTGTCCAGCGTCCAGGGCGCCTCGGCGGCGTCCACGTCCGGCAGCGCGAAGCCGCGGCCGACGACGGCGCCGGCCACCTCGCTCACCGGCAGCGCGCCCGGCACGTCGACGGGGAAGCGCACGCGCAGCAGCCGGTCGGCCCCCGCGTAGTCGACCACGCGTGTGCGGCAGTCGACCCGGTCGACCCCGTGCCACACCGTGATGGTCTGCTCGTATCCGAGGCCGTCGACGGTGCCCGCGATGACCAGGCGGGAGCCGAGCGGGCTCGTTTCGGCGCGCACGGTCGCGGAGGCGCCAGACGACCCGACGACCGGACCGCTCGGCACCAGGTGCCACGGCCCCTCGCCGAAGTCGGGGTGCGCCGGATACTCCTCGTAGACGCGCAGCTCGTTGCCGACGTGGCCGTCGCGGATCAGCTCGCGGCCGGACACCTTGTCGTACACGCTGGTCAGGCCGCCGCCCCTGGCCGGGTCGGCGGTCACCCGGTAGCGGGCGTTTTCAATCACGGAGTCATCCGCGGGAGCCCACGCGGGCTCGGCGGCGGACGTCCCCGGCAGCAGCCGCCAGGTGCGCCAGCCCATGGCCGGGACGTCCTCGGCGAAGAACCGCAGCGTGCCCCGGTCGGTCACGGACGCGACCTCGGCGCCCGCGTCGTCCACCACGCGGCCGCCCTCGACATCCTGCGGGAGCCGTACGGCGACCAGGGCCGAGCGGTCGAACGACAGGGTGTTGGCGACGACGAGGGGCACGCCCTCGCCGGTGGTGTCGATCTGCCCGGTGAGCGCGTCGAGCGCGGCGTCACGTACGGCGGCGGCCAGATCGTGGGCCTCCCGCCAGCCGGACAGCAGGTCGATGTAGACCTGGTCGGACTCCGAGCCGGTGATCGCGTCGTGGTGGGCGCCGTAGGCGAGCTGCCGCCACACCTTGTCGAGCGCGGCGGCCGGGTAGGAGCCCAGACCCTCGAGGGACGCCAGCGTGGCGAGCTTCTCGGCGTCGACGGCGGCGACCTCGCCCGCCCGCTGGGCCTGCTTCGTGTCGATGTACGACACGTCCTTACCGGTATAGATCGGGTTCATGTCGCGCGTCTGCGGCGACGGGCGGCGGCCGGTCTCCTCCAGCTCGGCCCGGACGGCGTCGAGGAAGTCGCGGGGGGTGCCGCAGACGAATCGCGGCCACACGTACTTGGCGGCCCACGACCGGTGGATCTCGGTGACCCACTTGTTCGGCGGGGTGTAGTCGGTGCCGACGGGCAGCAGCAGGTTCTTCGTGGCCCCCACCGGCTTGATCCGGGCGTACAGCTCGTAGACGGCCCGCTCGGCCGTCTCCAGATCGGCAGAGGAGTCCATCCACCAGCCGGCGGAGTAGTGGTGCGGCATGAAATGGGTGAGCACCCCGCGGCCGGAGGGGGAGATCCACTCGAACTCGCTCGGGAACTGCATCACCGTGGCGTCGTTCTTGGCCTCGCGGAAGTTCTTCTGAATCGGGCCCCACTGGTGGAACGGCCCGCGCGCCCACGCCGAGCCGGTCAGCCCCGCCGCGTCCAGGTAGCCGGGGAACTGCGGGTCGTGGCCGAACACGTCGAGCTGCCAGGCGGTCTGGGGGTCGCCGCCGAGGATGTCGCGCTGGTAGCCGATGCCGTAGACGATGTTGCGGATCGTCGTCTCGGCCCCGGTGAGGTTGGTGTTGGGCTCGTTGTAGGTGCCGCCGACCATCTCGACCTGGCCGCGCTCCATGAGCAGGCGCAGGTCGGCGCGGCGCTCGGGGTGCAGGTCGAAGTACGGCTTGAGGTAGTCGATCTCGGCGAGCACGAACTTGTACACCGGGTCGCGCAGCGCCAGGTCGAGGTGGGCGTCCACGAGGGCGAAGCCGTTGCGCTCCCACAGGGGGCGGGTGGTCGCGTCGCCGGACAGCAGCTCCCACGGCGACGTGTAGGCCGCCTGGGTGTTCCACCAGACCGGGTCGTAGTGGAAGTGGGACACCAGGAACATCGTCCAGCCCGGCTCGGCCACAGTGAAGGTGGCCTCGGTGCTCGCCTCGCCGGCGGTCACGGTGACCGCGATCTCGGCCCCCGGGACGGGATCGGCGACGTCGAGCGGCACTTCGACCACTCCGGTGCCGGTGGCCTCACCTGTGATCCCGGGCCCGGTGACGGAGACGCGAGCGGGCGGTCCCTCGAGCACGACGCGGAGCACCTGACGTGGCGCGTCCTCGGTGCCGACGAACAGGTCGGTGGATTCTACGGCCGTGATGGTCACCGGCACTGCGTGGTCCTTTCTATCGCGTTCCTCCGGAGTCGCCTCCGGAGGAACGACGGGTATCGGTAGGGCGCGTCAGGCGCCCCAGGCCTCGAATTCGTAGATGCGGGCGGCCGGATCAGAATTCTGCGTCGGTTTGGTGATGTTCAAACGAACGTATCGGGCGCTGACCGAGGCCGGGTGGGTGGTGGTCGCCGCGGTGTTGCCGGTGACCGTCGCGACGGTGGTCCACGGGTCGGAGGTCGAGGAACGGACCTGGATGGTGAAGTCGACGGTGTTCCACGACGGGGACTCGCCTCCCGTCTCCGCGTGATCGACGACGAACCGGTTGAGCGACCGGACCGACCCGAGGTCGGCCTCCAGCCACTTGTCCGCGGTCAGCGCGCACCACTTGGTGGAGGTGTTGCCGTCGACGGCCTTGTCGGGCCCCTCGCCGGCCGCGCACTGGCTGGAGGACGTCACCGTGGCGTCCTGCATGAGGTTCATCTCGGACGGCACGTCACCCGACCAGGCGACCTTCGCCGGCGTCGCGGGGGAGCGGCCGAACTCGGTCGACACCGCCAGCACTTCGATCTTCGTTTTGGTCTCCGTGCCGACGCGGTCGAGCCGCGGCACGTAGTAGACGGTGTTGGGGGTCGCCCCGAGGAAGGTCCGCGTGCCGTCGGGGTTGCGCCGGTACACCTCGTAGTGGTGCACCGACCCGTGCGCCGAGGGCCGCCACGAAAGCCGCAGCGACTTCCTGAGGGGCGACACGTCCGTCGTGCCGTCCACGGTCAGCCCGGTGGGCGGCGCCGGGCGCTCGACCGGGCCGTCGTACACGGCGATCTGGCCGATCCGCACGTCGTAGGAGTCCACGGCGGTCGGCGCCGACGCCTGGAGGCCGATCTGCGCGATCGTCCTGCCGGCGTACGCCGACAGGTCGAGCGTCTTCTTCTCCCAGCCGTTCCCGCTGGTCGAGCCGAGGTCGAGGGTGGTGAACTCGGTCGGCGCGTCGGTGAAGGAGACGGCCGCCTTCAGGTCGGTCGGGCCCGCCGCAGGGGTCTTGAGGACGACCGACAACTTCGTGTGGCGGGTCACGGGCAGCTTGGTCTCGTACAGCCGCACGGTGTTGGTGGCGTCGAGCCTTCCGGTGAGGCGGAGCGACGATCCGCCGTTGTAGGCGTCGCCGAAGTCGATCGACGGCTTCAGCTTGGTGCCGTCCGACGACACGATCCAGCGGTAGGTCGGCAGCACGTCCTGCAGCGACAGGTTGTTCCACCCGCCGGTGCGCACCCGCGTACCTTCGACGTTGTAGAAGTCACCCTGCCCGGTGTCGAACCCGGTCACGAACGGCTTGGAGGTGACCGGCGTCGACTCGGCGATGTAGGTGGACAGACCCTTCCACGACGAGGCGGTCGTTGTGTCGGACGGGTCGCCGTTGGCGCCGACCCAGTAGCGGGAGTCCCTGGCGTAGAAGTCGGCCCGGCTCGTCGAGGACTTCCACGTCCATTCCGGGCGGTAGATGCCGAGCGACGTGACGTGCGGCTGTCCCGCCGGGAACAAGGCGTTCCAGTTCACGGACGTGTTGTAACCGTTCGCCTCGGTGTCGATGCCGGAGTACAGGTCGTACTCGCTGCGCCCGAGCGCCTGCGCGTTGGCGCGCGAGGAGGCGAGACCGGCGGCGGACCACCAGAAGTTGAGGAACATCGAGTTCGACACCGGCGACGGGTCCGACAGGAACGAGTCGTTGGCCGGGGTGAGCGCGTTCTGCCAGGACACCGCGCCGTCTTCCGTCATCGAGTCGTACCACATGAAGTCGACGTCGGGGTGCTCGGCACGGGCGTACTTGATCATCTCCCGCATCGAGGTCGCGAGGGCGGCGTCTCCGCCGCCGGTCTCCTGGTTGACGAACCAGCCGTCGAACCCGTAGTACTTCGCGACCTGCGCCATCTTGTCCGCGACGGGATAGGCGGAACCGGACTGCTGCACGAAGTCGCGCACCCACTGCAGCTGCCCGCCGTACGCGGCCGGAGGGAGGTAGACGTTGCCGTACACCTTGACGCCGTTGCGGTGCGCGGCGTCGATGACCGTGGCGTTCGGGGCGAGGATCAGGCCCTCGCTCGCCGAGCCGCCCCAGAAGACGAGCGTGTCGACGTACTGCCAGTAGCCGAAGGCGTAGTAGTTGGCGTCGAGGGACCCCTGGGACGGGTTGCCCGAGGTGGGCGCGAACGAGACCAGGGACGCCACGCGGCCCTCGCCCGCGTGGGCGTTCGCGTTGGACTTGAGGGCGGGGTCGGCCGTACGCGGCTGCAGCGGGACGCTCGACCGGTTGAACCGCGCGTCGGGGTCGGTGGCCGGGTCCCAGTCGAGGATCGTGTCGGGATACCAGTACGAGGCGTGCGGCTGGCCGCCGGTCGCGGCGGCCGGAGCCGCGTCGGGCAGCGGCTCCGCGCCGGCCGGCACGGTGAAGAACGCCGTCGCCATCGCCGCCGCGCACAGCGCGGGAATGACTCTTAATCGCATACGAGATCTCCTGGGGGGGTCAGGACACTGCCGATTCCGCGAGCGAGAAGGTAGGTGGGGTCGGCCGCGTGCGCCGCGCCGACGATGGCGAGCGGACCGGCCTGGCGCAGCCGCACCCACTCGCGGTGGAAGGGGCTGCCGGGGGCGACCTCGCCCCGCCGCTCGGGCTGGGTGCGCAGGTCGACGTCGCACACGAGGGCCGGCCGCGATGCGGGAGCCGTACGGTTCGCGCGCTGTTCGGCGACGACCGCGGCGAGCTCCCGGGTCGCCGGCTTGATCGCGTGGTCGACGGTGAACAGGCCGAGGTCGTATTCGCGGTCCGGGAAGTCGGCCAGGCCGCGGTCGAGGTCGTGCGAGCACCACCAGGTGACGCCGTAGAGGGCGGGGTTGGCGGTGACCGCGTCGAGCATGCCGCGGACGAACGCGGGCGCGTCCTGCTCGCCGATGTCGGGCCGGGGCGCGCCGACCTCCTGCAGCCAGACGGGCCGCGCCGGGTCCGCGGAGGTCGCCGCCGCCAGCTCCACGAGGTAGTCGGCGTGGGTGACGGTGGCCGGGCCGAGCGGGCCGTCGATACCGGAGACGCCGTTGAACACCCAGGAGTGCACCGTCGTCAGGTCGCCGATGCCGACGTTGTCGGCCGGGTGGAAGGGGTGGTCGGGCTCGTACCAGCTGCCGTCGTAGAGCGAGTGCAGGCTGAGCAGGTGGGGGGCGGCCTTGCGGGCGACCTCGACCAGTTCGGCGGCCCACGCGGAGGAAGCCTCGGGGGTGGTGGCGTTCGACGGCCACAGGTTGTTGACCTCGTTGCCCAGCGTCACCGCGAACACGTTGCCGCGGGTGGCGACGGCCCGGGTGAGCCGGTCGACGTAGGCGACGATCCCGTCGCGCACGGCGGCGTCGGTGAACAGGCTGCGCCGATGCCAGGTGAGCACCCACGACGGCAGGAAGTCGAAGCTGGACAGGTGGCCCTGGAGCAGGTCGACCGAGACGTCCAGGTCGAACTCGGCGGCCACGTCGATCAGGGCCAGCAGGTCGTCGATGCCACGCTGCCGGATCAGCGTCCGGTTGGGCTGGATCCACGGCCAGATCGGGAAGACGCGGACGTGGTCGAGCCCGATTCCCGCCAGGTCGGCGAAGTCGCGCCGGGCGGCGTCGGCCGAGAAGTCGAGCCAGCTGTAGAACCAGCCCGACGAGGGCACATAGTTCGCGCCGAAACGCAAAGGGGTGGTCAGGCCTGGCGGTTGGGGTGTCACTCGTCCTCCGGCTGCGGGTGGCGCCGGGCGGTCCTCCCCCCAGCGCTTGGACCGGACGCAGCCTAAACCGTTTTAGTTATCCTGCCAAGGGCGGGGCCCCGGTGCTCTCCCTCACCACGAGCCGGGGGGTCGGCGTGCGGTGGTCCCTGCGCAGCCCCGGATCGCCGATGATGCCGAGCAGCACCTCGGCCACCTCGGTGCCGAGGGCGAACGTGTCGCGCGACAGCGCCGTCAGCGCGGGGTGCACGATGCGGGTGAGCACCGAGTCGTCGAACGCCACGATCGACAGCTCGCCGGGCACGGCCACGCCCATCTCGGCGGCGACCCCCAGCCCGGCGACGGCCATGAGGTCGCTGTCGTAGACGATCGCCGTGGGCCGGCCGGGCCGCGACAGCAGCATCCGGGTGGTCGTGGCGCCCTCGGCGTCGCTGAAGTCGGTGGGCAGCGAGACGACGTCGGCAAGGCCGAGCCGCCTGGCCGAGTCGCGCAGGGCGCGCATGCGCCGCTGGGTGTGCTGGAAGGCCGGCAGGCCCGCGACGTGGGCGATCCTCCGGTGGCCGAGCGCGGCGAGGTAGTCGACGATCGACAACATCGCCTCCCGGTCGTCGGCCCACACGCTGGGCAGCGACCCGTGCCTTCCGGGCCCGCCGAGCACGACGGCGGGCACGTCCAGACTCTCGACGATCTCCACGCGCGGGTCCTTGACCTGCAGGTCGACCATGATGAAGCCGTCGACGCGGTGTTCGGAGGCCCACCGCCGGTAGACCTCGATCTCGGCCTCGGTGTCCTCGACGACCAGCAGTTCCAGGGCCACGGACTGGGCCGACAGGCCCGCCTGCAGGCCGGACAGGAGCTGGGCGAAGAACGGCTCCACGCCGAGGGTGCGGGCCGGGCGGGCGATGACGAGGCCGACCGCCCCCGCGCGTGCGCCGCCGAGGGCGCGCGCGGCGGTGTGCGGCCGCCAGTTCATCTCCTCGGCGGCCTTGAGGATGCGGGCCCTGGTCGCCTCACTGACCCCGGGCCGGCCGTTGAGCGCGAACGAGACCGCGCCCTTGGAGACCCCGACGCGTCGGGCGATGTCCTCGATGGTCGGTCGCGCCACGGTGTGCCTTTCTTCGTTCCTGCAGGTCATCGGCACGTCGCCCCGAACCCCTGCGCCAAGAGGATTGTCGGCGGATCGCGGCATCCCTTGACACGAAGTCTAGTGGGGTGGATAGTCCCCGTTCACTAGAGCGGTTTAGTAACCGGTCGTCTGCGGGAGAAGTGATGCGCAAATACGGGATAAAGCTGGCCGCCGTCGTGGCAGGGCTGGCGTCGCTCGCGGGATGCGGGCTCGGAGGCGCCGACACGTCGAGCGGAACCCCCACCGCCAGCGCCTCGGGCGCAGTGACGGGGAAGGTGAGCCTGCAGACGTGGGCGCTCAAGCCGAAGTTCACCGACTACGTCCAGGGCGTCATCGACTCGTTCGAGAAGAAGTACCCCGGGGTCCAGGTGGAATGGCTCGACCAGCCCGGCGACGGCTACGCGGAGAAGGTGCTGAGCCAGGCGTCCGGCGGCACTCTGCCCGACGTGACCAACCTGCCGCCTGACTTCGCGCTGCCGCTGGTCAAGCAGGGCCTGCTCCTCGACGTGGCCACGGCCGACCCGAAGGTGACCGAGGAGTACGTCCCCGGAGGTGTCGACGGCTACAAATACGCCGGATACGAGGGCGTGTACGGCTACCCCTGGTACCTCAACACCGACGTCAACTACTGGAACTCCGAGCTGCTCTCGAAGTACGGGCTCGACGCGAAGAAGCCGCCGACCACGCTCGACGAGCTGATCGCCGCGGCGAAGACGGTGACGGAGAAGTCCGGCGGCAAGGTCTACCTCATGAGCCGCAAGCCGACTCTTATCGACCTGACCAACGCCGGCGTCCCGGTCATGTCGCCGGACGGCAAGAGCTTCACCTTCAACACCCCCGAGGCGGCCGCGATCCTCGACAAGTACCGCGACGCCTTCAAGGACAAGTTGATGCCGCGTGACGTGCTGACCACCAAGTACGCCGGCAACACGCAGCTGTTCAACTCCCAGACGGTGGCGTGGACGACCGCGGGCGGCAACTACATCACCAGCCTCGCCGCCGAGGGCAACCCGACGCTCGCGCCCAAGGTCGTGCCGTCGCAGGCGTTCGGCACCCCGCCGCTCTACGTCCAGGGCCTGTCGATCTCCAAGTCGACCAAGAACCTTCCGGCCGCGATCGCGCTCGCCCGGTGGGTCACCAGCGCGGAGAACCAGGCAGCCTTCGCGCACCTCGTCAACATCTTCCCGAGCACCAAGGCCTCGGCGGACGACCCGTTCTTCAGCAAGAGCGACGGCACGAACTCCGGCGACGCCAAGGTGATCGCGTTCAACTCGCTCTCCACGGCGAAGATCCTGCAGCCCGTCCAGGTCACCCAGGCGATGGCCGACTTCATCGACCAGCAGTTCGCCCTCGCGATCAACGGCGACGAGCCGTCGCAGAAGGCGCTCGACGACGCCGTGGCCAAGTGCAACCAGCTGCTCAACGGCTGATGTGACGCCGCGTACGGGGGCCCGGCCCGGGGTCCCCGTACGCGGCGCGCAGGAGATGAAATGACACACAAGCGCTGGTTCACCCCATGGCTGCTCATCGCCCCCGCGGCGGTGTGGCTCGTGGTCTTCAACGCCCTGCCGGCGATCAACACGCTGATCCTGTCGTTCACCAACGCCAAGCCGCTGGGCGGAGGGACGTTCGTCGGCTTCGCCAACTACACCCGCATGTTCGACGACCAGCAGCTCGTGGACGCGCTGATCAACAGCATCGTCTACATGGTGGTCTGCGTTCCGCTGTTGACGCTGCTGCCGCTCCTGCTCGCGGTGCTGGTCGAGAAGAAGCTGCGCGGGATCGCCTTCTTCCGCATCGCGTTCTACACCCCCGTGCTCGCCTCGGCGGTCGTGGTCGCGCTCATCTGGGGCTGGCTGCTCAACGACCGGGGAGTCATCAACGGGATGGCGGAAGGGCTCGGTTTCCTGAGCGAGCCGCTGCCGTTCCTCTCCGACCGCTGGCTGCTGCTGCTCAGCGCGATCAGCCTGACCGTCTGGAAGGGCCTCGGCTACTACATGATCATTTACATGTCGGCGCTCGGCAACGTGAGCCGTGAGCTCCACGAGGCCGCCGCCGTCGACGGGGCCGGGCCCGTGCGCCGGTTCTTCTCCGTCACCGTGCCCGGCGTGCGCAACACGATGTTGCTCATCTCGGTGCTGATCTCGGTCTTCGCGTTGCGGGTCTTCTCCGAGCTCTACGTCCTGTCCAACGGCACGGGCGGACCCGGCGGCCGCGACATGTCGCTCGTGATGCTCATCCAGCTGTACGGCCAGGGCCTCACCGGGCATCTCGGGTACGCCTCCGCGCTCAGCGTCCTGCTGTTCGTCGTCACGGTCGGCCCGATGGTGTTCCTGGCACGGCTCAACCGGAAGGAGTCGTAGCGATGGCCCGGAGTGGTCGCGGGTTCAACTCGATCTCGCCGGCGGAGAAGGTGGTCCGATACGCCCTTCTCCTGGTCGTGCTGGTCATCACGGTGGGCCCGTTCCTGTGGCAGCTTTCCACGTCTCTCAAGAGCGTCAGCGAGGACGTCTTCACGCAGACGCCCACCTTCATCCCCCAGCACCCGACGTTGTCGAACTTCGCGGAGGTCGCCAAGACGATTCCCGTCTGGTCGTACGCCGGCAACTCGCTGATCGTCGCCGTCCTGGTCGTGCTGGGGAATGCGATCGGGGCGACGTTCGCCGGGTTCGCGCTGGCCAAGTTGCGCTTCCGGGGTTCGAAGCTGGTGCTCGGGCTCTTCCTCGCGACGCTGATCCTGCCGAGCGAGGTCACGATCATCTCCCAGTACGTCATCGTGCGCGGGCTCGGCTTCGCCGACACGCTGATCGGCGTCGCGCTGCCGGGGGCGATTCAGATGCTGAACGTGCTGCTGATGCGCACGGCGTTCCTCTCGATCCCGGCCGACGTCGACGCCGCCGCGATCATCGACGGCGCCACCGCCTGGCAGCGCCTGATCCGCATCGGCCTGCCCAACGTGCGGGGCATGCTCAGCGTCGTCGTGATCTTCTCGTTCATCTTCGCGTGGGACGACTTCCTGTGGCCGCTGATCGTGCTGACCGATCCGGACAAGTACACGCTCACCGTCGGGTTGCAGTACCTCAACGGCACGTTCAGCTCCAACCCGCGCCTCATCGCCGCGGGCACGATGATCGCCTTCCTGCCGATCGTCGTCGTCTTCGCGCTGCTCCAGCGGTTCTTTTTCAAGGGCGTGGACGCAGGCGCGATCAAGGGCTAGCCCCGTTGTCCGTACGTCAGTCTGAAGCAGGTCCAGGCCGGGATCGCAGTCGCCTCCGATGGCGCGATCCCGGCCTTTCGCCGCGCCTGTGACGGCGCTGCCGGGACCCCCTGTGGCACACTCAATAGAACAGTTATAGAACTGTCTACATGAGTTATAGAACTATGGGAGGTCCGATGAAGGACCTGGCAGAGCGAGGGCGGTTCGGCGACTATGGCGGCCTGTTCGTGCCGGAGTCGCTGGTGGCGGCATGCAGGGAGGTGGAGGGCGCTTTCCGGGAAGCACGATCCGATCCAGGGTTCCGGGAGCGCCTGGAGACGCTGCTGGCCCTGCACGTGGGGCGGCCGACGCCGTTGACGCCGGCGCCACGGCTGTCCGCGGAGCTCGGCGTCACCCTGCTGCTCAAGCGGGAGGACCTGACCCACACCGGCTCCCACAAGATCAACAACGTGCTGGGCCAGGCGCTGCTGGCCACCAGAATGGGCCGGACGCGCCTGATCGCCGAGACCGGTGCGGGGATGCACGGCGTGGCCGTCGCGACCGGCGCCGCTCTGCTGGGGCTGCGGGCGACCGTGTTCATGGGGGAACGCGACGTCGAACGCCAGGCGCTGAACGTGTTCCGGATGCGCATGCTGGGCGCCGAGGTCGTAACGGTCGGCGCCGGCAGCCGTACCCTCAAAGACGCCACCAGCGAAGCGATGCGCCACTGGGTGAGCGCCACCGAGGAGGCGTACTACTGCGTCGGCTCCGTCGTCGGGCCCACCCCGTACCCGTGGATGGTGCGCGAGTTCCAGCGGGTGATCGGCGACGAGGCACGCGGGCAGTGCGCCGGGGCATTGGCGAGCGCCGTGCCCGACTACGTCGTGGCCTGCGTCGGCGGCGGCTCCAACGCGGCGGGCACGTTCGCCGGCTTCGTCGACACCGCCGCCCGGCTGGTCGGCGTCGAGGCGGAGGGCGGCGCCGGCGCGAGCAGGGGGCGGCTCGGTGTGCTGCACGGTTTCCGCTCGCTGTTCCTGCAGGACGAGCACGGCCAGATCACCGAGGCGCATTCCATCGCCGCCGGCCTCGACTACCCGGGGGTCGGGCCCGAGCACGCGTACCTGCGCGACCTGGGCCGGGCCCGCTATGTCACGGTCTCCGACGAGGAGGTCGTGGGCGCGGCGGTGCGGCTGGCCCGTACCGAGGGGATCGTCCCCGCGCTGGAGTCCGCGCACGCGATCGCGTGGGTGATCCGCGCGGCCGTGGCCGGCGAGCTGCCGCCTGGTGCGACGGTCCTGATCACCCTGTCCGGCAGAGGCGACAAGGACATGTCAACGCTGAAGGAGCTGGTATGAGCCTCGAAAGGCGGCTGCGCGACCGCGGCCGGAAGCTGCTCATGCCGTACGTGACCGGCGGCATCACCGACGACTGGACCGGCTACCTGCGGTCTTTCGCCGCCGCCGGCGCGGACGCGATCGAGCTCGGCCTGCCCTTCTCCGATCCCACGCTCGACGGCGCCACCATCCAGGAGGCGTCCGACGCGGCGCTGGCGCGTGGCGCGACGGCCCACGGCATCCTCGCCGAGATCGACGGCCTCGGCCTGGACGTGCCGCTGGTCGCCAGCACCTACTACAACCTGGTGCTGCGCGACGGGACGTCGGCGTTCTGCGCGGCGCTGCGCCAGGCGGGGATCGCCGGGCTCATCGTGCCCGACCTGCCTTTGGAGGAGGCCGGCGAGCTCGCGGAGGCGGCCGCCGCCACCGGCATCGACCTGGTCCTGCTCGCCTCCCCGTCGACACCGTCACCGCGACTGTACGAGATCGCGCGTCGCAGCCGCGGCTTCGTCTACGCCGTCTCCCGGATGGGCACCACCGGAGAACGGGCCGCGCTCGCCGAGTCGGCCGGGGCGCTGGCCGAGCGGATCAAGCAGGTCGGCGACCTTCCCGTCTTGCTAGGATTTGGCATTTCCACGCCGGAGCAGGCCGTGGAAGCCGCACGCCGCGCAGACGGTGTCGTCGTCGGGGCCGCGATCATGCGCCGGATCCTCGACGGGGCAGGTCCGGACGACGTCGGCACCTACGTCACGGCGCTGCGGCGGGCCCTGGACCAGGAGAGTGACGAAAGACGATGACCCGCGACTCCGGACACGAAGCGAGGTACCGCGCCATCGCCGCCGACCTCGCCGCGAAGATCCGGGCGGGACACTACGCCCCCGGCGAGGCGCTGCCGTCCCAACGCGACCTGAGCGCCTCGTACGGGGTCACCCTCATGACGCTTCGCCAGGCGCTTCGGCAGCTCAGCGACGAAGGGCTGATCAGTCAGCAGGCCGGCCGCGGCACGTTCGTGTCTCCGCCCCACCTGACGTACCAGCTCGGCTCCCTGCAAAGCTTCGTCGACGACCTGCGGAAACAAGGCCACGAGGTGCGCACGGTCGTCGTCGGGCAGTCCTTGCACCGGATCCCGGCACGGGTCGCGACCCAGCTGCGCACCGCCCCCGGCGAGACGGCGCTGCGGCTGGAACGAGTGCGTGAGTTCGCCGGCCGCCCGGCGATCCACCAGGTCTCCTGGATCCGCCGGCCGTCCGCGGAGCGCGTCCGCGACGTGGACTTCACCACCGTCTCCCTCTACGCCGCCCTCGCCGACGGCGGGGTCGCGGTCGCGCGCGCGTCGGAGAAGATCCGGCCCGGCCTGCTCGACCCGGCCATCGCGTCCCACCTGGGCGAGCCCGGCGGCAGCCCGGTCCTCCTCAGCGACCGCGTCACCTACACGCTCGACGCGACCGCGGTGGTCGCCGACCGCGCCACCATCCTCGGCAGCATGATGGAGATCCGCACCGACCGGGCCGCCACCGGGCTCTCCCTCACCTGGGGCGCCAGCAGCTAGCCCGCGCGTCCAGCGGGCTCGCCTCAGCGGGCGGGCAGGCTCGGATGCGGCTTGCCCAGGGTGTTGAGGAGGACCCACCGTTCGTGATCACGCCAGGCGCCGTCGATGAACAGCAGCTCCGGTGCAAGCCCCTCGTAGCGGAAGCCGGCCCGCTGGACCAGCTTGATCGAGCGGGTGTTGTCCGGCTGGATCTGCGCCTCCAGCCGGTGCAGCCGCAGGTTCTCGAACGCGTGGCGCACCACCAGTCCGAGGCCTTCGGACATGTACCCCCGGCCGCCGAACGGGGCGAAGGCCGCGTAGGCGATGGCGGCACTCTGCAGACGCCCGCGGATGATGCTGTTGAGGGTGACGTAGCCGGCGACGGCGCCGGTCTCGCGCTCATAGACGAGGTGCGCTTCGGCCGCCTCCGGATCGTCGTACCGCCGCATGAAGGCCTGGAAGTCCTCCGGCGTGGCGGGCAGGTTCATGTACGGATAATGAAGCTCGGCGCTGGCCCGGACCAGGCCGATGAACTCGTCCTGGTCATGGACGGTGAACGGTCGCAAGGTCACGCGGGAGGGGGCAGACGGTTCGGGTCCGTCGCCGGCAACATGCTGGATCACGGCGCAAAAGGCTACCGGGATTTCCAGGGAAACGGTTGGGCGAGGGGGATCGGGTCGGGGGAACGCCAGGGCCTGACCCACAGCTCGTCGTCCCGCCTGATCGGCTGCCCGCAGTGGTCGCACGTGGCGCGCGGGCCCCCGGGCCCGGTGGCGTGGCCGCACGGCCGGTGGACCACCCGCATGGACGGTGAGGACTCGCCGGCGCGGGTGTGCTCCTCACCCCAGGCGGCCAGCGCGTGCAGCACCGGCAGCACGCCGGCGCCCGCGTCGGTCAGGCGGTATTCGTGCCGCACCCGGCGGCCCTCGGTGTAGGGCACCCGGGCGAGCAGGCCCGCCTCGACCATGCGGGCGAGCCTGTCGGACAGGATGTTGTCGGCGATGCCCAGCTCGGACCGGAACGCCTCGAACCGGGTGGTGCCCAAGGTCGCGTTACGCAGGATCAGCAGGGTCCACCGCTCACCGATCACGCCGACCGCGCGGCCGATGGGGCAGGGGCCGGTCGCCTTTCCGCGTGGCCGGGCCGTCACGCCGCCCCCCTCACATCTCGGGTGCCTTGCACGGAGAAATTCCAAGGCGTAATGTCGGATATATCTTAACTTGCATATTGCAAGTTGTCAGGTGAAAGCGGCTACGCCGCCGCCGGTCGATCCCCACGCCCGCGTTGCGGGGCCAGGGGAGGGGTGATCGATGTCAGGCCGGCTCTCACCACGAACCACACCCGGCCGGTGCCCGCCGAGGCGTCGACGGACCGCCGGCAGTGAGGGGGGACGACATGACGACCCGCACACATGAGACGATCGACACCGTTCACGAGGTGCACCGGCTGGCCGTCGCCGTCGACGCCTCGTTCGACGACTTCAAGAGCCGGTACGAGCGGGCGGTGCCCCGGCTGGACGCGCAGGTCTTCGACCGGCTCATGAGGGAGCACGCCGACTGGGACAACGTCCTGCGGGCCACCGCGCTGAACGCACCGCATGGCTTCATCGTCTACTGGAGCTTCGACGTCACCGCGCTCATGCGCCTGGCCGGTGACACGTGGCGGTGCACCGAATACCTGATGGGCAACCACACCATCGCGCAGCGGATGTTCCGCCACCATCCCGGCATCATGCTGTACGCGCCGCTGCGCACCGGGATCTACGAGGATTGGCGCGGCACGACGTGGTTCTCCGTGGACCAGCCCAGCGCGCAGTTCGCGAGCTTCGGCGACCCGCGCATCGCGGAGGTCGGCCTCGAGCTGGATCACAAGCTGGCCGCTCTGCTCGACCACCTCGGCGTGCCCCCACCCGCCCGTCTCACCGCCCGATGAGAGGAGCCGGCCATGAGCGTGCTCGCCGGATATCAGCGCGAGATCTATTTCGACGGCCTGCGGGGCGTGCTCCCGGTGCTGCCGACCGACCTCGGTGCGCTGGAGCGGGTCGCCGCCGAGCGGCTCGAACCGCGCGCGTTCGGCTACGTCGCGGGCGCCGCGGGCACCGAGTCGACCGCACGGGCCAACCGGGACGCCTTCGAGCGGCGGCGGATCGTGCCGAGGATGCTGAGCGGAGTCACCGAACCCGACATCGCGGTGGAGCTGTTCGGCGAGCCGATGGCCTCGCCGGTGCTCCTCGGCCCGGTGGGCGTTCTGACGATCATGCATCCGGACGGGGAACTCGCCGTGGCCCGCGCCGCGGCCGGGCTCGCCACGACGATGGTGCTCAGCACGGCGTCCGGGCACCCGATGGAGGAGGTGGCCGAGGCGAATGCGGGCGGCAGACGCTGGTACCAGCTCTACTGGCCGAAGGGCCGCGACCTGGCGGAGAGCTTCCTCGAACGGGCCCTCGCCGCGGGCTACCGCACCCTCGTCGTCACACTGGACAACCACACGCTCGCCTGGCGGCCCCGCGACCTGGACCACAGCTACCTGCCGTTCCTGCGGGGCGTCGGAATCGCCAACTACGTCACCGATCCGGTGTTCCAGAAGGCCATCGGCCATCCGGTCGGCGAGCACTACCTGCGCGACGCCGCCATGGCCTGGGCCGCCGTATTCGGCGATCCGTCGCTCACCTGGGACGATCTTCCGTTCCTGCGCAGGCACTGGGACGGGCCGATCGTGCTCAAGGGAATCCTGCACGCCGACGACGCGCGCCGGGCGGCCGACGCCGGGATGGACGGCGTCGTCGTGTCCAACCACGGCGGCAGGCAGGCCGACGGCGCGATCGCCGCGTTGGACGCCCTGCCCGCCGTCGCCGCGGCCGTGGGAGACCGGCTCACCGTGCTGTTCGACAGCGGCATACGCACCGGATCCGACGTGATCAAGGCGATGGCCCTGGGCGCGCGGGCCGTCCTGCTCGCCCGCCCCTACGCGTACGGGCTCGGGCTGGCCGGGGAGGCGGGCGTCCGCCATGTCGTCCGCAGCCTGCTCGCCGACCTGAGCATCACGATGACGGTGTGCGGCATCCCGGTCCTCCGGGAGGTCACCGCGGACGTGCTCGCCGGGTCGTGACCGCGCGCGGGGCCGGCTCACGCGGCTGCCGCGGCCTCCCCCACCTGCCGCAGGGCGGGGGAGTGGCCGTGCTCCGTGAGGTAGTGCCCCATCCCGACGATGAGCACGATGGGCCATTCGACGATTTCGAGTACGCCCAGCACGCCGAGGGCGGCGTAGAAGACGAGGTGGTCGGGTGGAGGCATGACGAGCGTGCCGAGAACCGGCACCGTGATCTTCGGCCGTGCGGGGACGGTGGATCGAGCCATGGCATCCTCCCGAGTCCAGAAATTTCCGGACGTATGCCCGCGATGCCCCACGGCGATGCCCCACCGTGATGCTCGGATAACCCCGCTTGGGGATGACTTTTGGAGCCCGCGCCGGGTTTGACTCCCTGCGCGTCCGGAAACGCGACACCGCCCTGCCCGGAGGCGGGGCGGTGCGGTTCGCGTCAGAAGGACGTCAGAAGGAAGAGGCGGAGATCAGCGGTGGCCGCCGTGGTGGTTGTCGTGGTGGTGGTCGTGGTGACCGTCGTGGTGGTCGTGGTCCTTACGGCCCCACGGACCGGTGATGGCGAAGACGTAACCGGGCGACTGGATGTTGGCGAACAGGATCTGCCCGTCGTGGCTGAAGGTCGGGCCGGTGAACTCGCTGTCGTTCAGCTCGTTCCTGGCCATCGGGTACGGCTTGCCGCCCTCGGTGACGCCGACCAGGTGGGACAGGCCCTCGCCGTCCTCGGCGAGGATGACCCCGCCGTACGGCGAGACGGTGATGTTGTCCGGCCCGTCGTAGTTGGTGTCCGCCTCCGGGTCCGGGTTCACGCCGAAGATCGTCTTGAGCGTGATCGTCTCGGAGTCGGGGTCATAGAACCAGACCTGGCCGTCGTGCTCGTTGCGGCTGCCGTCGTCGTGACGGGCGTAGCTGGCGACGAAGTAGGCGCCGCCATCGCCCCACCAGGCGCCTTCGAGCTTGCGGCTGCGGGTGATCTGGTCATCGGTGAACTGCTTGCGCACCGAGACGGTCTTGGCGTCGCGGTCGGGGACGTCGACCCAGGTGACCTTGTAGCGCGTGCCCGGGGCGGTGGCCTCCGACAGGTCGCCGATGTGCTTGCCGCCCTTGGAGCACTTCATGGCCTGCAGCTTGCCCGCGGTGTCGCCGCCCTTGCCGAGCGCGAGCTCGCGCAGTTCGCCCTTGCGGCCGTGGAAGTGCTTGGGGGGAAGCCAGCGGAAGTACAGCCCGTTCGGGCCGCCGGCGTCCTCGGTGAGGTAGATGGCCGAGGTGTGCGGGTCGACCGCGACCGCTTCGTGGGCGTACCGGCCGAGGAACTTCAGCGGGACCGGGTTCTGGTTGGCCTTCCGGTCGAACGGGTCGACCTCGAAGACGTACCCGTGGTCCTTCTGGAAGACGCCGCCGGCGCGCTGCTCGGTCTCCTCGCAGGTGAGCCAGGTGCCCCACGGCGTGATGCCGCCCGCGCAGTTGTTGTGGGTGCCGGCCACGCTGACGTACTCGCGGATCCGGTTGCCGTGCTTATCGACGTCGATGTTGGTGGTGCCGCCCTTGGCGCCCGGGTCGTAGGTCAGGCCCGGCAGGGCCGGCACGCCGTACGGTTCGTCGCCGCTGATTTCGTGGTTGTTGACGAGCACGAAGCCCTTCGGGCCGCGGAAGCAGCCGGTGCCGTCGGCGTCGCTGGGGGTGGGCTGACCGGTCTCGAGGACGGTCTTGCCGGCCTCGGCGACGATCTTGTAGGAGAAGCCGCGGGGCAGGGAGAGCAGGCCCTTGGGGTCGAGGACGACGGGCCCGTAGCCGACCGCCCTGCCGGCGCCCGCCTGTGCGGCCTGGGCGGCGGCCGGGCCGGCGATCGCCTCGATGCTGCCGGCGATCGCGATGCCGAGGCCGCCGACGGCGCCCGAGCGGAGGAGATTGCGACGGGAAATGGGAGAGGTCACAAGTGCACCTTTCTGGACATAAAGTACAGATAAGTGATTTGCTTATGACGAAACCCAATTCAATTGAATTGAACTTTTAATTCCGCGATGCGTACATAAAGGTGAACGGCGGGAAACGATCAGTCGTCGTACGCGTCGCGGGCCTGATCGGCGGCCAGATTGGCGAGCGCCTCGTCGAGATCCTCGTCCAGCGGGTCGTCGAGCTCGGCCTCCCGGTCCGCGTCCTCATCCGTGAGGTGAACCGCGGCCTCCTCCGCGCCGGCCGCGCCCGCGTCGACGCCCACGTCACGCCCCAGCAGCTCGCCGGAACGGTCGCCCTCCTCGCCGACCAGCCGCCCGCTGCGCGGCTCCTGCTCGTCCCACCGGCCCGCGAGCACCGCGGGGTCCAGCTCGGGCTCCTCCTCAGCCAGCAGCTGGTCGAGTGACTCGCCCTCCGCGGCCTCGTCGGCGGTCGTGCCGTACCCCTGGCCCGCCGACCAGCGCTCGGCGGCGGTCAGGCCGGTGTCGAGCGGGTCGTCGCCGAGGTCGTCGGTCAGCAGGGAGTCCGACGGCTCCAGCACGCCGTCGTCCTCCGCCGCGTCGTCCTGGAACTCGTAGTCGTCGTCCGCCATGGAAAAGCCCTTCGATCGTGTCGCTCGTCGCCGAGACCCTGATGTGCGCGGCCGATCATGCTACGCGGCCGGCACCCCGCAACATAGCCCGGTGCCCGCCGCCCGCCGACGGCAGGTGCCGCGCCCGGCCTTGGCTCGCCCTTGCCGTGCCGTACAAGGGCGGTGCGAGGGTGCCGCTCATATGATCGCACCGCAGGTCAGAGTGGTTCTACGGGGGTCCGATGGTGGTGCAGCCGCGCATCCTGGTGACCGGTGCGGGTGGTGGGGTCGGAGGAGTCGGCCGCACGGTGGTGCGGTCGCTGCGCGCCCGCGACGTGCCGGTGCGGGCCATGGTGCACAGGGACGACGAACGCGCGGCGGCCCTGTGCGCCCTGGGGGCCGAGGTGGTGGTGGGCGACCTCACCCAGCCCGACGACGTCGCCGGCGCACTCGACGGCATCGGCCGGATGCTCTTCAGCATGAGCGTCTCGCCCGACTACCTGGAGGCGACCGCCACGGTCGCGACGGTCGCCCGCGCGGTGGGCGGGCTCGAGGCCCTGGTGAACATGTCGCAGATGACGGTGTCGCAGATGACCGCCGTGAGCACCGAGGAGTCGCACCAGCACCGCCTGCACTGGCTGTCGGAGCAGGTGCTCGACTGGTCGCGGCTGCCGGTCGTGCACATCCGGCCCACCGCGTTCCTGGACAACCCCCTCTTCACCACGCTGGTGGCGCGGGCGGTCGCCGACGACGGAGTGCTCCCGCTGCCCTTCGGCGAGGGCCGTACGTCGCCGATCGCCGCGACCGACGTCGCGCGGGTCGTCGTCACGATCCTGGACGACCCCGCCCCGCACGTGGGGCACGTGTACGAGCTCACCGGGCCGCGCTCGCAGGACATGGCCGGTGTCGCCGCCGAATACTCCCGCGCGCTGGGCCGGCCGGTGACCTACCAGGACGTGCCGCCGGAGATCTGGGCCGAACGCGTCGCCGCGCTGCCCTCCCATGTGCGCGATCACCTGCTCACGATGGCCCGCCTGCACCGGCGGGGCCGCTACGACCGGTCCACCCGCACCGTAGAGGAGCTCACCGGGGCGCCGGCGCAGACCGTCGAGCAGTACGTCGCCGAGCACGCGGGGTTGTTCGCCCGCACCGGTGAGACCGGGTGAGCGGGCTCGTCCGGCGCGACGTGCGCGTGGAGGGCGTCGTTCAGGGAGTCGGCTTCCGGCCGTTCGTGTATTCGCTGGCCACCCGGCTGGGGCTGGCCGGCCGGGTGGGCAACGACGCGGGCGGTGTGTTCGTCGAGATCGAGGGGCCGCGCGCCGGGGTCGACGCGTTCCTCCTCGCGCTGGAACGCGACGCGCCGCCGCTGGCCGTGATCGAACGGGTCACCGTCAGCGCGGGCGAGCCCAGCGGCGCGTCGGCGTTCTCGATCGTGGGCAGCGACGGCTCGGGCCCGCGGCGGGCACTCGTCTCCCCGGACACCGCGACCTGCGACGACTGCCTGGCAGAGCTCGCCGACCCGGCGGACCGCCGCTTCGCCTACCCCTTCATCAACTGCACCAACTGCGGGCCCCGGTTCACGATCGTGCGCGACGTCCCCTACGACCGCCCGAACACGACGATGGCGGGCTTCGCGATGTGCGCCGCCTGCGCCGCCGAATATCACGACCCCGCCGACCGGCGCTTTCACGCGCAGCCGATCTGCTGCCCGGACTGCGGTCCGCGGCTGCGGCTGGCCGGCCCCGACGGCACCGTGCTGCCGGGAGACCCAGTGCTGCCGGGAGACCCAGTCCAGGAGACGGCGGCGTTGCTCCGCGCGGGCGCGGTCGTCGCGGTCAAGGGCCTCGGCGGCTACCACCTGGCGGTCATGGCCGCCGACGAGGCCGCCGTCTCCGCGCTGCGTGCGCGCAAACACCGCGAGGACCGGCCGTTCGCGGTCATGGTGCCCGGCCTGGCCGAGGCCGCCCAGCTTTGCGACGTCGATGCGGCCGCCGCGGCCCTGCTCACCGACCGGGCACGGCCCATCGTGCTGCTGCCCCGCCGGGACGGAACGCCCGTCGCCTCTTCTGTGGCCCCTTCTGTGGCTCCCGGCGACCGGAGCCTCGGCGTCATGTTGCCGTACACGCCGCTGCACCACCTGCTGCTCGCCGCCGTATCGGCTCCCATCGTGCTGACCAGCGGGAACGTCTCCGACGAGCCCATCGCCTACGACGACGCCGACGCGTTCGGCCGGCTTTCCGGCGTCGCCGACGCCTTCCTCACCCACGACCGGCCCATCCATGTGCGCGTCGACGACTCGGTGGTGTGCTCTCCGGCGCTTTCGCCGGGCGGCCGCGAACTCGTCGTGCGCCGCGCCCGCGGCCTCGTGCCCCAGCCCGTACGGCTCAGCCGCCCGGCGGCGCGGCCGATCCTCGCCTGCGGCGCCGAACTCAAGAACACCTTCTGCCTGGTCAAGGGGCGGCACGCCATCATGTCGCACCACATCGGCGACCTGGAGAACTACGAGACCATGCGGTCGTTCGTCACCGGCGTCGACCACTTCACCCGGCTCTTCGACGTGCGCCCCGAGTTGGTGGCGCACGACCTTCACCCGGAATACCTGTCGACCAAGCACGCCCTCGAGATGCTCGGCGTCGACCTGATCGGCGTGCAGCACCACCACGCACATATCGCGTCCTGCCTGGCCGACAACGACGAGGAGGGCCCGGTCATCGGAGTGGCCTTCGACGGGCTCGGCTACGGCACCGACGGCACCCTCTGGGGCGGCGAGTTCCTGCTCGCCGACCTGGTCTCCTTCGAACGGCTCGGCCATCTCGCCCCCGTGCCGATGCCCGGGGGAACGGCGGCGATCCGCCAACCGTGGAGGATGGCCGCCGTCTACCTGGACGTGGCCTACGACGCGGCCCCGCCCCCCGGCCTGGAGGTGGCCCGCCGGAACTCTCCTCGCTGGGCCAACGTCGTCGGGCTCGCCCGCGCCGGGGTGAACTCCCCGGCGACGTCGAGCGCGGGGCGGTTGTTCGACGCCGTGTCGGCCCTGCTGGGCGTGCGCGACACGATCACCTACGAGGGACAGGCGGCCGTCGAGCTCGAACAGCGGGCCGACCCCGGAGAGCGGGGCGCCTACCCTGCGGCCTTCTCTGACGGACGCCCGTTCCAGGTCGTCGCGGCGGGCCTCGTCCTGGCCGCCGCCGAGGACCTGCGGGCGGGTGCGGCCCCCGCGGTCATCGCGGCCCGCTTCCACAACGGCCTCGCCGATGTCGTCGCAGAAGGGTGCGAGAGGCTGCGCCAGTCGACGGGAGTGTCGTCCGTCGCCCTGTCGGGCGGGGTCTTCCAGAACCGGCTGCTGCTCGGACGGGCCGTCGAGAGGCTGACCGCGCGCGGCTTCCGGGTGCTCACCCACCGGCGGGTGCCCGCGGGCGACGGAGGCATCAGCCTGGGTCAGGCGGCCGTCGCCGCCGCGACCGACCGAGGAGACGGCGGCGTGGCCGAATCGGTGTCGGCGCCAGGATCGACAACATCTCCGTCATGTCCGGCGCGCTGATCCACGCCGCGCGCGCCGGCCGTCCTACGGTGCGCGTATGCCCGGACAACGTCACCACGTCGGCCCCGAGCGCGGCCGGCTGATCCTGAGCACCGCCCGGCATGGGCTCGCCTCCACCATGGGACACGACCTCACCATCGAGGTGACCCGATGGTCGGGCGAGGTCGTCACCGCCGACGACCCGGCGGAGAGCAGTGCCGACATCACGGTGGACATCACGGTGGACATGGACAGTCTGCGGATCGTGGAGGGCACGGGCGGCGCCATGCCGCTGACCGACCGCGACAGGCGGGAGATCGAGAAGACCGCCCGGCGGCTGCTCGGCGTGGACCGGCATCCGCAGGCCCGGTTCGTCTCAGGCCGGGTCGAGGTGACGAGCCCCGACGCCGGCGTGGTGGAGGGCACGCTCACCCTGCACGGGATGTCACACCCGCTCAGGCTCGAGGTCTCCGGATCGGGGGAGGGCCGCTACCGCGCCACCGGCACCGTCGTGCAGTCCGAGTACGGCATCAAGCCGTACAGCGCGTTCTTCGGTGCGCTGCGCCTCGCCGACCCGGTCGGCGTGGAGGCCGAGCTCGACCTGTCCTGATCCGGCGGCACGGCCCGACCCTTTCCGCCCGGTTCTCCTGCCCGTGCGGGGACTTTTCCTACCCGCACGGGCGGGGAGGCGTGCCCTGGCGTGAACGCGCCACGGCACCATCACGCCTTGACATGATCTTGACGCAAATGTTCCTGATGCCCGATTTTCGGTTCCGGGATCTTCGTATCCCGCCGCCGGCGTCTGCCCGGCGGAATCCCCCCGGAGAGCAGGAGCAGGACCTTTGCGCACCTGGAGAGGACCGGAACCGCGGCCATGGCCGCGGGTACGCGCCGGCGGCCGTCATGTCGCCCTCCTCGTCACCGTTTTACTCGCCGTGCTGACACTCGGCGCGGCGCCCTCGTCCGCCGCCACGTCAGCCGCCACGCCACCCGCCGCCGGTCAGAGTGCGTCCGGCAGCACGTCAGGCAGCACGGCGGAGCAGCCGCAACCGTTATGTGACGCGCCGGCCGAAGGCCGGTTCAGCTGCTTCGCGCTGCGCCGTCCCCGCCCGGCGGGGCAGTCGCAGAAGCGGGTGAGCGCGGCGGTCGCGCCCGACGGCTACGGCCCCGCCGACCTGATCGGCGCCTACCGGCTGCCCGCCGACGGCGGCGCCGGCCAGACCGTCGCCATCGTCGACGCCTTCGACGCGCCGACCGCCGAAGCCGACCTCGCCGTCTACCGTGCGCAGTACGGCCTGCCGCCGTGCACGACCGCGAACGGGTGTTTCCGCAAGGTCGACCAGCGCGGCGGCACCGACTACCCGGTGCCCGACGGCGGGTGGGCCGGTGAGATCGCGCTCGACCTCGACATGGTCTCGGCCGTCGCGCCCCGGGCGGACATCCTGCTCGTCGAGGCCGACTCGAACTACCCCGACGACCTCGGCGCGGCCGTTGACCAGGCGGTCGCGATGGGCGCCAAGTTCGTCTCCAACTCCTACGGCACCGACCGCGAATACCCGGACGACGCCACCCTCGACGTGCACTACAACCACCCCGGGGTCGCGATCGTCGCCTCCTCCGGCGACTACGGCTACGGCGTCTCCTATCCGGCGGCCTCGCCGTACGTCACGGCGGTGGGCGGCACGTCCCTGGTCCGCGACTCCAGCGCACGAGGCTGGTCGGAGACCGTGTGGAACTCGTCCTGGCTCTCGTCGGGCGAGGAGCGCTGGGGCGCCGCGGGTTCTGGCTGCTCCGTCTACGGCGCCAAGCCCGGCTTCCAGTCCGACCCGGGCTGCCCCGGGCGCACCGTCGCCGACGTGTCCGCCGTGGCCGACCCGGTCACGGGCGTGGCGGTCTACAACAGCTACTCCGACACCGGGTGGAGCGTGTACGGCGGCACCAGCGCGTCCTCGCCCATCATCGCCGGCGTCTACGCGATCGCCGGAACCCCGGTGCAGGGCACCGACGCCAACTCCTACGTGTACGCCAACCGTGGCGGGCTCAACGACGTCGTCTCGGGTGACAACGCGAGCTGCCCCGCGGGGCTCTGCGGCTTCGGCACGACGCCGTCGTGCGATCCCTCCTACCTGTGCGTGGCGGGCGCGGGCTACGACGGCCCGACCGGGCTCGGCACCCCCAGCGGAGTCGCGTCCTTCCGGGGCGGCCCGCACGGCACGATCGCCGGCACGGTGACCGACGCCACCACCAAGGCGCCCATCCCGGGTGCTCTGGTGTCGTTCGGCGCGTATTCCGCGACGTCGGGACCCGACGGCGGCTACCGCCTGTCGATCCCCGCGGGCGACTACACGGGCACCGTCGGCGCGTACGGCTACAAGCAGGCGTCCATCGAGAAAGCCACTCTCGGCGACGGGGCGACCCTCACCCGTGACGTGGCGCTCGAACCCCTTCCGTCGCAGACCGTCTCCGGCACGGTCACCGACGGTGGCGGCCACGGATGGCCGATGTACGCCAAGGTCGGCGTCGCCGGAGTGCCGGGAGCCCCCGTCTGGACCGACCCGGTGACCGGCGTCTACCGCGTGAAGCTCCCGCAGGGCGTCACCTACGCCCTCACCGTCACGGCCGCCTACCCCGGCTACCTGCCCGCGACGGCGAGCGTGACCGTGGGGACCAAGCCGGTGACGGCGAACGTCGCGATCCCCGTGGACGCGCAGAAGGCGTCCGCGCCGGGGTACACGCTGACCTACCACGGCGGAGGCGTGCAGCCCTTCGACGACCGCTCGGCGCCCGCCGGGTGGACCGTGAAGAACAACAACGACAACGGCGGATGGCAGTTCGACGACCCGCTCGGCAGGGGGAACCAGACCGGCGGCGGAGGCGGATTCGCCATCGTCGACGACTTCCACCTCGGCTGGGCCCAGGTCGACACCGAGCTGCGCAGCCCCTCCTACGACCTGTCGAAGGAGAAGGACCCGGTCGTCGAGTTCGAGACGCATTTCCCGCCCTTCCAGCGGCTCGACACCCCCAAGGCGGACGTGGACGTCAGCACCGACGGCGGCTCCACCTGGACCACGGTGTGGACCGCACCCGACACCGTGAACGGGCCGGCACACGAGTCGGTCTCCCTCAAGGCATACGCGGGCAGGAGCGACGTGCGGCTGCGGTTCCACTACGCGGGCGGCCTCGGCAACATCTGGGAGGTCGACAAGGTCGCCGTCGGCACCCGCACGTTCGCGCCCGCGCCGGGCGGTTTGGTCGTCGGCCAGGTGACCGACGCGAACACCGGGGCCGGCGTGGTCGGCGCCACCGTGTCAGGCGGATCACCGGGGGAGCGCGCGATCAGCGTGCCGACCCCCGACGACCTCACCCTGGGCGACGGCCTCTACTGGCTCTTCTCGCCGAAGGGAGAGCGGAAGATCACGGCGGAGAAGGCCGCCTTCCACTACCCGGCCCTGACCGAGCACGTGAAGGTCTCCGGCGGCGTCACCCGGGCCGACTTCGCCCTGAAGGCGGGCAGGCTCGCGGTCGCGCCGGCGGCACTGGACGCCCCGGTCACCTGGGGGAGCAGCCGTACGCTCACGTTCACCGTCCGCAACACCGGTGCGGGGCCCGCCACGTTCAGGCTCGGTGAACGACCCGGTTCCGCCCAGCCGGAGGCGGGGGCGTCCGCCCCGGTCAACCGGGTGAAGGTGCCGAAGGAGCAGGCCACCGCCGACGGCGGCACCGGAGCCCCGGTGCCCGGCGCGCGCAGCACACAGCCCGCCGGCACGGCCTGGCGCCCGGTCGCCGACCTGCCCGTGCAGGGCACCGGCATGGTCGCCGGCGCTTACAACGGCAAGCTGTACGCCGGGCTCGGAAACACCGGGCAGGGCACCACCTTCTCCAACTCTTTCAGCTCCTATGACCCGGCCACGGACTCGTGGACCACGCTGACCAGCCCCTGGTACCGGCGGTGGGCGGCCGCGGGAGCGTTCGTCGACGGACGCTTCTACGTGACGTCGGGCCGCGACAGCATGGGCGGCACCGTCGCCGCCACGGAGGCCTACGACCCGAAGGCCGACTCCTGGCAGACGCTCGCGCCGAACCCCGAACCGTACGGCTCCTCCGGCGTCGCCACGCTGGACGGCAAGTTGTATCTGGTCGGGGGTTGCCGCCAGGGCGACTTCGGATCCGAGAATTGCAACAACAACACCGTCATGGTCTACGACCCGGCGGCCGACCACTGGTCCAAGGCCGCGCCGTACCCTGCGGGCGCCGCCTACCTGTCGTGCGGCGGCATCGACGGCAAGGTCTACTGCGCGGGCGGCATCGCGACGACCGCGGGCTACGCCTACGACCCGGCCGCGAACTCCTGGTCGCCGATCGCCGGCATGCCGCTGGACCTCATGGGCTCGGCCTACGCCGTGGCCAACGGGCGACTCCTCGTCTCCACCGGCTACAGCTACGGGCTCGGCGCCGACACCAATGAGGGATTCGCCTACGATCCGGCGGCCGACGCGTGGAGCCCACTGCCCAACGCCGGCGTGACCGTCTCGGGCGCGGCAGGAGCACCCGGGTTCTACCTGGTCGGCGGCACCGACCCCGCCACCGGACAGCCGTCCACCCGCGTGGAGACGCTGCCCGGCTATGACCGGCCGTACGCCGACGTGCCGTGGTTGTCGGCGCGAGCGGGCACGACCCGCCTCGCGCCCGGCAAGAGCACCACCGTCACGGTGACACTCGACGCCGACCCCCGGACCACCTCGATGCTCACGGACTACACGGCGGCCGTGACCGTCGCGGGCGACACCCCCTACACGTCGCAGGCGGTGCCGGTGACGATGCGGGTGCGGCCTCCCGCGTCCTGGGGCCGGCTCTCCGGGACGGTCCGCGAGACCGGCGGGCGGGCCGTCGCCGGTGCGACGGTCACGCTGCAGACGGAGCGCGGCACACACACCGTGACACACACCGTGACGACGGGCGCCGACGGCGGCTACGAGATCTGGCTCGCCCACGCAGGAGACTCCGTACGCGTGACCGTGACGGCGCCGGGCCATCGCGCGGCGACCGGGCTCGTGCGCATAAAGGGAGGTGACACCGCGGTCAGGGACTTCACGCTGCAGCCCGCCTCCTGACCGCCGCCCTTCGACGACCGTCACAGGGTTCGACCAGCACAGGGTTCGACCAACACAGGGGCCCGGCCGGAACACCTTCCGGCCGGGCACCTCTCCTGATCAGGGCCCGCTCAGGCGCGCGCGTCCGGCTCCCACCAGCCGCGGCGCGCGGCCAGCACCCCCGCCTGGAAGCGGCTGCTCGCGCCCAGCCGGATCATCAGCGCGTGGATGCGCCGCTGCACGGTGCGGTGGCTCATGTCGAGCTGACGGGCGATCGCCTCATCCGGCAGGCCGAGCGCGAGAAGCGACACGATCCTGCGTTCCTCCTCCGTGAGCGGCGTCTCGTTCGCGCCGGGACTTCGCGGGTTCACGGGGCCGCCGGAGACGCCGTGGGCCTGCGACGTCGCGGCATCGTCCGCGGCGACCTGCCCGGCCACGAACGGCATCGCCTGGTGCCACAACATCTCGAACAACGTCGACAGGGCGTCCAGCAGCGAGCACGGATGGACCAGGATGCACGAGTCGAGCACCCGGGGCGTGGCCCGCAGGGGGATCAGCCCCATGTCCTCGTCGCCGAGGATCATCTTCATGGGCACGTTGGCCAGGATCCGCACCTGTTCCCCGGAGGCCACGCTCAGCTCGATCTTCTGCGCCTGACCGGCCAGCCGGAGGGTGTCGCGTTCGTGGATGAAACGCCGGCGCACGCCGCCGTCCAGCACGTTCGCCATGGAGGAGATCATCTCGCCGTCGATCGCCCTGGCGTACGGCGGAGCGTCGATGCCGCGGATGGCGGTCCTGGCGCGGCGGAGAAGCTGCTGGCCGGCTCGTGCGACGCCGTCAGGTCCGGAGATCACCTCGATCAGCTCGGCCGCGTCGCGTCCCGATCGGGTGCGATGCCGTTCGCCCAGGTGGTGGGCCAGCGCCCTGACCCGTTTGATGTCGTGCTCCCGTGCCAGGAGCAGGACCTCGATCGCGCTGTCCGGCGGCAGCGCGGTGTAGCGCACGGGCCTGCCGCTGACCCGGCAGATCAGGCCCCGATCCTCGAGCCGTCGCAGCACACCGGGGAGCGTCTCCCGGTCGACGGTGGTCAGGTCGGCGAGCTCGTCGACAGTGTGGGGCGCTCCCTCCACGAGCGCCAGATACGCCTCTTCACACCAGTGGTCGATCCCCAGGACTTCGAGCACCGTGTCACCTCTCAAGAAGCCGCCGTTTGCCGGGCGGTTCCCGCCGATTAACGCAGGATCGTAGAGGAGACGCCAAAGGGCTTTCCGCGTGCCCCGCCCCGATTGGGCGCGCTCCCACGCAGTGTGAGTCATCTCATTTGGCGATCTGGGGTGTTATATGGCGGTAACTCCCGTTGCCTGTGCATGCCCCGATGCCGTGCCCCCAAGAAACGGATCCTCGTGGAACAGACGACCGACCTTGGTTCGATCGCGGGAGCGCTGTAACGAAGAACTCCGGTGACCAGGGCGCCTACCGCGCGATGCTCGGCGAGGGCTGGAAGATCAACGGCGCCGTCAACGGCGGCCTGCTGCTCGCCACCGCCGCCCGCGCGCTCTCAGAGGAACTCATGGGCGAGACCGGGCACGCCGATCCCGTCGTCGTCAGCGCGCACTATCTGTCGGCCTCCCGGCCCGGCCCGCCGACGCCGGCCGCCTCGTCGCACAGGGCCGGCAACTCGCCGCGGTGCCCCGCAGCTAGATTCCCGCGGCGCTTTCCGCCTCCTCCCAGGTGGCCTGGGCCGCGGTGCCGCCCGCCGCCCGGGCCGACAGGGAGCCGCACGCCGCCGCGAACCGCAGCGCGGCGCCCAGCGGCAGCCCCCGCAGGCGGGCCGCCACGAAGCCCGCGTCGAAGCTGTCGCCTGCCCCGACGGTGTCGACGGGGGTGACGGGCACCGCCGGAGCGTCGATGGCCATGTAGCCGTCCCAGCTCAGCACGCCGTCCTGGCCGCGCTTGACCACCGGAAGGACGCCTCGTGCGGCCAGGTCGCGCGCCGCGTCCCGCACGTCGCCACCGCCGCTGATCGCCAGCGCTTCGGCCTCGTTGGGGAGCAGCACGTCGGTCTCGGCCAGGACGCCGTCCAGCCCCGCCCACGCGCCTGACGGGTCGTCGTTGGTGTCGAGCGAGGTCACCGCCCCGTTCGCGCGGGTCGCCGAGAAGAGGGACGGCAGGTCCGCCGCCAGCCGCGGCTGCAGGAAGAACGAGGCCGCGTGCACGTGCCGAGCGGACGCGAGCAGTTTCCGCGGAACGTCGCGCCCCGAGAGGTACGGCAGGCAGCCCGGTGCGGTCAGGATCGCCCGGTCACCGTGCCGGTCTCCCTGTTCGCCTGCATCCTCGACTACTGGGCCCTCGACGAGCACGACCGTCATGGCGGTCGGCCTCGACGGGTCGATGACGCATGCCGACACGTCGACGCCCCGGGCCTCCAGCGAGGAGAGCATGAACCGGCCCGCCTCGTCGTCTCCGACCCTGCCCACGAAGGCCGTGCGCAGTCCGAGCCGTGCCGCGCCGCAGGCCATGATCGCGCCGGAGCCGCCGACCGTGAGCACGCCGGTGTCGACGAGTTCCTCCCGCTGGCCGTACGCGGGGACGCGCGGAACGCCGGACAGGATCACGTCGGGGTTGGCGTCGCCTATCACGAGGAGGTCATACATCGCGCAAAGCTCCCGTTTCATGCGAATTAATGCTCGAAAGCATTGCCAATCGAACGAAAACAAGCAAGTCTTGACCCCAAGTCACGAGGGAGGAGCCCGACCGGGGCGTGTCGCTCCCGCCGCATCGGTGGATGCCTGCCGCGTGGCCCGCCGTGGTGCCTGAACCACCCGGGTGGCCCCCCCACCTGCAAGGAGCTGACCAATTGAAGATCGTTTTTGTCGGCGCCGGCAGCGTCGTCTTCACGCAGGGCCTGCTGGCCGACCTGGCGAGCTTCCCCGAGCTCGCCGGCAGCGAGATAGCGCTTCATGACATCTCCACCGAGCGGCTGGCCGTCGCGGAGGCAGGAGCACGGAGGATCACGGGCGGCGGGCGCACCGGGCTCACCGTCACCGCCCATCTCGACCGGCGCGCGGCGCTGGACGGGGCCGACTTCGTGATCAACATGGTCCAGGTGGGCATGCTCGCGGCCACCGTCACGGACTTCGCGATCCCTGCGTCGTACGGCCTGCGCCAGACCATCGGCGACACCCTCGGCGTCGGAGGGATCTTCAGGGCGCTGCGCACCTTCCCCTTCCTGGACGAGCTGGCCGCCGACATCACCGCGGTATGCCCCGACGCGTGGCTGCTCAACTACACCAACCCGATGGCCATGAACGTCACCTACCTGTCCCGGCTGCTGCCCCGGGTGGTCGGGTTGTGCCACTCGGTCCACTGGACGATGGACGGCCTGGCCGGCCTGGTCGGCGTCCCGTACGACGAGGTGGACTACCTGTGCGCGGGCGTCAACCACCAGTCCTGGGTGCTGCGCTTCTCTCATCGCGGGGAGGACCTGTACCCGCGGCTGGACGCGGCCATCGAGAAGGACCCCGAGCTGCGGCGGCGGGTGCGGGTCGACATGTACCGCAGGCTCGGTTACTACCCGACCGAGTCGAGCGAGCACTCCGCCGAATACGTCCCCTGGTACCTCCGGCATGACGGCGAGGTCGAGCGGCTGCGGCTGAAGGCGGGCGAGTACGTCCAGATCAGCGAGGAGAACGTCGCCAGCTACGAGCGGGCGCGCGCGGGCGACTTCGACCCCGTCGAGGCCAGCATGGAATACGCGCCGCAGATCATCCACGCCATGGTGACCGGCCGCCCCCGCGTGGTGTACGGCAACCTGCCCAACCACGGGCTGATCTCCAACCTGCCGCCGGGATTCGCGGTCGAGGTGCCCTGCCTGGTGGACCGGCTCGGCGTGCACCCGACGGCCGTCGGGGACCTGCCGCCGCAGTGCGCGGCGCTCAACAACGCGTTCGCCTCCGTGGGCGACCTCACCGTCCGCGCCGCCGTCGAAGGGCGGCCCGACCACATCCGCCACGCCGCGATGCTCGACCCCAACACCGCGGCGACCCTCACCCTGGACCAGATCTGGGCGCTGTGCGACGACATGGTCCGTGCGCACTCCGACCTGCTGCCCGAATCGCTCCGAGAGGAGATGCAGCCATGATTCGCAAGCTCGCACTCGTCTTCGCCGTCGTGCCGGCGCTCGCCCTGTCGGCGGCCTGCGGCGGCCAGTCCGGAGACGACGACGGCAAGGTCACGGTCGTCTGGTGGCACGGGCAGGCCGACGCCGAAGGCGACATCCTCAAGGGCCTGGCCGACGAATACAACAAGTCTCACCCCGGCATCGAGGTCAAGCCCGAGGTCGGCACGACCAACGTCGACGACATGCTGCAGAAGGTCCAGGCCGCGCTGGCCGGCGGAGACCCGCCCGACATCGCGTACATGTACGGCTCCTGGTCGGCCACCCTGGCCGAAACGCCGCGGGTCGCCGACCTGTCCTCCCTGGTCAAGGACCCGTCGTTCGGATGGGACGACTTCTGGCCCGCCGAGCGGGAGGCGGCGACGGTCGACGGCAAGGTAATCGGCGTTCCGTCCGTGGTCGACAACCTGGGACTGATCTACAACAAGAAGCTCTTCGACGCGGCAGGCGTGGCCTACCCCACGAAGGACTGGACCTGGGACGACTTCCGGTCGGCGGCCAAGAGGCTGACCGACGCGTCCAAGGGCGTCTTCGGCACCTCCTACGTGGCCACCGGCGACGAGGACACCGTATGGCGGTTCTGGCCGATGCTCTGGCAGCAGGGAGGCTCGATTTTGAGCCCCGACGGAAAGAACGCCGCGTTCGCGACCCCGCAGGCCGTGCAGAGCCTTGAGCTGTGGCGGGCCATGGCCGTCGATGACAAGTCCGTCTACCTGGACCAGAACGGTGAGAAGTTCCTGCCGCTCTTCTACAGCGGCAAGGTCGGCATGGAGATCGCCGGCCCCTGGGCGATGCGCGACCTGGCCGACCACAAGGTGGACTACGGCGTGGTGCCGCTGCCCGGATACGGCGGAAACCACCAGACAATCTCAGGCCCGGACAACTGGGTCGTCTTCGACAACGGCTCGAAGCGGGCGCAGGCGGCCAAGGACTTCCTTGCCTGGCTGACCAAGCCGGAGCAGGACGCGCGGTGGTCGCTCGGCTCGGGCAACCTGCCGATCCGCCAGGCCACGTCGAAGCTGCCGGCCTACAAGGAGTTCGCCAAGCAGTACCTCGGAGCGGACGCCTTCCTGGCCAATCAAGACAACGCCGTACAGGCCCGGCCGTCCATCACGTCTTATCCGGATATTTCGGCAAAAATCGGTGACGCCATCGACCGTGTCCTCCTCGGCCAGGCCACGGCGCAGGAGGCGCTGACCGGCGCCGCCGCGGAGGCGGACAAGATCCTGGCGAAGGGCTGACATGAGGGCGGACACGGCCGCGGGCGCGCTGCCCCTGAGCGGCCGCAGACGCAAGGCGGGCCCGCGCGTACGGCTGATGCCCCAGCTGACCGGATGGGGGTTCGTCGGCCCCGCCACCCTCGTCATCGTCGGGCTGTCGATCTTCCCCGCCGTCTGGGCGCTGATCCTGTCGCTGCGCGACGACAACCTGCTGGCCCCGGGCACGTTCGTCGGCCTGCAGAACTACCGCGACCTGCTCGACGATCCCGACCTGATGGCGGCCACCGGGCACACGCTGCTCTACTCCGTGCTCTTCGTCCCCGGATCGCTGCTGATCGGGCTGCCGATCGCGCTCGCGCTGAACCGGCCCCTCCGGTTCCGCGCCTTCTACCGCACCTGCCTGTTCGTGCCGTACGTCGTCTCGGCGGCGGCCACGGGCATCCTCGCCAACTTCGTGCTCGACCCGCAGTTCGGCATCGTCAACGACCTGCTCGCGGGGCTGGGCGTCGCCCGCCAGGGATTCCTGCAGGACCCTTCGCAGGCTCTGCTGACCCTGGTGGTCGTGTCGTTGTGGGGGTCGGTCGGCCTGCCCATCGTGGTCTACCTCGCGGCCCTGCAGGACATCCCCCGCGAGCTGATCGAGGCGGCGCGCGTCGACGGGGCCGGGCCGCTGCGGGTCTTCCGCGCGGTGACGCTGCCCCAGTTGCGGCCCGCCACGGTCTTCCTCGTGATCTGGCAGACGATCGACGCCCTTCAGCTGTTCGACCTCGTCTACACGACCACCAAGGGCCAGCCGCTCGACTCCACCACGGTGATCGTGTTCTACCTGTACCAGCAGGCGTTCAAGCTGTTCCACGCCGGATACGGCGCGGCCGTGGCCTACGCGTTGTTCGTGGTCACGCTGCTCGTGTCCGGCCTGGCCCTTTGGTACGCCCGGAGAGGGGAGGCGGCCGCATGAGACGCCAGTGGCCCTACCACCTGGTCCTGCTGCCGCTGTCGCTGCTGTTCGCGGCGCCGCTGGTGTGGATGCTCCTCACGTCGTTCATGCCGGACGCGGAGATCAACTCCTACCCGCCGCGCCTTTGGCCCAGCCACATCAGTTTCGACGGCTACATCAAGGTGCTGACCGAGGACTCCTATCCGCGCTGGTTCGGCAACACCCTGCTGGTCACCGTGGTGGCGGTCGTGTCCCACCTGGTGTTGTGCTCGCTGGCGGGGTACGGCTTCGCCCGTTTCCGTTTCCGTGGCCGAGGCGTGGCGTTCGCGGCCATCATGGCGACCGTCATGGTGCCCACCCAGGTCCTGATGATCCCGACGTTCCTGGTCTTCAAGAACCTCGGGCTGATCGACACCCTGGCCGCCGCGTTCGTGCCGTGGCTGGCGACGGCCTTCGGCGTCTTCCTCATGCGGCAGTTCTTCCTCGGCCTGCCCCGCGAGCTGGAGGAGGCGGCGAGGATCGACGGCTGCAACCGGTTGGGTGTGTTCTTCCGCGTCGTGCTGCCGCTGGCCCGGCCTGCCCTCGCCACGCTGGCCGTCTTCACCTTCCTCGGCGCGTGGAACGACCTGATCTGGCCGCTGATCGCCATCAACTCCGAGGACACCTACACCCTGCAGGTGGGCCTGACCACGTTCGCCGGAGCCCGGCACACCCAGTGGTCGGCGCTCATGGCGGGGAACGTGCTCGCGACGTTCCCGCTGATCGTGGCCTTCGTTCTGGCCCAGCGGCACTTCATCGCCACCATGTCGTTCAGCGGCCTCAAGGGATAGGACGAGGAAGATGAGCCGGCCCGTCAGCCTGGTCGTCGTCGGCGCGGGGATGCGCGGCACCGCCTATGCGCGGCACGCCGCGGCCGCCGGAGCGCGGGTGGTGGCGGTCGCCGACCCCGACCCCGCCCGCCGAGCGGCCTTCGCCGCCGAACACGGGCTGCCCCAGGAAGACGTCCACGCCGGCTGGACCGAGTTGGCCGGCCGCCGCCACGCGGACGCGGCGGTCGTCGCCAGCCCGGACGCCGAGCACGCCGAGCAGGCCGTCGCCCTCGCCGGCGCCGGCTACCACCTCCTGCTGGAAAAGCCCATGGCGACCACCGAGCACGACGCGCGTCGCGTCGTTCAGGCCGTGGGCGACACCGGGGTGATCCTGGCGGTCTGCCACGTGATGCGGTACACCGCCTACACCCGCGTGCTCACCGGGCTCATCGAGGCCGGGGCCGTCGGCGAGGTCGTGAGCGTGCAGCACCTCGAACCCGTCGGCTGGTGGCACCAGGCCCACTCGTTCGTCAGAGGCAACTGGCGGCGTGAGCAGGACGCGCCCATGCTGCTCGCCAAGTCGTGCCACGACGTCGACTGGCTGCTCCACGTCACCGGCCGACCGGTCGAACGCATCTCCTCGTTCGGTTCGCTGACGCATTTCACCCCGGCCAACCGGCCTCAGGGCGCCGCCGACCGGTGCCTCGACTGCGCCGTCGAACCCACGTGCCCCTATTCCGCGCCGCGGCTCTACCTCGACTGCCTGAATGACCCCGACCGCACCTTCTGGCCGCTCAGCGCCGTCACCACCGACCACACGGAGGCGGGTGTACGGCAGGCGCTGCGCGAGGGCCCGTACGGCCGGTGCGTCTACGCCTGCGACAACTCCGTCGTCGACCACCAGGTGGTGTCGTGGGAGGCCGCCGGGGGCCAGACGGTCAGCTTCACCATGACCGCCTTCACGCCGCAGGAGCACCGCAAGACGAGGATCTTCGGCACTCACGGCTACCTGGAGGGCGACGGCCTGGTGGTGCGCCACACGGACTTCCGTACGGGACGGGAGGAGGTCGTCGACACCCGAGCGGTCAGCGGCGCGGCCGCCTCCGACGAGCACGGCGGGGGAGACGAGGCCCTGGTCGACGCGTTCCTGGCGGCCGTCGCGGTGGGCGACCCGGGCCTGGTCTGGTCTGACGCGGCCACCAGCCTCGCCTCCCACCTGGTGGTCTGGGCCGCCGAACGCGCCCGCGAGACCAGCACCGTGATCACCCTCCCCTAGATGTGACCCCCCTTGGGATACAACCACCCCCCCTTCCGCGTGATCACACCCCCCCTTGGGCGTGATCATGCAGAAGTTCGGTGACGGCCGCGCCGACCTGCGGCGACGTATGTCGTGATCATGCAGAAGTTCGGGCGTCGCCCCGTTGACGTGCGGGAATCTCTTTCGTGATCATGCACTGTCAGCCCGCGAGCACGCCCAGCAGATGGGTGACCTCACGAGCCACGGCCTCACGGCCGGCCCGGACATAGGTGCGGGGGTCGACCACCGATGGATGCTCCGCCAGCTGGCCGCGGATCGCCTCGGTGAACGCCTTGTTCAGGTGCGTGGCGATGTTGATCTTCTTCATGCCGTGCCGTACGGCTGAGCGGATCGTGTCGTCGGGCACGCCGGAGGAGCCGTGCAACACCAGGGGCACGGGCACCGCGGCGGCCAGCTCGGCGATGAGGTCCAGGTCGAGCACGGCGTCCTTGGTGGTCATCGCGTGCGAGCTGCCGACGGCCACGGCGAGGGCGTCGACGCCCGTGCGCGCCACATAGTCGGCGGCCTCGTGCGGCTTGGTGCGCACGCCCGGCGCGTGCACGCCGTCCTTGCCGCCGACCTCGCCGAGCTCGGCCTCCACCCACACACCGCGGTCGTGGCACCACGTGGCGACGTCCGCGGTCGCCGCCACGTTGGCCGCGTCGTCGAGCGCGGAGGCGTCGAACATGACCGATCCGAGCCCGAGCACGACGGCCTCCTCGACCAGCGCGCGGTCGGTGGCGTGGTCCAGATGCACGGCGACCGGCACGTCGGCCGCCCGGGCGGCAACGAGGCACGCCACCGCGATCGGGGCGAGGGCGCCGTGGTAGCGCACGGCGTTCTCGCTGATCTGCAGCACGACGGGCGCGCCCGCGGCATGAGCGCCCGCAATGATCGCCTCGGCGTGTTCGAGCTGGATGACGTTGAAGGCGCCGACGCCCGCGGGTGCCGCGCGGACGATTTCACCGATCCCGACGAGGGGCATGGCAGGGGCTCCTGATTCAGAGGGGGGTCAGGCGATCGGCTCGACGATGATCGCGGAACGCAGGGAGTCGTAGACGCCGGGATCGAAGTCGCCGGCCACGGGGGCGGCCACCGCGGCCGAGCCCAGGGCGGTCGCACGGCGCAGCCGGTCGGGCCACGGAGTGCCCTCCACCAGGCCGAGCGCGAGCCCGGCGACGAGCGCGTCCCCGGCGCCGGTGGGGTTGCCCACGACGTCATGGGGCACGCGCGCCCGCCACGCGCCGCCGGAGGTCACGGCGAGCGATCCCTCGGCGCCGAGGGACACCACGACCGCCTGGGCTCCCGCTTCGCGCAGCAGCTCCGCCTGCTCGTGCCGGGAGGAAAGGTGCGCCACCGCACGGGCGAGTTCGGCCGCGTTGGGTTTGACGATCGCGGGACGCCCGCTCAGGGCATGGCGCAGGAACGGGCCGTCGGCGTCCACGATCGCGGGCACGCCGCGGTCGGCCGCCACCGTTGCCAGCGTCGCGTAGAAGTCGACGGGCGTGCCGGGGGGAAGGCTCCCGGACAGCACGACCGCATCCGCCCGGCCGAGCAGGCTGCGGAAATGCGCCGTGAAGCGGCCCAGGTCGTCACCGGTGACCTCCGGGCCGGGCTCGTTGAAAAGAGTGTGGCCTCCGGGCTCGGAGACGACGAGCGTGGTGCGCGACTCCGCGCCGACGGGCGTGAAGTCGGCGGGCACACCCGCCTGGGAGAGATCGGTGAGGACGGCCTCACCCGTCCTTCCTCCGGCGAGGCCGGTCGTGAGCACGTCGTGGCCGAGGGCGGCGAGCACGCGGGCGACGTTGACGCCCTTGCCGCCCGCACGGCGGTGTACGGCGCGGACCCGGTTGACCCCGCCCCATTCGGTGTCGCCGACCAGGTAGGTCACGTCGAGGGCCAGGTTCAGGGTGACGGTGAGGATCATGAGGCGCGCGTGGGCACGGATACCTCCGGAGGAAGGAGGACGGTTTGTTTCTGCATATTTCATAGCATTAATGCGCAGATTTGTGCAGATGTCATGTCTGGAAGAGATCCACTAGGGTGTGCGCAGGCAGGGCCGTAGCGCAGAGGTCGTCGTGCCCGACTGCTCATCGGGGAGACGCCGGTTCGAATCCGGCCGGCCCTGCCGTCTTTTCCCCGAGACGTGAAAGATCGCTAGGCTTCCGCCCGGCGGGCCGTAGCGCAGAGGTCGTCGCGCCCTTTTCTCAAAAGGGAGGACGCCGGTTCGAATCCGGTCGGCCTCGCCGCCCATTCGTGAGGAGAGCCGATGGCGTCGTTCACCCCGGATGCGGACGGGGTCGCGGACGCCCTCGCCGAGCCGGACATCGAGACCTGCCTGCGGGTGCTCGGCCAGGCGCGCGCGGCCGACCCCGCCGACCCTCGCTGGGCGGACGTGCGTGAGGCCGCGGCGCGGCTCTACCACGCGGGCAAGAAGGCGCGGAAGGTGGCGAGACACGCCGAACGCCGGCGGCGCGACCTGGAGGCCATGGCCGCGTCCGAGCGCTTCGCGCAGCAGGACCCCGCCCCCGAGCCCGAGTCTCCTGAGCGGCCCCCGGCGAGCCTGCGGCCGCTGGCGGGCACCCGCCGGTGCTACGTGTGCAAGACCCTGTACGGCCAGGTCCACTCCGTCTACCACCTGATGTGTCCGGGATGCGCGCAGGAGAGCCTGCTCCGCCGCGACGCCCGATGCGACCTGGGCGGCAGGACGGCCCTCGTGACCGGAGGCCGCATCAAAATCGGCCTTCATGTCGCACTGAAGATGTTGCGCGACGGCGCCGAGGTGCTTGTCACCACCCGGTTCCCCCGCGACGCCGCCCGGCGCTTCGCCGCCGTGTCCGACTCCGCGCTCTGGCTCGACCGGCTGCACCTGCACGGCGTCGACCTGCTCGACGTCGCGGGCGTGGCCGGCCTGCTGGAGTCGGCACACCGGCGTTTCGCGCACCTCGACATCCTGGTCAACAACGCGGCGCAGACGATCAGGCGTCCGCCGGCCTACCACCACGAGGTGCGCGCCGCCGAGGGCGAGCCGCTGACCGGGGCCGCGGCGCGGATCCCCATCACGGCTCCCGCGACGAGCCCCGCGCTCGTCGGGATGCTCGCGCTGCCCGAACCGCCCACGGACGAGGGCGACCGGTCGCTCTTCCCCGCCGGCCGTACGGATGAGACCGGCCAGCCGCTCGACCTGCGCGCGCGCAACAGCTGGAGCCTTCGCCTGCACGAGGTCGACCCCGCCGAGTGGATGGAGGTGCAGGTGGTCAACGCCTTCGCGCCCTTCCTGCTCACCTCGCGGCTGCGCCGCCTGATGGAGGCCTCGCCGTTTCCGGACCGCTACGTCGTGCAGGTCTCGGCCATGGAGGGCAGCTTCTCGCGGGTCAACAAGACCGTCAGGCACCCGCACACCAACATGGCGAAGGCGTCGCTGAACATGCTGACCCGTACGGCGGCCGCCGACTACGCCGCCTCGGGCATCCACATGACCAGCGTGGACACCGGCTGGGTGACCGACGAACGGCCCCATCCGGACAAGACGGCGCAGCGGGAGTCGGGATTCCGGCCGCCGCTCGACGTCGTCGACGGCGCCGCGCGCGTCTACGACCCCATCGTCCGGGGCGTCGGCGGCGAGCGGATGTCCGGGTTGTTCCTGAAGGACTTCCGACCGGTGGAGTGGTGATGACCCAGCCGACACCCGTGCGCTGCCCCGCGATCGAGCATCCAGATGTACCGCTCGCCGATCCCGAGGCGCTCGGCCCACTCCTGGCCAGGCTCGCCGCCGCCGACCCGGTCGAGGCCGACGAGACGTTCCCGGTGGGAACCGTACGGCAGGACGGGCGGGTCGACCTGTGCAAACAGGGGCTCGGCCTGGCCGGCGCTGCCCGGCTGCTGCCCGTGGCGACGGCCTCGCCGCACGCGGTTCACCTGCTGCTCGGCACCAACGCCGTCGGCTCGGAAGGCGCCCGGATGATCGCCGGCGCACTCGGCCCCGGGCACGGCCTGCGCACGCTGTACCTGGGCTGCAACCGCATCGACGCCGACGGAGCCGCCGCGCTTGCCGACCGGCTGGCCGCCGACGACACCGTGCGCGCGTTGTGGCTCAAGCGCAACCCGATCGGCGACGCGGGAGCCCGGGCGCTGGCCGCCATGGTGCGCCGCAACACCTCCCTGCGCACGCTCGATCTGGTGAACACCGGTCTCACCACCGAAGGGCTGCGGGCGCTGCTCGACGCCCTCGCCGCCAGGCCGAGGCCGGTCGAGCGCCTCTACCTCGGCGGCAACGGGCTCGACGCGGAGGCGGCGCCCCTGCTGGCCGCGCTGATCCGCGACGCCGGCGTGCGCGAGCTCTACCTGCCTGCCAACCACCTCGGCGACGAGGGCGCCGCGGTGCTCGCCGCCGCCTCCGACCCCGCCCGGCCCGTACGGCTCGGCCTCGGCGGCAACGGGATCGGCCCGGCCGGAGCGCGGGCGCTGGCCGGCGCCCTGGCCGGCATCGAGACGCTCGACCTCGGGAGGCCGCCGTCGGAGCGCAGCCTCGGCGCGCCCGCCAACGCCACCGGCGACGAAGGGGCGCGGGCCCTGGCCGAGGCCCTCGGCGGCAGCCCGCTGCGCCGCCTGGAGTTGCGCCACACGGGCGTCACCGGGCGGGGCGCCAAGACGCTGCTGGCGGGCATCGCGGGTGGCACCCGGCTGGAATACCTCGGACTCGGTCCCGGCGTGCCTCGCAAGGTGAAGCGCTCCATCGCGCCGCTGCTCCGCCCTGCCGCGGGCGGCCACCCCGACGTACTCGCGATCGGAAGCGTCTACCGATGACGAGGACCAAACGCGGCACGACGTCGTTCGACGGAGAGGAGGCGGCCGCCTGGCAGCGGGTCCGGCGTTACGCGGTGCCGCGCTGGATGATCGAGCAGGCGACCGAGCGCCGCCTGGCCGGGGACTGGCGGGGCGCCTGCTCGGCGGCCGGCGTCGACGTCGCCTTCGATCCCGCCGCCGTCGCGAAGCGATACGGCGGCTCCGTCGCGGCCGAGGTCGAAGACGACCTCACGTATTTCGCGCCCGACCTGCTGCGCTGGCATCTGCCCCGGACGACTCCGTGGAACGGGACGCTCGCCGTCGGCCGGATCGTGGTTCTGGCGGAGTACCGGGCGAGGTCCCTCGGCTGGGGTCCCTCCCTGTTCGTCACGACGCCCCCGGTGGTCGAGGGAACGCAGCGGCTCACCCTGCACCTCGGGCTGGCGGATGCGAAGGACGAGCGAGACGCCGGCCGGTGGCGGGACGGGCGCGCCTGGCTGACGTCGCGCGACCTGTGGGACGTGCGGCGCGCCGGAGATCTGCGACTGCGCGCCGGCGGAGGTGAGAGGGTCCCGTTCTTCACCAGGGACGGACGACCGCTCGCCGAGGATGAACTGCCCGCGGCCGACCCCGGTCGTGACCACCCCGTCGCGCACACCGAATGGGTCTCACTGCTGCACGAGCGCGGCGAGGTCGAGGCGGCCTTGGCGGCCGTCGGTATCCAGCTCGACCTGCGAGAACCGGTCGTGCGCGGCTGGGGGTGGGGCGGCCTGACGCGACGGCTGGAGACGCTGCCGCTGAACCTGGCCGGGATCGAGCGGGAGACGGCCCGATTGGCCGACGAGACGGGCGAGCGGCGTTTCGAGATCGTCTACGGTTACGGCTCGAGGGTGGCGCTGGACCGCGCCCCCGATGAGGGAGCTCCGCGCGTCAGCACCGCCCAGGCAGGTGGGATCGTCCGGCTCCCCGACCTGTGCTGGCGCCGTCTACCCGACCTCGACCTGATGCGGCGCGGCCGCATCACCGCCGACCGCCTCCACCCTCTGGTCAGAACGGCGCTCTTCCCCGACCTGGCACCCGGCGAGGGCCCGGCCGGACCGCCCGATCCCGAGCCTCCCGCCCCCGTGCGCGTCCGGTGCCGGGGCGAATGGCACCTGGTGTCGTCGGGCGGAGGAGTGCTTCGCATGCCCCACAGTGACGAGGAGCGGCGGCGGGAACGGGCGATGCGGGCCTTCGGCGGCGCCGTCGCGGGCTGCTTCGCCGTACGGGAGGCGTGGACGTCCGGGCGGGGGTGGCTGCCCAAGGACCTGCGCCGCCAGCGGCGCGACCTGTTCAGGCGGGTCCAGTACGGCGACACCCCAGGGGTGCTGTGCCTGCTGGACGCCGGGGCGGATCCCCGGGTGCGCGACGGCGACCTGCGCACGCTGCTGCACGGGCTGGCCTCGCTCGACCACGAGCTGCTGCTGCCGCGTCTGCTGGAGGCGGAGGTCGACCTGGAGGCCCGCGACGACCACGGACGGACCCCGCTGATGGCGGCCGTCTACGGGCACGGGAAGGAATCTCTCGTGCGCGCGCTGCTCGCCGCCGGCGCACGCACCGACGTGGTGGACGAGGCGGGCTGGTCCCTGAGCGACGTGATCCGGTGGGCGCGCCGAAGAGACCTGCGTTTTCTGCGCGACCAGGTCGACCGTGAGCATCCCGGCATAGGTCGCCCGCATCTGGTGAAGGACGACGAGGACTGATGGACATCGCAGACGCACCGCCGAGCCCGCTCGCGGCGGCCGACGACCTCAACCGCCGGGCCCGGCTCTCGCGCACCGAGCCGGGCGGCAACCCCCAACTGGAGGCGCTGGCGCTGGCGGTGTCGGCCAACCAGCCCGTGCTGCTGTGGGGAGAGCCCGGCATCGGGAAGTCGGCGGGGCTGGAACGGCTCGCCTCCGGGCTCGGCGTCCCGCTGGAGACGGTCATCGCCAGCGTGCACGAGCCGTCCGACTTCGCCGGGCTGCCCATCGTCGGCGACGACCCGGCCACGACCGGCGTGCCGATGGCCCCGCCCGACTGGGCCGTGCGGCTGGTGCGGGCCGGGCGGGGCCTGGTGTTCTTCGACGAGTTGTCCTCCGCCCCGCCGGCTGTGCAGGCGGCGCTCCTGCGCGTCGTCCTGGAACGGCGAGTGGGCAGCCTCGTCCTGCCCGAGCAGGTGCGGATCGTCGCGGCGGCCAACCCGCCGTCGAGCGCCGCGGACGGCTGGCACCTGAGCCCGCCGCTGGCCAACCGGTTCGTCCACCTGCGATGGACCCACGACCCGCGCACGGTCGCACGCGGCATGGCGGGCGTCTGGCCGCACGTGCCGATCCCCGTCGTCGAACCGGCGAGGGTCAACGGCGCGCTCGCCCGGGCACGCGGCGCGATCTCCGGCTTCCTCACCGCGCGCCCCGGCCTGGTGCACCTCATGCCCGACGACGCCGAAGGCCGGGGCGGCGCCTGGCCGTCGCCGCGTACCTGGGAGATGGCCCTGCGGTTGCTCGCGGTCGCCCACGCGTGCGGCGCGGGGAAGGAGGCGGTCGCGACCGCGCTGGTCGGAGCGATCGGCGAGGGCGCCGGCATCGAGCTGCTGTCCTATCTCGAGCACCTCGACCTGCCCGACCCCGACCGGGTGCTGGCCAACCCGGAGGCCTTCAACCTGCCCGACCGCGGCGACCGGCAGTTGGCGTTCCTCACCGCCGTCGTGTCCGCCGTGCAGGCCGACCTCACCCAGCCCAGGTGGGAGGCCGGGTGGGCGGTGCTGGCCAAGGCGGTCGAGGCGGGCGTGCCCGACGTCGCCGCCCGCGCGGCCGTCGACCTCGCGGCGTTGCGCGACACCGACTGGCCCGTGCCAAGCGGTATCGACGCCTTCGTCGACCTGCTCCAGCTCTCGGGCGCGCTGGCGTCGGATGGCTGACGACGATTCCGGGCTCGACCGGGTCAAGCTGCTGGCCGCCCGCTACCGCGCGGTGCTCGACCGCCCCTACCTCGCCTCCGGCCTGTACGCGTTGACGATCGTGCCGAGCCGGGCCGTGCCGGCGATGGGTGTCGACCGGAGGTGGCGCTGCTACGTCTCGCCCGCCTTCGTCGACGCGACCCCGGTGGAGGAACTGGCCGGCGTCTGGATCCATGAGGTGGCACATCTCCTGCGCGACCACCACGGCCGGGCCGATCGGCTGCCCGCCGCAGCCCACCGCGATCGCCTGCGCGTCAACGTCGCCCAGGACTGCGAGATCAACGACGACCTGCTCGCCGACGGCTTGGCGCTGCCCCCAGGCCGGATGGAGCCGGGCGCGTTCGGCCTGCCGCCCGGCCTGCTGTTCGAGGCGTACCTGCCGCAGATTCCGCCCCTGCCGCATGCGCACGACTGCGGGTCCGGCGCCCACGGAAGGCCCTCGCCCTGGGAGCCTGCCGACTCCGCCGGCGGCGTCGGCCCGGTGGAGGCCGATGCGCTCCGCCGTACGACCGCGCAGGCGATGCGGGCTCACCTGCGCGGTCGCGGCGACCTCCCCGGAGGGTGGCGGCGATGGGCGGACCAGGTCCTCGAACCGGTCGTGAACTGGCGCAGGATGCTGGCGGGCGCGGTCAGGGAGGCGGTGGCCTGGGCCGGGGGCGCGGTCGACTACACCTACCGCAGGCCGTCGCGCCGCACACCCGCCCTGCGCGGGGTCGTGCTGCCGAGCCTGCGCCGGCCGCTGCCCCGTGTGGCCGTCGTGGTCGACACCTCCGGGTCGATGCGAGAGGACGACCTGGCGGCGGCGATGGCGGAGGTCACCGGAGTGCTGCGCGAGGTCGGCATCCGGGGCAACCGGGTCACGGTGCTCGCGTGCGACGCCGACGTGCACGCCGTGTCCCGGGTGACCGACGCCGCCCAGGTCACGTTGTCCGGCGGAGGCGGCACCGACATGCGCGCCGGCATCGCGGCCGCGCTCGCGGCGCGCGACCGGCCCAGCGTGGTGATCGTGCTCACCGACGGCCACACCCCCTGGCCCGGCGAGCCGCCGTCGTGCCGGGTGATCTGCGTCCTGATCGGCGCGGGCCACACCGGGCCTCCCGACCCGCCCGCGTGGGCGGAGACCGTACGCGTGCCGGCCGCGTGACCCGTCAGGACTCGTCGGCGGGGAAGTCGGCCGACCTGCTGACCTCGGCCCATTTCTCGGCCTCCGCCGCGCGCACCCGGGACGCCTCCGCGGCCATCTCGACCGCACGCGCGCCGAGCAGGAGGCGCAGGGGCGGCTCGTCCAGACGCACGACGTCGAGGATGATCCTGGCCGCCCTGGCGGGGTCGCCCGGCCACTCGTGCGCGGTCGACGCGCGGTAGCGGTTCATCGCGCCGATCGTCTCCTCGTAGTCCGCGCTCACCGGTGGGGTCTGCATGGACGAGCCGGCCCAGTCGGTGCGGAAGGCGCCCGGCTCGATGATGGTGACCTTGACCCCGAACGGCTTCACCTCGTTGCTGAGGACCTCGGAGAAGCCTTCGACCCCCCACTTGGCGGTCTGGTACGCGCCCATGCCCGGCGTGCCGCCCACGCGTCCGCCGATGGAGGAGAACTGGATGAAGTGGCCCGAGCGCTGTCCGCGCAGCACGGGCAGGGCGGCCTTGGTGACGTTGACCACGCCGAACAGGTTCGTCTCGATCTGCGCGCGGAAGTCGTCGTCGGTGAAGTCCTCGATGGAGGTGCTGCCGGCGTAGCCGGCGTTGTTCACGACGACGTCGAGTGCGCCGAACGTGTCCACCGCCGTCGCCACGGCGGCGCGGGCGGCCGCCGCGTCGGTGACGTCGAGGGCGACCGCGCGTACGGCCTGGCCGTACTTGTGCACGAGCTCGTCGAGCTCCTCGGGGCGGCGCGCGGTGGCGACCACCTGGTCCCCGTCGTCGAGCGCGGCCTTGGCGAGCTCCCATCCGAACCCACGGGAGCTGCCGGTGATGAGCCATGTCCTGGCCATGGGTGGTTCCTGCCTTCCAGCAACTAACTGACTAGTTGGATGTATTGCAGGAAACACCCTTGCTGCGATGTCTGTCAACTGACTGGTTAGTTGTCTGGGTGTAGGCTTCCCCGCATGGCGCGTGATGCTGAGCGGACCAAGAAGCGGCTGCTGGAGGCGGCGGCGGCGGAGTTCGCCGCGCTCGGCATCGCCGGAGCCCGGGTGGACCGCATCGCTCATTCGGCAGGATGCAACAAGGCGATGATCTACGCCTACTTCGGCAACAAGGACCAGCTGTTCGACGCCGTCTTCACGCAGCTGGTCGCCGCGACGGTCGAGCGGGCGCCGTTCGACGCCGCCGACCTCGCGGCCTACGCCGGGAGACTGTTCGACCGTTACGAGGCCGACCCCGCGACCGTGCGCCTGTCCACCTGGTATCGGCTGGAGCGGCCGCAGGGGGTCTCGCTGCAGGCGGTCGTGGCCTCCAACAAGAGCAAGCTCGAAAAGATCGAACGCGCCCAGCGGGAGGGCCTCGTGCCCGCGCATTATGCGCCCGTCGAGCTCCTGACTCTGGTCATCGCGACCGCCGGGGCATGGGCGTCGGTGAACCCCGAGCTCGGGTCGGACGCTCCCGCCGACCGCGAGCGCCGCAGGGTCGTCGTCGTCGACGCCGTACGGCGACTGCTCGGCACTCCGGAGGACCCGGGGCCGACGTGACGTGCGGAACCCGTCGTCGTGAAGTGCGGGAGTGCGCGGCCCGGCTCGGTCCCGGGCCGCGCCGTACGCCCCGATGAGCGCGTGTGGCTCCCGCGGTCAGCCGGGCAGGATCACCGACCGGGTGAGGTGCAGCGGGCGGTCGGGGTCGAGCCCGGCGGCCCGGGCCCGCGCGACGGCCAGGCGCTGGATCCTGATCAGCTCGGCCATGGGGTCGAGCGTGCTCTCCAGGAGGGAGCCGCCCGTGGCCTCGACCTGCTCGCGCAGCCCGTCGGGAGCCGTGCCCAGCATCCAGGTGACGCGGCCGGGCCCGGCGATGGCGATGGGGCCGTGGCGATATTCCATCGCCAGGTAGGCCTCCGTCCACGCCCGCGCCGCCTCCCGCATCTTCAGCGCGGCCTCCCGTGCCAGGCCGTACGACCAGCCGGAACCGAGGAAGGAGAACTGCTCGGCGGCGACCAGTTCGGCGGGCAGCGGTTCGGCGAGCGCCTGCTCGGCGTCGGCGACCGCCGAGGTCAGGTCCTCCCCGAGATGCGTGCGCAGCAGGGCCAGCTGCGTGGTCGCGAACCGGGTCTGCACCACCGACCGCTCGTCGGCGAAGTCGAGCGCCACGATCTCGTCGGCGAGCTCCGACACCGGCGTCGCCGGATCGGCCGTGACGGCGGTGGTCCGCACGGAGCCGGAGGCTCTGGCGCGCCGCAGCACGTCGAGAACCTCGGTGGTCGTTCCTGACCTGGTCAGCGCCAGGATCCGGTCATAGGTGCGGCCGAGGGGGGTCTCCGACGCGGGGAAGGCGTCGGTCTCGCCGTGGCCCGCGCGCTCACGCAGCGCCGCGTAGCTTTGGGCCACGAACCACGAGGTGCCGCAGCCGATGACCGCGACGCGCTCGCCGGGGGAGGGCAGGGCGTGGGTGGGGATGGCGGCGACCTTGCGCCAGCAGTCCGGCTGGGAGGCGATCTCTGCCTCGGTGTGGGTGGTCATGCCGGCCTCCAGGAGAGTTCGTTTATGCATATTTCATAGCATTATTGAACATATATGTGCAGAGTCGGGGTCGGTCTTCCACCTGTGCCAGGCTGGTGCCCGGTGGCGGACGGCCCGAGCGGACGGGCGAGCGGACAAGGTGAGGGTGCGTGAGCAGGTACGAGCGGTGGAACGCGATCCTCGAGCTCCTCGCCGCAGAAGGGCGGTTGTCGGTCGAGCAGGCCGCCCAGTCGCTGGAAGTCTCCACGGCGACGATCAGGCGCGACTTCGACCAGCTGGCCCAGCAGCAGCTGCTCATGCGCACGCGCGGCGGCGCGGTCACCCAGAGCGTCAGCTACGACTTGCCCTTGCGCTACAAGACGGCCCGGCATGCGGGGGAGAAGCAGCGCATCGCCGCGGCGGCGGCCCAGCTGGTCGAGCAGGGCACGGTGGTCGGCATGAACGGCGGCACGACCACCTCGGAGGTCGCGCGGGCGCTGGCCACGGTGGCCGAGCCGGAGATCGGGTTCACCATCGTCACCAACGCCCTGAACATCGCGGCGGAACTCACCGTGCGCCAGCACGTGAAGATCGTGGTCACGGGAGGCGTCGCCCGTCCCCAGTCGTACGAGCTGATCGGCCCGCTCGCGTCCGGCGTGCTGGAACAGATCGGCATCGACATCGCCTTCCTGGGCGTGGACGCGCTCGACGTGGAGGCGGGGGCCACGGCCCACCACGAAGGTGAGGCGAGCGTGAACAGTCTGCTCATCGGGAGGGCCGCGCGTGTGGTGGTGGTCGCCGACTCGTCCAAGGTCGGCCGCAGGGCCTTCGCCCGCATCTGCCCGATCGGCGAGATCGACACGCTCGTCACCGACGACGGCCTGCCCGACGAGGAGGCCGCCCGTCTCACCGAGGCCGGCGTCACAGTGATCCGCGCCTGAGCCCCTCATTGGGTGTGATCGCCAAGCACTTGCCGTGATCATGCAGAAGTTCGCCTGCAGGCCGTGTGACCAGCCCAAGCACTTGCCGTGATCATGCAGAAGTTCGCCTGCAGGCCGTGTGACCAGCCCAAGCGCCTGTCGTGATCATGCAGAAGTTCGGTGGTATGCCCCTTGACCAGTGTGTACGCATTTCGTGATCATGCAGATCCGTATCCGGCTCCAGGGAGGCCGGCATGACCGGTTCGGGCCTGAGCGGCACCGGCGGTCGTATGCGGCCGTGTGTGCCGAATGCGCCGGCGACCACAGCCGCCCCGCGGTCGCCGGCTGTGGTCGCCGTCCATTGACACACTCTGACGAATACGCTTATTTGATCAAGTGTCCCAAATGCGGGTTGAGTCGGTGAAGAGCGAAACGTCGATCGAGGATTGGCGGCACGTCCACAATGTGATCGTCCCGCCGGCCGCGCTGACCCTCGACGAGGTGCGCGAACGCGTCCGGCGAAATCGGCTGGAGGTGGCCTATCTCGGGGACGTCGTCGTCGGCTGCACAACTGTGCGGCCCCCGGAGGGGGACGCCGACACGGTCACCCTGATCGTCCGCGTGTTGCCCGAGCACCGGCGGCGCGGATTCGGGACCGCGCTCTTTTCCCGGGCGTTGAAACAGGCGTGGACGCTCGGTGCGGGCCGGATCGAGACCGTCATCTGGGGGTCGAACCTGGACGGGCTGCATTTCGCGCGCACGAACGGGTTCGTCGAGGAATCGAGCTACCTCCCGCCAGGTGAGCAGGTTCCGTTCCTGACCTGGCGGCTGGCGTGACCGGAACGCCGCGAACCATCGGGCCGATCGGCGGATCCGGTCAGGCGCTCTGAGGCAGGATGATCACCTTGCCGGTGAATCCCCCTGCCTCGGCGTAACGCAGGGCGGCCGCCGCGTCGGCCAGGGGAAACGTGCGGGCTACCTGGGCGGTGATGTCGCCCGAGGCCAGCAGCGCGAAGACCTGTTCGAGGTCGGCGCGCAGCTCCGCCCGGTAGCGGTCGAGACGGCGGGCCCTGCCGGCCCACAGGTTGAAGAACGACGCACCGCGCCCGTTGGGCAGCAGGTTCCAGATCCACAGCCGGGCCACCAGCTTGAGCACCGTCACGAACCCGTTGCCCGGCCGGTCGCGCGTCGAGGCGCTGCCGTACGAGACGAGCGTCCCGCCGCGCGCGAGCATGTGCCAGGAATCGGTGATGCCCGGGCCGCCGACGTGGTCGAAGACGGCCGCCACGCCGTCCGGGGCGAGCTCGCGTACGCGGGCGGGCACGTCGTCGTGATAGTCGACCGGGATCGCCCCGAGCTCGCGAATCCGGTCGTGGCTGCGCGGGGAGGCCGTCCCGATCACCCGGATCCCGGCGTGCCGGGCCAGCTGCACGAGTGTGGACCCCACCCCGCCGCTCGCCCCGAGCACGACGATCGTGTCTCCCGCCCGTACGCGTGCCGAGCGGAACAGCATGCGCCACGCGGTCACCCCGTTGACCACGACCGTCTCGGCCGCGGCGGCGTCCACCCCGTCGGGCACGGGCACCAGGTCGGCCACGTCGAGGATGACGCGGTCGGCCCACCCGCCGATCTTCGTCAGCGCCGCCACTCGCCGCCCCACCTGGACGGGAGATCCCGCGGCGTCCCCGCCGAGCGCCTCCACGACGCCGACCAGGTCGTATCCGGGTACGAACGGGAACGCGGGCTGGTCGTAGTACTTGCCCCGGCGCATCTGCTGCTCGGCGAACGAGACGCCGCTCGCCTCCACCCTGACCAGCGCCTGACCAGGCCCCGGATCGGGGAGCTCCCTCGTGTGCAGCCGGAGCGTTTCCGGCTCGCCGACCGCGGCCAGCACCACTTCCGTCGCCAACATGCGCCGCCTCCTTCGTTATAGCCTCTCGAATAAGTTAGAGCATATAACTAGTAGAGTACGCTCTAACGCAACGAAGAGAAAGGGGCCTCGATGGAGGAGCGGCGGCAGGCCGCGGGCTCAGGACTGCGCGGCCGGTACCGGGCGCAGGTCCGGGACGAGATCAAGCAGGTGGCCCTGAATCAGCTGGCCGAGGGCGGCCCGCAGGCGCTGTCGCTCAACGCCGTGGCCAAGACCCTCGGCGTGTCAGGGCCGGCGCTGTACCGCTACTTCGGCAGTCGCGACAGTCTGCTGACCGACCTCGTCGTGGACGCCTACCACGATCTCGCGGCGGCGCTCGAGGCCGCCGTCGCCAAGGAGGAGGCCGGTCCCGCGGAGCGACTGCTTGCGCTCGGGTACGCCTATCGCGCCTGGGCCGTGGGGGAGCCCCACCGCTACCGGCTGCTGTTCCGGGCTCCGCTGCACGGATATGACGCGCACAGCGACCCGCTGGTGCAGGCGTCCCGGCTCGCGATGGGCGTCGCGGTCGACGTGCTCACCGGCCTCGGCGACTCCGGCGAGTCCCCGGCGTCGACGGCGACGCGCGCGACGACGTTGTGGGCGCGGCTGCACGGCCTGGTCAGCCTGGAGATCGAGGGCAACTTCGCGTCCATGGGCCTGGACCCCACACCGCTGTACGACGCGGAGATCGGCGCCCTCATCGAGGAGGGCCGGAGATAGACCTCCGTACGGCTATCGCCCCGCCTCGTGCGCGTCGACGAGGCTTTTGGGCGCGGTCAGGCACCATGCTTCGGTGACGAGCTCGAACAGCTCCTCCCGGTCGATCCTCGCCAGATGCACGACGACCCAGCCGAACCGGCCCGCCGTGAACTGCACCTCGAACACCTCGGGGCGCTCTGCCACCAGCGCCATCTGCTCTTCGATGGTCGCCTTGAGCCCCACGGTCTCCGTGCGGTCCCACAGGTAGCCGAACCCCTTGCCGCGGACCTTCAGCGCGATCCAGCTGTCGCTGGGGCTCTGCTCGACCTCCGGCAGCTCGCCCAGCATCTCGATGAACTCGTCGACGGTCACACCCATGGCACAGGTCTATCAGCCGCCGCCGACAATTCTTCAGGACCGCGCGAATGTGCATGATCACGAGACGCGTTCGGGCAGGTCAGAGTTGCTCTCGCCGAACTTCTGCATGATCACGATTGGTGTCTGGGCAGGTCAGGGCGGGTCTCGCCGAACTTCTGCATGATCACACCCACTTTTCCTCTCATGGCTTTTCGGCGTGGCCGCCGAATTCGCTGCGCATCGCGGACAGGGCGGCATCCGTGAAGCGGCCGAGCCCGCGTGACTCGAACCGTTCGATGAGGGCCGCAGAGATGACCGGAGCGGGCACACCCTCGTCGATCGCGGCGTCCACCGTCCAGCGGCCCTCGCCCGAGTCGGAGACGCGCCCCTCGAAGCCGTCGAGCTGGGGAGATCGCGCGAGCGCGTCCGCCAGCAGGTCGACGAGCCATGACGAGACGACCGAGCCGCGGCGCCAGACCTCCGCCACCTCGGCGACGTCGATGTCGTACTGGTAGGCCTCGGGATCGCGCAGCGGCGCCGTCTCGGCGTCGATCTCACGGCCCTCCTTGCCGACGTCGGCATGGCGGATGATCGACAACCCCTCGGCGATCGCGCCCATCATGCCGTACTCGACGCCGTTGTGGACCATCTTCACGAAGTGCCCAGCGCCGCTGGGACCGCAGTGGAGGTACCCCTCCTGCGCCGTGCCGTCCGCCCGTGCCCTGCTCGGCGTGGGCTCGACGTCACCTGTTCCCGGCGCGATCGTACGGAAGATCGGGTCGAGCCGCTCCACCGCGGACTCCTCCCCGCCGATCATGAGGCAGTACCCGCGGTCGAGACCCCAGACGCCGCCCGACGTGCCGCAGTCCACGTAGTGGATTCCCCGCGCGGCGAGCCGTTTGGCCCTCACGATGTCGTCGCGGTAGTAGGAGTTGCCGCCGTCGATGACGACGTCGTCCTCGCCGATCAGCTCCGCGAGGTTGCCGAGCATCGGCTCCACGACGGCCGCGGGCAGCATGAGCCAGATCGCCCGCGGCCGTTCCAGTGCCGCCGTGAACTCTTCCAGGGAGGCCGCTCCCGTCGCGCCCTCGTCCGCGAGCTCGCGGACGGCCGCCTCGTTCACGTCATAGACGACGCAGCGGTGGCCGTCGCGCATGAGCCGGCGGACGAGGTTGGCACCCATCCGCCCCAGCCCGATCATGCCGAGCTGCATGGGCCTGTCGGTCGCCATCGCTCCTCCCGTTCCGCTCGGGTCTGCGCCCGAGCCCAGGCGGGCTCTACTTGAGCCTTCGATAACGGCGGATCAGCGCGTTGGTCGAGGAGTCGTGCGTGAGTTCGGGCTCCTCAGCGCTCTCCAGCTCGGGGGCGATCTGCCCCGCGAGCACCTTGCCGAGCTCCACGCCCCACTGGTCGAAGGAGTCGATGCCCCAGATCGTCCCCTGGACGAAGACGATGTGCTCGTAGAGCGCGACGAGCGCTCCGAGCAGTTGCGGGGTGAGCCGCTCGGCGAGCAGCACGTTCGTGGGCCGGTTGCCCGTCATGACGCGGTGCGGCACGACCTCGGAGGCGGTGCCCTCGGCCCTGACCTCGTCCTCGGTCTTGCCGAAGGCGAGCGCCTGCGCCTGCGCGAACACGTTGGCCATCAGCAGGTCGTGGTGGTCGCGCAGCGGGTTGAGGCTCTTGCCGAAACCGATGAGATCGACCGGGATCAGCCGCGTCCCCTGGTGGAGGAGCTGGTAGAAGCTGTGCTGGCCGTTCGTCCCGGGCTCGCCCCAGTAGACGGGGGCGGTGTCGTAGTCGACCGCCTCGCCGTCGGCGGTGACGTGCTTGCCGTTCGACTCCATCGTCAGCTGCTGCAGGTAGGCGGGGAAACGCTTCAGATACTGCTCGTACGGCATGACGCCGATGCTCTGCACCCCGAAGAAGTTCACGTACCAGACGGAGAGCAGCCCCATGATCACCGGGAGGTTGGCCTCCAGCGGTGCGGTGCGGAAGTGCTCGTCCATCTCGTGGAAGCCCGCCAGCATCTCGGCGAAGTGCTCCGGCCCGATGGCGATCATCGTGGAGAGCCCGATGGCCGAGTCCATCGAGTAGCGCCCGCCGACCCAGTCCCAGAAGCCGAACATGTTGGCCGTGTCGATGCCGAAGGCGGCGACCCGCTCGGCGTTGGTCGAGACCGCGACGAAGTGACGGGCGACCGCCTCCTCGCTGCCGAGCTGCCCGACGACCCAGTCACGGGCGGAGTGCGCGTTCGTCAGCGTCTCCAGCGTGCCGAAGGTCTTGGAGGAGACGACGAAGAGCGTCTCGTCGGCGTACAGGTCGTGCGTCGCCTCGGCGAAGTCGGTCGAGTCGACGTTGGACACGAACCGGAAGGTCAGGTCGCGCTTGGTGTAGTGGCGCAGCGCCTCGTAGGCCATGACGGGGCCGAGGTCGGAGCCGCCGATGCCGATGTTGACGATGTTCCTGATCGGCTTGCCGGTGTGGCCCTTCCACTCGCCGGACCGCACGCGCCGGGCGAAGTCGGCCATCCGGTCCAGCACCTCGTGCACGTCGGCGACGACGTCGGCGCCGCCGACCACGAGGGAGGAGCCCTTCGGCTGACGCAACGCCACGTGGAGAACCGACCTGCCCTCGGAGGTGTTGATCGGCTCGCCGCGGAACATCATGTCCCTGCGCTGCTCCAGCTCCGATTCGCGCGCCAGGTCGTTCAGCAGGCGCAGCGTCTCGCCGGTCACGCGGTTCTTCGAATAGTCGAGGTACAGTCCGGCCGCCTCGGCGGTCAGGCGCTCGCCTCTGCCGGGGTCCTCCGCGAACAGCTCACGCAAGTGGCGACCGCCGATCTCGGCGTGATGCCGCTCGAGTGCCTTCCAGGAGGCGCGGTCGCGGAGCGGGATGGTCGGCATCGGTGTTTCCTCCGGTCAATGGCGAAACGGTTCACATGTGCTCAGGATGCAATCCTTCCCCATGCGCCCCGTGTGCCGTTCACGCGGGATGCCCGTCACGTCTCACTCCTCGCGTTCGGCGGCGACGAGCTCCCTGGCGAGCCCCGCCACACGCTCGGGAGTGAAGCCGAATTTCGTGAGGAGCTGTTTGAGCGGGGCCGACGCCCCGAAGGTGTGCATCCCGACGACGACGCCCCTGTCGCCGACGAAGCGGTCCCATCCGAGCGTGGAGGCCTGCTCGATCGCCACCCTGGCCCGCACGTGCGGTGGGAGCACCATCTCGCGGTACTCCAGAGGCTGGCGGTCGAACAACTCCCAGCAGGGCATGCTGACCACGCGGGCGCCGATGCCCTCGTCGGCCAGCCGTTCCCGGGCCGACAGCGCGATGCCCACTTCGGAGCCGGTGGCGAGCAGCAGCACGTCGGGCTCTCCCGAGGGCGCCTCCGCCAGCACGTAGGCCCCCTTCGCGACACCGGCGGCTGAGCCGTACCGGGACCGGTCGAGCGTGGGCAGAGGCTGCCTGGACAGCACGAGCGCCGCGGGCTCCCTGCGCAGCGGGGCCACGGCCCGCCACGCCTCGACGACCTCGTTGGCGTCGGCGGGCCGGAAGACCAGCAGGCCCGGCGTCGCGCGCAGCGAGGCGAGTTGCTCGACCGGCTGGTGCGTCGGCCCGTCCTCGCCGACGCCGATCGAGTCGTGCGTGAAGATGTGCAGCACCGGGATCTCCATCAGGGCCGACAACCGGATCGCCCCGCGCGCGTAGTCGGAGAAGATCAGGAACCCCGACCAGAACGGCCGCAGCTTGGTCAGGGCCATGCCGTTCACGGCCGCGGCGGCGGCGTGCTCCCTGACGCCGAAGTGGAGGTTGCGCCCCGACGGATCGTCGGCCTGGAAGTCGCCCGCCCCCGCGAAGGTCAGCCGTGTCTTGGTCGAGGGGGACAGGTCGGCCGAGCCGCCGAGCAGCCACGGCACGGCCTGGGCGAGCGCGTTGAGCACCTGGCCGGAGGAGTCGCGGGTGGCGAGCCCCTTCGGGTCGGGCGGGAAGACGGGCAGCGCGTCCTCCCACCCGTCGGGCAGCTCCCGGCGCTGGATCCGCTCCAGCTCGTCGGCGAGGCCGGGGTAGGCGTCCCTGTAGGCCTTGAAGCTCAGCTCCCAGTCGGCCCTGTGGTGGGCGCCGCGCTCGCCGATTCCCCTGGCGAAATGCTCGTAGACCTCCGGGGGGACGTGGAAGCCGACGTCCTCCGGCAGGCCGAAGAAGCGTTTGGCGGCCCTGACCCCGTCGGTGCCGAGCGGCTCGCCGTGGGCCTTCGGGGTGTCCTCGACGGGGGAGCCGTAGCCGATGTGGCTGTGCACCACCACGAGGGTCGGGCGTTCGTGCTCGGCCCGGAACGTGTGCAGCGCCCGGCCGACCTGGCCGAGGTCGTTGGCGTCGGCCACGGTCGTGACGTTCCAGCCGTAGGCGAGGAACCGGGCGGCGACGTCCTCGGTGAAGGTGATGCCGGTGCGGCCCTCGATGGTCACCCGGTTGGAGTCGTAGATCCAGCACAGGTTGTGCAGGCCCAGATGGCCCGCGAGCGATGCGGCCTCCGACGAGACGCCCTCCATCATGCAGCCGTCGCCGGCCAGCGCGTACACGTCGAAGTCGAACAGGGGGAAGCCCTCCTTGTTGTACCGGGCGCCCAGCCACCGCCCCGCGATCGCCATGCCGACCGAGGTGGCCACGCCCTGGCCGAGCGGGCCGGTGGTGGTCTCGACGCCGCTGGTGAGGCGATACTCCGGGTGCCCCGGGCAGTGCGAACCGAGCTGGCGGAAGGTCTTGAGGTCGTCCAGGGTCACGGCCGGCCGGCCGAGGATCTCGTAGTCGGGGTCGACGGCGCGCACGCCGCTCAGGTGCATCAGCGACCACAGCAGAGCCGAGGCGTGTCCCTCGGACAGCACAAAACGATCACGGCCCGGCCAGATCGGATCGGCCGGGTCGAATCTCAGGAAACGCTGCCACAACGTGTACGCCACGGGCGCGATGCTGAGCGGGGTGCCGGGATGGCCGGAGTTGGCGGCCTGGACCGCGTCCATGCACAACCCGCGGATGGTGTTGATGGACAGCGTGTCGATATCGGTCATGATCGGCGTGGCTCCCCTCGATGCCGGGGCCCGGCGACAGACGCTCTCCACCCTGCGCGCACGCAAGGGCCGAAGGCCAGGGCCGAGCGACCGGCGACATCGGGACCAAAGTCACGTTTGCCCGGTCAGGGCCGGGTCTGCGTGGGCTGCCAGCCGTTCGGCGGCAGCCGGTCGGCGGCCGCGGGCCCCCACCCGCCCCGCTCGTACGGCTCGGGCGGCGCCGTGGCGTCGAGGACGGGCCCCACGATGCGCCATTCCTCCTCCACGGTGTCCTGGCGGGCGAACAGGCGCTGATCACCGGACACCGCTGCGGCGAGGACCCGCTCGTAGGCGCTCTCCGAGAAGCCGAGCTCGGTCTCGAAGTCGACCGAGACCCGCACCGACCTGGCGCCGCACGCCTCCTGGGGGTCCCTGGCGAGCATTTCGAAGGTCACCCCGGCGTCGGGCTGCAGCCGGAACCGCACCACGTTGGGCGGGGGCCGGTCGGTGGCGCCGGACACGAACAGCACCCGGGGCGGCCTGTGGAACTCGACGGCGACCTCGGTGGCCGTCACGGCCAGCGCCTTGCCCGCCCTGATCAGGAACGGCACGTCGGCCCAGCGCCAGTTGTCGATCCACAGCCGCAGCGCCGTGTAGGTCTCGGTCACCGACCCGGCGGCCACGCCCGGCGTGCCGAGGTAGCCCTCGTACTGGCCCCGCACCATGTCGCCGGGATCGGCGGCCCGCACCGCGCTCAGCAGCCGGCGCTTCTCGTCGCGCTCGCCCTCGGCGGAGCCGTCGGACGGCGGGTCCATCGCGAGGTAGGCCAGCACCTGCAGGAGGTGGTTCTGCACGACGTCCCGCACGGTGCCGACCGCGTCGTAGAACGCCCCCCGGTCGGCCACGTCGAACGCCTCGGCCATGGTGATCTGCACGGAGGCGACGTGGGACCGGTTCCAGACGGGCTCGAGGATGCTGTTGGCCAGGCGGAAGACCATGAGGTTCTCCACCGCGTCCTTGCCGAGGAAGTGGTCGACCCGAAGCAGCCGTTCCTCGGGGAAGTGCCGGTGCAACTCCTCGTTGAGCCGCTCGGCGGAGGCGAGGTCGTGCCCGAAGGGCTTCTCCACCACCAGCCGGGCCTTCGCGGCCAGCCCTGCCGCGTCGAGTCCCTCGGCGATCGGGCCGAACAGGGACGGCGGGACCGCCAGGTAGTGCACCGCCAGGGCGTCGCCGCCGGCCTCGGTGATCGCCCGCCCGATCCTGTCGTAGGTGGCGGCGTCGGTCAGGTCGCCGCCGATGATGCCCAGCCGCGACGCCAGTTCGTCGAAGACGGCCTCGTCGACCCGCCCGTACGCGGCGGTCACGCTGTCGCGCGCGTGCCGCCGGAGCGCGTCGAGGTCCATCCGGCCGTGGTCGACGCCGATGACCGGCAGGTCGAGCGCCTTGCGCTGGGTGAGCCGGTACAACGCCGGGATGATCAACTTTTTGGCGAGGTCTCCGCCGATGCCGTACAGCACCAGGACCTGCCCCTGACGTGCGTTCATGGTTCCCCCCTTCGACCGTCCCCCGGGGGTACCTGTACCCACGGGAGGGGTCAGAAGGCGGTCTTGTCCAGCCAGCGGCCGAGCAGGTCGCGGTCGCCGAGCACCTCCAGGCGGCCGTCCCCGGGCGTTCGCCTGCCGTACAGCAGGAGCAGCAGGTCGCCCACCGGCCCGCGCACGGCGACGTCGCCCTTGGCGTGGCCGCGCGTCCAGGTGAAGGTGCCGGGCAGCAGGGTGATCGTCCACTCGCCCGGGAAGACATCTCCGTCCTGGCCGGTGGCGTGCATGTGGATCGTCTCCCCGGAGCCGCCCAGCTCGCTGAGGGGGCCGGCCGTCCATTCGGCCACGAGCAGGTTGGCGAGGAGCTCCTCGACGCCGTTGGCCGCGGTCGCGGGCTCCACGTACGGCTCCCGCCCGAGGGCGAGCTCCACGTCGGCGCGGTGCACCGTCGTCTCGTGGAGCATGCGCCGAGACCAGAAGCCCGAACCCTGCTCGGTGCCCCACGCCCACATGGGGGCGCCGGGGCCGGCCTCGCGCAGCGCGGCGACCAGGTCGGCGCCCCCTTCGGCGAGCCAGCCGGGGTAGTCGCCGGGGTCGGAGGGCAGGGCGACGGTGACGTCACGCGTCCACAGCGGCGTCTCGACCCGTTCCGCCACCATGTGCCGCGCCCACCGGTGGACGATCCCGAGGTGCCTCATCAGCTTCGCGAGGGTCCAGCCGGGGCAGCTCGGGACCGGGGCCGACGGGTCGCCGCCCCGGGTGGCCTCGACCAGCCGCCCGAGCTCCGCGTCGAGGAGGGCGCAGCGCTCCTCGTGGGACAGGCCCGTGTCGTTTCGATCACTCATGCGGCCTGAGCATAAGGTCAGCGCCCGCCGCCCGGAACGGACTCGTCCACGAGCAGCTCCAGGACAGGGATGGCCGCGTACAGCACCTCACGCTGCTCCGCGCTCAGGCGTTCCATGCGCTGGGAGAGCAGCGCGGACCGCTCCTTCCTGATCCTCACGAGCGACCGGCGGCCGGTCGCCGTGGTGGCGACCAGGAACGACCGGCCGTCGTCGGGGTCGGGCTCCTTGCCGATGAGCCCGGCCGCCGCCAGAGGCGTGATGGTGCGCGTCATCGACGGCGCGGACACGCCCTCCCGCGCCGCCAGTTCGCCCAGCCGGATCGGCCCGTGCTGCTCGATGCGCGCCAGCGCCGACAACTGGGCGAAGGTGAGGTCCTGGCTGCCGGACGCCTGCGCCATCTGGCGATGCAGCCGGGCGACGACCAGCCGGAGGCGGCCCACCGCCTCCGGATCGAGGCCGCCGTCCGCCGGTCGGGTGTGCTGCCCGGTCCGGTCGCCCATCGTTCCTCCGGCTCGTTATGCGACGCGCGCCGCGTCGGGTCGCTCCACGCTATCCGCCTCCGCGGAGGTCGCGGCACGCCCGCGGATGAGCGAGGCGCCCGCGGCCACGAGCGAGATCACGATGGCCAGCCAGAAGACGATCACCAGGCCGTCGTGGAACGGCCCCGCGATCAGGTGGGGGAAGAACTCCCGTCCGGTGAGGGTCTGCGCGTTGGCGGCCGGCAACTGGCCGAGGACCTGCGGCCCGAGCAGCGACTGGATGGGGTTGTATCCGAGGAACGCGGCGAACAGGGTGCCGACCGGCGGCAGCGCGGCGATCGCGTTCGCCGACGCGGCGGGCACACCCTGCGCGGTGAGGCCCGTGCTCAGCGTGTGCGGCAGGGAACTGGCCAGACCGGCCACCATCAGCGAGAAGAACACGCCGATCGACAACACCATGCCGGCGTTCTGGAAGGTGGCCCGCATGCCGGACGCGGCGCCGCGCGCCTCGGCGGGCACGGCCGACATGATGAGCGAGGTGTTCGGCGCCGCGTACAGGCCGCCGCTGAGGCCGTTGACGAAGATGAGGGCGGCGAAGGCCCAGTAGTTGAAGTCGGTCGGCAGGACCAGCAGGCCGAGGAAGGACACCGCCATGAGGACCAGGCCGCTCGCCGCGAACAGGCGCGCGCCGAACCGGTCGGACAGGGCTCCGGCCAGCGGCCCGGCGGCCAGGAAGCCGACCGTGAGCGGCAGCAGGTAGATGCCGGCCCACAGAGGGGTGTCCTCGTAGTTGTAGCCGTGCAGCGGCAGCCAGATGCCCTGCAACCAGATGATCAGCATGAACTGCAGCCCGCCGCGCCCGATCGATCCGAGCAGGGTCGCGGCGTTGCCGCCGGCGAAGACCGCGTTGCGGAAGAGCTTCAGCGGGAACATCGCGTCGGTGACCTTGGTCTCGATCACGCAGAAGGCCGCCAGCATGACCACGCCGCCGATGAGGCCGGCCAGGACCCACGGGTTCGTCCAGCCCATCGTGTGCCCGCCGTACGGCTGGATGCCGTAGGTGATGCCGGCGAGCAGCGCGGTGAGGCCGACGGCGAAGGTGACGTTGCCCCACCAGTCGATCTTCGCCGGGCGGCGCGTGCCGGTGTCGTGCAGTGAGCGGTAGGCCCAGATGGTGCCGATGATGCCGATGGGCACGTTGATCCAGAAGATGGACCGCCAGTTCCACTCGGCGAGCAGGCCGCCCAGCACGAGGCCGATGAAGGAGCCGGCGATGCCGGCCACGATGTTCACGCCGAGCGCCATGCCGCGCTGGCGAGAGGGGAACGCGTCGGTGATGATCGCCGCCGAGTTCGCCATCAGCATCGAGCCGCCGATCGCCTGCGCAACCCGCCAGCCGATCAGCCACAACGCGCCCGCGCCGGAGTGGTACGGATCCAGCGACAACGCGATCGACGTCAGCGTGAAGATCAGGAATCCGGCGTTGTAAATCTTGATCCGGCCGTAGATGTCGCCCAACCGGCCGAGGCTGACCACCAGGACCGCGCTGACCAGCATGTAGCCCATCAGCATCCACAGCAGGTAGCTGACGTTGCCGGGTTCCAGAGGGTCGAGCTGGATCCCGTTGAAGATCGCGGGCAGTGAGATCAGCACGATCGAGCTGTTGATCGTGGCGATCAGCGTTCCCAACGTCGTGTTGGACAACGCGACCCACTTGTAGTGCGGGTGATCGGACTGGATTCGGGGCGTACGCCGGCGCCCCGGCGTCGACTCGACCGTACCCTCGGCCGCCATCGGCGAGCTCCTTCGGCATCGATAGTTAACTTAGGTCAACTAACTATACGGGAGTGTCAGGTGTCGTCCAGGTTGGGCACCGGCTGGAGGGTTCGCGCTATTTCGGGGGAGTCGTTCGGCGCAGCGAAGGGTTTGTCGGCGAATGTTGGTGTTTCGCTCTGATGTCATTCACCGATCCGCGCAGAAGGCGTCTTGTCGTCCGGGATTGACGCCAGTAAAGTCCCGAACGGCCATTTCGGGCCGACTGAGGTATTCGCGTCACGACCTGATGCGGAACGTGCACGCGAGAGAGGCTCTGATGACCTGACCGCCGGACGGGCACCACACCACGTCCGTGCTGGTCTTCCCTCGTCGTGCTCAAGCCGAAGGCTTCCCGCGTGAGCCGGGGCCGCAGCCCGGTCTCCTGGCGCGAAGCGGTGCGCCCGCATGCCGTCGATTCGACAATTCTCCGAACGGAACACAACATGGGTTTCCCCGAACCGCCCAATATGGATAACCAGCCGCCCGCCGGATACCCCGGACAGCCGCCGGCCGGCTACCCGGGCCAGCCGCCGCAGGGGTATCCCGGGCAGCCGCCGTACGGCTACGCGCCGGCCCCCGCGCCGCAGACCACGAACGGGCAGTCCATCGCCGGGTTCGTCCTGTCGTTCCTCATCCCGCCGCTCGGGTTCATCTTCAGCATCGTCGGCCTCGTCGTGGGCGGCCGGCGCGGCCAGAAGGGCAAGGGGCTGGCGATCGCCGGAATCGTCATCTCACTGGTCGTCGGAGGCGTGGAGACGGCGGTCGTCGTCGCCGTGGCCGCCGCCGTCGGCAAGAACGCGGCGACCGTCTTCGACCCGGGCTGCACGCAGGGCAAGGCCGTCATCCTCAACGAGGCCGCGAAGCTGTCGTCCGACCCCGACACGCTGAAGACGCAGCTCACGTCCATCGTCTCCAAGCTCAAGGCCGCGGGTGCCGCGTCGAACAGCGACGAGGTCCAGAAGGCGATGAACACGCTGGCCACGGACTACGACGACCTGCTCAAGGCCCTCAACACCAAGTCCATGCCCCCCGCCGACATCGAGGCCAGGGTCACCAAGGACGCCACGGCGATCGACGAGCTGTGCACCATCGGCGGGGCCCAGCAGTAGGACGCTCACGAGGCGCGGGCCATGCGGCGGGCGAGGAGCGAGTCGCGGATCTCGCCCGCCCGCACCGCCGTCGTGGACAGGAGGGTCGAGGCGAGCCCGTGTGTGTGCTCGGTGGCCCCCTGAAGGTAGATGCCGGCCGTGACCCCCGGGGTGAGCTCCACCCGGTGGTCACGGCTGACCCGTACGGCGTCGCCGTCGTCGCGCACGCAGAGCTTGGCCGCCTCGCCGAGCAGCGTGCCGATGTCGTGGGGGCGGTAGCCGGTGGCGTGCACGATGAGGTCGCTGCTCAGCACCTCCCGCTCGCCGGTGGGGAGGAACTCGACGGTGACGTCCAGGCCGGCGCCGGACGGGCGCACGTCCCTCACGCGTGAGACGTTGAGGAAACCCTGTACCCGAACGCGTTCACCTACCACCGCGGCGAGCGCATCAGGGTCGTCTCCGCGGCGGTCTCGCGGGCACGCTACGGCGGCACCCCCGGTCGCGTGTTCATCCGCGAGGGCGACGGCGTGGTCGTCGCGGGAGCCGACGCGCGCAGCGGCAGGCGGCCCGGGCTCGTCATCCGGCGCGTGCGCACCGACGACGGCGCCGAGCACGCCGCCGCCGACTACTTCACGGCCATGGGCGGCTACCTCACCGCGCGGCCCTGACCTCACCTGTGCGCGGGTCCGTGCTGGGGGTATGGTGCCGGCCCAGCGGGATGACCAGCGGCGTGCCGTTGACCGGGTCGGGCATGACCTGGCAGCGCAGGCCGAAGACCTCCTCGACCAGCGGGGCGGTGACGACCCCGGCGGGCGCGCCCTCCGCGACGATCCGCCCCGACTTCATGGCGACGACGTGGTCGGCGTACCTGCACGCCTGGTTGAGGTCGTGCAGCACCATCACGACGGTGCGGCCCTCCCGCCGGTTGAGGTCGGTCACGAGGTCCAGCACGTCGACCTGGTGGGCCATGTCGAGATAGGTGGTCGGCTCGTCCAGGAGCAGCACCTCGGTGCCCTGGGCGAGGGCCAGCGCGATCCACGCGCGTTGCCGCTGCCCGCCGGACAGCTCGTCGACCGCCCGGTCGGCCAGAGCGATCATGCCCGTGGCCGCCAGCGCGTCGTGCACGGCCCGTTCGTCGGCCTGCGACCACTGCCGCCACCACGTCTGGTGCGGCGAGCGGCCCCGGCTGACCAGGTCGGCGACGGTGATGCCCTCCGGCGCCACGGGAGACTGCGGCAGGATGCCGAGGCGCCTGGCCAGCTCCCGTGTCCCGATGGTGTGCAGGGCCTTGCCGTCCAGCCGTACGGCTCCCGCGCGCGGGGCGAGGAGCCGGGCGAGCGCCCGCAGCAGGGTCGACTTGCCGCAGGCGTTGGCGCCCACGATGGCGGTGACACGGCCCGGCGGGACGACCAGGTCGAGGTCGTCCACGACGACCCGGTCGCCGTACGCGAGACGCAGCCCGCCTGCCCGGAGGTCGGGGCCGGTGGCCGACATGTGTGGGGTCGACATGTGTTCAGCCTCCTGAGCCCGCGCGGTTGGCGCGGATGAGCAGCCAGAGCAGGACGGGCGCCCCGAGGACGCCGGTGACGATCCCCACGGGTAGTTCGAGCCCGGGGATCAGCGTGCGTGCGACGAGGTCGGAGGCGAGCACGGCCAGCGCCCCGGTCAGCCCCGAGGCGACCAGGGGCGGCCACGCCGTGCCGGCCAGCCGCTGGGCGATCTGCGGCGCCGCCAGTGCCACGAACGCGATGGGCCCCGCCGCGGCGGTGGCGAAGGCGATGAGCCCGACGCTCGTCAGCAGCAGGGTCAACCGCACCCGCTGCACGGGGGTGCCGAGGCCGGTCGCCACGTCGTCGCCGAGCTGGAGCGTGCGCATCAGGCGGCCGAGCAGCAGCGCGGTGGGGGCGAGCACGGCCACCGCCACGGCCAGCGGGCCGGCCTGGGCCCAGTCGCGGCCGTTCAGGTTGCCCACGAGCCAGCCGAGTGCGGCCTGCGCCTCGAAACGCCCGCCCCTGGCGAGCAGGAAGTCGGTGGCGCTCGTGCACATCCACGAGACGCCGATGCCGACCAGGATGATGCGGTAGCCGGTGGTGCCGCGCCGCCAGGCGAGCAGGTAGACGAGCAGGGCGGTCGCCAAGGCGCCGAGCAGGCCCAGCGCCTGGGTGCTCAGGCCGCCGTCCCAGCCGAGCACGATCCCGGCGACCACCGCGGTGCCGGAGCCTTCGATGAGGCCGATCATGTCGGGGCTGGCCAGCGGGTTGCGGGTCATGGTCTGCAGCAGCGCGCCCGACAGGGCGAACGCGACGCCCGCCAGCAGTCCTGCCGCCGCGCGCGGCAGCCGCAACTCCCTGACGACCAGCAGCGTGCCCGGGTCGCCCGACCCGGCCAGCGCCTTCATCACGCCCGTCAGGCCGATCGGGTAGTCGCCGACGGAGACGCCCCAGCAGAAGACGAGGAAGGTGGCGGCGGCGAGGGCCGCGCAGACCGCGACCAGTCTCGGCCGCAGCACGCCCGACACGGGCGGCACGGCGAGGCGGAACGTGCGGAGCACGGGGAAGGGGGCGCTCATGTTCAGACCTCCGCGAGCCGCCGGCGGCGCACCAGGGCGATGAAGAACGGGCCACCGATGAAGGCGACCAGCACGCCCGCCTGGATCTCGGCCGGCCGGGCGACGACGCGCCCGGCGACGTCGGCGGCGATGACCAGGCAGGGGGCGAGCACGGCCGACAGCGGCAGCAGCCACCGATGGTCGGGGCCGATGCCGGCGCGCTGCGCCAGCACCCGCGCGACGTGCGGCACCACCAGCCCGACGAAGACGACGGGTCCGATGGCCACCACCGCGGCGCCGGTCAGCAGCGTGACCGCGGCCACGCCCGCCAGCCGTACGAGGCCGAGCCGCCGGCCGAGCGAGGCCGCCACGTCGTCGCCGAGGGCCAGGCTGTTGAGCGCGGGAGCGACGGCGAACGCGAGCACGGCGCCGGCCGCGATGAACGGCAGCACCTGGAGCACGACGGAGCCGTCCCGGTCGGCGAGCGACCCGGCCGACCAGAACCGGTAGCGGTCCAGCGCGTCCGGATCGGTCAGCACGACCGCGCTGGTCAGCGACGTCAGCAGGGCGGTGACCGCGACGCCGGCAAGCGCGAGCTTCACCGGCGTCTGCCCCGACCTGCCCAGGCCGCCGAGCACGTAGACGACCACACTCGCGACGAGTGCGCCCGCGAATGCGAACCAGATGGAGCCGTACAGCGACCCCGGCTGGAACACCGCGACCGACACCACGACGGCGAACGAGGCTCCCGCGCTGATGCCCAGAATGCCCGGGTCGGCGAGGGGGTTGCGGGTGAGCGCCTGCATGAGGGCCCCCGAGAGTCCGAGCGCCGCGCCCGCCGCGAGGCCGAGCGCGGTGCGCGGGACGCGCACCGACCAGACGACGTTCTCCACGCGGGCGCCGCCGCCGTGTCCCGCGAGCGCCCGCACGACCTCGGCGGGCGGAATGGTCAGCGCCCCGACGCCGATCGACAGCAGGCAGAGCACGAGAAGGACGACGGCGAGCGCGACCACGAGCATGACGGGACGTAACGCTCGAGGCCGCCGGCTCACTGGGCTGTCTCAGAGGCGGGCTGCTCCACCGGCGTGGCGGGATCGCCGTCCACGGCCGCCGCCAGCTGCGGCACCAGCCGGTCCAGCGTGTACGGCAGGCTCAGCACCGACACGAACGAGACGGCGTTGCCGTAGTCGCCCGTCTCCTTGACGTAGACCTCACGGCCCTGCTTGACCACGTTCAGGTCGCCGTACAGCTTCTCGGCGTGCAGCTTGGCCTCGTCCGTGGCCGGGTCGGACACGATCCACACGATCGCGTCGGTGTCGAGCAGGTCGGTGCGCTCCTTGCTGATGTTGGCGCCGAACTCGTCGCCGACGACCGCGTCCAGCCCGGCAGGCAGGGTGAACCCGAGCGAGGTGAGCACCCGCGAGCGGTTGTCCTGGCCGCCGTACACGAAGATCCCCTCGTACGGCGTGGCCATCACGGCGCTCGCCCCGGCGAACGCGGGATGCTCGGCCTTGGCGGCGGAGAAACGGGCCTCGACCCCGGCGACGAGCTCGGCCGCCTGGCTCGACTTGCCGAGCGCCTTGCCGATCGTCTCGGTCTGCTCCTGCCACGGAATGCCGTAGTCGGCGTGCTGGGAGGGCTGCGCCACCACGGGCGCGATCTTCGACAGCAGCTGGTACTGCTCCTTGGTGAGCCCGGAATACAGGGCGAGGATGAGGTCGGGCCGGAGCGCGGCGATCTTCTCGACCTGCGGGCCGGTGCCGGTGTCGGTCAACACGGTGGGCACAGAGGCGCCGCCCAGCTTGCCGGCGGCCCACGGGCCGATCGCGCCCTTGTACTTGCCGATCCACTCGGTGGTGGCGACCGGAACCTTGCCGAGCGCGAGCACCGCGTCCTGGTCGGTCAGGCCGACGGTGACGATGCGCTGCGGCTCGGCCGTGATCGTGGTCTCGCCGAACTTGTTCGGGATCGTCACCGGGAAGGCGGACGATCCGGAGGGCGAGCCCGGCGTGGCGGGACCGGAGCCGGCATCGGTGGTCGAGCCGGAGCCGCACGCGGCGACGGCGAAGAGCAGCGCGCAGGCCAGTGCCGTCGCGGTGCCTCGCAAGAAGCGGAACATCAAGGGGCCCTTCATATCGATGGTGGGGAAACGGGTGAGGAAACGGGGGGATCGGGAGGAGCCGACGCATGGGTGCGCGACCAGGCCTCCCAGAGGCTCGCGTAGGGGCCGCCGGCGGCCTTCAGCTCGTCGTGGCCGCCGCTCTCGACGATGCGGCCGGCGTCCATGACGACGACGCGGTCGGCGCTCTCCGCCTGGGTGAGGCGGTGCGCCACCACCAGCGCGGTGCGGCCCTCGACGGCCCGGCCGGCGGCGGACTCCAGGGTGCGGGCGCCCGTGCTGCCGGCCTCCGCGGTCGCCTCGTCGAGCACGGCCACGGGCGGGTCGGCCAGCACGAGCCGGGCGAGGGCCACCTGCTGCTCCTGCGCGGGGGTGAGCCGGTGGCCGCCTTCGCCGACGACCGTCCGCAGGCCTGCGGGCAGCGCCTCGGCCCAGGCGAGCGCGTCCACCCGGGCGAGGGCCTCCCGCAGTTCGTCGTCGGTGGCGCCGGGCCTGGCCAGCCGCAGGTCCTCGGCGAGCGGCCCGGCGAAGACGTGCACCTCCTGGGTGACCAGGGCGACCACGCGGTCCGCACGGTCGGCGCGTTCCCAGCCTGGGGAGGCGGCCAGCCGTACCGAACCGGTGGACGGCCGGTGCACCCCGGCGACGAGCGTGGCCAGGGTGGTCTTGCCCGCGCCGCTCGTCCCGACGAGGGCGACCCGCTCGCCGGGCCGCAGGGCGAGGTCGACGTCGTGCAGCACGGGCCGCCCCGGTTCGTAGGCGAACCCCAGCCCGCTCACCAGCACGGCCGGTCCCGCGCCGGAGACGGGAGTCGTGTCGGGTGCTGTGCCGGTCTCTGTGCCGGTCGCTGTGTCCGTCTCGGGAAGGGCGACACCGACGATGCGGGCGAGGCTCGCCCCCGCCGACTGGGCGTCGTCGAGCAGCACGAGCGCGGTGTTGACCGGCCCGAAAAGGCCGTGGAAGTACAACGCCGCAGCGGTCGCGGTGCCGATCGACGCGGAGCCCGAGCGCACCAGGAAGAACCCGGCGACCAGCACGGCCGCGAGGCCCGCGTACTCCGCGACGTGCAGGCGGCTGTAGAACCGCAGCACCAGCCGCACGCCGCGCATCGTCAGCTCGACCGCCGCCAGGGACAGGCGGGAGACTCGGCCGGCGTGCTCGTCTTCCAGCCGGAAGGCCCGCACGGTGGCGGCGCCGCCGATCGTGTCGAGCAACTGCTGCTGCTGGGCTCCGGCGGCCACCCGCTGCGCCGCGTAGAGCGGCACGGCCCTGCGGATGTACCACCGGGCGGTGTGCGCCTGGACGGGCACGGCGACCAGCGCGGCCAGCAGGAACCGCCAGTCGAGCAGGGCGAGCGCCCCCAGTGTGAGCACGATGGTCAGCACCGAGCGGGCCAGTTCGGGCAGGGCGGAGCGCACCGCGTCGGCGACCTGCGACACGTCCGCGGTCACGCGCGCGGTCAGGTCGCCGGAACCCGCCCGCTCGACCTGCTCCAGCGGCAGGCGCAGCGCGCGGTCGACGAAGCGCTCCCGCAGCCGGGAGAGCACCGTCTCCCCGAGCGTGGCGGTCAGCGCCAGCCCGAGCGTGGTGGCGGCGCCCTGGGCGAGCGCCACCAGTGCGAGCAGCGTCACCGGCCAGGTGAGCGCCGCCGCGCCGCCGTCCTGCGTGCCGCGCTCGGCGACCAGGTCGACGATCCGCCCGAGCAGCGGCTGGGTGGCCAGCCCGATCGCGGTCGCCGCGACCATCACGGCGAACGCGCCGAGCGCCAGGCGCCGGTGGGGCCGCAGCAGTTCCCGTACGGCAGAGCGGGTGCGCGCCGGGGTCGCGACGGGCAGCAGGTCGCGTGTGCTCATGCCAGCACCGCCGCCCGGTAGGCCGCGTGGCGGCGCAGGAGGTCGGCGTGTGTGGCCGTGTCGGCGATCCTGCCGCCGTCGAGCAGCGCCACCCGGTCGGCGACCGCGAGCAGGGCGGGGCTGGTGGTCACCAGGATGGTCGTGCGGCCCCGGCGCATCTCGCGGATTCCCGCCGCGATGCGGGCCTCGGTGACCGCGTCGACCGCCGTCGTCGGGTCGTGCACGACCAGTACGGCACGGCCGGCGGCCAGCGCCCGGGCCAGGGCGACCCGCTGGCGTTGCCCCCCGGACAGGGAACGCCCGCCCTCACTCACCGGCGTCTCGCCGCCCAGGGGGAGCGCCCCGGCGACCCCGGCCGCCGCCATCGCCCGGTCGGCCCGATCTTCGGCCCGATCTTCGGCACTGTCATCGGCACTGTCATCGGCACTGTCATCGGCGCTGGTGACGTTGCCGCGCACGGTGCCCGCGAACAGGTCGGCGTCGTGCCCGGCCACCAGCACGGCCGTGCGGACCTCCGCGGGGTCGAGGTCGTGCAGCGACACGCCGTCCAGCTCGACCACGCCGCCGTCCGGGTCGGCGCGCCGGTCGAGGCAGCGCAGCAGCGCGTCGGCGTCGGCGGGGTCGGTCGCGGCGACGCCGAGCACCTCGCCGGGTGCCACGTCCAGGTCGATCGCGCGCAGCGGGCCGTGGACGACCCCGCGCAGCCGCATCGCGCCCCGCACCGGCGCGGGCAGGCGGCCTGCGCCGGAGGCGACGTCGGGCGGGGCGGCCAGCACGGCGGCGACACGCGCCGCCGAGGCCCGGCCCTGTGCGAGCTCGGCGTTGACCCAGGAGAGCACCTCCAGCGGGCCGAGCAGGAACGAGGCGAGCCCCACGGCCGACACGAGCTGGCCGAGACTGACGTCGCCCTGCACGGCCAGCCGCCCGCCCACGAGCGCGACGGCGGCGATGAAGAGGCCGGTCAGCGCCAGCACCAGGCCGCTCTGCACCGCCTCGGCCCGGGCGGCGCGCAACGTGGCCGCAAGGGACTCGCCGCTGGTGATGCGGTAGCGCGTCACGGCCGCCGCCTCCGCGCCGATGCCCTTCAGCACCCGCAGCCCGGCCACGAGGTCGGCGGCGACGCCGGAGGAGTGCGCCGCCCGCTCCTGCTCGGCCTCGCTGCGCCGCTCCAGGGGCTTGCCGAGCAGGTGGCCGGCCCACAGGAGCACAGGAGTGCCGGCCAGCACGACCAGGCCCAGCGGAACCGAGATCAGCAGCAGCACCACCGCGCCGACCGCGAGCCCGGTGAGCGCGGACACGCCGGACATGACGGCCATGGCCACCGCGCCGACCCGCTTGGCGTCCTCGGTCGCGATCGAGGCCAGCGCGCCGGGCAGCCGCCCGTTCTCGGCGCCTCCGCGCGGATCGAGCACCCGGGCGACCAGCCGTACCCGCAGGTCGTGGGCGGCCTGCTCAGCGGCGCGCTCCCCGGCGCGCGCGCCGAAGCGGAAGCTGAACGACAACCCGGCGTAGACGACGGCGAGTACCGCGAGCCAGCCGGCGAGCGCGCCCGCGTCGCCTCCGGCGACCGCCTGGTCGATGAGCACACCGATGAGGACGGGCACGAGCGCCTCGCCGGCCTGGTGGCCGGCGCCCAGCGCCGCGCCGGCGGCGACGTCGCGCCGCTGACCTCTGATCGCCTGTCTCAGGACGTGACGTCCCGAGGGAGCCGCACCACCCACCCGCACCCCTCCACGCAAAACTTAGGTAAGGCTAGTCTAAGTAAGGTTTACCTCACTAGGCGGATCGGAGGAAGGGCACGGGCGGTTTTGAGCCGGCGTTGAGGATGGTCAGGTAGATCCGATGTATGGACCGGCCCGCCAAGGTGCTCGTCGTCGACGACGAGCCCAACATCCGCACATTGCTGGCGCAGACGCTCCGCCTGGTGTCCTTCGAGGTGAGGACCGCCGAGAGCGGGTCGCACGCGCTGACCGCGGTGAGGGAGTTCGAGCCCGACATCGTGGTGCTCGACGTGATGCTGCCCGACCTCGACGGGTTCGAGGTCGCCCGGCGGCTGGGGGAGGTGCCCGTGCTCTTCCTCACCGCGCGGGACGCCGTGGAGGATCGGGTCCAGGGGCTCAGCCTCGGGGCCGACGACTACGTCGCCAAGCCGTTCAGCCTCGAGGAGGTGGTGCTGCGGATCAAGGCGATCCTGCGCCGCAGCCGCGCGAGCGCGCCCCCCGACCGCGAGCTGCTGGCCTACGCCGACCTGGAACTGGACGCCGCCGCCCACGAGGTGCGGCGCGGCGGCATCCTCGTCGACCTGTCGCCGACCGAGTTCAACCTCCTGGCCTACCTGCTCGCCAACGCGGGCCTGGTGGTGAGCAAGGCCCAGATCCTCGACCAGGTGTGGCGCTACGACTTCGACGGCGACTCCAGCATCGTCGAGTCCTACGTCTACTACCTGCGCAAGAAGATCGACAGGTGGGATCCGCCGCTGATCCACACCGTGCGCGGAGTCGGCTACACCCTGCGCCTGCCGCGAAGGGACGAAACGTGAAGAGGCCGGCCCGCTGGACGCTCCGTACCCGGCTCGTGGTCGCCGCGGTGGCGCTGAGCGGCCTCGCGCTCGTGCTGGCCAACGTCGCGGGCCTCGCCCTGCTGCGCGGCTATCTCATGGACCGGCTCGACGACCAGCTCCGCGCCACCGTCGGCGCCGCCTCCGCGGCTCCGGTCCCCCGTCAGGCGCAGCAGATCCAGATCCCCAAGCTGCGGAGCAGTCCGGGGGAGTTCGTGCTGCCGGTCGACAAGAGCCTCGTCGCCCGGATCGTGGGCGACCGGGCGATCTACTTCTTCTCTGGGGATGGCAAGGTCACCAACGCGTTCCCCTCGGCCCCCGCCGACCGACCCGACATCGGTTCCTACGACCAGCTCCGCAAGGGCGAGCCGTACACGGTGCCGGGCACCGGCGACTCGTCGTGGCGCCTCATGGCGGTCGACCTCCCCGGCGGCGGCACGGTGGTGATGGCCTCGTCGCTGGCCGAGATCGAGGCCGTCCAGCGGTGGCTGCTCGCCATCGACGCCGGGGTCCTCGCGGTCATGCTGCTCCTGCTCGGCCTGGCCGCCGCCGCGCTCGTACGGCTCGGCATGCGCCCCCTGACCGCGATGGAGGCGACCGCCGGGCAGATCGCCGCGGGCGACTTCGGCCGGCGGGTGCCGGTCGACGACGCCCACACCGAGCCCGGGCGCCTGGGCATCGCGATGAACGTGATGCTCGACCGCGTCGAGCGGGAGATCGCGGCGCGGGCCGAGTCGGAGGCGGGCATGCGGCGCTTCCTCGCCGACGCCTCCCACGAACTGCGCACGCCGCTCACCTCGGTGCGGGGCTTCGCCGAGCTGTACCGCCGGGGAGGCACCCCGCCGGGGCCGCCCCTCGACGAGGCCATGCGCAGGATCGAGGACGAGGCCGGGCGCATGGGCGTGCTGGTCGACGACCTGCTCATGCTGGCCCGCCTCGACGAGGAACGGCCGATGGACTCCCGTCCCGTCGACCTGCTGGAGATCGCCGCCGACACGATCCGCGACGCCCGCGCCCGGGTGCCCGATCGGCAGGTACGGCTGGCCGGCCTGGGCTCCTCGCTGAGCCCCGTCGTGGTCGTGGGCGACGAGGCCCGGCTGCGGCAGGTCGCCGCCAATCTGGTCGCCAACGCGCTCGCGCACACCCCGCCTGAGGCGAAGGTCACGGTGAAGGTGGGCACCGGCACGGCCGCGGAGTCGCCGGACGCGGCCGTGGGCGAACCGCCTCCTGGGCTCATGGGGATCGTGGAGGTGGCCGACACCGGCCCGGGGATCACCCCCGGCCACGCCTCCCACGTCTTCGAGCGCCTCTACCGGGTCAGCGAGAGCCGTTCGCGCACCGAAGGCGGGGCCGGGCTCGGGCTCGCCATCGTGGCTGCGATCGTCCGGGCGCACGGCGGCCGGGTCGAGCTGACCACGAGCCCCGGGGAGGGCGCCGCATTCCGCGTCCTGCTGCCGCTCGGCTCGCACGACTTTGATGGAGCTCCGAGGTAGCTCCGGGCCCGCTCCGATCAGCGATCAGCAGCATCGGGGCCATGCGAAGAACTCTTGCGGGAACTCTTGTGGCGGTGGCGCTGCTCGCGCCTGCCGCCGGATGCGGACAGCAGGACCAGACCGGCGGCGGCGTCGCCTCGGTGAAGGGCACGTCGGCCGCCGCCCGGCCCAGCGCGTCCCCCTCGGCCGACCGAGAGGAACAGGGCAGGAAGTTCGCCCAGTGCATGCGGGACCACGGAGTGGACATGCCCGACCCGCAGGCCGACGCCAACGGCCGCATGAGCCTGCGCCTCGACTCCAAGGGCGGGACAGCGAAGATCGACGAGGCGATGAAGGCCTGCCAGAGTCTCAGCCCGTTCGGGGACAAGGGGCGCGCGCTCACACCCGAGCAGCAGGACCAGGCACGCGCGTTCGCCCAGTGCATGCGCGACAACGGGGTCGACATGCCCGACCCGGACTTCAGCGGCGGCACCGTCAAGATCGGCGGGCCCGGCATGAAGATCAATGCCGACGACCCGAAGTTCACCAAGGCGATGGAGGCGTGCCGGGACAAGATGACCGCGATCGGGGGCAAGCGGTGACCGTCGGCAAGGGCCGGGCGATCGCGGTCACCGGAGGCGTCGCCGTACTGGCCGCCGCCGTGTCCGCCACGGCGATCGGCGTCGGCGGCCGGAGCGGCACCGCCGTCGCCGAGCGCACCCCACCCGCCACCGCCACGGTCGAGCGCACCACGCTGACCGAGACCAAGCAGGTCGACGGCACCCTGGGGTACGGCGACACGGCCGCCGTCACCGGCCGGGGCCAGGGCACGATCACCTGGCTCCCGGACCCCGGCGCGACGATCACCCGGGGGCGCGCGGTCTACAGCGCCGACGCCGACCGGGTCCCCCTCCTGTACGGCACCCTGCCTCTCTATCGGGTCCTGACCACCGGGGTGGAGGGCCGCGACGTGCGGCAACTCGAGCAGAACCTCGCCAGGCTCGGATACGACGGGTTCACCGTGGACGACACGTTCACCTCCGCCACCCGCGCGGCGGTCGAGGCGTGGCAGGACGACCTCGGACTGCCCGAGACCGGCCGGGTCGCCCCCGGCGACGTCGTGGTGCACGACGGCCCGCTCCGGGTCGCCGAGGTCAAGGCGGCGCTCGGCGGGCAGGCGGCCGGGCCCGTCCTCACCATCACCGGAACCACCCGGGAGGTCACCGTCGCCCTCGACGTCGCCGACCGGCACATGGTGAAGAAGGGCACCAAGGCGAGCGTCGAGCTACCCGATGGCACCACGGTTCAGGGCACCGTGGCGAGCGTGGGCAAGGTCGCGACGCAGGCCACCGACGCCCAGGGGGAGACCGAGACCACCGTCGAGGTGATCGTCTCCGTGCGCGACGACGCCAAGCTCCGGTCGTACGACACCGCGCCGGTGGACGTCACGATCGTGTCCGCGAAGCGGGAGAACGTGCTGGCCGTGCCGGTCGCCGCGCTGCTCGCGCTCTCGGAGGGCGGGTACGGCGTGCAGGTCGAGGAGGGGCCGGCCACCCGCTACGTGGCGGTGGAGACCGGCATGTTCGCCGACGGAAAGGTCGAGGTGACCGGCGTGGACGAAGGCGCGACCGTGGTGGTGCCGAAGTGAGCGGGCAGGCGATCGTGGAGCTGGACGACGTCAGCAAGACCTACAACGGCGACGTGGCCGCCCTGCGCGGCGTCACCATGACCATCGGGCAGGGCGAGCTGGTCGCGATCGCGGGGCCGTCCGGCTCGGGCAAGTCGACCATGCTGAACATGATCGGCACCCTCGACCGGCCCAGCGGCGGCGCCGTCCGCATCGCCGGGCACGACGTCGCGACGCTGCCGGACCGGCAGCTGTCCGCGCTGCGGGCGACCACGATCGGCTTCGTCTTCCAGCAGTTCCACCTGGCCGCCGGGGTGCCGGTGCTGGACAACGTGGCCGACGGCCTGCTGTACGCGGGAGTGCCGATCAGAGAGCGGCGCAGGCGGGCCGAGCGCACGCTGCGCCAGGTCGGCCTCGGGCACCGGCTCGGCCACCGCCCGCACGAGCTGTCCGGCGGGGAGCGGCAGCGGGTGGCGATCGCCCGGGCCGTCGCCGGCGACCCGGCCCTGCTGCTGGCCGACGAGCCCACCGGCAACCTCGACTCCGCGTCGGGGTCGGGCGTGATGAGCCTGCTCCGCGAGCTTCACGAGGGCGGCACCACCGTGGTGGTCATCACACACGACCGGGACATCGCGGCCGGACTGCCCCGGCGGATCGAGATGCTCGACGGCCGCGTCGTCGCCGACTCCCGGGCGGAGGTGCCGGCATGACGGCGCTCGTGCCCGCCAGGCTCGGCCCTATCGACGTGGTCAGAGTCGGGGGAGCCGGCCTGCGCGCCCGGCCGCTGCGGGTGTTCCTGTCGGCCCTCGGCATCGCGATCGGCATCGCGGCCATGCTCAGTGTGGTCGGCATCTCCGCGTCCAGCCGGGAGGACCTGAACCGGCAGCTGTCGGCCCTCGGCACCAACCTGCTGACCGTGTCACCCGGCACGACCCTGTTCGGCGACTCCTCCCACCTGCCGGCCGAGGCGGAGAAGATGATCGGGCAGATCGGCCCTGTGGAGTCGGTGACCGCGACCGGCACCACCACCGCGAAGGTCTACCGCAACGACCGCATCCCGCAGGGCCAGAACGGCAGCATCGCGGTGCAGGCGGCCAGGCTCGACCTGCTCGGCGACGTCGGCGCGACGCTCGCGGACGGCACATGGCTCAACGAGGCCACCCACCGCTACCCGGCCGTGGTTCTGGGCGGCAGGGCAGCCGACCGGCTCGGGGTGGCGAAGGCGGGCCCCGACCAGCGGGTCTGGCTCGGCGGCCAGTGGTTCACCGTCGTCGGCGTGCTCGCCCCCGTGCCCCTGGCCCCCGAACTGGACACCTCGGCCCTGGTCGGCTGGCCCGTCGCGCAGGAGCGGCTCGGCTTCGACGGCTATCCGACCACGATCTACACCAGGGCCGCCGAGGACCAGGTGACCGGCGTGTGGAACGTGCTGGCCGCCACCGCCAATCCGCGCAACCCCAACGAGGTGGACGTCTCCCGGCCCTCCGACGCGCTGGCGGCCAAGCAGGCCACCGACGCGACCCTGAACGCGCTGCTGCTGGGCCTGGGCGGCGTCGCCCTGCTGGTGGGCGGGGTCGGCGTGGCCAACACCATGGTCATCTCCGTGCTCGAACGCCGGGCCGAGATCGGGCTGCGCCGGTCTCTGGGGGCCACCCGCGGCCAGATCAGGCTGCAGTTCCTCGTCGAGTCGCTGCTTCTTTCCGCCATCGGCGGAGCCGGCGGCGTGCTGCTCGGCATCGGTGTGACCGCCGCCTACGCCGCCTCCCGGGGCTGGCCGGCCACCATGCCCGCATGGGCGACCGCGGGCGGCATCCTGGCCACCCTGGTCATCGGGAGCGCGGCCGGCTTCTACCCCGCGGTCCGCGCCTCCCGCATGTCTCCGACGGAGGCGCTCGCCACCCCGTAACCGCCGTGCCGTACGGTCTTGAATCGCACGGCACGGCACAACATTAATAGTTTCGCCATATTTTTATATGAATCTACTTTGCGGGAAATTTTACAATAGGTTCGGCGCACCCATTCTTTATCGCCCATTTTGGATTTAACGTGGTCAGGGTGGACAGTGGAAAGCTTCTTGGTGAGTTCTTGCAGGCGCGCCGGAGACTGGTCACCCCCGATGACGTGGGGTTGAAGCACTCGGGCCGCCGCCGTACGCCTGGCCTGCGCAGGGAGGAAATGGCCTTTCTCGCAGGCGTCAGCACCGACTACTACAGCCGTCTCGAGCAGGGGCGCGAGCGCAATCCATCCGATCAGGTGCTCTCCGCGCTCTCCCGGGCTCTCGACCTCGACCCCGAAGCCGCACAACATCTTTACGAGCTGGCTCACCCGCGCACCCGGCGCGGGCAATATTCCAGCCGTAAAGAACAGGTCAGCCCGACCCTGCTCCGCCTGCTGCGCGGATGGGACCACACCCCGGCACTGGTGCTCGGCCGGTGGATGGACGTCCTGGCGACCAACGCGATCGCCGACGCGCTCTACGACGGAATGGATCTGAAGGACAACCTGATCCGGATGGTCTTCCTCAACCCCGCGTCACGCGGGTTCTACTCCGACTGGGACAAGATCGCCTACCTCAAGGCGGCCCACCTGCGCGCCGTCGCGGGGACGGACCCCGAGGACCCGTTCCTGCCCGAACTGGTCGAGGAGCTGTCGTCGCAGAGCGACGAGTTCCGCCGCCTGTGGGCCCGGCACGACGTGCAGTTCAAGAAGCACGACTCCAAGCAGTTCCATCACCGCGACGTCGGCGACCTGACCCTCGTCTACGAGTCCTTCACTGTGAACAGCGCGCCCGGCCAGCAGCTCATGATCTTCCAGGCAGAGCCGGGCAGCGAGACGGAGATGTCGCTGTCCGTGCTGGCGGGGCTCAGCACGCTCAGCGCGAGCATGAAGGAACCCGTCATGTCCACACCCATGGCTGCGTCGGCGACGGTGCAGTCCCTGAACGTCCAGGGCGTGGCGACGCACGGAGTCGTGGCGCAGGACGCCCAGGCGCTCATGGACATGCGGCACCGCCGCCAGGCCTGGCGTCAGGACTGGTGACCCGCCTTAGCAGATAGGTGTCCATGATCCAGCCCTTGCGGGCGCGGGCGGCCGCCCGTTCCGAGCAGATGCGCTCGGCGACGTCGCCCGCGCGGCCCGCGATCAGGATCTCGTCAGGCGTCCCCAGGTAGGCGCCCCAGTAGATGTCGAACTCGGCGGCCTGCGCGATGTCCGCGAAGGCGCATCCCGAGTCGAGCATGACGACCACGTCGTCGGTCCCGTTCTCAAGAGCCTCGGCCAGTCGTCGGCCGGTGGTGATGAGGAGGGGCCTGCCGACCCGGGTCAGGCCGATGCGGTGGCGGGCCGCCAGCGCCGACACACTGCTGACGCCCGGAATAATCGTGTGATCGAACCGCACCCGGCCACGCGCCAGCACCTCCTCGATCACGGCGATCGTGCCGTCGTACAGGGCGGGGTCACCCCACACGAGGAACGCCCCCGTCTCGTCGTCGCCGAGTTCGCGTGCGATGAGCCGTTCGACGACGTCCGCCCTGCGTGAACGCCAATCATCCACCGCCGCCGTGTACGTGCTCATGTCGGCGTTGTCGTTGGTGTCGGTGGTGGTCCTGGCGGTGATGTCTGCCGCGGTGCTCTCGGTGCTGGCGGCGGTGTGCGCGTTGGTGCACGCGGTGGTGTTTGCGGTGGTGTTTGCTGTGGCGTTTGCCGCGGTGTTCGCGGTCGTGTCTGCTGCCGGGCCGCGGTCCCGCTCCGGATCGGGCACCTCCACCACCCGGTACGGCTCGCGCGCGTGGGAGGCGATGATCTCCCGTCGCAGCCCGGCGAGGTCGTCGGCCTCCCGGCCCTTGTCGAGCAGGAAGAACACGTCGGCCTTCGCGAGCGCGTCGATCGCCTGCACCGTGAGATGGCCGGGATCCCCGGCACCGATGCCGATGACGAGCACGTTCCTCATGACATGGTCCCCATGGTGGTGTTCGCTGCCGTCTGTCCGTTCTTTCTGTCCGCCGTCCGCCCCGGCCGCGTGACGCGGCGCGACCGGTCGGCGGCAGCCGATGATCGCAACGGCCGGGCAGCCCTGCTCGCATTGACGCGGCAATCTCCCGAGCGCGGGCTTACGTACGGCCCGACTCCGTTGATGCGCCGGTCTGGCGGATCGGCGGGTCGGTGAATCAGCGACATGGCGACCGGCGGGGGGCAGGCTGTGGCTCGGTGGCATTGTCGCAGGTGGCCGATGGAGTGATACTCGGCGGCCGGCATGTGTGACGAGCGCTGCCGCGCCTTCGCCGTCGGCAAATCGCGCGACCCCTGCTCGCATATCAGTCATGATCACTGTCAGACAGCGTTCTGATCTTCTTCGCGTCGCCTCCATGCCACTCCCGAGCGTCCTGAGACGTCTGTTGAAGATTCGATCGAACGGTGGATCCCTTTCGCCCGAGGCCATTGATCAAAGGCGCTCGTGACATCAGACGACGGCATTCCAATTGATCAAGGGCATATCTGCACCGGCTTCTCAGCCAGGTTTGCCTTTCCGGCTTTCGATCATTCGCCGTGCGCGAGATCCAGCATCGCCACTCCGGCATGGCCACGGGGCCGTGATCTCGCGTTGGCACGGCTAGCACGAGGGAGAACGTCACAGATCGCGCCGAGGCAGGGTGGAGACCGTCGCGACCGTAGCCGACGAGCGACATCGCGCCGTCCCCCTCGCTTGTGGTGTCTTCGCCGACGCCCTCCACGAGGGCGCCCACGTCGATTCCCCGTCCGCATCGATGGCTTCTATGCGTCGGTCTCTGTCAGTGCATGCCAGTTTGTGAGGGCGGGTCTCCGCTCCCGGGCGGCCCTGCGATGGTCGCTTGGGTGGTGGGTGTTCGGCGGTGTCGGGTTCGGTAGCGGGGGCCGGTATAGGCGAAGGCCCAGCGGTCTTTGCCCTCCCGGCGGCGTACGTAGCGTTCCGGATGCCGGTAGCGGTCGCGGTTGTGGTGCTGGCAGGCAGGGCCGAGAAGTTTGAGGTTGGTCAGCCCGCCCGCTACCCAGTTGTCGGCGTGGTCGATCTGGCACATGGTGGCCGGGAGCGGGCAGCCGTCGATCCAGCAGGTGCTGTATCGGGCGAAGACGGCTTTGCGCTGGGGGTTGGTGGCTAGTCGTACGGCGCGGCCCATGTCGAGGACTTGGCCGTCGGCGTCCATGACCAGGCGCATCAGCGTGGAGGTCCGGGCCAGCCGCGCTATGTCGGTCGGGGACAGCAGTTGGCCGGTGGCCAGCAACAACCCCGGCACCTTCCACCGCAACAATCGATCCCGCGCCTGATCTCCCGTGCCCGTCGTGGCTCCACCGTTGTGCGTGGTGGCGTCGCCTGCGTGTTCGGAGGAGGGGCGGTCAGTAGTGTCGCCCGCGCAGTTGGCACCGTCCGGGTCCACAGCGTCGTCGTCGATGTCGATGTCGATGTCGCCGGCATCGTCCGGGTCGGCAGTGTCGCCTGCGTCGCCGTCGGCGTAGTGGTCGGCGGTCTCGTCGCCTGCGTTGCCGTCCTGAGTGGGCGGGTCGGTGGGCAGGGTTTCGGCGTTGACCAGGACGAGTAGTTCGGTGGTGATCTTGTTGGCGAGCAGGTCGGCGAACGTGTCGGCGTTGCGCTGCCGCAACGTCCGGTCGTCGTTCTCAGCCTGGGGTTTGGCGTAGGCGTCCAGCAATGCCTTCAACCGGGCCGCGGACTCCTTGGGTAGCCGGAATTCGCCCTCCATGCCGCCGGCGTCGGTGGGCCGCACCTCCAGGAAGCGCTTGCGGTAGTCCTTCTCG
>NZ_BOOR01000046.1 GCF_016863335.1 Planotetraspora thailandica
TTCGGCCAGGGCCAGAGCGGACGCGGCATCGACCAGCACCGCCACCAGCCCAGCAGTCGACTCCGCTGGCGTCGCCGGTCCGGTGGGCGCCTGCGTCGCCGTCGCGTTCTCTGTCGCATTCTCCGCGCTGGTGGGCGGCCCCGCCGAAGCCTCTTGCGCAGGCTCAGCGGATCCATCAGCAGGCGGCTCGCCGCCGTTCACGGACGAAAGGCGTCCCACACCCGGCGGGGCGACCCCAGGCGGGTCGGCGGACGACTTCTCCGCGAGCGTGGCCTCCCACCATGCCTTGATCCCCGACGCAGAACTCAACGCCGAACTGCCGTCCGATGACCACGCCTGGGCCCGCTCCCGCACCTCCGCCCACCAGTCAGGCCCACCGATCGGCTCGCCAGGCACAGGAGACGGACGCCCCTCGTGTCGATCCGTCACGCCCGCCCCCCCAGGATCGCCGAACTATCGAACACCTGTATGAATGATGTCAGAGGCGCCAGGGCCGTCGCTAGGGATTTCGAAAAACAAATTCGAAGAAAATTGAGCCCCGATATATCCGCGGATTGGGCATTTTGGGGGCTTCAGGGTATTCAATGCCAAGTCGGGTTGTGCGCGTACGACCGAAAAATCGCACAATTGCCGACGTTGCGAAACCGGCTGAAGAATTACTCACCACCAATAATCCGAGAACAGGTGGGGCTCCAGCTGATGTCTGGGATCGTAGGGCTTGCCGCGCGAATACATGTGATCGGCGAGAGGAAGGCGACAGGCGATGCCCGCTGCCAGCTACGGCGCGTACACCGAGGACGGCTACCAGCTCGATGAACCATCACCGGAGGCGATCGGGGTCCTGATCGCCGAGTTGAATCACGTGGACAACACCTTCGTCACTTTTCATGCCGCGGGTGACGACCCCGTGTGGTACGCCCTGGCGTCATTCCGGGGTGACGATATATACGAAATTGAATACCGGGACGTCCGGAAAAATGAGCACCGCTACAGCAGGCGGGGGGATGCTTCCACCGTTTCCGACGAAATTGCTCAATGGATCGCGGTGCGGGATAACTGAGCGTCTGCCTGAGTAAACGTCTGGTAAGTGTGCTGGCCGCGCGAATGTCGGCCAAAGGTCAGCGGCTGCAATAGCCGGACCGCGGCGGCGAACTACACCAGCGGGGCACCGCCGTAGAAAAGCATTGGAGTCCGCCGGCGAACACAGGTCAGACCCGCCCGGCGTCGACGCTAGTCGGCGGATCGGCGCAGGCGTTTGAGGTCGGAGCGCTGTTTCTTGGCGGACAGGCGCCTTTCCACGGCGCCCTTGGACGGCTTGGTGGGACGCCTCTTCCTGGGCGGCGGCGCGATGGCCTGGGCGATCACGTGCGCGAGCCGTACCTCCGCGGCTTCACGGTTGCGAAGCTGCGAGCGGAACTCGGAGGCCGCGATGGTGAGCACGCCTTCGACGAGACGGGGGCCGAGCCGTTCGAGCGCCCGGGCCCGCAGCACGGGGTCGAGCGCGGTCGTCGTCTCGACGTTGAAGCTCAGCTCGACCCGGCTGTCGGTGGTGTTGACGCCCTGGCCGCCCGGCCCCGAGGAACGGGAGAACCGCCAGCCGAGCTCCGCCTCGGGGATGACCACCGAGCCGCGGATGTGCAACGGGCCTGGCATATCGTCCTCTCTTCCTGGGATGCGAAAACAACTCTTAACGGGCTCAAAGCGTAACCGCCGGGCATGATTCCCGATCAACCGATTTATCGCCGTCTCCTTGTCACGGTCCACCCCCTCATGCACAGTGTCCTGGCGAGACCCAGAGATCTACCGACTGGAGGCGGGCGGCTCGATCATGACCACGATCGTCGGAGTCCACGGCATCGGCAAGTACCACTACTACGAGGAGGCGGGCGGCTCGCCCGGCGGCGCGGCGGAGACCATGCGGGGCAAGTGGAACGCCTACCTGCACAAAGGCCTCGACGGCGCGGCTCCTTACACCGGCCAGCAGTACTTCTCCGAGATCGCCTACTACGCCCATCACCTTCACATGGGCCCGCCGCGGCCGCCCAAGGCCATGGACCCTCCGGCCAAGATGGTGTTCGCCGACTGGACGGCGCAGCTGAACGGGCGTGTACGCAGCGCCGCGGGGGAGTCGCTGACGGGGATCGCCCATCGCCTCGCCGAGTGGCTGCTCGACAAGCTGGGCCCGGACGCCGTGAAGTTCGCCCAGGACTTCTGCCCCGAGGTGGCGACCTACCTCGGCGGGGGAAACCCTCGCGTCAAGGCGCGCGACACCGTGGCCGACGTGATCCGCAGGCGCCGGCCACGCGCGGTGATCGCCCATTCGCTCGGCAGCGTCGTGACGTACGAGGCGTTCTGGGCGCACGCCGACCTGTCGACGGAGTTGCTCATCACGCTCGGCAGCCCCCTGGGCATGCGAAACGTCGTCTTCGAACGGCTGGCGCCGGTCCCGGTGCGCGGGCGCGGCGCCCGGCCGCCGGGGGTGGGCCGGTGGATCAACATCGCCGACAAGGACGACATCGCGGCCATCCCATCCGACCTGCGGGGATGTTTCGACGGGATCGAGGCGGACGTGCCCTGCAACATCGACTGGCTCGACTTCCACACGGTGCGCAACTACCTGGGCTGCGGAGCCACCAACAAGTTCGTCAACCCCTACCTCACCTCGCTGTAACGAACATCGCCTATGCTCGTTCAATCATGAAGTATGTTCTTTTCGATTACGGCAATGTCATCTGCCTTCCGCAGACGGCCGAGGACGCCGCGCGGGTGACCCTGGGGGATCCGCGGGCCGAGGAGCGTTACTGGGAGCTGCGTCTCGAATACGACAGGGGCGCGCTGACCGAAGACCAGTACTGGTCCGGCGTGTACGGCAGGCCGGTCGACGGCGGCGAGCTCGACGGCGTCCTGTCCCTGGACGCGGCGAGCTGGTCGGTGCCCAACGAGGAGACGGTGGCGATCATCGAGGAGCTGGCCGCCGGGGGAGTGCCCATGGCGCTGCTGTCCAACGCCCCCGCCGCCGTCGCGGACAGGATCGACGGCCTTCCGTTCCTGGCCCGCCTGCGGCCCCGCCTCTACAGCGCCCGCATGGGCCTGGTGAAGCCGGACGAGACCATCTACCTGCGTGCGGCAGAGAACATGGGCGCCGACCCCGCCGACGTCGTCTTCGTCGACGACCGGCTGGAGAACATCGAGGGGGCGGAACGGGCCGGCATGACGGGCATCCACTTCCGGAACGCCTCCCAACTGCGCGACGACCTCAAGCTCGTGCTCTGAGCGGCTGAGAAGGGGGCAGCTGAGAAGTTAACGCGCCGGCACCCTCGCCTTCAGCGGTCGTTCAGCAAACACGGGAAGTCAGATCACGGCCATCGGCACTGTTCATCGCGGGTTTCTTCGCAGGCAATCGCGGTAAAGGCGCCGTGTTAACCCGGTCGGTTGGACTGGCGGCGTGCAGACGAATACGTCACGAAGAGTGTTCCTGTCCGCCGCCGCGGCCGGCGCCGGTGGGCTGCTCCTTTCCGGCTCCGCCCTCCCGTCGGGCCTGCCGTACGGGAGGGTGTTCCGTACGGATCCGTTCACTCTCGGCGTGGCCTCCGGCGATCCCACGGCCGACGGCATCGTGTTGTGGACCCGGCTCGCGCTCGATCCCCTCGCCCCCGACGGTTCCGGCGCGATGCCGAACCGCCCGGTCGAGGTCGACTGGCAGCTCGCGCGCGACGAACGCTTCTCCGACGTCGTCTCCTCCGGTACGGCGACCGCCCGCCCGGAACAGGCGCACAGCCTGCACATCGAGGTGAACGGCCTGCAGCCCGGCAGGGAGTACTTCTACCGGTTCCGCACCGACGGCTACATCTCGCCGGCCGGCCGTACGCGGACGACGCCGACAGGGACGTCGCCGTTCCGGTTCGCCATCGCCGCCTGCGCGCAGTGGGAGCACGGGTACTACACCGCCTACCGGCGGATCGCCGAGCAGGAGCCGGACCTCGTCGTGCACCTCGGCGACTACATCTACGAGTACGGGCCGAAGGGCTACACGGCCCCGAGCGGCGTCGTACGGCTTCACGCCGGCAGGAAGTGCCAGTCGCTCGGCGACTACCGGCTCAGGCTCGCGCAGTACAAGAGCGACCCCGACCTGCAGGCGGCCCACCACGCGGCGCCCTGGCTGGTCGTGTTCGACGACCACGAGGTGGAGAACAACTGGGCCGGCCCGGTCTCCAGCACCGGGGCGGCCGACTTCCGGCGGCGGCAGGCGGCCGCCTTCCAGGCGTACTACGAGAACATGCCGCTGCGCCGGTCGAGCCTGCCGAACGGCGGTTCCATCCGGATCAACCGGCGGATCACGTGGGGCGACCTGGCCACGTTCCACCTGCTCGACACCCGCCAGTTCCGCGACGACCAGGCCTGCGGCGACGGAGACCGCAACGGCTGCGACGAACGGCTCGACACCGGGCGCACCATACTCGGCGCCGACCAGCGCGAATGGATCCTCGACGGGCTCGCCGCCTCCCGGACCCGGTGGAACTTCGTCGGTCAGCAGATCATCATGGCGCAGCGCGACGTGCGGACCGGTCCCGGCATGGACCTCAACATGGACAGCTGGGACGGCTACGCGGCCGACCGCACCCGGCTTCTGAGGGGGATCGCCTCCTCGGGGGTGTCCAACCCCGTCGTGCTGACCGGGGACGCGCACATGCACCACGCGAACCTGCTGAGGCCGGACTTCGGCGACCCGGCCTCACCCGCGGTCGCGGTCGAGCTGGTCACCTCGTCGATCTCCAGCGACGGCGACGGGTACCGCGACCTGGCGTGGGTCGCCGAGGTGGAGCGGGAGAACCCGCACATCGCCTACATCGACCAGCGCCGGGGCTACATCCTCTGCACGGCCTCGCAGGACGAGCTGCGCGCCGACTTCCGCACGCTGGACTACATCACCCGGCGCGGCGCGCCGGCGAAGACCGCGGCCACCTTCACGATCCCCTCGGGACACGCTCAGCTCAACGCGTAGCCGGACAGGTCGTCCGGGCCGCCCGTGCGCACCTTGCGGGCGGTCCCGGGCACGGCCCCGGGGTAGGGGCCCTTCTTCACCTTCGTGCCGATCACCGTCAGCTCGCCCGAACCCGGCGCGGCCACCAGCACCTTCCCGCCCTCGATGAGGACCGACGACCCGAAGGCGCCCGTCCGCGTCCCGGTGATCAGCTCGTTGTCGTCGCGGGTCAGGCCGCCCGTGCGCGTCCCGGCGAGCACCTGCACCGCGCCCTCGCCCGGCGCCCCGACGATCAGCTCGTCGTCCTTGTCGCCGTTCAGGTCGCCGGTGACGAGGGACGTGCCGAATCGGTCGTAGTAGCGCGGAACGCCCGCCAGGATCGTCTGCGTCCACATCTCGTTGGCGGTCGCGGTCAGGCCGCGGGCCGAGCCGTACAGGACGTTGACGGCGCCGTCGCCGTAGTCCATCCCGCGGGTGAGCGAGGAGGACACGTCCTCACCGGGGACGCCGATCGCGAGGTCGTCGCGCCCGTCGGCGTTGAAGTCGCCCGTGGCCAGCGCCGACCCGAAGGCGTCCCACTTCTCCACCCCGCCGAGCACGCCGGGGCTGTTCTGCGTGAAGGCGGTGGCGTGCCGTCCGCGCGGGTCGACGATCGTCACCACGCCGGAGCCCGGCGACGTGCCGCCGTCGCCCGGCGCCCCCACCGCGATCTGGGCCTTGCCGTTGCCCTTGAAGTCGCCGGCGGCGACGGCGGCGCCGAACAGGTCGGTCGGGTCGCCCTTCTGGTGCACCCAGCTCGTCGTCTGGGTGATCAGCGTGCCGGTGCCGTACGGCGAGCGCCCGCTGAGGCCGAACACGCCGATTCCGCCACCGCCCGTGATGCCGGGCGCACCCACGATCAGCTCGTCGTCGCCGTCCCCGTCGAGGTCGCCGGCGGCGAGGGCCGCCCCGAACCTGTCGGTCCCGTATTTGCGGCCGAGGTGGGTGACGTCGATCGTCTTGACCCGGGTGAAGCCGGACGGCGACCCGAAGAGGATGTGCACGACGCCGTTGCCGTCCGCTCCCGGCACGGCGTCCGGGTCCGGCTTGCCGACGACCTCCTCCGACACTCCGACGGCGAGGTCGGCGCAGCCGTCGCCGTCGAAGTCGCCCTTCGCCACCGCCGAGCCGAACGAGTCGTTGCGTTCAGGGGCTCCGCCGATGCCGGCCGTCCCCTGGGAGAGCGTCTCCCGCTTCTTCAGGCCGCTCTTCGCGCTGCCGTACACGGTGACCGTTCCGGCGCGCGTCTGCCCGTCCACCGTCGCGTACGGCGACGCCACGGCCACGAAGGCCGGGCAGGTCTTCGCTGCGGCCAGTGCGGGGGAGGCCGCGGCGATCGGCGCGACGAGCGCGGCGGGGGTGGCCAGGGCGGCCGCGAGCAGGGCGGACATGCGGGAAACGCTCATGTGGCGGATCGTTTCCCGCCATCAGGACACAAGCGTCACAGGCGCATGAACCGCCCACGTCGGGTTTCTTAACTCGGAGCTGTGATCTCGCCTTCCAGAGGCGGCCCGTCGAGCGAGCAGTGGATTTTGCGCTCCGGCTCGGGCGCCTCGATCAGCACGTTGCCCTTGATCGTGAAGAAGGTGACCACCGCCGCGACCGCCAGCATGATCGCGCTCACCAGCATCGCGGTGTGGAAGCCGCTGGTGAAGGCCGCCGGAGAGTTGTACGCGTCGCCGGTCAGACCGACCAGCGGGGGCACGGCCGCGACGGCGAGCAGGCCGCCGGTGCGGGCCAGGGCGTTGTTGACCCCGCTGGCCACGCCCGCGTACCGCTCCTCGGCCGTGGCCAGCACCGTCGCCGTCAGAGGGGCGACGGCCGAGGACAGGCCGAGGCCGAAGACGACCGCCGCGGGTAACACGTCGGCGACGTAGGAGGCGTTCGGCCCGATCCGGCTCATCAGCAGCAGCCCAGCGGCGCAGACGAGGATCCCCGCGGTCATGGGGACACGCGGGCCGATGCGCTTGGCCAGCTCGCCCGCACGGGCCGACAGCAGCAACATCAGGATCGTCACGGGAAGCATCGCCGAGCCCGCGGCGATGGGGGAGAACCCGGCCGACACCTGGAGTTGCACGACGAGCAGGAAGAACACGACGCCCATCGCCGCGTACATGATCAGCGTCACCACGTTCACCGCGGTGAAGACGCGTGAGCGGAAGATCCCCACGGGCACCAGGGCGTCGGGGGAGCGCCTGATCTCCACGGCGACGAAGGAGGCGGCCAGGACGAGCCCGGCGACCAGGGGGATCGTCCCCGCGCCCGCCTGGATCAGGCCGAAGGTGACGCCCGCCAGGGCCAGCGCCGCCAGCGCCGAGCCGAGCACGTCGAAACGCCCGTGCGCCGCGGTGTCGCGGGTCTCCGGCACGTGCCGCGCCGCCACGGCGAGCACCACGACCGCGAGAGGGAGGTTGAGCAGGAAGACCCACCGCCAGCCGGCCGTCTCGACCAGCCAGCCGCCCAGGAGGGGGCCGATCGCCGACGCGACGCCGCCGAGGCCCGACCAGGAGCCGACCGCCCTGGGCCGGTCGTCGTGGACGAAGCTCGCCTGGATGATCGCCAGAGAACCCGGCGTGAGCAGCGCCCCGCCGATGCCCTGCAACGCCCGGGCGAATATCAGGAGCTCGATGTTCGGGGACAGGCCGCACAGCGCGGACGCCGCGGCGAACCACACCACCCCGATCATGAAGATCTTGCGCCTGCCGTACCGGTCGCCGAGCGACCCGCCGAGCAGGATCAGTCCCGCGAGGGTCAGGGTGTAGGCGTTGACCGTCCACTGCAGGCCGGACATCCCGGCGTCGAGATCGCGGGCGAGCGCGGGCAGGGCGACGTTCACGACTGTGCCGTCGAGCATGGCCATGCCGGACCCGAGGACGGTGGTGAGGAGCACCCATCGTCCCGGAGCCGAGCGCAGCCGGATGTGGCCGGATTCCATAGGAGACATCATGGTCCGCCCCGGAAGGGGACGCATCGGCAGGTTGACTGAGCGTGCGACTCGAACTGTCGCCTGGCTCTGGTAAGACATGATCCGCCAGTCCCCCCAGGCGAGGAGAAGAGATGGAACAGCCCCTGCCGCCCGACGGCGTCCACGACTATCGGGATCGCTACGCCGGTCTTCCCGTGGTCGAGTTCTCCGGCCTCGGCGACGACGCGGAGCTTCCCGATCCGGGTGCGGTGGTGTGGCGGTTCTCGACCGAGTCGTACGGCGAGGAGCAGGGGGCCTGGGCGGCGATCTTCACCCGGTTCCTCGAGCGTGTCGACACCACCGCCGTGCGGGCCGTCGTCGTCGGCTGCTGGGAGAATCCCTACGAGGAAAGCGCGGAGACGGTGATCCGGCTCCTCGCCGACAACGCCGCCCGTTTCCCGGAGCTGCGCGCCCTGTTCCTGGGCGCGATCGTCTCCGAGGAGTGCGAGATCTCCTGGATCGTGCAGGCCGACGTCACCCCGCTGCTGGAGGCCTTCCCGTTGCTGGAGCGGCTGGAGGTCCGCGGCGGCGCCCAGCTCAGGCTCCGCGCCGTCCGGCACGAGGGGCTGCGGATGCTCCGCTTCGAATCCGGCGGTCTGCCCGCCGAGGTGGTGCGCGCGGTGGGCCAGTGTGACCTGCCCAACCTGGAGCACCTCGATCTGTGGCTTGGCGTCGAAGAGTACGGCGGCCAGGCCACCGTCGACGACCTCGAGCCCATCCTGACCGGCGAGCGGCTGCCCCGCGTGACCCACCTCGGCCTGCAGGACAGCGAGATCGAGGACGAGATCGCCACCGCGGTCGGGTCCGCGCCGGTGGTCGCCAGGCTCCAGACTCTGAGCCTGTCCATGGGCGTTCTCACCGACCGCGGCGCCGAGGCTCTGCTGACCGGCCAGCCGCTGACCCATCTGCGCCGGCTCGACCTCCATCACCACTTCCTGACCGAGACGATGATGAAGCGGATGGAGGAAGCCCTGCCCGGCGTCGACGTCGACCTCGGCGAGCAGGAAAGCCCGGAGGACGACTGGCGCTTCGTCGCCGTCGACGAGTGAGGCCCCGCAGGTGAACACACCCTGGGTGGTCGTCGGAGTGCCGGAGCACCGCCGCGTCACGATGTTCCGCGACGCGGCCCTGCGGGCCGGGCTGGCCGAGCCGTACGTGGTCTCCTGGCGGGACGTGCTCGGCGGCGGATCGCCGTGGATTCCCCCGGAGAGCCTGGTACGGATCGACTCGCCGGGGGAGGACGCCGAGACCGGCGCCCTGCTGCGCGGTCCCGGCGACCCCTCGCGGGCGGGCGGCGGCGCGGCGTGGTTCGAGGCGTTCGGCAAGGGACTGCGGCAGATCGCCGAGGCCGTGCGGGCGGCGCCGGGCGCCGGGCTGCTGGGCGACGTCGGTGAGATCGCCGTCATGTGCGACAAGCGGCTGTGCCACGCCCGTCTGGACGCGGCGGGCGTGCCCGTGCCGCCCGCGCTGAGCGGGTCGGTCGGGTCCTACCGCGAGTTGCGCGAACGCATGGCGGAGCGGGGATGGCCCCGCGTGTTCGTCAAACCCGCGTACGGCTCCTCGGCGTCCGGGGTGATCGCCTTCCAGGCGCTCGGGCGCCGCGTGAAGGCGGTGACCTCGGCCGCGCTGTCCCGCGGGTCCGCCGGGCAGGTGATGCTGCACAACTCGCTGCGCGTGCGCACCTACGAGGACGAGGCCGACGTGGCCGCGGTCGTCGACGCGCTCGCGCCCGACGGCCTGCACGTCGAGCGGTGGTTCCCCAAGGCGTCCGCCGGGGGCCGGCCCTTCGACCTGCGGGTGGTCGTGGTCGCTGGCGCGGCCACCCACGCGGTCGTGCGGGTGGGCCGCTCGCCCATGACGAACCTGCATCTGGGAGGCGCGCGTGGCGACCTGGCCGCGTTGCGCGAACGGCTCGGGGAGCCGCGGTGGCGGCGGGCGCTGGAGGTCGCCGAGCGGGCCGCCGGGGAGTTCCCCGGCAGCCTGGCCGCGGGGGTCGACCTGATGATCGGTTCCGACCTGCGCTCGATGGCCGTGGCCGAGGTCAACGCGTTCGGCGACCTGCTCCCGGGACTCATGGGCCTGCCCGGCGGAGCCGCGGACGGAATCGACACCTACGCCGCACAGATCGCGGCCGTGTCGCGGGGATGGCGAGGGGGCATGCAGTCCCGGGGCCGGTCTCGGGTCACGGCCCGGCGAGGCGAGGGAGAGACATGAACCGTGACATGAAACGTGACATGAACACTGTGGTGGGCAGCCACGACATCCTGATGGTCACGCTCGACACGTTGCGCTACGACGTGGCGGCGGGGCTCGTGGAGGCGGGCAGGCTGCCGAACCTGGCCCGGGTGCTGCCCGGTGGCAGGTGGGAGCGGAGGCACAGCCCGGGCAGCTTCACCTACGCCGCACACGCGGCGATGTTCGCGGGGTTCTTCCCGACCCCGGTCGAGCCGGGCCCGCACGCGCGCCCGTTCGCCGCGCGTTTCCCGGGCAGCGAGACGACTGGGCCGGGCACCTGGGTGTTCGACGCCCCCGACCTGCCTGGCGGGCTGGCCAAGGCGGGGTATCACACGGTCTGCGTCGGCGGCGTCGGGTTCTTCAACAAGGAGACGCCGCTCGGCTCGGCCTTCCCCGCCATGTTCGCCGAGAGCCATTGGGAGCCCGAGTTCGGCGTCACTTCCCGCCGGTCGCTGGAGCGCCAGATCGACCGGGTCGAACGTTCGTTGCGGCACAGGGACGAGCCGGTGTTCGTGTTCGTCAACGTATCGGCCCTGCACCAGCCCAACTGGTTCCACCTGCCCGGCGCCGTGGCGGAAGACGGGGACACCCTGGAGAGCCACGCCGCGGCGCTGGAATACGTCGACCGGCACATCGGCCGCCTGTTCGGCCTCATGACCCGCCGCAGGCCGTGCTTCACGATCATCTGCTCCGACCACGGCACGGCCTACGGCGAAGGCGGCCACACCGGGCACCGGATCGGGCACGAGGTCGTCTGGACCGTGCCTTATGCCGAGTTCGTGATGGACAGAGCCGTGCAGCCCCGGCCGCAATGGGGGCGCGCACGGTCATGGGACAGGGTCGCCCGATGACCCGCACTCCGGAGAACCGATGACGACCGACCTGTTATCGAGGCCGTACGCCGGATACGTGTACGCCTATCCGCACAAGACGGCCTACCGGCCGCTGGATCCCCGTCCCGCCCTGCGTGACGTGTGGGCCGGCGAGCCGGCCGGAGCGTTGTTCCTGTATCTGCACATCCCGTTCTGCGAGATGCGCTGCGGGTTCTGCAACCTGTTCACCCGCACGGGTGCGCCGGAGGAACTCGTCGGCGCCTACCTCGGCGCGCTGGAACGGCAGGCCGCCGTCGTGCGCGACGCGCTGCCCGATCCGCGGTTCGTCACGGCCGCCATCGGCGGGGGCACCCCGACCTATCTGAGCGCGAGCGAGCTGACCCGGCTGTTCGACCTCGCCGAAGGCGTGCTCGGCGCCGACCTGAGGGCCGTCCCGCTGTCGGTGGAGACCTCGCCGGCCACCGCGACCGCCGACCGGCTGGCCGTGCTCGCCGAACGCGGCGCCACCCGGGTGTCCATCGGCGTGCAGAGCTTCATCGAGGCCGAGGCCCGGGCTGCCGTGCGACCGCAGCATCGGGCCGAGGTGGACGCCGCGCTCGACCGGATCAGGGCCGCGTCTTTCGAGACGCTCAACATCGACCTGATCTACGGCATCGACGGGCAGACGCCGCGGTCGTGGCGCCACTCACTGGACACTGCCTTGTCGTGGCGGCCCGAGGAGCTCTACCTCTACCCGTTGTACGTGCGGCCGCTCACCGGGCTCAGCAGGACCGGCCGCGACTGGGACGACCAGCGGCTCGAGCTCTACCGGGAGGGCCGCGACCACCTGCTCGCGGCGGGCTACGAGCAGGTGTCGATGCGGATGTTCCGCCTTCCCGGCTCCGGTGTCACGACCGAATACCACTGCCAGAGCGACGGCATGGTCGGGCTCGGCTGCGGCGCCCGCTCCTACACCCGTGAGCTGCACTATTCGCACGAGTACGCCGTGGGGGCCCGGCACGTCCGGGCGATCATCGACGAGTTCGTGCGGCTGCCGGCGTCCGCGTTCGCTGTGGCCAACGTGGGGTTCCGGCTCGACGAGGAGGACAGGAGGCGCCGCCACCTGATCCAGTCGCTGCTGCAGGCCGAAGGCATGTCGCGCGCCTCCTACCGGTCGCGGTTCGGCGCGGACGTGCTGGCCGACTTCGGCGGAGAGCTCGACCGGTTCGCCGCGCTGGGCTGGCTGGAGGCCGGTGACGAGACGGTGCGGCTGACCGCCGACGGCCTGGCGTATTCCGACGCCATCGGCCCCGCCCTGTTCTCCGGCCGCGTCCGGGCGCTGATGGACGCCTACGAGGAGCGCTGATGGAAACCCCCGATCCGGCCGGCGCCGGGCATCTGTCGATCCTCTACCGCGGCCCGCTGGCGAGCTGCGACTACGACTGCGCCTACTGCCCCTTCGCCAAACGACGGGACGATCCGGAGCGGCTGCGCGCCGACCGGGCCGCGCTGGAGCGCTTCACCGGCTGGGTCGCCGCCCAGGACCACCCGATCTCGGTCCTGTTCACCCCGTGGGGCGAAGGCCTGGTCCGCTCCTGGTACCGCACCGCGATGATCACGCTCAGCCGCATGAGCCACGTGAGGAAGGTGGCCATCCAGACGAACCTGAGCTGCCGCACCGACTGGCTCGCCCAGGCCGACCTCGGCCGCCTCGCGCTCTGGTGCACCTACCACCCGAGCCAGGTGGCCTACGACCGCTTCCTCGGCAAGTGCCGCGACCTGGCCCGGCTCGGCGTACGGCACAGCGTCGGCATCGTCGGGCACCCCGATCACCTGCCGGACGCCAGGCGCCTGCGCGACGACCTTCCGGAGTCCACGTATCTCTGGGTGAACGCCGAGGAGGGCCGGCTCTACACCGACGCGGAGGCGGCCGAGTGGGCCGCGCTCGACCCCCATTTCGGCTATAGCCGCCTCCCGCACCTGAGCGCGGGGCTGCCGTGCCGTACGGGGGAGACGGTCGTCTCGGTGGACGGCGACGGGACGGTCCGGCGGTGCCACTTCATCCCTGAGGTGCTCGGCAACCTCTACGACGGGACGTTCCGCGCGGCCCTGCGGCCCCGCCCGTGCCCGGTGGCGGTCTGCGACTGCCACATCGGATACGTGCATCTGGAGCCGCTGGGCCTGTACGACGTCTTCGCCGGCGGGGTGCTCGAGCGGGTGCCCGCGGGCCGCTAGTCAGGGATCAGGTCTGCCTGCCGGGCTGGTAGTCGGCCTCGGTGAGGCCGAACGTCCAGGCCACGCCCTGCCGCGCCCGCTGGATGCCGGGCGGCACCCGCAGGAAGTAGGTGCGGTGGGTGCCGTCGGGCTCCGGTGTCGAGTTGACCACCTCGACCATCACGAGGTCCTCGTCGCCGGGCAGGGAGATGCGCCACAACGTGCCCGTCTCGTCCCTGTGCACCGGGGACGCCCCGGACTCCTTGAGGTAACGCTCGAACCCGTAGTGCTCCAGCATCACCCGTCGCAGTTCGGCGTTCTCCTCGGCCCTGATCCGCCCGGCGTCGAGCGAGGCCATCGTGGCGCCGAACTCGGCCGGGACCGGCATACCGCGCCAGGCGTGCAGCGCGAACCCGTCCGGAAACGCCATGGCCGCCCCGTCGGCCCGGTGCAGCCGGCCCGATTCGTCGCGGTGGGTGAAGACGGGCCGCTCGCACACGAGCGCCACGCGTTCGAACGGCCACCACCATCCGGCGTTGCGCGCGACCGCCGCCAGGCCGCCGAGCGCCGCCCGCTCCTCGCGGGCGACGTCGGCGGGCACCGCGCCGTCTGAGGAGGACGACGGGGAGAAGACGCACAACCAGGCGGCGTCATGCTGGCCGAGGACCGCGTCGAGCGTCGCCCCACGCAGAAGCTCGCCCGCGGTCTCCCCTCCCATCTCGGCGATCGCCCGGCGGATGTCGGAGACGGTCCTTTCGACGGGACGCCACAGCCGGCCGCCGGCGGTCGCCCAGGTTCGCGACCAGCCCTCGGGGCCGAGCGCGGTGTGGACGGCCAGCCGCGCCCGCTCCCACGGTCCGGTCCGCACGGCATGCCGCACCGACGCGCCGGCCCCGCCGATCCGCGGTTCCGGCGTGGCCTCGGCCGGCTCCTGATCGGCGAGAGGACCGAGCTCGGCGAGCAGCTCGTCGGCCATGGGCCCGAGACCGGCGCCGGCCAGTGTGGCGTAGGCGGGTGTGCCCCCGAGCAGGAGCGCGGCGGCGACCGCTCCCCGGGCGGGGGAGCCGACCCACATGATCCGCTCGGGCTCGGCGAGCCCGGCGTCCCGGTAGGCCCGCCGTACGCCGTCCTCGGCCGCGGCCCGGTCGCCGGCGCCGTCCGCGAACGCGACCTGGTCCCAGCCTGAGGTGCCAGAGGGGAGCGCAGGAGGCCGCCGCGCGGAGAGCACGGCTTCGGCCCGCATGTCGATCATCAGTCGGCCACCACCCGGAAGGCTCCCGGCACGTATTCGCGCTGGCGGATCACGCGGTACCAGCCGCGCGGCAAAGAGATCGCGTCGTGCTCCTCGTGCACCAGCCGGCCCCCGGACGGCAGATGGAGGTAGCCGGGCCGGCCCGGATCCGGATCGAGCAGCAAGGTGCCGGGCCCGGGGATCGCGTGGGCGTGGCCGGTGGCCTCGCCGAGCGCGAGCACGAGCCGCCCGCGGCGGTCGCGCGGCGTCTCCGGAAGCGACCGGGCGGACACGGGCAGGTCCTCCTCCGGCACGGGCACGATCAGGATGTCTCCCTGGCGGTACATCGCTCTCCTCTCAGCACTGATCGGGAAGTTATCCGCCGCCACCGACATTTTCCGGAGTGCACCACATCGGCCCCGTCAGCTGTGATTACAGAATTACGATCGCTCACAGCGAACCGGCGCAAAACTGGGAACAGAGACAGGCTCCTGTTAGTTGAGCCGACATAACTCAACCTTGGGAGTTCGCATGACACAGATACTTCCCGTCCTTCCTCTGGACGACGAGGTCGTCCTGCCCGGCATGGTCGTCCCCCTCGACCTGTCGGATTCCGAGGTCCGGGCAGCCATCGACGCGGCGCGGGCCAGCGGCGGAGAGAGCACGGTGCTCCTGGTGCCGCGCGTGGACGGGCGATACGGCGCGACCGGCGTGTCCGCCGTGGTCGAGCAGGTCGGGCGGCTTCCCGGCGGCGAGCCAGCGGCGGTCGTGCGCGGCGTGAGCCGCATGCGCGTGGGCATCGGGACGACCGGGCCCGGGGCCGCGCTCTGGGTCGAGGCCACGGTGATCGAGCCGGTCGCCTCGGGCCCCAGAGCCGAGGAGCTGGCCAAGGAGTACAAGTCCCTGACCACGACGATCCTGCAGAAGCGCGGCGCGTGGCAGGTCGTCGACGCGGTCAACAAGATCGACGATCCCTCGGTGCTGGCCGACAGCTCGGGCTACGCGCCCTGGCTGACCACGCAGCAGAAGCAGTTCCTGCTGGAGACCGCGGACCCCACCGCGCGGCTGGAGAAGCTGGTCGGCTGGGCCCGTGACCACCTCGCCGAGATGGACGTCGCGGAGACCATCCGCAAGGACGTCCAGGAGGGCATGGAGAAGCAGCAGAGGGAGTTCCTGCTGCGCCAGCAGCTGGCCGCCGTCCGCAAGGAGCTGGCCGAGCTCAACGGTGACCCGGCCGACGAGGAGCAGGACTACCGGTCCCGCATCGAGGCGGCCGACCTGCCCGAGAAGGTTCGCGAGGCCGCGCTCAAGGAGGTCGACAAGCTCGAGCGCACCTCCGACCAGTCGCCCGAGACGGGCTGGATCCGCACCTGGCTGGACACCGTCCTCGACATCCCCTGGAACAACCACACGACCGACGAGTACGACATCGCCGGCGCCCGGGCGGTGCTCGACGCCGACCACACCGGCCTCGACGACGTGAAGGACCGCATCGTCGAATACCTCGCGGTCCGCAAGCGCAGGTCGGACCAGGGCCTCGGGGTCGTCGGCGGCCGCCGCAGCGGCGCCGTGCTGGCCCTGGCGGGCCCTCCCGGAGTGGGCAAGACCTCGCTCGGCGAGTCGGTGGCGCGGGCCATGGGGCGCAAGTTCGTCCGCGTGGCGCTCGGCGGCGTCCGCGACGAGGCGGAGATCCGCGGCCACCGGCGCACCTACGTCGGCGCGCTGCCCGGCAGGATCGTGCGCGCCATCCGCGAGGCGGGCTCGATGAACCCGGTCGTGCTGCTCGACGAGATCGACAAGGTCGGCGCCGACTACCGCGGCGACCCGACCGCGGCGCTGCTCGAGGTGCTCGACCCGGCGCAGAACCACACCTTCCGCGACCACTACCTGGAGGTCGAGCTCGACCTCAGCGACGTGCTGTTCCTCGCGACGGCCAACGTGCTCGAGCAGGTCCCCGGGCCGCTGCTCGACCGCATGGAGATCGTCACGCTGGACGGCTACACCGAGGACGAGAAGGTCGCCATCGCCCGCGACCACCTGCTGCCCCGGCAGCTGGAGAAGGCGGGCCTGACGGCCGAGGACGTCACGATCGACGAGGAGGCGCTGCGCCGCCTGGCGGGCGAGTACACCCGCGAGGCGGGCGTGCGTTCGCTCGAGCGCGCGATCGCGCGGGTGCTGCGCAAGGTGACCGCCAAGGTCGCGCTCGGCGAGACCGAGCTGCCCGTCGCGGTCGCGGCCGGCGACCTGGTCGACTACCTCGGCCGGCCGCGGCACGTGCCCGAGTCCTCCCTTCCCGAGGCCCGGCAGCGTACGGCGGTGCCGGGGGTGTCCACCGGCCTCGCGGTCACCGGCGCAGGCGGCGACGTGCTCTACGTCGAGGCGTCGCTGGCCGACCCGGAGACCGGGTCGACGGGCGTCACCCTCACCGGCCAGCTCGGCGACGTGATGAAGGAGTCGGCGCAGATCGCGCTGTCCTACCTCCGCTCGCGCGGTGTGGAGCTGGAGCTGCCGGTCGGGTCCCTGAAGGACCGTCAGGTGCACATCCACGTGCCGGCGGGTGCGGTGCCCAAGGACGGGCCGTCGGCGGGCGTCACCATGACCACCGCCCTCGCCTCGCTGCTGTCGGGCCGTCCGGTCCGCTCGGACGTGGCGATGACAGGTGAGGTGTCGCTGACCGGGCGTGTGCTGCCGATCGGCGGGGTGAAGCAGAAGCTGCTCGCCGCCCACCGGGCCGGCATCACGACCGTGCTCATCCCGGCGCGCAACGAGCCCGATCTGGACGACGTCCCGGCCGACGTGCTCGCCGACCTCACCGTCCACCCGGTGAGCGACGTGCGCGAGGTCCTCGACCTGGCGCTCACCCCGGCGACGGTGGCGCAGCCCACCGCCGCCTGACCCATCACGGTTCACGCAGCACGGTTCACGCAGTACGGCTCGCGCCCCGGCATCACGCGGG
>NZ_BOOR01000047.1 GCF_016863335.1 Planotetraspora thailandica
CACGCGGGGGCGCGAGCCGTACGTGTGCGGAAAGGCGTCGAATCGGCTCGAGCTGGTGTGTGACGAAGGCCACAGAGTAATGTTCTGCCATGCATCCGGGAGCCTTCGCGGCGCAGACGCCGGACAAGCCAGCGGTGATCATGGCGGGCTCCGGCCGCGTCATCACCTACCGTGAGTTCGACGAGGAGTCGAACCGGCTGGCGCACCTCTTCAGGGCCGCCGGCCTCCAGCCCGGCGATCACGTCGCGTTCATGCTGGAGAACCACCCGCTGTTCCTGACCATCGCCTGGGCGGCCCACCGCTGCGGGCTGTACTACACGGCGATCAGCTCGCACCTCCAGCCGGAGGAGCTGGCCTACGTCATCGGCAACTGCGGCGCACGCGTGTTCATCTCCTCGGCGAAGCTGGCCGGCGTGGCGAGCTCGGTCGCCGAGGCGACCCCCGGCGTCGAGTTGCGGCTGATGCTGGACGGCGTCGCCCCCGGTTTCGTCTCCTACGAGGAGGCGACGTCGGCGCAGCCCGCCACCCCCGTCGAGGACGAGTGCCAGGGCATGGACATGCTCTACTCCTCCGGCACCACCGGGCGCCCAAAGGGGGTGAAGCCCGCCCTCAGCCATGCGGCCCTGGACGTCGCCGGTCCGCTGATGCGGCTCATCCAGTTCCTGTTCGCCCCGGCCGCCGACAGCGTCTACCTGTCACCCGCCCCGCTTTATCACGCGGCCCCGCTGCGGTTCTGCCTGAACTTCCTGCGGTTCGGGGCGACCGTCGTCGTGATGGAGCGCTTCGACCCGGAGGAGGCGCTGCGGCTCATCGAGGCCCACCGGGTCACCCACGCGCAGTGGGTGCCGACGATGTTCATCAAGATGCTCAAGCTGCCGCCCGAGGCCAGGAAGCGCTACGACCTGTCCTCGCTGACCTGCGCCATCCATGCGGCGGCCCCCTGCCCGGTGCCGGTGAAGGAGCAGATGATCGACTGGTGGGGCCCGATCGTCCACGAGTACTACGCGGGCACCGAGGGCAACTGCTTCCTCTACGTGGGCTCGCGGGAGTGGCTCGAGCACAAGGGAACCGTCGGCCGTCCCCTGCTCGGCCAGGTCCGCATATGCGACGAGGAGGGCGATGAGCTGCCCACCGGCGAGCCCGGCACGGTCTTCATCGAAGGCGGGCCGGCGTTCGTCTACCACGGCGACCCGGACAAGACCCGGGCGGCGCAGGACCCGCGCGGCCGGGGGTGGACCACGCTCGGCGACATCGGCTACGTGGACGAGGAGGGTTTTCTCTATCTCACCGACCGCCGCGCCTACATGATCATCTCGGGCGGAGTGAACGTTTATCCGCAGGAGGCGGAGAACGTCCTGTCCGTCCATCCCAAGGTGGCAGACGTCGCCGTGTTCGGCGTTCCGGACGAGGAGATGGGCGAACAGGTCAAGGCGGTTGTCCAGCCGGCATTTCCCGGCGACGCCGGGCCCGAGCTGGAGTCGGAGCTCATCGCGTACTGCCGCGAGCACTTGGCGCATTACAAATGCCCCAAATCGGTGGATTTCCGCGACGAACTTCCGCGGCATCCCACGGGCAAGTTGTACAAGCGCCATCTGAGGGACGAGTATTGGCCCTCGACGTCGTGACATAAGAACCGCATGCGGTTTCCGCCGGGGGTCACCGCTGATCGCTTAGCGTGACCTTATCGAGGATTTGCCATCGTAGTGGTGTACCGGCGGAGAGCCGGATGACCGGCAGATCCAATGAGGGGGTTGGCGATGAGCTCAGAAGAGCAGGGTCGCGGAAACGACACCGAAGTGCTCCCCGGTAGCGGGTGGAGCCAGTTTGGCAGGACTCCTCCGCAGCAGGGGCAGTACGGCGGTGCCTATGGCTCGTATGGAGGCTATGGACCGTATGACACGGCGCCTTTCGGCGGACAGGTGCCCCCGGCGCCTCCGGCCAAGCCGACCATGTCCGGCAGGCACAAGGTGCTGACAGGGCTTGCCCTCGCCGTCGTGGCCATCGGCGGCGGGGCGACAGGGGCCCTCGTCGCCAACGCCAGTAACGGCGGCCAGACGGTCATCTCCAGCCCGCTCGTCAGCCCGGCGTCGGACACCTCGGTGAACACGATCGCGCAGGTGGCCAAGAACATCATGCCGTCAGTCGTGTCGATCAGGGTGACCACGCCGCAAGGCGGCGGTGAGGGTTCCGGCGTGATCCTTTCGGCCGACGGACTGATCCTGACCAACAACCATGTGGTGGCCGACGTGGCCGACCAGGGCACGGTGAAGGTCAAGTTCAGCGACGGCCGGACGGCCTCGGCGACGGTGAAGGGCACCGATCCCACCACCGACCTCGCCGTCGTCCAGGCGCAGGGCGTGTCGGGCCTGACTCCGGCCTCGCTCGGCGACAGCGACAAGGCCCAGGTCGGCGACGCGGTGCTCGCGATCGGCAGCCCGCTCGGACTGGAGGGCTCGGTTACCTCGGGCATCGTGAGCGCCCTCGACCGCACCCTCACCGAGGGCGACGACGAGCCGCAGCAGCCGGGGTTCCCGTTCGGCGGACAACAGCAGCAGCAGACCCAGGGCGCGACCATCGGCGGCATGATCCAGACGGACGCGGCCATCAACCCGGGTAACTCGGGCGGAGCTCTGGTGAACGCGGCCGGCCAGGTCATCGGCGTCAACACCGCGATCGCGACGTCCGGGCAGAGCTCGGGCAACATCGGCGTGGGCTTCGCGATCCCGATCAACACCGCCAAGCTGGTCGCCGATCAGCTGATCAAGACCGGCAGGGCGACGCACGCCTTCCTGGGCGTGAGCGTGGCCGACGCGACCGGCGACGCGGCCGGCGCTGTGGTCAGTTCGATCACCGCGGGCAGCCCGGCGGAGAAGGCGGGCCTCCAGGACGGCGACCTGATCACCAAGGTCAACGACACGGTGGTCGACAGCGCGGAGACGCTGGTCGGCGCGGTCCGCAGCTCCCGTCCCGGGGACAAGGTGGCCATCACCTACTCCCGCAACGGCAAGACCTCGACCGTCACGCTCACCCTCGCGGAGCAGACGGCCACCAGCTGACCGATCACGACACCATTCAGGACGGCATCGCCGGCGGCTCCCGCCGGCGATGCCGTTTCGCCGTTCAGCGGGGTTTTACAGCGCTGTCTTCAGGGGCGCCGGATCATGGCCTCCGACTCCCACATGTCCCGGTAGTACCCCGGCGTCGCGACCAACTCGGCATGGGTTCCGCGCTGGGCGACCCGGCCGGCCTCGAGCACGACGATCTGGTCCACCTGCTCCAGCCCGCGGAGCCGGTGGGTCACCATCAGCGTCGTACGGCCCCGCGTCGTGTCGAGCAGATCGGCCAGCAGCGCGTCGGCGGTCTCCTCGTCGAGGGCCTCGGCGGGCTCGTCGAGCAGCAGCACCTGCGGGTCGAACAGCAGGGCCCGCGCGAGCGCGAGACGTTGGAGCTGCCCGCCGGAGACCGTTCTGCCGTCTTCGCCCAGCATGGTGTCCCACCCGGTGCGCTCCGCCCACCCGTCCAGCCGGGCCCGCCGTACGGCATGGGCCAGGTCGTCGTCGGAGGAGGAGGGCCCCGCGAGCTTGAGGTTGTCGCGCAGCGTGGCCTGGAACACGTATGGGTCCTGAGTCAGCCCCGTCATCCGCGCGCGCACGTCGTCGGAGTCGTACTCCCGGATGTCCAGCCCGTTGATGCGGATATGTCCGGATTCGATGTCGACCGTGCGCATGAGGGCGGCCAGCAGCGTGCTCTTCCCCGCACCGCTCGGGCCCACGACGGCGACCCGGCTGCCAGGCTCCAGCCGCAGGCTCACCCCGTTGAGCGCGGGCTCCCGATCGCCGTGCCGTACGACGAGGTCCTCGATCTCCACGGTCAGCGGGGGTTCAGGCGGCGCGGCGGGCCGGGCGGGTTCGGCCACGGCGGGAGGCGTCGCGGCGATCTCCCGCAGCCGCCTCAGTGCCGCGAGCACTCCGGCGAAGCGTTCGCCGGCCGCCGCGAGCGGCAGCACCGGTTCGAAGGCGACCAGGGAGGTCAAGGCCAGCACGGCCGTGGCGACGCCGTCCAGGTCGGCGGCGGACGCGGCCAGCACGACGGCGACGACGGTCAGGCCCTGCACGAGCACTCCCAGGCCGAGGCCCGCGGCGTCGACGCGCGAGCGCCCGCGCTCCAGCGCGGCGAGCCGCTCGTCGGCGCGCATCCCGGCGGCGAGGGCCTGGCCCTGCGCGCCGTAGGCGGCGAGGTCGGCCGCCCCGTGCACGAGGTCGGCGGCGCGCGCGGCCAGGTCGGCCCTGGCCGGCGCGATGCGGGCCGACCACCTGCGGGCGGCGACCGCCGTGCCGGCGGGCAGGAGCGCGCCCGCGACCAGCAGCCCCGCCGCCAGCACGAGCGCGGCCCCGGGCAGCACGACGGCGGCGACGACGACCGCCGCGGTCCCGGCGAGCAGCGCCGCGAGGGCGGGCAGCAGGCACCTTACGAGCAGGTCCTGCACCGCGTCGGTGTCGTCGACCATCCGGCTGAGCAGGTCGGCGCCCCGGCGCGGCAGCGGTCCCGCGGGGATGAGCGCCCTGTAGAGGTGTTCGCGGGTGCCCGCCTGCGCCCGCAGCGCGACGTCGTGCCCGGACAGGCGTTCGCCGTATCGGAAGAGCCCGCGCGTGGTGGCGAAGGCGCGGACCGCCACGATCGCGACCGACAGCGCCGCCAGGGGCGGTTGCTGCGCGGCTCTGGTGATCATCCAGGCGGCGCAGGCGATCAGCGCGATTCCGGCGAGATCCGCGGCCGCGCCGGCGAGGGTGGCGACGGCGAGCCTGCGGGCCATTCCGGGTGCGAGGAATCGCAGGGGCCGTTCACGACGCATGCGGGTCACCGCCTGCGGGCACGCGTGCGTGGTCGTTTAGGCGGACGACCCGGTCGGCCAGCTCGATCATGGCGGGACGGTGGGCGACGATGAGGGCCGTGCGGCCCGCCGACAACCGCCGGGTGGCCTCCACGATGGCCGACTCGCTCCTGCCGTCCAGGCGCGCCGTCGGCTCGTCGAGCAACAGCACCTCGGCCGACGGGCGGCAGAACGCCCGGGCCAGCGCGATCCGCTGGCGTTGCCCCGCCGACAGGTTCGCGCCGCGCTCGCCGAGCTCTGTCTTATACGCCTGCGGCAGGGCCTCGGCGAACTCGGCCGCCTGGGCGGCCGCGGCAGCCGTACGGATCTCCTCGGGGGAGGCGGACGAGCCCAGGGCGATGTTGGCGGCGACGGTCGCGGCGAACAGGTGGGGCCGCTGCGGCACGAACGCGAGGCGCAGCCGCCACAGGTCGAGGTCGAGACCGGCGAGGTCGTCGCCGTCGATCAGCACCCGGCCTTCGGACGGCTGGACGAACCCGAGCAGCAGGTGGAGCAGCGTGCTCTTCCCCACTCCGCTGGGGCCCACGATCGCCACCCGCTCGCCGGGGGCGATGTCGAGCGTGACGGAGTCGAGCGCGGCGTCCTCGCGGCCGGGGTAGCGCACGGTGACGCCGTCCAGCCGTATCCCGGGCGGTGCATGATCACGGACGCGTTTGCGCAGGCCGGCGAGCTGCGGCCGAACTTCTGCATGATCACGCACGCGTTCACGCAGGTTGGAGGCTTGTGGTCGAACTTCTGCATGATCACGGACAGGTTCGTGCAGGTCGGGGGCCTGCCCGCGAACTTCTGCATGATCACGCGAGAGGGGAGGGGTGATGACGGAGAAGGCCTGGTCGGCGGCGGCGACCCCCTCCATCGATGCGTGGAAGGTGGTGCCCATCATGCGCAGCGGGAGGTAGGCCTCGGGGGCGAGCAGCAGCACGAGCAGCGCGGTGTGCAGGTCGAGGGAGCCCGACAGCAGCCGCAGGCCCACGGGTACGGCCACCAGGGCGAGCGACAACGATGCGACGAGCTCCAGCACCAGCGACGACAGGAAGGCGACCCGGAGGGTCCGCATGGTCGCCGTCCGGTGGGCCGCGGCGACCTCGCGGATCACCGAGGCCTGGTGGCGGGCCCGGCCGAAGGCCCGCAACGTCGGCAGGCCGCGCACGACGTCGAGGAAGTGGCCGCCCAGCCGGCTGAGGGCCTCCCACTGGCGCTGGGTCACCGCCCGGGTGGTCCAGCCCACGAGCGCGCCGAAGACCGGAATGAGGGGCAGCGTGACCAGCACGATGATCGCGGTCTCCAGGTCGGCCACGAAGAGCCGCACCACGACCGCGATCGGGACGACCCCCGCGACGGCCACCGCGGGCAGGTAGCCCGTCAGGTAGGGATCGAGGGCGTCGAGCCCGCGGCCGGCCAGCGTGACCAGCTCGCCGGAGCGCCGGGAGCCCGCGTCGGGCTCGCCGAAGCGCGGCAGAAGCCTGCGGCGCAGCGCCGTCTTGAGCGCGGTGGCCGTACGGCCCGCGAAGACGCCGCGCGCCCAGCCGAGCAGTCCCCGCGCCGCGACGACGAGGGCCAGGGGGAAGAGGGCGGCCACGGCGAAGCGGCCGGACAACACCCCGGCCAGTAGTTCGGCCTGCACGAGCACGAGGACCCCGGCCGCGACCGCCGCCGCAAGGCAGGCGACGAGGTGGAGACGGACGGTCCCTTCGGATCGCGCGAGCCGCAGCAGGTCCTTGTGCAACGCCGCCCCAATCACGACCTAGACGAGCACGCTCAGAAGAACGTCGGCAGAGCGCCCCTGCGGAAGGTGCGCCACACCCATATTTGCGCCCCGATCAGGATCGGTGCGCATGGCAACACGATCGCACCGAGGGTGGTCAGTGTCTCGGGCGGGGCGGCGTAGCCGACGACCCCGGAGCCCACGGCGGCCAGGGCCAGGGCGGCGGGCGCCGCGGCGGCGCAGGCGCTCAGCAGGAGGGCGCGCCCGCTGCGCCTGGCCCCGCGTACGGCCGGGTCGCCGGGCAGCCGCCATGCCGCGAAGGTCCAGCCGTGCAGGCAGAACGCCAGGGCGACCACGATCCCGGCGGCGACGCCGGCGAGCGGGGGAGCCGACAGCCCGTTGGCGAGTGCGACCAGGATCACGCCCCAGGTCAGGGCCAGCCCGGTGGAGCCGAGGCAGACCGCGGCGTCCCACACCCGGCGCCAGATCGCTCCGTCGGCCCTGCGGCGGAACCACAGGCCGGCGTCCCGGACGATCCACGACAGCAGCAGCGTCACCACCAGGGGGTAGAGTCCGCTGAGCACCTCGCCCTCCAGGGAGGGGAAGGCGCCGAACAGCACGCCGGCCACCGCCACCAGCCACACCTCGCCGGCCAGGACGAAGGGCGCCATCGCACCGACCAGCCGGTCGCGGGCGTCCTGCGAGCGTCCCAGCACGGGCAGCAGGATGCCGAGCCCGATGTCGAAGCCTTCGAGGGCGAAATAGCCGAGCAGCAAGGCGGCGAGCACGCCGAACCAGAAGATCTCCATGGTCGTGTGGTCCTCAGAGGGAGTGGGCGGGCACGGGCGCGGGGTCGGCGGGCCGGTCCGGCATGCCGAGGGCCACCTGCCCCGGCCCCCGCCGTACGGCACGGGCGATCAGCAGGTAGTCGACGAGCGCGAGCAGGCCGAGCACGCCGGCGAAGGCGGCGAAGGAGCCGGTGACAGCGGCCTTGGACAGGCCTGGCGTCATGGCGTCGGCGACGGAGAGCCTGCCGTACACGAGCCAGGGCTGGCGGCCCACCTCACGCACGAGCCAGCCGGCGATGGCCGCGACGAACGGCAGCGGGACGATCAGCATCAGCACGGGGTGGAGCCAGCGCCAGCGGGCGATCCAGTTCTTGATCAGCAAGGGCAGCAGGACGAACATCACGGCGAACTGGCCGAGCTGGCCGATCGTGATCATCAGCCCGAGCGCGCCTCCGGGCACGGCGCCGTCGAACTTGCCCTGCTGCACCGACTCGATCACGCCGAACTGCGCGTATCCGAACCCGACGGTGAACAACGACCCGATGAACGACGTCCAGACGCCCAGCCGCAGGGACCGGGTGAAGAACTCCCGCTCGGGGGTGCGCCGGAACAGGTGGTAGGCGCTGGCGCCCATGACGACGAAGCCGCCCGCCCACAGGCCGGCGCTGATCACGTGGGGGAGCGCGAAGACCAGGCTCGGGTTGGTGAGCAGGGCGCCGAAGTCGCGTAGCACGAGGCGTCCGCCCTGCTCGACCGCGCCCGCGGGGTGCTGGAGGAACGAGTTGGCCACCATGATCCAGAAGGCCGACGCATAGGCGGTCAGCGTTACCAGCCAGATGCAGGCCACATGGAGCGCCTTGGGCAGCCGGTGCCAGCCGAAGATCCATAACCCGAGGAACGTGGACTCCAGGAAGAAGGCGACCAGCGTCTCGATGGCGAGCGGTGCGCCGAAGACGTCGCCCGCGTAGTGCGAAAGGCCGCTCCAGTTCAGCCCGAACTGGAACTCCATGACCAGGCCGGTGAAGATGCCGAGCGCGTAGTTGATCACGTAGATCTGGCCCCAGAAACGGGTCATGCGCTCGTGCAGCGGGTTCCCGCCGGCCGCATAGCGGGTGTGCATGATCGCGACGAGGGGGGCCAGTCCGAGCGTCAGCAGGACGAACAGGAAGTGCAGGCCGCCCGTGACGGCGAACTGCATCCGGGCGAGGTCGACGACGTCCACGAGGCTCCTCGATGCGTAGGGGGTCTACATATAGACAGCCTACATGTAGGCTGTCTGCATGACGAACCGGGATAGGCTTCGGCCGTGAACGCCGACTCTTTGCGGGGGCACATGGACGCCCTGCTGCTGTCCGTGGTGGAGCATGAACCCCTGCACGGCTACGCCATCATCGAGGCCCTGCGCGAGCGCAGCGGCGGCGCTCTCGACGTGCCGACCGGCACCGTCTACCCGGCGTTGCGCCGGCTGGAGCGGATGGGCTGGCTGACGAGCGAGTGGGCCACGGAGGGCGGCCGCAAGCGGCGCACCTACCGCCTGACCGACTCGGGGCGCGCGGCGCTCGCGGGGGAGCGTTCGGCGTGGAATTCGTTCACGACGGCGATCGGCAGCGTGCTCGACCCGTCGCGGTGAACGCGGCTGTGGCGGACGCAGAGCGCCGCGCTGAGCAGCTGCCAGGCCGACAGGGCGTAGGTGATCAGTGAGAGGGCCACTCCGGGGGCGTAGTCGACGAACCCCGGAGGCCCGCCCGCGCCCTGCGCGAGAGCCGTGCCCAGCACGGCGGTGACGAGGATCTGGGTCAGCACGGCGATGCCCAGCACCCGGGTGAGCACCCTCGGCCGCCGCACCACCCGCAGCCCCCGCCCGAACGCGAACAACGCGAGACCGGCCGCCAGTCCCGTCGCGAGCTGGGTGTAGTCGATGATCCTGCTGACGGTCCAGAACCACCACGGCGGGGCGGGCGCGGCGACGGGTTCGGGGAAGACCTTCCAGATCAGGCTCCACATCAGCGCCGTCACGGGAACGCTCACGAACAGCAGGGCGGCGGTCCTGCGGCCCTGCGCCACCGCGAGCTCCTCCTGGAAGGCCGGGGCGACCTCGGCCACCGACCCGAAGTCGGCCACGGCGAGCCGCTCGGCCTCCGCCCGGTCGTACCCCTCGTCCGCGTAGGCCAGCGCGGCGTCGGCGAGGCCGTCACGCGCCTCGGCGAGCAGGTCGCGCTTCGCCCGGACGGGCCCGTGGAGGGCGCGGCGCAGCCCGATCACGTAGTCGTCGATCGGACCTCTGACCGCCATCCGCCCTCCCCGGGTTTCCCTCCCAAGCCGCCTTCCCCGGGAGCGCCGTCAGCGTATGGGCGATCAGGGAAATGCGCCATCGGGGTGAACCCTGACCCTGACCCTTAGTCGATTCCAGATATTTTGTCTTTTGGTCGTTTCGGCCTGGCAACACCTCATTAATCCGCGTAGGAGAATCTAGGGGCGGAGAGTGAGGCGGACTGTGGATCAGGCGAAAATCGTGGTGGGCATCAGCGGCTCGGCGGCGTCGGCCGCCGCGTTGCGTTGGGCCGCGGCCGAGGGCCGCCTGCGGGGCGCTCGGGTGCGCGCGGTGTACGCCTGGGAGTGGTCGGGTGGCTACCACGCCCCGTACGCGCCGCTGGCCGGCCGGGTCTCCCGTGAGGACGAGCGCAGGGACGCCGCCGAGATGGCCGAGCGGGCCGTCCGGGAGCTGGGCGGGGCGCACGTGGAGTCCGCCGTCATCGAGGGGCCGCCCGCCCAGGTGCTGCTGAACGCCGCCGCCGGCGCAGACCTCCTCGTGCTCGGGTCCGACGAGGCGGCCGCCGGGCCGTACCCGATGATCAACCCGGTCGTGGCCGCCTGTCTTCTGCGGGCGCACTGCCCGGTCGTCGTGGTGCTGCCCGGAATGGAGCACGAGCGCACAGGAATGCTCGCCAAGACCGGCTGAGACGAACCCGGGATCGCGCAATGGCATGACACGTACGTCCCGCAGCTTCACCTGTTGGCAAGTTCATACGATTTCATTCTGTAGTCACCTTTAAGACCGGCCGTGCCGGTCATGTGCTCATAAAGTCCGGGTCATGGTTCCTTTATCCCGTGCTTATGAGCATGCCCGCGGCCGTCTTCGGTGGCCGTCGTCCAGGCGCGTTCTCCGCACCGCTGCCGCGGTCGCGGCGGTCGGCGTCATGGCCGTCGGCATCACCGTCGTCTCGCTGACCCCCGCGTCCGCCGAGCCCGGCACCGTGGTGATCAGCCAGGTGTACGGCGGAGGCGGCAACAGCGGCGCTCCGCTGACCAACGACTACGTCGAGTTGTTCAACCGCAGCGCGGACACCGTCTCGCTGGACGGCTGGTCGGTCCAGTACGCCAGCGCCACCGGCACCGGGGCGTTCGCCTCCAACAAGGTGGATCTGGCGGGCTCCCTCGCACCGGGGCGCTTCCACCTCGTCCAGCTCTCGGCGGGCGCGACTCCCAGTGGACCGCTCCCGCCCGCGGACACCACCGGGAACCTGGCCCTGAGCGGCACGGCCGGCAAGGTCGCGCTGGTCCGCTCGGCCACCGGCCTGGCCTGCAACGGCGGCTCCATCCCGTGCACCCCCGAGCAGACGGCCCAGATCGCCGACCTCGTCGGGTACGGCACGGCCAACTACTTCGAGGGCGCCGCGGCCCCCGCGCTGACCAACTCCACCGCCGCGATCCGCAAGGACGGCGGCTGCGCCGACACCGACGACAACGCGGCCGACTTCGCGGCCGCGGCGCCCGCGCCGCGCAACTCCGCGACCGCCGCCGCCCCCTGCGGCGGTGCGACCCCCAGCCCCACCCCGACGCCGACACCGTCGGACACCCCGACCCCGACGCCCACGCCGACCCCCACTCCGACGCCGGACGATCCGTCGTCGTGCGCGGTGCCGGTGACGCGGGAGATCGCCGAGGTCCAGGGATCCGGTGACGCCTCGCCGCTGGCCGGCCAGAAGGTCAGGGTCGAGGGAGTGGTGACCGCCGACTTCCAGGGCACCAACCAGCTGAGCGGGTTCTACATTCAGGACCCGACGCCGGACGCCGACCCGGCCACCTCCGACGCGGTGTTCGTGTTCACCTCCACGCCCGCCGCCCTCGGCGACCGGGTGCGGGTCAGCGGAACCGTCACCGAGTTCAACGGCCTCACCGAGCTGTCCTCGGTGTCCGCCGTGGACGTCTGCGGCACCGGCACGGTCAAGACCACGAAGGTCAACCTGCCCCTCGCCTCGGGTAAGACCCTCGAGTCGCTGGAGGGCGTGCTCGTCACCTTCCCCCAGACGCTCACCGTCTCCGAGGTCTACAACCTGGGCCGCTTCGGCGAGATGACCCTGTCGACCAAGGGCCGGCTCTTCCAGCCGACCGACCGTGACGGCGTCGACCCGGCCGACAACGACGCTCGCCGCATCCTGCTGGACGACGGATCCAACGTGCAGAACCCGCCGGTCCTGCCGTACCACACGAACGGCTCCAACACCGTGCGCGTGGGCGACGGGACGACCGGGCTGACCGGCATCCTGACCTACGGGTTCGACCTCTACCGGGTGGAGCCGACCTCGCCGGTCGTCTTCACGGCCGACAACCCCCGCCCCGCCCCGCCGGCCAAGGTGGGCGGCAACGTCCGTGTGGCGAGTCTCAACACCCTCAACTGGTTCACGACGCTGAACTCGCGCGGCGCCAACACCGACGGGGAGAAGCAGCGCCAGCTCGCCAAGCTCGTCGCCACGCTGAAGGGCCTCAACCCGGACGTGGCCGGCCTCATGGAGGTCGAGAACAACGGCACCACCGCGCTGAACGCGCTGGTCGACGCCCTGAACGCCGAGGTGGGCGCCGGCACCTACAAGGGGATCGTCGGGCCGGTCGCCGGAACGGACGCCATTCGGGTCGCGTTGATCTACAAGCCCGCCGTGGTGAGGCCCGTGGGCGCGGCCCAGTCCTCCACGGACCCGGTGTTCCGCCGGCCGCCGCTGATCCAGATGTTCCAGCGCACCAGGGACAACGACGACGGCAAGGTGTTCACCATGATCGTCAACCACTTCAAGTCGAAGGGCTGCGACGGCGCGACCGGGGCGGACCTCGACCAGGGTGACGGTCAGAGCTGCTTCAACGCCGAGCGCGTGCGCCAGTCGCAGGCCGTGCTCGGGCTGATCGACACGTTCAACCTGCCCAACCCGGTCGTGGCCGGCGACCTCAACGCCTACGGCGAGGAGGACCCGATGCACGTCCTGGAGGCCGGGCAGCTCACCAGCGTGAGCAAGAAGTTCATCGACAAGCAGGACCGCTACAGCTACGTCTTCGACAGCCTGTCGGGCGAGCTGGACCACGTGCTGGTCGGCAAGCAGCTGCTCAAGAAGGTGACCGGGGCCACGATCTGGCACATCAACGCCGACGAGGGCCGGTTCATGGACTACAACACCGAGTTCAACCCGCCGTCGCTGTACTCGCCGGGGGCCTTCCGCTCCTCCGACCACGACCCGCTGCTGTTCGGGCTCGACCTGAGCTGACGCGGATCGCCTTCAGCCCGCCGCCGGGCCGGGGAGGTCCCCCTTCCCGGCGGCGGGCCCCTGCGCCTGGCGGGCCAGCCGCGGATAGCGCATGTCGAAGGCCGGTCGCTCCGACCGGATCGGCGGCAGGAAATGGAAGTTGTGGCGCGGCGGCGGGCACGTGGTGATCCACTCCAGTGAGTTGCCGTTGCCCCAGGGGTCGTTCACGGTCACCCGTTCGCCGCGCCGCGCCGTGAGCCAGATGTTGTAGAAGAACGGCAGGTTCGAGGCCCCCAGCAGGAACGCGCCGGCGCTGGACAGCATGTTGAGCGTCGTGAAGCCGTCGACGGGGGAGTAGTCGCCGTACCGGCGGGGCATCCCGCTGATGCCGAGCCAGTGCTGGACGAGGAACGTCACCTGGAAGCCGATGAAGACCATCCAGAAGTGGATCTTCCCGAGGGTTTCGTTGAGCATCGTCCCGGTGAACTTGGGCCACCAGAAGTAGAACCCGCCGAACATCGCGAACACGACGGTGCCGAAGAGCACGTAGTGGAAGTGGGCGACGACGAAGTAGCTGTCGGTCACGTGGAAGTCCAGCGGGGGCGAGGCGAGGATGACGCCGGTGAGCCCGCCGAGCAGGAACGTGGCGAGGAACCCGACCGCCCACAGCATGGGAGTCTCGAAGGTGAGGTGCCCGCGCCACATCGTGCCGGTCCAGTTGAAGAACTTCACCCCGGTCGGCACCGCGATCAGGAAGGACATGACCGAGAAGAACGGCAGCAGCACCTGGCCGGTGGCGAACATGTGGTGGGCCCACACCGTCATCGAGAGCCCGGTGATCGCCATCGTCGCCCCCACCATGCCGATGTAGCCGAACAGGGGCTTGCGGCTGAAGACGGGAATGATCTCCGTGATGATGCCGAAGAAGGGCAGGGCCACGATGTAGACCTCGGGGTGCCCGAAGAACCAGAAGAGGTGCTGCCAGATCAGCGGGCCGCCGGTGGCCGAGTCGTAGATCCGGGCGCCCAGCTTGCGGTCGGCCTCCAGCACGAGCAGCGCGGCGGCCAGCACCGGAAAGGCCAGCAGCACCAGGATCGAGGTGAAGAACACGTTCCACGTGAAGATCGGCATGCGGAACATGTGCATGCCCGGGGCCCGCATGGTGATGATCGTCGTGATGAAGTTGACGGCCCCGAGGATGGTGCCGAGGCCGGACAACGCCAGTCCCATGATCCACAGGTCGGCGCCGGGCTCAGGGCTGAAGGTCCGGCTGTTCAGCGGCGAATAGGCCGTCCAGCCGAAGGCCGGCGGACCGCCGGCCACGAATCCGCTGAGCACCATCACGCCGCCGAACAGGAACAGCCAGAAGCTGACCATGTTGAGCCGGGGGAAGGCCACGTCCGGGGCGCCGATCTGCAGCGGCATGATCTCGTTGGCGAACCCCGCGAACAGCGGCGTCGCGAAGAGCAGCAGCATGATCGTGCCGTGGATGGTGAACATCTCGTTGTAGCGCTGCAGGTCGACGAACTGCATCCCCGGCTCGACCAGCTCCGCGCGGATCACCATCGCCGCCAGGCCGCCGATGAGGAAGAAGCCGAACGAGGCGATCAGGTACATGTGCCCGATCACCTTGTGGTCGGTGCTGGACAGCCAGGACGCGAGCAGCGCGCCGATCGACCGGTCGCGCTCAGGGACGGGCCGTACGGCCTGAGTGGTCATGCGGTTGCTCCTTTTGCGAGGAGGTCGCGTGTCCCTGATACCCGGCACCACCACGTGGAATGCTGAGATCGCTTCCTTGGTTGTGCATCCTGGAACCGGAAGAAAGGAGTCGCCCAGTGGCGACCATCGAGGTAACCGAGCAGAATTTCAACGAGATCGCCGACAAGGGCATCGTGCTGCTGGACTTCTGGGCGTCGTGGTGCGGCCCCTGCCGCAGCTTCGCCCCGATCTACGAGAAGGCCTCTCAGGAGCACGCCGACATCACGTTCGGCAAGATCGACACTGAGGCCCAGCCCGCGCTCGCGCAGGGCTTCGACATCACGGCCATCCCCACGATCATGGCCGTCAAGGACGGAATCGTGGTCTTCGCCCAGCCGGGCGCGCTCCCCGGGCCCGCCCTGGAGAGCCTGATCAGCCAGGTGCGCAACCTGGACATGGACGCGATCCGTGCCGAGATCGCCGCGGAGACCGCGCAGGCCGCTCCGACCGCTCAGGAGGGCTGAGCCTTCGCCCGGCCGACCGGCCCTGTTCCCAAGGGCCGGTCTCCGGGCGGATCGGATCAGCTGGAGCGGTACAGCTCGGCGACCCGGAAGGCCAGGTCGAGCGACTGCCCACGGTTGAGGCGGGGATCACAGGCCGTCTCGTAACGCAGCGCCAGGTCCTCTTCGGCGATCTCGTGGCCGCCGCCGACGCACTCGGTCACGTCGTCGCCGGTGAACTCGATGTGGACGCCGCCGGGGTGGGTTCCGAGCGCGCGGTGCACCTCGAAGAAGCCCGCCACCTCGTCAAGGACGTCGTCGAGGCGGCGGGTCTTGAAGCCGCTCTGCGCCTCGAAGGTGTTGCCGTGCATGGGGTCGCAGATCCACCCGACCGTGGCGCCGCTGGCCCTGACCTTCTCCACCAGCGTCGGGAGGGCGTCGCGGACCTTGCCTGCCCCCATCCGGCTGATGAAGGTCAGCCGGCCTGGCTCGTTGTCCGGGTTCAGCTTCTCGATCAGCGCGATGGCTTCTTCGGGCGTCGTCGTCGGGCCCAGCTTCACCCCGATGGGGTTGCGGATCCGGCTGAAGAACTCCACGTGTGCCCCGTCGAGCTGCCGGGTGCGCTCGCCGATCCAGACCATGTGGGCCGACACGTCGTACGGCAGGCCCGTCCGCGAGTCGATCCGCGTCAGCGCGCGGTCGTAGTCGAGGATCAGGGCCTCGTGGGAGGAGTAGAACTCCACGGTGTGGAACTCTTCTGGCTCGGCGCCGCAGGCGCGCATGAACGCCAGGGCCTGGTCGATCTCCCGGGCGAGTTTCTCGTAGCGACGGCCGGCGGGCGACTCGGCGACGAAGTCCTGGTTCCAGGCGTGCACCTGGCGCAGGTCGGCGTAGCCGCCCTTGGTGAAGGCGCGGGCGAGGTTCAGCGTGACGGCGGAGGAGTGGTAGGCCCGCAGGAGCCTGCCCGGGTCAGGCGTGCGGGCCTCGGGGGTGAAGTCGAACCCGTTCACCATGTCGCCGCGGTAGGCGGGGAGCTCCACGCCGTCGCGGGTCTCCGAGCCGCTGGAGCGGGGCTTGGCGAACTGGCCGGCCAGCCTGCCGATCTTGACGACCGGCACCCGGCCCGCATAGGTGAGCACGATCGCCATCTGCAGCAGCGTCTTGAGCTTGTTGCGGACGTTCTCCGCGGTCGCTCCGGCGAAGGTCTCGGCGCAGTCGCCGCCCTGGAGCACGAACGCCTCGCCCCTGGCGACGGCGGCCAGGCTCTGCTTGAGCTGGTCGCACTCGCCCGCGAACACCAGCGGGGGCAGCGTCTTCAGCTCGTCGACGACCCTGTCGAGGTGGGTGCGGTCGGGCCAGTCGGGCTGCTGGGCCGCAGGCAGGTCACGCCACATGTCGAGATGCTTAGAGCTCACGACAGACTAGGTTATGACACCTGTCTCACAGTTCGCCTCCAGGTGTCCGTGTAGTGAGATCACTTTTGGACCGCTGTTGGGGCCAGCCGTACGTGCTCGGGAAGAACGCCGAGCCCCACGAATCGGCGGGCGAGGCGGCTGACGACCGGCAGACGGGACAGGTCGCGGGGCAGCGTGACGTCCTTCGCGTCGAGCGTGGGGCCGATGAGACGGTCCTGCACGAAGCGCTGGGCGGTCTGGGTGATCACGGTGGGGATCTTCCGGCGCCGCTCCACCCGGGCCAGCAGCGACTCGGGCGCCCGGCCGCTCTGCAGCGCGGGGCCCACGATGTTTGCCGTGGCGACGGCGTCCTGCACCGCGAGGTTGATCCCGACGCCGAAGACCGGGGACATGGCGTGGGCCGCGTCGCCGATGAGCAGCAGCCCCGGCAGGTGCCAGCGGCGGAGCCTGTTCAGGACCACCCGGAGCACGCTCACGTCGCCGAAATCCGCCAGGCGGCCGACCTCGTCCGCCAGGAACGGCAACATCCCGGCCACGGTGGAGCGCAGCGTGCCGATGCCGCCGGCCTCCAGCGCGTCGTAACCCCCTTTGGGGATCACGTACGCGAGCTGCCAGTAGTCCCCGCGGTTGATCGCCACCATCAGGTGATTGCCGGACGCGCGGAGGAAGGGCTGGTCGGGGTCGTCGTCCTGGCGCGGCAGGCGGAACCAGACGACGTCCATCGGAGCGCCGAACTCCTTGGGCACCAGCCCGGCGGCCCGCCGCACGTCGGAGCCGCGCCCGTCGGCGCCGACCGTGAGCGTCGCGCGGATCTCGTGCTCACGGCCCGACTCGTCGTGGTAGCGCACGCCGTGGACCGCGCCCGCCTCCTTGACGAGATCGGTGACGTGGGCGTTCATCACGAGCCTGAAGTTCGGATATCTGCTCGCCTCCGTCGTGATCAGCGTGAGGAAGTCCCACTGCGGCACGAACGCGATGTAGCGATACCTGCCGGGAAGGCGGCGCAGGTCGGCCACGGGGACGACGGCGTCGTCGGTCCGCAGCGCCAGGGAGTGCACCTTGCGGTGGGGGAGCCGGTGGAACCGCTCCGCCAGACCGAGCTCGTCGAGCACCTGGAGGGTCGACGGGTGGATGGTGTCGCCGCGGAAGTCGCGCAGGAAGTCCCCGTGCTTCTCCAGGAGCGTCACGTCCACGCCGGCACGGGCGAGAAGGAGGGCCAAGACGGCTCCCGCCGGGCCCCCGCCCGCGATCACACATGTCGTCCGCATAATTCATCACCCATTGAAATCATGGCACACGACCGGCGGGATCCGCCTGATCCATCCTGCACCGCCTACGTGTCGCGCAGGTCGGCGAGACTGCGCTCCAGGCTGCGGGTGGCCAGGTCGCGGATCCTGGCGTAGGACTCCTCCGGATACTGCCGGGGGCCGTTCTCTACCAGCAGGATCAGGTACAGGTAGACCCGGTACAGCGCGACGCGGGTGCGGGCGGCCTCGGTGAGCTCGAGCGTGCCGCCCGCGTCGAGGTATCCCGCCACGAGAGGGTCGTCGTCCCGGATCTCCTCGAAGATCGTAGGTGTGACGAAGTCGGCCAGCGGGTCGCCCCAGAACGCCCGCTCGTGGTCGATCAGTGCCTGGATGCGCCCGGATCCGGCGCCCGGCCCTCGGGTCAGGAACACGTTGCCCGGCCAGACGTCGAAGTGCACGAGTGACGGGCTGACCACCTCGTCGAGGGCGGGGGACGCGGTCTCGATCAGCGCGGCGATCTCAGGGACGGCTGCGGGCAGCGGGGTGGCGTAGTGGACCGCGTCGCCGAGCAGCGCGCCGGTCATGGCGCCGAAGGCGTCCCGCCAGGTCGGGCCGGTGAGCCCGGCGTGCGGATAGCCGAACACGCCCGTCCCGGGGATCGCGTGCAGGCGGGCCAGATGACGGCCGAGCTCGTACCGGACCGCCTCCTCGTCTTCGGGCGGAAGGGTGACCTGGTTCCACGGCACGCCGTCGAGCGCCGACAAGATGAGGTGGTCGCCGCCGAGGGCCGGATCGTCGAACGACGCGTGGAGCAGGGCGGGCAGCGGCAGTCCCGCGGGCCCGGCCAGCTCGTAGACCGCGGCCTCCGTGCGGAGGAGATGACGTTCGTAGGTGAGCAGCCGCAGACCGGGTGGGGGGCCGACCTTCAGCACGACCTCCCGCCCGTCGTCCAGGCCGAGCCGCCACACGGCGTTGGCGAAGCCGTCGGCGAGCTCATTCGACGTGAGCACCCCCGCGCCCAGCGCGGCGCGGATGAGCGTGTCGAGCTCGGCGACCGACAACCGCCGCTTCGTCCGGCTCTCCACGCCGCTAGTCCTGCGGGCTGAATCCGGAGATCGTCCAGGATGCCTCGTGCTCGTCTCCCGGCTTGAGGACGATCAGGTCGGTGCCCGAGTTGAACGCGTCGGGCGGGCAGGTCATCGGCTCGATCGCCAGCCCGTGGTGGCCGAGGCCCGTACCGGTGCAGACCTGCACCCACGGCATCCGCGCCGGGTCCCATGAGACCTCCGCGCCGCCGTCGGGGCCGCTGATCCGCACGCGCCCGGTCGTCAGGCCCGTGAAGGCGTGGTCGATCGCGGTGCCGGCGACCACACTTGGGCTCCGGAAGTCGTACGGCGTGGCCGCCACGTCCTCCAGCGACACCGGGGCGAGCACGTCGTCGGTCAGCAGCACCAGACCGGCGGGCAGGTCGAGCTCGTAATCCTCCACCCGGGGCCCGGCGAGCAGCCACGGGTGCGGGCCGCAGCCGTAGGGGGCGGCGTCCTCGCCGGTGTTGCGGGCCGTCAGCGTCGTCGTCAGGCCGGCGGGCGAGAGGGAGTAGCGCACGTCGAGTTCGATGCGGAAGGGGTAGCCCGGCGTGGGCTCGATGACACGCGTGAGCCGTACGAAGCCGTGTTCGCCGGGCACGTGCTCGGCGCAGGCCCAGTCGGCGTCGCCGACCAGGCCGTGCAGCGCGTGGCCCCGCCCGGGCTCGGTGACGGGGAGGTCGCGCCGCACACCCTCGAACTCGTAGGTGGCGCCGACGACGCGGTTGGGCCAGGGCGCCAGGAGCGCGCCGCTGAAGAAGGGGATCGGGCCCTCCTGTGGCCAGGGCGTCACGATGTCGCGGCCGTGGTGTCGCAGGATCCGGAGCGCGCCGCCCCGCGAGCTGATGGCCGCTTCGTAGCCGTCGCCGAGGATGGTGTAGTCGGGCACGGGGGAGTCCTCTCAATCACGGCAGCCACAACAACGCATGTCATGGTATGCCGCGCAATCAGCCCATTTTCGATGGGCTGATCATAACCAGCGTGGGAGCGCTCTCCCAGCTTGGTGAGCGGGCCCATCCCTCTCGCACACGGCGCGTGAAACGTTCATTCGCCGCCGTACGCGCCGAGCAGCATGTCGACCTCGGCGGCGACCGCGGCGAATTCGCGCTCCGGCTCGGCGGAACGGGCCAGCACAAGGGCGGCCTCGCACAACGCGCCGAGCAGCAGGCGGCCGCGCAGGGCGGCGTCTCCCGGCCGCAGCCCCCCGTCGCGTTCGGCCCGCCGCAGCCCGGCGGTGAGCAGCGCGGTCACGTGCTCGTCCTCGATCTCGCGCACGGCGTCCCTGCCGAGTACGGCCGGGCCGTCGAGCACGATGATCTGCCGAACCGCCGGGTCCATGCAGGCGCGGAGGAAGGCGTGCGCGCCCAGCCTGACCGCCTCCCAGCCGTCCCGCGCGCCCGACGCCTCCGCGACGAGCCGCTCGGCCAGCTGTTCCTGCGCCCGGGTGAAGACCGCGGCGAACAACGCCGTCTTTCCGGCGAAGTGGTGGTAGACGGCACCCTTGGTGACGCCTGCCGCCGCCGCGACCTCGTCGATCGAGACCGCGGCGTACCCGTCCCTGCCGAACGACTTCGCCGCCGCCTCGACCAGTTCGGCCGTCGTGGCCTGCGACCTTTCGGCCTGCCTCCGCCTGGCCATCCCCTGACCCCTCCCGTCTTGACCGCCTCCGACCGGCATGGGTAGCTTACATACCGCAAGTACGTACTACGAGTATGTAAATGGAGGTGCGATGTCCGACTTCGTGAACCGCTGGGCCGCCTTCTGGAGTGCCCCCGACCCCGATCGGGTGCACACTCTCGCGGCGCCCGGCATCGTGCTGCGCTACCCCGGGCAGGCCGAGCCGATCAGGGGCATCGAGGCGTGGAAGGCGCGCGTCGCGTCCGTCGTGGAGCGCTTCCCCGACGTCCGCTTGGAGATCACTCACCACGCCACCAGCGGCGACCTCTGCTTCATCAGCTGGAGGGCCACCGCGACCTCCGAGGGAACGCCGATCTCCTGGGAGGGCATCGACCGGATGCTGCTGAAGGATGGAGTGGTGGTCGACTCCATGGTCGCCTTCGACCCGGCGGGGCCGCGCCCCCGCGCAGCCTGACTGTCAGCGCAGCTCGCCGCTCTTGATGACGTCGCGGTACCACAGGGCGCTGTCCTTGGGCGTCCTGTGCAGCGTCGCATAGTCGACGTAGACGATGCCGAACCGCTGGCCGTACCCCTCGGCCCATTCGAAGTTGTCCAGCAGCGACCAGACGTTGTAGCCCTCCACGCGGGCGCCCGCCTCCATCGCACGGTGCAGGGCGGTCAGGTGGTCGCGCAGGAAGGCGATGCGGTCCCCGTCCCGGACCCGGCCGTCGGGGCCGGGCCGGTCGGGGGCCGGCATCCCGTTCTCGGTGATCACCAGCGGCACCGACGGATAGTCGTCGGTCAGCCGCACGAGGATGTCGTGCAGGCCGTCCGGGTAGATCTCCAGCCATTCGGCCTGGGCGGTGGGATGCAGGAAGACGCGCTGCCCGTCGCCGTTCACGAAGACCGGCGTGTAGTACTGCACGCCGAGCAGATCGATCGGCTCGCTGATCGTCGCGAGGTCGCCCTCGAGGACGTGCTCCAGCATGGGCCCGCGCGCGGCCAGCCACCGCAGGGTGTCGTCCGGGTAGCGGCCGTGGAAGATCGGGTCGAGGTAGAGCCGGTTCTCGAGGCCGTCCCTGTGCCGGGCGGCCTCACGGGCCGCCGGGCTGTCGTCGGCAGGATAGGCCGGGTGCAGGTTCAGCGCCGGGCCGATCCGCCGGCCCGGGCGCAGGGCGTGCAGCGCCCGCGCGGCCAGTCCGTGGGCCAGCAGCAGATGGTGGCAGGCGACGTAGGCCCGGCCGAGGTCACGCACGCCGGGGGCGTGGACGCCCTGGCGGTAGCCGCTCTCCACGATGGTCTTGGGCTCGTTGACGGTCAGCCAGTCGTCGACGTCCAGCGCCTCGAACATGATCGCGGCATAGTCGGCGAACCGGGCGGCGGTGTCGCGGCTCTCCCATCCGCCCCGCTCTTGGAGGGCCTGCGGGAGATCCCAGTGGAAGAGCGTGGCCATGGGCCGGATGCCGCGCTCGGCCAGCCCGTCGACGAGGCGGCGGTAGAAGTCGATGCCCTTCTGGTTCGGGGTGCCCGACCCCGACGGCTGGATGCGCGGCCAGGCGATCGAGAAACGGTAGTTGCGCAGGCCGAGGTCGGCCATGAGGTCCAGGTCCTCGCCGAGGCGGTGGTAGTGACCTGCCCCGGGCTCCCCGGTCTCGCCGTTCCTGACGTTGCCGGAGGTCTCGGCGAAGACGTCCCATGTCGACCTGCCCCGGCCGTCCTCGTGGGTCGCCCCCTCGACCTGGTAGGCCGACGTGGCCGCACCCCATACGAATCCGTCGGGAAACCGCAGGCCGTCCATGTGTCTCCTCAGAGGTTCCGAGCGCTTGGGGAGCGCTCCCAATTTTTACGGGAGATCCTCCCGCGTGTGGAAGAAGCGTGATCGTCCGGTCAGGCGGAGCCGCGGATCACCAGGTGGGTGTCCAGGATGACGACCGGCTGCTCGAGTGGTTCGTCGTTGATCCGCGCGATCAGCAGCTGCACCATCTGCCTGCCCATCGCCTCGGTCGGCTGGTGGACGCTGGTGAGGGGCGGATCGGTGTGCAGCGCGACCTTCGAGTCCTCGAACCCGATGATCGCGACGTCGCCCGGCACCGACCTGCCGTGCTCGCGCAGGACCCGCAGCGCGCCCACCGCCATCGGGTCGGAGGCGGTGAAGACGGCGTCCAGATCGGGGTGCCGTTCCAGCAGCTCCCGCATCGCCGCCTCGCCGCTCTCCTCGGAGAAGTCCCCATAGGCAACCCGATCGCTCATGCGGGTGGCCAGCAACGCGTCGCGGTACCCGGCGAGACGATCGACGCCCACGCCCATGTCCTGGGGGCCTGCGATGGTGGCGACCCGGGTCCTGCCCTTGGACAGCAGATATTTGACCGCCTGGCGGGCACCCGCCCGGTTGTCCATGTCGACGTAGCTGTACGGGTCGAGCCCCACCGGCCGGCCACCGAGGACCGTCGGCACGCCGAGATGCTCCAGCCGGCCTGGCAGGGGATCGGCGCCGTGCACCGAGGTGAGCAGCACGCCGTCGACGTGCTGCCCCGTCAGGTACTGCTCCAGGCGTTCGTGCTCCAGCCGGTTCTGGGCCATGGTGAGGATCAGCTGCAGACCCGTCTCGGACAACGCCGAGCCGATCCCGCGGATGAGGCCCGCGAAGTAGGGTTCGTCGAACACCCGCTGCTCCGACTCCGACACCACCAGCGCGATGGTGTCGGTCCGGTTGGTCACCAGGGTCCGGGCGGCCCGGTTGGGCACGTAGCCCAGCTCCTCGATCGCGAGCAGCACAGCGTCCCGGGCCTTCTCGCTGACCTTCGGCGAACCGTTGATGACACGTGAAACAGTGCCGCGGCCGACACCGGCACGGGCGGCGACCGCTTCAAGGGTCGGTCGTGCTCCCACGCGGCGGTCCCCGTTCATCTCCCGGTTCCCCCTCATCTGCAGGTGCCCCTCAAACGCGTTTATTCTGCCCGAATCGGCAAGCCGCCACGTCGGATCGTGTCGGCGTACCACAACGCGCTCGACTTGGGCGTCCTGGCCTGCGTCTCGTAGTCCACGTAGACCAGTCCGAAACGCTTGCCGTACCCCCAGGCCCATTCGAAGTTGTCCATCAGCGACCACGCGAAGTACCCCTGGAGCGGAAGGCCCGCCTCGATGGCCTGGTGGCAGACCCGCAGGTGCGCCTCGATGTAGGCCGCCCGCTCGGGGTCGTGGACGGAGCCGTTCTCCACCACGTCGTCGAACGCGGCGCCGTTCTCCGAGATGACCATCGGGATGCCCGGGTACTCCTCATGCAGGCGCATGAGGATCTCCAGCAGCCCGGCGTCGTCGATCTCCCAGCCCATGCCGGTCACCGGCCGCCCGCCGTTGACGAAGCCGACGTGCTCGCTGCCCACCCACGGCGAACCCGAGCCGGTGGGGGCGGCCGCGGCCGACACCGGCCCGCCGGGGGTGCCCGACACCGTGAAACGGCTGTAGTAGTTGATCAGCAGCATGTCCAGGGGCGCGGCGATGGTCGCCATGTCGCCGTCCTCGACGAAACCGCCGGCGAGGGCGCCCACGTCGGCCAGCACGTCCTCCGGGTAGGCGCCCCTGAGCAGCGCGTCGAGGAAGAACCGGTTCTGCAGGCCGTCGATGCGCCGGGCCGCGTCCCGATCGGCCTCGCTGCCGGTGGCGGGGGAGATCGCGTACAAGTTGACGCACCCACCGATCAGCGACGCGGGGTTCTGCGCCCGCATCGCCCGGGCGGCCAGGCCGTGCGCGAGGTTCAGGTGGTGCGCGGCGCGCAGGGCCGCCGCCGGCTCCCGCCGCCCGGGAGCGTGCTCGCCCGAGGCGTACCCGAGGAAGGCCGCGCACCAGGGCTCGTTGACCGTGCTCCAGTTGGTCACCCGGTCGCTCAGCTCGGCGTGCACCGCCGCCGCGTAGTCGGCGAAGCGCTTCGACGTGTCACGTGCGGGCCACCCGCCCGCGTCCTCGAGCGCCTGAGGGAGATCCCAGTGGTAGAGCGTGACCCACGGGTCGATCCCGTGGCCGAGCAGCTCGTCCACGAGCCGCTTGTAGAAGTCGAGCCCCTTGACGTTGACCGGCCCCGTGCCGTCCGGCTGGATCCGCGGCCACGAGACGGAGAAGCGGTAGGCCGTCAGGCCGAGCCCGGCCATCAGGGCGACGTCGTCCCGGTAGCGGTTGTAGTGGTCGATCGCGACGTCGGCGTTCTCGCCGCCCACGATGCGTCCCGGCCGGCGGCAGAAGGTGTCCCAGATGGAGGTGCCGCGCGTGGCGGCCGAACCTTCGATCTGGTAGGCCGAGGTGGCCGCCCCCCAGACGAATCCGGTCGGGAACGTCAGGCCGGGCGTCTCGGTTTCGGGTCGTGTGCCTTGCGTCACGCTTTGACTGCACCTTCCATGAGTCCGCCGATGATCTGTCGGCCGAACGCGATGAAAACGACGATGAGGGGGACGACGGACAACGCGGTCCCACTGAAGATCAAAACGTAGTCCGTGCCGTACTTCGCGTTAAGGGAGTTGATGGCGACCTGGACCGTCGGGTTGTCCGGGGTCAGCACGATCAGCGGCCACAGGAAGTCGTTCCACGTCAGCATGAACGTGTTGATGCCGAGTACCGCCATGCCCGGCCGTACGGCGGGGAGGATGACGTTCCACCAGATCCGCAGCGTAGACGCGCCGTCGACCCGGGCCGCCTCGACCAGTTCGTTCGGCACGGCCTGCTCGGTGTACTGCGTCATGAGGAACACGCCGAAACCGTTGAACAGGTAGGGAAGGATCACCGCCTTGAGCGTGCCGATCCATTCGAGGCCGACCATCATCCGGTAGAGCGGCACGAGGCCCATCTGCTGCAGCGGGACCATCATCGTCACCAGGACGAGCAGCAACAGGACGCGGCTGCCCTTGAAGCGCAGGCGTGCGAAAGCGAACCCGGCGAACGTGGAGATCAGCACGACCGAGACCGTCACCGTCGAGGCGATGATGATCGAGTTGGTCAGTCCGGCCAGATAGTGGGCGTCCTCGTTGGAGAGCACGCGCTGGATGTTCTGCCCGAGGTTGCCGCCCGGCAGGAACGGCGGCGGGATGTCGGTGGCCTCACGGTTGGAGCGCGAGGCGATGACGATCATCCAGTACAACGGGAAGGCCGAGACGATGAGCGTGACGGTCAGCACGATCTTGGTGACCGGCGTCGCCTTCCAGAGGTCGGCGCGGCGGGCCGCCTTCGTGCGGCGGGCCCGGGCGTCGGCGGGTGCGGACAGCGTGGTCACTTGTTGCCCCCGATCCGGCGGATAAGCAGGAAGTTGATGAGCGACCCGATCAGGATCATCAAGAAGAGCAGCCATGCGGCACCGGCCGCGTAGCCGTAGTCGAACTCGCGGAAACCCTGCTCGACGATGAACATCGAGACGGTCTGGAACTGGCTGTTGCTGCCGCCGTGGACGTTGCCGCCGTAGAAGGTGGTGGGCTCGGCGAACAACGTCAATCCGCCGATGGTCGAGTTCAGCACCACGAAGATCATGGTGGGGCGGAGCATCGGGATGGTGATCTGCCAGAACTGCCGGCGGCGTGAGGCGCCGTCGATGGCCGCGGCCTCGTAGAGGTCCTTCGGGATGGTCTGCATCGCGGCCAGGAAGATGATCGCGTTGTAGCCGGTCCACCGCCAGTCGATCATCGTGGAGATCGCCAGCCAGGACGGCAGTCGCTCGGCCTTCCAGTCGATCGGGTCGACGCCCACCGATCCGAGGATCCAGTTGACGAGTCCCCAGTCGCGTCCGTAGAGCTGGGTGAACACCACGGCGACCGCGACGACCGAGGTGACCAGGGGCAGCAGCACCCCCAGACGGACGAACAACCGGCCCCTGATCCGCTTGTTCAGCGCGTTGGCGAGCAGCAGCGCCAGCAGGATCTGCGGGACGGTCGCGATCGCGAACATCCCGAGCGTGTTGACGACCGCGTTCCAGAACGCCGAGTCGGTGAGCAGCGCGGTGTAGTTCCCCAACCCGGTCCAGGTCACGGTGCCCGCGAGGTCGTAGTCGTAGAGCGAATACCAGAGGGTGAACGCGAGGGGGAAGATCCCGAAGAGGAGGAACAGCAGGTAGTAGGGGGAGATGAGGAGGTACGGCGCGGCCTTCAGGTCGAGCCAGGACAAGAGTGTCCGGCCCGGCCCCCGCCGTGCGTTCCTCCGGGGCGGCGGGACCGGCGCCCGTCGGGGCGTTCCCGCGTCGACGTGCAGGCTCATTGATTACCTTTCAGCGGTAGTGGCAGCCGACCGGCCCGCCACGGGGTGCCGCCGTGGCGGGCCGGGTGCTCACGGGGCGAGGATCAGCCCGCCGCCTTCACCGCGTCGTCCACCAACTTCTGCCAGGCCTGCGCGTACGGCACGGAGCCGTCGTCCAGCGCCGAGATGACCGACTCGACCGCGTTCTTGACCTGCGCGTGCTTGACGCCGAGGTAGACCGGCTGGAGCGTGGCCGCCGACTTGGCGAAGATGTCGCCGACCGGGGCGTTGTTGAAGTACTCGTTCGTGGCCGACTGGACGGCCGGGTCCTGCTGCGCCTGGACGTTGCTCGGCATGTTCCCGCTGTAGGTGAACACGCTGACCTCGGCCTCCTTGCCCGTCAGGTAGTCCAGCACCTGTGCGGCCTCCTTCGGGTGCTTCGACTGCTTGGGCACGGCCAGCCACGAGCCGCCCCAGTTGCCGCCGCCGCCCGGCACCGCCGCGACGTCCCACTTGCCCTTGAACTCAGGACCTGCGGCGTCGTCGCCGCTGACCGCGCCGAGCATCCACGACGGGCAGCCGAGCGTCGCGAACTGCGACTTCTTCATGCCGGTCTTCCACTCGTCGGTGAAGTTGCGCAGCTTGGCCGTGAGGCCGGCCTGGCTGATCTTGACCGAGAAGTCGTACGCGGTCTTGACGGCCGGGTTCTTGTCGACGATGAGGGTGTTGCTCTTGTCGAAGTAGGACACGCCCCCGTTCTTGGCGGCCTCCTGCACCAGGACCACGTTGTAGAGCGTGTTGGTGCCGTCGACGAACTTGGTGTCCTTCACCTTCGACTGGAACTCCTGGCCGACCTTGATGAAGTCGTCCCAGGTCGGCCACAGCTTGCCGACCTCGTCGCGGTCGGCCGGCAGGCCCGCCTTCTCGAACAGGTCACGCCGGTAACACAGGCTCATGCCGCCGAGGTCGGTGCCCAGGCCGAACAGCTTGCCGTCGGTGGCGATCCCGCCGTCCCACTTCCATGGGGCGAAGTCGGCCTGGCGGTTCTTCAGGCCCAGGTCGCCGAGGTCGGCCCACCACTCCGGGTGCGCCTTGGCCAGACCCATGCCGCCCTCGTCGATGCCGACGACGTCACCCGCCCCCGAGCCGGACTGGAGCCACTGGATCATCTGCGGCCAGTAGACCTGCTCGAACTGGTCGGTGAGGTGGTCTTCCTGGATCTTGATGTCGGTGTGGGAGGCGTTCCACTTGTCGATCGCCTCCTTGTAGCCGAAGTTCTTGCCGCCGCCGAACGTCTGGACCTTGATCGTGACCGGCCCGGCGGACGAGGACCCGCCTGCGGACGACCCGCCGTCGTCGCCCGAGCTGCAGGCCGCGGTGACGCCGAGGGCGAGGGCCGTCGCCGCGGCGGCCGCGAGCATCCTGCCGCGGCGCGAGTTGTAAATCATTCCGGACCCCTCTCAGGTGGTATCCCGAATCTCGTGGGAGGTGCATCCCGTCGCCGGTCCCCGACTCAGCAGTATTGGGAGCGCTCCCACGAAGAGTCCTCTATGGGCAACACAGGCGTCAATATGCCGAAACCTAACTGTTACTCCGGGCGCGTTTATTGGGGCGAACAGGGTGAATATGGGATATTTCGGGTTTGGGAGCGCTCCCAACTCATTCGGTACAAAACCCCCACCAGCCACCCGAACTTGGCGGTGATCACGCAGGCTCGTGGTGGTGATCACGCGGGCTCGTGGTGTGATCACGCGGGCTTGTGGTGGTGATCATGCAGAAGTTCGGCCCCGTACGGCCTGGCCTGCCCAACCCCCTCCCCGTGATCATGCAGAAGTTCGTGGACTGCCGTGCTCACCTGCGGCGACGTATTTCGTGATCATGCAGAAGCTCGGGAGGCCGGCGCCCGGCCTGCGGGAACGCCTGTCGTGATCATGCACACCGGACGACTCTGCATGATCGCGAGCGGCGTTACGCATGGTCGGCGGCGGGGCGTCGAAGATCTGCATGATCACGATGGGCATTCGTGCTGGTCGGACGCCAACTGGTCGAACTTCTGCATGATCACGGTGAGGGTTTGTGCTGCTCAAGGTGGCAACGGCCGAACTTCTGCATGATCACGGCCAGAGGGGGGCGCGAAAAAGCGGCCACCGCGGGTGATGGGCGGTGGCCGCTGAAAGATGGCGGGCGTCGAAAGCCCGCTGATCAGGCCGTGGGAGGCCGGGCCACAGGTGGGGCTCTGGCCAGGTTCGGCGTCGACTTGCCGGCGGAGTCGGCCAGGCGACAGCTCGCGCCCGTGCACTGGTGCAGCGCGGCCAGGCGTTCCGACAACGTGTTGATCAGCACGGGATCGGCGATCGCCGCGATGTTGTGCATCTCGTCCGGGTCGGCGTACAGGTCGTAGAGCTGGCGCTCTCCCGTGGCGTACTCGACGTAGGCGTATTGCTGGGTGCGCAGCGCGTTGTAGGTGGGCGGGCAGAGCGGTGAGTAGGCCGCGTGCTCGAACTCCACCAGCACCGCGTCCCGCCACGGCACCTGCCGCCCCTGGAGCAGCGGCACGAGGGAGCGGCCCTCGACGAACGGCGGGGTGGTGCCGCCGCCGAGCTCGGCGAAGGTCGGTGCGAGGTCCACCGTCGAGGACATCTGCTTGATCGTGCTGCCCGGGGCGATGCCGGGGCCCCGGACCGCCATGGGGATGCGGATGTCCTCGTCGAACGGGGTCGTCTTGCCGGGCTCGAGCCGGTGCTGCCCGAGGTGGAAGCCGTTGTCGGAGGCGAAGAAGATGTAGGTGTTGTCCAGTTGCCCCGACTGCTGGAGCGAGGCGACGAGCGAGCCGACCATGTCGTCGACGCCGAGCATCGCCCTGAGCCTGTTCCGGTGGATCCGGTCCATGGCCCGTACGTCGGCGGACGTCAGCGGGGGCCGTTCCCTGAGCCACAGCGGCTCGGCCGACAGGTCCTGCTGGTCGAACGACAGGGTCCGCGGCGCGAGCTCGTCGGTGAAGGCGTCGTCGTGACGCGGTGCGTGGTTGGAGGGCAGGTGAGGCGCCACCGGCGCGAGATACAGGAAGAACGGCTTGTCGCCGCCCTCGCCGACGAACGCGTTCGCCTTGGAGCTGAGCACGTCCTCCAGGTAGTCCTCGGAGGTGTTGCCGTATTGGAAGACCATGCCGTTCTCGTTGAGCGCGTACCCGTATTCCTGGTAGAGGCGCGTGACCGGAACGGCCCACTGATCCCAGCCCGGCGGGATGTGCGACCAGGGCGCACCCTGCGGGTACTGGTTGAGGTACTTGCCCATCAGGCCGGTCCGGTAGCCCGCGTCGTGCATCCAGGTGCCGAGTGTCGAGTCCTCCATCGGGCGGAAAACCGGAAATCCCCCGGTCGGGAACCGGTTGCTGACGACGCCGTGGCTGTGCACGTACTGCGACCGCAGGATGGACGACCGTGACGGACAACACCACGGATTGGTCACGAAAAAGTTCGAGAAGGACGCCCCCTGCCGGAACAACAGGTTCGAGATGTTGGGGAATTTCTGGATATCGGCTGTGTTCAGGTCGTCCGTCAGGATGAAGATGATGTTCGGCCGCTTGGATGGCGCCTGATCTCCGTACGCGGTGCTGGAGAACGCGGTGCACAGAAGGAGCGCGCCGGCCAGCCAGGGCCACCATCCTCTGGTTCTCTTTGGTAGGGGCACGGCGTAGAGCATTGCCAATGACTCACCAGGAAAAACGCACGGCCTGTAATCGAATGTGTACACTTAGTACGCATAACTGGACAAACAGCAACATATCCGGCCTTTCGTATATATCAGGATCTGTCGGGCGATTCCCATCGGGCCTGGCCCGGTGGCGTACGAAGATCATTTCCGTGTTCGTTCACCGCATGTTGCTGCTGCCGTAGACTTTTGTGGGTACTCTGGACCGGTCGTGAATGGGTCATTACGGGGCGTGGATATCAAAGGTCGGCGCCACGCCGACGAGCATGGGTCGGCGATCGCCTGGGTGGAGTCCCCACTCCAGCTGCTGTGCGTCATCGAAGCGCATCACGCCGGGCTCCTCGGAGCGGTCACCCGGGTGGTTCCCCGGGCTGGGCTCCCTGCGCTCAGGCTCACCCGGCGCGCACTCAGCAGCCTCGACCTTCCCGCGGGCTTGACGTTCGAAGAGCCGGCCGGTCGCATGCCGAAACCCGGTCGGACATGGGCGGTGGGAGACGCGTTCTCCGGCCGCGTCCAGTTCGCCCTCGTCACCGCCAACCCCGGACGCACCGTCCTGGTCGACGACGGCCTGGCCACCATCCACCTGCTCGAGTTACTCAGCCAACGCCGCCCGCTGCTGCGCGCCCGCGTCAAAGCCGGAATCGGCCGCGCCGTCCTCGGCGCCACCGCAGGCTTCCGCCTCCGCGGCAACAGACTCACCGTCTTCACCGCCCTGCCTGTCCCCGACGACCTCGCCCACGCCGTACGGAACACCGGGACCAGGCTCGTGCGACACGACTTCGCCTGGCTCAGGTCCCAGCCCTGCGAACAGCCCCCGTCCGAGCGGACCGTCGTGCTCGGCACCTCCCTCGTCCGCAACGGGCTCATCCACCGCGACTACTACCTCGACTGGCTCCAGAGCATCGGCGAGCCGCTGGGCTACTACCCTCACCGGCGTGAGGACCCGCGCGACCTCGAGCGCATCGCCGGGATCCCCGGTGTCAACGTCCACGAGGCCGGCGTGCCCGTCGAGATCACCCTGCGGGACCTGCAGCCCCACCAGCAGGTGCTGAGCCTTCCGTCGACCGCCGTGACCTCGCTGCGCGTGCTGCTGTCGGCTCGGGGCGTCTCCGTGGAGACGGTGAAGGTCCCCGACGACTGGTGGACGGACGCGGCGCCTCCCGACCTGCGGACACACCTGCAGCTGTTCGCGCACGACGACGCCGGCGACCCGGCCGTCCACGACGACGCCCCGGGATCGGCTCTGGACCCCGGCAGTGTTGACCCGGGGGCCACCCCCGAGAGTGTTGACCCGGGGGCGACCCCGGACCCCGGCAGTGTTGACCCGGGGGCGACCCCGGACCCCGGCAGTGTTGACCCGGGGGCGACCCCGGA
>NZ_BOOR01000048.1 GCF_016863335.1 Planotetraspora thailandica
CCCGGGGGCGACCCCGGACCCCGGCAGTGTTGACCCGGGGGCGACCCCGGACCCCGGCAGTGTTGACCCGGGGGCGACCCCGGACCCCGGAAAGGTTCCTTCTTGACCCGCGTGCTCGCCGTCGCCGACTCAGATTCGTATCTCAAGTGGGCCGCAGGCCTGCTCAACAATCTCCCGGCGTCATGGACGACCGAGATGACGGTGGTCCGAACCCCCATCGCCCCGTCAGACTCCCAGATCGCCGCCGCGGTGAGCGGCACCACAAGCGCCGGCGTGGGGGAGAAGGGCACCCAGCCCTCCGTCGTGTCGTCCCGGCAACTGCGCAAGGCGGCCGAACGGTTCCGACCCGACGTCGTGCTGCTCGCCTGCACCGGCCCCGTCGTCGACGTCCTCGCCGCGGAGGTCCTCTCCGGCCTGCGGCCTCGCCCCGTGTTCGTGTCCGGGCTCCCGGGCATCTCGGTGCCCGCGACCGAGAAGGCCTGGCTTTTCCGCAGCGCCTGCGACCTGTTCATCGTGCACAGCGGCCGTGAGGTCGCCGAATTCTCCGCGATCGGCCGCCAGTTGGGCGGAGGCGGCAGCGTGGCCCTGGCCCGCCTGCCGTACCTCGACCTCGGCAAGGCGGACGCGCCGAACGGCGACCGCGACCGCGTCATCTTCGCGACCCAGGCCAAGGTGCCGTACGAGCGGGAGGAGCGTGAGCAGATCCTCCTCTCCCTCGCCGCCCTCGCCGCCGGCCGGTCCGACCTCGACGTCGTCGTCAAACTCCGGGCCCGCGACTCCGAACGCCAGACCCACAACGAGCGCCACCACTACGAGCGGCTCTGGAACGAGATGGCCGCGGAGGGGCGAGTCCGCCAGGACGCCGTCCGGTTCGCCGCCGGGCCGATGCACGAACACCTCACCCACGCCGCCGGCTTCGTCACCGTCAGCTCGACCGCCGCGCTCGAGGCGATCGCCCAGCGTGTGCCCCTGCTCGTGCTGTCCGACTTCGGAGTCAGCGCCGAGATGATCAACCTCGTCTTCGAGGGCAGCGGCTGCCTCGGCACCATGGACGACCTCGCCAAGGGCGACTTCCGCATGCCGACGGACGCCTGGTGCCAGGCCAACTACTTCCACGACGCCGCGGCGAACGACTGGATCGACAAGATCTCCGCGCTCGTGTCCGAGTCCCACGCCGGCACGTTCGTCCCCGCCACGTCCGTGCTCGACGGTCCCGAGCACACCTCCGCCCGCCGCCGCGCCCGCCTGCGCCTCGACGTGCCGCCCACGGTCCTGCGGTACGGCTACCGCGCCAAGCGCCAGATGCGCCGCTACCTCAAGGTGTTCTGAGCCCCCGTACGCCACGCAGACGCGGCCCCCGATCCGAATCGAGGATCGGGGGCCGCGTCCGTGTCAGCGCTTGATCAGGGGCGTGCCGGCCACAGGCGTCCGCCGGCCCGTGACATGAACAGGCCACCCCGGAAGCCTTCGAAGACTTCCGGGGTGGCCGTCGCATCGGGACCCGCGAACTCAGCGCGGTGATGCTCTAGATGTCAGGCGGTGACGCGGCGCAGACGAGCCCGCGGAGCCTCCTCGCCCGGGAAGACACGCTTCACGCCGTCGCCGAGGGCGCTCTCGATGACGCGGATGTCGCGGACGAGGTGCTCCAGGCCGCTCGGCTCGAGCGATGCCGCGTGGTCCGACCCCCACATCGTGCGGTCGAGCGTGATGTGCCGCTCGACGGTGACCGCACCGAGGGTGACGGCGGCGAGGGAGATCTGCAGGCCGCGCTCGTGACCGGAGTAGCCGACCGGCACGCCGTACCGCTCCTGGAGGGTGACGATCGTGCGGAGGTTGGCCTCCTCCGGGGGCAGCGGGTAGGTGGAGGTGGCGTGCATCATGACGAGCTTCGACGTGCCGAGGATCTCCACGGCCTTGTCGATCTCCTCCAGCGTCGACATGCCGGTCGACAGGATGATCGGCTTATTGGTGGCGGCCAGGGCGCGCAGCAGCTCGTGGTCGGTGATCGAGGCGGACGCCACCTTGTGCGTGGGCACGTCCATCGCCTCGAGGAACTCGACCGACGGCACGTCCCACGGGGAGGCGAACCACGCGAGCCCGCGCTCCTCGGAGTGCTTGGCGATCTGCGAGTACTCGTCGTAGCCGAACTCGGTCCGGATCTTGTACTCCATGTAGGTCATCTCGCCCCACGGAGTCTGCCGGATCTGGCTGCGCTGCTCCAGGGGCACGCAGATCTCCGGCGTGCGCTTCTGGAACTTGACGGCCTGGCAGCCGGCGTCGGCCGCCACGTCGATCAGCTTGCGGGCGATGTCGACGTCGCCGTTGTGGTTGATGCCGATCTCAGCGATCATGTAGACCGGCTGGCCGGCGCCGACCAGCGCGTCGCCGATCTGCACGGGCGCGGGCTCGGGCCGGCGCGAGACCGGGGACGAGAACGCCGCGGTCGCCTTGGCGACCGGCGCGGCGCCGGCCTCGGGGCGGGCCGCGAGAACCCGGTCGGCGAGCTCCCGTACGGCACCGGCGCCACCGGGGGTGGACAGGACGACCCGCGCGACGGCACGCACCTGGGCGTGGGCGTCGGGCACCGTCACCGGCCAGCCGACGAGGGACATCGCGGTGAGGTCGTTGACGTCGTTGCCGACGTAGGCGACCCGCTGGGGGTCGAGGCCCTCGCTGGCGATCCACTCGGCGAGCGCCTCGTGCTTGCTGGCCAGGCCCTGGATCACCGGGACGCCGAGCTTGGCGGCGCGGGCGGCGACCACGGGGTTCTGCTCGGTCGAGAGCACGAGCAGCTTGACGCCGGCCCGCTTGAGGAGGGAGAAGCCCATGCCGTCGGCCCGGCTGACGGCGACGATCTCGCGGCCGTCGGAGTCGACGAACGCCCGGTCGTCGGTGTGCACACCGTCGAAGTCGGTCACCACGGCGTCGACGGCGATGGGCAGCGGCGCGTCCACCACGGGGGCGAGCGCGCGCACGATCTTCAGGTCGTCGGAGGTGTCCACCTCGACCGCGTGCTGAGCCGGGACCGGCTGGACGGCGATGCGGCCGAAGAAGCGGTGGCCGCCCTCGCGCAGGCCGGCCGTACGCATGACGTAGAAGGCGCCGGTCTCGCGGAACTGGGCCTCGCGGTCCTGGCGGCGCGGGCGGGTCGCGGGGTCGTGGTTGACGCCCTTGCCGTCGCCGGTCCACACGAACTCGTAGGTCTCGGTGCCGGAGAAGACCGAGTCGGCCTCGCCCGCCAGGACCTTCGCGATGGCGGCGTCGAGGTCGGCCGGGTCGATGAAGGCGCTGGTGCACTGGATCAGGACGACGACCTCCGGGTCCCCGTCCAGGCCCTCGGAAAGCGCGTGGAGGACGGCGGACTCGCTGGAGGCCGTGGACCCGCTGATGTCGGCGGGGCGGCGAACGACCCGGGCGCCGGCGTCGGCGGCGACCTCGGCGATCTGGTCGTGGTCGGTGCTGACCACGACCTCGTCGACGAGTTCGGCACGCAGACCGGCGGCGACCGCTCGTGCGACCAGTGGTGTGCCTCCCACCTTCTCCAGGTTCTTCAGGGGGACGCCCACAGAACCTCCGCGGGCGGGAACAACGGCCAGCACTCGCACGAGTGACTCCTTCTAGCTGATCTGCAAGCGATACGGGGTCCCCATGTTGGGGGTGTCCCGAAACCTAACCAGATGAAGGGCCCGTTGGGGGCGACTCAGCTGAACGAGTATGGGCGTAATGTTTAATTTTTGGTTACGTAATGGCAGTTCAGGGCCGTACGGGTGAGTTTCGTCACACTGAATCGTCGCAGCTCGGGACGGGTTTTCCGCCGCGTGACCCTCGTTCACGGGCCTGACCTGCCGCAAGTGCGAATTCGGACGGGGGATGCGGAACGGCATCGATAAAGGCAACAATGGATGCCTCTGCCATGCTGGGCCCTACCGCTCGCAGTCTCCGGCGGGATGACGCTCACGCGGCCGCGCTTCGACGTCGACGTCCCGGCATGCTGCGGCTCGCAGGACTATTCGCCGCCGGCGGCGGGCGGGCGGCCGTGCGGAGACCCGTGGGCGGCGCCGTGCGGACGCTCGGGCTGCGGGTCGTGAGGGGCCAATGGCAGGCGGATGACGAAGCGGGCGCCCTCGGTGGCGTCCTCGGCGGTGATCGTGCCGTGATGGGCCTCGATCACCTCGCGGGCGATGGCCAGACCGAGCCCCGTGCCCCCGTGCCGTCTGCTCCTGGCCGTGTCTCTGCGGTAGAACCGCTCGAAGATGCGCTCGCGGTCCTCCTCGGGGATGGTCTCGCCGTCGTTGACGACCGACGCGACCAGGTGGCAGCACTCTCTGTGCATCTCCACGCCGACCGACGTGGCGGCGTGCCGTTCCGCGTTGTCGAGCAGGTTCACCAGCACCCGGGCGAGCTGGGGGCCGAATCCGTTCACGATGAGGTCGGGCTCGAGCTGGAGCCGGATCGGCAGGCGTCCCGACCGGTGTTTCACCTCCGCGGCGACGATGCGCCCGAGGTCGACGGGCTCTCCTGCCGTGTCGGGATTGGTGCCCAGGCTGGTCAGCAGGAGCAGGTCGGTGACGATCGCCTCCAGCCTGTTGGTGTCGCGCAGCGCCGCGTCGATGGCGACGGTGGTGTCCTCCGGGTGGAGCCGTGCGCCCTCCAGTTGCGCCCGGATGCCGGCGATGGGTGTGCGCAACTCGTGTGAGGCGTCGGCGGTGAACTGGCGCTGCTGGCGTATCGACCTGTCGAGCCGGGCAAGTGCGTCGTTGGCGGTGCGTGCCAGCCGGGCGATCTCGTCGTTCCCCGGCGGTTCCGGCACCCGCGAGCCGGGGTTCCTCGCGGTGATCTCCTCCAACTCGGAGCGGATGGCCTCGACGGGGCTGAGGGCGCGTCCTGAGACGTTCCACGCCACCCAGCCCGCGCCGCCGCCCAGCACCAGGATGAGCGCCGCGAGCTCCAGCTCGGGTAACCGGCTGTCGAGGATCTTCGGCGCGGTGCGTCCGGCGTAGACGACGGGGGAGTCGGGGGCGTCGGAGACGCGGACCGCGGTCAGGTAGACGCAGTCGCGGCCGGGGAGCCCGCAGGTCGTGGTCTGCGTGGTCTCGGTGTCGGACGCGGGCCGCAGCGAGGTGAGCGGCGGCAGTCCCCGTGCGTCGGCACTGGTGGCGATCACGCCCTTCGGACCGCCGACCATGATGAGGTTGATGTCGTTCCCCGTCGTCGGGATGGTCTTCGGCACCTGCCCGTTGCGGATCTCCGCGGCGACCTTGCTGGCGGTGTCGAGGCCGTCGCTCCATATCCGGACCGCGACCGCGTGCCGTATGCCCACATCCGCCGCGATGGCGACGGGGATCAGGACCAGAGCCGCGGCCGCGACGGCGATGAACGTCAGGCGTGCACGCAACGAGCGCGAACGCGGCCAGGGGAGGGGCATTCCCCGAGGCTACTTATGGTCATCGAGGCGGAAATTCGCGGAGTGGGAAAGGAATCCTCAAAATTCGTCAAAATCGAAAGGGGCGCCGCGCGGACCAGGTCGCGCCGGTCTGCCCCGCTCCGTGGCGCCCGGGCGCAACATCCGGGAATTCACCGGCGGTGTCGTGACCCGCCGCCGTAATGAACCTGAAACCTCTGTCCGACACTGTTGTTGTCGCACGACTTGGAGGTGATGCGGATGTTGCTGCGGCTACGGGTCTCGCTCCCCGACCGGCCCGGGGTGCTGGGACAGGTGGCGCGGGCGTTCGGAGTGATGGGGGCCGACATCCTGCAGGTGACCGTGCTGGAACGGCAGGCGGGGCGGGCGGTCGACGACTTCACCGTTTCGTGGTCGGGAGTCTTCGAACCCGCCGAGTTGCGTGAGCGGATCGGCGTGGTGCCCGGCACGCGGGTGGAGTCGGTGTGGCCGACCAGGGAGGTCCCGGGCACGAGCCCCGACTACGACCTGCTCGGTCATGTGGCGGGAGAGCCCGACCGGGCGCTCATGACGCTGGTCGACGCCGTGCCCGATCTGGTGAGCGCCGACTGGGCGGTGGCCGTCGACTCGGGTGACGGAAAGGTCGTCCACGGCAGTTGGCAGGCCCCCGAAGACGTTCCGGCGTCGGATCTGACGCCGATCAGGCCGTCGGCGTTCAGCGAGGGGACGCTGCACCTGGTCAGTGTGCCCATGGACGGGACGCACCTCGTGGTCGCCCGCGCGCAGGGGCCCGCGTTCCATCGGGCGGAAGTCGACAAGATCGCCCGCCTGGCGGGGATCGTCTCCGTGCTGGCCCGCCCGGGCCGCCTGACGTCTTCTCCCGCCGCTTCGTAACGGGTCGCTCAGTGGCGCCTCTCAGCGGCGCGGCGGGTCGATTCTGTGGCCGTCCTGGGTGAACAGCATGAGGCGGGAGACGTCGACGGCGACCCGCCCGTGCTCGCCCGCCCGCCACACCGGGCGGGCGCCCAGCCGGACGATCAGGTCGGCGCGCCGGTGCGTGCCGCTGCCCGCGGGCACGGGCCCCGCAGGCTCGCCGTCCTCTGCGGCGTTGCCGCCGCTGAGGAGGCGGCGCACCACCGAGCGCGACCGGCCGGCCTCCTGCCCGCCGCCCGTGCGGGCCTGCCGCGGGTCAGGCGGCTCCGGCACGACCACGGCGGGGATGCCGGCCTCCAGGTAGGCGAGCCACTCGTGGCCGTGGTACTCGAGCGTGCGCACGCGGCCGAAGAACGTGGGCCCCTCGGTGTATTCGGGCACCGGGACGAGCGCGTCCGGCCGGATGCCGACGACGATCTGCGAACCGGTGTGCTGGGAGATGGCGTACGCGCGTGGATCGGTCCAGTTCATCCTGATCTGGTGAGGGCCGAAATCCAGCAGGATGAACTGGTTCTGTGGCGTACGGACGTCCGCGGCGAGCAGGTTGAGCTGCTGGGAGCTCAGGAACGCCGCCGTGAACGCCGTGGCCGGGTCGTTGTAGACCTGGCCGGGGGTGCCGATGTCCTGGAGCACGCCACGGTTCATGATCGCGATCCGGTCGGCCAGCGTCAGCGCCTCGATCTGGTCGTGGGTGACATAGACGGTGGTGACGCCGAGCGCGCGCACGAGCGAGGAGATCTCCATGCGCAACTCGGTGCGCATGCCCGCGTCGAGATTGGACAGCGGCTCGTCCATGAGGAACAGCGACGGCCGGCGGACGATCGCGCGGCCCATCGCCACGCGCTGACGCTGGCCGCCGGACAACGTCGCCGGCCGCCTGTCGAGCGTCTCGTCGATGTGCAGGGCACGCGACAACTCCACCACGCGCTCGCGGACCACGGCCGGATCGGTTTTGGCGATCTCCAGGGGGAAGGAGATGTTTCCCCGCACGGTGCGGTGCGGATAAAGGGCGCCGTTCTGGAACACCATGGCGACGTCGCGGTCGCGGGGGGCGAGGTGGTTCGCGTGCCGTCCGCCCAGCCACAGTTCGCCCGCGGTGATGTCCTCAAGCCCGGCGATCATGCGCAGCAGGGTCGACTTGCCGCAACCGGACGGACCCAGCAGAACGAGCAGCTCACCCTCGTCCGCTCGCAGGTTCATACGGTCGACCGCGAGGTGGCCACCCGGGTAGACCTTGGTCACATTGTCGAGGACGACGGTGCTCATGCGAGCTCGTTCCTCCCGGGCGCGCGAGCCCGGATCCCCAGCGATCGGTGTGATTGATGAGGTAGTACATCGCGTCTAGACGCCTGTGTCTATACATAGTGTGAGAAATCCGGCACCCAGTGGAAACTCATCGTTCCACTGGCGTTTACTGGGAATTTCGGAATTGTCAGGGCAATTTGTCAGGCCCGTCGACGGTCATGGATGACTCGCCCATATGTGGCAAATGTAACGATCTGCGGAAAATTTCTGCAAAGGCTTTCATCGGGGTTCTTGCCGCTGTTAGCTTCCGGGCAAATCCCCCGGACCACGAGGAGTGCCCGCCCCGCGGTGGCCGGGTCGCGAAGAAGCGTCACGTCAAGGAAAGAAATCGGGGGACCCCATGACCGAGCTCGCCGTCAAGCCGTCCGTGGCGGCCACCCGATGGTGGCGGGACGCGGTGATCTACCAGGTGTACGTCCGCAGTTTCGCGGACGCCGACGGCGACGGTGTCGGCGACCTGCCCGGGGTGCGCGGCCGCCTGCCGTACCTCGCCGACCTCGGGGTCGACGCCCTGTGGCTGACGCCGTTCTACACCTCCCCGATGGCCGACTTCGGATACGACGTGGCCGACTACCGCGACGTCGACCCGATCTTCGGTTCCCTCGCCGACGCCCGGGCGCTGATCGAGGACGCGCACGCCAGGGGCCTGCGAATCATCGTGGACGTGGTGCCCAACCACACCTCCGACCGCCACGCCTGGTTCGCCGCGGCGCTGCTCGGAGAGCCGGGCGGACCCGAGCGTGAGCGGTACGTCTTCCGCGAGGGCAGGGGAGCCGCGGGCGAGCTGCCGCCCAACGACTGGGAGTCGGTCTTCGGCGGCCCGGCGTGGACGCGCGTCGAGGACGGCCAGTGGTACCTCCACCTGTTCGCCCGCGAACAGCCCGACCTCAACTGGGACAACCCCGAGGTCCACGCCGAGTTCGCCGACGTGCTGCGGTTCTGGCTCGACCTCGGCGTGGACGGCTTCCGCATCGACGTGGCGCACGGCATGGTCAAGGCGCCGGGGCTGCCCGACGTCGGATATCCGGGGCACGTCGAGATGATCGGTGTCGCCGACGTGCCGTTCTTCGACCAGGACGGCGTGCACGAGATCCACCGCACCTGGCGGCGCATCCTCGACTCCTACCAGGGCGAGCGGATCGGCGTCGCCGAAGCGTGGGCGCCGACGCCGGAGCGGCTGGCCCGCTATGTGCGGCCCGACGAGCTCCACCAGGCGTTCAACTTCCACTTCCTCAAGGCGCCGTGGGACGCCGCCGTCTTCCGCTCGGTCATCGAGGAGTCACTCACCACGGCCGCCCTGGTCGGCGCGCCGTCGACCTGGGTGTTGTCCAACCACGACGTCAAACGGCACGTCACCCGTTACGGCGGGGGTGAACTCGGGCTGCGCCGGGCGCGCGCGGCGGCGCTGCTGATGCTGGCGCTTCCCGGCTCCGCCTACGTCTACCAGGGCGACGAGCTCGGCCTGCCCGAGGTGCTCGACCTGCCTGAGGAATACCTGTGCGACCCGCAGCGGCTGCGCGCCCCCGACAGCGGGCGGGACGGCTGCCGCGTGCCGATCCCGTGGACGCAGGCGGGCGGACCCACGCACGGCTTCGCCCCGGCGGACACCGTCCGCAGCTGGCTGCCGCTGCCCGCGGACTGGTGCAACCTCAGCGTCGAGGCGCAGCTGCGCGACGAGGCCTCGATGCTGAACCTCTACCGGGCCGCGCTGAGGATCAGGCGATCCCTGCCGCAGCTCGGCGAAGCTCCTCTGACGTGGGTCGACGCTCCTGCCGGCGCACTCGCGTTCTCGCGGGAGGGCGCCCTGACCTGCCTGGCCAACTTCACCGGCGAGTGGGTCGAAGCACCCGGGAGCCTTGGGGAACTCCTCCTGGCCAGCTCCGCCCCCGTCGTCGCCGGGGGAGTCGTCCGCTTGGCGCCGGATTCGGTCACTTGGTGGAGTGGCGGCCGTCCCGCACTCTGACCGCCGCCTCGCCGGGCGCCGCCTTATTTAGAGTGATCTCGTGAACACCACACGGCTCGCCGACATCGCGGCTCAGGCGGGGGTCAGCGAGGCGACGGTGAGCCGGGTGCTGAACGGCAAGGCCGGCGTGGCGGCCGGCACCCGGCAGGCGGTGCTCGCGGCGCTCGACGTCATGGGATACGAACGCCCGCAGCGGCTGCGGAGGCGCGGCAACGGCCTGGTCGGCCTGGTGATCCCCGACCTGGGCAACCCGATCTTCCCCGCCTTCGCGCAGGCGGTCGAGAAGGCGCTCACCCAGCACGGGTACACGCCGATCCTGTGCACCCAGGAGCCTGAGGGCACCCCCGAGGACGAGTTCACGAGCATGCTGCTCGACCGGGGCGTCGCCGGGATCGTGTTCGCCTCCGGCCTGCACGCCGACACCACCACCCGTATGGACCGCTACACGCGCCTCACCGACCAGGGGGTGCCGATCGTGCTGGTCGACGGGTACAGCCCGGTCATCCCCGCACCGTTCATCTCGCCCGACGACCGGCTCGCCGCGCGCCTGGCCGTACAGCACCTGGTGGACCTCGGGCACCGGCGCATCGGGCTCGCCCTCGGCCAGCGTCGGTTCGTGCCCGTCATCCGCAAGATCGAGGGGTTCCGGCAGGCGATGACGCATCTGCTGGGGACGGCCGACGTGGACGACCTCATCCAGCACTCGCTGTTCTCCGTCGAGGGCGGGCAGGCGGCCGCCGCCGCGCTGATCGACCGCGGCTGTACGGGCGTCTTCTGCGCGAGCGACCTGATGGCGCTCGGTGCGATCCGCGCGGCCCGCGAGCGCGGATTGTCGGTTCCCGCCGACGTGTCGGTCGTCGGGTTCGACGACTCCCCGCTGATGGCGTTCACCGACCCGCCGCTGACGACCGTGCGCAAGCCCATCGCGGCCATGGCCGCCGCCGCGGTCGAGACTTTGCTCGAGGAGATCGGCGGCACCCCCTCGCGCCACCTGGAGCTCGTCTACCAGCCCGAACTCGTCGTCCGCGGCACCACCGCCCCCGCCCCTTGTGCGTGATCATGCAGTGGCCATGGCAGGCGAAAGGCCCGTGACCATCGATCCGAAGGTCACGGGCCAGACTCATGAGCGTGCATCCGGGTCACGGGACACGACATGGCCGCCGGCTTCGCCGAGGGAGAAGCCAAGCCGACGAAGTCACAAACCCGAGATTACGGGCAAAAGGTCACGAACGCAGCCCCGCCGCCTCCGTCGCGAGCTTCTCGATGAGACCGAAGTCGCCGGCGGCCAGCGCGCTCGCCGGGGTCAGCCAGCTGCCGCCGACGGTGCCGACGTTGGGCAACGCCAGGTAGGACGGCGCGCTCGACAGGCTGATCCCGCCGGTGGGGCAGAACCGCACGTCCGGCAGCGGCCCGCCGAGCGACTTGAGGTACGGCACGCCCCCGGCGGCCTCCGCGGGGAAGAACTTCATCTCCCGCACCCCCTGGTCGAACAACGACATCGCCTCGGACGCGGTCGCGACGCCCGGCAGGAACGGCACGCCAGAGTCGAGCATCGCGGCCAGCAGGGAGGGCGTGCTCCCCGGCGAGACGAGGAAGCGGGCGCCCGCCTCCACGGAGGCGTCGACGTCGGCCGCTGTGCGGACCGTGCCCGCCCCCACCACGGCGTCGGGCACCTCGGCGGCGATGCGCCTGACGCACTCGAGCCCGGCGGCAGTGCGCAGGGTGATCTCGATGGCCGGCAGGCCGCCGGCGACCAGAGCCCGTGCGAGAGGGACGGCGGTCTCGGCGTCGTCGATCACGACGACGGGGACCACGGGGGCGAGATCGAGAAGACTCATACCAGTTCCACGGTAGACGAGCGCTGGGACAGCCACGCGGCGGCTCCCACCAGCGCGGGTTGCTCGGCGACGATCAGCGATGTGGCGATCGCCCCGACGTAGTCGGACAGGGCGGGAGCAGTCGTCTCGAACCTCGCCCGGAAGTCGCTGCCCTTGGCGCGCTCGGCGATACGCGGCAGCACGCCGCCGCCGATGTAGACGCCGCCGTGCGCGCCGAGCGTCAGGGCGACGTTGCCGGCGAAGCCGCCGAGCAGGGCGAGGAAGATCTCGACGGTCTCCACGCTGAGCGCGTCGTCGGATTCGACGATCCGCGAGGGGGAGGTCTCTTCGGGGGCGACGCCGCGCACGAGGGAGAGCCCCCGGTGCAGCCGGACCAGCCCGGGGCCGGAGAGCAGGTGCTCGGCGTCGACGTACGGCAGGCCGTCCGCGCGCAGCGCACGGACGATCTCCATCTCGAGGTCGGTCACGGCGGGGACCGAGACATGGCCCCCCTCGCCGGGCACGGGAGCCCAGCCGTCTCCGACCGGGACCAGGCCGCCCACGCCGAGGCCCGTACCGGGTCCGAGCACGGCCTTCATCATGCCGGGGATCGGCGGCGGCCCGCCGAGCGGCACCAGATCGTGCCCCGCCAGATGCGGGAGCGAGACAGCCAGCGCCTCGAAATCGTTGAGCAGGTCGACGTGCGGGATGCCAAGCTCGGTGACCGAGCCCGACCACCCCGCGTTCGTCAGCCGGTATCGGTCGTTCTCGACCGGACCGGCTATCGCCAGGCACGCGGCTCCCGGCCGAACTCCGCCCGCATGGTCTGCGAGATAGGCGGCTACGGCATCGGCGAGGCTTGGATGCTTGGCGACGTTCAGTACGGCGACGTTCTCGGGCGGGCCACCCAGTTCGGTGACCAGCCCGAATCGCGCGTTGGTGCCGCCGATGTCGGCGACGAGCCAGGGCAGCGTCATGCGGCACCTCCAGAGAAGACGCTCGCTCCGCGGTCGGGCGGACCGACCATCCGGCGGAACGAGGAGAACAACTCCCGGCCGGTGCCCGCCCATTCCTCGTCGGTGAGCGGAGCACCCTCCGGGGTGCGGCCCGACATGTCGGAAAGGACGGTCAGCGTCCCTGCGGTCGAGTCGAGCCTGATCAGGTCGCCGTCGCGGACGAGCGCGATCGGGCCGCCGTCGGCGGCCTCGGGCGACAGGTGGATGGCGGCGGGAACCTTGCCCGACGCGCCCGACATGCGGCCGTCGGTGACGATGGCCACCTTCTGCCCGCGGTCGAGCAGCACGGCCAGCGGGGGCGTGAGCTTGTGCAGCTCCGGCATGCCGTTGGCGCGGGGACCCTGGTAGCGGACGACGGCGATGAAGTCCTGGCCGTCCAGCACGCCGGACTCGAACGCGCCGAGCAGTTCTTTCTGGTCGTCGAAGACGCGGGCGGGCGCCTCGATGACCAGGTGTTCGGGCTTGACCGCCGACACCTTGCTCACCGCCCTGCCGAGGTTGCCCGACAGCATGTGGATGCCGCCGTCGGCCGAGAAGGGGTCGCCGACCGGGCGCAGCACGTCGTGGTCGGTGCTGCCCTCCGTGCGCTCCTCCCAGACCAGGGCCCCCTCCTTCAGCGAGGGCGCGGCGCGGTAGAGGTCGAGCCCCCGCCCCGCGACCGTCAGCACGTCGGCGTGGAGGAGCTCGCCGTCGAGGAGGTCGCCGATGAAGACCTGCATGCCGCCGGCCGCCTGGAAGTGGTTCACGTCGGCCTGGCCGTTGGGGTACATCCGGGTGAGCAGCGGCACGACCTTGGACAGCGCCGCCATGTCGTCCCAGGTCAGCTCGATGCCCGCGGCGGCGGCCATGGCCACCAGGTGCATGGTGTGGTTGGTCGAGCCGCCGGAGGCCAGCAGGGCGACCACCGCGTTCACGATGGCCTTCTCGTCGACGACCTCCGCGACCGGCGTGTACTCGTCTCCGTGGGGCGTGATCTCGGCCGCCCTGCGGCCGGCCGCCTCGGTGAGCGCGTGCCGCAGCTCGGTGTGCGGGTTGACGAACGTCGCCCCCGGCAGGTGGAGGCCCATGACCTCCATGAGCAGCTGGTTGGAGTTCGCGGTGCCGTAGAAGGTGCACGTGCCCGGCGAGTGGTAGGACTTGGCCTCCGCGTCGAGCATCTCGTCGCGCCCGATCAGCCCTTCGGCGAAGTGCTGGCGGGCGCGCGCCTTGACCTTGTTGGGCAGGCCGGACGCCATCGGCCCGGCGGGCACGAAGATCGCCGGAAGGTGGCCGAAGTGCAGGGCGCCGATCAGCAGGCCAGGGACGATCTTGTCGCAGACGCCCAGAAGCAGCGAGGCGTCGAACATGTCGTGTGACAGCGCGATCGCGGTCGCCATGGCGATCACGTCGCGGCTGTAGAGCGACAGTTCCATGCCGGCCCGGCCCTGGGTGATGCCGTCGCACATCGCGGGCACGCCGCCCGCGACCTGCGCCACGCCGCCCGCCGCCCGCACGGCCCGCTTCAACTCCGGCGGGTAGGTCTCGTACGGCTGGTGCGCGGAGAGCATGTCGTTGTAGGAGGTGACGATGGCCACGCCCGGCTTGGCCGTACCACGCAGGTCACGCTTGTCGTGCTCCGGTGCGCCGGCGAATCCGTGCGCGAGGTTGGCGCAGCCCAGGCGGCCCCGGGCCGGTCCCCGCTCGCGCAGTTCCTGCCCGGCCTGTGCGACGCGCTCCATGTAGGCGGCACGCCGGCCGGCGCTGCGCGCCCGGATGCGCTCGGTGACCTCGTCGATCACGCGGTTCGTCACTGGGGGGCCTCCTCGTGCCACGTGCGGTCGCTGCGGGCCAGCAGTTCGTGCGCGCCGGCCGGCCCGGCCGTTCCGGCGGGGTACGGCTCGGGCAGCATCGCCGAGCCGTCCCAGTGCGCGATGATCGGGTCGATCCAGCGCCAGGCGGCCTCGACCTCGTCGCGCCGCATGAACAGGGTGGGGTTGCCGGACAGCACGTCCATGAGGAGGCGCTCGTAGGCGTCGGGCACCCGGCTCTGGAACGTCTCGGCGAAGCTGAGGCTCAGCGGCACGGGGCGCAGCGTCACGTCGCCCGCGCCCGGCTCCTTGGCCATCAGGCACAGCTCGATGCCCTCGCTGGGCTGCAGCCGCAGAACGAGGCGGTTGGGCGCCGCACCGGGGAAGATCGCGTGCGGCACCTCCTTGAACTGCACGACGATCTCCGAGCGCCGGGTGGGCAGGCGCTTGCCGGTGCGCAGGTAGAACGGCACACCCGCCCAGCGCCAGTTCTTCACCTCGGCCCGGACGGCGGCGAAGGTCTCGACCCGCTGGGACGCGGGGGTGGGCCGGGTGCTGTCGGGTTCGTCGAGGTAGCCGGGGACGGTGACGTCTCCGGCGGCCGTCGCCGTGGTGCCCTCGGTGTACTGGCCGCGCACGGTGAAGCGGTCGACCTCGGAGCCCACGATGGGCCGCAGTGCCTGGAGCACCTTGACCTTCTCGTCGCGCACGGCCTCACGGTCGTTGTGCGCGGGCGGTTCCATGGCGACCAGGCAGAGCAGGTTCAGCAGGTGGTTCTGCACCATGTCGCGCAGAGCCCCGGCGTGGTCGTAGTAGCCGCGGCGCCCGGGAGTGCCGACGGTCTCCGACGCGGTGATCTGGACGTGGTCGATCCACAGCGAGTTCCAGATCGGCTCGAGGAAGGCGTTGGCGAACCGCAGCACGAGCAGGTTCTGCACCGTCTCCTTGCCGAGGTAGTGGTCGATACGGAAGATCTGCCGCTCCTCGAAGATCGCGCCGACCTCGTCGTTGATCGCCTGCGCGCTGGCCAGGTCGCGGCCGAGCGGCTTCTCCAGGACGACGCGCGAGCGCGGGGTGACCAGCCCGGCCTCCTGCGCGCCGTGGCAGAACGGGCCGAACGTCATGGGCGGGCTGGCCAGATAGAAGATCCGGTCGCGGTCCTCGTGCCCGGCGAGCAGCGCGGCCAGGGCGTCCCAGCCCGCGGGGGCGGCGGGCCCGCCGATGTCGATGGAGACGTGGTGGAGCCGGCGGGCGAACCGGTCCCAGCCCTCCGGGTCGCCCAGCGCGGGCCGTACCTCGGCGTCGACCTTGCCGCGGAAGTCGGAGTCGCCCAGCCCGCCGCGCGACATCGCGATGATCCGGGTCTCGTCGGCGAGGCGTCCGTCGCGGTCGCAGTGATACAGGGCGGGGAGGAGCTTCCGCATGGAGAGGTCCCCGGTGCCGCCGAAGATGATCAGATCGGCCGCCTGCCGGTCAGCGGAGGGTTCAACGGGCATGGGTCGGACATTAGCGGGAGATATGTGCACTTTCAAGCTGACTTTTGTAACCGAAGATGAATAAGTCATTGCACTTAGGTATGTCGCTATGCTTCACTTCTGAGATGTCACGACTTGCGACAACCGGTGAAATCTTCCAGCTCATCCGGAGCGGGGAAGCTGTCACCCGTGCCGACATCGGCCGGGTGACCGGTCTGTCGCGCCCGGCCGTGGCCCTGCGCATAGCCGCCCTCCGGGACCGCGGGCTGATCGTGGAGGACGCCGAGGGGCCGTCCACGGGCGGCCGCCCGCCGCTGCGCCTGCGCTTCGACGCCGCAGGGGGCGTGGTGCCGGTGGCCTCGCTGGGTGCGACCCGCACCCAGATCGCGATCTGCGACCTCGCCGGCGAGGTGCTCCTGCGCACCGATCTCGACATCGACGTCGAGGAGGGCCCGGACGTCGTGCTCCCGCTGCTCATGGACACCTGGGAGAAGCTGCTCGACGGCCAGGCGCCGGCGGTGGGCATCGGCCTCGGCGTGCCCGCGACCGTCGAGTTCGCCGCCGGCCGCACCGAGAGCGCGCGGGTGATGGCCAGCTGGACCGGGGTGGTCATCCCGCCGATCATCGCCGAGCGGTTCCCTGTGCCGGTGCTCGTGGACAACGACGTGAACGTCATCGCGATGGGCGAGCACCGCGTCGTCTACGCCTCCGAACTCGACGACCTCCTCTTCGTCAAGGTCTCCACCCGCATCGGGGCCGGCGTGATCTCCGGCGGCGGCATCCTGCGCGGCGCCCTGGGTGCGGCGGGGGAGATCGGCCACATCCCCGTCATGGACGGCGGGGGAGTGCTCTGCCGTTGCGGCAACCTCGACTGCCTCGACTCGGTGGCCAGTGGCACCGCCATTCTGCGCGACCTGCGCGCCACGGGGCGCGAGGTGCTGTCGCTGGCCGACGTGACCGCGCTCGTGCGCGCGGGCGACGCCGAGACCATGGCCGTCGTACGGCAGGCCGGGCGCAGGCTCGGCCAGGTCATCTCCGGCGCGGTGAACCTGCTCAACCCCGCCGTCGTGGTGCTCGGCGGCGATGTCGCCGAGATGTTCCAGCCGCTGGTGTCGGGGGTGCGCGAGGTCATCTACCAGCGCTCGACCCAGCTGGCCACGCGGAGCCTGCGCATCGAGCGCAGCCACCTCGGCCCGGGGGCCGGAATCACCGGCTGCGCGCTCATGGTGCTCGACCACGTGTTGTCGGCGGAGGCCGTCGACGCCGCGACCTCCTGAACGGGCCTACTGCCCGCGGGGGAACAGCAGGCACCGCATCGCGTATTCGAGCGCGTGCGGGCTGGCCGCGGGGATCGGCCAGGGCAGGCGCACGAAGCGGTCCTCGGCGGGTTCCCCCGCGTCACGTGTCACCGCCGACCTGATCGTGGCGCCGTAGCGGTCCAGCTCCCACAACCAGACCTCCCCCGCGGGCTCGCCCATGAGGATCTCGGTCGCCGCGGCCAGTTGCTCGCGGTGCGACTCGTTGATGTGGCGCACCATGCGCTCGGCGGCGTGCAGGAACGGGTCGGGGGAGGCGTCGAGGTATTCGTCGGCGTCGAGCAATCCCGATTCCTGGCCGGTGAGGTAGACCACGTGGGCCACGTCGATCCGCACCAGCCGGGGCGCCCCTCCTTCCAGCACGGTGAAAAGGTCCTCGTCCGGGCAGGTCTCGGCGATCGCCACGGCCGTCTCGCGCCGGTCGGCGTCCGGCACGTCCTGCGTCCAGCCCCGCACCTTCAGCAGGCCGCGCGGCCGGTCCTCGCCGCCGATCGTCCGCGTCGCCACCAGGTCGACGGTCACCACGGTCTCCTCGGCCGCGCCGTACAGGGCCTCGCCGGGTTTGACCAGCAGGACGGGGCGTCCGTGCGCGTCGACGCCGCCCCTGACCGCGTACGCGGGCATATCGGTGCCGGCGACGGCCACATGCGTGGGGGCCGCGGCCGCGGCGATTGTCCTGACCCGCTCGGGAATGGGAGGAGCAGTGACGGGGTGGTGCATGACGCTCCTTGAGTGCCGTCGATCGCTTAGGTTAGTCTTACCTTAGTAAGGATTACCTAACTTGGAAAGGTGAATACATGCGTTACACAGGGCCGAAAGTGCGGCTGTCGCGGCGGGCGGGGGTCCCGCTGACCCGTAAGGCGGTCAGGTACTTCGAGGCCCGGCCGTACCCGCCGGGGGAGCACGGGCGCAAGACGAACCGGCGCAACACCGGCGACTACGGTGTACGCCTGCTGGAGAAGCAGAAGCTCCGCTGGTACTACGACGTCTCGGAGAGGCAGCTGCGCCGCTACTGGGACCTGGCGCTGCGCCGCCCAGGCAGGTCCGGAGAGGAACTGCTGGTCATCCTGGAGACCCGGCTCGCCTCACTCGTGCTGCGCGCCGGGCTGGCGCCGTCCATCTACGCCGCCCGGCAGTACGTGAATCACGGCCACATCACCGTCGACGGGCGCAAGGTCGACATCCCCAGCTACATCGTCAAGCCCGGCCAGGTCGTCGGCGTGCGGGCCAGGTCGCACGGCATGCAGCCGTTCGTGGCCGCGGCCGAGGGGATCTACGCGGACGAGCGCATCGCGTCCTACCTGTCGGTCGACCACAAGGAGCTGCGCTTCACCCTGCTCCAGCGTCCCGCGCGCGAGCAGATCGCCGTCCCGGTCGACGAGCAGCTCGTCGTCGAGCACTACTCGCGCTGAAGCAGCGCCCTGATCTGCTGTTCCAGCGGCGGGGCGCTCCGGCGGTTGTCAATCTCCCCGTACGGCACGGCCGGCGGATCGTCCACCCGGATGGCCTTCAGATAGTCCTCGAACCGGCCGAGCTTGCCGCCGTCCCGCGGTGACCCGCGGCGTTCGAGCCGCTCCCGGAGGGTGGGGCCGTCGGAGCGCACCCACAGCAGGTGGACGGGCGGGCCGCCGAGCTCGCCCACCCATTCGTGCCACCGCCCGGCGTCGTGCACCTGGCCGGTGAAAGGCCCGCTCAGCATGACCGGGCACCCGTGCGAGCGGATCTCGCGGGCGGTCGCGGTGAGACCGGCGTACTCATGCCGCTTGACGTGCTCGTCGTACCACCGGCCTTCGCGTTCGCCGGGCGGCCTGCCGTACCCCGCGAGCGTGGCGGCGACGAAGCCGCCGTAGACCGTGTCCTTGTCCAGCAGGGCGGGCACGGGCGACAGCAGGGGCAGCAGGACCGAGCAGACCGTCGACTTGCCCGCGCCCGGCGGGCCCGACACCACCCACACCGCCGCCGTCACCGGCCACCCCCTGAAGCGTCGCCCCGCCCTCCATCCTGGCCGACGGCGTGGGTCGGCAGCTAGAACCCGCACAACTCCGACAGGCCCTGGGCGGAGCCCGGCTTGTTCGGCGTGGGCGTGCCGTGCGGCTTCGGCTTCTTGACCGTCGTCTTCGAGGGCGTGGGCGTCGGGCTCGCCCCCGACGCTCCGGGGGTGGGCGCTGTGGACGCGTCCGCGGAGGCCTGCCGCACGCCGGCCGTGGAATCCCTGATCGCCTTCGCGGTGAGCGTGCGGATCTTCTTCCAGTCGGGGTTGCCCGTGTAGATGAGCGGCGGCACGAACTGAAGGCTGGTGATCTTGGCTTCCTTCACCTTCGTGCCGAGCGGCACCAGATGGGGGAGCAGGTCGCGCGGGATGTCGGTGCGGAACATGTGCCGCGCCGCCGCGGCGATCTTGTTGAAGTTGGCCAGGACGGTGGACGGGGTGACCTGCTGGGCCATGGCGCCGATGACGCAACGCTGGCGGCCCATCCGGGAGAAGTCGTCGCTGTCCACGCGGGACCGGCCGTACCACAGCACCTGCTCGCCGTTCAGCCGCCGGTATCCGGCCCTGATGGTGCCCGCGGTCCCGAAATGCCCGCCCCACTTGACGTCCTGCGCGACCCGGATCTTGAGGCCGCCCACGGCGTCGATGAGCGCGGCGAAGCCGTACATGTCGACGATGGCGTAGTAGTCGATGTGCAGGCCGAGCGTGTAGCCGATGGCGTCCTTGAGCGCCTTGGCCCCCCGGTTCTTGCCGCCCATGACCTGCGGGTTGTTGTCGGCGTAGTACCAGACCGAGTTGAGCAGCCCCTGGCCTTCGGCGTTGAACCCGTGGGGGAACACCTTGTGCAGCGGGCTCGTCGGGGGGAACCGCACGTACTGCAGGTTGCGGGGGAGGCTGAACAGCACCGTGTTGCCGCTGGCCACGTCGACGCTCGCCACGGTCATGGAGTCGGTGCGCACGCCGACCCTGTTGCCGGCCGCGTCGCCGCCGAGCAGCAGGAAGTTGATTCGCTTGCGCCCGTTCCATGGATCTTCGGCCCTGACGGGAGAGGGGACGACCTCCGGGTCCTCGCCGGCCGCGGGCGCCGTCACGGCGTCGAGGAGGTCGCTGGTGGTCTTGACCGTGACGGCGGCCAGCGCGAAGGGCGCCGTCACCGTGATCGCCAGGGCGCCGGCGACGACGCCGGAAAAGATCTGCCCTGCCCGCGACAGGCGCCGCGGCCGCAGCGCCATGTAGGAGACCAGGATCAGCGTGAACCAGGCGAGCGCGCCCACGGCGGCGCCGATCATGATGGTGTTGAGCGTCCCGGTCGCCAGCGCGGATCCTCTGTCCGCGTTCAGGCGTACGGCGAAGACGACGATGGCGGCGATCGCGGCGCCGAAGGCGGCGAGCAGCGTGAGCCCGGTGATCCGCTTGCCGGCCCGCAGATGGGCGGCGCCGGGGATGATCGCGGAAAGGGCCATCCAGCCGATCAGGGAGCCCGCCGACAGGGGGCGTCCGAACCGGGGTTCGGCATCCCGGCGCGGCTCCCTGACGCCGTCACTCTCGTCAGCCGTCCCCCGCGAGGCCTGACTCAACACTGGGCTCCCTCCCGTAAAACTTGGGACCGGAGTTTAACCAGATATTCGGACAAGCCAGGCGTAATTGCCATTTGAGATGAATAGTTATCAAATAGACGCCGACGCGCAAGGGAACGCAATGATTCCGCGGGCCGATGGGTGTCGGCATCCGCGATTTGTGGCAGTAAGCCACTTATTTCCCATCCGTCACTGAAGTAGCAACATCCGGGCACGTTGCGTAATCGCCTGAGGTGATCTCTGCGATGTTCCGGATTAGCCGGGCTCGTCTGCCCTAGCGTTTTTCGCATGAATCTGCAGCAGCTCCGTTACGTGGTCGCCACCGCGGAGCACCGCACCATGACCGACGCCGCCAGATCGCTTTACATCGCCCAGCCTGCCCTTTCCCGTGCCATCCGGGATCTGGAGCGGGAGCTCGGCATGACGCTCTTCGCGCGCTCGGGAAGGGGAGTGGTGGTGACGGCGCAGGGCCGCCGCGTCGTCAAACTTGCACAGGAGGCGCTGGACGCCGTCCATGAAATCGAGGCGCTCGCGTCGCAGGCGCCGTCGGCGGCGTCGGAGTTACGGGTGGCGTCGACGCCCAGCCTTGAGCCCGGGCTCGCCGGCCGCCTCCTCCCGGCCTACGTGGCCGAGCACCCCGAGGTGCGCGTGCAAATCGTCCGGTGCGAGGGCCGCGAGGCAGTGGTGAGCGCGGTCCGCGAGCAGCGCGCCGACCTCGGGCTCACCGACCTTCCCGTGCCGACCGACCTGGTCAGCCATCCGGTCGAGCGCCAGGAGATCGTGCTGATCTCGCCTCCCGGCGTCGACCTGCCCGACCCCGTGCCGCTTCCCCGGCTCAACGGCATGCGCCTCGTCCTGCCTGCCGCGGGCAGCCCGCGCCGGCGCGAGTTCGATCACATCTTCGCGACGTACGGCATCTGCCCCGTCCCGGCGGTGGAGTCGGACGAGCGCGGCGGCTGGGTGCGGGCGGTGCGCGACGGCAAGGCCTCCCTGCTGTGGTACCGCGCCATGGCGGATCAGGCCGCACGGGCGGGCCTGGTGGTCCGGTCGCTCGATCCCTCGCTCAAGAAGATCATCGCTGTGGTGCACGCCCGGCGGCGGCTGACCTCGGTGGCGCAGGACTTTCTCATGCTGGCGGAGGGCGGCTCGGCAGCCTGATCGACAGCGCGAATGTTGGAACGTTCTAAACCCCCGCGAAGCGCGCACACGATCGATGCGGTGACCGGCGAGTAGTCTGGCCTCGATGTCTACTCCGTCTGCCCTGCGACTACGGGGCCGCACGTTCGGGCCGGGCGATTTCGCCGTCATGGCCGTGGTGAACCGGACCCCCGACTCGTTCTTCGACAAGGGCGCGACCTTCGGCTTCACAGCCGCGGTGGACGCGGCGAGCCGCCTGATCGACGAGGGCGCCGACATCGTCGACATCGGAGGCGTCAAAGCCGGCCCCGGCGACCTCGTCGGCCCCGCCGAGGAGATCGACCGGGTCGCGGGGGTGGTGGCCGCCGTCAGGGAACGGCACCCCGACGTGATCATCAGCGTGGACACCTGGCGGGCCGAGGTCGCCAAGGTCGTCGCCGAGGCGGGGGCCGACCTGCTCAACGACACCTGGGGCGGGGTCGACCCGGGCCTGGCCGAGGTGGCGGGAACGTACGGCATCGGCCTGGTGTGCGCGCACGCCGGCCGGGTCGAGCCGCGCACCCGGCCGCACCGGATCGGCTACGCCGACGTCGTGGCCGACGTGATCGCCCACACAACCGCCCTGGCCGAACGGGCCGTCTCCCTCGGCGTGCGCCGCGACGCCGTGCTCATCGACCCGGCGCACGACTTCGGCAAGAACACCTGGCACTCGCTGGAGGTCACCCGGCGGCTCGGCGAGCTGGTCGCCACCGGCTGGCCAGTGCTCGTGGCCGTCTCCAACAAGGACTTCGTCGGGGAGGCGCTCGGCGGCCTGCCCGTCGAGCAGCGCCATGCGGGCACCCTGGCCACCCTCGCCGTCTCCGCCCTGCAGGGGGCGCGGGCCTTCCGCGTGCACGACGCGGCGGCCGCCCGTGCCGCCCTCGCCGTCGTCGAACGGCTCCGCGACGGGCAGGGCGAGCGGCGCGTCAGCCGTACATGACCGACAGGAAACGCACCAGCACGGCTTCGCGGGTGGGCGCGGGCAGGGCGTCGAGCACCGCGTTGACGATCGCCATCTCCGGCTGGGCCGTTCCTTCCGAAGCGCCCTCGGGGCCGCTCAGGTCGATGCCGACCGATGCGGCCAGCTCGGTGAACGTCGCGTCGTCGAGGGCGTCGAGGTCGAGCCCGGCGATGAGCTCGGCGAGCCCGTCCGGAACCGTGGCGGGCCCCTTCAGCCGGGCCGCCTCCGCGGCGGCGGAGATGACGTCGAGCAGGGCGTCGACTCCCGCAAGGGTGACCCCGGTGACGGTGATGTGCAGGTTGGCCGGGATGCCGGCGTAGGACAGCTGCGGCTGGAGAAACCAGCCGAGCTTGCGCGCCTCGTCGGCGAGCACGAAAACGTCGACCTCGGCGGAACCGGCGATCGCGACCAGCGACGACTCCGGCTCGCCCAGCACGCGCAGGCCTGGGATCGTCCCCACTCCCTTGACGAGCCTGCGGGTCGCCTCGAGGGTCGTACGGCCGAGCTCCAGATAGCCCTCCCTGCCGAGGGACTGGAGGGTGGCCCACGCCCCGCCGAGCGGGCCCGCGGACCGGGAGCTCTGCACGGTCGCGTTGATGATCGTGTAGCCCGGCCAGGCGGCCGAGGCGAAATAGGCCTTCCTGCGCAGGGCGGGGTCGGAGAACAGCAGCACGGAGGCCCCCTTGGGGGCGTAACCGAACTTGTGCAGGTCGCACGAGATGGACGTGACGCCCGGCACGCTCAGGTCGAACGGCGGGACGTCCGCGCCGGCCTCGCGAAGCCAGGGCAGCAGCCAGCCGCCCACGCACGCGTCGACATGGCACGGCACGCCCCGCGAGGAGGCCACCGTGGCGATCTCGGCGACCGGATCGATCACGCCCTGGGGGTAGGAGGGCGCCGACGCCACCACCAGCGCGGTCCTGTCGGTGAGGGCGGCCTCGACCGCCGCAGCCGTGGCCTTGAACGTGACCGGGTCGACGGGCACGGGCACCACGGTCATGCCGAGATAGTGGGCCGCCTTGTGGAACGCGGGATGCGCGGTCACCGGCAGGACGATCTCGCGGACGCCGGGGCCCGCGTCGCGGGCCGCCTTCACCGCCAGCATGATCGACTCGGTGCCGCCGCTGGTGAACACGCCCGGGGCGCCCGGGCGGCCGAGCAGGTCGGCGACCGCGCCGACCACCTGCTTCTCGATCGCCACCATGCTCGGGAACGCCGTCGGGTCGAGCATGTTGACCTCGAGCATCTCGGCGTAGGCGCGGTGGGCCGCGTCGTGGATCTCGGGCCGCCCGGTGTCGTAGACGTAGGCGGTGACCTTGCCGCCGCGCACCGGGAGATCTCCGGCTTTCAGCGCGGCGAGCTCTGCGAGTAGATCCTGCGTGGACCTGCCGTACTCGGGAAGCATGTCGATCTCCTCACGTCACGAGGATGCTAATCGCCGCCGGAGGAGGAGCGCAGTACACGCCGATCTGACGGAAGTGGTTGAGTGGGGTGTCTTTGTAGTGTTTTGTCGCTATGGTTGCCGCGAACATCTCACAAGGTGGTGTGCATGCGGCACTTCTTCGGGCTGGTGCTGGGCGTCATCGTCGCCGCGGCTCTTCTTCTCGGAGGCGGGTGGGCGTCTCAGGAGACGGTCCGCGCCGCGGCCCAGAACCTCGACCCCGCCAAGGACACCCGCATTCTGATCGCCGTCGGTGTGATGGCTGTGGTGGGACTCCTGGTGGGTCTCGTCCTCATCGGCAAGGTCTCGCCCCTGGCGACGTTCATCCCCTCGCTGGTGCTGCTGGCCTGGACGGTCGTCTACGTCCTCGACGTCTCCCGCGCCGCGAGCCTCGCGCCCACCGGGGCCTCCACGCAGGCCGACCTCGCCCAGGCGGGCCAGGGCATGCTCAACCTGCTGTCCACCGGGGTGTACGGCATGCTGGGCGTGGCCCTGTTCGTCCCCGTGCTCATGCCGTCACGCTGGGCGGGTCCGGTGCGGGACGCGGATGACGAGTACGAGGATCAGGTCGGCTACTGAGATAGAGCCGGGCGACGGCGTCCTCGATCGTCACCTCGCCGGGCACCAGCGCCCGCAACTGCGTCACCGTGCCGTCGAAGGCCAGGCGGCCGTGGTCGATCAGCACCACCCTGCGGCACAGGCGCTCCACGTCGCCCAGGTCGTGGGTGGTCAGCAGCACGGTCGTCCCGCGCTCGGCGTTGAGCGCGCCCAGGAAGTCGCGCACCCCGGCCTTGCTGACGACGTCGAGCCCGATCGTCGGCTCGTCGAGGATCAGCAGCGGCGGGTCGTGCAGGAGTGCGGCGGCGACCTCTCCCCGCATACGCTGGCCCAGGCTGAGCTGGCGTACCGGAGTGCGCAGGAAGTGACTCAGGTCGAGCACCTCGCATAGTTCGTCGAGGCGCCGTCGGAACGTCACACGATCTACTTTGTAAAGAAGCCGGACCAGTTCGAAACTGTCCTTGAGCGGCAGGTCCCACCACAACGTGGTCCGCTGGCCGAAGACCACGCCGATCCTGCGCGCGAGAGCGGTACGGCGGCGGGTGGGGTCGAACCCGGCGACGCGCAGCCGGCCGGTCGTGGGCGCGAGGATGCCGGTGAGCATCTTGATCGTCGTGGACTTGCCCGCACCGTTGGGCCCGAGGCAGCCGACGAACTCCCCGGCCTCCACGGTGAAGGACAGGTCGCGGACGGCGTGCACCAGCGAACCGCGCACCTTGAACGTGCGCCCGAGACCCTCTGCCTCGATCATCTAGCTCCCCGTCGATCGGTAGCGGCGGATCCCCGCGCGCCATGCCAGGGCGGCGGCCAGCGCCGTGACCAGAGCGGCCGCCGGTGAGAGGAATCGCAGCACGTACGGCAGGCCCAGCGGATCGGGCCGGCCGAGCACGTAGAGCCCGGGCTGCCAGTTGACGAAGGCCAGCGGAACGACAAAGGTGACCCCAATGACGAGCCGGTCGCCGTAGACGCTCAGCGGATATTGGGTGAGCGTCGCGCCGCCGTAGGTGAGGGAGTTGGCGAGCTCGGGCGCCTCGGTCAGGAGGAACTGGACGGCGCCCCCGAGTGCCCAGAGCGCCGTGAAGATCACGATTCCGGACACGACCATCACGGGGATCATCCAGGTTCGTCCCGCGGGCACGTCGAGCCGCGCCAGCCCGACAGAGAGCACCGCGGCGGCCTGGATCACCCGGCCGACGCGGTGCGGGGCGAACCGGTCGGCGGCGACCTGGACGAACAAGCTCGCTGGGCGGATCAGCATCACGTCCAGCGTGCCGGCCTTGATGTGCCTGCCGATCCTGTCCACGTTGCCGAACAGCAGGTCCGCGACCGTGAAGGACAGGAAGGCCGTGCCGTGCAGGAACATGACTTCGTCGAGGGTGAAGCCGCCGAGCGTCGTGGTGTTCGAGAAGATCACCCAGATGACGGCGATGTCGAGGCCGCCGGTGACGACGACTCCGGCGGCCATGAGCGCGAACGAGACCGGGTATTGGGCGGCGGCGCGGGTCCACGTCCATACCAGCAGCACATAGGTCCTAAGCACGGCGCTCACCCACCCTGGATCACCAGCTTGCGGCGCGCGGCGGCCGTGACGAAAGCCCCGAGCCCGAGCAGCACCAGCGCCCAGAACGCCTGGAAGGCGAGCGCGCCGCCGATGGAGGTCGTCCCGAGGTAGACGTCGGCGGGCACCTGGACCATGGCCGCCCAGGGCAGGGCCCGGGCGAGCTCGCCCAGCCAACCTGGGAAGATCACCAAAGGCAGCATCAGGCCGCTGAAGAACGTGGTCATGATCAGAGAGACGATGGCGAGGCCGCGGTCGTCGAGCACCCAGAACGAGGCCAGCGCGACCAGGTAGCGCCAGCCGAAGCTGACGAGGACGGCCAGGGCGACGCTGACCGGGAACGCCGCCCACGTGCCGGGTCCGGCGGGAGGCGCGATGCCGAACACCAGGGCGCCCACGAGAGTGGGCGGCACGCTCCTGGCGATGACGAGGTAGGCCGCCCGGCCGAGATCCTCCGACAGGTACCAGAGCTGGAGGGAGGCGGGGCGGGCGAGATCGAGCGCGACGTCGCCGCTGCGGACGCGCTCGGGAAGGTCAAGGCCGCCGCCGAAGACCTGCATCGGGCCGATGTAGGCCTGGGCGAGAAAGCAGAAGGTCACGGCGTCGGCGAGGTCGTAGCCGCCGAGGCCCGGCCGCGTGCTCCATAGCGCGATCAGCACGTAGGCCTGGAGGATCCCGAAGACGGTGTTGGTGAACGCCCCGGCCAGCGCGGCCGCCCAGTAGGTGGCGTGCCTGCGGAAGCCGTACCTGATCAGCCGCATGTAGAGGGAGAAGGCCTGGCACCTCCAAGACGGGGGACCCGCTGATGATAAATCACCGATCGCCGAGGCGGTAGACGAATCGCAGCCCCGACCACACGGCGTCCACGGCGCAGACCTTGTTGTCGACCATGCCCTGGGCCAGGCCGAACTCCCTGACCACGCCGTCGGACAGGTCGGTCGCCACCTTGCTCGCCTTCTTGGGCCGGCACACCCACAGGCCGCCGTCCCGGGCGAGGGCGTCCGCGGCGGGCGCGAACCCGTCCCGCAGCGCCTCCCGGTCGCGGCAGAACAGCAGGATCACGTCGTACGGCCCGGGGCCTTCATCGCCGTCGACGCCCAGATCCGGCGGGCCCGGCGGCACTCCGAGCAGCCGGACACGGTGGTCCGGCTTGATGCCCAGCTTCTTGGGCAACGGGATTCCGGTATATCCGCTCATATCCGGGGGATCCTCAACCTGTGAACGTTACCGCACTGTAACAAATCCGTAAGACAGGAGAAACGCACCAACCGGTAGAACGATTGCCTAGCCGGGAATGTCCCTTTTGGGAGGTTTGCATGTCTGATGAGATCGACGCGGACATTCACCCCGAATATCCGGTCAGCTGGCAGGCGGCGGCCCTCAACGGAGTCCTGCGCGGCACGATGAAACCGATCTCGACGATCCTCCTGCGCAATACAGCCGGCATGGCGGTGGCCAGCCGGTTGATCTGTCTCGGCGAGCGCGTTCCGGGGATCCTCCCCAAGCACGTCACGGTGAAGCCGGAGACGTTCGGCTCCTGCGACGGCGAATGGGTGCGCGGAGGCGACGACATCGACGAGAGCAAGGCGCTGCTGTACTTCCACGGCGGCGCCTACTTCATCTGCTCGGCGGCGACCCACCGGCCGATCACCTGGCGCCTCTCGGCGGTCTCCCGGCGGCCCGTGCTCGCGCTCGACTACCGGCAGGGGCCGATTCACACCCTCGCCCATTCGCTCACCGACGCCCTCTCCGCCTACCAGAGCCTGCTCGACCGCGGCTACCGGCCCCAGGACATCCTGCTCGCGGGTGACTCCGCCGGCGGGCACCTCACCCTCGCCACCCTGCTCGCCCTGCGCGATCAGGGCCGGCCGCTGCCGGCCGCGGCCATCTGCATGTCTCCCTGGACGGACCTCAGTGACGCCCGCCGCCGAGTCAACTGCTGGGCCGATCCGCTGCTGCCCGCGGGCAGGGTCGACTGGCTGGCCCGCCGCTGGACCGACGGCCTCGACTGCCGCGACCCCCTCGTCTCGCCGGTGTACGGCGACTACACCGGCGTTCCCCCGCTCATGATCGTGACGGGTTCCACCGAGATTCTGCGTGACGACGGCCGCAGGGTAGCGCTGAGCGCCCGCGAGAACGGCGTGCCGGTCACCTATGAGGAGTGGAACCGGATGCCCCACGTCTTCGCCATCCTCGCCGACGTCGTTCCCGAGGCGCGGCTGGTCTTCCAGCACATCTCCCGGTTCATTGGCGCGGTGGAGGCGCGCGCCGAGCGATCCGGGATGGAAGCCGCCTGATGTAGCTTTTGTGGCTATTGGGATGCTTGTGACCTGCAGGTTCCCAAATATTGCTTACCCCTAGGTGCCATTGACCTTACCTGCGATGCCGGTTGCCGCCACTCCGGCCCGTGCCGCGTTCCAAAAGAGCACAGTGTGCTCAGCGGTACTTCCGTGAGAGAGGCAACGTCCGGATGGCGCGTGGCGGAAAAGGCCCCCAGAACGGCATGCCGGAAGGCGTGCGGCCGCTGACGGTGGGGGACCCGGTCATCATCGGCCGTTATCTGCTTCTCGGCCGTCTCGGCAGCGGAGGCATGGGCGTGGTCTACCTCGCCGAGCATCCCGCCCACGGGCTCGTCGCGCTGAAGACGCCGCACGCCGTGCATCTGGGCGACCGCACCCTCAGGGCGAGGTTCACCGAGGAGATCGGGTTCTCCCGTCGCGTGACCCCCTTCTGCACCGCCACCGTGATCGAGGACGGCGTCGACGGCGACCGGCCCTACCTCGTCACCGAATACATCGCCGGGCCGGCGCTCTCGCAGGTCGTCGTGCATGGCGGGCCTCTCACCCCCGACCTCGCGTACGGCGTCGCCCTCGGCGCGGCGGCGGCGCTCCTGACCACCCACGAGGCCGGCCTGGTGCATCGCGACCTCAAGCCCGCCAACGTGCTGCTGTCGCCCCGGGGGCCCTTCGTCATCGACTTCGGCATCGCCCGCGACCTGGACACCGCCACGGCGCACACCCAGGCGGGCCAGATCATGGGCAGCCCCGGCTGGGTCGCCCCGGAACGGCTGACCGGCGGCCCGGCGATCCCGGCCTCCGACGTCTTCTCGTGGGGCTGCCTCGTCGCGTTCGCCGCCACCGGGCTGCACCCGTTCGGCACGGGCGACCTCGACGTGGTCAGCAGACGCATCCTCGTGGAGGAGCCCAGGATCGCCGGCGTGCCCAAGCTGTTGTGGGACAGCGTGGCCGCCTCGCTGCGCAAGGAGCCCGCGGAGCGGCCGGACGCCGGGGAACTGCTGTCGGCCCTGCTCGCGGCAGGCGGGATCGCGATGCCCGGGAACGTGCGCGACGCGGTCGGGAGCATCCTGCAGGAGATCTGGCGGGACGTGCCGTTCCCCGAGGGCGGCGACGAGGAGCCCACCACGGGACGCGCGGACGGCAGGGTCGCCCGGCGCGCCACCCGCCACTCCGGCGGCAGGCAGGCGGGGGACAGGACCGGGAGCCGGCGGATGGGCGGGTACGCCACCCAGGCGGGTTTCGCGGCGCTCGCCACGGTGACGATCGCCGCGGTGACCGTCGTCGCGACCGGATCGGGCGTGGCGCGCCTGCGCGGCGACACCGAGCCGCCGCCCGCCCTCCCCGTGGTGATGCCGGGCGACGAAGGCGTTCCCGCGCCACAGGAACTGCCCCTCGCCTCGATCCCGCCCACGGTGACCAGCCCGCCGGTGCGGACCACCGTGACCACTACGGTGGGCCCCGTCTCCCGGCAGGAGGAACCGGTGCGGCCCCCCGCACTCCCGCCCGGCCACGTATGTGAGCCCGGACGACCCAAGGCCTGCCCGCCCACGCAGGCGCCCTCTCCGGTTCCGTCCGTTCCGGTGGAGCCGCAGCCGTCGCCCGACGACGGGGAGCCGCCGCAGCCGAGCCCGCCGGTCAGCCCCGAGGTGTCGCCCAGCCCGACCTCGTCGTTCGCCGCCCCTGCCAGCTGACAGGCGGCCGGGTTGGTGCATCCTTGAGCGCATGCAAGCGGCGCTCGAACTGAACGACATGACGGTCCGCGTGGTCGGCAGGACCCTGGTCTCCGAGGTGAGCTGGCGGGTCGAACACGGCCAGCACTGGGTGCTTCTCGGGCCCAACGGCGCGGGCAAGACGACGATGCTCTCGGTGGCCGCAGCCGTACGGCACCCGAGTTCCGGCACGGCCATGGTGCTCGGACGGCAGCTCGGCCGGACCGACCTGCGTGAGCTGCGCCGGGAGATCGGCCTGGTGGCGGGCAGCCAGCGCCTCGTCGACGAGTCGCTCTTGGAGGAGGAGGCGGCGACCGCCCTCACCGTCGTCCTCACTGGTCACACCGGGACGAGCGCCCCCCTCTGGGACCGGTACGGCGACGCCGAACGGGAACGGGCCTTCCGGCTGCTCGCCGATCTCGGGTGCAAGGAGCTGGCCGACCGGCCCTTTCAGGTGTGCTCCCACGGAGAGCGGGCCCGCATCCGGGTGGCCAGGGCGTTGATGGCCGACCCCGAGATCCTCCTGCTCGACGAGCCCTTCGGCGGCCTCGACCTGCCCGCGCGGGAAGACCTCATCGAGGCGATAGAAGACCTCGCCAGGGCCCGGGCCGAGCTGACGACCGTGCTGGTCACGCATCACCTGGAGGAGGTGCCCGCCACCACCACGCACGCCCTGCTGATGAAGGACACCCGGGTGGTCGCGGCGGGGCCGGTGGAGGAGGTCCTCACCGGGGACAACCTGTCGGACTGCTTCGGGCGCCCGCTGCGGATCGACTCCGTGGACGGGCGCTGGTATGCCAGGGCCGTACGGGCCTGAGGATCGGCGGTCGCCGGCCCGGGTTGGGCAAGGGCGTCACTCCTGGTGGCGGGACGCCGGCCGGCTCGTCGTCCTCTTGGGGAAGAGCGTGTACGCCAGCGGCCACAGAAGGGCGATCGCCGGCACGCGGGCCAGTCCGATCATGAAGGTGACCAGCGCCGTGGTCCGCGTGGGGTCGCCGACCGCGCAGATCGCGAGTCCCAGCAGGGCGCACGCGATGCCGTACGCCAGCACGATCCGCAGCCACATCCCCCATTCGTACCGGGCTCTGGCCATTCCGCCCGCAGGGGGCTTCCAGGGCGGCGGGCCGCCGGAAAGCCGGTGCGCGGCGACCTGGTCGGCCCAGCGGATCGTGCGGTGGCCGAAGACGATCGAGTACGCGAGGTACGCCGCGGCGAGCCCGTGCGTCCACGCGGCGGCGCCGCCGCCGCGCAAATCGATCACCGTGGCGACCAGCAGCACCACGTCGATCAGGGGAACGCACAGTAGGAGCGCGCCGCCCAGACGCCGGCGTCGCAGCTTGTAGCGTGCCAGCAGGCCGAGGCCCAGCAGTACCCAGAACCCGATTTCACATGCGATGACGACGGCTACGATCACGCTTCCACCCTCGGCGTCCGGGAGCGGTCCGTCGTCGTCGGCGATGATGAACCCGTCTACACCGTTGTGTGTACGGACAGGTCATGACCGAGGCGGTGGCGTGCGGTCTCCCGGCGTGATGCGATGACGGGCATGAACCCCCTCCGGCAGGATGCCCTGGTTGCGGCCGTCGTGTTCGCCGGCGGCGTCGCGCTGCTGGCGAGTGGTGCGTACGTCCACCGGGGCCAGGCGGTGCCGCCGATGGTGATACCTCTGGCGGTGACGTGCCTGGGGGTGGTCCTGCGGCGGCGCCGGCCGGTGGCGGCTCTGGCGCTCGGCGTGGCCGCGGTCATCGGCGACCTGATCCTGGGGCCGTCCCTCGGTACAGTCCTGATCTTCACCGACAACCTGTACGCGGCCACTCTGTACGGCCCGCGCCGCCTGGCGACGTGGCTGCTCGGAATCACCGCCGTCCTCGCCGTGGTCGTCGGCGCCGTCGCCGGGCTGGCCGCGGGGAACTGGGGAGCGCTGGCGATCGGCGGTGTGCAGGCCGGACTGGTGCTCACGACTCCCACGCTGACGGCACTGATCATCCGGCAGCACCGGGACCAGGTCATCGCCGAGCGTGCACGTGCGCGGCAGCTTGCGCGGCTGGCCGAGCTGGACCGGCAGGCTGCGGTCACCGCCGAGCGCACCCGGATGGCGAGAGAGCTGCACGACATCATCGCCAACCACTTCAGCGCCGTCGCGATCCAGTCGGCGGCGGTCATCGCGCGGCAGGACCTCAACGCGGAGTCCGTGCGGAAGGTGCTGGAGTCGATCAGGGCGAACAGCGTTCGCGGCATGGCGGAGATGCGCACGATGATCGGCCTGCTGCGGGCCGAGGCCGACGACGAGCCCGAGACCGTTTCGCATCGTCTGAAGGACGCGCCCGAGCTGGTGGCGCGGTCGCGCCGGGCGGGGATGGACGTGCGTCTGTCGGTGGACGGCACGCCTCGCGACCTCGCGCCGTCCATCGAGGTGGCGGGTTACCGCATCCTCCAGGAATCCCTGACGAACGCTCTGAAACACGGCACCGGTCGGGTGGACGTGACGGTCGAGTACGCCTCCGGCGAGGTGGTGCTGACGATCGAGAATCCCTGGGGGAGCGGCTCGTCCGGTCTTCCCGGTTCCGGGACGGGCCTGGTGGGCATGGCCGAGCGCGCGGCGGTCGTCGGCGGCACGTTCACGGCAGGCCCTGTCAAGACGGCCTTGGGCGAGGGGGAGCAGTTGTGGCGCATCGTGGCGACGTTGGCCGCGGAGTCACAGCCGTTCGAGGCCAAGCTGATCTCGGCTGAGGACGGTCGGTGATCAGGGTCCTGGTCGCCGACGACCACGCCGCGGTGCGTGCGGGCGTCGTGCTGATCCTCGAAGGCCAGTCCGACATCGCGGTGGTCGGCGAGGTGTGCGACGGTGAGGCGGCGGTGCGCGCGGCCGTCGAACTGCGCCCGGACGTAGTGATCATGGACATTCGCATGCCGCGGCTCGACGGCATCTCCGCCACGCGTGAGCTGGCCGGCATCACCGACGTGCTGATCCTCACCACGTTCGACCTGGACGAGTACGTGTTCGGCGCGCTGCGCGCCGGCGCCGCGGGATTTCTGCTCAAGAACGCCGACGCGGACACGCTGATCCAGGCCGTGCGACTGGTGGCGCGCGGGGACGGGCTGATCTCGCCGTCGGTGACCCGGCGCCTGATCAGCGCGTTCGCCCGGACGAGTGAACCAGAGACACGCGATCTCGGCGTCCTGACGCCGCGTGAGCGCGAGGTGCTGGGCTGCGTGACGCGAGGCATGTCGAACGCGGAGATCGCGCGCGCTCTCGACATGAGTGAGGCGACGGCGAAGACCCACGTCAGCCGCGTGCTGGGCAAGCTCGGCCTGCGCAGCCGGGTCCAGGCCGCGATTCTTTACGTCGGTGCGCAGGAGTGGTCTCGGGGGGACGGACGCGGCAGGCCCCGCCGGTGGCCGTCAGATCCCATGGGGTGACCTGCGGCTCCGTGCGGGGCCTGGGTTTCCGACCGGCAGCGGTCCCGGATCAGTGAGCGCCGTTGATCACTGACGTCTGATCGGCGATCAGTGGGTGTCGGCGAACTGCTCCTCCTCGGTCGACCCCTTGAGCGCGGTCGTCGAGGAGTCCGGAGCGATGGCCGTGCTGACCAGGTCGAAGTATCCGGTGCCGACCTCGCGCTGGTGGCGGGTGGCGGTGTAGCCGCGCTTCTCGGCGGCGAACTCGGCCTCCTGCAGGCCGACGTAGGCGCTCATGCCCTCCTCGGCGTAGCCGCGGGCGAGGTCGAACATCGAGTAGTTCAGCGAGTGGAACCCGGCGAGGGTGATGAACTGGAACTTGTACCCCATGTGCCCCAGTTCGCGCTGGAACTTCGCGATGGTGGAGTCGTCGAGGTGCTTCCTCCAGTTGAAGGACGGCGAGCAGTTGTAGGCCAGCATCTGGTCCGGGAACTGCGCCTTGATCGCCTCGGCGAACTCGCGTGCCACGTCGAGATCGGGAGTGGAGGTCTCCATCCAGAGCAGGTCGGAGTAGGGCGCGTAGGCGAGGCCGCGGGCGATACAGGCCTCCACGCCGTTGCGGACCCGGTAGAAGCCCTCCGCCGTGCGCTCCCCGGTCGTGAACTCGCGGTCGCGGGGGTCGACGTCGCTGGTCAGCAGCGTCGCCGCCTGCGCGTCGGTGCGGGCGATGACCAGAGTGGACACCCCTGAGACGTCGGCGGCCAGCCGGGCCGCGTTGAGGGTCTTGATGTGCTGGCCGGTCGGGATCAGCACCTTGCCGCCGAGGTGGCCGCACTTCTTCTCGGAGGCGAGCTGGTCCTCCCAGTGCACGCCCGCCGCGCCGGCGGCGATCATGGCCTTCATCAGCTCGAACGCGTTGAGCACGCCGCCGAAGCCGGCCTCGGCGTCGGCCACGATGGGAGCCATCCAGTACGGCGCGTCCTCGTCGCCTTCCGACCAGGTCACCTGGTCGGCCCGCAGGAGGGCGTTGTTGATGCGGCGGACCACGGCGGGGACCGAGTTCACCGGGTAGAGGCTCTGGTCGGGGTAGGTCTGGGCGCCCAGGTTGGCGTCGGCGGCCACTTGCCACCCGGACAGGTAGATCGCCTTGAGGCCGGCCTTCACCTGTTGTACGGCCTGGTTGCCGGTCAGGGCGCCGAGGGCGTGAACGTAGTCCTCCGTGGTGAGCAGGCGCCAGAGCCGTTCGGCTCCCAGCCTGGCCAGGGTGTGCTCCTCCTGGATCGATCCGCGGAGCCGGATCACATCCTCCGCGCTGTAGGTGCGCTCGACGTCTTTCCAGCGCGGGTTGGTCTCCCAGTCATGCTGCAGCTCTTCTGCCTCAGCGATGCGATCCGACATGTCCTGTCACTCCCTCGTTGCGTGCTTGAGCCGTCACCGGGTGCTTGCTCCGAGTTTGTTCCCTGAGGTGAGAGACCAACAAGGCGGACATCTCGAAAAGATGTGCACATTTTCCTCTTTGTCGAATACTCACCGGTATTCTTGAGTGAAGAATCGGAGATTTTCCGTGATGGACTAGACCAATTAGTGTGTGGCTGATCGACACAGGCTGGAAGAAGTGACGAAATTCCGCTTAGGATCGAGGCATGCCGTCCTTGTTGGGTGAAGAACCACTGTCTTTGACACAGGAGCTCGACCTCCTGGCCTTCGGCCAGCGCCTCAAGCACCTGCGACGGCAGCGTGGCCTCACCCTGTCCGATCTCGGCGAGCGAGTCGGGCGAGCCCCCAGCCAGCTCTCCCTTCTGGAGAACGGCAAGCGCGAGCCCAAGTTGTCGCTGCTGAAAGCCCTGGCCGTCGCGCTCAACGTGCCGGTCGAGGAGCTGCTGCGCCGGCAGGCCCCCAATCGCCGGGCCCAGCTGGAGATCGCCCTGGAGGAGGCCCAGCGTGATCCGCTCTACACCGCTCTGGGGCTGAGCAGGCTCAAGGTCTCCACCCGGGTGCCCAACGACGTGCTGGAGCACATCCTCGGCCTTTTCGATGAGCTGAAGGCGCGCGAGGCCAAGGGCACCGCCACCCCGGAGGAGGCCCGGGCGGCCAACGCCGACCTGCGCCGCGAGCAGCGGGAGCTCGGCAACTACTTCGAGGAGATCGAGACGGCCGCGGCCGACGCCCTCGCGGCGGTGGGCTACCGGTCCGGCGCCCTGTCGGAGAGCACCGTCCAGGCGCTGGTCTCCCACTTCGGGTTCACCGTGCACCAGGCGCAGGACCTGCCGCGCTCGTCCCGCTCGGTCACCGACCTGCGCAACCGGCGCATCTACCTGAAGCGCGAGCAGCTCGGCGTGCACACCCCGCGCACCGTGCTGCTGCAGACGATCGGGCACTTCGCGCTCCAGCACCACAAGCCGCGCGACTTCGCCGACTTCCTCCGCCAGCGCGTGGAGGCCAACTACTTCGCCGCGGCGGTGCTCGTCCCCGAGACGGCCGCCGCGCCGTACCTGCAGGAGGCGAAGCAGAACAAGGCGCTGTCGGTGGAGGACCTGCGCGACGTCTTCGCCGTCTCCTACGAGATGGCCGCCCACCGGTTCACCAATCTCGCCACCCGCCACCTGGACCTCGTGTGCCACTTCGTGCGCAACGACGCGGGCGGGATCATCTACAAGGCCTACGAGAACGACGGCATCGTGTTCCCCGCCGACGAGCAGGGGGCGATCGAGGGGCAACGGCTGTGCCTGCGGTGGTCCGGCCGCCAGGTGTTCCAGTCGCCCGACCGCTTCTCGCTGTACTACCAGTACTCGGACACACCGACGGGCAGCTACTTCTGCGTGGCGCACGTCGACCCCTCGGCCGAGGAGGACTTCGCGATCACACTCGGCGTGCCGTACCGGGAATCGCGGTGGTTCCGCGGCAGGGAGACCACCAACAGGACCAAGTCCAACTGCCCGAACGGCGAATGCTGCCGCAGGCCGCCCACCGATCTGGCCCAGCGGTGGGAGGGGTACGCGTGGCCTTCCGTCCGGACCAATTCCCACGTGCTCGCCGCCCTGCCGCCCGGGTCGTTCCCCGGCGTCGACGAGGCCGACGTCTACGCGTTCCTGGAACGCCACGCGTCGTCCTGACCGCCTTCGCATGCCGCCCCCGGGACCCCAGGTTTCCCACGGCGCACCGTAGGGTGATGGTCGTGGATTCAGGGGCTGGGGAGAGGATCGTGCGTGCTGCCTGAGGTCGAGACCTGGCTGCGCAGCCGCACCACATCCTCCGCCGACTGGCCGATCGGCACGCTGATGGCGGCCAAGGGGGCGACACGGGTCAGCGTGGTGCTCCCGGCGCGTGACGAGGCGGAGACCGTGGGCGAGATCGTCTCGGCCGTCCGGCGCGACCTGGTGGAGGCCGTCCCCCTCGTCGACGAGCTCATCGTCATCGACTCCCGGTCGACCGACGACACGGCGGGCCAGGCCGTACAGGCGGGGGCGAAGGTCTTCGCGCAGGACGAGATTTTGCCCGACCTCGAACCGCTGGACGGCAAGGGCGAGGCGCTCTGGAAGTCCCTCGCCGTGACGACCGGCGATCTGATCGTCTTCATCGATGCCGACCTGCGGGAGTTCCGCACCTCGTTCGTGACCGGGCTGCTCGGGCCGCTGCTCGTCGACCCCTCCGTGGCGTACGTGAAGGGTTGTTACGACCGCCCGTTGTCGGAGGTGCAGGGAGCGGGCGGCCGGGTCACCGAACTGGTCGCGCGGCCGATGCTCAACCTCCACTGGCCCCAGCTGGCCGGCTTCGTCCAGCCGCTCGCGGGCGAGTACGCCGGGCGGCGCTCGGCCCTGGAGCGTGTGCCGTTCGTGAGCGGGTACGGCGTGGAGCTGGCCCTGCTCATCGACCTCCTGGAGTTCGCCGGGCTCGACGCGCTCGCGCAGGTGGACCTCGGCAGGCGGGTGCACTCACACCAGTCGACCGAGGCGCTCGGCGGCATGGCCGGGCAGATCATGCACACCGCGTGGACACGGCTGGAACGGCAAGGCAAGATCGTGTCGCTGCACGAGCCGTCACCCTCGGTGACGCAGTTCAGGCGGGGTCCTTCCGGCCACGACCCACTGGTCAAGGACGTCACCGTCGCCGAACGGCCGCCGATGGTGACCGTCCCTGATTACGCGTCACGGGGGCGATGAGCCCGGGTGCGGGGGTGGCTGATCGGCGTATCTTACTGGCGGGTAGCATTTCTGACCGTTGATGCGGCTTCCCCCATGGACAGGACTCGATGAGCGACAACGCGGCGGGTTTCAACCCCGAATTGAGTGACGACGTCCGCGAGGTACGGGACTGGGCGCGCGAGTTCGCCCGCGAGGTCATCCGTCCCGCCGGAGCGGAATGGGACGAACGGGAGGAGACCCCCTGGCCGGTCCTCCAGGAAGCGGCCAAGATCGGCCTCTATTCGCTCGACTTCTTCGCCTCGCAGTGGTTCGAGGAGTCGGGGCTCGGCCTCCCCGCGACCTTCGAGGAGCTGTTCTGGGGCGACGCCGGGATCGGCCTGTCGCTGGTCGGCACCGGCCTGGCCGCCGCGTCCCTCGCCTCCAACGGCACGCCCGAGCAGATGGGGGAGTGGCTGCCCCAGATGTTCGGCACTCCCGACGACGTCAAGCTGGGCGCCTTCTGCGCGTCGGAGCCCGACGCGGGCAGCGACGTCGGCGCCATCCGCACCCGCGCCGTGTACGACGAGGCCAAGGATGAGTGGCTGATCAACGGCGTCAAGACCTGGGCCACCAACGGCGGCATCGCCAACGTCCACGTCATCGTCGCGTCGGTCGATCCCGAACTCGGCACCCGCGGTCAGGCGTCCTTCGTGATCCCGCCCGGCACGCCCGGGCTGTCGCAGGGTCAGAAGTTCAAGAAGCACGGCATCCGCGCCTCGCACACCGCCGAGGTCGTCCTGGACAACGTGCGCGTGCCCGGCTCGTGCCTGCTCGGCGGCAAGGGGAAGCTCGACGAGCGCCTCGCCCGGGTGCGCGCCGGATCCAAGGGCGGCGAGCAGGCCGCGATGCGCACGTTCGAGTCGACCCGCCCGCTGGTCGCCTCCATGGCCGTCGGCCTGGCCCGGGCGTCCTTCGAGTACGCCAGGGACTACGCCGCCGAACGCGAGCAGTTCGGCCGGAAGATCGGTGAGAACCAGTCGATCGCGTTCCTGCTGGCCGACATGGCCACACGAATCGACGCCGCCCGGCTGATGACCTGGCGGGCCGCCTGGATGGCCAGGCACGGCCGGCCGCTCGCGAACGCCGAGGGCTCGATGAGCAAGCTCATGGCGAGTGAGACGGCGGTGTGGGTGAGCGAGCAGGCCATCCAGGTGCTCGGCGGAGCCGGTTACACCCGGGACCATCCCGTTGAGCGCTTCCACCGGGACGCCAAGATCTTCACCATTTTCGAGGGGACCTCGGAGATCCAGCGGTTGATCATCGGCCGCGCCGTCACCGGCCTGCACGTTCGCTGATACGTCACAATTGGGGGCCTTGGTGATTGGAGGTTGTCTTTGATCAAGGGAGTGATGTTCGACTTCTCCGGGACGCTGCTGCGCATCGAATCCACCGAGCAGTGGTTGCGGGGTGTCCTCGCGGAGACCGGCTACACGATCGAGGAGCCGGAGATCATCGCGTGCGCCGAGCGTCTGGCCGTGGCCGGCGCGCTGCCCGGCGGGCCGCCGCCGCGTGAGGTGCCCGGCCATCTGCTCGACCTGTGGCGTAGCCGAGATCTGACCGCCGAACATCATCGCGCGGTCTACACAGCTTTGGCGCGCGAAGCCCGGCTTCCAGCCCCTGAACTGGCCGAGACTCTGTACGACCGGTCCTGTCATCCGGTGGCCTGGCAGCCCTACCCTGACGCCGAACAGACCCTCCAAGAGCTACGGCGTCGTGGTGTGTCCACTGCTGTCGTCAGCAACATCGGCTGGGATCTGCGCCCCGTCTTCGACCACCACGGCCTGACCCGGTACGTCGACGTGTTTCTGCTGTCCTACGAAATCGGGATCAAGAAACCCGACCCGCGAATCTTCCAGACCGCATGCGACAAGCTCGCTCTGCCGCCCGCTGATGTCCTCATGGTGGGAGACGATCAGGTGGCCGACATCGGCGCCGCCGCCCTCGGCTGCCCGGTCCACCTCGTCGACCACCTGCCCGTGGACGAGCGGCCGGACTCCCTGGCCCTGATCCTCGACATGATCCCGCCCGTACGACGCTGAACAGGATGACCGGCGTGCTGAGTTCACCGGCCCGCCGTGCCGCCTGGTCAGGTTGCCTGTGAGAGCAATGCGTCGATCAGTGAGGCGGCCGTCGCCCTGAGGCGCTCCGGGTCCTGGTAGACGCGTTCCATCACGACGATTCCCCGGGTCATCGTGATCAGCACCCGCGCTGCCTCCGCCGGGGGGATGGCCAGCCGGGCCCGGGCCTCGTCGGTGGACAGCCGCTCGCGCAGGAGCCGTTCCATGCTGTCGAGCAGGTCGCGAAGCGCGGCGCGGATGCCTTCCCCGTCGGCTTTGGTGTCGATCGCCGTCTTGGTCGTCAGGCATCCACGCGTGGGAACGCCCGTGGTCATGGATGTGATGGTGTAGTCGAAGAAGTCGCGGAGGGCACGATCGATGATCGGGTGGCTGAGCGCTCGGGTCGTTTCGCCCAGAACCTGGTCCGCGTACTCCTCGAAGACCAGCAGGAACAGGGTCTCCTTGTCGCGATACGCGTTGTAGAGCGATCCGCGCAGAACGCCAGAGGCAGTCGCGATGTCCTGCATGGAGGTCGCGCTGTAGCCCTTGAGCCAGAACACCTCTCGGGCGAGATCCAGCGTGCGCTCTTCATCGAACTGCCGTTGTCCGACCATGCGGCGAACCTACCCGATGTTTGACACTGTCGTCAAAGTTTGCAACCCTGTCAAACATGACAAGGGTGTCAAACATGGAGGCGTGTCAGCCGTCCGCCCGCACCCGCGCACTTACATCTGGAAAAGGAGCCTTCTATGGATTCGGCCAAGCTTGACCTGCAGGGACGCCGCACCCTCATTACCGGGGCCGGGAGTGGGATCGGCCGCGCCCTGGCCCTCGAACTGGCCTCCCGCCACGGTGCACTGGCCCTGGTCGGCCGACGCCTGGAGCCCCTGGCCGAGACCGCGGCCCTGGTGGCTGATCGCGGAGGCGCCGCCCACACGATCACCGCCGACCTCACCGCCGATGGCGAACCCGAACGCGTGGTCGCACAGGCCGTCGCCCTACTGGGCGGCCTCGACGTGCTGATCAACAACGCGGGAAACGTTCGGGCGGCTCCGCTCGAAGACATCGATGTGGCCGACATCCAGGCCATGATCAATCTCAACCTGGTCGCCCCCATCCTCGCGACGCGAGCGGCGTTGCCGTACCTGCGCGCCGCCGGCGCTCAGCACGGGCATGCCGCCCTGATCGGCATCGCCTCGGCCTCGGGGCTGGTCGGCACCCCTTATTACGCCACCTACGCGGCCACCAAGGCCGGCCTCACCCGCTTCGACGAGGCGCTGCGCCGCGAACTGTACGGAAGCGGCGTCCACGTTGCCACGGTCTACCCCGGTCCGGTCGACACGCCCATGATGGCGACGACCAAAGCCGGTGAGGACCTGGGGTACGGACTCCGTCCGGTCGACCAGGTGGTCGCCGAGATCGTGTCCGGCATCGAGGCTCGGCAGATCGACGTCAATACACAAATCCCTGAGCGGCGGGCGATGGAGGAGCTCAACGCGCGGGATCCGCTCGCCGTCGACGCGGCCATCGGGGCCAAACTGGCCGAACTTCGGGCCGCCGTCAGCACGCACCGCAGCATCTGACCCGTATGGCGGAGGTCCAACTGTTGGCGAGGCCATGCCAACAGCGGCCGCAGGCACAGATTACGGAACCGGCGAAGTCGCAGGCGCCGGTGGCGGCTCGCATCACCGATCAGATGATGTCAGCGTGGTGCTCGAAACGGTCCTGGTAGCGCCTGCGGCGATAGGCGAAGGGGGTGGGGTGCTCCCGTCTCATGCGGCATGCCCCTCCTCGTCTGGCGGGGGTGGCGAGAGGTCTCCTGAGCGTTGCTTGCCCCGGCGGGCTTCCTGGCCGAGCCATTCCTTACCCTCTGCCGCTATCCCCTCAAGAACGTGCAGAGTGTGATTCAGCCCTGCCGCATCCAATGTCGCCTCGGACACAGCTCCGGCCTCTTCACCCTGCTGGAGCTCCTCGGATCCCGGCTCGATCACCTTGATGCTGATCTTCTGGTGGTTGACCAGGGCGAGTTCGAACGTCCGCTCGCCGTCATCCGCGTGCTTCACGCTTACGGCCGCGACCGCGTCGAAGCGGTAGTTCATGCGATGATGATCGTGAAAGGTACAGTCCTCGAAATCAAGCGTGACGCCAAACTGGCGTACCCCGTCGGCGGTGAGCAGGAAGAGCAGCAGTCGGTATTTCTTATATCGCCAAGGGCCGCCTCGCACTCGCGCCCGGGCCGTGGAAGCGCCGGGTGCCTCGATGAAGGCGTACGCGACGACGTCGCTCATTTTGAGCTTGTAGTGCTGTAGCGCCTCGCTCAGCAGCATTTTCCGGTCGCAATCCAGCCAGGTGGCCATCTCCCGGTCATTGGGCTTGTCGGCCAGCCGGTCCTTCCATCGGGCGAAGGCTGCCATACTGTCGCGTTTGAGGGCGTCGGCTTCGGACTTGTCGGCGGCGGTCCGGCGGCCTCCCAGGATGATGCGAAGCCAGGCACGCGCGGCGACCCAGCCGGCGGCGACGGTCAGGACAACTGATCCCATCCCGTTCAGCGGCTGCGCCTGGACCGCGCCGCTCGCGGCCCAGATCCCTCCGGAGGCGCAGGCCAACAGTCCGAGCACGGCTGTCGCCTTCGTCGCCAGGGGAGTGGCCAGTTCCTGGCGGTAACTCCACATCGTGCCGTTTTCCCAGCGCCTTTTGACATCGCCGGCGCGATGGCGGATCAACCAGTTGATCCTCTCCACTCTGGTTGGCTTCTCGCGGTACGCCTCCACCAATTCGTTCCGGATGCTCCTGCGGACGCCTGCCGTCCACGCCAGCCAGACATCGCGCTCCATGCCGCGCGGCAGGTACTTGGCGACGTAATACTCGAGCCGTTGGTCCACCTGTCGCCCGAAGGCGTCGTGGGGCACATTGGTCCTGCGGTGCAGGGCCATGGCGTACTCCTCGTCCCTCGCTCGGCGTCGCTCCAACCGGAAGCGCCATTCCACGCCTTCGCGGGCGCCGAAGTAACCGCCGGCGATGGCGAGCAGGCAGGCGAGCAGACCACCAACCTTGCCGCCTTGTGCCAGCAGATACCCGATATGCGCGGTTGTGGCGACAGCCACGACCGTCCCCGCTACCGCCTGCATCCAGGTGAAGCCGGGAATCGTGACCGGTTCCGGTAGCCGTACCCGTGGATCGGCCGGGTTGGGCTGGAAGAACTTCCAAATTCGCTCGTCCCGATCCCCGGCCATCCTCTCCGTCTTCGCCCATTGGAGGGTGCGGCGCCACATCTCCTCGTTGAGCTGCCCGTCGAGGAACGATTCGAGGTGCCGAAGGATCATGCCTCGCTGCACCGAGCCGAGCGCGTCGAACTCCTTCATCAGGACACGAGTGTCCGCGTCGTGTTTCCTGGCTGCGACCAGCAGCCGACGGATGGCATGAACACCGTCCGCCCAGTAGTCGTCTTCGATGAGTGGAAACCAGCGATCTGAGTTCTCAAAGCGGACTGTTTCCTCGGCTGACAGCTCATGCCGCGTCTTGCCGCTCAACAGGGTGAGCATCCAGTAGAAACAGGCTTGATTGGTGCGATAGCCGGAGATCGCGGCATCATTGATGAGCTCCCATGCCCTTCCCAGCATGTCGCCTTCGAGGTATCGCAGGCCTGCCTCGAACTTCTCCTGCGGTGACGGTTCAGGCGAAACCGTGTAATGGTTGACGTCGCCATGCACGATCGCCGCCTGCACGTCGACGTGTGCGGAATCGGCCGCGACGTTCGTCCCTGGGCTACCCGGCGGCGTCATGACAGGGCCTGAGCCAGGGTGATGATGTTCGCCAGGTCCGCTGCCAGGTCGGCGACATCGCCCACCAGCCCGCGCACCTTCTTGAGCGCCAGCGTCAGCTTGCTCTTGCTCTCCGGTGTCTTCGCCTGCAGGGCCTCGTCGGCGATGGTGAGCTCCGCTTCCGCCGCCGCGTACGTGTCATCGTCCAGGCGGCCGTCGGATCGGGCGCGCTGGAGTTGGGCGCGGAAACCGGCGAGCGCATCTGCCAGGTCCGTCGGCTGATCCAGGTCGAAGCTGACCCGGATGCCGCCGTGAACGATGCCGGCCTGTACTCCTACCCGCGCATTGTCGCGTGCGATGTTGTACGTGACCTCGTGCCCCTCCATCGTTGCTCCCCTCGCCGTTCTCGTTGCCGGCAACCAGCCACCGTCCTTGTCCTCGGCGGCGATCTCTTCGGCCAGTGCCGCAGCGAACGCCGCCGCGTTGGCCACGGCCCGCTGCTGCCATCGCGCGCGATCCGTGATCTCCTTTGTTCCGTCGGCCCGATCGCTGATGCCCCGGATGACGACCACGTGCAAAGCGCCGTTCAGGTGCCCGGCCTGGGCCACACCGGCTCCCTCCATCTCGATCGCGGACGCGTCGTTGTAGTTCTGCTGGATCCAGCGGGCGTGCCCGGACACCTTCGAGTTCAGGACCACCTCTCCGGCGGCGATCGGACCGAAATGCACTTGCGGCGTCGCGCTGCGAACCGGAAGGCGGAGCGTCCACGCGTTAGTGCGGCCGATGTGCCGCGCGATCTGGTCGGCGGCGTGCGAGGTCTCCCAACTGCGAGGTCGGCTCTTGAGCCCCTCGTCCTCGCTCGTCCCCCCGTGGTAGGCGTAGATGCGCGTCGCCACCACGACGTCCCCGAGGGCGATATGGGAGTGCAGGGCACCTGCCACGCCCACGAATAGCAGAGCGGCCGGGGCGAATTCGGCGATGGCGCGCTCGGCCAGTACGGCCGCCGACTGGTTGCCGGTGCCGACGTGGGCCAGGGCCACCCGGCAGCGGCCGCCGTCGAGGCGGCCGACTTCGAAACGGGTGCCGTGCTGATGGCGGTGTAGCTCGAGGTCAACCAACTTCGCCTGGATGGCTTGATACTCCAGATCTAGTGCGGTGAGGATCACGATCGGGCGGTTGCTCACTCTCCTGCTCCTTTGCGCTCGATGCCTCGGCGGGCCGGACCAACGGCGGATGAAGGACTGTGCGGGGACCAGCCCGGAACACGCGAGCCGGTCGACCAGTGGCCGATTTGCGGGCCGTCCCTGCCGGGACGATGAACCCTTCGGTCTTCTGGACCTTGCGATAGAAGTTCCGGGGGTCGAGCTCAATCCCCCAGACCGCCTCGTATACGCGCTGCAGATCGGTGATAGTGAACGTCGGTCCGCAGAATGCCGTGGCGAGGGCGGAGTGCTCAAGCTTCACGCGGGCGCGTTCGATGCCGTCCGCGATGATGCGCCGATGATCGAAGGCAAGCGCAAGGTCGCCGGAGAGTACTCGGTCGGAGGGGTGCCATCCGGCTGCGGCCGCGTCCGTTCCAGCGCTCGGCTCGGGGAGGCGGGGCGCGATGGCCAGGTACGCCACCGACACCACCCGGCCACGCGGGTCGCGGCCGGGGTCGCCGTACACCCCCAGTTGTTCCAGGCGGAGGGTTGCGACGTCGAGGTCGGTCTCCTCCGACAGCTCGCGGCGGGCCGCGGCGGTGATGCCTTCCCCGGAGTGCTGCAGGAATCTGCCGGGCAGGGCGAGGGTGCCCTTGTACGGGTCGACGCCGCGCTCGATGAGCAGGACGTGCAGGCGGGACTCACGCAGCGTCAAGATCACGAGATCTACGGCGAGCAGCACCACGGGCGGCACCCATGGGTCGTCGGTCATGCGGCAGAGGCTAGCTTTTTGTCAAACTGACAGAAATAGCCGAGAGGTAAGACATGTGAGTCGCGAACGGTCAGGAAATGAGGCTGAATACGGCTTTCCGACAGATCCGACGGCACGGTCAGCGGAACGAATTCACATGGCCTGACCCCTGCGGAGGTCAGGCCATGTCCCAGAGCAGGCGGTAGTAGGCGATGCGTTCCTGGTCCGGGGCGATGCCGTACGCGTCATACACGATGCCGTCGTAGCCCGGGCCGTAGTTCCACTCCGTGCTCCACGCGGCCACCGCCAGGTCGGCCCAGCGGTCGGCGACCCCGAGCGAGCCGAGGTCGACGTGCGCGGCGAACCGCCCGTCGTCGAGCAGCAGGGTGTTGGGGGCACACGCGTCCCCGTGGCAGACGACGAGGCGGTCGATCGAGGGGGGCGCTCCGATGCGCGCACGGGCGCCGGCGAGATCGAGATGCCGGTGCTCGCGAAACCAGTCGGCGGGTCCCTCGCCTGCCGCGATGCGTTCGTCGGCGCGGGCGATCCGCCGGTCGACGCTCCACTCGAACGGGCACTGCTCGACGGGCAGGGCGTCGTGGAAGGCGCGCAGGCCCCGCCCGATCGCGGCGGCGGCGGTCGCCGGGTCGGCGACCCATCGCGGCGCCACGGCCGACAGGCCGGGAACCGCCGCGGTCATCAACCATGAGCCGTCGGCGTCCGCCCCCTGCCCGATGACCTGCGGAACCGCCACCCACGGCCGTGCCCAGGCCAGGCGTTTCGCCTCGCCGGCAAGGTCGATCTCGGGGGTGCCGGTGGCGATCCACTTGACGTACCGGATGCCGCCGCGTCCGTCGTCGAGGCGGAACGTCAGGCCGCCGAGTTCGTTGCGCCACACCGGGGTGACGGCGTCGCCTCCGGCGAGCGCCGCGACGATGCCGGGGACGTCCACGGGCCCGGTCGGGATCTCAGAGGTGACGTCGCGGCTCACGGGGAGCGATTCTCGTCGACCGTACGGCACGCCGTCGAGCCGTGGCGGGCGGCATCACCGGTCCGACCCGGCAAGGCCGCCGAGCGCGGTGATTTCCTGTACCGATGTCATTCGTATAGCTGGCCGCACAGGGCGAAATCGGCGAGATCGTCCCAGGTCACGGTCTCGATCGAGAGGATCGCGGGGTCCGGTGGCACGTCCGGGTGGACGGGCCCCGGCACCGCGACGCGTGTGCCGTCGGACTCGTCCCAGCCGCCCAAAGCGCCCGCCAGCCCGCATTCGAGATAGCTCGCCGGGTCGAAGTTGTACCAGCGGGACGGCGTCGCCCGGGTCGTGGAGGTGCGCGGTGCGTCCACGCCGAAGAAGGCGTGGTCGCCGGGCGGCTGTAGCGCGAAGTCGTCGAGGTCGGCAATCTGGGAGAGGATGATCGCCTCCCAGCGGGCGAAACCGTTCAGGGTCTCCTCGGGCGCGAAACCGTCCGATGCCGCGGCCGGTGGGGGAGCCAGGGTGACGGCCGCCGTGAACATCGCGGCCACCTCGTCGAGCGGGAGCCGGTCACGGTCCTTCCTGGTACGGCTGACGCCCCACAACGCCCGCAGATACTCGGACAAGATGCGCCCGCCGGAGACCAGCGGCTCACGCAGGTCGATGATCCGCAGGTACAGGTCGCGATTGGTGAGGGGTACGGCATCCCCGGCCACCCAGTAGATCTGCTTGTGCGGGTGGCCGGCGTCGAAGGTCAGCACTCTCGTCAGCGCCGCGATCCGCTCGTCGTAGTGCGCTACCTCGACGCGGTTGCCGTTGTCGTCCTGACGCCAGACCGACCATGTCGTCATGCGGAGATCATTCCTCACCTCCGGACCCGCTCAGGACTCGGCCAGGGCCAACACCTTGGTAACGGTGTTCCAGTTGCGCATCGTGGCCGCCGCCGTCGACCGTTTCTCCAGGAGCGGCGGCAGCTTCGGACGGCGCAGGCCGTCGGGAAAGTACATGTAGAGCTCGCGTCGTCCGACGCTCATCTCCTCCGGCGCGTAGCTTGCGGGGTCGATGCCTTCCAGCATCCGCCTGTCGGGCTCCTCGGACAGGAACACGACCGCGAATTTGGCAGGGTCGCGGACCTCCAGCGGGTTGTCCTCGACCACGGCGCGCAGTTCGCCGGCCGTCCGGACGAGGACGGGAACCGTCATGCCCAACTCGCCCGCGATCCGCTGTTCGACGTCCGCGCCGATCCGTACGGGGTCGAGCTCGCCCGCGGTGAACACCGCGTTGCCGCTCTGCAGGTGGGTCCGCACGTCGGTGTAGCCCAGGCTCTCCAGCAGTGCGCGCAGATCGGACATGGCCACGCGCGTATGGGGGTTGACGTTGATGCCGCGTAGCAGCGCCACGTATCGCATCGAACGGCGCCTCCTTTCTCAGGGGTACGGGCGGACGCTATCGGCGGTACCTGACGAGTGATGTCATGTACGGCATGGCCGCACTGCGAGGACGGGCGCCCCCGGGTCGGCTATCGCCGGCCGCGGAACGTGCGGCGCAGGTCGTCGACCCACTCGCCGGGGATCTCCCACGGGATGAAGTGACCGCCCCGGTCGTGGGCCGTGAGGTTGACGTGGTTGTACCAGGCGGCGCGGTCGCTTTGGAGGAAGTGCTGGACTCGCCGGTCGGTGCTGACGCCGGGCGGGTTCTCGTAGCCGACGAAGGTGATGCCGGTGGGCGCCTCGACGACCGGCTGCCGGTCGTGGGAGGGGGTCCACGGATAGCGGTTGTTGTTGGCGTAGGTGCGTATCGAGGTGCCGATCGAATTGCTCACCCAGAAGATCATGGCGTGGGTGAGGAGGTCGTCCTTGGTGAACACGGTCTCAATGTCGCCGCCGTTGTTACTCCAGCTCACCCAGCGTTGGAGAATCCACGCGAGCATTCCGGCAGGTGAGTCGGACAGTCCGTAGGCGAGCGTGCTCGAGTCAAGCACATGGGCGGCGAGGTGGACGGCGAAACGCTTCTCCAGGGTGACGATCCCGGCGCGGACGTCGGAGGGCAGGCCGTCCGGAATGGGGCTGCCGCCGCTGAGATCCCAGGCCCGGTCGCCGTTGAACAGGGTGAGCTTCTGGCCGGAGCCGATGTGGATGCCGTGGAGCTCACTGGCGTACTTGTGCCCGAGCTGGCCGGTGACCAGGGCTCCGACGTCGCAGCCCGCCGCGGCGTACCTACGGTGGCCGAGGGTCTCGGTCATGAGCGTGTGCCAGAGGTCGGCGACCTTCCAGAAGTTCATGTCCGGGTGGTTCGGCAGCGGCGCGGAGAAGCCGAAGCCGGGAAACGAGGGGACGATCACGTCGAACGCCTCGGCGGGGTCCGCGCCGTACGCGCCGGGGTCGGCCAGCGGATCGACGACCTTGGACCAGTGCCAGAACGTCCAGGGCCATCCGTGCGTGAGGATCGGGGCCGACTCCGGGCCTGCGCATGAAGTGCACCGGCACGCCCTCGACCTCGACCTGGTAGTGCTCGTAGGCGTTGATCGCGGCTTCTGCCTTGCGCCAGTCGTAGCCCGTGCACCAGTAGCGGACGAGTTCTTGCAGGTAAGCGCGGTTCACCCCGTAATACCAGTCCTCGTTGCCCGCGTCGACCGGCCAGCGGGTCAGCTCCAGGCGCTGCCGGAGGTCGGCGAGCACGTCGTCGGGCACGTGGATCGGCGTCGGCTCCAACGGGAAGGCGTGGCCGTCTGACATGGTCTTTCTCCTGTTCTCGTGCTCAGTCGATCCGGCGTTCGTTGAGCTCGACCAGGCGCGCCAGGGCCGGCAGGGCCGCCGCGATGGCGTCCCGTTCCGCCCGCGTGAGCCGCTCGGCGAGTTCCGCGAGATGCGCCATGCGTTCCGCTCGCCGCCCGTCCACGACGGCGGCACCCGCCGCCGTGATGTGCACGAGGACGGCACGGCCGTCCGACGGGTCGGGTTGACGTCTCACCAGGCCGTAGCGTTCGAGGTTGCGCACGATCTGCGTGATCGCCGGTTGCGTGACCTGTTCGCCGGCCGTCAGCTCGCTGAGCCGCTTCGGGCCGCCGCTCGATAGCGTGTGGAGCACGGACAGCGTCGTGAAGCTGAGTCGGTGCACTGCCGGCAGGCGGATGGACATCCGGGTGAAGTCCTCCATCACGGCGGTCAGTTGGGCGATGCTCAGCTCATGGGCCTGCGAAGACACGTGGAAACTATATAAGTCTCTTATATAAGTTGCTTAGGCCCTGTCCGGCGGATCTTGCACAGCCGGTGCTGTGGCACACGACGGTGCTTCCGGCAAATTGAGTCGACACCCCGTTCCGAGCTGCGGGAAACTCCCCGCGATGACTCAACGAACCGACACGCCTCCCACGTGGGACGAGCGTACGCAGCTGGCCACCTTCCTGGACTACGCCCGTGATACTGCGCGAGCCAAGTGTCAGGGCGTATCCGCCGGAGACGCTCGCAAGGCCCCGCTCCCGAGTTCACCGCTGATGACGTTGTGCGGGCTGATCAGCCATCTGCGGTGGGTCGAGTACTACTGGTTCCAAGTCATGTTCCTGGGCGAGGAACCTGCGGGACCGCTCACCGAGGCGACCGACGATGATCCCGACCCTGAGATGCGGACAGCAGTCGACATCCCGTTGCCCCGGCTTCTCGCCGAGTATGAGGAGCAGAGCGCCCGGTACCGCCGCCTGGTGTCCGATCACGACCTGAACTCAACGGCGAAGCGTCCCGTCAGCGACGGCCGCCACGTCGACCTCCGCTGGGTGATCCTCCACCTCATTGAGGAGACGTCCCGCCACAACGGTCACCTCGACGTCGTGCGTGAGCTCGTCGATGGGCAGACCGGCGCCTAAGACCTGCCGTGCGGATCACAAGCGGAGCCACAGTCGGATTGCAGCGACGCTCGCAGTCCCCACCGACGACCTCGTTCAGCGTCGACAGCAGGATCCGCCTCGGCGTCGCCATCCACAAACCTGACTTCGCCGTGGGCTACTGCGGCGGATTATTGCGAAGGACGATGCCTTCCGGTCGGCGCGATGCATCGGCGAGGGGACTGCGTGGAACTGTTGGCCGGGCTCATCGGAGCCCTTGTAGGGGTTGCTGCGGGCGGCTGCTCTTGAAGATTCAGCTATCGTGCTGCGTAGCCGCTGTCCGACGGCTTGTCTTCCGGGGTGGTTAAGGCGTGGCAATCCCGACCGTGGCTCACGAGCGCGCGCTCCGGATCGAGGTCCTCGGTCCGTTGCGGGTCTGGCGGGACGGCGTCGAGCTGGATACCGGCCCGCGGCAACAGGCCTTCCTGTTCGCGCTGCTGCTGGCCCACGCCGGCCGGCCCGTCAGCACGAACCAGTTGATCGACCTCATCTGGGAAGACGACGTGCCGGCCAGCGCGCTCAACATCGTCCAGAAATACGTGGGTGCGCTCCGCCGGCTCCTCGAACCGTCGCTGCCGGCGCGGGAGAGCGGGTCCTATCTGCAGCGCCGGGGGAACAGCTACCTGTTCGTGGCCGAGTCCGAGACCCTCGATCTCGTCCTGTTCCGCCGCCGGGTGAGGGCGGCCGGGGCCGCCGTGGCCGAGCGGCGGCAGACGGCTGCGCTCGCCTGCTACGTCGACGCCCTCGGGCTGTGGCGCGGGTCCGCGGCCGAGGGTTGGAATCACGGGGCTGCCGCCATGTCGACGTTCGTCGCGCTCGACCACGAGTTCTTCGACGCCTGCACCGCGGCGGCTGAGCTCGCGATCTCGCTGGGCCAGCCGGAGCGCATACTCCAGCCCCTGCGCCTCGCCGCGTCGTTGGCCCCCCTGCACGAGCCGGTCCAGGCCGCCCTCGTCTCGGTTCTGGCGGCTGCCGGACACCAGGCCGAGGCGTTGTCCGCCTACCTGCGGGTCCGCGCGCGGCTGGTTGAGGAACTCGGCATCGACCCCGGTGAGGCGCTACGGGCCGCCCACCAGCGGGTGCTGGGTTCCAGCGTCCCGCCACCGCGGGCCGCCGCCGACCCGATTGTCGCCGGGCAGCCACCGCCGGCGGCCGCCGGGCTTGTCGGTCGGGTCGAGGAGCTCGCTGTGGTGTGGCAGGCGGTGGAGTCCGCTCTGGCCGGCCGCACCGGGCTCGTCCTGGTGGAGGGCGAGCCGGGAGTCGGCAAGACGCGGCTGGTCGAAGAAGTGACCGATGCGGCCCACGGGCGAGGCGCACACGTCGTGTGGGGCAACTGCCTGGAGGACGCCGGCGCACCGTCGATGTGGCCGTGGGTGCGGGCCATCGGCACGGTCCTGGACGCCCTGGCGCCGGTGTCGCGTGAGAAGTGGCTGACCAGCGAGCTCGGCTACCTCGTCGAGTCGGACGACCGGGCACCGGCCGAGCCGGAGCAAGCCGACGCCGGAGGCCAATTCCGCCTGTTCGAACGGGTCGTCGCGCTGCTCCGCGAGGTCTCCGCCGCGCGGCCGGTCGTGCTCGTTATCGACGATCTCCAGTGGGCCGACGTCGCTTCCCTGCAGCTGTTCGGTCACTTGGCCGTCCGGCTGCCGAGCGGCGTCGCGATCATCGGCACGCTCCGCGACCGCGCCCCCACGCCGGGGACGGAGTTGTCGCGGCTGCTCGCGGTGACCAGCCGGCTGTCCGGTCATCGCCGCATACGCCTCGGCCCGCTGGGACCGGCCGGGGTCGCCGAACTCGTCCGCCGCGAGGCCGGCCGCGACCTCGGGGACGGCGTCGTGCGCAGCATCCACGCGCGCACGGCCGGCAACCCGTTCTTCGTCCGAGAGCTGTCCCGGCTGCTCGCCGCGGGGGGCGACATCAGCGGGGACGCGGCCGTGCCGTCGACCGTGCGGGACGTCGTGCGCGACCGCGTCTCGCACCTCGACGACGAGGCGCACGACCTGCTCCAAGCCGCGGCCCTCATCGGCCGCGACGTCGACCTCGGCCTGCTCGCCCGCGTTGCCGGGCTCGACACCCAGACCTGTCTCGACCGGCTGGAGCCTGTCGACCACCTCGGCCTGCTCGGGCCGACTCCCGGGAACCCGTTCTCGCTGCGTTTCGCACACGACCTGGTCCGCGAGTCGGTCGCTACGGCCACGTCACCGCACCGGATGATCCGGCTGCATCTCCGCGTGGCGGACGCGCTGGAAGCCACCGAAAGCAGCGTCGAGTCCGTCGCCGAGCGCGTCGCCCACCATCTCTGGGCCGCCGGCCCCCTCGCGGACCCGTCCCGGACCGCGAGCGCGCTCATCGGTGCCGGTCGCCGGGCGGTCGCCAAATCCGCTCTCGAAGCGGCCGAGCAGCACTTCCGGTCGGCGACGCAGGTGGCCCGCTCGGCGGGTCTCGCCGAGCTCGAACTGTCCGCGCTGTCACAGCTCACCGCTGTCGTCGGCAAGGGGCCCGGATACGTCGGCTCCGCGACCGACCTCCTCGAACGCGCCGAGCATCTGGCCCGCGAACTCGGCCGCGAGGAGGAGGCCGTCAACTTCCTGCTGTCCCGCCTGGCGGCCTACTGCCAGGGGATGCAACTCGACCGCGCCAAACGGTTGGCGCGGCAGTTCCTCGAACAGACCGAGGCGTCGGCCGATCCCGTCCTACGCGCCTACGGCCTGCACGCGTGGGCCATCTGCCAGTGGCACGTCGGCGAGGTCGGCAGCGCGTTCGAATACCAGAGGCGGTCGGACCGCACGCTGCTCGAAGACATCGCCGGCTACAGCGAGTTTCCGCTGCGGCGCGATCTACACCTGATCGCGGCCGGGATGCACGCGATGATCTCCGCGCTGCACGGAGACCTCGACGCGGCCGGGCCGGTGCTCGACACGTTGGAGGCCGCCGGTTCCGACCCGTACGCGATCACACTGTGGGCGACGTTCGCCTCAATGATCGCGGCGCTCGCCGACGACCCCGCCTGGGCGCTGCGCGCCGCCGAACGAGGCATCGCCGAGGACCCCGGATTCTCGTTCGCCTTCTTCGGCGCGCACCTCCACATAATCCGGTGCTGGGCGCGCGCCGTGAGGGGCCTCGACCCGGCCGGAGCCGCGGCCGAGGCCGAAACGCTGCTGACGGAGATGCTGCTCGACCCGCCGCACACCGGCCTCGCCTTCTGGTACGGCCTTATCAGCGAGATGTGGCTCGCCGCCGGTAGGCCGGACGCCGCCACCGTTGCCCTCGACCACGCCGACCGGGTCGTCGAAACCTACGGCGAGCGCTACGCCGAGGGGTTGCTGTTCCTGCTGCGGGCCCGGTTGCTGATGGCCGAAGGCGCCCCCGTCGAGGTGGCCCGGGCAGCCGCCGACCGCGCACGTGCGCTGTCCGCCGAGCGGGGAGCTCACCTCTTCACCCGCCGGGCTGAGCAACTGGTGCGAGAGCTTGGCGGACCTGTTCCGTGACCTGACGCCGTGCGTCACGCATCGAGATCGGCGCAGGCCGCGTACGGGCGGCGGCAGTAGTAGACGACGTCGGGTGGGACGTTGGCCCACTCGGCCCGCCTGATGACGACCTCGTCGAAGCGCGTCCGTTCCCGGGCGGTGACGGCAATGCCCGCAAGTCCGTCGACCTGGAGGACTTCTACGGCGGGGCCGTTGGTCCAACGCCCGCCGCGCTGCCCGACCTTGGGCAGATGCGGCTTCAGCGGGGCCCGCTCGTCACTCGTCAGATCTCCCCGCCCCATGCTCATGCCAACGAGCTGGGCCAAGGCAGTCACAGATCCACCGGACACGGCCTAGATATCCGGAATGTCCGCTCATGTGCGCAAAGCGGCCGGGCGCTCTGGTAGCGTGGCGGTCTCTGATCGTCATGAGGAGGTGAGACCCATTACCGCTGTGTCAGGCCGGGTGCTCTCATCTCACGCCCGTGCGGTCCACCTGGGATAGGTGACCGGGGAGCGCCCGTCGGTTATTCCGGAAGGCTCCCAGTGTCAGTTTCTCCCGCAGCATTCTCCCGATCCACCGTCATCTCCGCGCTTCGCTCCGCCGGCTGCGTCTTCGCCGAGGAAGAAGCGGATTTGATCTTTTCCACTGCCCTTACGCCGGTGGACGTCGCCGCCATGGTGGAGCGGCGCGTCGCCGGGCTGCCCCTTGAACACGTTGTCGGCTGGGCCGAGTTCTGCGGGCTGCGGATCACCGTGGACCCCGGCGTCTTCGTGCCCCGCCGGCGTACCGAGTTCCTGGTGAACCAGGCCGCCGAGCTCACCGGTCAGGTCCCGGTGGAGTCGGCGGAAGGCCCGCGCAAAGCCGTCGTCGTCGACCTGTGCTGCGGTTCCGGCGCGTTGGGCGCCGCGCTGGCGGCGGCCATGAAACGCGCATACGACGAGGTCGAGTTGCACGCGGCCGACCTCGACCCCGCGGCGGTGCGGTGCGCCCGCCGCAACCTGACCGGGCCGGGAAACCACGTCTATGAGGGCGACCTGTACGACCCGCTGCCCTCCGCCCTGCGAGGCCGGGTCGACGTGCTGGTCGCCAGCCCGCCGTACGTGCCGACGCGGGCGATCGGCCTGTTGCCGCCGGAGGCCCGCCTGCACGAGCCGCACGTGGCGCTCGACGGCGGCCCGGACGGTCTCGACGTCGTGCGGCGGGTGATCACCGAGGCGGTCTTCTGGCTGGCGCCGGGCGGCAGTCTGCTGGTCGAGACGAGCGAACGCCAGGCGGAGGAGACGGCGGAGGCGGTCGCCCGTCACGGGCTGGTGCCGACGGTCGCCTGGTCCGAGGAATGGGACGCCACCGCGATCATCGGCACCAGGCCGGCGTAGAGCTCGCGCAGAACTGGCGGTCGGCCGCCGGCCGCCGCTTGCCTCGCGCCCTGGGGGAGCGGCCGAGGTGGAGGTCACGGTCCACGGCGCGCCCGACGTAACGACGCCGTCTCCGAGGCGAACGACGCCTGGACATGATCCGCGTGAGTCAGGAAATATGGCGACGCCGACGACAGCCGTCGACGTTTTCACCGTTTCAGAGGTCCGGCAATTTCGGGCCTGCGCACATCAGAAGTAGCGGTTCCACACAAACAGGTAGGCGACTGCTCGTGAGCTGAAGGCCGTGCTGACGTCGTCGCCGACCCTGAGCGTTTCTCCCCGCCATTACGGCCGTATATGAAGGGATGGCCCATGGGGGTCTTCAGGAAGTTCACGCACGCCGCGATTGTCGGCGGTGCGCTGGCTCTGATCGCGGCTTGCGGAGGCGGCGGCGACTCGGGTGGTTCCAGCCCGGTGAACCTTCCCAGTGCAGTGGGCCTTCCCGGTGGGGAAGGTTCCGACAGCAGCGAGAGTTGCAAGTTCCTCACCGAGGAGGAGGTCACTCAGGCGATCGGCCCCAATGACGGCGGCCAGCAGGACTACACGTTCGGCGGATGCGTCTGGACGGCGTCGAGCGCCAAGGACGGCATCAATGAGGCGATCTTCGCGGCGGTGCTGCCCAAGGCCCAGTATGAGTCCGTGGCCGAGATCGGCGATCCGGTGAGTGGATTCGTCGACGGCGCCACCTACGCCGAACTGCACGGCGAGTTGTGGTTTCCCTGCCGCGGCGGTGACTATTGCGGGATCAAGGCGAGGACGGCGGACTCCGACGGCCGCCAGGAGATCGCCCTGAGTCTGGCCAAGCTCCTTCAGAGCCGCGTGTAGGTGTAGTCCGTCAATTCGACGTATGGCCGGTCGCCGTCCGTGGCGTCCGGCCCCACCATTAATCACGACCAGCTCTTAGTGGATCTTCTTGCGGTCGCCCAGCATCGCGACGATCGTGTCGATGCGGCGGGCCCGGGTCTCCGGCTTCTTCGCGTCCTGGATCCGGTAGACGATCGCGAAGACGTTCGCCCGGTCGAGGGTGGAGAAGAACTCCTCGGCGATGGGATCGAGCTCAAGGGCCCGCAGCAGGTCGTCGGGCACGGTCATGGCGGCCTGGCCCTCGTACGCGGCGTCCCACCGGCCGTCGGCCCGCGCCTGCTCGACCTCGCGCAGGCCCGCGGGCGTCATCCTGCCCTCGGAGATGAGCCTGTCCACGTGGTCCCGGTTGCGCTGCGACCACTTGCTCCGCGGCCTGCGCGGGGTGAAACGCTGCAGCCAGTGCTCGTCGTCGAGCTTGCCCTTCTGGCCGTCGATCCATCCGTAGCAGAGCGCCGAGTCCAGGGCCTCGGCGTAGGAGACCGTCGAGGCGTCCGCGCCCTTCTTCGCGATCTTCATCCAGACGCCGGGGGACTCCGTGTGGTTCTCTGCGAGCCAGCGCTCCCATTCGTCCTGCGTTCCGAAGGCGATCATCGTCAGGCTCATGGGGCGATTAAAGCAGCGGCGCCGGCTCCGTGAAACGCGGCGACTGTCCATAAGGCGTGGCGGGGCGTGAAATTGGGCGGCGGCCGCCGGTCAACGGGGACCGGCGGCCGCCTGGGGAGACCGGGAGAGGTCAGCGCACGTTGCGGACCTTCACCTTGTCTTCGCGGTAGTTGTCGCTATGGCCGTCCGGCTTGTAGTTGTTCTCCACGTTGCCGGCGATGTCCACCGAGAACCAGTGCACCTCGGTTTCCTTGGTGACCGTGATCTGCTGCGCGCCCTCACGCATGCCCGCCTCGGCGAGCTTGGGGGAGCTGAGGGTCGGCCGGCTGCCGTCCAGCGTGTAGTACACGTTGGCCGGTTCGTCGGTGGAGAAGGTGAACGTGACGGACGAGTCGGTCCGGCCCGTCACCTCGATCTTCGACCGGGGGCGGTCGTTGTCCTCGGAGAAGGACCGGGCGACCTCGAGGATGGCGATCTGTCCGTTGGCGAACTCCATCGCCTCCTCGTGGCCCTCGGCGAAGTCGGGCTGGAAGCCCACCGGCTCGAACTGCTTGGTCTCCGCGTTGTAGACGTCCGCGCCGACCTCGAAGTCCCAGCCGATGATGCCGCGGTTGAACCAGTGCTCGTCGGCGCTGTTGCCCGCCGCCGAGTACAGCACATCCGGCACCGGGCCCGTCTGGCCGGGCCAGATCCCGGTGCCCCGCCACTCCTGCACCGCGGACAGGATGTGGGTGGAGGCGTTCCAGAAGTAGTTCTCCGTGCCGTAGTCGACCCGGGGCAGCAGCTCACGGCCCTGGGTCTTGTACGCGCCCGGAGGCCACATGAAGTAGCCGCCGTAGGAGTGCGTGTTCATCGCGAACTTGATGTTGGGGTACTGGTGGGTCAGCCAGACCTCGTTGCGGGCCTCCGGCTCCGACAGTTCGGACGGCCCCGCGAAGGTGCCGCTGGTGCAGCTGGAGGAGGCGCCGCTGTACCCGTCGAACAGCGACCCGACGGAGAAGTTGCGGTTGAGGTCGACGCCCCACGAGTTGCGGGAGGCCGGGTCCCCGGAGTTGGTGCCCGCGCAGTAGTTGGTCATGTTCTTGCGCTGCATGTTGTAGTCGTAGAAGCTGTACGTCCCGCCGTCGGGGTTGACCGTCGGCATGATGAAGATGTCGAGGTTGTCGACCAGCTTCCTCGTCCGCTCGTCGTGCGCGTAGTTGCGCAGCAGCCGCTCGGCGGTCTCCACGCAGGTCAGCGGGGTGACCCACTCACGGGCGTGCTCCTGGCAGTAGAGGAAGACGCCGACCTTCGAGCCGTCGCGCTTCTTGCCGATGCGCAGCGCCTTCATCTGGAACGGCTGCCGCGAGACGGTCGCCGGAGCCTTCAGGTTGTCGGTCAGCTTCGTCGCCGGTGCGGCGGCCACCAGGCCGGCACCCGCGTTGCCCCGGTAGGTCGCCGCCGTCAGCAGCGCCGCGGCCGAGGTGTTCGCGTTGACGGCGTCGACGACCTGGCGGGCGGTGCTGGCGGCCGCGCCGGACGCGTCGGTGGCCAGGCTGACCGTGACGTTCTTGCCGTCGACCGCGACCGACAGCGGCGAGGACGGAGCCGCCGGCTGGACCAGCGCCACGCTCAGGTCGTTGCCGCCCTCGCTGCCGTACGCCTTGGAGGTCACGTAGAGGGTGCTCGCCGCGGCCGTGCCGAACTGCGCCTGGGCCGCCCTGCGGTAGCCGTTCGTCTTGTACGGCAGGTCGATGATCTGCGAGATCTTCGGGAACTCCTTGGCCAGCGTGGAGATCCTGCCCGTGACCTCGGTCGGGTCCATGTAGTGGTCGACGAAGTCCTCGACGTAGTGCTTGCTCGGCGGCTTGCGCTTCTCGCCCAGCCACTTGGTCACCGGCACGGTGACGGAGCCCCCGTGGCTGCTGGTGATCGTGACCTTGGTGGGCGCCTGCGTGATCGGCAGCGGGGCGTTGAACCGGTGGTACATGTACTGCCCGGCGTCGGTGAAGCGCGACATCGTCGCCGTGCCGCCCGAGTCGGGGGCGGTCCGCGGGCCGCTGTCCCAGGTGGCGGTGAGCACCGTCGTCGCGTCCGTCGCGCTCGACTTCACCTCGACCGACAGGAAACGCTGATCGTCGAGGCTGGTGAACCACTCGGCGCGCAGCGGGGTCAGCGTGTCGGCCTCGTCGGCCGCGGCCGCCTCCGCCGCGAGCGCCTGCCGCCGCTCCGTCTGGTTCCTGGCGAAGTCGCCCTGGTCGGTGATGGAGCCGCGCACGTCGAAGCCCTGGTCGCGCAGGCTCTGGGCCTCGGCGGGGCTGAGGACCGCGTGGACCTCGAGCCCTCCGTCGACCTGCTTCTTGTATTCGGCGAGGTCGACTCCCATGGAGTTCAACTCGTCGACGGCGGCCTCGTCGGGAACGACGATGCGCAGCAGCGCCACACCGTTCTGTTCGGTGGTGGGCTGCCTGTCGGGTGTGACCTCGCTGGATTGCGCAGCGGGGTCGGCGAGGACAGGGGTCGGGCTGAGGGTGAGGGTGAGGGCAATGGGCAGGGCCAGCGCGGCCGCGACGCGGCCTCTCCTGCTGCCATTGAGAGTACGCCCCATGACAGATTCCTCCATTTGGCGCACGGCCTCCGGGCTGGGGTTTATCCCGGCCGAAAGTGCGCAATTGGCAAGATCTTTTCTAAAGAAAGAATCTCCGTCAAGAGGGGAAATTGAGGGATTTTTCCTGTCAAGTGGCATAAGAGGATATTTATATATAATTTATAGAGCTGGTTTCCCTGAGGTCGTACGGCCCTGCCGCGCGCACGATTAGACGGCCGAGTCCGGGGGCCGGAACTCGCGCGCGACGAGCGACCCGGGGTGAGGATGGGTGCCGTGACGAGCGTCCACTCGATCCCGGCGCATGCGCAGACGGCACCGTGCGAGACGGTCTCCGCCCCGCCGCACCCGCGGCTGCGGCCTTTCGTCGTCGGCTATTCAGGCTTCCGCTCGGGTTCGGGATCGGCTGTGCGCCACCGGGTCCTGCCCGTCAACCTCACCACGCTCGTCATCGACGTCACCGGCGCGAGCCGGCTGGTCACCGGACCGCGCGCCGACTTCGAGGTCCACTCGTCAGCGGCCTGGCGCGAGGGGGTCGCCATCGGTCTGACACCCGCCGGGGCCACGGCCATCCTCGGCGTCCCGGTCCGACGGCTCCTCGGCGAGAGCATCGCGCTCGCGGACGTGCTCGGCCCGCGCGAGGCGGAGCTCGCCGAACAGCTCGCGGGGGCGCCCGACCCGGCGTCCCGGTTCGCCGTCCTCGATGAGCAGCTGGCCGCCCTGGTCGATGCCCGCACTCCGCCGGACGCGCTGGTCGCGCGCGCGTGGTCGTGGCTGCAACGGCCCGCGCCGCGCATCAGCGTCGGCTCGCTCGCCGGCCGGCTCGGCATCAGCCGCCGCTATCTGGAACTGCGCTTCGAGCGCGAGATCGGCCTCCCGCCGCGCAGCGTCGCCCGTATCGCCCGGCTCCAGCGCGCGCTCGGCCGGCTGTTCGAGCCGTCCGGCCTCGCCCGCGTCGCGGTGGAATGCGGGTACGCCGACCAGCCGCACTTCAGCAGGGAGGTCCGGGCGATGACCGGCCTGACCCCGACGCAGTTGTGCGCATTCCTTCAATACGGCGGCCCGCCCCCGCCGGTAGCGTCCGGCGCGTGATGCTCATCGGCAAGACGGCGCTGGTCACCGGCGGTTCGCGTGGCATCGGCCGAGCGATCGTGACCCGGCTGGCGAAGGACGGCGCACGCGTCGTGTTCACCTACAAAGACAACGAGGCGGCAGCCGCGGAGGTGGTCCGGGCACTGCCGGCGACGACCGCCGTCCGAGCCGACCAGGAAGACCTCTCCAGCCTCGCCGACGTCTTCGCGCCGGTCCGCGACGGGCTGGACATCCTCGTCAACAACGCCGCCGTCAATCCGCCCGTGCCCCTGGCCGACCTCACCGCCGACGACTTCGACCGGGTTATGACGGTCAACGCCAAGTTCGCCGTTCTCGCCATGCGGGAAGCCGCGCACCTGATGCGCGACGGCGGCCGGATCATCAACCTCTCCACGCTCAACACCGTCGTCCCGGCGCCCGGGCACGCCCTCTACTGCGCGAGCAAGGCGGTCTTGGAGCAGTTCGCCCAGGTCGCCGCGCGGGAACTGGGGGTACGGGGGATCACCGTCAACACCGTGTCGCCTGGAGCGACGGACACGGACATGCTGCGGGACAGCAACGCACCGGAGGCGCTGGCGCAGACGGCGGGCTTCACCGCCCTGCGACGGCTGGGGCGCCCAGAGGACGTGGCGGCGGTGGTCGCGTTCCTCGCCGGACCCGACGGCGGGTGGATCACCGGTCAGAACATCCGGGCGACAGGTGGACTACTCGTGTGATCGACGCATTCCGCGTAGCCAACCCAATGATCGTGAGCCTAACCTCGGGTCGTGACCGTTCACGAGCTCTCTCTCACCGATGCGCGCCGGATCGCCGTGCGCGCGCAACTCCTGGACGGCTCCCGGCCTGCTGAGCTGCACGAGGTGGTGCGCCGTCTGACCCTGCTACAGATCGACCCGACCGCCGCCATCGCGCCGAACGCCGACCTGGTCGCGTGGAGCCGCCTCGGGTCGTCGTATGCCCCGGCCGACCTGACCACCGCGCTTCAGAAGCGCACGCTGCTCGAGCTCCGCGCGATGATCAGGCCCGGCGAAGACCTCGCGCTCTACCGCGCCGAGATGGCCGAGCGGGCGAGGGGCGGGGGGTCACGCCATTGGCAGGAGTGGGTGCGCACCAACGACGCGTGCCGTCTGGACATCCTCGATCGGCTCGGTTCCTCGGGGCCGCTACCCTCGCGTGAACTTCCGGACACCTGCACGGTGCCGTGGAAGTCGACGGGATGGACCAACAACCGCAACGTCACGCAAATGCTGGAGTTCATGGTGTCGCGCGGTGAGGTCGCCGTCGCGGGCCGCAGCGGACGCGACCGGCTGTGGGACCTGGCGACGCGGGTCTACCCCGACGACCCGATGGTCCCCGTCGAGGAGGCGCTGCGCGTCCGCAACGAGCGCCGACTGCGCGCGCTGGGCATCGCCCGCGCCCGGGGCACGCAGTTTCCGGTCGAACCCGCGGACGTGGGCGAGGCGGGCGAGCCTGCCGTGGTCGAGGGCGTCAAGGGCGAGTGGCGCGTCGATCCATCCCTGCTGGGCCGGCCGTTCTCCGGGCGTGCGGCATTGTTGTCGCCCTTCGACCGGCTGATACACGACCGCACGCGCACCGCCGAGCTGTTCGGATTCGACTACCAGCTGGAGATGTACAAGCCCGCCGCCACGCGCCGGTGGGGCTACTTCGCGCTGCCGATCCTCTACGCCGACCGCCTGGTGGGCAAACTCGACGCCACCGCCGACCGCAAGGCGGGTGTGCTGCGGGTCCACGCGATCCACCAGGACGTCTCCTTCACCCCGGAGATGACCGCGGAGATCGGTCACGAGATCAGGGACCTGGCTCAGTGGCTCGGCCTGGACCTCCTGACGAATGGTTCGCGTTCGATCGACTGAGGCAACGTGAGCTCAGCCGCGCCCGCAACGGATGTCCGGGCAGGTCAGCATGTGAAAGAAGTTGTCGTCTTCCGTGTTGGCCCTGCCGAACCAGACCAGGTGCGGCAGATGGTCGGGACCGACGGCGAAGTCGAGATGGCCGGCGCTTGCCAGGCCCTGGATGAGGCGGATCGCCGTGCGGCGGGTGCAGCCGTCGTCTTCGCAGACCAGCATGATCAGCGATAGGTCGTCACGGCCTACGTAGTATCCCGCGAGCAGGAGCCGGCCGCGTGGGTCGAGTGCCAGGCCCGGCGCGCCGATCGCGTCGAGTTCGCGCACCTCCACCCGGCGCGGTGTGCCCGAACATGTCGTATCCGTGCAGATGAGGATCTGCGTCGAATCCTCGTCGTCATGGTCGTCGCCGTTGTAGACGAGGACGGGCCTGCTGTCCGGCCTGACGGCGATCTGGAGCCGCAGCGATCGATACCGCCAGCCGTACGTCTGCGACGACGGATCATGAGGGTGGACGATCGGATGCGCGCAGGTGGGGGAGTCGCAGGTCGCCACGGTGACTTTCCCGGTCACGCGCTCTATGTAGGCGACCACAGGCCGCCCGTCTGCGGTCGCGGTGACTGCGAGGATGCGGTTGTCCACGTTCACGTCGGTGCTGTCAGGATCGGTGCCGCCGAGCCGGGTCGTCCGCGGGTTCGCGCACGTGACGTCGCGGCACAACGTGAGCTCCGCAGAGGCGGTGGACCGGTCGCTGGAGGGGGCGATCGAGGCGATCGCGATGCCGTCCGGCGTGGCGACGGCGGCGGCGTGCACATGGAGCCAGCCCTTCTCGGCGACCCGGAGCGGTCTTACTGACCGCTTCGCGCAGCCCTGCGGCCGGCAGGAGAACATCTCCAGCTCCATGCGGTCGCCACCCGTCCCGACCCAGCCCGCGACGACCAGGGTGCCGTCAGCGATCACCGTGGCGGCGGGATGGAGGTCGAAATACTCCTCCAGCGTGGTCGTGCTGTGGCTTGCGCAGGTGCCGTCCCCGCAGAAGGTGAGCTGGGGCAGGCCGTCGGCGATCATGATCACCGGACGGCCCGCGGGACCGAAGGCGATCTGTGCCGTCGGACGGCTCCTGTCGAGGTCCGGGCCGCTGATCGCGTTGTCGATCACGTTGGCCAGCGAGAGCGGGTTGACGACGATGAAGCCGCCGTACAGCAGGCCGGGGAGCACAGCGGCCACCAGCGGCCACCGCAGGCGCGCAGGCGGGCGCACAGGAAGTGCCGAGGATCCGTTCTCCTCGTACGGAGCCTCGCCAGGCGCCATCTCCGCGGAGCCCTTCAGTTCGCGCAGACGGACGTAGCAGAGGGCCGGCACGGCCACCTGGAACGGCGCCAGGAGCACCGAGACGATCATCCGTACGGCGTCGATGGCGGGAACGCCCTCCGGCGGCAGCACCATGCTCAGCCCGTACAGGGCCACCAGCGGACGCCCACCAGTCCCACCGCGATCCTGCGGAACGTTCCGCCGAAGTCGCGCGAGAGCAGGTCGTAGGCCGTGCGGACCGGGGGGACGCCGTCGGCCAGCGCGGTCCACGCGATCATGCCGGCCAAGAGGATGAGGCCGCCCGGAATCGCGACGACCAGTCCCGGCGCAAGGGATCCCGACGCGGCGTACAACCACGCGGTGAACGCCGCCAGCGCGAGGGCCGCGCCTGCGAACTGAACGGTCAGCAGAAGAAGGGAGCCGAGGCGCCGGGAAAGCCGCCGTACGGCACGGGCCGCCGACGGTTCCCGCCCTTCGACGTGGTCGAGCACGACGCGGCTACCGGCCGCCAGGCTGACAAGACCGGCGAACAGCGACACGAGCGTGGCGACGGCCAGCGGCGCAACCGTCCCCGCCGAGGCGTCGGTCAGGCGGAGCGCGCCGTTGAAGACGGTGAACCGGTCGCCCAGGGCCACGACGATCGCCTCCCAGAGGAGGGAGGCCGGCACGACGGTCAGTGCGCATACCGCCAGGAGGTGCCCATAGAGGTGAGCGGCCGTGCCGTACATGGCCGTGAGCCCGCCACCGTGCCGCGTCGTTCGGCGGGTGGGCGTCGGCGCGTTGGCTTCGCGGTCGAGGGCCATCGTTCTCCTCAAGGCCGCTCGTCGTGAATCGGGGGACGCACGGACGGTATAGGCCGAACGCTGGGAAATCAGCTGGTTGACGAATTGGCTATGAATGGTTCGAGTTCGAACGACTGAGGTAACGTGACGCCATGGACGAACCCCCTTGCCTCGGCGAACGGGAACTGGGCGCCTGGCGGGCGCTTTTGTCCACGGCGGCCACCCTCAACCGCCTGATCGAGCAGCGGCTCAAGGACGACGCGGGGCTGTCCCACTCGCAATACGAGGTGCTGGTGCGCCTGGCGGACGCGCCCGGCGGCGAGCTCAGGATGACCGAGCTGGCCGGCGCCGCCACCACCTCCAAGAGCGGTCTGACCTACCAGGTGGCGCAGCTGGAGAAGGCCGGCCTCGTGCGGCGCCGTGCCTGCCCCGAGGACGTGCGCGGCATCATCGCCTCGCTCACCGACGAGGGGTGGGCGAAGGTGCGGGCGACCGAGCCCGGCCACGCCGCCCTGGTCCGCGACCTGTTCGTCGACGGGCTCAGCCGGGACGACTTCACCGCCCTCGCCGGCGGGCTGGAGGCGTTGCGCGACCTGCTGCACACCCGTTCGGGTGACCAGGCGAGCTGATCACTCGCTGTGACTTCTTACGGAAGTGTCACGTCACTTCTGCCGTGCTTGGTCGAATTTACGGAAGCAGGTACGGTCTATCCTTACTGTTCTGTTTAGTTCAAATTTGAACAACCGTCGATCGGAGAGCGGCCATGACGATGCCGGGGGACCACGCGGATGCCGTCGTACGAACCCGGGTGCGTGTGCCCCTGCGGTTCGGCGATGGGTTCAGCGCGGTGGCCGACGCCGTGACCTTTCGCGGTCTGGCCGACGACGGCGAGCATGTCGCGCT
>NZ_BOOR01000049.1 GCF_016863335.1 Planotetraspora thailandica
GCGCGCCCTTCTGCCGCGAGCACGCGGTTATGCCGATGCATTGACGTTCTCTGCATGACATTTTCGATGAGCACCATTGAGTGCGACGATGAATCATGATGTCCGGATTGCGTGACGGTTGGGATCCTCTGGCAGCGATCGCGGCTCTGATCGCCCTGGTCATGATGGGCCTCTACGTGGGGCTCATACTTCAGCAAGGCGACCAGGCGGTGGCCTGGTTCCTCGGCGGACTGGCCGCGGCCGCACTTCTTGCGATCTACGGTGCAGCCCGCGCGGCACCCCGACGGGGGTTGGCGCTGGCGGTGGCGGGCACGGTCCTGACGGTGCTGGGAATTCTCGGCATCCTGTCGATCGGTCTTCCCATTCTCGGCGCGGGTGTGTTGGCCTTGGTCGCAGCTGCACGTTCGCAGCAAGGTCGACGTTGAGGCGTGACTTCTGCGTGGACCGCTACATCACTATCGCCAACATGCGCTCATGCCGCGAATCGCGCGGTCTTCGACTGTTGCGCCGTCGTCCGACTTTGCCGAGTTGAGTGCGCCGGGTTAGCTCTGCCTACGGAACCGTTCGTAGGCTGGGCGGGTGTTTGATGCCGATCATGTCCGGTTGGGGCGGATCGCCGGCAAGCTCGCGGCGGCGCGTGCCATGCTCGTGCCGCCGAAGGCTTTCGGCGTAGAAGCGCATGGGTTCAAGCTCGGTGCGCCGTTGTTCGAGGCCGTAGTGGCCGAGTTTGAGGAGCGGCACGAGGTGACGCTTCCCCCGGCGTATCGGTTGTTCGTCACCGAATTGGGCGACGGCGGTGCCGGGCCGGGCTACGGGCTGTGCCGCCTCAGCGCCTCGTGCTGTGCGCGTCGCCGGTCGGGGCACCTGGCTCAGCCCAGTCCGTACCTGCCCGGGCCGCGTTACCTCGACGATTGGGACCAGCGGTATGAGGACCCGCCGGGCCCGGATCGGATCTTCCTGCGGGGCACGCTGCGGATCGCCGATCATGGATGTTCCCTCGGCACCCAGTTGATCGTAACGGGACCGGCACGAGGGCGTTTGCTCAACCTCGACTACGAGGGACCGGTCGGCCCGTACGTGGTCGAGGACACCGACTTTCTCGCCTGGTATGAGCGGTGGCTGGACGAGGCTATTGCCGGATACGACGTCGGCTGGTTCGGTGAGCGGCTCCCGCTGGAGGAACCCGAGCTGGTCGCCGTGCTCGCCGATGATCCATCACCAGAGCGGCGGGCCCGGGCCGGGAATTCGCTGCTGCAGCTACCTGCAATCAGCGACAGCGCCTGGACTGCTCTGGTCGGCACCATGACCACCGACGTGGACGCCACCGTGCGCGCCGAGGTGTGGGATCTACTGAGGTGGCAAAGACACAAGCACCAGCGCCGGCTGGACAACGCCGAGGCGATCGCGGACGATGTCGCGCGGTACGCCAGGTCGTGTACCCCACCGGACCTCAACGCACTCGGCGTCCTGCGCAGACTCACCTTCACCGATGTGCTGCCGGAACTGGCGTGCCACGATCTCGAACGGCGCCGACGGGCGGCGTACCAGCTGGCCCGGCAGCCTTGGGAGTTCAGGCGGGAAAACCTCCGGCAAGACCTGCTCGACGACGTGGTCGGTGGACTCCTGGGCGACGCGGACCCGCTTCCTCGTTCGCACGGAGTTGCCGTGGTCCGCTGGTTCGGCCTTACCCACCTTCACCCCCTGCTGCGCGACCTGCAGGAGACCGAGACCGACCCCTGGGTCCAGCACCACCTCAGCTGGTGTCTCTCCGAGCAACCGACCTACACCTGGGACGAGTCCTTGACCTCAGCAGCGCGGGAGTGGAGTGAGCAACCCCCGTTCTGACCCACACGTCCCTAGCGCTAGACCGACGAGAGGAGGGCAACGCGCAAGACCCACGACCGGCGCCAGTTGGGTCCGGCGATCACCTTGGAGTATTTGCTGGGCATGCTCGCGGCACACCATGTCGAGATCGACTTGCGCTGAGCCGTGAGCCAACGCTGACCACGGCTACGTCGCCCGGTCGAACCCGACGAAGGACTGGAATCAACGGTGTAGGCGGCCGGAGCCGCGATCCTCCATGATCGGGTGCACGCTCATGCCGCTGAGGCGGTGCTGCGGCTCACGTCGATCGTCACGGTCCGTACGCCGCTCAGCAGGCCATTGATCACAAGTCTGGCGAGCGCGCCACATGGCGACGATCTTGGCTCGGCTTACGCCACCAGCTCCTCGCTGAGGGTCCATAGACGCGCGGCCGCCTCGGGGTCGCGGGCCAGGGAGCTCGGCTCGATCTGCTTGCCGCGGAAGAAGTAGCCTCCGGTGACCTCGGCCGCCTCTGGGGCGCTGGCCAGGTGGACCGGGGTGGCCGCGCCGGTCTGGACGGTACCCATGAAGGGCTTGGCGGCCGCGACGAGGAGCTTCGCGATGCCGCGGACCTCGCGGCCCAACTGGGTGCGGATGAGGCCCGGGTGCAGGCAGTTGGCGACCACGCCGGTGCCGGTCAGGCGCTTGGCCAGCTCGGCTGTGAACAGGACGTTCGCCAGTTTCGACAGCGGGTAGCTCGGCTCGCCGCGGGCCAGTTCGTCCCAGGGAATCTGCTTGGCCGAGCGATGCACATTGGACGAAACCGTGATCACGCGGGCCGGCGCGCTGCCTACCAGCCGTTCCCGCAGCAGGCTGGTCAGCAGGAACGGCGCCAGATGGTTGACGGCGAACATGGTCTCGTAGCCGTCGACCGTGAACTGCTGCTTGAGCATGATCACACCGGCGTTGTTGTCGAGCACGTCGAGCCGGTGGTACTTCTCCAGCACCTCGGCGGCCAGTCGGCGCACTTCGGCCAGGCTCGACATGTCGGCCGTCAGGAGGTCCACCTCGGCGCTGGGCGCCCGATGCCGGATCTCCTTTACGGCCGCTCGCCCTCGCTCGACGTCGCGCCCGACGACGACCACGGTGGCCCCCAGCTCGGCCAGCCGGGCCGCCGTCTCCCGGCCAATCCCGCTGGTCCCGCCGGTCACCAGACACACCTTGCCGGACATTGTGGTCATCGACCCTCCCGGATCTACTTGCCGCAGCGCCATTCTCTCCACGGCGACGCCTCGGGTACCAGGTGTGGCTCGACGCCGTCAGCAGACGTGCCCAAGACACACGAGCGCGACGAGCAATCCCTCCGTCGAGCGAACGCGTCTGCCCTCGTACATGTGGCAAGCGCCTGAAGACGTGCCAGCCTTCAGGTATCTCTGATTTCCGTGCCCGGCGCACTCATTTGCCGCCGAGCGGGCGCCGCCCGTCGGTACTGGGGCAGCCGGCGCTCATACGATCATGCGGTGACGTCGTCAGAAGGTTCCCTGACTGCCTTGGCTGAAGTGTTGCGCGAGATCGCTGGTCGGCCGGGGTGCCACGTGGTCCCCAGCAGTGGGTCTGCCGCCATGTCCGGCAACATCGTGCTTCCCGAAGATCTGCGGCAACTGTACGAGCTATGCGGCGGGGCGCTCCTGTTCGAAGACGCCCCTTTTCCGCGGCGCGTGTGTGGGCCTGGTGATTTCGTGCCCGCCAGTCCGCGATTGCTGACGCCGGAGGTCGCTCAGCAGGTTGCAGAGGAAGATCCCACAGATCTGACGAACAACTGCTACGTGATCGTGGACGGGGGCGAGGGGCTGTCGACCGAGCCGCATGTGGTGATGGACCTGTCGCCCGAGCGAGCGGGACGCTGCTATGCCGCAGCGTGGGACACGTACGGTGTGCTCGGTGAGATGCCGGTTCTCGCGACGACGGTCGTCGAGTTGCTTCAAGCGCTCCTGGCTGACGGAGGCAACAAGGCGCTGCCAGCGGGGGTATCCGGCGGCGACGCCTACGAGTTTTGACCCCCGCCCGCTCCTGGTGCCTGACCAGACGTTCGGCAAGTCCAACGCATCCTCATCTGCCGCGATGTGCTCTGGCCGTGGGGTGAGTGCGTGTACCGCGCGATTGCGAGAGGTCAGCGTTCATCACGCAGAGCATCGATGTAGCGGTCGGTGACCAGGGACTGTACCTTGCGGGTCATCGGTCCGCCGAGACGGCTGAGCAGGCGGGCAGGACGCGAGAACGCGCGGATGTCGAGCCAGACCTGGTCCTCCGGGGTCCGTTCGACGAAGAATGCTTCCTCGCCGCATTCGGGGTGGCCTGGAAGGGTGCCGTAGGCAAACCCACGACGGTTTGGCTCCTCCACCGCGTACACGACGCGGCACGGCGCGCTGATGCTCAGCCAACGCCACCTGATGGTCAACAGGACGACGCTACCGGGGACGGCTACGGGGGCGGACGTGGTTACGCCGAGTCCCGCTCGGCGGTGCATGTCCCAGTGGGACAGCGCGTGTGCGGCCCGTTCGAAGGCGACTTGGCCAACGCCCACCAGTGCGCGGCGATAGACGTGGTGGTAACCGGCCGGAAGCGCGTCACGCGTGGCGCCCTGTTCTCGGTAGGTCAGACGTGCTTGCCGTAGTGCCGCACCGCCGCGCGACGCACGCAGGATTCTCATGACTACAATTCTCGGCGCGCGAGCCCGACAGCCGGTCGAACATGCTCATCCGCCACAGTGGGCAGTCCAGCGCGTCGGCCCAGCACACGGTCATGCCGCGTAGCGGCGCGCGCTCTTCTGCCGCTGATCGCGCGTTGATCTTCGAATAGTCAACACGCGACTTTGCCGATGTCAGGATGTTTCAAAGGGTGCGATCAAGCCATTGCTGTTCTCGCTTTGGCCACTGTGGGCACGTCAACCTCATGCGAGTCTCATGCGAGGACGGCGGACGGCGGTGGAACCATGGCCGCCAGGCTGGCTGTCAACGGACCGAGGAGCAAGGTCGTGTCCACCCGAAGTCGGACTGGGCGACGCGTGGCCGGCTTCGGCAAGTCCGCGACAGGACACCGGCGACCTGGTCAGATTGTCCGCAGGGTGAGCGCACGGACCAGCCGATCCACGGACCGCCTGGTCCTAGGCGTCAGCGCGACGATCAGCTCGTCGACGCCCAGCATGGCGTATTCATCGATGACGCGGGCCAGATCGTCGGGTGAGCCGACGAACGCGCCGTCGTTGTCGTCCACGCCCGTGTGGTCGGGATCGGTCACGGACACGCCCACCATGACGCGTAGCGAGCCCGCTTCTCGGCCCTCGTCGGCCAGTGCCTGCGCCATCGCGGCAAGCTGTGCACGCAGCCGGTCATCGGGCGCGCCATGCCAGGCGGTGGTCCAGGCTTGGGCGTGGCGGGCGGCCAAGCGCAGCATGCGCGGGCCGCCACCGGCGACCAGCAGTGGTATCCGTCGGTCGGGCGGTGGCAGCAGCAGCGCATTGCGCAACTGGTGGAACCGGCCGGACGTGGTGACGACGGCGCCGCCCAGCAGCCCACCGACGATCTCCAACGTCTCCTCGAAGCGAGCAAGGCGATGATCGTCCGGGAAGCCGTACGCTTCGTACTCGAGGCCGGGGAACCCGGCGCCGAGCCCGAGCACAAGGCGTCCACCGCTGATCGCGTCGACCGTTGCCGCCATCTTGGCCAGCAGCGCCGGATGCCGAAACGAACTGCAGGTCACCAGCGTGCCCACCGTCACCCGCCGGGTGGACGCGGCCAGCGCGGACAAGATGGTCCATGCCTCCAACACGCCTTCCGGTGGGTGCCCTGCCGGCTCACTCACCAGATGGTCACAGACCCACACCGAATCCAGACCCGCTGATTCCGCGTGCAGAGCCAGTGCACACACCTCGGCCCAGCCCGGCATCCGACCCGGCCCGTCCGACATGGACATCGGCAGCGTCACACCAATCCTCACCAACGCACAGTAAGCCGGGTTCGCACAAACGACGAGGGCATCGCCACGCACCGGGCGTCAGCGTGACCGAACCGGCACCTGCGAGGAGTTCGGCCGATCGCCAGCAGAGATTTGTTGATCATGGTCGCCAGGGCGGCGAAGGCCCGCGTCCGCCAGCAGCGGTCGGAGCCGCGCGAATGGCATCGCTTGGGGTCAGGTCCGGAGCTGAACCGCCATCGATGTCGACGACCGGCCGGAGCACGGCAAGCTCACCATTGGGCGCCTCCCAAGGCGCGAGGTCTCGGCGTTACCAGGCTTTCCAGCGGGTGATCCACTTGCCCCACTGACGACCGCCCACCCATGACGACCCTCAACACAGCAACCGACCAGCAGATCCGCAATCAGGAAGGCGAAGGCTCTGGACCAGCGCCCAGCGCCCGCTGGCTCATCTGCGCTGAGAACGCACGCACATGCCGCGATCCGCGCTCTCTCATGCCGCCGACCGCGCGCTATGGGGTGTCATGGTGAGCGGATCGAGTCGGCGCCCGGACGTGCCGATGTGCGTGCATGTCAGGTCGATGAGGTCCCGGTATGCTCCCCCCATGGGGGCAGACGAGATCACGCCGCAGCTGTTTCCCAACCGTTTTGCGGATGCAGTCGGACCCAGTGCGGGCGGGCCTGCCCGCGATCATTGCCGGTGCGTCGGCCACTCGGTCGCGACCCGGCCTGCGACCGTCTCCTTCCACGGGGACCGGCAGGATACCGAGGCGGCGGGCTGGCAGCATCTGCTTGCGCTGATCGACGAGGCGGTTGCGGATGGACGGACGGTATTCAAGCCGTTCGTGGATCTGAGCGCTCCCGAGCGGCGGCAGATTGTCACGCTACCGCCAGCGATCGCGAAGCTGACCGCCGTCAAACATCTGGTGCTCTACGGCACAAATCTGGTTCGCATCCCGCCCGAGATCGGGGCCATGACGAGCCTTGAGGTCTTCGAGCCCTACACCTCCCACAGACTGCATTGGTACCCGTATGAGCTGACCAGATGCGCCAAGTTGGCCGACAGCACGGTGAGCACGCGCGTCCTCTACGGCAATTTCAAGTTCCGGCCGCCGTTTCCGAAGCTGCGGCCGGTGACTGGCGTAGGAGAGGCAGACTTCACAGCGCTCGACCCGGGCATGTGGGGCGCCGACGCGGTGCGGACCTGCAGCATCTGCGACGGGCCGGTCCAAGGTGAGCTTCACCAGGTCTGGATCTCTCGCCTGGTGGGCACCGACGTGCTGCCGTTCCTGGTGAATGCATGCTCCGTGGCGTGTGTGGCGGCGCTGCCGGAGCCGCACCCCGGGTACTTTCCAACGCCGCACACCGGCGGTCCGGACATCGTGCAACCGGCCGCCAGACGATGAGGTAACGACCGCGATCCCGTCGCGAACTGTCACCACGGACCACCGGCTCGCTCTGGCTTGGCACGCTTTGGCGGACAGCAGGCGATTGCGGCTCAGCTACGCACCGTCGAGGCAGGCGATCCATCCCAGTCACTACGGCCGTGGTGAGGCGATCCGACACGCTGATCGACCGCTCCGCTCCCAGAAGCATCCTCTTCTGCCGCGAGTCGCGTGGATACAACCATGCTGGCGAGTGGACGTCTGGCGTCGGACCTTACCTATACGACGGGCTGGTAAGCGTCGTGCTTTGCGTAGTAGATGATCGCCAGCGTTGCCTCCTCGGGTGTCGGTGTGGCCCCGTCCCTCCATGCGCTCCAGACCTCCACTACCTCGTGAGCGATGTCGACCTCCAGCAGATAGGCGTGGTCTGGAGCAGTCGACGCCATGCAGTCAACGGCCTGGTCTCGGAGAACGAGAGCATCGGACTCCGGTGCCCATGGGCGACGAGCGAAGATGGTTGGTCCCGCTCCCTCGAATCTGTTCCCGTCAGGGATGTCATTAAGGTGGGTGACCACGTCGAGCAGGTTCGGCGTGCCGCCGATCGTAGTTCGACCACCTTCCTGTGAGTGTCCGTCGCCACATCAGCGCCGCCCGCTCATGCCGAGATGAGGGCGTTGCTAGTCCCGCCGGGGCAGCTATATCGCCGGTTGGGAGTCGAGCAGGAATCTGTCTAGGTCACTAGGGGCAGCGAGATTGGTTGGGGTCAGCCGGCGGATCTCACCGCGAAAGGACCGGACTTCCAGCCAACTGTCGGGTGCAGCTGCCGCGAGCTTGGGCATCAGGGTGTCCAGGCGGACGCGTTGGTACACCTTGAAGGTGCGATCGCGCTCGGGGTGGGGGCCTTGGATATCGAAGCGCAGGTCGACGACCGGATGTGGTCGACGGGCCCAGTCGCTGTACGGCAACGCCCCATGCCCGCGGATCCGGGCGTCGACGAAGACCTCCGCATCGGCGTCGCCGATCTCGCAGTCATAGATCGGGAAAGCGGTGGCCACCCTGGCCGCGATCGTCGGGTACGCGACGGCGGCTTGACCCAGCGCGGGCGAGCACAGCAGCGCGTGGCTGAACGGCCCTACTGGACGGGCAAGGGCGATCTTGTGGTGCGGTTGCCCGTCGAAGGGCAGGTCACGAACGGTAACGACCGTCTCCAGGAACCCCGCGACGGCCTCCGGCCGATGTGACGATTCGCGGACATTGAACGCGAGAGCGCTGCGGCCTTCGTCACGCAAAACCAGGTAGTGGTAGAACCCCCTACCCGGAGACTCCGGATGGATTCGCGCGTGGCAAACGACGTCACGGAACCCATCCACGGGCCGATACTGAGGTCGGGGAAGCCCGTAAGCCGGCTTCGCTTGCGCGTCGGCAATGGTCTCCACCACGAGCGCGTCCGGGTCGCCGATCGGTGCAGGTAGCCCGGCCACCTCAAGGAAACCCTTGCGAAGCTGCCCCCTGATCTTCTTCTCGACGTGGGACTTCGCGTGACGCTCATCCAGCAGTGCCACGGTCGTCGACCCGCCACGACGGCTACCGTCACTGCCCCAGCTGATGTGGCAGCGGATGCCTTCCTGACGAATCTGCCAGAACTCACAGGCGCCGTCTTGGACCCGCTCGAACCGCCGCCAATTTTCCACCCGAGGCCCGCCTTCCTGCCTCAGGGACCCTACCAACGACGCACGCTCATGCCGCAGATGGTCCGGACTGATCGAGATCCCTTGAACGCATCACCGGTCGGGACAGAACGACAGGGCTCGAGGAACCCGGTCGCCCATCTGCATCCGGTCGGCGAAACTGTGCCGATGCATCACGCCGACCTCGAAATGCCGACTCTCCATCGGGACGGGTCTGTGGCCGGCGATGAGTTTGGGATGCTGCGCCGGTCTACCTACCGATACCGCCTGACTCGAAGGGATCACCACGATGGCAAAGGTCATCTCCACGCTGTTCATCTCGGCCGACGGTGTGGCCGAGATCAACCCCGATTGGCACTTCCCCTATTTCGACGAGAACATGGGCCGCGCCGTGGGCGAGGATTATGACACCGCTGATGTGCTGCTCATCGGCAGGGAGACCTACGACAGCTTCGCCGGAGCCTGGCCCGACCGCGAGGCGGCGGGTGGGGACGACGCACCGTTCGCCAAGCAACTCGGGGACGTGCGCAAGGTGGTCGTCTCGCGCCAGCCGCTGGAGTTCTCCTGGCGCAACTCCGAGCTGATCAAAGGCGATCTACTCGATGCCGTCACCTCGCTCAAGGCCGATGCCGGCATCAGAGGCATCCTCATCCCCGGCTCGATCTCCGTGGTGCAGCAGTTGCTCGCCGCGGGGCTGGTCGATGAGCTGCGCCTGCTGGTGCACCCGGTGGCGGCGCGTAAGGGCCGCAGGCTGTTCGACGACGGCGAAGCGCCGTACCACCTGAGAATGACGGCGACGGAGGCGTTTCCGACGGGCGTGATCCGCGTGATCTACTCGCCGACCGAGGCACCCACCAAGGTCGGCTACGACGAGGTCAAGGACCAGGTGCCCGGCGGGAAGTAGTGGCCTTCTCGGGAGGATCGCCGTAGCGGCGCCACATCCGGTGGTCGGCGATGTGATCGTCCGATGGCGCCCCACCTGGGCAGAGTGAGCCGAGAGACCAGGTAGGCGGATGCCGGACTACTGGGTTCACTCTCATGTCGCGAGTCGCGCGCGCATGCCGAAGTGAGGACGTTCGCGATGCAGTACGCCTGTCCGCGCCGTCATGATCGTGACCGTTTCCGAACCTCGTCGGCCCGGCGAATGGAGAACGGGTTTGAGCCCGCATCTTGGTACGGCCTCATGCGGCCCGCGCGAGGTACTTCGGCAGGAGGGATCTGGTCGGATGACGACGCAGATCCCTCCGGATCGTGCCGAAGAGCCGTCGTGGTTAGGGCGCAGTCGCGTCGAGCAACGGGATGAGTTGTTCCTCCTCGTAGGTCAGGTGGTTCTCAAGTTCGGCTGTCAGGCGCTCGACTTCCCGGCATACCGTTGCCGGGTCGGCGTCCACTGTTGAGACGGCCGCCTGCAGGTCGGCCAGGAGTGTTGCCAGTCGCTCGTGTTCGGCGCGTAGGCGGTCCAGCGTGGGCGAGATCTCTGGTCGGTTCCGCTCCAGGAACGGGAAGATTCCCCGGTCTTCGCCGGTGTGGTGGATCTGCAGGCCGTGGCAGGCGGACAAGCAGTTCACGCGCAGTTGCGCGCCAAGGGTAGGCCCGGATGTGGCGATCTCCTTGCGGATCCTCGCCAGTTCACCGCGGAACGCGTCGTGGATCAGTTTGAGGGCCGCGCCCCACGACGGTGCGTTCGTGTTCGGCGGTCCGCTGGAGACGTTCCGCAGAGCGACCACCGGGATGACGCGCGCCGTCTTGGCTTGGTAGGCAGCCCAGCCCGGATCGGCCTCGGCGGCGCGGGCGAAGACGCGATCGCGCTCGTCGCCGTCGAGGACGGTGGCCTCGGCCTCGTAGATGAAGGTGCCGTCCTCGACCGTGACCCGGGGGTCGGCGATCAGGTTGTGGAACCAGTCCGGGTGTTTCGCTGCGCCACCAGCCGAGGCGATGATGAGGATCTGGTCCCCGCCGTCGGGAAGGTAACCGACCGGGTTCGTATGCAGTGCGCCGGTCCGGGCGCCCTTGGTGGTCAACAGGATCAGTCGGCCGCCCTCGAACGGGCCGCCGACCCGTCCCTGGTTGGCGCGGAACTCGTCGATGACGTGCTGGTTGAAATCGTTCGGCATATGTTGCTTTCTGCTCAGCCTTAAGGGGCCCGCTGGACGGGCGAGGGAAGGAAGACAGAAAGGCAAACGGCGGGCTGCGGGCCCGGCCAGCGATCAAGCCTGGGCCGGGTGCCTCACTCGGTAATGGCCAAGGGCCGACCCGGCAGTCACATGATCAACCGTACTGGCATGTCGTCGACAATGACAACCCACGAAACGAGGCCTTTATCACGCTCATGCCGGTGAGCGCACGACGTACGACGCTCCCCGCGAGGTGCGTGCCCTAGCTTAAGGCTGTGTCGGGATTGACAGATCTGGAGCGGCGGTGCGTCTTGCCGTTCTACTTGGCGATGATGGGCCTGAATGCACTAAGGCGTGACGTCCCGTTCGACACGCTGCGCGAAGTGGCGCGAGGGACGACCGACGACGAAGTCGCTGAGCTGCTGGCGTCGCACGGGCGGCCGCGCGTCATGGGCGCTTGGCTCGCGTCTGGTCGGACTCAGCGCCTAGAGGCTGCGCTGCTGGAAGCCTGGAGACCTCGCTAGGGACGCTGACAGCGCCGCCTCTGGCGATCGTCGCCCTGCATGGTCTGGGAGCGAAGGCCGTGCCCTCGCTCAAGACCTACCTGCGACTGGACCTCGAGCATCGACGGGGCTCGGCCTCGTTCGTAGCCGCCGTACTCGAACGACCGGACGTCACGCCGACCGGCGTTGCCATCGACGACCAAGACCGCAGGGCCGTAGACGGAATGCTGATCGTCGCGCGCCGCCTAGCCGAGGCAGAAGCAGAAATCCCTCTGGACGCCGCTCACTGAAGCAACGCAAGGAATGCTGGGAGCGTCCTTCAGCGCGGGGGACCTCGATCCTCGTTGCTGGACAACGGGTGCTGCCGTCTTATCGTCTGACAAGGAACTCCTTCATTGACGAGCCTCGTGTCAGCCATCGGTACGAGGCGGGGTGCGCAGAAACGAGCGGATAGCGGGGACGAGGTCGGCGTGGGCGTCTTCCAGCAGGTAGTGGCCTGCGCCGTGATACAGGCGAGTCCGGGCGGCGGGAAAACGCCGCCGCCATTCGCCCAGCACGGCACGGTCGAAGACCGGGTCGCTCAGCCCCCAGGCGATCAGCATGGGCCGGTCGGCGAACTGCGCCAGCGACGCGCCGGTGCCCTGCAGGACAGGCCAGGAAGGGTCGCCGGGGCGCAACGGGATGTCCTGAACGAATTGCTGGATGGCCACGCGGTGCTCGGGCCGGTCGTAGGGGGCCAGGAACGCCGAGCGCACCGCAGCGGGCATCCGGCGCCGGACTCCCAGCGGACGCCAGGTGGCGCCGCGGGCGAAGAGGTTGTGGCGCAGGAACAGGCGGGTTCCCAGCCGGGTGTCGCGCAACACCCGGAACGGCAGCCGCAGCAGAGGACGTACGCGTTCGCCGTGCGGGTTGGGAAAGGCCGCGGTGTTCAGCAGCACCAGGCGGGCGACGCGGCTGGGGTGGCGGCAGGCCCAGGCCATGCCGATCGGCCCGCCCCAGTCGTGCAGGACGAGTGTCCACCCGTGTTCGGGGGCACCGCCGCCGGTGATGAGGTGTTCGATCAAGGCGTCCAGGTCGTCCACGCGGGCGGCCAGGTCATAGGGGTAACGGTCGGCTCCCGGCTTGTCCGACAGGCCCATGCCGATGTGGTCGGGAGCGATGCAACGGAACTCCTCGCGCAGCGCGAGGATCGGCCGCCGCCACAGGTAACTCCAGGATGGGTTCCCGTGCAGGAACAGCACCGGCTGTCCCGCCCCTTCGTCCAGGTAGTGCTGGCGCAGGCCATCACGACGCGGGTGGGCGAACCACCGGGAGGTGAACGGGTAGTCCGGGAATTCGGTCACCGGGTGCTGCCCGCGGACAGGTGGGCGGTGAGCCGGGCCAGTCCTTCCGCCATGCTCACCCGGGGCTCGTAGCCGAGATCGCGACGCGCCGCGGAGATGTCGAACCAGTGCGCCGTCGAGGCCTGCTCCACCAGGAACATCAGCGGGGGCAGGTGCCGCGTCCACGGTAGCCGGCGACCCTGCTCCAGCAGCCGGGCCGCCCGCAGGACCGGTCCGACCGGTGCCCGGCGTGTCACCGGAGGCAGCCCGGCGGCGCGTAGCAGCAGGTTGAGCCATTCCCCGAAACCGCAGGGCTGGCCCTGGGTGATGAAGTAGGCCCGGCCGGCCTGCGGTGAGCCGGGACGTAACCGGTCGAGAGCGAGCAGGTGGGCGTCGGCGGCGTTGTCGATGTAGACGGTGTCGATGGTCTTGTCGGTCTCGCCCAGCAGCCACACCAGGCGGCGGTGTGCCACCAGCCTGGGCAGGAAGTGCGGATCTCCTGGCCCCCAGATGAGATGCGGACGCAACGCGACCGCCGTCACCCGCCCGGCCGCGGCATCGGCGAGGACGAGCCGTTCGGCTTCGGCCTTGGTCCGCGGATAGGCGGCGAAAAAACGGCGGGCGTAGGGCGCCGACTCGTCCACTCCCTCCAGGTCCCGCCCGTCGTGGACGACACTCGGTGAGGACGTGTGGACCAGGCGTGCCCCGTGGCGCGCGCAGGCGTCCAGCACGTTCCGCGTTCCCGACACGTTGATCTCCTCGTAGTCCCGGTCCCGTCCATGTACGCCGGCCTTCGCGGCGCAGTGGACGACCGCCTCGCATGCGGCGATGGCGGTCAGCACCGCCGCGCGGTCGCGGACGTCGGCCAGGTGCTGGGTGACCCCGAGAGCCGCCAGCGCGGGGCTGTGGTGACGCTGAAGGGCGTGCACGGTGTCACCGCGGGCGGCCAGTCGCCGGCAGACGGCCTCTCCCAGGAAGCCGCCGCCCCCGGTCACCAGGACCCTCATGATCGGCCTGCCCGGAGACGCCGCGAGGCCCACAGGGCGAGCTCGTGCCGGCGGATCTTGCTGTTGTGCCGGGCGTCGACCGGGAACCCGGGGTGGAACAGCACCTCCCGGAGCTCGGCGGTGTGCGGATGGCGGGCCGCGACGTCCAGGATGTCGGCCTTCACGCGAGCGTTGTCCCGGGATCCCGGTTCGCACTCCACGACCAGGACCGCACGCTGGCCGCCGGCGGGACCGACGCCGACCAGCGCGGTGCGGCGGACCCCCGGCACGGCGGCGAAGACGGGTTCGACCTGGTCGGTGTACAGGTCGCCGCCGGCGGTGCGGACCCGTTCTGATTTACGTCCGGCGAACCAGAGCCTTCCCTGCTCGTCGAACCGGCCGACGTCGCCCATCCGGTGCCAGATGCGGTCCCCATCGCCGATCCGGGCCAGCGCGGTGGCCTCCGGATCGTCGAGGTAGGGGTCACTGACGGTAGGGGCGGCCACGGTGATCTCCCCGATGGCGCCGGGCGGCACGACCAGATCCTCACTCCACCGTTCGATGGGGTCGTCGCTGAGGGCGATGACGCGTACCTCGGTGCCCGGGAGTGGAGGACCCAGGCAGGTGCCCGCCCCGGCGGCGGTGGCCGCGGCGTGCTCGGCGAGCAGGCGGCTCTCGATCGCGGCCACCGGCATGCATTCGGTGGCGCCGTACACCGACAGCACCCGCGCGTCGACGCGCAGGCAGCCGCGCAGGCGGTCCATCACCGGCATCGGCAGCGGCGCCCCGGCGGACACCACGTCGCCAAGCGTGTCCAGCACCAGATCATGGGCGGCGCAGTGACGCGCGAGCCGGTCCAGCAGCGCGGGAGCGGCGAACATCCCGGCCACGCGATACCGCTGGATGTCGGCGACCAGGGCGGCCGGGTCGACCCGCACCGGATGCCGCGGGTCCATGTCCGGGATCACCACGGTCGCCCCGAACGCCGCCGCTCCCAGGGCGAACGGCACGAACGTCGACAACACCGGCGTTCCCGGTTCCACCGTGCCCAGCACGCCCAGCAGGTTGAGCTGCGCGGCCAGGTGCCGGTGACGCAGCGGCACACCCTTGGGCGGGCCGGTGGATCCGGAGGTGTAGGCGATCAGCGCCAGGTCGTCGGGGCCGGCGGGGGACCACCGTCCCGGCTCGCCGGGCCCAAGGCTGCGTCCAGGCCCGCCTGACGGCCATGCCGAGCTGCGGGGCCGCCGCGAGGGGACCGTGATGGACACGCGGACGTCAGGGGTCCAGCCCAGCAGCCTCCTGGCCAGTTGCACGGCGGGAATCGCGATGAACGCCTCGGGCGCCGCCTGGCGCAGACAGCGCTTGATCGCGTCGAGCGGCAGCCCGGGATCGACCAGCACCGGCACCGCGCGGAGCCGTAACAGGGCGACGGCCAGCGCGCCCAGTTCCGGACCCGGCGGTACCAGCAGGCCGGTACGCATGCCCGGGCGGATCCCGGCCCTGGCGAGGGCCGCAACGGTACGGTCCACCGACCGCGACATCTGCCCGTAGGTGGTGGCCTCCGGGGTGCGGCCACCGACCTGGCAGGCGATCACGTCGGGCTGCTCGCGAAACCAGCGCTCGGCGCGGAAGGTCAGCTCGCTCTCCGGCTCGGCCGGGCCGGAGTCACTCGGCGGGGTCGCCTGTGCGGTCACCCGATCACCACCGCACGACGACGATTCCGGCACTGGCCCCGCTGGCCAGGCCGACCAGGGCGACCAGGTCGCCGCGCCGTACCCGTCCCGAGCCGACCACCCGCGCCAGTTGCACGAGCAGCGTCGCCGCGACGAGGTTGCCGTGCTGGGCGATGGTGACGACGACCTTGCCCTGCGGTATGCGCACCTGGTCGCAGAACCACCACAGCGTCGCCAGCGATGCCTGGTGCACGCAGATGGCCGCGAAGTCGTCCCAGGTCAGCCCGAGATCGGCGAGGGGTTTGTGGAAGACGGCGTAGTCGATGTTCTCGATGCCGCGCACCAACTGGGCGGAGTTGACGATGAGCGGCCCGATGGTGGGCCGGCCAGCCCACGGGTCGGTGGTGAGGTTGTCCACCGCGGAGACCGCCGCCTCCCATCCGGCGGAGTACGCGGAGAACCGGTGGGCGAGCACCCCCGGTTCGGTGCCGGCCTCCAGCAGCAACGCGGCGCCGGCGTCGGAGACGGTGTAGGACGCGGCGACGGTGACGTACTCCTCGGCGCCGGCCAGGGTCCACGGTGTGCCGGCGGTGGGCAGTTCTCCGCAGCAGATGAGGACCCGCCGATGACGGCCGCCGGAGATCAGCGCATCGGCCACCTGGATGGCGTTCAACACGCTGTTGCAGGCGTTGCGTATGTCGAACACCGGGCAGCAGGCCCCGATCTTGGCGGCGACGACGTGTCCGGTGGCCGGCTCCACGGCGTCGGACGACACTCCCGCGTAGATGAGCAGATCGAGGTCGGCGGCCTGCAGGTCGTTGTCCTCCAGGACCCGGCGGGCGGCGTGCGCCGCCAGGTCGGACGGTTTCTCGTGGGGGAGGGCGATGTGCCGGCGCCGGACTCCGCTGTGGTCGTGGATCAGTCCTCGGGGCAGGTCCAGGGTGGGGTTGCGGTCGGCGAGCCGGTCTTCCAGCTCAGCCGTGCTCAGTGTGGTCTCTGGCAGGTGGGCGGCCACCCCGGTCATCCGGGTGTGCAGCTGGGTCAACGCAGACCTCTCTTCAGTGCCGTTCTACTGGGCCGTTCTTCTGCGCCGGGCCTAGCACGGCCGGCGGTCGGGAGGGGGACGGAAGGGGCCGGTGACCGCGGACGGTGCCGCGGTCACGGGCCGCATCGTCGCTGGTTCAGGCCGGCTCTCCGGTACGGGGGCTCGCACCGGCGGGCTGCTGTTCGCCGCGCAGCCCGAGGCGGATGAGCATGCTGTTGGCGATGTCGGTGACGGTGCCGCCGCCGCGCATCAGCTCCATGGGCGGGATGTCGATGCCGAACTGGCTGCGGATGGAGGTCAGCAGTTCGGTGGCCATCAGGGAGTCCAGTCCGTACTCGTCCAGCCGCCGGTCCTCGGCGATCTGGTCGGCTGGGGTGAGCAGGACGGTGGACAACAACCGGGTGATCTGCTCGGTGACGTACGCGTACTTCTGCTCGTAGCTCATCTCCGCCAGCAGCGACAGCAGGTCGGGCCCCTGCTGCTCCGTGCCGGGCGGCAGCACCAGGGACAACCACGGACGCTGCAGGCTGGGCAGGACCTGCCGCAACCGGCCCCAGTCGCAGCGGCCCACCATGGCGACGTCGGCCTGCTCGCCGAGCATGGCCTCCACGGCGTCCAGCGCCCGGGCGGGAGGCATCGGCGGGATCCCGGCCTTGGCCAGCGCCTCTCCCTGCCTGCCCCGGGTCAGGACCCCGGTTTCCGCGAGCGCGCCCAGGCAGGCCGCCAGTCCGGGCAGGCCCTGCCGGTGTCGCTGCCGGGCCAGCGCCTCCAGGAACAGGTTCGCGGCGACGTACGACGTCTGACCGATGTTTCCGACGGTGGTGAGGGAGGAGTACATGACGAACAGGTCGAGGGGGCGATCCCGGGTCAGTTCGTCCAGCACCATCGCGCCGGCGACCTTGGGGTGCAGGACGGCTCGGATCCGGTCGTCGCCGAGGTCGGCGAGCGGGCCGTCGTCGAGGTGCATGGCCGCGTGTACGACGCCGCGCAGCGGGTGACCGCCGGCGTCCAGGTCGTCCAGGATCCGCCGCATGGCGTCGCGGTCGGCCACGTCGGCCGCGTACGCGCGGACCTCCACCCCCGATCTCTCCAGTTCCTCCAGCAGAGCGGGAGCCTCGGGCGCCTCGGCGCCCCGGCGGCCGAGCAGGGCCAGGTGGCGGGCACCCCGCCGGGCGAGGCGGCGAGCCGTCGCCGCGCCGAACCCGCCCAGGCCACCCGTGACCAGGTAGGTGCCCTCCGGTTCCAGGCGTGGCTCCATCTGCTGGGGCCGGACGGTGACCGGTTCGTCGCGTGGGTCGAAGGACACCACGACTTTTCCGATATGCCGGGAATGGCGCATCATGGCGAAGGCGTCGGCGACGCGGGCCGCCGGATACACCGTGTGCGGCAGCGGCCGGAACCGCCGGGAGCGGTAGAGGGGCGCGGCCTGCGACGTGCTGTCCGCCATCAGCTCGGGCGCCTTCCACATGAGAGTGCCCACGTCCACGCCGTAGAACGCGATGTTGTCGGAGAACGGGCGCAGCAGCAGGGACCTGTTCTGGTAGATGTCCCGTTTGCCGAGCTCGATGAACCGGCCGCCGTGCCGCAGACATTCCATGCCCCGGGTGATGGCCTCACCGGCCAGCGAGTTGAGCACGATGTCCACTCCCTGGCCCCCGGTCAGTTCCTTGACCTGCTCGGCGAAATGCAGGCTGCGCGAGTCCAGGACGTGGTCGGCTCCCATCGCGAGCAGCAGGTCACGTTTGGCGGCGGTGCCGGCGGTCGCGATCACGCGGGCTCCGTGGTACTGGGCGTACTGCAGCGCGGCCAGGCCGACCCCACCGGCGCCGCCGTGGACCAGGATCGTCTCACCCGCCTTGACCCGTGCGCAGTACCCCAGCGAGTGGTGCACGGTGGAGAACGCCATCGGCATGGTGGCGGCTTCGGTGAAGGTCATCCCCTCGGGCATGGTGACGGCCGCCCACGCCTTGACCCTCGCGTGACTGGCGAATCCGACGGGTCCCGCGGCCATGATCCGGTCACCGGGCTGCGTCCCGGTGACGGCGGCACCGACGGCGGTGACGATCCCGGCGCATTCCAGGCCCAGTTCGTGCCCGCCGAAGACCGCTTCGACGGCCTCGGTGGGCAGCAGGTTCACCGCGCGCATCACGTCGCGGTAGTTCAGCCCGATCGCCCGTACCTCGACCACGACCTCGTCAGGCCCGGGCTGCGGCATCGGGATCTCCTCCCAGGCCAGCGTGTACGACAGCCCGGGATCACACACCTTGAGCCGGTAGGCGCCGCCCGAGCCGACGGGCAGGCTGCGGGCGTGCTCGCCTGACTCCAGCAGCCGCGGCACGAAACGTCCTCGGCGGGTGAGCAGGATCTCGTCCTCCTCACTCGGGGCGAGCAGTTCTGTGGCCAGGCGGCCGGCGTCCTGTGCGGCGTCACCGGTGGGGTGCAGGCAGAGCCGGCGTATCGCCAGCCGCGGCTGCTCGTTGCTCAGCGAGCGCATCGTCCCCCAGGTCGCCGCGTCCTCGGGGTGGAGCCGGACGTCGGTGAGGCGGGGTTCTGGCAGCGCGGCGCAAGGGCGGGCCACCAGCCACACCGTGGTCGCGACGTGCTCGGGCAGTTGCTCGCAGGCCAGCGCGACGGCCCGCAGCGCCGCGGCCCGCCGGGTGATCTGCTCGACGGTCTCCTTCGGATCCGTGTCGTCCGCTCCGCCCAGGATGACCGCGATGGTGACCGTCTGGGCGGTGGGTGGGAGGTGAGCGGTCCAGTGGTCGGGATCGTCGCTGAGCGGCGAGCGGAGCACGTCGCCGCCGCGGGTTCGCAGCAGAGCCTGCAGTTCGGCGGTCAGAGCGTCTGTGCCGTCCTCACCGGCGAGGATCCACGTGCCGGCGGCGTCCGGTACGGGGTGGCCGGCGGCCGGAGTGCCCCCGGCGGTGGCCAGCATCACCGAGAAGTCGCCCGCCGCGAGTTCGTCGTCGTCGCCGGTCTGGACGACCTCGGTGTATCCGGCCTCCGCCAGCACCTCCGGCCATCTTTCCCGGGACAGCAGCGGCGAGCGCGGGCGCAGGTGCCGGTCGGTGAAGTTCCAGAACTCCTCCTGCATGCCGAGGAACGGCAGCAGGGTCCCCATCCGGTGCGGTTCGGCGATGAGCAACTGGCCGCCGGGAACCAGGAGGGCGGACAGGTGGTGCAGCGCGGCGGGCAGGTCACGGGCGAGGTGCAGGCTGTTCGCCGCGACCACGAGATCGAATCCGCCCGCGGCCAGCCCCTGCTCGATCGGGTCGGCGTCCAGGTCGAGGACGGCGTAATCGACGAAGTCGAAGCCGGCGAAGCGCTGCCGTAGCCGGGTCAACGCCCCTTCGGCGAGGTCGGTGACCAGGTAGCGGGTGCGGTCGGCCGGCAGGACGGGCAGCAGCATGGCGGTGGTGCCGCCCGTCCCCGCACCGGCTTCCAGGACACGCAGGGGACGGTCGGCCGGCCATCGCCGGACGATCTGGTCGACGAGCGCCCTGGCGATCCGGTTGGTGAACAGGTTGACCGGTCCGACGTCGTGGAACTGCTCCATCAGCTCATGACCGCCGCCGGAGCCCAGGACGTCGGAGCCGGCACGCCGGCCTGCGAGCAGTTCGGGCAGACACCGGCCGGCCCGCACGGCCAGGGCGCTCTGGGCGGGGAAGGCTGCTCCCCGGGTGAGGAGGTTCCGGTGCAGCTCGCGCGGGTCCGCACCCGTCAGCGTCAGGCGAGGGCCGCCCTCGACCGGCCGCTCCAGCAGTCCGTGCTGTTCCAGCAGCGGCAGCGCCGCATGGAGCATCCGCCGGTGGTGCGCCTCTGGGCACGCCTCGATCAGTTCCTCGAGGCCGGTCGACCGCTCGGCGGTCAGCTCGCCGAGCGCGCCGGCCAACGTGTGGGCGAAGACCTCTTCGAGCCGTGCCGCGTACCGCGGGTAGTCCAGTTCGTGCCACGCCGAGCGCAGCCGGTCGATCTGCTCGGCCGCGCCGGACAGGATCTGCCCGGGGCGGGGGGCCGGCCACGGCTCGGCGGGCGTGCCGGTCCGGGGCGCGGCCCGTAGCGCCATCTCGTAACGGGTGACCGGGGTGATGTGGACGCCGGGCATCCGGCGTAGCCGGCAGCCCTCCACTTCGGCGGCGATCCGGCCGTCGTCGTCGGCGACCACGATGTCCCAGCAGACCTCCTCGGCACTGCTGGAGCGTTCCCGCACGTACACCAGTCCCTGTGCTGCGGGCGTTCCCCACAGGCGGACCGAGCCGATCGCGGCGGGCATGTAGCCGCGGCCCGCTCGCAGCGACTCCACCAGCCACAGAACGCCGGCCTGCAGGGCGCTGTCCAGCACCACCGGATGCATCTGGTAGCGCCCCTGCCCCTGCTCCGGGCACGAGTAGGCGCCCAGCACCTCCCGCTCGCCCATCCACAGCTCGGTCAGGACCTGGAACTCCGGCCCCCACACCATGTGTCCTTCGGCGGCCCGCGCGTAGTAGCCGGGCACGTCGACGCGCGTGCCGATGCGAGCGCGGAGCGCGGCCACGTCCAGCGGCGGCGGGATCCGGCGCAGCAGCGGGCGTACCCGGGCCCGGAAGTGCTCGCGGGGCTGCTCCGCCTGCCGGCCGGCGCTGGCCACGGTGACCACCCCGGTCTCGGCGGAGAGCGACGTCTGCGCGTATATCGGATCGGCGGCGGCCTGTGACGGCACCACCATGGCCCGGCTGATGTCGACCCTGTCCACCTCCACCGCGTCGGCGGCGTCCGGCATGGCCAGCCGGGCGGCGGCGATGGCCATCTCCACGTATCCGGTGGCCGGCATGACGGCGGCGCCGCCGGCCCGGTGGTCGGCCACCCAGGGCACCCGTACCCGGTCGATCTCCCCCTGCCAGGTGGGGTCCAGCACCGGCATCCGCTGTCCCAGCAGCGGATGCTGGATCGTCGTGTCGACGTTGGTCTGCACCCAGGTGTGCGGGCCTCCGATCCAGTGCCGTTCGCGCTGCCAGGGGTAGGCAGGCAGCGATCGCACCGCGCCGGGGCGGGGGAAGTACCGATCCCAGTCGAGCCGCGTACCGGCCGCGACGAGTTCGGCGACCGCGGAGCGGACGCGCGCCGGGCCTGGCTCGTCACGGCGCAAGGTGGTCACGACGGCTGCGCGTACCCGGGCGGTGCCGCTTATGCGGCGCAGGTACGAGCGCAGCACCGGATGCGGGCCGATCTCCAGCAGCACGTCGAAGCCGTCGCCGAGCACCCGCTCGACCGCCCCGGCGAACCGCACCGGCTCCCGGACGTTCCGCCACCAGTACGCCGCGTCCAGCTCCGGCCCCCGGACCAGGTCGCCTGTCACCGTGGACACCATGGGGACACGCGCCGGGCAGGGCCGCAGCCCGGCGAGTCCCTCGGCCAGGGGCTGCCGTACCGGGTCCATGGCGCCGCTGTGGAAGGCGTAGTCCAGGTCCAGCTCGCGGAAGAAGATCTCGCGCGAGGAGAGGTCCTCACCCAGTTTCTTCAGCGATGCGTCCGGTCCGGCGATCGTGACGTCGCGGTCGGAGTTGACCGCCGCGACCTCCAGTTGCGGGTAGCCGGCCAGGATCTGCCTGGCCGCGGTCTCGGGCAGCCCGAGCGCGGCCATCCGGCCCTGCCCCCGGGTGACCGACTGCGCCATGCCGCGCTCGGAGATCACCTGCGCCGCCTGGGCCAGCGACAGGGCGCCGGCGGCGTAGGCGGCGGCGACCTCGCCCACGCTGTGGCCGAGCACCGCTCCTGGCCGTACGCCCGCCGCCTTGAGCATCTCCACCAGCCCGACCTGGACGGCGAACAGCAACGGCTGCGCCACTTCGGTCGCCGACAGCCGTGACTGGTCGGCAGGCAGGGACAGTTCCTTGAGCACCGACCAGCCGAGCCGATCGCACAATTCGGCGTCGACCGCTTCCACAGCCGAGCGGAAGGTCTCGTCGGACAGCAGATCGGCGCCCATTTCGGCCCACTGCGAACCGTTGCCGGAGAACACGAACGCCACCCGTCCGTGCTCCACCGTCTCCGACTCCGCCACCGCCGCGTCCCCGGCTCCGAGCCGCCTGCCCGCACCGGACTCACCGGTGGGGCCGGTCGAATCCGGGGCGTCCGCCAGGCTCGCCAGCGCCCGTGCCGCCGCGGCGGCGGTATCGGCCAGCACCACGGCGCGATGCCGGTGGCCGCCGCGCCGCCGGGTCGCGGTGTAGGCCACGTGGTAGAAATCGCGTTCATCGAGTGACGCCAGGTGCGCGGCGGTCCGTTTCACGGCCTCCCGCAGCGCGGGCTGGCTGCGCGCGGACACGACGACGGGCAGCGCTCCTGCGGGGAGTGCCGCCGATTCGGCCGCCCTGGGCGCGGGCGGTGCGGCCAGCGCCACATGGGCGTTGGCGCCCCCGAACCCGAAGGAGTTGACTCCGGCCACGGACCGCTCGCCTGCTTCGTCCAGCGGCCGCGGCTCGACGGTGACGCCCAGCCCCAGGGCGTCGAAGTCGATACGGGGGTTGAGCGTGGCGGCGTGCAACGAGGCCGGGATCATCCGGTGCCGGAGTACCAGCAGGGCCTTGAACAGCCCCGGCATGCCGGAGGCGGGCTCCAGGTGCCCCAGGTTGGACTTCACCGAGCCGATGGGCAGGACTCCGCGCGTGCGCCGGCTGCCCAGCGCCCGCCCCAGCGCCTGGCATTCGGCCGGATCACCGGCCTGGGTGCCGGTACCGTGCGCCTCCACGTACACGATCTCGTCGGGGCCGATGCCCGCCGTGGTGTACACCTGCCGTAACAGGGCTTCCTGCGCCTCGGCGTTCGGCAACGCCAGCCCCATGGTGTGGCCGTCGTTGTTGGCGGCGGCGCCGACGATGACGCCGTGGATACGGTCCCCGTCGGCGATCGCGTCGGCCAGGCGCTTGAGCACCACCACGCCGCCGCCCTCCGCGCGTACGAACCCGTCGGCGTCGGCGGAGAACGCCCGGCACCGGCCGGTCGGCGACAACATCGACGCCTGGCTGAAACCGATGAAGGGGCCCGGGCTGATCAGCAGGTTGACCCCGCCGGCCAGCGCCACCCGGCTGGATCCCTCCGCAAGGGACCGCCAGGCCCGCTCCACGGCCGTCAACGACGAGGAGCACGCGGTGTCGATGCTCATGCTCGGCCCGCGCAGGTCGAAGAAGTGCGACAGCCGGTTGGCCGCGATGGACAGGGTCGCCCCCGACATCGAGTACGGGCCCATGCCACCCGGCTCCAACGCCTGCATCGTGCCGTAGGCGGGATCTGAGATGCCGATGAACACTCCGGTGTCCGTGCCTGCCAGCACCGCCGGATCGATGCCCGCGTCGTCCAGGGCCTCGACCGCCATCTCCAGGAGCAACCGCTGCTGCGGGTCCATCGAGGCGGCCTCTTTGGGGGAGATGCCGAAGTAGGCGGCGTCGAAGGCGGTGATGTCCTCGTCGAGGAAGCCTCCGGCCCGGGTGTAGCTTCTGTTCAGCCTCGGCATGGTGTCGTCGACGAACCGATCGGCCTCGAACCTGCTCGGCGGGATCTGGCCGACCAGATCGGCGCCCTGCCGCAACGCCTGCCACAGCCCGTCCAGGTTCACGATCCCACCAGGCAGGCGGCATCCCACGCCCACCACCGCCGCCGCGTGCTCCGGCCATGCCTGCTCTACTGTCGGGTCGTCCGCGCTCATGTCGCCCTTCCTGCTCAGGTCCACTACGACTGGCACTTCGCCGGTCGGCTTGCTGTCTCGGCGAGGCTCCACCTAGCGCGCCTGGCGCAGGGCTAGGCGGGTCGGCCACTATGTCATCACAACTCCCGGTATATGCATAGATACTCTATGTATTTGCCCAAGAGAATGGTGTTATGCGAAGTAATGGGGGAGACCTGTGAGGACCGCCTGACGCACCGGCTCCACCGGCGCAATTCCAGCCGCTCAGCATGCGGCATGTGTCTGTGCAGAGGATGGCTGGACGCGTTGCGGCGCCTGCACAGCGGCCTCGACGCCCGTCCTGATCACAGCACCTGTCCGAGAGACTGTACGGCGGGGCGACCGGGGTTCAGCCGTACAGTCTCTTGACGTCCTGCCGCTCCGGGGTCAGCTCTCGCGCGCGGGGAAGACGCCGCGCGTACAGATCACGTAGGTCAGCCCGTTCGGGGCGGCACTGCGCAGGTCGGGCAGCTTGAACGTGGTCCGTCCGTCGCCCCCGTACGAGGTGCCGAGCAACGCGAACAGCGCCTGGTTCTGGTTGATGGCCAATGTCTGTCCGGCGGCCGGCGTGCCTCCGGCGACGCTGCCTGCCACCAGCCATACGGACCCCATGGTGCACTCCGTCCCGCTGCCCGCCGTCGCAAGGCTGGTTCCGGTGCCGAAACGCGGGTCCGGAACCGAGTCGCCCTTGGGGCCGGTGGGACCCGCCGGACCCTGCGGGCCCGCCGGACCGGTCGCGCCCGGCGAACCTGCGTCACCCTTGAGGCCTTGAGGACCGGTCGTGCCGGTCTTACCCGCCGGGCCCTGAGCCCCCGTTTTGCCTGTCGCGCCGGTCTTCCCGGTGGGACCCTGGGGTCCCCTTACATTCCAGGACAGCCGCGACTCGGTCGTCTTGCACTTGGTCGTCGAGGGAACGATCCGGGCAGCTCGTGTGGTCTTGCTGACGCAGGCGTAGATCGTGCTCGGTGTAGAAGATGCGCTCACCAGGGCGATTCCGCCAGATGTCGCGAGACCGCCCGCCGCTGCGGCCACGGCCAAGAAGGCCGCCAATCTCAGCCCGCGTCCCGTCGGACGGCGCCACCGTTCGTTGTGTGCCATATGAGACCTCCTAGCCCCATGACCGTCATGTCCTGACGGACACGGTTGGGTGGCCCCCTGGGTTGACGCATCTGACATCACGCTTCGGCACCGAAACATGGTGAACAGTCGTTGCTGCACGTCAAGCTGGGTAGCGGCTGGTGCGGTGTCGCATCTCGTGGTCGGTGGTACCGCGGGAGCCCGCTATCCACTGCTCTTCGCGTAGGACCCTGAGGTCCACTTCGCCGGTCGCGGCCCGGTGGTCTGCGGGAAGGGCGATCAGGATGGGCTCGACACTCAGGACCTGCCGGGAGACCCCGGGGGGAGGATCCCCGGCGATCAGGTTGTAGGTGAACGTGATCGCGAGGTCGCAGCTGCCGTCGCGGAGCGCCTCGACCGCGTCGTGGGGTTCGAGTTCGTGGACGATCACGTGCGGCTCCGGATCGCCGGTTCTGGCGGCTGCCATCGCGGGCAATAGGCGGTGACCGCGGCCGTGGCGAAACAGGCCACCCGAACCGGTCCTCTCGGGGTCGAGGCCGAGCGCAGGTCTTCCTCCGCGGCGTCGAGCGCGTTCAGGACGATGTGGGCGTGCCGGACGAGGCGCCGGCCTTCCGCTGTACGGCGCAGGCGGCGCCCGGCGCGTTCGAACAACGGGACCTTTGCCTCGCGTTCCAGGGTGGCGAGTGCCAATTGGACCACGCGACACTGTGACCCAGCCACAAGTCGTCGATAAGTGGAGGCAGGATGCTGACCGTCCTTGAAGTCCCTCAGTGGCAGGGGTCGGGCTCGCCCACGGCGCCCAGACTGGTCGAAGGAGCCTCCCGGCTGGCCGCGATGGTTCCTGAGGCCCGGCACGTCCGCGTGGACGCCGAGGGCACCCTGGACGAGAACGCCGGGCGCGTCCGGCGGGCCCTCCCTCAGGACGGCTTCACCGTCACGGTCGGCGGGGACTGCGGCGTCGAGCTCGAACCGGTCGCCGCGGCGCTGCGCCGGTACGGCGACCGCCTTCACCTGGTGTGGTTCGACGCCCATGGCGACCTGAACTCCCCTGCCACGTCCCCTTCGGGCGCCTTCCACGGCATGATCCTTCGCACGCTCCTCGGGGAAGGCCCGTCCAGCCTGGTGCCCTCGCCTGCGCTGCGTCCAGACCAGGTCGCGCTGGTCGGAACGCGCTCGCTGGATCCCGCGGAGGCCGACTTCATCCGGCGGGCGGGCATCGGCGGCCCGTCCACGATCCAGGAGAACGCGGTCCTCTACATCCACGTGGATCTCGACGTCCTGGACGGCATCACTTCGGTCGGCTATCCGGAGCCTCACGGCCTGTCCCCGGAGGCGCTGACCGAGGCGATCGCCGGTCTGGCCTCCCTGCACGAAATCGTCGGCCTGGGCATCACCGAATACGCGCCCTCGGACCCGCAGGACGAGGAGATGCTCAGGCGGTTGGTCCCCGAACTCGTCCGGCTGTGCAGCGCGTCCCGTCCGTAGAAGATCGAACGGAGATCCGGTCCGTAACCGTTACGGAAAGGCCCGAGGCAGGCGCCGGTAGGCCGGTTTGCCGAAGAACGCCGTGCCGGGCGCGACGGAGATACTCACGATCATTGAGTGGGCGGTCCTTGTCATCGTGGGACTTGGTACCTGCTCGCCCGGCACCTGCTCGTCCGGCACCTGCTCGCCTGGCAGCGGCCGGCGGTCAGGCGCTGGACCCGGGCAGGCCGCTGACGGGGGCGGGGTCGCGCTCGACCCATGTGGCGGTCTCGGGATGGGCGAGGATCCACTCGGCGATCTGGTCCTTGCGGGCCCACCACACGTCGTCGTGCTGGCGCAGCCGGGTGAGCACGCGGTCGAGTACCCGGACCCGGGAGGCGTGCCCGGACAGCCGGTCGTGCAGGGCGATGACCATCATCCGGCGCCTGTGTACCCCCTCTTCGTAGAGCTGGTCGAACTCGTCGATGAGTTGCCGTTCGTAGGCGACCGGGTTGAACGCGGCGAAGTCGTAGCTGACGATGTCGTTCAGGTGTGCCGTGTAGGGGACGGTGGCGAACGGCTTGCCGTTGATGGTCTGCAGGAAGGGCTCGTCGGCCGACAGGTCGTCGATGTGGTACCGGAACCCGAGTTCCTGCAGGATCTCCAGGGTGTTGACGCCGGGACGGATCCAGTAGCTGGTGTAGCCGGTCGGCCGGGTGCCGGTGGCCTCCTCGATGGCCTGGACGTTGCCCGCGATCCACGCTCGTTCCTCCGGGCGGGACATGTGGTACTGGCGCTGCCAGCTGAGCCCGTGCGCGCCGGCCTCGTGCCCGCGGCGCACGATCTCGGCGGCCAGGCCAGGGTGGCGGCGGACCGCCTCGCCGACCATGTAGGTGCTCACCTTGATGTCATGCTTGTCGAACAGGTCCAGGAGGCGGGGGATGCCCTCGCGGGCGCCGTACTCGAAGAAGCTGTTCTGCCCGAGATCGGGGAAGCCGGGCAGAATCGGCTCGCTGATCGGCCCGGGCGCGCCGCTGATCGGCTGCCCGCCTGTCTCGAACTGCACGGTGATCGAGAAGGCCAGCCGCGCCCTGTCGGGCCAGAAGGCGTGCGCCGTGGTCATGGTCTGCGTCCCCCGTGTCGCCGATGGTCCTGGTCCTACCCGGCACTGGCCGCGCCGTCCGGTGCCATCCGGTGCCGGAAGAACACCGGCCAGGGCCGTACGCGGGCGGGCGCTCCGGGGCTGGGACAACCACCAATGGAGGCAGGCGCAGAGCCTGTTCAGCCCAGGAGTTCTCGGGCGAGAGCTCGAGCCAGCCAGTCCTGAAACGCTTCGTGGGTCCAGCCTCGGGCGCCTACCAAGTGGTGGTAGATGCCGGGGTCGTTGTAGACCGTGATCACGTCTGCGGCGTGGTCGGCATCGAGATGTTTCGACAAGGCACCCGCAGCGACGACGAGGGCGATGATCTGCTCGGCTCCGGCTCTCCGTTGCCGCTGGACGTCCTGCCAGAGGGCGGCGACGTCCGGATCCGCGTCGGACGCCACCCGTACGACGTGGTATAGGGCCGACACACGTGCCACTGCGCCGGCAAGGATGGCAGCGTAGGCGGCCACGATCTCGGCGCCGTCGGTGAGGGACTGCATCGCACGTGATTCGGGCCGTTCCGCAAGGCTCTCAGGGCGATCATCACCGACAATCGCCTGGTCGTAGGCGGTTTTGAGGAGCCATGGCTTACCGCCCGCTGCCGTGAAGACGGTGGAGCGGCTGACTCCAGCGGCCTCGGCGATGGCATCCACAGAGGTCGCGGCGTAGCCGCGTGCGGTGAACAGTTCGGCCGCGGCTTTGAGGACTGCCTTGCGCGTGTTCGCGGCTTGTTGAGCCCTGATGCCCAAGCGGTACGGCGCCCTGCTCCCTGGCGTCCCCGGCACGTTGCTCCACCCTCCCGGTCATCGCGCGGTGGGAACCCTCCGTGGCGGGGTTCCTGCTCCTGCGACCGCATCGGCTCCGGATCGCCATTATCCAACCTGAGCCAGGCTCGGCTCCACCCCGCTGCGGCCCGGCAGACCTCACCAGGTGCGGCTATAGACTTTCATCAGACTCTGAGTATGATGATTTATGTTTCAACTTCTTGATCGTTTCCGGAAAGGCATGTTCATGTACATCCCAACCTCCCCCGTCCCTGGAGAGTTCGCCGGGCGGCGAGCGCTCGTCACCGGTGGCTCCCGAGGAGTCGGGGCCGCTGTCGCACAGCGCCTGATCAGCGGTGGTGCCGCTGTTGTCACCAGCGCCAGGAGCTGGAGCGCCGAGACGCCTAAGGGCTCCACGTTCATCAGCGCGGACATCCGGACGGCCGAAAGTGCGCGCCAGTTGGTCGACGCCGCACTTGAGGCGCTTGGCGGACTGGACATCCTGGTGAACAACGCGGGGGCCGCTCGTGCGCACTTCGGTGCAATTCCCGACGGGGAGTGGGAGGACTCCCTCGCCATCAACTTCCTGTCCGCGGTGCGCGTGACAAACGCGGCTCTACCGGCGCTGCAGCAGGCTGACCGAGCCTCCATTGTCAACATCTCGACGGGCGTCGCCGCCAATCCGCCCGCGCCCATGCTCCATTACGGTGCGGCCAAGGCCGCACTGGTCAGTTGGTCGAAGGGCCTGGCCGCTCAGCTTGCCCCGGCCGGCGTCCGGGTCAACACCCTCACGCTCGGCACGGTTGAGACGCCCGGCGGGACCGAGCTGCTGCAGTCAGTGATGGAAGCAATGGGAGGCAGTGTGCAACAGGCATACGCTGCCGTTCCTCTCGGGCGCGCAGGCGACGCCCGAGACGTGGCCGAGGCCGTTGCGTTCCTCGTCTCCGACCGAGCGCAGTGGATCGCCGGGGCCGACCTCCATGCCACTGGCGGAGCCTGATCCCAAGCGCTTCGTTGGGGGAGAGCCCTCCCGAGGGCCCCTGGTGTGCGACGGCGCCCCGAGGCGCAGCTCCTCGGGGCGCCTAATTACACCTATATATAGAGGCTCACGACAGGCGGCCGCCCGGAGCGTCCGCGTACGAGACGAATCGGGCGGTCGTGTCCGGCTGTGGGCTGGTCCCATTCAAGAGGGCAGACTTCGTTTCTGGTTTTGTCGACTTCAGTGGCACTGAAATGGGTCGTTCAGGCGTCACAATGCCGTCTGTGGTTCCATTCGACGGCGCGGTTGCGTGCGCCTCGTCGGGCATCGACCAAGTGGAGGGGGCGACGTGACAGACCACGAGCAGCCTTGGGCGAGGCAGTTGCAGGACGCGGTAGGCGCCCTGCAGGAGGGCATCGCCGAGGCCGGCCGCATCCTCGCGGCGCAAGGCGCGATGTTCTGGGCGTACAGGGGCGACATCGCGCAGGTGGAGACTACTGTCGCAGGCATGTCGCCGGACCAGCTGCGGGAGGTGTCGGCCGCTGCCGCGCTGCTCGGCGCGGCCGCCGACCAGGAGCTTGGCCGCCGTGCCGGCTGACTCGGACAAGCAGGCCCGCGACCTGGAAGGCCGGTCGGAGGATCGCGCGGCGGGGCGCGGAGCTTTACCGGCGGCGGGTCATGGGACGTCGGTGAGACTGCTCCCGGCGGGCCATGATGAGGCCGAAGCCGATCAACCCTGCCACGGCGAGCAGTAGGGCAATGGCGAAGGTCTTGATCATGATCCCCCTCCGATTGGCGGGTAGTCGATTAGCTACCTTGCGTAGCTTAGCTATGCATGTCACTTGTGGGTGTCTCCGTACCGGAAGAGATCATTTAAGCGGCTGGAAGCTTTCCGGCGAGTTCCCTTTACGTGCTTGCCGCCGCATGACCATGACCTGTGGGCGGGAGCCGTTTTTGATCCGGTATTGAACGCAGCCGTTACCGATGGCTGAGGTGCCACCGGGTACCGTAAGGGCAAACCCATCGCAATCAGGCGAAGGTGCGCGTTATGGCGGCGCAAGAGAGCATTTCCGTTACGGACGTCCTGCGGACCTCCGTGGTCAGTGTGTCAGGGCGCCTCGATTTCTCAGCCGCGCCGGCGGTGCGCGAGGTCCTCAAGAACTTGATCGATGACGGCCGCACGGCGCTGGTCATAGACACATCCGCTCTCCAGTTCTGTGACATTGAGGGCTTGGAGGTCTTACTGGAGATCCGCCAGGATCTCGAGCGGGCCGGGGGCGCCCTGCGGCTGACCGGAGTCCACGGCAACCTGGAGCGCATGCTTGATTCAGGACGGCTGAGTCACCTGTTTGAAATCGATGAAACCACCGTCGAAGCTCTCTCCGAATTGATGTCGCGCTCGTAGCCATCGCGCCATCAATCGTCCCGCTCACACAGGGCTTCGACGGTTAGGCCCCGCGCCTTCGGGGAGCGGGGCCGTCTTCATGCTGTTCATACGTTCTGCGACACGAGTGCAATCCTGTCCCGCCGGTCAGGTGACCCCGCGGGCGTGCACCGCCGCCCCCGTCCCGGCTGAACGGGCCTTCGCGGCATGCACCACATCTGCCGCTGCCCCGGCCGGAGTTTCACGCGACCCACGTACCTTTGGGTAGACCCGAATGCCGGCGGTGGACCGGCCGACCTTGATACCGGCTCCTCGGCAGAGGCTGCCGGTGGCGGAGAGGATGTGATGACCACGCTGTTGCCGTCCAGCCCTTCGTGCGTATTGGTGCAGATGGAAGCACAGATCATCGACGATGGCCCCTCCTACCGCCGCATGCGCCGTCATTCTCTGGGGCCGGTTGCGATGGCCACGATCGAATCGGTGCCGCAAAGGGTGCGCGCGCTTCTCGATGAGGTTCCTGCCACGGCCGAGGAAGGTGTGCAACTTCACCTTGTTCACGCAGGTCGCCTCGCCGTTGAGCAAGGTCGCGGTGCCACGGTGGCGAGCGCGGGGCAGGCACTCTTCTACGACGCTGCGAGGCCATTCCGGTTTGTGTACCCGGACCCCTTTTCGGTGTCCATCGTGCAGATCCCCAAACGAGTTCTCGGGTTCGACTCATCTCGGCTGGCCGCGCTCGCAAGCCGTCCCGTGGGTGCCCGGTCGGGGATCGGGTTTGTGCTCGGAGCCCTCCTGTCTCGCACCGCTCACGTGGAGCAGGATCTCGACCCGGTTGGCCGTGAGGCGGTGGCGGCAGCCATCGTCGATGTGGTCGCACTGCTGGGCGACTCGCAGCTCGGGCGGACTTCACCTGCTGAACTGCATCAGCGCGGGCTCGCCGCTGCCGCCAATGAATACATGCGTTCGCACCTCGCCGACCCTTTGCTCGGGCCGGACATGATCGCGCGAGAGCTTGCTGTCTCCGTCAGGACGTTGCATGCGGTGTTCGAATCCGAACCCGACACTGTCGCCCGCACGATAGCGAAGCTGAGATTGGAAGCCGTCCGACGGAGCCTCGCCGACACGTCGTTCAGTCATCTTCCGGTGAGCGCGATCGCCCGCAGTTGGGGGTTCACGAGTAGCGCTCACTTCAGCAGGTCATTCCGGCGAACCTTCGGTATGTCGCCGACGGAATGGCGCAGAACCGCCCTCGGCGGGAGCCTGACTGATGAGTCGTAGCTCCGCGGGCTCGGTCCGCGCACGGTCTCATGACATCAGCGACGGGCGACTCGAAGCAGCGCCAGGGTCTCGTTCCGGACGCGGTGCGCTCGAAGCGGTGATCGACAGCTTCGTCGAGTCGATCTGGGTCGCCCGGCCCGGGATCTCGGACGCGGACGCACGACGGTTGTCGGCCACAGCCGATGCCCTCATCGCCGCCTGCCCCGAGGCCGCTCAACCAAGATCGCTGGGCCGCCCAAGCGAAGTGAGAGGCCGCGCGCACCGGTACGTCTCAACACATCTGCGAGATCCGGAGTTGAGCGTCACGGGTGTCGCCCGGCACCTCGGCATCAGCGTTCGCGCGCTACACCTGGCGTTTGCGAGCGAGCCGGAAACGATCGGCAACTTGATCCGGCGGCTCCGGCTCGAGCGCGCGCGTGACGATCTCCTGATCGAGCGGAGCGAGCGCGGACTTGTTGCAGTGGTGAGCCGGCGTTGGGGGTTCAGCGGTCCCGCGAGCTTCGCTCGCGCGTTCCGTCGAGAATTCGGCTGTTCGCCAGTCCAGTGGCGACGTTCGAAAGCCATCCTCGATCAGTAGACCGGGCTCATGCTCGCCCGTGGAAACGGCAGCGCGTCGCAGAAGACCTCCGCGACCTCGTGCAACCGTTCGGCAGGTGTTCCCAGACGACTGAGCTGGATCAGGCCCTGTGAGACCAGCAGGATGTTCGCGCTGAGCGCGGAGATTCTGTCTTCGCCGACATCGGCGATGTCTGGACCGGTCGCGCTGCGGAGGCGGTCGGCGATGCCTGCTTCCATCTGTTCCGTGGCCCGGGTGCTGATCGCCACGACCTCGGGCATGTGGTCCCCGAACTGCGCGATGCTATTGATCATCAGGCATCCCCGGCGATCGGGATGGGACGCGCAGTCAGCGATGATCGCTTTGAAGAGTGCGTGCACCGCCGACCGCACGGACCCCGGGGCCGACAGGATCACCTCTCGCACGAATTCGGTACGGCGTTCGCAGTATCGGTCGAAGACGGTCAGGAACAGCCTCATCTTGCTGCCGTAGGCGGCGTAGATGCTGCCGTTTCCAACCCCTGCCGCGGCTGAGACGTCTTCCACTGAAGTGCGGTCGAATCCTTTGGACCAGAACAGTTCCAGTGCGGCGTCGAGCAAGGCCGACTCGTCGAACCGTCTCGGACGTCCCATCTGGCCCACGCTACCAACAACGAAGGTTTACGAGCCATGCCGAATGGCCCGTCCATCGTTGACGGCGGTCGCCGATTGACCGTGAGCGCTGGGTCTCTGTGCAGTTCGTGCAGGGAGTTGATTGTGGAGGCGCGATTCCATAACCATGGGGGCGTGGCTCTTCCGTCCCTACGGCGGTCGCGGCGCGTACATCCAGTGCGGCGAACCCGCGCCGCCCGGCGAGTGCATATCCGTGCTGCGCCACAGCCCAAGACTTGAGCCAAGATCTCGAAAGAAAGGGATATCTGTGTCCGAAACTCCCACCATCGTGCTTGTGCACGGCGCCTTCGCCGACGGCGCCAGCTGGGCGCCTGTGACGCTGCGGCTGCTTGACCAGGGCTACAAGGTCCTCGTGCCACCCGTCTTCAACCGCAGCCTGTCCGGCGACTCGGCCTACATCAAGTCGTTCGTCGAGCAGATCGACGGGCCGGCCATCCTCGCCGGCCACTCTTACGGGGGCGCCGTCATCACGGTCGCCGGTGTCGCCGACAACGTGGTCGGGCTCGTCTACGTGTCCGGATACGCCCTCGAGGAGGGCGAGAGCCTGGGACAGCTGCAGGGCGGATTCCCCGACTCCGAGCTCGCGGCGAACCTCGTCTACTCCCCGTACCCCGTCGAGGGCGGCGAGCCCGGCACGGATGTGTCGGTGAACATCGACGCGTTTCCTGCCGTGTTCGCCGCCGGCGTCGAGCCGGACAAGGCGAAGGTGTTCGCGGCATCGCAGCGGCCTTTGTCGGCGATCGCGTTCGGAGAGCCCGCATCAGTGGCGGCGTGGAAGACCAAGCCGGGTTGGGGGATCGTCTCCGGCGCCGACCGTACGATCAATCCCGATGTCGAGCGCTTCGGTTACAAGCGGGCCGGGCTCCGGAAGGTGCTTGAGATCGATGCCCCTCACCTGGTGATGCAGACCCACCCGGCCGAGGTGGCGACGTTCATCACCGACGCGATCGCCGAACTCGGCTGACATCCAACCTGGCTCACAAGGAGCAAAGGCACGATCATGGCAGGAAACCCCTTGGGCATCTCGCTTGAGAAGGCGGCGCAGGAATTCGTCGATGCGCCCTCGGAGCCCCCGTTTCTCTACCAGCTCGCTCCGGAGGCGGGACGCAAGGCCGTCGACGGAGTGCAGGACAGCCCGATCTTCAAACCCGGGGTCGACGAGGAGTGGATCAGCTGCGCGAGGCGGGCGTTCCCGTCACGCAGGTTCGGTACGCGGCGATCATTCACGACTTCGTGATGGTCAATTCCATGCATGACACTCACGCGACCAAGGCCGCCGTCGCGCAGGCCGTCGCCGTACTCAAGGAAGCCCTGCACGGCTGACTCAGACGTCGGTGCCAGGTCGACACGGAAGGCCCTGGCAATCTGGACGGGCAGTGCCACTCGGGGGAGCAGTGGAAGCGGGAGCGGGATGCGATTCGGTCGGATGTTACGGGAGTTGCGGCAGGCTCGTGGCTTGACGCTCGAGGAGCTGGCTGAAGCGTCCGGTGTTTCAGGGCGAGCGATCGGTGACATGGAGCGGGGGCGGAGTCTGCGTCCGCATCGTGGAACGGTCGCCGCGCTCGCGCAGGGTCTGCAGTTGGACGAAGGGATGCGTGCCGAACTGCTGACGGCCGCCCGTGGCGCCCGTCCATGCGCGAAGCCCGTCGAATCCCTCAAGGCGTCACCCCACACGTTGCCCAGAGGCGTCCGGGACTTCGTCGGGCGTCACGCGGAATTGGCCAAGCTGCGCGCCCTCGTGCAGCCGCCGCCCGAGGACACTGCGGTGCAGGGCCAGGGAAGGATCGCCGTCGCACCACCGGTGGCGGTGCTGTTCGGTGCGCCCGGAAGCGGCAAGACGACCCTGGCGGTCCGGCTGGCCGAGGAATGCGCGCCGAGTCTCGCGGACGGGGCGTTCCTGCTGGACATGCGAGGCCTGGATGCGCAGCCACTCTCAGCGGAGGAGGCGGCGCTGCGTCTGCTGGGCGCATGGGGCGTCGCTGATCTTGAGGCGGCACGACTGAGCGCTGAGGAGCGCCTCACGCGCTATCACACGATCGCAGCCGGGCTCCGGACGGTCCTGATCCTGGACAATGCCGGCAGCGAGGCTCAGGTCAGACCCCTGCTGCCGCGTGAGGGGCGTCTGATGGTGGTGGTGACCAGTCGTCGGACCCTCGCCGGCTTGGAGGGAGTGCAGCGCGTAGAACTGAGTGCACTGACCCAGCAGGAGTCCGCCTCCTTGCTGCGTGCCGTCGTCGGCGCCGGCCGTGTGGACGCGGAGCCGGAAGCCGCACGCTCGGTGACCGAGTTGTGCGGGGGTCTTCCCCTGGCCTTGCGTGTGGCCGCCAACTGGGCCGCGACCCGTACGAACTGGAGTCTGCAACGACTCGCCGCCCGGCTCATTGACGAGGATCGCCGGCTGGACTCGCTCAGCGCCGGTGACGTGCGCGTCAACACGGCGTTCTCTCTGTCCTACTCGCGTCTCGCTCCTGAGGTCGCCCGGATGTTCCGGCTGTTGTCGCTGGTGCCGGGACAGGATTTCAGCGTGCCGCTGGCGGCCGTGCTCGCGGGCGTGTCCCTGCCTGCCGCGGAAGACGTCCTGGAGGAACTGCTGGAGGCGGGGCTGCTGATGACCTACGGCGAGGATCGCTACCGCTTCCACGATCTGCTGCGCCTGTATGCCAGGGCTCGCCACCGCTTGGAGGACGGCGAGGAGGAGTCGGCGGCCGCCAGTTCTCGGCTGCGTACATGGCTGCTCGACACGGCAATCGTCGCCGGTCGCTGGTATGAGCCGGGGTACGGTGCGCCGCCGCCGGACCCCTCTCGCTTGGTCGCTCTCGACGAGCGTGAGCAGGCGCTGCACTGGATCAAAGTGGAGAGTGACAACTGGTTGGCGGCTTTCCGCGAGGCCGCCAAGGGTGGCGAGCACGCCAAGGTCACCGAGGTCGCGGAAGCCATGCACTGGTTCTCCGACAACTGGGTGTCCTGGAGCCACTGGGTTGAGATCTACGAATGCGCCGCCCAGGCTGGAGCGGCCCTTGGCGACGCCGTACTGGAAGCCACCCACCGCAACTACCTCGCATGGGCCTATTGGAGCTGTGAACACCGCCTTGACGAGGCGATCGAGGCCGCTACGTGCGCACTCGACCTCGCCAGGGCCGCTGGGGACGTCGTCCAGCAAGCGTGGGCGCACTCCTATCTCGGCGGACTGCAGAACCGGGTCGACGACGTGTCACCCGCCGCGGACAACTATCGGCGAGCCATGCGACTGTTCGCCCAGGCCGACGAGATCAACGGATACCTCCAAGCCTGCAACGTGGCCATCGGCATCCTGGACAAGGCCGGCCGGGGGCACGAAGCCATCACGGTTTACCGGGAGGTGATGGACGCCCTCGCTGATCCGCGTAACCGCGACCGCATTCCGCCGAACGTACGGGACTTCACCGCCTTGATCGCCACGTATTACGTGTCGTTCGTCCATCTCAATCAAGCGAACTGGCCGGACGTGGTCGATGTTCTGCGTCCCATCCGCGGGCAGTTCGACGCCCGCGGATGGCACCAGCAGGCGGGCAAGGTCCATCTCAACCTGGCTCATGCGCTGGCCCACCTCGGTGAAGACGCCGAGGCCGCCATCGAGTACCACACAGTGCTCACGCTGGAAGGCCGCATCCCCTCGGTCACAGTGGAAAAGGCCCGCGCAGGCCTGGACGCCCTTGCCGCCGGCCGGCCGCCGTCGCCGATCCGGTTGTGAGTGGCGGGTGGCCCGGTCGAGGTGCGTCGGGGCCGGAAGGAGGACAGTGCTACTTCAATCGCTTCCAGTGGCGCGCCGTTCGCCGGACACGCTGTCCGCCTGCCAGTCACGAGGCGTCATGCCGTAAGCCGTGCGGAAGACGCGGCTGAAGTGGCTGGGACTCACGAAACCCCAGCGCCGGGCAATGGCCGCCACCCCCAGTTCCCTGGCCATGGGCCGGAGAAGGTCCCGGCGGCACCGCTCCAGCCGCTGCATCCGAATCCACCCGCCCAGCGTGACGCCCTCCATCTGGAACAACTGGTGCACGTAGCGGACCGATACGAAGTGCGCTTCGGCGATTTTGGCCGGTGACAAGTCGGGGTCGGAAAGGTTGCGCATGATGTGGTCCTTCACGCGTACAAGCGTGGCCGCACCAGTCTGCGGAGCCTTGGGAGCAGAGCGACCCCGCCGCTCTTCGATGAGCAGTTCCACCAGGTCGAGCGCAGTGGCGGCGACTCGACGGCCGACGGCGTCGTCGAAGCCCGCCGCTTCGTGCGCCACACGCGCCAGATAGGTGGCCACCAGTGCGGCGCTGCCCTCTTCGGCGGTGAAAGCCGTTGCAGTCAGCGCCCGAAGATCCTCGTCCCGCACGTGAAGCTCTTCGCGAGGGAAATGGAACGAGGTGAAACTGAATTCGCCGTCGAGCTTTTTCCTGAACAGGCGAGACGAATCGCTGATGGAGAATTCGCCTGGATTTATCAGGGATTCTCGCCCGTCCTGCTCCTTTAGCGCGGTGCCTCGGTGCTGAAGACTGAGGATGAGTGATGTCTGGCCGTCCTGGGAGATCAGTCGCCGGTTGCGCGTCACCACTTGCGGTCCCGCCTGGACTCGAGAGATCCGCAGGGGACCGAGCTGATCGCTGACGATCGTTCCAGGCGACGGCGCCTTCTCGAGGAGAGCCACATCCATTGGCATGAAGGTGCGAGACACCGCTTCGTGCCAGCGCTCCGCCCGGTCGGAGGCGGACAGAGGCGCGGTGGACAGGACGACGGACACCGAACTCCTCCACGGTCATCGGGATCGACCGGCGGTCGGAGCCGGTACCGAAATGACACAGTTTCGACGCCGGACAGTCCAGGAAGAATCGCAGGAAGATTTCACCCGCGGAACTTCCCCCGCCCTCAGCGCACCGATGCGCATCGGGGATGCCGCCGTCTTCTGTGCGCTGCTGGTGCAGCGGTGGTGCGCTGGCGGGCGATCACTGCCCGATCCGTGGTTTTAGCGTGAAGCGACGACATCGGAGCACGTCGCACGTGACCCGGGTCGCCTTGCCGGAAGGACCGGCGTAACAGCGAAACTCCAGGAGATTCATATGTCCGACTCCGTCACGCCCGTTCAGCCGGTGCTGGAGCCCGCGGCAGCCGCCTTCGCGGAGGCCACCGCCAACCCGCCGTACCTGTTCGACCTGCCCCCGGCGGAAGGGCGCAAGGCCGTCGACGAAGTGCAGTCCGGCGAGATCGAGAAGCCGGCGATCGACGAGGAGTGGATCACCATCTCGGGCGGCCCGACGGGCAGCGTCCGCGCCCGCATCGTCAGGCCCGCCGGCGCCGAGGGGACCCTGCCGGTGATCCTCTACATCCACGGCGCAGGCTGGGTTTTCGGCAACGCCCACACCCACGACCGCCTGGTGCGCGAACTCGCCGTCGGCGCAGGCGCCGCCGTGGTCTTCCCCGAGTACGACCTGTCGCCCGAGGTTCGCTACCCCGTCGCCATCGAGCAGAACTACGCGGTCGCCCAGTGGATCGTCCAGCAGGGCGCCCTCAAGGGGCTGGACGGCTCACGGCTGGCCGTGGCGGGAGACTCCGTCGGCGGCAACATGACCGCCGCGCTCACCCTGATGGCCAAGGAGCGCGGGGACGTTCCCCTGGTCCAGCAGGTGCTGTTCTACCCCGTCACCGACGCGAGCTTCGACACCGCTTCCTACCACCAGTTCGCTACCGGCTTCTTCCTGCGCCGTGACGGCATGCAGTGGTTCTGGGATCAGTACACGACGGACGAGGGCGAGCGCGCCCAGATCACCGCGTCTCCGCTGCGTGCCACCGTCGAGCAGCTCACCGGCCTGCCCCCGGCTCTGGTCATCACCGGCGAGGCCGACGTCCTGCGCGACGAGGGCGAGGCCTACGCCAACAAGCTCCGCAAGGCCGGCGTGCCCGTCACCGCTGTGCGCTTCCAGGCGATCATCCACGACTTTGTGATGCTCAACGCCCTGCGCGAGACCCATGCCGCGGAGGCCGCCATCACTCTGGCCGTCGGCACGCTGCGCGCCGCCCTTCACACCGCCTGAACGAGGAGAGAACCCAGCCGTGACCACCTCTACCCCCACCGTCGTTCTCGTCCATGGCGCGTTCGCGGACGCCGCCAGTTGGGCCGGGGTCATCACCGAGTTGCAGAGCCACGGCATTCCCGTCGTGGCCCCGCCCAACCCGCTGCGCGGACTGGCCTCCGACGCCGCGTACATCGCCTCCGTGGCCTCCCAGATCGACGGTCCCGTCGTGCTCGTCGGCCACTCGTACGGCGGTGCGGTCATCACCGTGGCCGGCGTCACGGAGAACGTCGTCGGGCTGGTCTACGTGGCCGCCTACGTCCTCGAAGAGGGCGAGAGCCTCGGCGAGCTTCAGGGCCGTTTCCCCGCCTCTCCGTTGGCCGCCAACCTGAAGGAGGCGACCTACCCCGTCGAGGGCGCCGATCCCGCAGCAGAGGTCGCCATCACCCAGGAAGCGTTCCCCACCGTCTTCGCCGCCGATGTGCCGGGGGAAGTCACGAAGGTCCTGGCGGTGACACAGCGTCCGCTCGCCGTCGCGGCCTTCTGGGAGACGGCTTCCGCGGTCGCGTGGAAGACCAAGCCCTCCTGGGCGCTCGTGTCCGGCGCGGACCAGGCGATCAACCCCGAGGTCGAGCGCTTCGGCGCGAAGCGGGCCGGGGCGACCATCGTGGAGCTCGGGGGTGCCTCGCACGCCGTCGCCGTCTCCCAGCCGAAGGAGGTCGCCGACCTGATTCGTGACGCGGTACACGCCACGAGCTGATCAGGCGGCACAGGCAACCGTCGGCGGGCCGTCTCCGGTGCCGACGGCCGACCCAACGTCCTTCGGTTCCGATCCACATCGCCCTCCTGGCGTGCCCGATCCCGTACTCGCACCGAAGTCGCATCGGCATTCGGTGACTTACTCATGTGGCCCATGACAGGGCCACCGAAAGGACCTTTCGTCATGCGATTCCGAGGAACACGGCTGCGCAAGTCTCGCGTGCTGGCCGCCGCATCGGCCCTGGCCGTCACCGGGGTGCTGGTGTCGGCCACCCAGGTGGTCGCGCAGGCCACCACCACCGCGAAAGACCGCGGTCCCAAGCCGACGATCGTGCTCGTACACGGTGCGTGGGCGGACGCGTCGAGCTGGAACGCGGTGATCAGCCGCCTCCAGCACGACGGTTACACCGTCGCCGCCCCGCCCAACCCGCTGCGCGGCGTCGGCTACGACGCGCAGACCCTGAAGAACTATCTGGCCACCATTCAGGGCCCGGTCGTCCTGGTGGGCCACTCCTACGGCGGCATGGTCATCACCAACGCCGCCGTGGGCAACCCCAATGTCAAGGCCTTGGTCTACGACAACGCCTACATCCCCGCCAAGGGCGAGACCGTGTTCCAGATCAACGCCGCCAAGCCCGGTTCGTGCGTCACCGCCGACCCGTCGACGTTCCTGAACCTGGTGCAGTACCCCGGCTCTCCCCAGGGCGACTACGACGCCTACCTCAAGGTCGCGCCCAACGGCACCTACCAGGGGTTCGCGGACTGCTTCGCCAACGGTGTCCCGAGCGCCCAAGCCCGTCTCCTGGCGGCCGGCCAGCGCCCCTTCGCCGTCAGCGCCGGATCCGAACCCTCCGGCACACCCGCGTGGCAGACCATCCCCTCCTGGGCCGTCGTCGGAACCGCCGACCATGTCATTCCCGCAGCCGAGCAGTCGGCCATGGCCGTCCGAGCGGGCGCTCACATCACCAAGGTCGACGCCGGTCACCTGTCCCTCATCACCCGGCCCGGCGTGGTGACCGACGTCATCCTCGACGCCGCCCGAGCGGCCGTCCGCTCCTGACAGGGGTCGCCTCTGACCTGCACGACGCGGCCGCCGGAGGCGCTCACACGCTGTTCCCTTTCGGGGCCGGAGGCCGCTCAGACCGGCCTCCGGCCCCGAGGCACCCCGAGCCGAACCGCATACGACGACGCTGTCCACGGCCGACAAGAACGGAAGGCCATCTGCGCGTGTGTTGATCTGTAAAGATGCCGACGGCTCCGGGCGCTGGTACTTCGATTCCAGCTTGCCCAGCCGCAAGGGGCACGAATTGGCAGCCAACTCGCACGCGGCGAGCATCCGACCGGGCCAAGTGGCGGCGTACGCAGCTAGGCGATCAATGGCAAGGCCCGGGTTGAATCACCCGGGCGCTTTGACGTGCCTGTGGCGCTTCAGGCGAGGGCATCACCAAGCTTGCCCAGGGCGTTGTGCTTGTCCTCGAGAGACGTGAGCGTAGATGGTCATGGTCACCTCGCTCGGCCCGGAAGCCGTCCTACCGTCTCGCGATCACCGTCCGGTGATGACCGCGATGGCCCCCTGACCTCGGCATACGGACATCAGCGGAAGCGCGCGGACACCTCCGAGCGGCCGACATGAGGGCTCGTAATGCGCAGGACGTCCTCCCGCTTACGTTCCAACTCTCGGTCTGCCATCGGATCAACGCTCGGTCTGCGAGGAGTCGTCTGGGGTGCATATGGCGATGGTGCTTACGGTGCCATTGCCCCAGACAGTGGTGTTCATCATCGTCCGCCCGTCCAGGGACGCCACCGTGAACTCCGGCACGAAGCGCGTCGTGAACAGCCCCGCCATTGCGCTTCGCAGCAGATCTACTTCACTCGCGACGAAATCCCAGTCATCGAGGAGGCGTACCTGAACCCATGCGTTGTCATCGTACCCATCGTCCGTTTCGTAGTATCTCGCGTAGCAGGCTCCGAGCAGGAACTCGCGGTTCTCATTGAAGAGCCCGTATTCGGTTGCCATTCGGAACCAGCTCGCATGGACCTTGTCAGGCATGTCCGGAGCATCGACATCGGCTATCTCGTCCGGGCGGGAATCGAATCGGCCGTGCTCGGGGCCTGCGCTCGCGGGTGAGTATCCCGTTGGCAGCGGAGGCAACCGGACATCCTCCTGGTTCCACCGCTTGACGAAGTTCAGGCCGGCGGGTGCGAGCTTAGCGGCCAGATCGGCGTCGGTGAGCGTCACAGCCGTACGATAGCCCTCAGTTGGATCTTGCGTCCGCTGCTGATTGCCAGGATGACGGTCCGTCATGCGATGAAAGAGCCTTTGAGCAAAGCTGATCCATACCGTCCATGTGAGGGGCGCATCCGCACTCGGCACTGGGACCGCGGCTGAGGTGACAGCAGCACTGAGCAACGTTCCCGCACGCCGACACATTCGCGCCACCCCGCGCTCGCGCCTGACCACGTCCTCGACCACCCGAACAGGGTGATCGCTCCGCCTGAAGAGTGGAAGGTCGGCAGTTCGACCCTGCCCCTGACCACAGCACCTGAGCAACCCGAACGGCCCGAGCCGATCACGGCCAGGGAGTCTTTTGGTCTCTAGTGACGACAACGCTGACGACAACAGGGTTGGCAGCCGTGCCAAAGGTGCTGCGAATATTGAGGAGTGAGCCGCACCGATAACACGATGCCGCTACGTATCCAGGAGCAGGACGGCCGGCGCTTCAGGCGTGACATCGGTGGGTCCTACAAGGGCATCGGCGTGGACACGAACATCGCCGAGCGCAAAGCCCGACAGCGCGTCCGACTCGCGCTCCTACAGGGTGAGGAGCCGGAGCCGACGAAGCATCGCCACAGTGAAAAGTGGCTCTATTGACCACCAATGACAGAAGCGCCCCGGAAGCCCGGAGCGCTTCTCAGTGAAAGGCAAGATCAGCCTAGGTTGCTGAGGGCCGCACACTTCGCGTCAAGCGAGGTATGGGCGTAGATCGTCATGGTGACCTCGATATTCGAATGTCCAACGATCTCGTGGACGACGTGGGGGGGTCTTCAAGTCGCCGCCCCGCCGCACAACCGGTCGCCGGCACAGACGCGACGGCAGTTGCTGGCATTCTAGGATCACCGACCGATTTAAGACTTACTCGTTCAGCTGATCGGTGCTTCCGCCGACGGCCGGGTGAGCACAAGGGTTGCAGCGCGGTGAAGTCGGAATCCCAGGGATTCGTACAGCCGGAAGGCGTTCATGTTGGACGCGACCACATGCAGAAACGGTGTCTCGCCGCGTTCCCGGATGCCGGCCGCGACAGCCAGCACCAGCCGGGTCCCCAACCCCTGTCCGCGCCAGTCCGCATCCGTACAGACTCCGCTGATCTCCGTCCAACCCGGAAGGCGCAGTCGTTCACCGGCCATCGCCACCAGACGCCCGCGCCGGCGGATACCCAGATAGGTGCCCATCTCGATCGTGCGCGGCAGGAACGGTCCCGGCTTGGTGCGTTCGGTCAGAGCAAGCATCTCCGGAACGTCCGCCTGGGTAAGGGGGAGGGCCTCCTCATCCGGCACGGCGGCGATCCCGTCGTCGACGAGTTGCAGTACGGCGCCTCGCGTCACGACCTCCCAGCCATCCGGCGGCTCGACCGTGAGGCCGGTCAGCGTGGCTCCTCCACTGGGACCGGCGAGTGCTGCGATGTCCGCCCAGTCGGCGTCGTCGGGGGAGTCCGGCAGCGCCATGAACGGTGACACGTCCAACGGGTAGCGCAATGCGTTGCCCCGTCGCTGCGCGAAGTGGGCGTGCGGCCCGGTCAGCGCCGAGTAGACAGAATTGTCCAGCGGATGTGACTGTCCGATCGGAAAACCAGCCGAGTTTCTTACCATGGCTCACACCACCCAAGATCCACCCCGTCTGGCTCCTCGACGACTACCAATTGATTTCGGCCATCAGGAAGGGCTCGCTCTCCGGGGCCTCTTTGCGGGCTTGCAGAACCCGCTTGGCGGGTGCACCGACCGGCACGCGCAGCGGAGGTTCGGGCTCCTCGATCGTGTCGGCCACCGCGGCGGCCACCTCCTCTGGGGTGATGGACTCACCACGGAGGACACCGAGCGCCTCATACAGCGGGGTGTACGGGTCGTTCTCCTTCAGGAACACCTTGGCGCGCCCAGCGCCGCCCGAGGAGACCACACCGGGCTGCACCACACTCACCTTGATACCGAAGTGACCCGTCTCGATGGCGAGTGTCTCTGCGAGCGCCTCCAGCGCCCACTTGCTGGCGCCGTAAGGGCCGATCATCGGCAGCACCAGCCGCCCCTGGATGCTGGAGACGAAGACGAGGCGGCCCGCTCCTCTTTCGCGCATCGCCGGAAGCACGCCTTGCGCCACCCGCAGCGCACCCAAGGTGTTGAGCTGAAAGAGCCGTTCGACCTCCGAGAGCGGGACGCTCTCCAAAGGCGCGCGCACCGTCTCGCCGGCATTGCTCACCACGACATCGATGTCGCCGGCGTCCTGAATGGCCTGGTCGACGCTTTCCTGAACAGTGACATCAAGGCGCAGGCGCTGGTCGACAGGCAGGTCGGCCAGCGTTTCCGGACGACGTGCGGTGGCGATCACCCGGTGGCCTCGGCCTGACAGTTCGATGGCGATAGCCCGGCCGATGCCTTTGGAGGCGCCGGTGATGAGCACAGACGACATGATGGATCTCCTCATCATGAGTTGGTGATTCGAGCGGGCCCCGCAGCGAACAGGTTGCGCCGTTGCGTGGCCACTTTGGCGCCGATGATGAACGCGCTGCCGACGCTCCGTCGGGCGGCCCGGATGAGGCAATCCGTTCCTCATGCCGGCTCGGCCCGGTGGTCTACGCGGCGCGGTGGATTCGGGTCAAGACTGACCGACCCGAACGAGAAGCTTGCCCGTGTTCGTGCCGTCGAAGAGCGTGTGAAGCGCCGCTGGGGCTGCAGTCAGTCCCTCGACCACGTGCTCCCGGCTGCGCAGTTCGCCGTTGCGCAGGCGGGGGAGGAGATCGGCTTCGATCTCGTCGAAGCGGGCCTCGTGGTCCATGTAGATGAAACCTTCCATCCGGACCCTGTTGACCAACAGGTGAAACCAGTTGTCCAGAGGAACAGGACCATGTCCGCTCTCATGCCGGGAGATCGCACCGCACAGGACGACCCGGGCATTGACTGCCACGTGCGGGAGTAGCGCGTCGAGCATCGCCCCACCGACGTTGTCGAAGATGACGTCGATCCCGTCGGGACACAACCGTGAGCACGCCGCGGACACGTCGTCTTCCCGGTAGTTGATGCAGTCGTCGGCGCCGATTTCCCGCACCCAGTCACACTTGGCCGGCGTTCCGGCGACGCCGATCACCCGTGCGCCGGCGGCGGCCGCCAGCTGGACGGCGATGGAACCTACGCCGCCGGCCGCCGCGGTGACGACGACCGTCTCGCCCTTCCGCGGCCGTCCGATGTCGTGCAACCCCAGCCAGGCGGTCTGTCCGGCGATGCCCAAGACGTTCAGGGAGGCGTTCAGCGGCACGCCTTCGGGCACCCGCCGCAGGATCGAGCCGTCCACCACGGCATCCTCCTGCCAGCCGAGCAATCCGCATACCTGTTCCCCGACCGCGAAATCCGGGTGCTCCGATGCGCTCACCGTGCCCGCTCCCAATGCGCGCATGGTCTCGCCTAGCGGTGACGGTGGAAGGGAACTCGGGGTGTCGTTCATCCAGCTTCGGGTGGCGGGGTCCAGCGACATCCACTCGACCTTCACCAGAACCTGTCCTGCTTCGAGCTGCGGCACGGGGACGTCGTCCTCGTAGCGCAGGACGCCTTCCTGCAGTGGCCCGGTGGGCGCGACGGGGCGCTCCGCGAGAACGTAACGGCGGGTTCGCTTCAGAGTTTCGGACATGGATACCTCTTTTGGACAGCCGGCTAAACGTCCGCCGCCGTGTCAGAGGGCGGCTTCGACGATGGGACGGATGACGATCTCGTTGACGTCGATGGAGGCGGGCTGCTCGATCGCGTAGGCGATGGCGTCCGCCACGGCGTCCGCGGGCATGTTGAGCTTGTCCGCCAAGGTGCGCACCCAGGCCATGGTGTCGGGATCGCCGCCCAGGGTGTTCAACTCGGTTTCGGTGAACGACGGACTGATCACGGTGACCCTGATGTCCTGTTGCTCCTTACGGAGCCCGTCGGCCAGCGCGCGGACCGCGAACTTCGTGGCGCTGTAGACGGCGGAGTTGGGTACGACGTCGTGGCCGAGGGTGGAGGACACATTGATCACGTGGCCCGACCCTTGCGCGCGCATCAGGGGGAGCGCGGCAGCGATGCCGTGCAGGGTGCCGCGGAGGTTGACGTCGATCATCTGGTTCCACTCCTCGACGCGCAGCGCGTCGAGGCGCGACAGGGGCATCACGCCGGCGTTGTTGACGAGGACGTCGATGCGCCCATGGCGGCGGTGGGCCGACTGGACGAAGGAGTCGACGCTGTCCGCGCTGGTCACGTCGAGGGCCGCGTGCTCGGCGGAGCCGCCGTCCTTCCGGATGTCGGCGACCAGGGCGGCGAGCCGGTCGGTGCGGCGGGCGCCG
>NZ_BOOR01000050.1 GCF_016863335.1 Planotetraspora thailandica
GGGCGGCGAGCCGGTCGGTGCGGCGGGCGCCGAGCACCACATGGTGCCCCGACCAGGCGAGACGCCGTGCGGCGGCGGCGCCGATTCCGCTGCTGGCTCCGGTGATGAGGACGATCTTCTCGCTCACTTCATATCCCTTGGTTGGTGTGTCATGAGCATGGGTCACGGCTGAGTTCACTGACTGAACTACTGCTGGTGGAGACCGTAGCACGCGCAAGTTCAATGAGTGAACCGGGGCAGATAGAATCGCAACATGACACTCCCGAGCACCTACGCGGACCGCAACTGCTCAGTGGCACGAGCGTTGGAGATCGTCGGAGAGCGGTGGACGCTCCTCATCATCCGCGACGCGTTCTTCGGGGTGCGTCGATTCGGAGACTTCGCCAATCAGCTGAAGATCCCCCGCGCCGTCCTGACCAACAGGCTGAAGTTCCTTGTGAAGGAAGGCGTGCTCATACGTGACGATGATGCGACCGGAGGTGTCGAGTACCGGCTGACCGCCAAGGGCGTCGCACTGTGGCCGGTCGTGCGTGCTCTGATGAACTGGGGGGACGCGTTCTACTCTCCGTCTGGAGTGAAGCGCGCCGAGCGCCACGATCAGGACGGAGGTCTTCTCGACCACGATGGACGCTGCGAAGATTGCGGTTTGGTCGTCCCGGTCCCGGAGATCCGGATCGAACCCGGACCCGGATTCGATCTGACTGACTCCGACCACGATCCCGTGTCCGGCGCGATCAACACGCCACACCGACTCCTCGAGCCGATCATGCGACCGCGCACACTCTCGGCCGCCGAAGGAGAACTCAGCGCGACGCGCGCAGCCGAACGCGCGCACCGGTGATCGCCCGGTGCGCGCGCATGTGCGATCAGTCCGCTGTGCCTGAGGGGGCCGGCGGGAGGGGGACGCTGGTAATGCCGACGCCGAACGTGCGCAGGCGGGCCAGCGCGCGTACCGGGTCGATCGCCGTTTCGGGGAGGACCACGCCGGCCCCCGGAGGCAGGGCGCCGTCCAGGCCGAGGAGGCGCTCGATGCCGATGAGCACTCCGAGGGCGGTTAGATGGGCCTGCCCCAGCGGGTCGCTCACCACCGTGCGCAGAGCCGCCGGCGCGTCGTGCTCGTCCCGGCCCCACAGGTCGGCATAGATCTCATGGGACGCCGTCCCGCCGGCGAGCGTGCCGTACGAGTCGCCGATCCCCAGGTCGAAGCGGACGTTCGGTGCGCCGGTGACCGCCGCCAGCGCCGGGACGTCGAGGACGCCCATGGGCTGGGCGTCGAACGCCGGCGGGCCGCCCCGATCGATGGTGCGGATGTTGCCCGCCGGCTCGACCGTCTCCCAACGTCCGCCGCGGCGGAGGAGTGCCCGGTTGAAGAAGGCCTCGCTGTCGTCGGTGGTCATCGGCCCGGTGGGGTCGGTCCGGTCGAACAGGGCGGCGAGCTCGATGCGCTCGACCCGGCCGAACCCCTGCGCGGCGGCCAGCGTGGCGAACGTCGTGACCCCCGCCTGCCAGTGGCCCATGATCAGGGCCGGCCGCTGCGCCAGGTCGGCTGCAGCGATCATGGTGCGGCCGACGTTGTCCGCCTTGCGCACGATCCCGAGGTGCGCGGATCCGGCCCGCAGCGCCGCCCTCAGCAGGTTGTCGTCCGGGTCCTGCACCAAGGAGACGACCAGGTCGACCGGCCCTGCCGCGGCCAGTCCGGTCTCCGCGTGGGCAGCGTCGAGCTTCACGACGCTTGCTCCACACTCGCGAGCCAGTGCGGCGGCCTCGGCGGGCCGCCGCCCGCCGATCACCACGTCGACGCCGTGCCCTGCCGCACGCAGGTGACGGACGGTCCATCCGCCGACGAGCCCGTAGCCGCCGACGATAAGTATGCGATGCATCATGTGTTTCCCGAAGGCAGAGAAGGAGAGGTACGTCGCCCTAGGCGGGAGGCGCGGCACGCACCGGCCGCTTCGCGCGCCGGGTTACCGGAACGCCGGGGTCCCGCCCCGAGTCGGGCGACGAAGTAACTTACTCATGGTAAGTTACCATTGGTAGGTTGCTTGTCAAGGCCACTCCGAGGAGGCCTGCTCCAGGGAGACACCGCTATGGGGGTGACCCCGTACGGCGGCGAGCAGGGGGGAGCGGTGACCGTTGCAAAGTAAGCTACTTTCCGTAGGTTGTCGGCAGCGGGCGGAGGAACACGTGGCCGGACGACGGCTGTCGCGCGAGAAGCGACGCCTGCAGCTGCTCGACACGGCGATGGCGATCGTCCGGGCCGAGGGCGCCGACGGGCTGACACTTGCCCGGGTCGCCGAGGAGGCCGGCGTCACGAAGCCGGTCGCCTACGAGCACTTCGAGACCCGGACGGGACTGCTGACCGCGCTCTACCGGCGCGTCGACGACCAGCAGATTGAAGCGGCGAACACGGCACTGCGCGCGCGAGTCGGTTCGCTGGAGGAGGCCGTACAGATCCTGGCCGAGGCGTACATCGACTGCGTACTGCACGTCGGTAAGGAGTTCGGCGTGGTGACCGCGGCGCTCTCCTCGATCGCCGGTACCGAGGAACTGCTGAGGGAGGGGCGGGAGCGCTACGCCGGGCTCTACCTGCGCGCCGTGGAGCGTTTCGTGTCGCTGCCGGAAAGCGAGGGGATGACGCTGATGCTCGGCGTCGTCGGCGCCGCCGAGGCGCTGGCCCGCGAGGTCACCAGCGGTCGCCTGAGTCGGGCGGATGCGGTCCGCGCGGCCGACCGCATCATGCTGGGCGCGGTGAACGCCGCCCGACAGGCCGCGGCGGAAGCAGGGGCGACGTCCCGCTGATCCTCGCCGAAAAGATCAGTCTCATGGTACGGACAAGTCCGTACCATGGTGGTTCACTCACTGAACTGATGGCGTGCTACGTTGTCTGGCAGGGGTAGTTCAGTTAGTGAACCAGTCTGGCCTTGTGCCTTCACCATCCAGCCGGAGCGCCGCGGCGACTTCGTTCGGGCGGTCGAGACGACGCAGGCATGGCCGGGGCAGGGGAGGAGGTCAGGCTTCGTGGACAAGACCGAGGGGCCCGGACTGCTGGATCTGGTCCTGGAGGCGCATGGTGGGATCGAGCGCTGGAGCAAGGCCAAGACGATCCGTGCCCGGCTCAACATGGGCGGTCCGACCTGGACGGCACTCGGCCAGGAGAAGATATTCGCCGGCCTGGACGTCGCGGTCGAGGTGAATGAGCAGCGCACCGTGTTCACCGGCTTCACCGGCCCCGGGCTTCGCGGGGTGTACACGCCCGACCATGTCGCCATCGAGGACCAGCACGGCACCGTCCTGCAGGAACGCCACGCGCCACGGGAGGCCTACCCGGACCGGGACGGCGACGCCCGCTGGGATCCACTGCATGCCCTGTACTTCGGCGGGTACGGCATGTGGAACTACCTCACCGCTCCGTACCTGCTGACGCTGCCCGGTGTCCACACTGAGGAACTCGAGCCGCGGCAGGTGGACGGCGAGCGGTGGCGGCGGCTCGGGGTGACCTTCCCCCGGCACATCGCCACCCACAGCACCGAACAGACCTTCCACTACGACGAATCCGGGCTGCAGCGCAGGGTCGACTATGCGCCGTATGTCATGGGCAACCGGCCCGCCCACCACTACACCGAAGCGCACCGCACTGTGTCCGGCCTGGTGTTCCCGACGCACCGCTACGTGCTCCCCGTCGAGGACGGCCACCCCGGGCACGCACCGATCATCATCGTCGACTTCACCGACATCGCCGTCGATTTCGCCGACTGACCGCACCCGCCCCGAGGGAGGCCGAGGATGAACACCCGTCCTTACGCCGAGAAGAAGTTCGCCGAGATCAACGGGGTTCGGATGGCCTATCTCGACGAGGGAGAGGGCCGTGCGATCGTGTTCCAGCACGGCAACCCGACCTCGGCCTACTTGTGGCGCAACGTCATGCCGCACCTCGAAGGGCTGGGCCGGCTGATCGCCTGCGACCTCGTCGGGATGGGCGATTCCGGCAAACTGCCCGACTCCGGTCCGGACCGCTACTCCTATCAGGAGCAGCGGGACTACCTGTTCGCGCTCTGGGAGCACCTCGATCTCGGCGACGGCGTCGTGCTCGTCCTGCACGACTGGGGTTCGGCACTCGGCTTCGACTGGGCGTTCCACAACCAGGACCGGGTCGCCGGAATCGCCTACATGGAAGCCATCGTGGCTCCCGCGACCTGGAACGACCGGCGGGACAGTTCAAGGCGGACCTTCCAGGCTCTCCGCTCCACCGCCGGCGAATCCATGGTGCTCACCGACAACGCGTTCGTCGAGCAGGTGCTGCCGAGGGGGATCCTCCGGGACCTGAGCGAGGAGGAGATGGCGGTCTACCGAACGCCCTACCTCACCCCGGGCGAGAGCCGCCGCCCCACGTTGAGCTGGCCGCGCCAACTCCCGATCGACGGCGAACCCGCCGAAGTGGTGCGGATCGTCGAGGAGTACGGCCGATGGCTGGCCACGTCCACGGTGCCCAAACTGTTCGTCAACGCCGACCCCGGCGTGCTCCTGATCCGCGGCCCGCGCGATTTCTGCCGCACCTGGCCTAACCAGACCGAGGTGACGGTGCCGGGCAGGCACTTCGTCCAGGAAGACAGCCCGGATCTGATCGGCGCCGCAGTGGCGGACTTCGTACGCGACATCCGTGGCACCCGACCGGACCGGCATGCCGTTTCGCCCGAGTGAACAGCATCTCGGGGGCCCGTGAGGCGGCCCCGAGAAGGAGCTGACAGCACTCGTAGTTCTACGAAAGGAGTTCAGATGACCAACGATGACAGGCTGTTCCTGGTCACCGCCGCGACAGGCAAGACCGGGGGCAGCACGATCGACCTGCTGCTGCGGCGTGGTCACCGCGTCCGGGCGATGGTGCACCGCGAGGACGAGCGCTCCCGTTCGCTGGCGGAGGCCGGCGCCGAGGTCGTCGTCTCGGACTTCCACGACCTGGACGGCGTGACCCGAGCCCTGCAGGGTGTCACCGGCGCCTACCTGTGCCACCCGATCTCCCCGGGCCTCATCGAGGCGACCACCTACTTCGCCCAGGCCGCGACCGAGGCCGGCGTCCGGTCCGTGGTCAACATGTCGCAGATCTCCGCCCGCCGCGAGGCGGGCAGCAACGCCGCCCGGCAGCACTGGCTGTGCGAGCGCCTGCTCGACCGGACGAACCTGCTCACCGCGCACCTGCGGCCGACGTTCTTCGCCGAGTGGCTGAAGTTGTGGTGGGAGCTGCGGGACGGCGAGGGGTACCTACGGCTTCCGTTCGGCGAAGGCCGGCACGCGCCGATCGCCTCGGCCGACCAAGCACATGTGATCGCCGCGGTGCTGCTCGACCCCGAGCCGCACGACCGCGCGGTCTACACCCTGCACGGCCCGGTCGAACTGAACCACCATGACATCGCCCGGGTCATGTCCAGCACGCTCGGCATCCCGGTGCACTACGAGCCGATCAGCGTCGAGGAGTTCGCCCCGGCCATGGCAGAACGAGGTATGCCCGCGCACCGCATCCAGCACCTGAGCAACGTCGCCATCGATTACCAGAGCGGCGTGTTCGCCGGCACGAACGACAACGTCGAGAAGATCGGTCATCGCGCTCCGCTGTCTGTCGAACAGTTCGTCCTCGAGAACAAGCCCGACTTCGGCGTCAGCGGACCTTACTTCGTCCCCTTCGGCACATGAGCGACAGAATACGAATTCCCCGACGAAAAGGATACTCAAATGGTGGAAGTAAACATACGAACGATCTCCATCCAGCACATCACAATCGTGTCGAACAAGTCTTTCGAGGATACGAGAGCGGCTTTCGAGAAAGCGCTCGGCCGGCTCGATGAAAACGTCTTCGTGCTCTTGCAGTACGGCCAGGTCGAGCGCGCTATGGAGGTGCTGGAGAGCCTGCCGCCTCTCGTGATCGCGGGCGTCCGCGATCATGGAATCCTGCTGAAGGTCTGGGGCCAAGACCGTAAGGCCCTCAGGTATGACTGCGGAAATGCGCTGACCGCTACGAAAATGACGCGCCATCAACTGTCCGCCGGCCTCTACGCACCCCTCCGCGTCCTGCTGCGGGAAAGCCGTGAAGGCGAAGTCGCATTTGAATATGACCGTCCGAGCGACGTTTTCAGGCAGCTCGGCGACCTGAACGTGGACGCAGTAGCTAAAGACCTCGACGTCCTTCTTGAGGACACCCTCCGCGAGGTAGCTGCTTGAACGCGTGCCCGACGTCAGTGAGGTGCCTGGATCGCCCGTTTGAGGTGATGTCATGCGGCGTGGTGATGCCGAGCATGGGGCCGATCACGTCGTCCAGGACGTGGACTCGATAGAGGTTCCCGCTCCTGACCACGGCAACCTGAACAGCCCAAACGCCCCGAGTGATCCTCGGGGCGTTCTTGTTTGGGTTCGACGGCAACGCCGTGACCGACCCGTCCGTCCAGGGGGCCGGAACTACGGTCGGCGGGCTTCCAAGAGAGCAAGGGACACCCGAAGGTCGTCCAGTCCTACGACGTGGCCGCCCAGCGCCGGCTGTGGACGATCTCAGAGGAACTGACCGCGGTGACGTTTCCGGTGTGACTCACGCAGGTCGAGCCCGGCCCTCAGAATTGGTGAGCGGATGTGTCGTACCTATCCCTCACACGAGCCACCGGCGCTCTTCCGCGGTGCTGCACCGCAACCCGAAATCGGCGCCACGCGCGCTGAGTGCCGGGCGGCTCGCACATGGCATGCTGCCGGGGCCGAACGCAGGCTGGTCGTCGCCCGGGCATGCGCGCGGGTGAACTGCCGGTCCGAGTTAAGCGTGCACACGGCCGCTTTCGACGCGCTGCCCCATGGCCGCACCTCTGTATTTCACTGAAGAGAATTCGTGCGGAAACGGATATCGGCATGAGAGGTGTTACAAGAAGCCCTTCAATTTGCATTTGCGTAGCTGTAGCGTAACCAACGATCAACCAGGGGGTAGTGATGGATCAAGTGACCAGCCAGGATTCCGAGGAGTTACCCCGGCGGGAGGAGCCGGCGCTGCGATTAGAAGGCCTTCATAAGGTCTTCGCCGACAACGTCGCGGTCGATGACGTCGATCTGGTCGTTCCCCAAGGCTCGTTCTTCGGCCTTGTCGGACCCAACGGCGCCGGCAAGACCACGGCGCTGTCGATGGCCGTGGGCCTGCTCCGACCTGACAAGGGCCGGTCCGAGGTGTTCGGCGTGGACGTCTGGTCGGACCCGGTCCAGGCGAAGTCGCTCATGGGCGTCCTGCCGGACGGGCTCGCAATGCCCGAACGGCTGACCGGCCGGGAACTCCTGACGTTCATCGGTCAACTGCGCGGCATCGCCGACGACGTGGTGGCTCAGCGGACCCAGGAACTGCTCAACGTCATGGAGCTCAACGACGCCGAGCGCACGTTGGTCGTCGACTACTCCACGGGCATGCGCAAGAAGATCGGGCTCGCGACCGCGCTGTTGCACGGGCCGAGGCTGCTTGTGCTCGACGAGCCTTTCGAAGCCGTCGATCCGGTCTCGGCGGCTGCGCTCAAGGCGATCCTGGTGCGGTTTGTCGCTTCGGGCGGTTCGGTGGTCCTGTCCAGCCACGTCATGGCCCTGGTCGAGCAGTTGTGCGACACCGTCGCCGTCATGGCCAAGGGCAAGGTCGTCGCCGCCGGTCCCCTCGACGAGGTTCGTGGCGACCGCACGCTGGAGGAGACGTTCGTCCGCCTGGTGGACGTCGAGGCCGGCAACCGGGAGGGCCTGTCGTGGCTGGCGTCCTGATCCGGATGAAGCTGGTGATCATCCGTCACTCCATGACGGGTGGTAAGGCCGCCTGGATGATCATCGGCGGCCTTTTCGGGATCGTCTTCGCGGTCGCCACGATCTGGTTGAGCCTGCTGGAGAGCATCCCCCTGGCCGTGATGGCCGACCTGCTCGCCGCGGTCTACGTCATGTGGATGCTCGGGTGGATCGTCGGACCGGTCTGGGGCGGCTCCACGGTGCTGCGCGTCGACCACTTCGCGTTGCTGTCCGTACCGCAGCGCAAACTCGCCGTCGGACTGCTCTTCGCGGGCTTCGTCGCCATCACCACGGCCGTGACGTTCCTGGCGTTCGTGAGCCTGATCGTCTACGGCGCTCGCCTCGGCATCGTGCCCGCGCTCGTCGCGGTGCCGGCCGTCTTCCTGCAGTTGGCCTTCGTCGTCCTGCTGTCGCGAGTCGCCATGGTCGTTTTCGGTGTCGTGGCGAAGTCCCGGATCGGTGCCGCGTTCACCGGCGTACTCATCGCCGCGATGATGGTCCTCGCCCAGTCCGGCTGGATGATCGCAGTGGCGATCCAGGTCTCCGGCGTGCTCAACGACGGCTTCGGGGACGGCTTCTCCACCACGGTGCGGGCCATCCCGTCCGGGTGGGGTCTCGTCGCCGTCGAGTCGGCCGCCCGTGGTGACTGGGGATTGGCGCTCGCCGCACTCGCCGGGCTGGCCCTGCTCATCGTGTTGCTGTTGCTCGGCTGGAGCCACAGCCTCGGCACCCCGCGGCGAGCCCGAATCACCATCCGCGGCTCGCGCAACGCCGCCGTCTCCAGCAGGGGGTTGTTCGCCGGGCAGACCGGCACGGTCGTGCGTAAGGAACTGCGCACCTGGTGGCGTGACCCCCTGCGCACCCAGACGGTGTTCGTCCCATTGGTCTGGGCTCTGGGCACGACCCTGCTGCCACTCACCTTCGACGAGAAGCTGCTGCTGCCCTGGGCCGCACCGGCACTCGCCGTCATGGCCGGCGCCGCCATGTGCAACATCTACGGCCTGGACGGCACCGCGCTGTGGATGACCCTGCTCACCGGCAGCGAACGTGCGGACCTGCGCGGCAGGCAACTGGCCTACCTGCTCATCTTCGGCCCGATCACCCTCGTCATCGCGGTGGTCTTCACCGCATGGAGCGGACTCGCCTACGCCTGGCCCTGGGTGCTGGCCCTGACTCCGGCGATGCTCGGCGGGCAGGCCGGCCTGGGCGCGCTCATCTCCGTGGTGGCGATCGCGCCCGGTCCCGACGCCCACAAGCGCCCCGACAATCCGCTGGAGCACGGCGACACGACCGGCCAGGCCAACCTCCTGTTCTGGGGCGGCCTGCTGACCGGGATCCCGCCGGCCACGTTCCTCACGCTCGGCACCGTCTACGACAACGCGTTCCTGCTGTGGACGGCCGTTCCGGTGGGTGTGGCCACGGGCGTCTTCCTCGCCTGGTGGCTCGGGCGGGTGGCGATCCGCAGCCTGCGGGTACGCGGCCCGGAGATGCTCTTCCTCATGCGCACCGGGCGCAACAGCAAGTCGATCAAGATCGAGATGCCGAAGCGTGACGCGTGGATCGCCCTCACCGGCTGGACGCTGGGCTCGATCGCGCTCTTCCCGCAGGGGATCGTACCGGTGATCTTCCTGCTGGTCGGGCTCGACGTGAAGTCGTGGTTCCTGCCGCTCTACCTTGCCGGTCCCCTCCAGTGGCCGAGCGCCATCGTCATGGTCCTCCTCGGTTCCTACCTGTACTACATCGCCATAAAGCTGACCTTCGCCAAGAAACCATCATCCCCGCCTGACGACGGCAGCGGCGACTCCACCGTGCCCCCGCCCGGACAGAGCCAAAAGCTCGAATCCGTCTGAACACCAGCGGGCTTGTCGTTCGCTGCTCTGAAGCAGGCGAGTCAGTCGTCGAACTCGAAACCGTCCGCCTTGGCGGCTGCGACGAGCTGCCGCATGCGGTCGGCGTCTGTCGCGATGGTCGCCATCCGGGTGGCCAGCTCCTCCAGGGCGCTTCGGTCCGTTCCGTACGCGCAGAACATGCTGCCTTCGGGATCGTATGAGAACCGGCCTTCCAGGGCAGGGGCCTCGACGCTGACGAGCACTTGCGCGACGCCTTCCCAGAAATATCCGTTCGGCTCGTGACCGAGCTCCTCGATCACGTTGTCTACCTGCGTGGTTCCCGCGTCCAGCAACAGTGCGTACTTTCCCGGGGTCGACTCGATCAGCCTCAGTGGATGCATCGGCGCATGGTGCCACTTTCGATCACGAGCTGCAAGGCGCGCTCGTCGGCCACGTACTCTTCTGCTGCGAGTCGCGCGCTCGCCAGGTCGGGCCTCCCAGTCGCCCGGCTCCGCCGGTGACAGGACGTCGACGTGGTGCCTGTCACTGGCTGCGCGAAACGTAGCCGAAACAAGGTCCCGGCAGCATGCCACTATGCACCTGAGTATCGAGCGTGCCGACTTTACTGCCCCCAACCTTGGTGCGTTTCTTCGGGCGCATCTTGATGACCTCGCGCTCACAGCCCCTGCAGAGAGCCGACATGCACTGGATCTCAGTGGACTGCAGACACCAGACGTCCGCCTGTGGGTCGCCTCCGTCGGCCAAGAGATTGTGGGGACGGGCGCTCTCGCAGCACTGGAGCCGGGGCATGAGGAACTCAAGAGCATGCGGACGGATCCGGAGCGACGAGGTCAGGGAATCGCTACCCGGATCCTCGAGCACCTCGTGCAGGATGCTCGAGGACGCTACATCCGCCGGATTTCCCTGGAGACCGGCAGCATGAAGTTCTTCGCCCCAGCGAGAGCGCTGTATGCCAAGGCAGGGTTCGTTCTCTGCTCTCCATTCGGCTCCTACACCGAAGACCCCAACAGCGTCTTCATGACGAAGAGCCTTTAGCGCTCGCGCTTTTCTATACGCCCTGTCATGCCGCTGCGCGGATGCACACGTGAGGGCCTCTGCCATGGCACCCGCGATCGCCGACCTTGGGCGATGGGAGACTCACGATCGGCGGACCAGGACCATCACACTGCACGACTCGGATCGTACGCAGGCGTTCCTGCGGCTGCTTGACCGTGACGGCGGCACCGTGGGGCCTCTCATTCAATACCTGCACACCACCGTGGTCACCACGGACGAGACTGTGCTGGCCGGTATCGAGCGACGGCGGAACGGCCCGAAGCGATGTCGCCGCGCAGCGACGACGGCTGATCCGGTTCGTGGCGAAGGTGGGCGACGTCGTCATCGGGTCGGGCTCCGCGCCGGCGGGCGTGCCAGAACGGCACCCTTTCGGTTCGGTGCTCGGCAGATTGATGGACCTGCGCGGAATCTCGGTCAAGGAGATGGCCACACGGTGCGGCCGGTCGATGTCGACGATCAACATGAGCTCGGGTTTGGTCTGACGGTCCATCGGTGCCCCCTTCAGGTCATATTCGGACTACCTGTAACTAGGAACCGAAACCATCGACCCAGCTGAGGCGGGGGAGGTGATTGCACAGGATCTGCACATTTCACGAAGGAGTCCGTGCACAGCCGAGGCCTACGCTTTCGCCATGGCTACCCCCCAGCAGCGTCGCGTCCTTGTGGTCGAGGACGACGAGACGATCGCGAGAGCCGTACAGATCCGGCTGGCCGCGGAAGGCTTCGACGTGCGCGTCGCGGGCGACGGGGAGGAGGCGCTGGCGGCCTACGCCAAGGTGGAACCCGACGTCGTGGTCCTCGACCGGCTGCTGCCCGGACTGAACGGGCTGGAGGTCTGCCGCCGCATGCAGGCGGCGCGTCCGGTGCCGGTCCTCATGCTGACCGCGCTCGGTGAGGAGACCGACGTGCTCGTCGGGTTGGGCGTGGGCGCGGATGACTACATGACCAAGCCGTTCAGCATGCGAGAGCTGGTGGCCAGGATCGACGCACTGCTGCGCCGGGTCGAGCGGGCCAGCCAGCTCGCCCATGAGGACGCCGTGATCCGGGTGGGCGAGGTGGAGATCGACACGGCCGAGCGGCGGGTCTTCGTCAGGGGGGTTGAGGCGCAGCTGACCAGGACCGAGTTCGACCTGCTCAGGCGGCTCGCTGAGCGGCCGGGTCAGGTGTTCGAGCGTGAGCGCTTGCTGTCCGACATCTGGGGGTTCGCAGAGGGGGCCGCGACGCGGACCGTGGACAGCCATGTCCGGGCGCTGCGGAGGAAGCTCGGCCCCGACGTCGTCCGTACCGTCCATGGCGTCGGCTACGCGCTCGTACGTCCGTGATCGTCCGCTGGGATGGAGGTGGGGGCATGCGGCCCCTCGATTTTCTCGGCCGGATCAAGGTGAAGCTCGGCATCGTGATCGTGCTCGCCGTGGTGACGGCCTTTGTGGTCAACGAGGTTGGGATCAACGCCGGGCTTCCGCGCGGCGTACGCATCGCGATCGCCGCCGTACTCGCGCTGATCATGGTGCAGCTGCTCGCGATGGGGATGACCAAGCCGCTTCGGGAGATGGCCGCCGCCGCGCAGACGGTCGCCAAGGGCAGGTACGGCATGCGGGTGTCGGCGACCTCCCGGGACGAGGTGGGCGAGCTCGCCAGGGCGTTCAACGCGATGGCCGCCGACCTCGGCGAGGTGGACAGGCAGCGGCGCGAACTGGTGGCCAACGTCAGCCACGAGCTGCGGACACCGATCACCGGGCTGCAGGCCGTGCTGGAGAACGTCGTCGACGGGGTGTCCGAGCCCGACATCGACACGCTCGGTACGGCGCTCGCCCAGACGCAGCGGCTGGGCCGCCTGGTCGCCCAGTTGCTCGATCTCTCCCGGCTCGACTCAGGCGCCCGCCCGTTGGAGGCGGAGGTGTTCGACCTCAGGTCGTTGTGCCGGCAGGCCGTGAACGAGGTCGGCCTCGCGCGCGAAGGTGTGACGGTGGAGAGCGACGTGCCGCACGGAACGGCGGTCCTCGCCGATCCGGCGCTGCTCGCCCAGGTTCTGGCGAACCTGCTCGACAACGCCGTACGGCACAGCCCTCCCGGCGAGACGGTACGGCTCGAAGCGCGGTCGTCGGGGAGCGATCTGGAGATCAGCGTCATCGACCGCGGGCCCGGCATCCCGGACGCGGAGCGCACACGGATCTTCGAGCGGTTCTCCCGCCTGGACGCCGGCCGCGCGGCCGACGCGGGAGGCGCCGGGCTGGGCCTTGCGATCACCAGGGAGATCGTCGAGCTTCATGGCGGCTCGATCCGTGCGGCCGAGCCGGACTCCGATGTGGAGTCCGGCCGTGATTCCGGGGTGACTGATCCTCGGCTGCCTGATCCTTCGCCGTCCGAGGCACAGGTTTCCACTGCGCAGATTCCTGATGTGCGGCGCCGGGGCCGCGGCTGCCGCATGGTCGTCGTCCTTCCCGGGAGGTTCGTCGGCGCGCCTTCGGCGACACCGGAATCGGACGGAGAGAACAGGACGAAGGGAGCGCCTGGGCGAGGACCTGCGCCGGGTTCCGAGCCGAGGCCCGCACTGACGCCCGAGCCGAGGCCTGTGCCGACAGAGGGGCCGGCACAGGCACCCGGTGGGGGTCGCGCGGCAGCGGCCGTCGTCCGGACCGGTGTGACGGCGCGAGTGCTTACGGAGGAGCTTCAGACGACGGCCGTGATGGGGACGGCGGAACGGGATGCGACCGGTGCCACCGGTCGCGTGGGAGGGGCGATGGGAGATATGAGCGACGGGATGTCGGGGGCACCGGCGGGCGAGCTCAAGGGCAGGGTGAAGGGCGCCGAGGATCGTACGGAGAAGAACGCGGACACGGTCGATACCGACGCGATTCCGACCGGTGCCAGTGCCGACGCTGCGTTCGGGACGGGGACCGGCCCCGCGGAGGCCCCCGGTGCGAGGACGCGTGGGCTGGCGCCGATCGAGCCGGGTGGTGGCGAGTCGGGTGCTGGCGAGTCGAAAGGTGCCAGGTCGGCAGGTGCCGAGCGGACAGACGCGTCTGGGGGCGCTGAGCCCGCGGGTGCCGAGCTGAGAGACGCCAGGCTGAAAGATGCCGAGCCGGGGAGCGACGGGTCCGCGGGTCCTGCCGCGCCCGCGAAGGACGCGCGCCACTCGCCACCCGCGCATGAGTCACATCCGTACGACGGAGCCCCGTACCCGCCGTCCCGGCATGGGTCGCCCGCGTCTGGGGGCGCGTATTTGGGGCCACCACCACCCTCCTACGTGCCACCCCCCTTGTTCCCACGGCCGGAGCTACCCGACGCGCCACGATGGCTGCTCCTGGCCGCCGGCGCCGTCGGCCTCGTCGCCGCGCTGGCCCTGCCGTACGCGGCGACCGGGTTGGGACTGGTGATCACGGCGATCGCGTTGGGAGCGGGCGTCTTCCCGGCGCTCATCGCCACGGGTCGCCAACGGATTACGCCGTGGACCGTGGCGTTCGGGATCATGGCCTACGCGTTGGTGTCGGTCGCCCTGTTCCGCGACGCGGACTGGCTCGTATGGCCGCTGTTGACGGCGGCGTTCTGCATCGCGGCGCTCGGCATCTCCGGTGCGGGGGCCGGCTGGCTCAGTGCGCTGAGAGGCGGGCTTTCGGTCGTCCTCGCGGTTTTTCCGTTGCCGTGGTTCCTGCAGGCGCCGACCAAGCGGCTGATCAGGCACAGGCGGGTGCTGCCGCTCCTGGTGAGCATCGGAATCACCCTGGTGCTGCTCCTCGTCTTCGGCGTGCTGTTCGTCTCCGCCGACGCGGTCTTCTCCGCGTTCGCGAGCGAGGTGCTCCAGGCTCCCGACTGGGCGTCGAGTCTGCCGGTCCGGATCTTCCTGTTCATCGTGTTCGCGGTGGGCGCGGCCGCGGCCGTGCTGGTGGCACTCCGTCCGGTGGCCGAGCCGGCAGGCCCCGACCTGCGGATATCCGTCAGCCGGACAGTCTGGGTCATCCCCCTGGTAGGCCTTGACGTGTTGTTCGCGTCCTTTGTGGCCGTGCAGATCACCGTGTTGTTCGGCGGAAACCGCAGGGTGTTGTCCACGGCCGGGCTGACCTACGCCGAGTACGCCAGGTCGGGTTTCTTCGAGCTCGTGACCGTCAGCGTCTTCGTGCTCGGGATCGTCGGGGCCATGGTGGGCCTGTTCGGGCCGAAGGGCCGCAAGGACCAGCGACTGCTCGCCGTACTGCTGGGCCTGCTGTGCGCGTTCACGCTGGTCATCCTCGCCTCCGCGCTGCACCGCCTCGGTCTTTACACCGGCGCGTACGGCTGGACCCGCTTGCGGGCTTCGGTCGGGGCGACGATCTGGTGGCTCGCCGCCGTGTTCGTACTGGCTCTGATCGCGGGAGCGGTGTGGCTCTCGAACCGGGGTACGGCGTGGTTGCCGCGCACGCTCGTCATGGTCACCGGGATCTGCCTGCTGGCGTTCGCGGTGTGGAACCCCGATGTCCGGGTCGCGGAGACGCAGTTGACCGTCCGGGGTGTCTACCGCCTGGACCACGACTATCTGGGTGATCTGGGGGCGGAGGCCGTACCGACTCTGGATCGTCTGCCCGAACCCATCCGTAGCTGCGTTCTCCGCGACGTGGTGTCCGTCAACCACCTGTCGCAGCCGGATCCCTGGAACGGGTGGAACCTGGCCAGAGAGCAGGCCCGTGACGTGCTCGCCAAACGACCGTTGTCGGCCGTCTCCTGCGCGGAGGGCGTACCGCGCACCGTCGATTGAGCGGCGGCCTTCGATGCGGCTTTTCCCCTCTTGAGCCTCTCCCGCCCGTTGGGCGACGCCCGGCTCACGCAGGCCAAAATCATGAACCGAAGCTTGGCGGCCGATCGTTGAGGATCCGCTGGAACAGATAGGAGTCCTGCCATCTACCGTTGATGTGCAGGTACTTGGGCGCCGTCCCCCACTGTTCGAATCCGTTCTTAACCAGTACGCGCTGCGAGGCGACGTTCGACGGGCTCGTACTTGCTTGGATCCGGTGCAGACCGAGTTCCTGGTCAGCAATCTGGCAAAGCGCTGCAACAGCCGCGCTTGCCAGGCCGCGTCCGACCTCGGCGGGCTCCACCCAGTACCCCAGATTTGCACTACAAGAAGGACCGAGCACGATCGTGTTGAGCGTTGCACACCCCAACACACGACCGTCTCGCAGCATCGCGCAGGCCAGTAGCCTGCCCTCCTTCATTTGCTGCACCATCTCGTCGAGCCGACTCTGCTGGCCGGCAAGCGTCCAGAACGAGTCAGGTCGCACCGGGTCGAAGGGATGCAGATGCTCACGACTGCGGATGTACGCGTCGAGCAGTGCACGTGCGTCGCCGACGTCCAGTGGACGCAGTAGGACGCCCCCCGGAAGCGAGGCGGAACCGATCATCCTTACAGCGTAGTACGGCACCAACAGCGGGCAACATCTGCTCATGCCGCTGATCGGGCGGGAGCATGCACAGGTGCTCCGCTCTGCCGATGAGAGGAAAATTGCGCTGGGCCGTCGATGAAAGAATCCACGGACAAAGTGGGCCCGAAAGGAGGCATCAGCCATGACCAAGATCTCTTCGGAGGAACGAACGGAACTAATACGCCTGGTCGACTTCCTCATGTCGGCTCAGGGCACCGAAAAAGAGCAGGATGAGGCGCTGCGTTCCCTGGAGTCACGCGTTCCGCACCCGAGGGTGTCCGACCTGATCTTCTGGCCACAGCACGAGGGGTTCGACCACGACCCGACAGCCCAACAAGTGGTCGACGCGGCGCTCGCGTACCGCCCCATCGAACTCTGACGGCGTGCCCGTCCCGTCACAGCGCATCCGCATCTGCCGCAGGGCGAGCGCGGCGCGGTACGCGAGGTTCCGTCACTGTGCGTCAGGATTTCCTGGCGTCGCTGGCAAGCGCCGAGGGCGCTGTCGTGCCGAAGAAGAGTGTGCCGAAGCCGCTCCGCCAATCACGGCTGGTGCGCTGGCCAAGAGCCTCGCCGGACGAGCCGATCGAGGTCATCGAGCAACTTCACCTCGCTGCGAGACAACTTCTCGCGCTCAGGCGTCGGCAGGCCGATGAGTACGTCCGGGAGCGGTTCGTCGCGTGGGACGTACACCATGGCACCGGAATATCTCGGACCGACGACGCACATACTGATCTGCCGCCGTGCGCGCGACCGCGCGACGATGCCGCGGAGGACGCGGACGCTCGATCATGCTGCTGTTTCGATGCCCTCGCTGCTGTCGGTGCCGTCTGGCAGACTGCCGCCATGCTTGATCACTTGTCGATTCAGTGCGGAGATCTCGTTAAGAGCGCGGCCTTCTACGACGCTGTTCTGGCGCCGCTCGGCGGCCGACGGATCATGGAATTCGGTCCAGTCATCGGATACGGCGTTGACCGCCCCACGTTCTGGATTGGTCAGCAGTCGACCGGCGACGGTTTCCGCGAGTCGCACATCGCTTTCACGGCAACCGACCGCCAGTTCGTCGATGCCTTCTTCGCCGCGGCCATCGGCGCCGGCGCGGAGGTCCTGCATGAGCCGCGAGTCTGGCCGGAGTACCACCCGGACTACTACGGCGCCTTCGTACGCGATCCCGATGGCAACAACGTCGAGGCAGTCTGCCACCAATCCCGCTGAACTCACCGCTTCGTCCACGCTCCGGAGCACGCATGCGCGTCCCACCGAACATGCCCTCTTCTGCCGCGATGCGGCACCGGGCTCGCGGCCGGGATCTCGGCCTTGATCACGACGCGACGGGTCATCGGTCGCCCTCCGCGGCGGACTCGTTCATGGGGCCGGCGGGCGGCGGCTCGACCGGCGCAGCCGCCACGGGCGGCGTCTCGATCGGGACCGAGATGAGTCGCGCCGCGATCGCGCCGATCGCCGTCAGCACGAACGGGTACACGCACAGGTACACCCGGAACGCGAGCCCCGTGTCGGTGCCGGGGTCGTCGCCCGAGTTGTAGCCGAAGAACACGCCCAGCGATGTGAGCGCGAGTCCCGTCACGATCCCGTTGAGCCGGCTGAAGAAGCCGAATGCGGACAGGAAGAGCCCTTCCCTGTGCTCCCCGTCGCGCGCGGCGTCGGCGTCCAGCACGCGCGCGACGATGAGGTCGTTCGTTGCGAGCATCCCCGACCACCCGGCACCGACGAGCACCCCCGCGGCGATCGCTGTAACGAGGTCGGTGGCGAAGAACAAGGCTGCGAAGCCGGCCGCGAGGACCGCGAAGGCAAGCCGCCAGGTCCACAGGGCGCCGCGGCGTGCGACGACGCGCGTCCATACCGCGAGGCCGCCCGCCGAGATGAGGATGACGATGCCCTGAAGGTAGAGCGCGTTCTCGACCGGGAGCCCGAGCGAGTAGCGCACGTAAAGCTGGATGCCCGAGAGTACGAGCGCCATGGCTATGCCGTAACAGGCGCCGGTGAGCCCGACAGTCCAGAACATCGGGTTGCGCACGATCGACCATACGCTGCGCAGCAGCAGCGGCTGCTCGCGCGTGGAGTAGCGTGGATTCTCGCGCGCGCCGAGCGCCATGATCACGATCACGACGAGCGCGACCGCGCCATAGATGATCGCTGTGATCTGGAAGCCTTCGGTGGTTTCCTCGGTGCCGAACACCTTCGTCGTGAGCAACGGGGTGACCGCGAGCGAGATCACGAGGGCCACGAGCTGGAAGCCCTGGCGCAGACTGTTGGCGACGGCGCGGTCGCGCTCCTGCGGGTACAGCTCGGGGAGCAGCGCGCCGTAGTTCGCGTTGAGCATCGAGTCGAAGGCCTCGCACAGGATGGCGAACACCGCGAACCAGAGCAGGAGGCCGATGCCCTGCAGAGAGGCTGGCGCCGAGAAGAATGCGATCATGCAGGCCGCGAGCATCGGCGCCCCGACGAGCAGCCACGGCCGGCGCCTTCCGAACCGGCTTCGGGTGCGGTCGGAGAGGTGGCCGAGCAGCGGGTTGTCGAACGCGTCGATGACCGCATATATCACCATGACTACGCCGTAGGCGCGAACGTCGAGCCCGAGGATGTCGACGTAGAAGAGGATCATCGATCCCTTGATCATGTTGATCGGGATGGAGGTGCCGAACATCCCGATGGCGTAGCGCCATGCGGGAGTCCGCCCCGGGGCGGAGGTCGTACCGGGCTGGGACACGCGATCACCCTCCCTGCGACGCCGACGCTGTGCGCGGCGTCACCTTCGCACGCGAAGGAGAACAGCAGGTGAAGCGGAGTCGTGCCGCGCCCGATGTCGATCGCCGGCCCGGCCTCGGCGGCTGACCTGGCGCCGATTGCCCTGTTCCCGTGGCCGCCGGGCAAGGAAGGCGCTGATCAGCCCTCGCCGGGCCCGCCGGCACGTTCGAGCAGCGCGTCCGCGAGGGTGCGCGCCAGCCAGTCCCGGCACTCGGAGAAGCTCCAGCCGCAGACGTCGGTGAGCCGCTCGAACAGTTCGATCGAGGTCAGGGCGTAGATCTGATCGGCGGCCCGGTCGACGGACAACCCGGCGCGCAGGAAACCGGTCGCGGCCAGGTGCTCGGCAGGTTCTCGGCTGCCGGTCCGCCGCTGCTGTTCCGTGCCGGCCATCAGGTCGGTGAGGCCGCCGGCCGCCGCGGCGGATCGCAGTACTCGGTGCACCGGGCCGATCCGTTCGTAGATGCCCACGGCCATCTCCGCGAACAGCGCCAGCTTCCGCACCGGGTTCGGCTCGGCGATGATCGCCTGGACCTGCGACCGCGCGCTCTGCGGGATGAGCCGGCCATCGCCGGCGAGAGTCACGTCATAGACCAGCTTGGCGAGCCCGGGTTTCCCGCCGGGGCAGGCCGAGTAGAGCGTTTGTACGGCGACTCCGGCGGCCTGTGCCACGTCGGCCATGGTCGTGGCGGAGTACCCGCGCTCCAGCATCAGGGCGCGGGCGGCGTCGGCGATCCGCTGGCGGGTCGCCTCGGCGTGCTCCCGCCGCAGATTGCTCTGGTATCGCCGCCTGGTCTGTTCGCTCATCGCGACCATCGTGCCAGACAATTGACTAGAACGTCTTCTAATGAAAGCATCTCATTCTAGAGATGCTCGGATATCGACCCGGAAGGTCGGAACGATGCCTTCACTGCTGCTGACGATCACCCGCCCGGCGGCGACGTTGCTGGTCGGCCTTTTCGCCGGAGGCACCGTCTTCATACTGCTCGCGCCCTCGCTGACCCGCCTGCCGGCCGCCTCGTACGTGCCGTACTGGCAGGCGCTGAACACCGACTACGGCCGGGCCATGCCGCCGCTGCTGCTCAGCGCCCTCGCCCTGCTCGCGGTCACGTCGGTCCTGTCCTATCGGCACGGCGCGCTCGTCTTCGGGCTCAGCGTCGCAGCGGCGCTCCTGGTGATCGCCGTCATCATCCTCACCGTGACCCAGATGGATCCGCTCAACCGCCTCGCCGACTCCTGGACCGCCGACCAACCGCCCTCCGACTTTGCGGACATCCGCCGGCACTGGTGGGGCCTGCACACCGTCCGGACCGCGCTGGCGATGCTGGCCTTCGCCGCGCTCCTGGTCGCGCAGGCGGCCGACCGGGGCAGCAGCGGTGGCGCCACCACGGCGCAGCAGACGGCGGCAGGGGCGACCGTCCGCGCCTGACCCGATCGGGACGCATCACGCGGAGCTCGCGGGCTATGCACGCCAGGCGGCTCCGGAGCCATGCCGGGGAATCGAGGGCCATACGGTCCTCAGTCCTTGCCGCGGCCGAGCTGGAGATCGGCGACCTTGTGGAAGATCCGCTTGAATTCGTCGTAGGCCTGCTCGCCCACCACCAGCGCGTGCCGCCGCTCGATGTCGGCCATGATGGCGTCGGAGACGGACATCATGTCCAGCCCGAGATCTGTGGGCACGATCAGCTTGGCCCGCCGGTCCTCCGGGTCGGGCTCGCGCCGTACGTATCCGAGTTCGGCGAGCTCGTCGACGAGCGTTCCGATGACCTGCTTGTGCTGGCCTGACTGGTGGGCCAGGTCGGTGGCCCGGCTGCCCTCCGCGTCGAGGTAGGCCATCACCGCGCCATGCCGGGGCCGCACCCGGGGATGCCCCCTCAGGCCGAGAGTCTCGAACATCTCCTTCTGCACACTGAAAAGGACCCGACTGGTGAGTATGCCCAAGTCGGGGCTCTCCTCCTTGCGTGTGCTGCGTCGCATCAGGTCATCCCCTCCACAATTCGTCACTGATATTGACTATCAATTATGTTGACTATACCGTGTGCATCGCCACTGCGTGCCGGCTTCAGCCACGGCGACCACACCGCCCTCATCTGGAGCGGCACGATCTTCGACCTCAGATGACGCCGGCGACTTCTGCGCGGCGCGCGACCTGCAGGATTGGACTCGCAGATGAATTCGGATCAGCGCTGGTCGGTGGGGCATCGAGCCGCACTGGTCAGCTCGTACGACACGCTCGCATTCGTCCCCGCCCGGCGGTTCCACGACGAGACGTTCCGGCAGATCATCCATTTGCACCGCGGCGGCTCCGGTTTGCGCCTGCATCTGTCCAACCGTTTCGGCGAAGAACCGCTTGTCGTCGGCGAACTGCGGGTGGCCGCCCACACGGGCGGAGGAAGCATCGCGGTGCCGACCGACACAGTGGTGACCTTCGGCGGCGCGAAGTTCGTGACGATCCCGGCGGGGGAGTCCGTCGTGACCGACCCGGTGAACTTCGCCCCAGAGGACGACTCCGAACTGGCCGTCAGCCTCTACATGCCAGGTTCTACCGGCCTGGCCACCTTTCACCCCTTTGCGCTCCAGACCGGCTATGTGACCAGCGGCAACACCGCCGCAGAGAAGCAGACGCCGAATGCGGATGAGATCGGCTCATTGTTCTGGATCGCCGGTGTGGACGTCCTCGGTCCCGGCGCGCACACACCTGTCGTCGTCGCCTTCGGCGACTCGCTGACCGACGGCACCGGCACTACTTCCGGCGCCAACCGGCGCTATCCCGACCACCTGTCCCGGCGGCTGGGCGTCCCGGTGCTGAATCTCGGCATCAGTGGCAACCGGCTGCTGCGCGACGGCGCCGGCGAGGCGGGCTTGACCCGGTTCCAGCGTGACGCGCTGGACGTGCCCGGTGTCTCGCACGTCATCATCGAGCTGGGCACCAATGACATCGGACTGGCCACAATGGACGGCCGGCCCCGGCCGGAGGCACGGGAGATCGTCGACGGCCTGTACGCCCTGGCCCGCCGTGCCAGGGCGGCCGGAGTCGTCCCGATCGGCGCGACGCTCCCGCCCACCGAAGGCGCCGTCTACGAGGGTTTTCACACAGCCCAGGGCGACCGGGTCCGGGACGAGGTCAACGCCTGGATACGTGGCACCGCGGAGTTCGCGGCGGTGCTGGACATCGACGCCGCCCTGCGTGACCCGTCCCGTCCCACGCGCTATGACCCCGGCCTGGACAGCGGCGACCACCTGCACCCTAACGATGCGGGCGCGGCCGCAATGGCCCAGGCGATCAGTGCCGCGGTGTTCGCCCGGTAGCGGACTAGATCTATTTCGGGCCCGGTCGTCCGTGGCCGTACGAACTCCCTCCCATGCTGCGAGGCGCGTTCGGCGGGCAAAGTAGTAAGTAAGTTTGACAATCAAGATTAGTGACTTATTATCGACGTGTAGCACTGCTGCTGAACAACGAGGAGAGACATGAACAGCAAGAGAGTCATCGCGGTAGTGGGCGCCACGGGCGCTCAGGGCGGCGCCACCGTGCGGGCGCTGCTCGATGACGGGGAGTTCGCGGTCCGGGCGCTGACTCGCGACCCGCAGTCCCCGGCGGCGCGGCAACTGGCCGACCTGGGTGCCGAAGTCGTCCAGGCCGACCTCTACGACCTTCCGAGCTTGATCCGCGCGTTCGACGACGCCCACGGGACCTTCCTGGTCACGCCCTTCTGGAACCACCTGTCGGCGGAGAAGGAGCTCGAAGAGGTCCGCAACCTCATCGCGGCGGCGAAGGCGACGAAGGTGAGCCACGTAGTCTGGTCGACGCTGGAGGACACGAGGGACGCCATCGACCTTGAGGATCCTCGGATGCCGATCCTCGACGCGAAGTACAAGGTTCCGCACTTCGACGTCAAGGGCGCTGAGGCGGACCGGCTCTTCGCCGAAGCGGATCTTCCGACGACCTACCTGCGTGTGTCCTTCTACTGGGACAACCTGCTCACGGCGTGGCTGCCGAAACGCGACGAGGACGGAACCCCCGTGCTGGCGTTGCCGGTGGGGGACAGCCCGGTCGCCGGAATCGCCGCCACCGACATCGGCAAGTCCGTTGTCGGGATCTTCCACCGGCCGGCGGAGTTCGTCGGCCGCACGATCGGCGTCGCCGGTGAGTACCTCACCGGAGAGCAGATCGCGGAGTCATTCAGCGAGGTCCTCGGCGAGCCCGTCGTCTTCCGGCCCATGCCGTACGAAGACGTGCGCAACCTCGGCTTCCCGGGGGCCGTGGAGATCGGAAACATGTTCCAGTACTACGGGGAATTCTCCGAGGCGTACACCGGAGCCCGCGATCTGGAGATCACACGCGACCTGGACCCGAGCGTGCAGACGCTCACTGAATTTCTGGCCGACCACAAAGACGAACTCTCTGTGTGAGACATCGGGGGAGACATGCAAACAGTAGAGATCACGCGATTCCGAGTAGCCGCTGCGAACGCGGAAGCGCTGTACGCGGCACGTCCCGCCATGATCCGCGATTTCCAGGCGGATCGAAGCGGCTTCCTCGACGCCCGGCTCATTCGGGTCTCCGAGGAGGAGTGGGTCGACATCGTCTTCTGGCGAAGCAGCCAGGACTTCGCCGAGTCGCGCGCCAAGGGCGGGAATCTGCCGGGCATCCAGGCCTTCTTCGCACTGATCGATGAGCTGGTCAGCTCCGAAGAGGGCGAGGCCCGCGAGGAGATGAACGGATGATGCGTGCCGCATGGTACGAACGGCAGGGGCCGGCCCGCACCGTGCTACAGGTCGGCGAGATGGACACCCCGCAACCGCGACCCGGTGAGCTGCGCGTACGGGTGGCCGCGTCCGGAGTACACGCCGGCGACCTCGGCAAGCGCGCAGGCGCGTTCGGTCCGATGCCGTTCCCGCGCGTCGTCCCGCACGGTGACGGCGCCGGCGTGGTCGACGCGGTCGGCGCCGGTGTCCACCAGGGCCGGATAGGGCAACGAGTCTGGGTCTACCTGGCTCAGTCCTATCGGCCGTACGGCACCGCGGCGGAATTCACCGTGGTACCGGCTGAGCATGCCGTGCCGATTCCCGACGGTGTTTCCTTCCGCTCCGTGGCCGCGCTCGGCATTCCGGGGATCACCGCCCACCGGGCGATCTTCGCCGACGGGCCCGTGAACGGCGCTCGCGTTCTGGTGACGGGCGCTCTCGGCGCCGTGGGACGAGCCGCTGTGGCGGTCGCCCGCCGCGGAGGAGCCACGGTCATCGCCTCCGTGCGACACAGCCACCAGATCAAGGAAGCCCTCGCTGCTGGAGCGCACCACGCCGTTGCGGCCGGTGGAGACTTCGCGAGCCGCGTACTGGAAGAAACCGGCAACGAACCCATCGATCGGGTTGCGGACATGGCTTTCGACACCGGCATCGACGTGTATGCGGACCTGCTGCAGACCGGCGGCGTGATCGCGACGTACGCGACGGCCGATGCCCGGCCCGAGATCCCGTACTGGCCGCTGGCCTTCAAGAACATCAGCATCCGGCTGATCAGCAACGACGACTTCCCGCAGCGGGCGAACGAGGAGGCGGCCGCCGAGCTCACTGCGGCGATCGCCGCCGGCGACCTCGAACTCCCCGTCGGAGGACACTTTCCGCTGGAGCGAATCGTCGGCGCGCACGAGGCCGCGGAGCAGTCCCATGAAGGAAGCCGGTTCATCATCGAGCTCTGATGCCGCAGCAGCTCTCGGCGCGTATTCAGTCGATCGTTTCGCTGAGGTCGGTACAAGGGCGAGTTTGTCAGGCTGTGATTCCGATGGGAGTGATGGCCAGCTTGTCCTCGCACGGCTGGATCGAGTGTCGTACCGGGATCGCTGCTTGGTCGCCGAAAACGCTGATCATGACCACGTATGGGGGGTCAAGGGGGCCGCCCACACAGGCCATTGACAAACGATCGTTCCACAGCACGGAGAAGGGTTCGTACTCGCCAGGATCCACGACGTACGTCTGCGCGGTTGCGAGGTGCAGTCGCTCGACGTGGCCGCGTATGGTCGTGTGGTCCGGAGGACAGTCTGGACCGCCGCTATCCATGCAAATGATGTCGAAGCCGCGCATGGTGAAACCGGCCCAGCCTTCGAGCGTGCAGGCGGTCGGCGATCGGTTGGTCAGCTTGTAATCGCTGGCGAAGTCCCACCCGGCGACTGTGGACGGGTCGCGGGTGGTTGTTGGGGTGACTCGCAGGTCTGCCGCCCGGCATCTACGGGTCGACGGGGACGCCGAGTGGCGAGATGGCTGCGGCGATGGGCTGGCTGCCGTCGGTGGCGTGCTTGGGCGAGTCATATCTGGTCGGCTCGGGACGGCGGACGGGTTGCCCAGGGCTGCCGGTGCGGTGCGCACGGCACAGCCGGACAGGCAACTCGCTGCCGACTCTGGCATCAGTGTCGCTGTGCTACAGCCTGACAGGAAGACCGCTGCCAGCACTGCGGCGACGAACGATTTCCGGGATGCCATGCCCGGACGATAGCCAAGATCAACCTGCGGGGCCGAGCCCGGTGGCAAGGTTTAAGACACAGTTCGTTCGCGCGTTCCAGCACCTTCCACCCAGGACGGTGCCAACCTCGCTGACCGGAGGCGCGCCGTCCAGGTCATGTTCAGCGGGGTGCACCAGCCTCGACGATGTCCGCTCGGCACGCACCAACCCCCAGTCCTTCCGGTTCCGCACCCGAAACCGTGGTGACCTTCCCTTGATATGGGCATCGACTCGCCTTTGAACGCGTTCAACTCGCTGCGCTAGGCTCATCCCCCACACCTGGGAGAAGCCTGATGAAGATAGTGATACCCGGGGGAACCGGGCAGGTGGGCACGATCCTGAATCGCGCACTGACCGCCGCAGGCCATGAAGTCGTAATCCTGACCAGACGGCCGGTGCGCGACCGTGAAGTCCGCTGGGACGGCGAGACCCTGGGTCCATGGGCGGAGGAGATCGACGGCAGCGACATCGTGGTCAACCTGGCCGGACGCAGCGTCAGCTGTCGCTACACCGCAGCCAATCTGCGGGCCATGAAGGATTCGCGCGTGAACTCCGCCCGGGTCGTGGGTGAGGCGATCGCAGCCGCCGTGCGGCCTCCCCGTGTCTGGTTGCAGATGAGCACCGCCACTGTCTACTCCCACCGCTTCGACGCGCCCAACGACGAGGCGACCGGCGTGCTCGGCGGCACTGAATTCGGCATCCCGGGCTACTGGGCCTACAGCGTCGAGATCGCAAAAGCGTGGGAGCGGGCGCAGGAGAGAGCCGAAACCCCGTACACGCGCAAGGTCAGCATGCGCACTGCCATGGTGATGAGTCCCGATCGCGGCGGCGTCTTCGACGTCTTGCTACGGCTGGCGCGGCTCGGCCTCGGCGGCCCGGTCGCGGGCGGCGCGCAGTACGTGTCCTGGATTCACGACCGCGATTTCGTCCGTGCCGTTGAGTTCCTGGCCGACCGGGACGACCTCGCGGGACCGGTGAACCTCGCCGCTCCCGTTCCTCTGCCACAGCGCGCATTCATGCGCGTGCTGCGCACCGCGTGGGGAGTTCCGCTGGGCTTGCCGGCAACGAAGTGGATGGCGGAGCTTGGCGCGTTCGCGCTGCGCTCGGACACCGAACTCCTGCTGAAAAGCCGCCGGGTCGTCCCCGGACGCCTGCTCGAAGCGGGCTTCGCCTTCGATCACTCCCAGTGGTCGGCGGCCGCCGCCGACCTTGTACGGCGCGTGCGCGGCGGGCCTGGCTTCACCAAGTGAGCCTTCGGCTCCCGCAGGGCTCCGATATCTCATGGCCGATGTCCTTGGGCGGCCCGTACGGTGACCACGTGGGAAAGCACGTGACAGATGACGGCGGCACGCTGATCGTCCAGCGGGTCGTGGTGCGGTGGAGCAAGCAAAGTCGTGGTGCCGAGGGGGCCACTCGTCGGCGCCACATCCCTCGAGCCTTCCCTCTGCCGTCGATGCCGGATGCGCCCCTGCGCTTTCATGACGTCCTCGCCCAGGAGCGGACCGGATACACGCCAAGCGAGACCATCAAGCTCCACGCCCTTCCGGCAGACCTCAAAGGGTTGCTGTTCAAACCGGACGGAACCGGCGTTGTGGTCATGCGGACGCCCGCGTGGCATGTGTTTCCGTACGATCGACGTGCGGTCCAGGTGTTCCGGCTTCTCCCGGGAGAACTGGCCCGGTACCTGGCCAACTATCGCTTCTCCGGGTACAGCACCGACTGGTACTACGAGGAGTGGACGGTCCATATCGCCTACGCGCCCTGGCGAGCCGACCTCTTCCTGCGCGACGCGTTCGACCATGTCAAGGACGAAAGGGTCACTCTGTACGGAGGGCGTGGATGACGGCATACCTGCACCCGGCCTACAGCCGGCCGTTCGCTGAACCCGTCGCCGTCAGGTCTGCGGCACGGCGACCTGCGGCCCGTGACCAGGCGCCACCGACCCCTGCAATACCAGCGCGGCCCCGCCGATCGCCGCCGAATCCCGGGGATTGCTCGACAGATCGACCTGCACCGCATGGATCCGTCGTGAGACCGCGCGCTCCCCGAGTCGCCGCCGGATCTCGCTCACGTACAACGAGCCGGCGACCGCGAAACCCGGTCCGGCGAGCACCAGCGTGTCCAGATCCCACAGGTTCGCCAGGGTGAGCGCCCCGTCGGCCAGGAGGGCCGCCGACTCGTCCACAAGGACCCGCGCCTGGTCGTCGCCGTAGATCGCCGCGCGGGCGAGCACGTCGAAGGCCCGCGCGTCCGGGTCGTCGGCGCGGATCCCCAGACGGTCGGCGAGCCCGGTGATGGTGCGGGCGCGCGACACCAGCGCGGCCGGGGCCGCGTACAGCTCCAGGCAGCCGCGGTTCCCGCACCGGCACGGGTCCCCTTCGCGCACCACGGACACGTGCCCGATCTCGCCCGCGTTCGAACTTGCCCCCCGGTGGAGAGCTCCATCGAGGACGACCCCCGAGCCGATCCCGGAGTTCATGTAGAGGCACCCGAACGTACGGTCCCGGGAGACCTGCCGCCCCCAGAACTCGCCCACGGCAGCGGCGGCGGCGTCGCCGTCGACGAGCACCGGGACCCCGAGCCGCGCGGACAGCGCCCGCCGCAGGTCCAGGTGCCCGAAACCGGGCAGAGCGAGGAAACGGCCCCGGGCCACGTCGACCGGTCCCGGTGCGACGACGGCCAGGCCCGCCACGCTCTGCGGGGCCAGCCCGAGGCCGCCGGTCACGTGCAGGTAGAGGTCGCTGAGCTGGGTCACCACATCCTCGGCGGGGGAGACGGCGATGAGTTCCCGGCCGATGGTGCCGCCGCGGGTGTCGGTCACCACGCACGTCAGCGTGTCGGCTCCGACACGGATGCCGACGCCGTACGCTGAGCGGGAGTTGATCACGAGCAAGGTGCGCGGCTTGCCGCCGGTCGCCACCGTGTCGCCGGTCTCACGGACGACGCCGTCGTCGAGCAGGCGGCGGACGATGTTGGAGATCGTCGGCTGGGTCAGGCCTGTCGCCTTGACGAGCTCGACCCGGCTGATCGGGCCGGAGGACCGGATGAGGTCGACGACGAGGGCACGGCTCCCCGGGCCTGCAGCCGCCGATTCTCGCCTCGCCAACGCCGGACCGCCTCTCGCCCCTGCCGCCTTCGCGGCGGCATTACCGTTACGAGGCACGAGGTTAGTTCACGAGGAGGACACCGATGGCCGCGGAATCGACGGGCCCGAGCGCGGGCACGCCGGTGGGGCTCGCTCTCGTACGTGACGCCGAGGTCCTTGGGGCCGAGCCGTTCTTCCACGAGTTCATCGCGGGCATGGAACGTGTCCTGGTGCCGCTCGGCGTCCCGGTGCTCCTTCAGGTCGTCGCGACGGTCGCGCATGCCGCCGACCGCATGCGGGCCTGGGCCGAGGAAGGCCAGGTGCAGGGGGTGATCCTCATCGACCTGCTGCCGGGCGACGAGCGGGTCGCGCTCGTACGCGACCTGGGCATGCCCGCGGTCGTCATCGGCGACCCGGTGACCGCCGGGGGGCTGCCGGCCGTGTGGACGCAGGACGAGGTCGCCATGCGCGACGTCGTCGCCGAGCTCGTCGCGGGCGGCCACGACCACCTCGGGCACGTGGCCGGGCCCGCCGAGATGGCGCACACGATCATCCGCCGCCGCACCTTCGGCGCCGTGGCGGCCGAGCATGGCGTGCGGACGACGACGTTCGACGGCGACTACTCCGAGGCGGCCGGGGTGCGCGCCGTCACGGCTCTCGCGGGCATCGGCGACCGGCCGACCGCGCTCGTCTTCGACAACGACGTCATGGCGCTGGGTGCGCTGCACGAGGCCGCCCGGATCGGGCTCGCCGTGCCGGGCGACCTGTCGCTCGTCGCGTGGGACGACTCGGCGCTGTGCCAGCTCGCCGATCCGCCGCTGTCGGCCGTCAGCCACGACGTGCAGGCGCTGGGCGTACTGGTGGGGGAGACGCTGGCCGAGGTCCTGTCGGGAGCCGCCGCGCGGGTCATCATGGCCGCTCCGGCAACGCTCGTCGTTCGCGGTTCGAGCATTTAATAGATTACTAATCTTTGTTATTGACTCCTGGCTTCCTGTCCTGGTTTGCTGTGGTTCAGCACGTCCCAGCAATACCCGTGCAACCCGTGAGTAACGTCCGGGACACACGGAACCCCCCAACAGGAAGCAAAGGAAGCCCCCATGCACCGCACCACGCCTCGAACCGTACGCGGGGTGGCCGCGCTTGCCGTCGGAGCCCTCGTCTTCTCCCTAGCCGCGTGCGGCTCCGACGAACCGGCGGCGTCCGCGCAGGGGGGCGGCTCCCTCGACGTCGTCACCCGCTGGACGGCAGGCAACTCGGCGGCGGCGGCCCAGAAGCGCGTGTTCGACGCCTACACCAAGGAGACCGGCACCACGATCAACCTCACCGAGGGCCTGGAGGAGATCGACGACCAGGTGGAGACCTCGATCGCGGCGGGCAAGTCGCCCGACCTGGTGATCGTCAACCTCTTCGACAAGACCGTCGGCTGGCTCGACGCGGGCGTCACCGTCCCCGTCGACCAGTACGTCAAGGACTGGGGCCTGGAAGCCAAGATGAAGCCGGAGGCGCTCGACGAGTGGCGGGTCGGCGGCGTCGCCGGCGGCGAACTCCAGGGCCTGCCGTTCTCCGGGTTCAGCTGGCCGCTCTGGTACAACACCGATCTGCTCACCAAGGCCGGGGTGGCGTCCGTGCCGAAGACCACTGACGAGCTCATCGACGCGGCCCAGAAGCTGCGCGCGGCCGGGATCGGCCCGGTCGCCGTCGGCGGCAAGGACTGGACCGGTCAGAAGCTCTTCTACCAAATCGCCCAGTCGTTCACCGACGCCAAGACGATGCAGAAGGTCATGCAGGAGGGCGGCTACTGCGCGACGCCGACCGTGATGAACGGCATCAAGCTGTTCACCGACCTGCGCGACGCCAAGGTGTTCGTCGACAACGCCGCCGGTCTGTCGTCCGACGACATGTACGCCACGTACTACTCCGGCAAGGCCGCGATCATGTCGGCCGGCTCGTGGGCGTACACCGAGTCGAAGGCCTCCGGCACGGGCATCGAGACGCGGACCACCCTCGGCGGGTTCCCCGTGCCGAGTGGCGCCGCCTACGCCAAGCCGTCGGCCTACCAGGGCTTCACCGGCGTCGGCTTCATGATCACCAAGCAGGGCGCCTCGCCGGAGAAGATCGGCAAGATCAAGGCTCTCATCACCAAGTTCTACGACCAGGCCACCGTCGGCGACTTCGTCAAGGACGCCGGCATTCTGCCCCCCGTCACCGGCGACTTCGCCTCGTACGCGACCGACCCGTTGACGGCCAAATCGCTGGGCCTGGACGCCGAGGTCGACCATGAGGTGCTGCCCGACGTCTGGATCGGCGCCGCGTCCGACCCGATCACTCAGGTCCTGACCGGGGCCTACGGCAAGGCGACTCCGCAGGAGATCTGCGAGGGCCTCGACACGGCCACCAAAGGCTGAGACACCTCCCGACAAGGGGTCGCCGGGCGCCGCGGCGGCCCCTCTCCTGCACGAAGGAAACACCCTCCCATGACCAGATCCCCCCGGGTCCTCTGGCTGACCGTCCCATCTCTCGTCTGGTTCGCCGTCTTCTCCGTAGGCCCGCTCGTCGCGATGTTCGTCATCGCCACGCTGCGCTGGAAAGGGCTGCTGTACGAGCCCACGTACATCGGCCTGGACAACGTCACCAAGGTGTTCGCCGACCCGACCTTCCACGCGGCGGTGCGCAACAGCCTGATCCAGGTGGCCGTCGCGATCCCGGTGATGATCCCGCTGGCCTTCATGCTGGGATACCACCTCAACACCAAGCCGCGGGGCTACCGGATCCTGTCGGTCCTCTACTTCTCGCCGGGGCTCATCTCGATCTCCATGACCGGGATGATCTTCTACGGCGTGCTGTCGCCCAACGGCGGCGTCAACGGCCTGCTGCGCGGGCTCGGGCTCGACTCGCTGGCCAACGCGTGGCTGGCCGACCCGGCCACCGCGCTGCCGAGCCTCATCGCCATCGACCTGTGGCGTGGCATCGGTTGGACGGCGGTGCTCTTCGCGGCCCGCCTCGCCAGCGTGCCGGGCGAGGTGATCGAGGCGGCCCAGATCGACGGCGCCGGCAGGTTCCGCACAATGTGGCAGGTCGCCTATCCGATGGTGAAGGACTACGTCCGCACGCTGACGATGCTCCAGTTCCTCTGGACGCTCTTCACCTCGGCCGCACTGATCCTGCTGCTTACCAAGGGCGGCCCCGGGACCTCCTCGACCACCCTGTCCTATCTCGTCTACGCCAAGGCCTTCTCGATGCGCGACCTCGGCTACAGCCAGGTCGTGGGCGTCGTGCTGCTCGTGCTCGGGATCGCCGGAATGGCGCTGATCCGAGTCCTGCTGCGAGGGGACAACCGATGAGGAAGCGTCCGCTCGCGACCGTCCTGAGCTGGTTGTACGCCCTGATCCTGGCGGCTCCGCTCTACTACCTCGCGGTCAGCGCGCTGAAGACCAACATCGAGATCTTCACCCGGCCGTTCGCGCTGCCCGCGGCGTGGCTGTGGGAGAACTTCCGTACCGCATGGGAGACCGCCCGGCTCGGGCAGGCGCTGCTCAACTCGGTGCTCATCTCGCTGGTCGCGATCGTGCTGACGCTGGCGCTGGCTGTACCGGCGGCGTACGCGCTGGCCCGCACCGACAACCGGGCGGCCCGGGTGGTCACCGGCGCGTTCTCGGCGGGGTTCCTCATCCCGCCGTTCGCGGCGCTGATCCCCACGGTCGTGCTGGCGATCAAGATGGGACTCTTCGGCACCCGCGAGTTCCAGATGCTCTTCCTGCCCGCGAGCGCGCTGCCGCTGTCGGTGCTGCTGCTGACGCAGTTCATGCGCACCGTGCCGGCGGCGCTGGTGGAGTCGGCCGCGCTCGACGGCGCAGGGCACTGGCGGCTGCTGACCCGGGTCTTCGTGCCCATAGCGATGCCGGGCGTGGTGAGCGTGACGATCCTCCAGCTGCTCACCTTCTGGAACGAGTACCTGTTCGCGCTGACCATCACGGGCACCGCGCCGGACGTGCGCACCGTCCAGGTCGCCCTGCCGACGCTCGTCTCCGACGCGACCAACCTCGGCGTGCTCGCCGCCGGCACCGTGCTCACCGTGCTGCCGGTGTACATCGCGTACTCACTCATGAATCGCCGGATGCAGGAAGCACTCACCGCGGGGGCGGTCAAAGAATGACACAGACCACACAGGCCACTACCTCCATGACCGCCACCCGCCTCGACCTCGGCGGCGAATGGGCGCTTACCTGGGCGGGAGGGCCGGACGACGCGCCGGAGGCCGTCCGCACGGCTGCGATCCCGGCGCGGGTGCCCGGCGAGGTGCACACCGCCCTCATGGCGGCCGGGCACATCGTCGACCCCGACGTCGGGTGGGGCGAGTTGGAGCAGCGGTGGGTCGGTCACTCCCAGTGGGTCTACCGGCGCACGGTGCACTGGTCGCCGGTTCCCGGCGCGCGGACCGACCTGGTGGCCGACGGGCTCGACACGATCGCCGACGTGTACGTGAACGGCAGCCTCGTCGGCGCCGCGCGCGACCAGCACCTCGCCTACCGCTGGCCGGTCGAGGACGCGCTGGTGCCCGGCGACAACGACGTCGAGGTGCGGTTCGCCTCGGCGTGGGAGGCCGCCCATCGGCACGAACACGCCCACGGCCCGCTGCCCAGCCCGTACGACGAGCCCTACGCACACGTGCGCAAGGCGGCCGCCAACTTCGGCTGGGACTGGGGCCCTCACTACGTCACCGCCGGGATCTGGCGGGACTTCCGGCTGGAGACCTACACGGGCCGGATCGACAACGTCCGCCCGCTCGTCCGCCTCGACCCCCCAGAAACCGACGGCCACACCGCGGCCCACGTCACGGTGCACGTGCGCGTGGACGCGCCGGACGGGTCCGAGGTGCGTGTGGAACTGGCCGACCCGACCGGCCGTCCGGCGGGGTCGGCCTCGGGCACGGTCGCCGGAGGTGACGAGGTCGTCGTCGCCCTGCGGGTGGACGATCCCGACCTCTGGTGGCCCGTCGGCCTCGGCGGGCAGCCCCTGTACCGCCTGCGCGTGGAACTCGGCAACGCCGGAGTCGTGCTGGACTCCGCGTCCGTACGGGTGGGACTGCGCAGCGTCGCGGTCGACGAGACCCCCGATGAGCTCGGCACCCGCTGGGCGCTCGTTGTCAACGGCAGGCCGGTACGGGTCCGGGGGTACAACTGGATCCCCGACGACACGTTCGCGAGCCGGGCCACGCCGGAGCGGGTGGCGTACCGCATCGACCAGGCGGTCGCCGGGAACGCCAACCTGCTGCGCGTCTGGGGTGGCGGGCACTTCGCCACCGAGGAGTTCCTCGACGCGTGCGACGAGCGCGGTGTCCTGGTGTGGCACGACTTCCTCTTCGCGTGCGCCGCGTACTCCGAGGACGAGGAGATGACCGCGCTGGTGACCGCCGAGGCGGAGCAGGCGGTCGCCCGGATGGCGGCGCACCCGAGCCTGGTGATCTGGTGTGGCGGCAACGAGACCGTGCTCGGCTGGCACCACTGGGGCTGGGCCGACCAGATCGGCACGCGCGGCTGGGGCGCGCGCTACTACCTCGACGTGCTGCCCGCGGTGCTGGAACGGCTCGACCCGACGCGGCCCTATGTGCCCAACTCGCCGTGGTCGGGCGCGCTCGACCGGGACCCGGCGGCCGACACCCACGGCCTCAGCCACCTGTGGGACGCCTGGAACGAGCGCGACTACGCCCATTACCGCTACCACGACCCGTCGTTCGTGGCCGAGATGGGCTGGTGCGGCCCGCCCGCGTGGACGACGCTCGACCGTGTCGTCCCAGGGGAATCTCCCGGGCTGGACTCGCCGCAGACGCGCCACCACCTGCGCGCCATCGACGGCATGCACAAGATCACCCGGGGGCTGCAACCCCATGTGCCGACGCCGCGGACCGACGCGGACTGGCACTTCGCGACGCAGGTCGTGCAGGCCCGCGCGGTCGCGGCGGGCGTCGAGTGGCTCCGGTCGCGCGAACGGTGCGGCGGCGCGGTGGTCTGGCAGCTCAACGACTGCTGGCCGGTGATCAGCTGGTCCGCCGTCGACGGCGCGGGCATCGAGAAACCGCTCTGGCACGCGCTGCGCCGCTCCTTCGCCCCCCGCCTGGTGACCGTTCAGCCGGTCGCCCCCGGGCCGACCCACGATCCGACCGGCCCCGACGGCCTGCTGGTCGTGCTGGTCAACGACTCGGCCACGGCCTGGACCGCCGACGTGCTGGTCCGCCGGGTGGCGCTCGACGGCCGGGAGCTCGCCCGGACCACCCTCAGCGCCGGCTGCCCAGCCGGCGGCCTGGTACGGCTGCCCGTCGACGAGGCCGTCGCGAACCCCGGCGACCCGAACGCCGAGATGCTCGTCGTCGAGGCGGGCGGGACGCGTAACACCTGGATCTACCGCCCCGAGCGCGAGCTGACCGCACCGCGCCCGGAACGGCGGGTCGCCGTCCAGATCGCCGACGGCGTCCTGCGCGTCACGGTCACCGCCGTGACCACCCTGCGCGACGTGTGCGTGGCAGCCGACCGGCTCGCCGCGCCGCTCGGCCTCGAACCGTCCGCGCTCGCTGTGGACGATGCCCTCGTCACGCTCCTGCCGGGCGAGAGCCGTACCTTCAACATCACCCGACGGGACGGCCGCGCGATCGCGCCGGCCGAGCTCCCCGGCACTCTGATCGGCGCAACGGTCCGGTCCTTCGGCGAGGTCACCGGCCCAAATGGGAATTCGCTCTGATCCAAAGGAACCCCCCATGAAACTCCGAAGGACACTCAGCGCATTAGCCGGCGCCGCCATGGTCGTCGTGACCCTGGCGGTGCCGTCGCAGGCGGCGGCCGCACGCCAGATCCACGTGGCCAAGACCGGGAGCGACGCCAACGCCGGCACGTCGGCCGCTCCGTACCTCACCATCGACAAGGCCGCCCAGGAGGCGCAGCCGGGCGACACGGTCGTCGTCCACGCCGGGCTCTACCGCGAGTGGGTCAGGCCCGCCCGCGGCGGAACCGGTGAGGACGCCCGCATCACCTACACCAGCGCCGGCGACGGCGAGGTCGTCGTCAAGGGCTCGGAGGAGATCGACACCTGGACGCGGTACAGCGGCGACGTCTGGAAGGTCACCCTCCCCGACTCCTACTTCGGCGACTTCAATCCGTACAGCACGGGCCAGCCGCAGGGCGGCGAGGGCGGCACCTTCCCCGGCTACACCGCCGGTGACGTCTACCTCAACGAGCAGGCTTACTACGAGAAGCCGTCGCTGAGCGCCGTCCAGTCGGCCGCCGACACCTGGTTCGCCGAGGTGGGCGGCGGCAACACCACCATCTACGCCAACTTCGACGGCAACGACCCGAACGCCAAGCTGGCCGAGATCAACGTACGCCGCCAGGTGTTCGCGCCGGAGGCGTGGGGTCTCGGCTATATCACCGTCCGCGGCTTCACGGTCAAGGACGCCGCGGGCACGTACTCGGACTTCCCGAGCAGCCCCTCCCGGCGGCAGGCGGGCGCGATCAGCGTCAACGGCGGCCTGAAGTGGATCATCGAGCAGAACACCGTCGTCAACGCCCGCACCATCGCCATCGACATCGGTCTCGGGTGCGACGAGTGGGCCGGGAACCGTCCCGGCGAGACCCGGACGGACTTCCACGACACCGCCAAGTACGGCTCGCACATCGTCCGGAACAACTACATCGCCAAGGCCGGCCAGTCCGGCATCGCCGGCGTGTTCTCCTGGAACTCCGACATTCTGTACAACCGCATCGAGGACACGAACTACCGCGGTGAGTTCAGCGGCGCGGAGACGGCCCCGATCAAGGTCCACTACATGAACGAGGGCCTCATCAAGGGCAACTTCCTCAAGAACTCCAAGGGCGGCAACTCCGCGGGAATCTGGACCGACTGGGGCAATCAGAACCTCCGCGTGACCGGCAACATCGTGATGAACGCCCCGTGGGGTTACTACGCGGAGGCCGTCCACGGGCCGATCCTCGTCGACAACAACGTGTTCATCGGCAACGCCGACATGCGCACGCTCGACGCGACCGGCGTCGTCTACGCCGACAACATGTTCGTCGACAACGGCCGCATCGCGGTCGACGGCGGCGGCCGGGACGCGTACTACTTCCAGCCGGGCACGATGAACGAGAGCACCGCGCTCACAAGCCCGCAGAAGTTCTTCTGGTACAACAACCTCGTCAACGGCTCGACCCTCCCGACGGACGCCACGGACAAGACGCACGTCAAGGAGGGCAACGCCACCGGTGTCCTGTCGAACGTCAAGGTCAACACGTCGGCCACCGAGGTGAAGCTCGACTTCGACCTCGACGCCTCCGGAATCGGCGGCCTCACGCCGGTGACCAAGGCACGGGTCGGGGTCATCCCGCGAGCGGGCGAGTCGATCGCCGCGGACGTCACGACCGACTTCTTCGGCAAGCCCTTCAGCGGAATGCCCGGCCCGTTCGCCGAGGCGAAGACCGGCGCCAACTCCTTCACCCTGTGGCCCCCGGCGGGCCAGACAGTGCCGACGCCGCCCGAGCCGCCGGCGGACGTCCCGGTCAACCTGTCGCTCAACCCGGACGCGAAGGTCGTCGCCTCGTACGAGGACGGCAACCTCGTCGCGACGAACGCCATCGACGGCAACGGCTCCTCGCGCTGGTCGAGCGACCACAGCAACGACCCCAACGCGTGGATCTACGTCGACCTCGGCCGCGAGTACGACGTCTCCAAGGCCGTCCTGCAGTGGGAGGCGGCGTACGGGAAGTCGTACAAGATCCAGATCTCCGGCGACGCCCAGCACTGGGAGGACGTCTACTCGACCACGACCGGCGCGGGCGGCGTGGAGACGATCACGATCCGCAGGGACACCCGCTACGTCCGCATGCAGGGCGTGCAGCCGCAGACGCAGTACGGCTACTCGCTGTACGAGTTCGAGATCTACGGCACCCCGGTGCAGCCGGAGGTCCCGGTCAACATCGCGCTGAACCTGCCGCCGTCGGCGTACACCGCGTCGTCACAGTCGAACGACGGCAGCGGCCCGGTCGACAGCCAGCCGCAGAACGACCGGTCGGCGTTCCGCGCGTTCGACGGCAACACCGCCACCCGCTGGGGCTCCGACGGTGGTGACACCCAGTGGATCCAGGTCGACACCGGCAAGACGCACGTCATCGACAAGGTCGTGCTGAAGTGGGAGGCGGCGTACGCGTCCCAGTACAAGATCCAGGTCTCGGCCGACGGCACGCAGTGGACCGACGTGCACACGCACAACGACGCCACCCCCACGGGCGACCATGTCGACGAGATCACCCTGGATCCTCCGGTGTCGGGCCGTTACGTGCGGGTGCAGGGCGTCAAGGCCGCCACCCAATGGGGCCTGTCGCTCTGGGAGTTCGAGGTGTACGGCACGGCCGAGCCCGCCGACACCGTCCCGCAGTGGCCGACGACCGCCCAGCTCCAGCTGAGCGCGGTGACCGGCACCTCGGCGAACGTCGCCTGGCCGGCCGCGACCGACAACCAGGGCGTGACCGGCTACAAGGTGTACCTCGGCCAGACCCTGAAGGGCACCCTCGGCGCCGACGCCCGTACCTTCCCCCTGACGGGCCTGACCGCGGGCCGGACGTACACCGTGAAGATCACCGCGCTCGACGCGGGCGGCGAGAGCCAGGGCCTCACGAAGACCTTCACGACCTCCGGCAACTCCGCGACGCGCGCGCTGTCCACCACCTACCCGCGCACGTACGCCGACTGGGAGGAGGGCCTTCTCGCCGGCAACGGCAAGCAGGGCATCATCGTCTTCGGCAACCCCCGCGACGAGACGGTGGTGTTCGACGACCGCGACTTCTTCATGGCGCGTACGGAGGCCCGGCCGCAGCGGACCTTCAACACGGTCAGCCAGGACAACATCAAGAAGATCCGCGACCTGCTGATCGCCGGGAAATACCAGGACGCCAACCAGCTCGCGGCCGACGTGCAGGGCTACCAGGGCGGCGGTGAGGGCAGCAAGCACCCCGGCTTCAAGATGACCCTCCAGATGCCCGCCACCGGCGAGGTCACCAACTACGTCCGCTCGACCGACTACTCGGCCGGCGTCGTCTCGGTGAACTGGACCGACGACAAGGGCGACTGGCGGCGCGACGCGTTCGTGTCGCAGACCGACGGCGCGACCGTGCAGTACCTCCCGGCCCCCGCCGGGCAGAAGCTCGACGTCAAGCTCGGCCTGTCGATCGACCCCGAGATGAACCTGCTCAACAAGGGCCTCACGGCGGTCAACGCCTCGACCACCGACTTCCTCAACCTGCGGGTGAAGTACCCCAGCGGCAGCTACGACGCCGGTTACGAGGGCGTCACCCGGATCGTGACCGACGGCACGAAAACGATGGCCGGCACCGACGTGCAGGTGACGAACGCGTCGTACGTCATGCTGCTGTCGCTGACCCAGCGCTACGACGGCACGTATGAGGGCGGCGTGCCGGCCGAGCAGGAATGGAACAAGAAGCTGTTGCAGGCCAAGCTCGCGGCGCTGCCGAGTGACTACACGACGCTGCGCGACCGCCACGTGGCCAAGCACAGCCAGATGTTCGACCGTGTGAAGATCGACTTCGGCGCGTCCGAGGCGGACCGCTCGAAGTCCAACGAGGAACTGCTCGCCGAGCAGAAGACCGCGACGACGCCCAACCTGGCGCTGTTCGAGCGGCTGTTCAACTCGGGCCGCTACCACCTGATCGGGTCGAGCAGTCCGACCGCCCCGCCCGACCTGCTCGGCAACTGGACCGGCGACAGCAACGTCGGCTGGGACGGCTACTACCACCTCGACGCCAACCTCAACCTGCAGATCTCCAGCGGCAACATCGGCAACCTGCCGGAGGTGATGGCGGGCTACTGGTCGATCAACAAGAGCTGGCAGAAGGACTTCCGGACCAACGCCCAGAAGCTGCTGGGCACCCGCGGCATGCTGACGGGAGGCAACACGCCCAACGGCGAGGGCCTGATCTCCAACATCAACTTCGACTATCCGTACCAGTACGTCACGGGCGGCGAGTCGTGGCTGCTCTACCCGTTCTGGGAGTACTACCAGATCACCGGCGACCGGAAGTTCCTGGAGGAGCAGTACTACCCGCTGATCCGTGACATGGGCGACTTCTACGAGGACTTCCTCGTCCAGAAGGACGCGAACGGCAAGTACATCTTCGCGGGGTCCATCTCCCCGGAGAACCGCCCGGCGGGCGGCGTGCCGCTCGCGGTGAACTCGGTGTACGACATCTCCGGCGCCCGCTTCGCCCTGTCCACCTTGATCCAGACCAGCAAGGCGCTGGGGAAGGACGCCGACAAGATCGCCGTCTGGCAGGAGAAACTCGACAACCTGCCGCCGTACATCGTCAACGACGACGGCGCCCTGGCCGAGTGGGCCTGGCCCGACCTGGCGAACAAGAACGCCTACCAGCACCGCCACTCCAGCGGCCTGATGCCCGTCTGGCCCTACCGTGAGGTGACGCCGGAGAAGAACAAGGCGCTGTACGACGCCGCGAAGGTCTTCCTCAAGAAGAAGGACGCCGGCAACTACGAGAACGCCGGTCACGGTCTCCTGCACGGTGCGCTGATCGCCGCCGACCTCAACGACGCCGACAGCGTCAACGCCAAGCTGATGCGCTTCGCGAAGGACGACTACTACTACAGCAGCCTTGCGACGTCGCATTACAACAACAAGGGCGTGTTCGCGACCGACGTCGTGAACTCCGTCCCGACGATCATGATGGAGATGCTGGCCACGACGGACACCGGCACGCTGGAACTGCTGCCCGCGCTGCCCAAGGGCCTGAAGCACGGCTCGATCTCCGGCATGAAGGGCAAGAGCCGGTTCACCATCGACGACCTCGACTGGGACATGGACACCCACAAGGTGAAGGTGACGCTCACCTCGGACATCGACCAGAACCTCACTCTGATCCAGCGGTCCGGCATCGAGCAGGTCACCGGCGCGCCGGTGCAGAACTCGCCGCTGGGCGGCATCGCCCGGGTCGTCCCCCTGAAGGCCGGCCAGCCGGTGACGCTGGAGCTGACCCTGCGAGACACGTCGCGGGTGAACCTGGCCCTGAACAAGCCGGCCACGGCGTCGTCGCAGTCGAACACCGACCAGGGCCCGGCCAAGGCGTTCGACGGCGACCCGGCCTCCCGCTGGGCCGCGAACCAGGACCCCGCCGGCTGGATCCAGGTCGACCTGGGCGGCATCTACTCCCTGTCGGAGGTGGACCTGGCCTGGGAGGCGTCGTACGCCAAGAGGTACAGGCTCCAGGTCTCGATGGACGGGCAGAGCTGGAAGGACGTGTTCACGAAGAACGACTCCACCGGAGGGACGGAGAGGATCCCGGTCAGTGCGCTGGGCAGGTTCGTGCGGATGCAGGGCGTGGAGAGGTCTGGCCAGTGGGGCTACTCGCTCTACGAGATGGAGGTGTACGGCGCCGAGGCGCCTGACATCGCCCTCGGCAAGACGGCGACCGCGTCGTCGGCGTCCAACGCCTCCCAAGGGGCTGGGGCCGCCTTCGACGGTGATGCCACGACCCGCTGGAGCGCCAGCCAGGCGCCGGACAACTGGCTGCAGGTCGACCTCGGGGACACCTACACGGTCAACCGCGTGGCCATCGACTGGGAGGACTCGTACGCCAAGGGCTACAAGCTCCAGACGTCGGCCGACGGCCGTACGTGGACGGACGGTTTCACCCAGACGAACGGCGACGGCGGAACCGACCTGATCGACCTGAACGCCGACGCCCGCTTCGTCAGGATGCAGGGCACGCAGTTGTCGGGCCAGTGGGGCTACTCGATCTACGAGATGAAGGTGTACGGCTCCCTGCCCGACACCGCGACGACCATCGCCGTCTCCGGCGTCACGCAGGGCAAGTCCTACGACGACAGCGAGAACCTGACGATCGGCTGGGAGGTCGCGGGTTCGGGCGTCACGTCCGTGACCGGAACCCTGGACGGCGAGCCGTTCACCTCCGGTTCGGTCGCCGAGCTGTACCGGCTGCCGCTCGGGGAGCACACGCTGACGGTCACCGTGGAGAACCGGTCCGGCGGGCGGGTCGACCAGTCGGTGACGTTCTCGACCGGGACCTCGACCGACGCGATCTCCGTTCTGATCGAGCGGTTCAGGACCGGTGGTGAACTCAGCGCCTCGGGAGCGGACAAGCTCGACAACAGGATCTCCAAGGTCATGGTGTCGGAGGACAAGGGGCGCGAACGCGACAAGAAGAAGATCGTGAAGAAGCTCGAACGCTTCGTCGACACGGTCAACGATCCCAAGATCGTGCTGAACCCGCTGGTGAAGGCGACGTTCCTTCGTGACGCCGACCACCTGATCGTGGCGGGCGGCGGCGAGCCCGTCTGACACCCGTCCGGTACGGCACCGCACACGTCGGTGCCGTACCGGACGCGCCGGGCGGGGCGGTGTGGGCCCCACCGATGGGCTCAGCCGGTGTGCTCAGCCGCGTACCGGCGCGAGGGCGAGCAGGGCCGCGTCGACGGCGGCGACGAGCCGGAGCGGGTCGGGGTCGGCCTTGACGATCACCTGGAGTCCTTCGAGGAGCATGGTGATCATGGCGGCGCAGGCGGGGAGATCGAGCGTGTCGGAGATCTCTCCCCGCCGGGCGGCGGCACGCAGACCTTGAAGGAAGCCGTTCTCCACGACGGACAGAGTTTCGCGCAAGGCGCAGGCGACCTCGTCGTCGCCGGGAAGCACCTCGCCGGCGGTGTTGGCGATCAGGCATCCGCGGGGCTGCTCCTGCTGCGCGGCCAGGTCGATGTAGCCGATCAGCACGGCCCGGATGCGCGGCATGACCGGGCCTCCTTCCAGCAGCGTGGGGGCGAGCGCGTCGGCAAGGTGCTTGCGGTAGTGGGCGAGAGCACGCAGGAAGAGCGCGTGCTTGTCGCCGAAGGTGCGGTAGAGCGTGCCTGGATGCACGCCGAGTTCGGCGGTGAGGTCGGAGATGGACGTCACCTCGTAGCCGCGCGTCCAGAACAGCTCCATGGCGCGGTCGACGACGTCCTGTTCGTCAAAGGTTCGAGGTCGGGGCACGTCCCCACGATACCCCTATTTGAATGCGCGCTCACAAACCTGTACCTTCACGTTTGAGAGCGCGCGCTCAACTACGCTCCGACAGGTCGCCGAACGGCTCAGGCTGACACGGGAGTCCTGGCGGAACCCCCCTGATCGCGCCCGCGGCGTGCCTGCACGGCGTTCCGGAGAAGGCCGGGCGGAAGGCGCGCCACCTCGGGCGCGGGGGCTTCCTCACGTGGGCGGCCCCGTCAGCGAGTCCTTCACCACCATTCCAAGGAGCGTGTTCCCTTGACCATCGGCATCATCGGCGCCGGGGCCATCGGTTCGGCGGTGGCCGAGATCCTGTCCCGGGCCGACATCGACGTCATCGTTTCCAACAGCCGCGGGCCGGATACGCTCGCCGATCTCGCCCGACGCCTTGGCAGCCACGTCCGCGCCGGCACGCGGGAGCAGGCGGCCGCGCAGGACATCGTGTTCGTCGCGGTGAACTGGTCCAAGATCCCCCGTGCCCTGGCCGGCCTGCCCGACTGGAACGGCCGGATCGTCATCGACACGAACAACTCGATCGAAGCGCCCTCGTTCCAGCCGTTCGAGCTGCACGGCAAGACGTCGAGCGAGGTCTTCGCGGACCTGGTTCCCGGTGCCCGTGTCGTGAAGGCCTTCGGTCATCTGACGCCCGACCTGCTCACCGCCGCTCCCGCCGCGCGCGGAGGCCGCAGGGTCCTCTTCCTGTCCGGAGACGACCCCGAAGCGCGCCGTACGGTGCAGGCGCTGATCCACCGCCTCGGCTTCTTCAGCCTCGACCTCGGTCCGCTCGCCGTCGGATCCCGTCTCCTCCAGTTCCCCGGAGGCCCGCTTCCCAGCCATCACCTGGTGAAGATCGGCTGAGCCCGAGCATCCAACCCTGAGAAGAGAAGAGCAATACATGTCATACCAACCCCTGGCTGGAAAGGTGGCACTGGTCACCGGCGGCTCGCGCGGTATCGGAGAGGCCACAGCCCTGCGCCTGGCGGACGACGGAGCGAACGTCGCCATCACGTACGTCTCCTCGTCCGAGCGGGCGCGGAGCGTCGCGTCCAGGATCGAACAGCGCGGCGTCCGGGCGGAGGCCTTCGCGTCCGACCAGGCCGATCCGGAACAGGCGGCGAACCTGGTCGACAAGGTCGTGGCGGCGTTCGGCCGGCTGGACATCCTCGTCAACAACGCCGGAGTCTTCGTGACCGGCTCCATCGACGCCGAGGAAACCGACTGGGAGGCCATGGACCGGCAGTACGCCGTCAACGTCGCGGGAGTCGTGGCCGTCACGCGCGCCGCCGCCAAGGTGATGGGCGAAGGCGGCCGGATCGTCTCCGTGGGATCCACGGGTGGCGACCGTTCCCCCTTCCCCGGCATCGCTGACTATTCCGCGACCAAGGCCGCGATCACCGCGTACACCCGTGGGTGGTCGCGCGACCTCGGTCCGCGTGGCATCACCGTCAACGCGGTGCAGGCCAGCTCGATCAGCACCGACATGAACCCCGATGTCGGGCCGTTCGCCGACATCCAGCGCTCGATGAACGCCCTGGGCCGGTACGGCAGGCCCGAGGAGATGGCCGCCGCCATCGCGTTCCTCGTCGGCCCCGAGGCCGGCTTCGTGACCGGCGCCACGCTGAACGTCGACGGCGGCTTCAACGCCTGACGGGCTGCTGCGTTCCGGGTCACGCGTCCCTGCCTTCTTCAGGGGCGCGCCGGCACCCCTCGAACGGCGCCGGCCGCCTCCGCGGAAATCGCGGAGGCGGCCGGAGACCGAGGAACCGGGTGTCAGCAGGGCTCGGGTCCTCGGCATGCCGGCCTCTCCGGCGGGATCTAGGAATTACCCCTCCAAGGAGGGCATCTTTTGCCCTGTTTTGGTAGTGAAGTGCCTACTCTGGCGCCATGAAGGGCCCTCTTGGCGAGTTCCTTCGCGCCCGGCGCGAGCTCGTGTGCGCTGATCAAGTGGGGATGACGGCCGGGGACCGACGGCGGACGCCTGGGTTGCGCCGCGACGAGGTGGCAATGCTGGCCCAGGTCAGCGTCGACTACTACATCCGGCTGGAACAGGGCAGAGAACGCCACCCATCGGATCAGGTCCTCGACGCTCTGGCGCAAGCCCTCCGACTCGAGCCCGAGGCCACCGAGCACCTGCATCGACTCGCCCATGCCCAGGCGCGCAAGCGCGGGCCGGTCGACCAGGTCGATCCGAACCTGCTTCGCCTTGTCCAGGGGTGGGACCACACACCGGCGTTCATCGTGAACCGCCGATGCGACGTGCTCGCCAGGAACTCACTGTCCGAAGCCGTCTGCGGGTGGCTGGAACACAGCGACAACCTGCTGCGAATGATCTTCCTCAACCCCGCGTCGCAGGAGCTCCTGCAGACGCACTGGGAGCAGGAGGCCTCTTCGCACGTGGCCCACCTTCACGCCATGGCGGGAGCCGACTACGACGACCCGTTTCTGGTCGAACTGGTCGAGGAGCTCTCGCTCGTGAGCGGGCACTTCCGCCGGATGTGGGCTCGCCACGATGTACGGGCCAGGAGCCGGGAGACCGTGCGCGTCCACCACCCCGACGTCGGCGAACTGACGCTTCGTTTCGAAGGGTTCAGCGCCAACAGCACCCCCGGCCAAAGTCTCGTCATCGGCCACACCGACCCCGGCAGCCCGTCCGCCGACGCCCTGGCCCAACTGGGCCGGCTCACCCTCAACAGGAGTTGATCGGAGCCGCCCCAAATTGGGAGCCGCTCGCGGTTGGCGGGTCAGGTGACGGCGAGATCGCCGTGCTCAGCCCAGCAGGGTGATGATCTCGTCCACGGTGCCGGTCTCCCCGATCTTGGGGAAGATCCGCTCGACGCTGTGCCGGTGGATGACCTCGTCCGGGTCGGTCACCGCGTCGGTGGCCACCACCACGTGATAGCCGTGGTCGCGGCCGGAGCGCGCGGTGGACTCGACACCGGAGCCGGTCGCCACTCCGGCGAGGACGATCTGGGTGACGCCCAGATCGCGCAGGTAGGTGTCCAGGCCGGTGTCGTGGAACGCGCTGACCCGCCGCTTGGTCACCCGGATGTCGGTCGGCGCGGCGTCCAGCTCGTCCATCAGCTCGGCGAAGTCGGCCGGCAGCGTCCGGGTCCGCATGGCCGAGGCGACCTCGGTGCGCCCGGTCGCGCCGTCGGTGACGTTCACCAGAACGACGGGCAGGTTGTGTTCGCGGAACGCCCGGGCGAGACAAGAAGCGCGTTCGGCGACGCTCGGGGGCACCGCGCCGGCGATGCCCTTCTGCAGGTCGATGACGACCAGGGCGGGCTTGGGATCGATGGTGCTGACGGTCATGCTTTCCCCTTCTCGGGTCGAGGGCGGCCGCGCAGGGCGGACGCGAGGGCGGCGAGCAGCGCCAGGGCGGCGCCGACGGCGAAGACCACGACAAGTCCGTCGTGGAACGCCGACGAGATCAGGTGGGGGAAGAACTGCCGGCCGGTGAGGTCCGCCACCTGGCCGGCCGACAGGGACGACAGCGCGCCGGTCGGCTGCAGCAGGTGCTGGATCGGGTTGATGCCGAGCTGCGCCGCGAACAGGGTGGCGACCGGCGGCAGGCCGGCCACCTGGTGCGCGACGGCGGCGGACACGCCGTGCTGCTGCAGGCCGGTGTTCAGTGCGTCCGGCAGCGAACTGGCCAGCCCGGCGATCATCAGTGCGAAGAACACGCCGATCGAGAGCGCGGTGCCCGAGTTCTGGAACGTCGAGCGCATCCCCGACGCCGCCCCGCGTTGTCGCGCCGGCACGCTACCCATGATCGACGACGAGTTGGGCGAGCCGAACATGCCGCTCGCCACGCCGTTCAGCGCGATCAGCACGGCGAAGCTCCAGTAACTGAAGTCCGTGGGCAGGAGTATCAATCCGACGAAGGTGGCCGCGAAGAGGATGGAACCCCAGGTGGCGAGGCCGCGGGAGCCGAACCGGTCGGACAGGTACCCGGACACCGGCCCGGCCAGCAGGAACCCGGCGGTCAGCGGCAGCAGGAAGATACCTGCCCACAAAGGCGCGTCGATGTAGTCATAGCCGTGCAGCGGCAGCCAGATCCCCTGCAGCCAGATGATCAGGATGAACTGCATGCCGCCGCGGCCGATCGAGATGGCGAGGCCGGCGAGATTGCCGGCGGTGAACGCCCGCAGCCGGAACAGGCTCAGCTCGATCATCGGCGCCGCGACCCGCGTCTCGATGAGCAAGAAGACCGCCAGCAGGGCGATCCCGCTGAAGCCGAGCCCGAGCACGAGCGGGTTCGTCCACCCCATCGTGTGCGCACCGTAGGGCTGCAGACCGTAGGTGACCGCGACCAGAAGCGCGCTCAGCCCGATGCCGAACGTGGCGTTGCCCCACCAGTCGACGCGACCGCCGCCGCGCTGCCCGGTCTCGCGGAGCTTGCGGTAGGCCCAGGCCGTCCCGAAGATGCCGACCGGCACGTTGACCCAGAAAACCGCGCGCCAGTCCCACGCCGTGAGCAGGCCTCCCGCCACCAGCCCGATGAACATGCCGGCCAGCGCCGCGACCTGGTTGATGCCGAGGGCGAAGCCACGCTGCTCGGCCGGGAACGCGTCGGTGAGGATGGCGGCGGAGTTCGCCTGCAGCATCGAGCCGCCGACCGCTTGCAGCAGCCGCCAGCCAATCAGCCACAGGGCGCCGTGGGCGCCGAGGAACGGATCGAAGGAGAGCAGTACGGACGCCACCGTGAAGACGGCGAATCCGGCGTTGTAGATGCGCACGCGACCGTACATGTCGCCGAGGCGGCCGACGCTGACGACGAGCACCGCCTGCACCAGGCGATACCCCATGATCATCCAGAGTAGGTAGGCGATGCTGCCCGGCGCGAGCGGGTCGAGGCGGATGCCGTTGAAGATCGCGGGGAGGGCGATCAGGACGATCGAGCCGTCCAGCGCCGACATGAACACGGCCGCGGTCGTGTTGGTCAGCGCGGTCCACTTGTAGCGATCGTGCTGCTGAGGTGAAGTTCCGACATCTACTACCACTCAACGCAACCTAACCTTGCAAGGCTGGGTTTGCAAGTTTAGGATTCTAAATATGCAAAGAGCCAAGGCGCGTGAGGTGGCGGCGGCGATGCTGATGAGCGTCAGCCTGCTCAAGCGGCGGATCCGCGACATCACGGGTGACGGGACCCTCACCAGTCCGGAGTTGAGGGTCCTCTCGCGGCTCGATCGCGCCGGCCCGGCGACGACGGCCGACCTGGCGCGACGAGAGCAGATCACCCCGCAGGCGATGGGTGCGACCGTGGCGCTGTTGGAAGGGCGGGGCTTCGTCGCCCGCTCGCCCGATCCGCAGGACGGGCGTCGCGTCATCCTGACGCCGACGAAGGAGGGCGAGCACGCGCTGCACTCGGGACGCAGCGCGCTCGCTGACCGGTTCACCGATACTCTGCTCGCCGCCTTCGACGACGACGAGATCGAGGTGCTGCGCGCCGCGGCCCCGCTGATCGAGCGATTGGCCGAGCAGATGTGACGCGAATGCGCCCCAAGCCCGAGCGCGACCGGTAGCAGCGGGAATCTACGTTGTAAAGGGCCGGGCTCTGCGCGTAGATCATCTCGCTTGGGTGGCAGCATTGGGTGCATGGAGCCGGGTGTCCACGCCCGCGGGGGAGGGCCAGCTCAGGGGCAGACGGCCGGGGTATCACGGGCGGGCGGCTGCGGCACATGCCCCGAAGATCTCGTCTTGGCCGTGCGCGCAGCGGGCGTCCGTGACGAGCGCGTGTTAGAGGCTGTGCGTGACACGCCGCGTGCCGGCTTCGTGCCCGCTGAGTACGCCTCGGACGCCTGCTACGACGAGCCCATCCCGATCGGTCACGGGCTGGTGACCACCCAGCCGTCGTTGTCGGCGAGGATGATCGACGGCCTCGGCCTCACCGGGAGCGAACACGTGTTGGAGGTCGGCACCGGCCTTGGCTATCAGACCGCTCTGCTCGCCCGGCTGTCCGCCGATGTGGTCAGCGTCGAGTGGTGGCCGGACCTGGCGCGGCAGGCGCGGCGCAATCTGGCCCGGCTGGACATCGGCAACGTTGAGGTGCTCGACGGGGACGGCACCTGCGGCGTCCCGGACCGAGCGCCCTTCGACGCCGTCGTCGTGTCGGCCGCGTTTCCCGAGGTGCCCCCGCCGCTGGCCGAGCAACTCGAGCCGGGCGGGCGCCTCGTGCAGCCGATCGGGCCTGGCGGGCAGGAGGAGGTGATCGTCTTCGGGCACGCCCCCCACGGCCTGGAGCGGCGGCGGGTGCTCACCCCTGCCAGATTCGTCCGCCTGCGCGGCCGGTACGGATTCCCCGGCGGAGATGATGACGGCCTTCGATGAGTCGGCCGGCACGGCCACCACCACTGACAGGCCTTCGTCGACGGCGTCGGCAAAGGTGTCAGGTGCGGGGCGGAACCTCCGGACGATGCCCCCGCGCTCTCGGTCGGTGGGTGGTTCCCCGGAACGTGAAGGACTCCTGGTAGGAGCGGGAGCCAGTCCTACCAGGAGTCCGGGTGCACGTATCGCCCCAGTGCCAGTACTCGTCATGCCCTGCTCATGGCCGGGGCGGTGCTGGGCCGGGACGGGGCAGGGGTGCGCTGCCACCGTGCTCGTCACTGGGCCTGCGACCGGCGTCGCGGCGCTGGGTCAGCCGGTCGCCGCCATCGCGGCGAAGTCCCGGGCGACCTGCGGGTAGATCAGGTTCTGATCGTTGCTCAGGCCTGCCTTGATGTTCCGGGTGAAGTCGTCGATCAGGACCTCGGGTTGGCCGGCCTCCAACGCGTCAAGTCCCGCCCGGGCCACCGAGCGCGGATCGATCTTGTCGGCGTCGACGCCGGCTGACATGTCGGTGTCGACGTAGCCGGCGTGCACGCCCAGGACCTCGGTGCCCTGGCCGGCGAGCTGGGACCGGGCGGCGTTGGTGTAGTTCCACGCGGCGGCCTTCGAGGCCGAGTAGGTGGTCATCCACGGCGCGCCGACGAACGAGACGACCGAGAGCATGTTGACGAACGCGCCGCCGCCGTTGCGGGCGAGCACCGGGGCGAACGCCGAGGTCATTGAGATGAGGGCGATGTAGTTGGTCTCGATCTGCCGGCGGGCCTCCTGCGCTGAGGCCTGCAGCGGGAAGTCGCGGGTCAGGACGCCGGCGTTGTTGACGACCAGCGACACGTCGGACAGCTTTTCGGCGACGGCCGACACGTGCCCGGGGTCGGTGACGTCGAGGGTGACGGGGATGATCCGCGGGTCGCTGACCCTGACGCTGTCGGCATTCCGCGCGCCGGCGTAGACGGTGCCGGCGCCACGGGCCAGCAGCTCTCCGACGAACGCGCTGCCGATGCCGCGGTTGGCCCCGGTCACCAGCGCGACGGCTCCTTCGATCTTCATCGTTCCTCCTGAACGAAATTGGATGATGGCCGTCATCCTAACCGCATTTGGATGTCGCGTATCATCTAGTTCATGGTGCGCGCATCACAGAGCGAAAAGCAGGCCACGCATGAGCGGATCGTGGCGGAAGCCGCCCGCCAGATCCGCGAGCGCGGCACCCGCCAGCCGGGGATCGCCGAGATCATGGGAGCCGCCGGCCTGACCCACGGCGGCTTCTACAAGCACTTCGCGTCCCGCGACGAGCTGATCGCTGCGGCAGCCGAGCAGGCGATGCGGGCCGCAGAGCCCGTCGTCGCCGCGTCCCTGGCCGCGGAGGACCCGCTTGCGGCGTTCACCGACTGGTACGTCTCGAGCGCCCATCGCGACGATCCCGGAGACGGGTGCGGGGTCGCCGCGCTCGCCGGCGACGCCGCGCGCGACGGCGCGGTGCGAGGCGCCTACCGGGCCCAGGTCGCGCGCTACCTCGAATTGCTCCAGGAGATGCTCGGCGATGAGGACCCGGCCCGGCGGCAGCGGGCCGCGGTGACCTTGAGCGCGCTTGTCGGGGCAGTCGTGATCGCCCGCGCGCTCGGCGACACTCCCACCTCGGACGCGCTGCTGGCGGACGTAGGCGACGCGGTCCGCGAACGGCGACTGCTGCCGGCGGACTGAGGAGTGAAGGCCGCGAGTCCTGCGTCGCCGCGCTCCTTAATTGTGACTCGTCCGTAAGCTGAGGGTGTGTCCCCCGCACTGGTCCTGCTTGACGGCGTCCGATGGCGGGGTCTGCGTGTGGTCGGCGATCGCGCGCAGACCCTGCTGGCAGTGCTCGCCATGCACGGGCGTACAGGGGTCGGTGACGAGCGCCTGGTCGAGGAGTTGTGGCCCGACGAGGCGCCGGCCAATCCGACGAAGGCGCTGCAGGTGGTCGTCTCGCGGACCAGGGCGGCGACGTGCGCCGATGTGGTGGAACGGATCCCGCGTGGTTACCGGCTCGGGCTGCCCCCTGGTGAGGTGGACGCGCTGCTGCTCGGCGCGCTGGTGGATCAGGCACGGGCCGCGTTGGGCGAGGACGACATGGCGCTCGCGGGTCGCCGCGCCGAAGAGGCCATGGGTCTCATGGCCGGCGGCTTGGACGGCGCCACCGGTGCACTCGCTGAGCTGAGGCGCGTCGCAGCAGAGTGGGTGGCCGAGGCGCGACGGGTGACGGCGATCGCGCGGGGCCGGAGCGGCGCTCACGAGGGCGCGCTGCCGCTACTGGAGGAGGTCGCGGCCGATCGGCCGTACGACGAGGAATTGCTCGCCTGCCTGCTCCGCAGCGAGGCCGCCGTACGCGGTGCCGCCGCGGCTCTGGAGCGCTACGAGCGGTATCGCGCGGGCCTGGTCGCGCGGCTCGGCACCGAACCAGGGCCTGGGCTCGCCCGCGTGTACGCCGAACTCCTCGCCGCAGATCGGCCGGTGCGCGAGGGCATCCTGTTCGACGGTTCCTCGCTGCTCGGCCGTGACGGCGACATCCGTGCGGTGCACGCCCTGGTGCAGACCAACCGGGTGGTCTCCATCATCGGTCCCGGCGGGCTGGGCAAGACGCGGCTTGCTCATGTCATCGGCAGGAACGCCGCGCAGCCCGTCGCTCACTTCGTCGAACTCGTCGGCGTCTCCTCGCCGGAGGGCGTGGTGGGCGAGGTGGGTTCGGCGCTCGGGGTTCGGGACTCGGTCAGCGGGCGTCGTGCCCTGACGGCCGAGCAGCGCTCCGACGTGCGCGCGCGGATCGCCCAGCATCTCGACCAGGCTCCTGCGCTGCTGATCCTCGACAACTGCGAGCACGTGATCGAGGCCGTGGCCGACCTGGTGGCGTTCTTGTCCGTGACGACCCGCGACCTGCGGGTGCTCATCACCTCACGCGCCCCCTTGTCGATCCCCGCTGAACGCGTCTACCTGCTCGGCGAGCTGCCCACGGGCGATGCGGTGGAGTTGTTCCGCCAGCGCGCCACGGCCGCCCGCCCGGGTGTGCGGATCGACGAGGGAACGGTCGAGGAGGTCGTCGCCCGCCTCGACGGCCTGCCGCTCGCGATCGAGCTGGCCGCGGCCAAAGTGCGGGTGATGTCGGTGGAGGAGATCGCGCGGCGCCTGGCGGACCGGTTCGCCCTGTTGCGCGGTGGGAACCGTACGGCCCCCGACCGGCACCAGACGCTGCTCGCGGTCATCGACTGGTCGTGGAACCTGCTGGACGAGCCGGAACGGCAGGCGTTGCGATGGTTGTCGCTGTTCGGCGACGGTTTCTGCTTGGCCGCGGCCGAGCACGTGCTCGGCCCGGACGCCCTGCACGTCGTGGACGCGCTGACCGAGCAGTCGCTGCTGAGTGTCCGCGAGGCGACGTACGGCCTGCGCTACCGGATGCTGGAGACCGTCAGGGAGTTCGGGCGGATGCGGCTGAAGGAAGCCGGCGAGGAAGCGCCTGCTCGGGCGGCGCAGCGGGCCTGGGCGACGGCCTACGCCCTCGAACACGCCTCCGAGCTGTTCGGCCCGGCGCAGTTCGCGGCGGTCGACGCGTTGCGCGCCGAGGAGAGCAACCTCGCCGATCTGCTCCGGCAGGCTCTCGGCGAACCCGATCCCGTCACGACGGTCCAGTTGCTGGCCGGGGTCGGCGCGCTGTGGTCGGTCCGTGGCGACCACTCCCGGATCCTCGTTCACCGGGACGCGATCGCGAAGGCGATCACCGGGTGGGTGCCGCCGCCGTACATCGTCGAGGTGACCAGAGCCGCCCTGCTGATCACAATCATGAACACCATGATCATCACTGATCGCCCCGGCGGGCCGCTGCGCGACCTCCTCCGTACGCTGCCCACCAGCGAGGGGGCGGATCCCCGCGTGACGGCGATGGCAACGGTGGTGCTGGCGTGCGACACGGCCGACGAGGCCGACCTGCGCCGGCGGCTGGCGGAGTTGTGCCGGAGCGCCGACCCTGACGTGGCCTTTGCGGCGACGCAGACGAGCGTCCACGTCTTGGAGAACGCGGGCGACGCGATCGGGGCGATCGAGGCCGCGGAGCGGACCCTGAGGATGCTCCGCGCTGACGAGGGGCCGTGGTTCGGCGCGATCATGCACGCCTTGCTGGCTCACCTCGTCATGCAGCTCGGCGACCGCCGGCGGGCGGTCGAACACGCGCGGACCGCCATCCCGGTGCTGAGCCGGCTCGGCGCCACCGACGACGAGACCCAGCTTCGTGTGGTGTTGCTGATCTCCGCGCTCGCCGACGGCGACCTCGACATCGCGGAGGCCGAGTTGGCCGAGATCACCCGGATCAGCGACAACGAGGCGGCGCTCGGTGGCGTGGCGATCGTCTCGTTGTGCGCGGCCGAGCTCGCCCTCGCCCGCGACGAGACGGCCGCCGCGCTCGCGGAATACCGCCTGGCCGTCCAGCGGGCGCGCGACCTGCGCCTGCCCGGGGTGCAACACGGGGAGCTCACACCGTGGACGATCATCACGGAGTCGGTCACCCTGGCGGCATACGCGTACCACGCCCCGCCGGAACACGTCTGGTACGGCGAGGAGCTGTTCTCCGCCGTCCGGGGCTACGACCTGCTGGGCTTGAGAATCCCCGTCCTCGACTACCCGCTGTGCGGCTCGATGCTCTTCGCGCTCGGCGCCTGGGGGCTGCTGCGGGGTGCCACGGCTCCCCGCGACGCGATCCGGTTGCTGGTGCTGGCCGAGCGGTTCGCGTACAACAGCAGCATGCCCAGCATGACCTTCGGGCGGATCGAACCGCACGCGGAGTGGGCCGCGCCCGGGATGATCGCCGCCGTGCGGGCCGAATACGGCGATCGACGCGGCCCCGACCTGCTGGATGAGGCGCGGAACCTTCTCGAGCAGGTCTCCGGCCATGCCGGGCGGAGGTCACATGTGCCGCTTGTAGCTGCGTACCGACAGCGGCGCGAAGATCGCCATGACGATCAGGCACGCCAGGATCGTCCAGGCCACCTCTCCGCTGACGACAGCGCGGTTGGCGAGGTCGCGGGCGGCCGTGACCAGGTGTGAGACCGGGTTGACCCGTACGAACGCGGCCAGCCAGCCGGGCAGGGTGTCGATGGGGACGAACGCGTTCGACAGGAACGTCAAGGGGAACAAGATCATCATAGAGATGCCCTGCACGGCCTGGGCGCTCCGGGCGATGGTGCCGACCCAGGTGAAGATCCAGGCCAGCGACCAGCCTGTGCAAATCGCCAGCAGGATCGCGGCGAGCACGCCGCCCGCTCCGCCGCCCGGGCGGTAGCCCATGACCAGACCCATGGAGAAGGTCAGAGTGGCCGCGATCGTGTAGCGCAGCAGGTCGGCCACCATCGGGCCGGCGAGCGGCGCGATCCGGGCGATCGGCAACGACTTGAACCGGTCGAAGACGCCCTTCTCCATGTCCTCGCGGAGTTGCGTGCCCGTGGCCATGCACGTCGTCAGCACGGTCTGGGCGAGGATGCCGGGGATCATCAGGGGGAGGTAGCTCTCGACGTCGCCGGCGATGGCGCCGCCGAAGATGAAGGCGAACATCGCGGTGAACAGGATGGGCTGCAACGCCACGTCGAAGAACTGCTCCGGGTTGCGGCGCATCTTCTTGAGCGCCCGCCACGCCATCGTCAGGGTCTGGCCGAGCGTCTCCGCCATGGAGACGTGCCGCCGGGCGGCCGCCACGCGTTCGGCGGCCCGGACCGCCTCGCGGGCGGGTGCGATCACAGTGCTCATCGGTTCTCCTCCATGCCGGTCTCGTCGTCCGTCTCGTGGCCGGTGAGGGCGAGGAACACCTCGTCCAGGCTGGGCTTGGCCACGCTCACCGAGGAGATCGACACCCCGGCGGTGCGCAGCGCGATCAGTACGTCCGCGGCCAGGTCGGCCTGGTCGAGGGCGACGTTGAGGCGGCCCTGCTCCGGGCTGAGGACCGGGTCGGAGCCGAGGACGCGTCGCACGACCTCCACGGCGGCGGGCACCTCGCCCGGCTCGGCGAGCAGCAACTGGAGGGTGGAGTTGCCGACCGCGGTCTTCAACTCGTCGGGGGTGCCTTCGGCGACTTTGCGGCCGCGGTCGATGACGGCGACGCGATCGGCGAGCTGGTCGGCCTCGTCCAGATATTGCGTGGTCAACAGCACCGTGCACCCGTCGGCGACCAGACCGCGGATGGTGTCCCACATCTGGCCGCGCGTGCGCGGATCGAGACCGGTGGTCGGCTCGTCGAGGAAGATCAGCGGTGGCCGGGTGATCAGGCTGGCCGCCAGGTCGAGGCGCCGACGCATGCCGCCGGAGAATTGCGCGATCGGTTTGTCGGCGGCCTCCTCCAGGCCGAACTGGCCCAGCAGCTCGGTGGCGATGCGCCGGGCCTGTGGCGCGGCGATGCCCTGCAGGCGGCTGAAGAGCCAGAGGTTCTCGCGGGCAGTCAGGTTCTCGTCGACCGACGCGTACTGTCCCGTGACGCCGACCAGCTGGCGGATCACGTGCGGGTTGCCGGCCACGTCGACCCCGAAGATCTCGGCACGGCCCGCGTCGATCTTCAACAGGGTGGCCAGCATTCGTAGCGTGGTGGTCTTGCCGGCGCCGTTCGGGCCGAGGACGCCGAAGATCTCACCGGGGCGTACGTTCAGGTCGATCCCGTCGACGGCTCGGTGCTCGCCGAACGTCTTCATCAGCCCTTCCGCACGTACGGCCAGATCGGCGCCCTCGTTGGGGGCCGGGCCACCCCCGGTACGTCCGAGTTCTGTGATGCTCATGGCTTCACTCTGCGCGGCGCCGGTTTCACGGCGCCCTCGACCGGGTTTCACCGGGTGCTCCGCGGATTCGCTTTTCATCATTCCGGCGAAGCAAGCCAGTTCACCTCCGACACGGAGTATGAGAAGCGTCGGCGGGAGTGCGGCGGTCTGGTTCATTCGGTTGCGAGGGCGGCCGCGTTTGCGGCCGCCCCGCGAGAACGTCGGGACTTACGCCGCTGACCGTCGTGCCGTGACTGTCGGGCCCGCGACCGTCTGGTGCGTCTTCGAGCCCACGAACAGGGCGATCCCAACGGCGAGGAGCAGCAGGTTGGTCGCCAGGTCGACGATGTTGGTCAGCAGGTCGTGGCGGTCGCTCTGGGCGAAGGTGAGCAGGAAGCCTCCGACCCCGTAAGCGAGCGGCGCCCATCGACGGCCGCTCGGCAGGTCGGCCCTGCGCGCGATGAGGATTCCCGCCACGAGCGCCACGAGCGTCGACCCGAGACCGCCTATCGGCAGGAGCACGTTGTCCTGGCCGGTCGTGAGCATGACGATCCCGCCGATGCTCAGCAGCACCCAGCCGACCGGCCACAGAGCCAGCGTGATCCGGGACGGCAGGCCGGGCCCTGCTTCCTTCAACAGGGCGAGGCCTGTGGTGAGCACGGCCGTGGCGACGCAGGTGATGTCGCCGAGCGTGTTCCCGATGTACCAGGAGGTCGTCGTGTCCGCCGGGTCGCCGAGCATGACGGCCCACCCGGCGAGGGAGAACAGGCAGCCGGCGATGCCGACGGCGCCGAAGACGCGTGTGCGGGAGGAGTGGTGCATGTCGATCCTTTCTGCGGCGGCCGCGGCGGGCCGTCCGGTAGGGGTGACGAACGGGTGTCAGGTGATCGGGTGGGCCGTGAGCAGCAGCACCGCGACGACCAGGGCGACGACGAGCCGCGCGGCGGAGACGATGACGTCGAACGGAGGGACCGCCGGGAGCACGAACGCCGGCACACCGGTCACCGCCGTCAGCGCCTGGGTGGACACGACCGTGTTGCGGGCCCAGACCACTCCGCGCCACGCCGGTGGAATCGCTGCGAGGGTGAGGAGGGCGAATCCGAGAACCACCGCCGTCACGATGGATTCGGACGGCAGCCGATGGACGGATACGGCGACGTCCGAACCGGCGCATATCGCCGCGATGACGAACCCCCACCGTGCCGTGCCCGGGATCGGCGCCTTGCCAGGGCCGGCGTCGCGCATCGCATGATTCCTTTCGGGTGGCGTGGGACATCAGTCTGCGAAGCCGGACGGCATGCGCGAATGAGTCGGCCTTCCTGAGAGGGCTCGCCGGAGCGGGAGAGATTCCCGGCGGAATCGGGAACGCCGTCCTACGACGGCCGTGATCGTGCGCCTTACGGCGCCACGTCGGTGATCGCCATACTGTGCGCATGGACACAGATCGCGACACTCCCGCAGCCATACGGGTGCTCCTCGCCGACGATCACCCGGCGCTACGGCGTGGACTCGCGCTTCTGCTCGAGACACTTCCGGGCATCGAGGTCGTGGCACATGCCGGGGACGGCGAGGTGACGCTGCGGGAGATCGCGCTGCACCGCCCGGATGTGGTCGTCATGGATCTGCACATGCCCGTGATGGACGGTGTGGCGACGACCGAGAGGGTGGTCCGCGACTACCCGGGTACGGCGGTCCTGGTCCTGACGATGGTCAGCGAGGACACGATGGTGACCGAGGCGCTCCGGGCGGGCGCCCGCGGCTACCTGCTGAAGACGGCCGAGTCCGATGAGATCGAGCGCGCGATCCGGGCGGTGGCCGCGGGTGACGCGATCTTCTCCCAGGCGGTCGCGGGACGCCTCATCGACCGGCTGTCGGCGCGGGAGCCGCCTCTCCCCCAGTTGTCCCCCCGTGAGCGCGAGGTGCTGGACGAGGTGGCCACAGGAGCGACCAACGGTGCGATCGCGCTGCGGTTGCACCTGTCGCACAAGACGGTCGCCAACCACGTCTCGGCGATCTTACTGAAGCTCGGCGTCGCGACCCGTGGTCAGGCCATCGTGATCGCCAAGGACGCCGGCCTGGGTCGACGTGGCTGACATACGTACCCGCCCCCGCGTCATCGTGGTGGGCGTCGTCGGCGCCGTTCTGACCGCCATCGCGATCGTCTTCGCCAACATGGCCGGCGTCTCCTGGCGGGACTGGGTGGACACCTACGCGATCACCAACATCGTGTTCGGCATCGGGTTCATCGTGCCCGCCTTGATCATCGGGTGGTACCGGCCGGGTCACCGGGTCGGCACATTGTTCATGATCAGCGGACTGGGGCATCTGGTAACCGCAGCCAGTGGCATGCTGCTGACCTACGGGCTCCAACACGGCTGGCCCCTGCCGCCGGAGCGCACGTTGGTCACCTTCTACTTCGCGGGCTGGCAGCTGGGGATCGGCTTCCTCGCCAACATCGCGTTGCTGCTCTTCCCAGACGGCCGCCTGCCGTCCCGCCGCTGGCTCCCCGTCCTGTGGCTGACGATCGCCGCCGGGCTGTACGAAACCGTGAGCAGCGTCCTGTCGACCGGCACGTTCTTCGGCCACCCCGGCGTGACGTCGATTCTCAACGTGGGCCTCGTCCAGCCCAACCTCGCCGACACGGTCTTCGAGCTCCTGTTCATCCCCCTGAACATCGCGTGGGTCACGGCGCTCGTCGTCCGGTACCGGCGCGGCGACGAGCGGACGAAGCGGCAGCTGCTGTGGCTCATCCTGGCGCTGATCGCCATGATCGTGCTCAACACCCAGCGCTGGATCACCGGCGACGGGCCGATCCTCCTGCTGCTGTCGTTCGTGATGATCCCGCTGGCCGTTGGTGTGGCGATCGTGCGCCACCAGCTGTTCGACATCCGGCTGGTGTTGTCCCGCACGCTCCTCTACGGCCTGACCCTGACCGTGATCGTCGCCGTGTACGCCGGCCTCGTCGCCGCGTTCTCCCTGTTCGTTCCCCCCACCGCCGAACGGGGCGCCCAAACCGGCGCGGCGATCCTGGTGGCGATCGGATTCACGCCCGTACGGCTGCTGATGCGGCGCCTCACCGATCGTGCCTTCTACGGCGGCCGGTCGGACCCCGCCCGCACCGCGCAGCAGATCGGGCAGACGCTGCATCACGAGGACGACCTCGGCGGCGTGCTCGACCGCACCCGCGTCGCCCTGCGCATCCCGTGGATCGCGTTGCACACGGCGGACGGCGCCCTCCTCGCCCAGGCCGGCACGTCCCAGGAGGGCACGACCGAGGAGGTCGCCTTGCGGTACCGCGGCGACCAGGTCGGGACGGTCCGCGTCGAACTGCGCCGGGGTGAACGGCGCCTGCACACCGCCGACCGCGACACGCTCGGCCTGATAGGCACGCCGCTCGCGGTCGCGCTGCACGCGCTGCAGTTGACCGAGCAGGTGCGCCAGGCCCGCGTCGCCACCGTCGAGGCCGCGGGAGCGGAGCGCGTGCGCCTGCAGCGTGAGCTTCACGACGGCCTCGGCCCTTCGCTGACCAGCGTGGCGTTCCGCGCCGACGCGGCGTCCAACCTGCTCAGGTCCGACGTCGAGGCCGCCGGTCGGCTGATCGGCGAGGTTCGCACAGACCTGCGAGCGGTCATCGACGACGTACGGAACATCGTTTACGGCCTGCGCCCCATGGAACTGGATCGGCTCGGCCTCGACGGTGCCCTGCGCGAACACGTGGCAGCCGTCCCCACGCAGTCTGAGCGAGAGATCTCCATCGAAGTCGAGGCACCCCATCCCATGCCCGCCCTCTCCCCGGCGGTCGAACTCGCGGCATACCGGATCGCGAAGGAGGCACTGACGAACGTGCTCCGCCACTCCAGCGCCCGCAACTGCCGAATCTCGCTGCGCGTCGACGGCAACCTGCACATCGATGTGAGCGACGACGGAGGCAAGCCCGCCACGTGGCGCCCCGGCGTCGGACTTCGATCAATCGCCGAACGTGCGGAGGAACTCGGCGGCACCGCCACTGTGGGACCGGCCGCCAACGGGTGGCAGGTCACCGCTTGTATTCCGATCCACGACAGCATGGATCTCTAGGATCTGTTTGAGCTGACCAGGGAGCGATCCTCGTGGGCGCCGCCTTCTGGAGGCGGCCCGTGCCGCTCCCGCTCGTCGGCGGCGCGGGTGAGGCGGCGTCCGAGACGCTGGGCGGGTTTCTCGACGAAGCGGTAGCTCAGCGCGGCACAGCCGATCACCGTCGTGAAGAGCGCCGCCTCCCACGCCACCCGCACCAGGAGGGGGATCCCGGAAGGATCCACGGTCAGCCTCCTGACGATCTGCAGGATCAAGGGGTGCAGCAGATAGATGGAGTAACTCACCAGGCCGAGCCACACGAGAAAGGGCCAAATCGTACGGCGGCGCAGGGCGAGGGCGGCGGCGAACGTCAGCCACGCCGCGACGACGGCGGTGGACCAACTCCACTCGAACGCGTACTGTGCGGCCTCCGACATGCCCCACCCAGGCCCGAACATCACCGCCGCGCCAACGGAGAGGATGGGCACCAGACCGATCGTCCACCGCGTTCCGCCCCATCGCGCGGGCGACCGCTGCATGCGGTAGACGGCGGTCCCGCCGAACATGGTGGCCAGGAGGATCAGGCTCTCCCACGCGCCTACTCTGCTGTTGAGGGTGAGGAGTATGAGCGCGAGGGCGGCTATGAGGGCGGCGCCGAGCCGCCGTATGTCATGGTTCGCACTGAGGGTGGCGACGATCCCGCCGAGGAGCGCGACGGTCGTGACCCCCACCACGCTCTGCCCCATGGTGTGGGACAGCCAGCCCGCCGGCGCGAGGGCGCCGGCTATGAGTGCGCACACCGCGAACGTCAGCGAGATGCGGGTGCCGACCCGGTGCACGCCGAACACGAACATCGCGGTCACGAGCAGGTAGAACGCCATCTCGTACGAGAGGGTCCAGAAGACGTTGACGACGCTGGGCACCTGGAGCAGGTCCTGCAGCATCGTCACGTGCGCCAGTGTGAACGTCATCGGATGCTGCGCAGCCTGAGCGGGCAGGACGGAATAGACGCCGACGGCGCCGAACACGGTGCCGACCATCGCTGCCAGCGCCCACAAGGGGTAGAGGCGAAAAAAGCGCGTGATCCAAAAGCCCCGCACATTGCCTCGGCGTTCTATCGAGATCGGTATCACGTATCCGCTGACCAGGAAGAACACCAGCACGCCGTACTGTCCGAAGTCGAACCACGGGCTGACCGATCGCCGGATCTCGGGCAGCAGGGCGTCCAGCGAGTGCTCGAAGACGACGATCAGCGCGGCGAGCCCGCGTAAGGCGTCAAGCCAGGATTGCCGGGCGCCTTGGGACCTCTGGGGCGAGAGGGTGGAGCGGGTTGCGACGTGCATCCGGCCTACGGTGTCCCGGATCTCTGCTTCCTTGGCCACTTCGTAACACTATTGGCACAATAGTGATGATAAGTACCAATTGCCCCATAATGCCCAAGAGGTTGTGCGGCTCAGGCGTCGGGCCGCCGGCCTGCCTCGCTGAGCAACCGGCCGCCGAGTTCGGTCCGCGAGTAGAGCACCTGCCGACCCTCCCGGCGTGAGGTGAGCAGCCCGACGGCGCGCAGCGCCTGGAGGTGCACGCTGAGCGTCGGTGCGGAGAGCGCCATCTGGGTGGCGGCCTGGGTGGTCGACATCGGCAGGTCGAGCTGGGCCAGCAGGGCGGCCCGGGTATGCCCGAGGACGCCGGCGAGCGCCGAGCCGGTTTGCTCGGGGTGCTCCTCCCAGAGCCGGCCGAGGCCGCGCGGCACTAGGAAGTCGGGGATGTAGCCCTCCGGACGCACCAGCGCCCGCAGCAGGTCGAGGTCGCGCTCGCGCAGCCGGCCCGCTCGCTCGGCGAACCTGTCGATCCAGGGACGGTGCAGGTGCCGTCCCTGCCTGCGGGCGGCCAGCGTACGCAGGCTGGCGACGGTCTCCATGAGGGGCGAGACGGCGAAGCGCACGCGGGTCAAGTCCGCCGCCGTGAAGTGCAGGTGGATCACGCGGCCGCCCTCTCGGATTAGGTCTGCGCCTAATCGTCGCATTGTGGGCGACGCCACTGCAGACTTGGGGACATCAACCGCTGATCATGAGAGGACATCGAAGATGCGCACGCTGATCTACACCGCCTTCGTCTCGCTGGACGGGGTCGTCGACTCTCCCGGTGGCAACAGCCGCACCGAAGCCCACCGCAGCGGCGGCTGGACCTTCAAGGACATCGAGTTCCTCCCCGAGGCGTACGAGCTCAAGGGCCGAGAGATCGAGGAGGCCACCGCGCTGATGTTCGGCCGGACCAGCTACGAGGTGTTCTCGCCGGTTTGGCCGGACATGGAGGACTTCGCCGCCCTTAAGGAACTGCCGAAGTACGTCGTCTCGACCACCCTCGGCGAGGACGCCCTCGTCGACAACTGGGGTGACATCACGATCCTGCGCTCCCTCGAGGACGTCGAGAAGCTCAAGGAGACCGACGGCGGCCCCATCGTCATCCACGGCAGCGCCACCCTCGCCCGTAACCTTTCCGACGCCGGCCTGATCGACCGCTACCACCTGCTGGTCTTCCCCGTGCTGCTCGGAGCCGGCAAGCGGATGTTCAGCGACACCGACAAGGACAAGCAGATGCTGAAGCTGGTCGAGTCCGAGACGTACGCCAACGGCATCACCAAGTTCGTCTACGACGTCGTCCGCTGAGGCGGCCGCCTGGGCCGCGAATGATGGAGGCTGGTCGGCAGGGGACAGGTGCCGTACGGCGCGGGGACCGCCCGTCAGGTCGTCAACCTGTCGATGACGCCGGCCAGCCATCCTTCGTACTGCCGCGGGGTCCAGCCGGACCGCTCGGTCAGCAGCTGGTAGACCTCGACGGACAGGACCGCCCAGAGCCCGTCGCGCTCCTCGCGCGTCGCCGGACGGCCCAGGACCATCGAAATGCCCTGCTCGACGCTGATCCGCCGGCGCTCCTCGCTCTCGGTCAAGAGCCCGTCCAGGTCGCCATCCGAGGCCGCAGCCTCCCTGAGCACGAGGTACACGCCGGCGGTCCGCTGGTGGATGGTGGTGACAAGGCCGGCCGCCGCGGCCACCCGTTCCCCGCGCGTCCCGGAGGTGAGCGCGGCGAACTCGGGCCGCCGGGCGAGCGGCTCGGGCCCGGCGTCGCCGACGACGGCCACGTCGAGGACCGACACGAGCAGCTCGCCCTTCGAACGGAAGTGGGCGTACACCGTCTCGACAGACACGCCGGCGGCGCGGGCGACCTCCCTCATCCCGGTCCCCGCCCAGCCCCCTTCGCCGAACAGCCGTGCGGCCGCGGCGAGGACGGCCCTCCGTGTCTCCGCGGCCTGCCGCTCGCGGTGCGGCGACCGGTACGGCCGCCGCACCCGGGGTGCCTGCTCCGCCGTCACGCCCCTGCCCGCGTCGCCGACAGGTCAGGCTGCCAGCGGGCGGCGGCCCTGCGACGGTACGCGCCGGCGAAGCCGTGTATCAGGAGGAACCGCGGGACCGCGGGGACGAGATTGACCACGACCTGGTAACCCTCGGGGTCGATGCCGTCGAGCAGCCAGTGTCCCTCCAGGCCCAGCTGGGCGAACGACTTCGATTTGACGTTGGTGGCCTGGTCCCACGCCTCCCACTCGGCCTGAGTGATGCTCTTCGACACGACCGGCATGCCCTCCTCGACCTCGCGGTCGAGATGGGGGATGAGCACCTCGTTCAGTTCGTCCAGCGCCGCGACGAGCTCGACGCGGGCCTCGTCCGTCGTCGTGTCCGCGTAGCGCCGCCCGACGGCCGTCATCGCCTCCATGGCCGGGACGATCCTGTGGTGGTCGGCCTCCAGCGAGTCCAGCAGCGGGCTCGCAGCGGGGTTGCGGTCGCGCACCAGCGGCCAGAGCCCCTTGTCCTCACCGGCGTGGTGGTGGTGCAGGAAGTCCATCATCCAGACCGCGTGCTCGCCGAGCGCGCGACGCTGACGCCCCACCGGATGAGGCTCGCTCGTCAGCGCCGCCCGCGTGCGGTCCAGGTCGCGGCGCAACGCACCGTGCACGACGCCCATGATCCGCGTGTCCGCTGGGCCTGATTTCGCCCCCATGTCGCCCCCTTCTATCGACGTTGACACGGGGAGCGTAGATCCACGGCGTTTTCACTCCTATGTCGTTCAGGTGAATATTTGCGTGCGTTCGAGGCGTGGTCGCGGCGGCGCATCGCCGTGGGTGCGACCACCACCTCTTCCGCCAGGCTTCATCGCATGCTCGTGGTGACGCCATCCGCGCTTCTTGGCTGATCCTTTTAATCGGGTGCGCGCCCTTGATCGAACTGGGCGTAGCGGGGGTGTTGCCTCCGTGTCATCTCTTGACCCGAGGTTCCAATGAAATTGATGGTTTTGAACCATCGGAGTACGACGTCACTGCTGGTGGCGCTCGCCGCGGCGACAACGCTGGTGGTCTCACCTGCCGCCGCGTACGCGGACAGCGGTCAGCCTGCGCCGATCACCGGTGGAATTCCCTTGATCAACACGGCCGAGAAGATCGGTCCGGGGATCAACCTGCAGCACGTGAAGGCGCTCGACCAGAAGGGCTGGTACGACGCGCAGTATCTGACCGTGGACCTGTCCAACAGCGCGGTCGGCACGGACCTGCTGACCTCCGGACCGGTCGCGTCCGGCGGGCCGCTCAGCGCGGCCGCCAACAAGGCCGGCGCCGTCGCAGGCGTCAACGGCGAGTTCTTCGACATCGGCAACTCGAACGCGGCGCTCGGCGGCGAGGTCCAGGACGGGCAGCTCATCAAGACCGCCGACATCGGCGGCCGCCCGCACGTCGGCGTCAGCAAGGACGGCATCGCCCAGCTCGTGGACCTCACGGTCAACGCGACCGCGAACTTCGCGGGCGCGGACCACAAGGTCCTGACGATCAACGCCGCGAACGGCGGCGGGGTCCCTGCGGACGGCATGGTCGCGTTCACGTCCGCGTGGGGCACCTACAGCCGCAACCGCGGCCTGACGGGCGTGGCCAACGACCAGATCGCCGAGGTGCTGGTCCAGAACGGCAAGGTCGTTTCGGTCACGCCGAACGGTCCCGCGGGTTCGGGGACGATCCCGGCTGACGGGTTCTACCTGGTCGGCCGCGGCGCCTCGGCGACCGCGATCCGCGCGCTGCAGCCCGGCGACCCGGTTGCGCTCAGCTACGCGCTCGCCGACGACGTCGCCAAGACGATGAAGTTCGCGCTCGGCAACGGCGGCACCATCGTCTCCGGCGGCAAGGTGGTGGGCGGCCTCGACACCTCGATCGCCCCGCGCACCGCGCTCGGTTTCAAGGACGGCGGCCACACGCTCGTGCTCGCCACCTGGGACGGCCCGGGCGGCACCGGCAAGGGCGGCGTCGGAATCGACAAGGAGGCGCGTGACCTCGCCGCGATGGGCGTGCAGACCGCGGTCAACCTCGACGGCGGCGGCTCGACCACGATGGTCGCCCGCGCGCTCGGCGAGGACGACGCGACCGTCCGCAACGTCCCGTCCGACGGTCAGGAGCGCAGCGACCCGAACGGCGTGGGCGTGTTCGTCACGAAGGGCGACGGCAAGCTGCACGAGCTTCTCCTGAAGGCCGCGCCGGGTGCGGCGTCGGCCGACGGCGGCGTGAAGGTCTTCCCGGGGCTGCACCGCGCGCTCGTTGCGCAGGGCGTCGACAACCACCAGACGCCGGTGACGGTCGACGCGAAGTCCGTGCGGTGGTCCGCTCCCGGAGCGTCCGTCAAGGGCGGCACGCTCGCGGCCAAGGGCAAGTCGCACCGCACGATCACGGTCAAGGCGCAGGTGGGTCACAAGGCGGCGCGTGAGAAGGTCACCGTCCTCGGCCCGGTCAACGGCGTCGAGCTGTCGTCCCAGCGCCTGTCGATCGCCGACGCGACGCCCGCCAACGCGGTCACCGTCTCCGTGACCGGCCGCGACGACCAGGGCTACACGGCCCCGATCGACCCGCGGGACCTCTCGCTGGACTACGACCACAGCGTCGTGGACATCCAGCCCGTGGACGGCAAGCTGAAGATCACCCCGCTCACCGCCGCGGGTACGATCCTCACGGTCTCGGTCGGCGGCAAGTCGGTCCAGCTCCCGATCACGATCGGCGTCGAGACCAAGACGGTCTACGACTTCAACGACGACGTGCTCGCCCGCTGGCGCAACAACAGCACCGCGGCAACGACGTTCTCCGCGGACCCCGACGGCCTGCGGATCACCTTCAACGCGATGCGCAACGTGGGCATCGTGGCGGCGTCGGCGGCCCAGCGCGTCGCGGTGCCCGGCCAGCCGCTGCGCATTCGGGTGCGGATCAAGTCGAGCATCAGCGTGCCGAGCGGCCTGACCTACATCGCCTACTACGACGCGAACGGCAAGAGCACCGGCGTCTACGGCACCGGCCTTGCCGCGAGCAGCGACTGGCAGTACGCGACGTTCACGCTGCCGGCCAACACGGCGTTCCCGATTTCGATCTCGACCTTCCAGGGCATCAACACGAGCGTCGCCCAGCAGAAGGCGGGCACGTTCGTCCTGGACCGCATCGAGGCCGACGTCCCGACGTCGATCGACCTGCCCGCCCAGCCCGGCCTGCAGGCCGACCCGCTCATTTCCGATGACGGCACGCTGCCCGAGGGGCACGAG
>NZ_BOOR01000051.1 GCF_016863335.1 Planotetraspora thailandica
GGGGATTGCCATCGTTCACAGCGACTGAGCATTGCGCGTCGTCGGTCGCCTGGCGGTCGAGCAGCACGATTGGGATGCCGCGCCTGCGCAGGTGCTCCAATCGATCGTCGGTCGCGGTGAGGGCGTGACCAGGATTTATAGGCGTAAATCAGATTGCACCCCGGTTCGATGCTGCCAGAACGATGACGATGTGACTCTTGACACATACAGAGGTCGGACCTAGCTTCACAATGCAGCACCTATTGAAACGATTCATATACCCCCATGCCGTTGGTTGGAGCCCGCCGAATGAGCCGTTCAGTCGAGACCGCCCCGGCTCCTGCCCTCGCGATCCGCGGCCTCACGGTCGAGTTTCCGGAGGTTTGCGCGACGGCCGGCTCATCCGTACGCGACATCGCGACGATCGACGAGGACGAGTTGATCCAGCTCAGGCATATGAATGGATGCTCGCAGTTTCACGGGGGTGGCCTTGTCCCTTTGAAACGGTTCGCTGCAGAAGCGTGGCGGCGGTCACGCCGCCCGGTGCGACGTAGAGCCGGGCGTCCAGGTTCGAAGATTGGAATAGCCGTTGACAGGAACTTTCGTCCGGTTGTTCGGCAGGTGGCCGACCGCTCGCCTGGGCATCGCCGCCCTCGCGATCGGGCTTGGTGCCAGCGCGCTCACGCCCGTGACGACGGCGCAGGCCACGTCGGCCGACGCCCAAGTCGTCAAGTTCGAGACCACCGAGACGCAGGCGAAGTCGGCCGGCATAAGGACCGCAGCGACCACCGAGAGCTCGGCGTTTGCGGAGGACCTGGAGAGCAAGTACATCGACCCGGACCGGATCTACAGCACGGATGTGCGTTGGTGGCTTGGCGACGCTTCGCAGACTGACGAGACGCTGCTGCAGCAGATCCAAGACCTCTACGACGGCGGCTTCCGGGGTGTCGAACTGTGCATGCAGAACGACAGCAGCGCGTCCGACGCGGACCCCGCGGCACGGTCGACACCTCGGGCAAGGTCGTCCTGAAGCTGCCCAAGCAAGGCTTGGGCACCCACAAGCTGGTGGTCGACTACCTGGGCGGCGCCGACTTCGAGGCGGCCGGCAAGAAGGTCACTTGGCGGGTGGTCCAAGAAGTAGCCACCGCGCGGAGAGGGCGTCGGGCCCGGGCTGAGCCCGGGCCCGCCAGAAGCCATGCGAATGCCTATCAAGCGATACGCCCAAGCGATTGGGCACAGACCATAGGAAGGACTCGGGAATGACCGTAACCAGAAGGCAGGTGCTGCACGGTGTTGCCGGCGCCACAGCGGCCGCTGCAATCGGGACAATGACGGGTGGTGCTTCGGCGGTCGCGGCTGTGGGTGAGAAAGGGGTCACTAGTCGCGCCCTCTTGCTCAGCGCGTTCAAGGCTCCGCCAAATGCTTGGCGACCGCACGGCTGGTGGCACTGGATGTCTCCGAACATCACAACGGACGGAGTCCTCAAGGACCTGGACTGGATGAAGCGCGTCGGCCTCGGGGGGTTCCACCAGTTCACAGGCAATGGCGGAGCGCCCTACGTTCCATCACCAGTGGCGTACATGTCGCAGGAGCACAAGACAGCGCTGAAGATCGCCATCGAGGGTGCGGCAGCCCGCGGCCTGGAGGCCGCGGTCACGTCATCGGCCGGGTGGTCGATCACCGGGGCGCCTTTCGTCGCTGCCGAGGACGGCATGAAGAAGCACGTCTGGACCGAGACATGGGTCGACGGCGGCGCGCCGGTAACGGTGCCGCTTCCACAGCCGCCGACTGCCAGCGGCACGTTCCTCGACAGGTCAACCGCCGGCGTGCCGACCTACTACAAGGACCAAGCCGTCTTCGCCTATCGGGTTGACGACGCTGTGGCGCCGGCATCATTGAACCCGCAAGTCTTCTTCAGCGGATACCGAGCCACGGCAAACGGACAGACGACGACGAACGGCGACAGCGGCGTCAAGCTCTCGACAGAAGATGCCGCAAAGGTCCTCAACGACGCCATCACGGATCCGACCTTCCTGTCCCCGGTGAACGGGTCCTCGTGGGTCCGATTCGAATTCGACGCTCCCATCGCGCTGCGCGGCATGGCCGTTGCCCTCAACGGCGGGGATTTCGGCGGCTGGCAGGTTCTGATCGAGCAGGGCAACACGACCGTTCAAGTCCAGCGCAGCGACGACGGCGCCACCTGGTCGGACGACATCGCGCTGAAGGATCAGACTGGGAGCAACATCGTGATCGGCGCGCAGCGGTCGGTCGCGATCGCTGACGCGGCACCGGCCCGGCACTGGCGGGCGGTCTTCGTGACCACGGCCAACCCCCTACAGATCACGAAGCTCCAGCCTCGTACCGTCCCGACCGTCCACAAATGGGAGCACAAGGCAGGCTTCGGCCAGGTCGGCAACTTCTACCTCATCGACTCCCCCGATGGGGAATTACGCGGCGTGGCGAAGTCGTCCGTTACCGACGTGACGTCCCTGATGGACGGCGCGACCGGGACACTTCGGTGGACGCCCCCAGCGGGGCGGTGGGTCGTCGTCCGGCTCGGATACAGCCTTACCGGACATCAGAACCGACCGGCGCCGCCCGACGCAACCGGACTCGAGGTCGACAAGCTCGACCCAGAACGGGTTCGTCGGTACGTGAACACCTACCTCGACCAGTTCCTGTCGTTCCTCCCCAAGGACTTCGTTGGTGTCCACGGCTTGAGCGGCTTCTTGACGGACAGCTACGAGGCCGGTTACCAGACGTGGACCGAGACGGTCCTCGAACAGTTCGCTGCGAGACGCGGCTACGACGCGAAGCCGTGGCTTCCGGCACTGGTGGGCGTCGTGGTCGAAAACGCTCGTGAGACCGACAAGTTCCTCTGGGATTGGCGCAAAACGCTCGCGGAGTCGCTGGCCGACAACCACTACGGCACCATCAAAGACGTCATCCATGAGCGGGGCCTCAAGCGCTTCTACGCCGAGGCGCAGGAGGACCGCCGCGGCTGGTTCGGCGACGATACGCGCATACGCAGCCGGGCTGATATCCCGATGGGCGCAGGCCGGACCGCCACGGGTCCCTCACTGGTGTTCAGCGAGCAGTTCCGTCTGGACATGAAGGGCGCCTCGTCGGTACAGCACGTGTATGGCCGCGAGTACGCCGCCGCCGAGACGCTCACGTTCGCGACCATCCGGTTCATGCCGCGCGACATCAAGCCCTTCCTGGATCAGGTGCTGGCAGCCGGAGCCACGCGCTTCGTCTTCCACAGCACGGATCTGCAGGCACTTGATGGGGGCCCTGGCACGAGCCTCGGCGTCGGCTGGTACTTCACCCGCAACCAGACGTGGTCCGAGGTCGCTGCGCCGTTCGTTGCGTGGACGGCTCGCACGTCCGGATTGCTCAACCAGGGCACGAACATCGCCGACGTCGCCTACTTCTACGGGCAGGAGGCGCCAGTGAGCGGCCTATGGCAGCCTGCCCCTGACGGTACCGGCACCCAACCGGACATTCCTCGCACTTGCCAGTACGACTTCGTGAACGACGAGATCATCCTCGACGAACTGCACAGCAAGGCCGGAACGCTCGTCACGAAGGCGGGTGCGACCTATCGCCTGCTGTATCTCGGTGGCATGTCTGACCGGTTCACGTTGGACGTGCTGAAGAAGATCGCACAACTCGTTCGGTCGGGCGTCGCCATCTGCGGGCGAAAGCCGACGATGTCTCCGAGTCTCGCGGATGACGACAAGCAGTTCCAGAAGATTGCCACGCAACTGTGGGGAGACGGCACACAGACCAAGCGGAGAGTGGGCAACGGCTACGTGATGACCGGCCTGTCGCCCGATGAGGCGCTGGAGCGGGTCGGCGTCGCACCAGACTGGAGCTTTGAGCCGAAGTCCAGTCCGTTGACGATGGTGCACAAGTCGACCACCAAAGCCGACATCTACTTCGTGGTCAACAACGACCGGTCAAATCCCGTTACTACGACGCTCAGCCTGCGCGCCGTGGGTGAGACAGTGGAGCTCTGGGACGCGGTCACCGGCAAGGCATCGCTGACGAGTTTCGACAGCCGGTCTGGCCGCACAGTACTCCCGCTCACGCTTGGCGCGGCAGAGTCCATCTTCGTAATCGTCGGCAAGGGTCGACCGACAAGGGTCACGGTCCCCGCGATCACCGAGCAGAGCCACACCCCGACCGATAGCGGCTGGGACGTCACGTTCTCACCACCTCGTGGCACGCCCGCCGCGCTCAGCCTGTCTGCGCTCACGGATCTGTCGCAGAGCCCGGACACCAATGTGAGGTACTACTCCGGCACGCTCGTCTACAAGACGACATTGACCACCGACCTCGACCCGCAGGTCCTCGGTGACGCACGGGTCCTCATCGACCTCGGCGCGGCCCACGAGATCGCCGAAGTCAGGCTCAACGGTGTCGACCTGGACATTGCGTGGCGCGCGCCGTACCGCATCGACGTCACCGACGCCCTGCGCCAGGGCGCCAATACGCTAGAGGTGCGTGTGACGAACGGGTGGGCGAACCGCATCATCGGCGACCTGCAGCCCGGCGTCACCGAGACCTACTCGACCCGGTACAACGGACAGACCTTCGGCGTCAGCCGAACCGCACCGTTGAACCCGTCCGGCCTCGTGGGGCCGGTCACACTCGTTGTAGAACGCGGGCGCGTCGAGGTGGAGGCGCCGACCGTCGGTCGATGATCCCCGTGCGACACGGTGCCGAGGAGACACCGGCGACGTCGACCATGCGAGGAGACTGGAATGCTGAGTCGTCGCTGCCGCGACCGTTCCTCACCGATCGCGCGGCGACTCTAGATGATCGATTCCAAGCGCTTTGATCACTATTAGTGGTCGTAAGCGATCAGGGATCGCTTGATGGGTTGGCCGGTCTTGTCGTTGTGCCAGATCGCGGCGGTCAGCGCGAGTATTCGCGCCGGCACGCGACTGATCACCCCAGTTGGCGTACGACCGCCATGACGTCCGCAGACACCGCCCATCCGCGCCCCGCGGATGGGCGGTTCGTCTGTGGCAGTTGAGATTGTGCAGTGACTGAATTGCGGGTACGGGCCTGAATCCCGGAGGCCAGGTCAGTCAGGGGCTGACGTCCGCACCAAACTGAAGGCGGTGCTGCGCGCGATCTTGGAGGGCAGTCCGCGGCCACCGGTTCCGACCGATCCATGACTCGCGGGCCAGGCCGGCGGAGGGTGCGCTGGTGTCGGCCGAACTGCTGCAACTGCTCCGCCACCCGGGCGATGGTGTCGAACCGCAGCGGATCACCGTGCCGGTCGACACGTCCGGCGGCGGCCGCAACACCGCCGACGTCATCGGTGGTTCCTCGGCGACGACAACCGGGTGTGGATCACCCACGCCCTATCAGAGGGTTATGTCGTCGACGGACTCATGGGAGGCGCATGTAGCGAGACGGGGAGATCCCGCCGAAGAACCTCGCGCCAGCGGTCCACACGTTGACGCCAAGCAGGGCAAGCTGCTGCGCGCCGAGCCGATCGCCCAGCAGATGAAGCTCGACCGGGTGCGATTGGTCGGGGCGTTTCCCCGACCTGGAGGCAGAGTGGGTGACAGCCACCTGACGACCCAAGGGCCCGCCAGTGCCCGAGCCGTCCTTTACGACGTAGATTCGCTCTTCGTTTGAACACGGCCTGCCCGGCGACGCACGAAACCACCAGCGAACGCGGTGGCACTCAGGAGAGAGATCTGTCACCCGACGACAGCCCCCGAGACGTCGAGCTTGGGTGACACCTGGGTGACACAAGCGAAAAGCCACAGTATCCAATCATGGATACTGTGGCTCCGACCTGCCGAAACAGAGTCGGGACGACAGGATTTGAACCTGCGACCCCTTGACCCCCAGCCTGGGCCACTTGGTCCAAATACTCACCAGCGGTGGGCGCGCCACAGTTCGGGCCATTCCGCACCCTGGCGAGCGTGGCGCTTCACAACAGCGACGCGTCCACAATCCCTGCGGGAAGAAGACCCAGGCGGCTCGGTTGTCATACTGCCCGCGACCACTGAAGCGGGCACTGGCTGATCCATTGAACACCTATCCGCATGAGCAGCCATACGTCAGGATTTCAGAGGATAGTCGCCGATTCATCGCACAGTGCGACCGTTCGATCACCATGCCCGACCTCGCCATGGATGTGCATGATCAGCCCGATGGGTCATATGTGCTGTTCGTCTGCCTCGCCACTCGCTGGGACAGCGGTCCGACCAATCTAAAAGCCGAATCACCTTCGGCGCGTTCACGGTTCCGATCGAACACCACGATGGGCCGATCCCGCACAACCACGTGCCGGCGAAGGCGGATCACTGACGGACCGAGACAGCGAGTGACGGTCGATCCGGGGGTCAGATCGGGGTCAGACGATCAAAAAGCCGGACCCCCGTAAACGGGATCCGGCCTCTGAACTGCGACAACATGGTGGGCGATACTGGGATCGAACCAGTGACCTCTTCGGTGTGAACGAAGCGCTCTCCCGCTGAGCTAATCGCCCGGGATGATCGGCTACCTCGCGGCGCCGACGGAGAAACCATACCGCAATCCACGGACTCCTGGCGAAACCACGATCAGCCCGCCCCCTTCGTCCGATGTTCCCCAATGGCGGCGAAAGGTTCTGCGGAGAGTCCGCGGCGTGACGGTGTGGTGTCATAGCATCGTGATGCTCCTCGCTCGACCGTTACGCACCAGGTAAGATCCTTTGCCCGCAATAGCTCCGCCAGGAGGGGTCAAAGAACAGGTAAAGCCCGCGCAAACATGTGCCCGTTGGTGATGTTTGCGCAGGTAGATGACCGAATGTCAAGCTGTGATCTGCGTTACAGAAGGGCCTGGAGGCGGAATCTCTCCTACGGGTCTCTTCGTTCGACTCGTAGCAACGAGCTCTGGACGAAGCCCACCATCGATGCAGTGACAGCCCCTGTTTAGGGGACCCGACGACGAAAAGGTTTGGCTGACGATGCACAGCACCACCGTCTCTGCCGAGCTGGGCCTTCGGCTTGTGGTCCCCGACCGAACGACAGTCCCCCTCCTCGCCGGTCTGTGTTACACAGCCGAAGACCCCTACGCCATCCGCATGGCCTTCCATGTGGGCAATGACGAGCCCGTCGAGTGGATCTTCGCGCGCGAGCTCCTGACCGTCGGCATCGTCCGGCGCGTGGGCGACGGAGACGTCCAGGTCTGGCCGGCCCGGGCCGACGGCGAGCGCACGCTCAACATCAGCCTCACCTCGCCGTTCGGACAGGCCCTCTTCGAAGTCCCCCTCGCTCCCCTCACCGAATTCCTCCACCGCACCTACGAGCTCGTCCCCGCGGGACGCGAGACCGACTTCATGGATCTCGACGACGAGCTCATCAACATGCTCTGGAGCTCTTGACCCGCCCAGACGGCACACCCGGGCGACCGCGACTCAGCCCGATCCGCGCATCCGTGAAATCCGCTCGGCGAGGGATTTGGCCGCCAGCCCGGCGGCCAGGCAGGCCACCGGCACCGCGGGAAGCACGTACCGGTTGTCGAAGTCGAGCGTGGCCACCGGCGCCACGAGCAGGAACATCGAGACGGCCCACAACAGCGTCACATCTCGTCGCCTGCCGAGCCCGGCGAGCATGCCGGCCACACCGACGATCAGCGCGAGGCCGAACAACGGGCCGTGCAGGAACGTCGGATACCGATAGGCGGCGAGGATCGACCCGTACGGTTCGACCGACGCGAGCCCGCGGATGTCGGAGTCGTATTCCGCGCGCACCTTCCCGACCAGCGGATAGTCCGGCAGCTCCGACGACCCATGGAAGAAGCTCAGCGCCGGGTTGGTCCGAAGCGGATGCGCGACGGGCTTCCGGGCGAAGGCGAGTGAGGTGTCGCGCACGACGTCGCCGAGGTAGTCGAGGGGTTGCGCGGCGATGGCGTGCAGGGCGAAGGATCTGGCGAGGTCGTTGTTGGCGAACCTGCCGCCGGGGAGCACGTTGAGCGAGGCTCCGGGCGCCCAGACGTATTCGGAGGCGGCGTCGGCCATCGTGCCGTTGGGGCAGAGTTTCGCCTCCTCGACCGGCGGCTTGATCACCGAGCAGTCGGCGAAGGTCATGGAGCGGGCCCACAGGGCCACGCCGTCCGCACCGCTGAGCGCGAACCTGTCGTTGTGCTGGTGGTACCAGGTCGCGTATCCGAGCAGCGGCAGCGTTCCGGCCACGGCGAGGACGGCTAGGCGACGTCGGCCCATGCGCCGCACCAGGAGGTACAGGAAGGCCAGGCCGAGCACCGGCACGGCGATCGTGCGGGTCAGCCCGGCGACGGCCAGGGCCGCGCCCGCCGCGGCGCACGCCCAGATCGGCGGCCGCGCCCTCCAGAGCAGCAGGGCGAGCGCGGCGACGGTCAGGAAGATCACCTGCATGTCGGACAGCACCGCGTGCTCGAGCCGCAGGAACGCGGGATCGAACAGAACCGGCACGGTGGCGGCGGCCGCTCCCCAGGCGGGCAGCGCGGCCCGGCGGAGCAGCAGGTAGATCATCAGGCCCACGCCCAGGCCCATCGCGTGCTGCACTCCGGCGACCAGCATCACGCTGTGAAAAGGCGCCAGCAGCCGGAGGAAGAACGAATATCCGGCCGGATGGAAGGCCCCAGACGGCGCAAGATGGTTGGCCGTGTCCAGATAGGTGAACGAGTCATACCAATAGAGCTGTGCGGTCGCATACCCGGCCATCATGAGAATGCGCAATGCCGCGGCCAGCGCGATGACCAGGGTGAACAGCCGGTGCCGGCGAAACAACGCCCGCGCCTTGCCGTACGGGTCCCGGGGAAGCGGTCGTCGGTCGGCCGTGGCCTCCGGTGTCATTTCGTGAACGGTCATGCTGATTCCCCCGTCGAACGGCCGGGCCATTCCGGCGTGACGAGGAGTTCAGCGAACGGCTGATAACGCGGCAGTTAACACATACGGTTATGATCACGTTATGCCGCTTTTGAAATGATGCGTCGGGGGACGTGTCGAATAATCGGGGAGGAACGCGGTGCGCGTACTCATCGCGGAAGACGAACGCCGGCTCGCGGATTCCATCGCGGAGGGGTTACGCGCCGAGGCGCTGGCCGTCGATGTGACTTACGACGGTGAGGCCGCACTCGAGCGGCTTTTCGTGCACGACTACGACGTGCTCATTCTGGACAGGGACCTTCCGCTGGTGCACGGCGACGAGGTCTGCAGGAAACTCGCCGGCGGCGACTGTGCCGTCCGCATCCTCATGCTCACCGCCGCCTGCGACGTCAGGGAGCGCGTCGCCGGGCTGACGCTGGGGGCCGACGACTACCTGACGAAGCCGTTCGCCTTCGAGGAACTGGTCGCCCGGGTGCACGCGCTCGGCAGGCGGGCCAGGCCCGCCGATCCGCCGTTGCTGGAACGGGCGGACATCAGCCTCGACTGGGCCCACCGGCAGGTCTTCCGCGCCGGCCGCTACGTCCCGTTGTCCCGCAAGGAGTTCGGCGTGCTCGCCGAGCTGCTCCGTGCCGCCGGCGCCGTCGTCTCCACAGAAGCCCTTCTGGAGAAGGTCTGGGACGAGCACATCGACCCGTTCACCAACGTCGTACGGACGACAATGGTGAAGCTCCGTCGCAAGCTCGGCGATCCTCCGGTCATCGAGACCGTCCCCGGGACGGGGTACCGGATCCCATGAGAATCGGTGTCCGCGCGAGGTTCGCCCTCGTGTGCGGCCTGGTCACCCGATGTCTCCCGGGGCGCCGGGGAGGATCACCGGCGCCTGCGAACCGGCCACGATCGGGGGCGGCGGCTCGGCAGAGGAACAACCGGCGAGCAGTGGGCCTGAAAACAACGCCCCCGATATCAATACAAGCGTTACGAAAGCATCGCGCGCCCGCCGTGAGCCCGACATAGGTTCCTTACTGGATCAGTTTCCAGCGAAAAGCATAACCGGATATTGCATTACAAATAGGGCTTGCTGCATAAACGTGAATTGGGGAGCACCGTGAGGCGAGCGATCCGCGTGACCCTTCCGGCTGTCGCCCTGAGCGCGGCGCTGTGCGCGGCCGCCGCGTGCACCACCACGCCGCCCCAGGCGGGCACGACGGCCTCCCCGAGCGCGGCCCCGGCGCGCGTGCTCGACCCGGAGGAGATCGGGCACAGCGCCAACATGCGACTGCTTGCCAACGTGCCGCTCGACGCGCCCTTCGACGTGCCGGAGGCGTGGGGCACCGATCTCGCGTTCCAGGGCGACTACGCCTTCGTCGGCAACTACGAGGGCTTCGCCGTTCACGACATCGGCGACCCGGCGCACCCCGAGGTGGTCACCCGTGTGGCCTGCCCGGGCGTGCAGAACGACATCTCGGTCTCCGGAGACCTGCTCTTCCTGTCGATCGACGAGCCGCGCACGGACGACACGTGCGCGGGCGGGCCGACCGGGCCCGAGGACCCCTCCGGATGGGAGGGCATCCGGATCTTCGACATCTCGGACAAGGCCCATCCGAGGTACGTCTCGGCCGTGCGCACCGAGTGCGGCTCCCACACCCACACGATCGTCCCGGGCAAGGACACGGGAACCGTGTACCTCTACGTCTCCTCCCCCGGTCCCGTTCCCGGCTCCGAGAGCTGCCCCGCGCCCCACGAGAACATCTCCATCGTGGAGGTCCCGGTCGCCAACCCGCGGTCCGCACGGGTCGTGGCCACGCCCGAACTGTTCCCCGAGCAGCGGCCCGAGGACGAATCGTTCGCGGCCGGATGCCACGACATCACGGCCTACCCAGAGAAGGGCCTGGCCGCGGGGGCCTGCTTCGGCGACGGCGTCCTGATGGACATCTCCGACCCCGTCGCCCCCCGTGTGCTGCAGATCGTCAGCGACAGGGACAACTTCTCCATCTGGCACTCCGCCACGTTCAACAATGCGGGGACCAAGATCGTATTCAGCGACGAGTCAGGCGGCGGGCTGGCCCCGACCTGCGGCGCCTCCGACGACCCCACCAAGGGCGCGGACGCCGTCTACGAGCTCACGCCCGACCGCCGACTCGTACGGCACGCCTACTTCAAGATCCCCCGGGTGCAGGACGCGAAGGAGAACTGCGTGGCGCACAACGGCTCGCTCATCCCCGTGCCAGGCCGGGACGTCATGGTCCAGGCCTGGTACATGGGCGGCGTGTCGGTCTGGGACTTCACCGACTCCGACCACCCCAAGGAGATCGCCTACTTCGAGCGGGGACCGCTCCCTCGCGCTTTCGCGGGTTCCTGGTCGGCGTACTACTACAACGGCCACATCTATTCGAGCGACATCACCGAGGGCCTGGACGTGCTGCGCCTCGACGACCCCCTCACCGATCCGGCGAAGGCTGTCCGCATGACGGAGCTGAACGCCCAGACCCAGCGCTCGTACGGCTAGGCCCGGCGAAGCGCGGGCCTCACGGGTCGACGGTCAGGGGTCGATGTCGCCGGCCGACCGCTCGGCGAACGCCTTCATGGCGGCCAGCGTGACCGGGCCGGGCGCCTGCGGCAGCGCCTTGCCGTTCACCAGGCGGATCGGCTGGATGTCGCGCGTCGTGGAGGTGAGGAACGCCTCGTCGGCCTCGTACAGCGCCGAGATCGGGACGTCGGCCTCCTCGCCGCCGTACCACTCCAGCGTGAGCGCGCGGGTGACGCCCGCCAGGCAGCCGGAGTCCAGCGTCGGCGTGACCAGCCGCCCGCCGGTCACGATGAAGATGTTGCTGCCCGTGCCCTCGCACAGGTCGCCGGCGAGGTTCTCGAAGATCGCCTCACCGCCGCCGCGCTCCTTGGCGTAGGCGAGAGCCTTGGCGTTGTCTCCGTAGGAGGTGCTCTTGACGCCCGCGAGCGCCCCGCGCTCGTTGCGCGGCCACGGCACGACGACGACGTCGCCGGTCGTCGGGAACGGCTTCTGCTCGCCCACGATGACGATCGCGGTGGTGCCGTCGGACCCGCGGTCGGAGCCGAGCGGGCCCGGCCCGCTCGTGTAGGTGATCCTGATCCGGGCCAGCGGCCACTTGGGCGCGGCGGCGAGCGTGCGGCGCACGCCGTCGGCGATCGCGGCCAGGTCGGGCTCGGGGAGGTCCATGCGCTTGGCGGACAGGGCGAGCCGGTCGAGGTGACGGGTGAGCGCGAACGCCTCCCCCTCGACGCTCTTGACCGTCTCGAACACGCCGTCGCCGACCATGAGCCCGTGGTCGAACACCGAGACCACGGCCTTGTCGGGGTCCAGGAGGTCCCCGTTCACCCAGATGGGTACAGCCATCTTCAACTCCATCTCTCTGCTTCCGGCTCGTCGCGGGACGCCAGTCCGATGAGCCGGGCGGCCTTCAGCTCGGTCTCGTTCCATTCGAGCCGGGGGTCGGAGCCCCACGTGATGCCCGCCCCCGTGCCGAACCGGATCATGTCGTGCTCGATCCAGAAGGTCCTGATGCCGACGGCCAGCGCGCCTTCGCGCCGGTCGGCGTCGACCCAGCCCACGGCCCCACAGTACGGCCCCCGGGGCTCCGGTTCGAGCTCGTTGATGATGCGCAGCGCCGTGGATTTCGGAGCTCCGGTCACCGAGCCCGGGGGGAAGGTGGCGGCGAACAGCTCCGGCCACCCGATCCCGGCGGGCAGCGTCGCCCGCACCGTGGACACCAGGTGCACGAGGCCGGGGTGTTCCTCGATCTCGAAGAGTGAGGGCACCGTCACCGAGCCTACCGCGGCGACCCGGCCGAGGTCGTTGCGGACGAGATCCACGATCATGAGGTTCTCCGGATAGTCCTTCTCCAGGAGGTCTCCGGCGGTCGCCCCGGTCCCCTTGATCGGCCGGGATTCGACGACGTCGCCCTTGCGCGACAGGAACAGCTCCGGGGACGCGGACACGACCGACAGTCCAGGCACGTCGATCACCGCGGCGAACGGAGCCGGGTTGCCCGCCGCCAGCCGTACGGCCAGGGCGAGCGGGTCCGCGTCGCCGCCTGCGTGGGGAAGCGGCGCGGACAACACGCGGCAGAGGTTGGCCTGGTAGACCTCGCCCTGCTCGATGTAGTCCCTGATCCGCCGGACGCCGCGCTCGTAGCCGTCCTGGTCGAGCGAGCTGCGCCAGGCGCTTCGCGCGGGACCCTGCCAGGGGCGCGGCGGCACGGGCAGCGGAGCGGGCCGCACATCGTCGAAACGTGCGCACGTGACCTTGCCCTCGTAGGTCGCGACGACGGCCCACCAGCCGGAGCCGTCGAGGGCGGCGAGATCGGTGGTGACGTCTCGGAGTCCGGTGGCGAGGTAGCCACCTATATGGGCGAACGCATCGTGCACGGACCCATTGTCCCAATCAACCTAATCTCCGGTGAAAAGCCCATCCTGGCCGTGCTGGAGAAACCCGAGCAGCGCCCGGGCCGAGGCCAGAGCGGGCCGCGGCAGGGCCGCGTAGACGGTGCGGCGCGGGGCGAATTGCCCCAGCCTGCGCAGCGCCAGATCCCCCCGTACGGCGGGCACGGCCATGGCGGGGACCATCGTCACCCCGAGCCCGGCGGCCACATATCCGAGCTTGCCGGTCCATTCGCCGATCCTGACGTCGACGCGGGGCGCGAAACCGGCCCGCGCGCAGGCCTCTCCCAAGGTGGTCGCTCCGTCGGGAGGGGCTCCCGCGATCCAGCTCTCGTCCCGCAGGTCGCGCAGGTCGACCACGTCGCCCCCGGCCAGCGGGTGATCGGCGGGCAGGGCGACCAGGAGTTCGTCCTCCATGAGGGGCGTGATCTCCGTCTCATCCCCCAGGGCGACATCGGAGAAGTAGTCGCTGACCACCGCGATGTCGATCGCCGCCTCCCTGACGCCGTCCATGAGCTCGCCGCTCAAGCCCTCGACCAGGGTGACCTCGACGCCGGGGCGAACGGCCCGGAAGTCGCGCAGCGCATTCGGGACCAGCACGGCGTTGGCCGACGCGAACGCGCCGACCCTGAGCCGCCCGCCCGTCCCGTGCCGGATGGCTGCCAGCTCCTCCCCTGCCCGATCAAGGCGTTTCAGCACGTCACGGGCGTGCCGGTGCAGAACGTGGCCGGCGGGCGTGAGCCGTACACCGCGGGGCAGCCGCTCGAAGAGCGGGCCGCCGGCCTCGGCCTCCAGTGACGCGATGCGCCGGGAGACGGCCGACTGCGTGTAGTTGAGCTCGACGGCGGCCGCCGTGAAGGATCCGGTGCGGGCCACGACGTCGAGCAGCCGGAGCATGTCCGTTTCGAGCATCATTCCAACCATGAGCGAGAGGCATGAGATACATGAAATCTAGTCGCTGGTGGAATGGCACGGCCGGCCCATAGCGTCCTCGCATGATTGCTTTCCTGGGACTGGGGCGCATGGGCGCCCCGATGGCCAGACGGCTGGTGGGCGCCGGCCACAAGGTGACCGTGTGGAACCGGACGCCGACGGAGCTTCCTGGCGCGACCGTCGCCGAATCCCCCGCGCAGGCCGTCGCGGACGCCGAACTGATCGTGACCATGCTCAGCGACCCCGCCGCGGTGGAGGAGGTCGTACGGGCCGCGGCGCCGGGGTTGCGGCCGGGCTCGGTGCTCGTGGAGATGTCCACCATCGGTCCCGAGGCCGTGGCCAAGGTGCGCGACCTGCTGCCGGAGACCGTGGCGCTCGTCGACGCGCCCGTGCTTGGGAGCGTGCGGCCCGCCGCCGAGGGCACGCTGGCCGTCTTCGCCGGAGGCGCTCCCGAAGACGTGGCCCGCGTCCGCGACGTGCTGACGGTCTTCGGAGCCGTGCGGGAGGCCGGACCCCTCGGCGCGGGAGCGGCGCTGAAACTGGCCGTGATGAGCGCGATGGTGCCGGCCCAGGTCATGATCGCCGAGACGCTGGCCTACGCGGACGGCCTCGGCGTCGACCGCACATTGCTGCTCGACGTGCTGGCGGGCACGCCCCTGGCCGGGCTGGTGGAGCGGGTGCGCCCGGCGATCGAGTCGGGCCCTCCGGAGACCGGCTACGCGCTGGGCCTCGCGGCCAAGGACATGTGGCTGTCCACCGAGGGGCCGGGGGCGGTGCAGACGATCGCGGCCGCAGCCCGTGACCGGCTGGCCGCGGCCGAGCGCGCCGGCATGGGAAGCAGGGACATCACCGCGATCTTCGATGCGGCTCTCGCCCGGCCCACGCAGGCGCCTGCCGTACGGAAGATCAATCCGGCGTCCGTGCCGGCGACCAACGGGCGCTACTCCCACGCCACCCGCACCGGCGACCTCCTGTTCGTCTCCGGTCAGGTCGCCCTCGACGAGAACGGCGAGGTCGTCGGCGAAGGCGACATGGGCCGCCAGAGCGAGTTCATCCTCGCCAACCTCGGCCGCATCCTCGCCGATCAGGGCTCGTCGTTCGACCGGGTGCTACACGTGCGCACGTTCCTGACCGACATGACGCGGCTCGGCGAGTACGCCGGCGTCCGCGGCCGCTACTTCACGGGTGAGCCTCCGGCGAGCACCACCGTGGAGGTCCCGCGGCTGTTCCAGCCCGGCCTGCTCATCGAGATCGAGGTGGTCGCCGTCGCCTCCTGACCTAATGCTACGATCCGTACTCGAATGAGTACTTATCGTGACATATCGGGGGCGTGATGGAACTCGTACCAGGCAACTCCCTGATCACCGCGAGCCCCGAGGACGGCCGGGCCCTGGCCGTCCTCCTGGCGCGAAACACCATCCGGGCGATCCAACCGGACGTCGAGGTGCTCAGGAAGAGCCGCGGCGAATACGCGAACGACCCCGACAGCCTGACCTCCGCGGCCCACGTGGTGTCGATCGAGTTCGCCACCATCGCCGCGGCGAACGACTACTGGCGCTGAGCCCCTCAGGCGAGCGGACCGGTGGCGGCCTCCGCGGCGGCTACTACCGCGCCGCTCGCCACCAGTTCGACGACGGCCTCGATCTCGGGTGCGAGGAACCGGTCGGGGCCGGGGCCGGAGACCGACTCGCGCAGCAGCGAGACCACCGCGCCGGTCCCTGACGCCGGCCGGTGCGGGGCCCGCAGGTCGATGGCGCGGGCGGCGGTGAGCACCTCGATGGCCAGCACCCGGGTCAGGCCGTCGAGGGCCCTGCGCAGCTTGCGCCCCGCCGACCAGCCCATGGACACGTGGTCCTCCTGCATCGCGGAGGACGGGATGGAGTCAACACTGGCAGGGGCGGCCAGTCGCTTCAGCTCCGAGACGATGGCGGCCTGCGTATACTGCGCGATCATGTGGCCGGAGTCGACGCCGGGGTCCGCGGCGAGGAACGCGGGCAACCCGTTGCTGCGCGCCACGTCGAGCATGCGGTCGGTCCTGCGCTCGGCGATCGACGCCACGTCGGCGACGGCGATGGCCAGGAAGTCCAGCACGTAGGCCACCGGAGCCCCGTGGAAGTTTCCGTTGGACTCCACCCGGCCGTCGGACAGCACCACGGGGTTGTCGATCGCGCTCGCCAGCTCGCGGCCTGCGACGAGCGCGGCGTGTGCGACGGTGTCCCGTGCCGCGCCCGCCACCTGCGGCGCGCAGCGCAGGGAGTACGCGTCCTGGACGCGAGTGCACGAGCCGTCCCGGTGCGACGCCATGATGCCCGAGCCGTCGAGCAGGCCGCGCATGTTGGCCGCGGCCGCCGCCTGGCCCGGATGCGGGCGCAGCGCCTGGAGGTCGGCGGAGAAGACGTAGTCGGTGCCGAGCAGCGCCTCGACGCTCATCGCGGCGCTGACGTCGGCCGTCTTGAGCAGCATGGTGAGGTCGTGGATGGCCAGGACGAGCATGCCGAGCATGCCGTCGGTGCCGTTGATGAGGGCCAGGCCCTCCTTCGCGGCCAGCTCGACGGGCTCGATGCCGCTCTGCTTGAGCGCCTCCTGCGCCGGCTTGACCTGCCCGTCCGCGGTGCGGACGACGCCCTCCCCCATGATCGTCAGGGCGACGTGGGACAGCGGGGCCAGATCGCCCGAGCAGCCGAGGCTGCCGTATTCGTGGACCACGGGGGTGATGCCCGCGTTCAGCAGCGACTCCAGGACCCTCGCGGTCACGGGCCGCACCCCGGTGTGGCCGGTGGCCAGCGTGTGCAGCCGCAGCAACATCATCGCCCGGGTGACCTCGGTCTCCACCTCGGGACCCGAACCGGCCGCGTGGGAGCGCACGAGGCTGCGCTGGAGCTGCGCGCGCAGCGAGGGGTCGATGTGGCGGGTGGCGAGCGCGCCGAAGCCGGTCGAGACGCCGTAGGCGGGGGTGTCGGCCTCCGCCAGATCCTCGATCCTGCCGCGCGAGGCGGCCATCTCGGCGATCGCATCGTCGGTCAGGCGGACGGGCGCGCCGTCTCTCGCGACCCGGATGACGTCGCCGAAGGTCAGGGGCTCAGGCCCGACCGCCGTGGCCACGCTGTCGTGCATCGTCCCACTCTCCTGGAGCCTCAGGGGCTCTGTCCGTGCTCGAAGGCCCGCCGGCGACCCGGCCGTCCATGGTAACCAGCGTATTGCATGTTAGCTCCTTACATCCGAAGGTCTCCTCCAAGCCCTGCCTTCCCTCCGGGGTCAGCCGGAGCGCCCTGCGCGCGGCCCCCCGCTCCAGCCACGACAGGTCGAGCAGGCGGTCGAGCAGGGCCGCGCCGAGCGCTCCGCCGAGGTGGGGCCGCCGCTCCAGCCAGTCGAGGCAGGCGGGGGCGAACCTGCGGCGCCTGAGCCGTACGGCGTCGACGTCGATCCCGAACCCGGCGAGGTGGTCCCGCCCCCGCGCGGTGACCTCCAGCGCGCCCTCCGCGGGCTCGATCAGGCGGCCCTCGCGCAGAAGAGCGTCGTAGAGCTCGACGCCGACCCGCCCCGCCAGGTGGTCGTAACAGGTGCGCGCCTCCCGCAACATGCGGGCCTGCCGGGACTCCCGCAGCGACCGTACGGCAGGCCGGCCGCTGATCGCCGCCAGCACCTCCAGCACGTGGGCGACGTCGGGCCCGCCGAGCCGGTAGTAGCGGTGCCTGCCCTGGCTGATCATGGTCACCAGCCCGCCGTCGCGCAGCCGGGCCAGATGGGTGCTCGCGGTCTGGGCGGTCACCCCGGCGAGGCGGGCCAGCTCACCCGCCGCGAGCGCCCTGCCGTCCAGCAGGGCGGTGAGCATGGCGGCGCGGGTGGGGTCGGCGATCAGCGCTGCCACCGGGGCGATCTCGGCATCCCTGGCGATGTATTCGGCGGGCATGTTTCGACGCTAACCCACGCATGGTTCGTCCCCCGTCGAAGCATGCGCCTGTGCTGATTTTGGGAAGTGGGTGGAGATTCGCTAAAGTTCAACGCGTGAGTTCGCCCCCGGCGGGCGGCACGCGGAAGTGGCTCAGTGGTAGAGCATCACCTTGCCAAGGTGAGGGTCGCGGGTTCGAATCCCGTCTTCCGCTCGGAGCTTCACACGGTGGAGTGGCCGAGAGGCGAGGCAACGGCCTGCAAAGCCGTGTACACGGGTTCAAATCCCGTCTCCACCTCTGGTCGATCGAGGGCGATTAGCTCAGCGGGAGAGCGCTTCCCTGACACGGAAGAGGTCACTGGTTCAATCCCAGTATCGCCCACCACATTTCCTCTGGCGATCACGCGTTTCCTGCGTGATCGCCTTTTTTGTTCTCCCCTGCCGTGCCGTACGGGCATGCCCCCTCCCGGTGAGTAGTTAGTTAGTCAAAGCAACTACTATCTGGTCCGAGGAGGATGAGCACGCATGTCTGATGCGAAGAGCTCCACGGACGCCCCCAAGGCGGGCAAGGCCAGGCGACTCGACCGCGACCACCCCCGCTACAAATGGGTGGCGCTCTCCAACACCACGGTGGGCATGCTCCTGGCCACCGTGAACTCGTCGATCGTCATTATCTCCCTGCCGGCGATCTTCCGGGGGATCGGGCTGAACCCCCTTGAGCCGGGCAACGTGAGCTACCTGCTGTGGATGATCATGGGTTTCCTGCTGGTTTCCGCCGTGCTGGTGGTGCCCGCGGGGCGGCTCGGCGACATGTTCGGCCGGGTGCGGATCTACAACAGCGGGTTCGCGGTGTTCACGATCGCCTCGATCGCCTTGGCGGTCGACCCCCTCCACGGCGGGTCCGGGGCTCTCTGGCTCATCGGCTGGCGTCTGGTGCAGGGCGTGGGCGGCGCGATGTTGTTCTCCAACTCGACTGCGATCCTCACCGACGCGTTCCCGACGGAGCAGCGTGGCACGGCACTGGGCGTCAACCAGGTCGCCGCGATCGCCGGATCGTTCCTCGGCCTGATCATCGGCGGCCTGCTCGCTGAATGGGACTGGCGGGTCGTGTTCCTGGTCAGCGTGCCGATCGGCCTGGCCGGCACCATCTGGTCCTACGCGTCCCTGCGCGAACTCGGCGAGCGCCGCCCCGGGCGGCTCGACCTGCCGGGCAACATCACCTTCGCCGCGGGGCTGGGCGTCGTGCTGGCCGCCATCACCTACGGCATCCAGCCGTACGGCGGGCACGCCACGGGCTGGACCAACCCCTACGTGCTGACCGGCATCGGCGTCGGCGTGCTGCTGCTGGCCGTGTTCTGCGTGATCGAGACCAAGGTCGCCGACCCCATGTTCCAGCTGTCCCTGTTCCGCATCCCGCAGTTCTCCGCGGGCAGCCTCGCCGTACTGCTGTCGGCGATCGGACGCGGCGGGCTGCAGTTCATGCTGATCATCTGGCTGCAGGGCATCTGGTTGCCGCTGCACGGCTTCGCCTTCGAGGAGACCCCCCTGTGGGCGGGCATCTACATGCTGCCGCTGACCGTGGGGTTCCTGGCCGCGGGCCCGGTGTCCGGTTATCTGTCCGACCGGTACGGCCAGCGGTTGTTCGCCTCCGTGGGGCTGATCATCGTGGCCGCCGCGTTCGTCGGCCTTATGGTGCTGCCGGTCGACTTCCCCTACTGGGTGTTCGCCGCGCTCCTGGCGATCAGTGGCATCGGCTCGGGGATCTTCTCCTCGCCCAACACCTCGCGGGTGATGAGCAGCGTGCCGGCCAACCAGCGGGGCGCCGCCGCCGGAATGCGCGGCACCTTCCAGAACTCCGGCCAGGCCCTGTCGATCGGCGTGTTCTTCTCGCTGCTCATCGTGGGCCTCGCCACCGGGCTGCCGAACGCGCTCACCTCGGGCCTCGAGTCGTCCGGGGTGCCCGCGGGCGTCGCCGAGTCGATCGGCCACCTGCCGCCGGTGGGCAGCCTGTTCGCCGCGTTCCTCGGGTTCAACCCGGTGAAGACCATCCTGCCGCCCGACGTGCTGCACGCTCTTCCCCCCGCCACGCAGGCCAGGCTCACCGGCAACGAGTTCTTCCCGAATCTCATCTCCGGCCCCGTCCACCAGGGGCTGTTCGTGGTCTTCTCCGCCGCCGCCGTCATGATGGTGGTCGGGGCGGCCGCCTCTTTGTTCGACGGCCGGAAGCGCCGAGTAACCGGCACATGATCTGATGATCGCCGACGCAGCATCGCCTGACACGAATCCCACCCCGCCTGCGGGAACGGCTCCCGCGGCGTGATCGAACAGAGGAAACACGATGAACGACGCCATTTGGGCCGGCACGGTCGCCCTGACCGGGCACGAGGGCGCGGAGCTCGAGGCCTACCTGGCCCGCCCTCTCAGTGACACGCCGCGTGGTGGTGTGGTGGTGATCCACCACATGCCCGGTTACGACGCGGCCAACAAGGAGATCGTCCGGACCTTCGCGGTCAACGGCTACGCGGCCGTCTGCCCGAACCTCTACTCACGGGAGGGCGCGGGCGTCAGCCCCGACGACCAGGCCGCCGCCGCACGTGCCAAGGGGGGCGTGCCCGACGAGCAGCTCGTCGGCGACGTCGCGGGCTCGGCCGCCTACCTCAACGGGCTCGACCACGCCAACGGCAAGATCGGCGTGATCGGCTTCTGCTCCGGCGGGCGGCAGTCGTTCCTCGCCGCCTGCTCGCTCCAGATCGACGCGGCCGTGGACTGCTACGGCGCCTTCGTGGTCAACGAGCCGCCCGCGGAGATGAGCATGAAGGTGACCTCGCTGATCTCCAAGGCCGGCGACCTGTCCGCTCCGCTGCTCGGGCTGTTCGGCGCCGACGACTCCTTCCCCGGGCCGGAGGAGGTCGGCGTGCTGTCCGCCGAGCTGGACAAGCTGGGCAAGGAGCACGAGTTCCACAGCTACCCGGACGCCGGCCACGCGTTCTTCGCCGTCGACCGGCCCTCCTACCGTCCCGCGGCCGCCGTGGACGGATGGAAGAAGATCCTCGACTTCTACGGCCGTCACCTGAGCGCCTGACGGGAGCCACGATGTGCACGTATCTCACCAAGAAGATCAAGCTCGACGGCGCCGCGAAGGGGGCCTCGGGCTGGTTCACCGTCAGTGACGGCGCGGTCTACGTCGACCACCCGTTCCACGCGTGCCACGAGCACACCCTGAACATCGACTTCACCAATCCGGGCGAGGGCCCGTCGGCGCGGGTCGCCGTCGAGCTCACCGAGGAAGCCGCGCTCGCCCTCATCGAGGCCATCCAGACGGCCCTCGCCGCCGCGCCTCCCGGGCTCGCCTCGGCCTCCGGGCCGCGCGCCGCCTCGTGAGGCCGGGCCGTACGGACCGGTTCCGGACCTGATGAGACCGCCCCGCCGCTCGAGCGGCGGGGCGGATGGTTCACCGGGTCAGGCGTGCCCCGCGAGCTGGTCGAACAGATCGAGGGCCGCCTGGCGCACGTCGTCGGGGGCGACGCCGTCCAGAGCGCTGCGCGCCTGGGTCATGTCGCGGGTGGTCGCCAAGGTGATGGCAAGCGACTTGGCGGCCGCCTGGCGCAGTGAGCCGGCGGGAGCACTGTCTGCCAGCTCCTGGGCGCTCGTGGCGAGATCGAGGTTGTCCCTCTCGAGTGGGCTGGTCACCGGGGTCTCCTGGAGTGCTAGCGAATGGAGCCATTATCGGTCATCCCTGCCCCCGGTCGTCGCCGGCCCGCCCGCGGGACCGGATCAGCCGAGCCAGGTCGCGACCTGGTTCATCGCCGAGGAGGCCCAGCCCAGCTCCAGGTGGTTGAGGCCGAGGATCGCGGGGGTCGCGCGGTTGGCGATCCCGTCGGGGGCGGTGCAGCTGGCGACGAACACCGCGCCGTCGGAGGGCCCGGTGTGCTCGTTGTGCAGAAGCGCCATGTCGGGCGTGTTGCCGCAGAGCTGGTAGACCGGCACGCTCGCGGGAGTCCCCGCGTTGATCAGCGGCACGACCAGCGATCCCCGGTCGATCGCGTACTGGATGCCGCGGCCGGCCGTGTAGAAGCCCGTGCCCCCGTAGTAGGTGGTGTACCAGTCCTGCTCGGTGACCGGCAGCGGATAGACGTCGTCCCAGCGGTAGAGCATGTCGTCGGAGCCGGGATAGGCGTCGCCCTCGTAGCTCAGGTCGGTGTGCGTGCGCCACAGGCCGTAGCAGACCATCTTGGTGTGCGGAGCGGGCGCGTTGAGCGTGCCCCCACATTCCGGAAATATCGCGAAATCGTGGGTCCAGCCGTGCCGATATCCCCAGTCGAATCCCTTGTTGGGGCCGCCGAGCAGGATCAGCTTCCGCACGTCGCCCGCGTACGGCGTACCCCACGACTTGCGCAGGGACGAGACGTACATGCGGGCGTTGAACGCGCCCTTGGACCAGCCGACCACGTCGACCTGCGCCGCGCCCGTCTTCGCCCGGATCAGGGCGACGGCGTCGCCGATCTGCTCCGACCAGTAGTAGCCGTCACCTGTCGTGTGGGGGAAGCCGATCGCGAAGACCTTGTAGCCCTTGCCGTTCAGGCTCTGCATGAGCCCCGTCGTCGGGCAGCTCGCCTGGCCGCAGCCGTACGCGCCCGCGGCGTTCGGGTTGGCCCATGCCTGGTCGGCGGTCTGGTTGGCGCCGTGCACCAGCAGGACAGGCACGGGCTTGGTCCCGGTCTGCCATCCCGGCGCGGAATAGAGGAGGAAGCGCGAGGAGTGCGGCCGGGCGACGTCGCCGAAGAAGTGCTTGGTCTGGCCCGTCTGGTCGCCGCGCCCGTCCGACGGATAGGTCTCCGCCTGGAAGCCGCTGGAGTTGTCCTTGTAGCGCTCGACGCGGGCCCAGCCGTTCTGGATCCCGGATGTGTAGGCGGCCTCCAGCGTGACCGAGGTCGTCGCGGCGGCGGGCGAGGACGGGGTCGCGAGCAGGGTGGCCGCCATCAGGCCCAGCGCCGCTGACAGCCGCCCCCAGGAACGTCGTTTCATCGCATCTCCCTCTACGGTTGTTCGGGCACACGTTCGCCCGGCGCGGGAGACCGATCAATGTGGGCGGCACACATGCCGGCGCCGCCGCCGATGGCGGAGGCCCGGCCTTCAGGTCATAGGGCGGCGAGGAATGCCTGGGCGAGCTCCAGCAGGTGGTCGTCGTCGCGGGCGGTGAGCTGGAGGTCCACGAAGACCTCATGGACTCCCGCGGCCTTCACGGCGGACAGGTAGCCGGCGATCTGCGCGACCGTCCCCGTCCGCGGCACCCGGGCGTCGGGGGCGGGCTCCTCGGTGACGATCGGGTTGCAGCGCAGCGCCACCCGGATCTCGTCGGGGTCGCGGCCCGCCCGCCGCGCGCTTTCGCGGATGGTGTCCCACATGGACGTCAGCACCGGGATCGGCAACGCCGCGGGCAGCCAGCCGTCGGCTCTGCGCCCGACCCGTTCCAGCGCGGCGGGGGTGAACCCGGACAGGTAGACCGGGAGCCTACCCGCGGGCTTGGGGAAGATGTGGCTGGGCGTGATCGCCCATCGGTCGTCCTCGTACGCCACCGGATCGGCGGTCCAGACGGCGTGAAGCACGTCGAGGACAGCGTCCAGGCGCGACCCTCGGGATCGCCAGGGCACTCCGACGGCCGCGTATTCATCGGACGACCAGCCCAGGCCGAGCCCGGCACGCAGCCGGCCGCCGCTCAGCTGGTCGACCGTGGCGAGCGAGCGGGCCAGCAGGACGGGCGGGTACCAGCAGGCGTTGAGCACGCTGCTGCCGAGCCGTACACGCGTGGTGACCGCGGCGGCGACCGACAGCACGGCGATCGGATCGAGGAAGACCCGGTGGGCCTCGGGGATCGTGCCGTCTCCGCCGGGATAGCGATCCTTGGGCGCGAGCGGGGTCATGAGGCGGTCGCCGACCCACAGGCTCGCGAATCCGAGCGACTCGGCCTCCCGCGCCACGTGCCGCACGCTGTCGAGTGACGCGAAACGCCCGTACTGGGCGAGTGCCAGACCGATCTCCACGCGGGATCCTCGCTGTCAGGTCTTGCGGCCCACGCCGCAGAGGATGAGTGACCTCTCGGGCGGGTCGAACAGATGCGGCTGGTCAGGTCGCCACTGCGGCAGCCAGACCAGGCCCGGATCCACCAGGTCGAACCCGTCGAACAGTGCTTCGATCTCGAGGCGGCTGCGCAGCACCAGAGGAGCGGCGGCGTTCTCGTAGACCTTCGTGCCCGTCGTGACCGCCTCGGCCCGGGCGTCGCGGGTGCCGTGCGACATGACGAAGTAGCTGCCCGGGGGCAGCGCGTCGCGCAGGGTCGCGACGATGCGCGCGGGATCGTCCTCCTCACGGATGAAGTGCATGATCGCGACGAGGAGCAGGCCCACCGGCCGGCCGAAGTCGATGGCCTTGACGACGTCCTCGTTCTCGAGGATGTCCTCGGGCCGGCGGAGATCGCCCTCGACGACCACGGTGTGCCCGTCCGCCTCGGCCAGCAGCGCCCTGGCGTGGCCGAGCACGACCGGGTCCTTGTCCACGTAGACGACCCGCGCGTCCTCGACGACCTCGGAGGCCACCTCGTGCACGTTGCCCTGTGTGGGCAGGCCGGTGCCGATGTCGAGGAACTGGGTGATGCCCTGGCGGGCAAGGAAGCGTACGGCGCGGCCGAGGAAGGCTCTGTTCTCACGGGCGGCGAGTCTGAGCTCCGGGGCGACGGACAGGATGCGCTCCGCCGCCTCGCGGTCGGCGGCGAAGTTGTCCTTGCCGCCCAGGTAGTAGTCGTACAAACGCGCGACGTTGGGCGTGGTCGGATCAAAGGCCCAGGATCGGCGGTCTCGCCTCAAAAGAGGACTCCCCTGATACTTCTCTCTTGATCTTGCAGAGGTCAGCATATCCAGCGTGTCCGAATTGTCAGCGTGGGGGGTCAGACAGGCGGGTCCGTACGACCAGATCGTGCAGAGCGTCCTGCGCGGAGGGCCGTTCCGGCAGGTGGGAGTGGTCGCGTGCGGCCTCCAGCTCGGCGGTCAGCGCGTCCAGGTCGCGGTCCAGGACGTCGGCGCCGGGGGCGTCGCCGGGCAGTGCGCCGTGCTCGGCCGCGCGCTTGGCCGCGACCAGCTCGGCGAGGTATGGCGGGCCGCCGTCCATGAGCCCGGTCAGGTCGGCGACGAGCCGGCCGGTCCGCATCAGGTGGATGCCCGTGAGCAGCACCCGGAACGAATAGAGAAGCGGCTTCAGCTCGCCCGTCTTGGCGAACAGCCGCCGCTGGGTGCGGGCGAACCCGAGGTAGTGATGGGCGTGATGGCGGGTGAGGCACGCCGGGGCCAGGGCCGTGAGCTCCTCGTGGACCGGCGACGAGGCCACCACCAGCGGCGAGAGCAGCTGCTCGAGCACGTATCCGTTGCGGCCGAGCAGCAGCCGGCTGAACTTGGCGAGGTCGTGGGTGACCAGGTCGACCTCGACGCCTTCGCGCACCCAGGAGCGGGTGACGGTCTCCTCCCCCGGCCGCAGCCCGACGACGTCCTCGACGGGCAGGATGTGCACGCCGCGCAGATCGACGTCGGAGTCCCTGGACGGGAAGCCGTACAGGTGCGCGCCGCTGACCGTCGCGAAGGCGAGCGGATGCGGCTGCTCGCCCGGAATGCGGTCCAGCCAGCCCGGCAGCACGGCGGTCACAGCGCCGACCTCCGTACCCGGGCGAGGAAATCCTCGATCACTTCCTTGTCCGGCTCCTCGGGGAGCGCGCTCCCTTCTTCTGTCGCCGCCGCGAGTTCGCCGGTCAGCTCCGCGCGCCAGCGCCTCGCCTCCTGCCAGCCGGTCTCGCCGTGCCGTACGGCGAGCAGGCGCTCGCGGAGGCGGTCGTCGACGCGGACGAGCGGCTCACCATGGCGCACCAGGTGCAGGCCGCCGGCCAGCAGACGCAGCAGGTGCATGGCCATCTTCCTGAAGCGGAGCTCGCCCGCGAACCGGGCGTCGGGCCCCTGCGGCCCCCGCGATTCCAGGCGGCGGAACTGGTCGTCGGAGTAGGCCGCGAACGTGCGCTCGGCTGCCCGGGACAGGAAGGCCCGCCGGATCGCGAGCAGTTCCTCGCCGACCGGGGTCGTGTGCTCGACGATCGGCGACCACAGGCACTCCAGGACGGTCGGGTTGGCCCGCATCGCCAGCACGCAGAAGCGCTCGATCTCCCAGGAGAACTGCTCGGGCATGGGGCCGTCCACGTGCGTGGGCGGCTTGTCGAGACGCCAGAACATCGGCGTGGGGACCACGAAGACGCCCCGCCGGTCCACGTCGGATTCCTCACCGTCCAGCCCGTAGGCACGGGAGCCGGTCACGACCGACAACACGGCGCCCTCCGGCATCTGGAGCTCCATGGCGAGAGATCATGCCATACCAGGACACTTCCACAATGTAAGTAACTTCTCGAAAGTAAGCTATGCTGTCCGGCGGTGATTTGATTCATGACGACAAAAGATGATTTCGAGGCGCGCTGCCCTTCGTTCCAAGCCGCGATCGAGCTCGTCGGGCGGCGCTGGAACGGCGCCATCCTGATGGCCGCGCAGGAGGGTGCGCGCCGCTACAGCGAGTTCCTCGCCGCGGTGCCCGGCATCTCCGACCGGGTGCTCGCCCAGCGCCTGCGCGAGCTGGACGCCGCCGAGGTGCTGGTCCGCGAGGTGCAGCCGACGACCCCCGTCCAGATCACCTACACACTGACGCAGCGAGGCAAGGAGCTGGCTCTCGCCGTGCAACCACTGGTCGCATGGGGAGATCGCTGGCTCGGGAGAGGCACGGACAACGATGGCTGACTTCGGGCACGAACTGTGGTTCGGAGCGTTCCTCACGCCGGACGCGGCCGGGCACCACCGGCTCGTACGGCAGGCCACGATGGCCGAAGAGGTGGGGCTGGACATCATCGGCGTGCAGGACCACCCCTACCAGCCGTCGTTCCTGGACACCTGGACCCTGTTGTCCGTCCTCGCGGCCCGTACGTCGCAAATCCGGCTATTTCCTGACGTGGCCAATCTGCCGTTGCGCCCGCCGGCCGTACTCGCCCGCAGCGCGGCCTCCCTCGACCTGCTGAGCGGCGGCCGGGTCGAGCTGGGCCTGGGCGCGGGAGGGTTCTGGGACGGCATCGCGGCCATGGGCGGCCCGCGCCGCACTCCCGCGGAGGCGGTCGAGGCGCTCGAGGAGGCCATCGCGGTCATCCGCGCGCTCTGGACGCCCGGGCAGGCCGCCTCCCTGAACGGCAGGCACTACACCCTGGACGGCGCCCGGCCGGGGCCGTTCCCCGCGCACGAGATCGGCCTGTGGATCGGCTCCTACAAGCAGCGGATGCTGGAGTTGACCGGGCGGCTCGGCGACGGCTGGGTGCCCTCGTCGGGGTACGCGGCTCCGTCCGAGCTGGACGCGATGACCGCGATCATCGACGCCGCCGCCGAGAGCGTGGGCCGCGACCCGGCCGAGATCCGGCGCGTCTACAACGTCAACGGCCACTTCTCCGGCATGTCGGGCGGCGGTTTCCTGTCCGGCCCTCCGTCCGTGTGGGCGGAACAGCTCACCGAGCTCGCCCTGCGGTACGGCATGAGCGTGTTCGTGCTGGCCAGCGGGGACGACCGCGACCTCAAGACGTTCGCCCAGGAGGTCGCACCCGCGGTGCGCGAGGCCGTGGGCCGCGAGCGCGGGACGGGCGCGCCCGCGCCGCAGCAGGAGCACACGGCCTTCGCGCCCGTGACCGTGCTCGACGAGACGACCCGGCCGCGGTCGCCCAAGCGCGACATCAACGCGCTGCCTCCCGCCCAGCGTGCCAACGGGCAGCGCCTGGTGCTCATCCACGACCACCTGCGTCAGGAACTGGCGCAGATCAGGGACGCCCTGGAGCAGGTCGCCGACGGCCAGGGCGACGCCGCCGCCCTCCGCTCGATGATCAACCAGCTCACGATGCGGCAGAACTACTGGACCCTCGGCACCTTCTGCGCGTCCTACTGCCGCCTGCTGACGACCCACCACACCATCGAGGACGAGCACATGTTCCCCATGCTGGCCCAGGCGGAGCAGGAACTTGCGCCGGTGGTGGAACGCCTGGAGGAGGAGCACGAGGTCATCGCGAGCCTGCTGACCGGGCTGGACGCTGCGCTCGTCGCGATGATCGAGGACCCGGAGCAGCTCGGCGGCGTGCGCGAGCAGGTCGACCTGCTGTCCGACGCCCTGTTGTCACACCTCCGCTACGAGGAGGAGGAGCTGGTCGAGCCACTCGCCCGGCTCAACCTCGACATCTGACCCCCGGACATCTGACCCCTGGGCATCTGACCCCAGGCGAACACGTCGTCCAGATCGAAGAGGAGCACCTCGTCCGGCGCGCGCTCGGCCTCCTCGACCAGTGCGTCGGAGAATCCGTACATCGAGAAGAGGGCGAGCCTGGCGTCCGCGGCGGGGCGCTGCCGGGCGAGGAGGTCACGGATCCGGCGCAGGCGTTCGAGGTCCTGCCGGCCGCGTTTGCGCTGGGTCGCCTTCACCTCGCCGATCACGACGACCGGGGCGTCCTTGTGCCGGGCAAGCCTGAACTCCTCGATCCCCACGAGATCGACTTCGCAGTTCTTCCTGACGTCCGGGTCGTGCACGACCGTCCAGCCGTAGTCGCCCACCTTGATGCCACGGTTGCGGAGCAGTCGCATAGCGGTGACGTCGACGACCTCCTCGAAGGCCGGGCCGAGCACCTGGGAGCGGAAGGCGCCCGCGAGGCGCTTCCAGACCTCCGGAGCGTCCAGCTCGCCCCCACCGAGCATTCGCATGGCGGGCTCGACCACCGCGTAGTGGAACCGCACGACGGGATCGCGCAGCCGCAAGACGTATTTGCTGTTCGGGAAGAACTCCTGGCGCTCCTCGACGTATCCCATCGCGACCAGCCGGTCGATGATCGGCTCCAGCTCCTCCTTGGGCTTGCCGAGCCGCCCGCCCACCTGGGCCGCCGTCGTGGCACCGTCCGCGATCTGCTCCATCGCCTGCTGGTAGATCGCCTTGTCCCCCGCCCGCGGGTCCTCTCTGAGGAGATGCCAGATCTCGGTCTCCGTGAAAAGGCCTGACTCCGAGGTGAACATCGTCTGCACGATCCAGGCGTCCAACTCGGCCAGGGTCCGCGGCGGACGCAAACCCGTCCGCTCCTCCGTGAGATCGAGGTATCCCGGGGCGCCGCCAATGACGGCATGCAGGAGGAGGGCTACCTCGTGGTTTTCGATCCTCCAGAAGCGGGCCATGTCGACGTGGTCGAACGGCTTGACCGTCATCGTCCAGGCGAGCCTGCCGAAAAGCGGCCGGGAGCCGTGTCCCAGCTCGTGCATGATCGACATCGCCGAGCCGCACAGCAGCAGCTTCCCGTGAATGGCCCGGTCGAAATACCCGAATTTGATCCCGCGGGTGGGGGTCGGCCGCAGCATGCGGCTGTCGTAGAGCTGGTGAAGGATCGACTGCAGCACGGGGGTTTCGCGTAGCAGGTACGGAAACTCGTCGATGACGACAGGCGGAACCATGTCGTCGGTCCTGCGCGCGAAGGTGAGGTCCATCGCCAGCTCGAGAAGTCGGTCCCAGGTGTCGGACTGGCCGAGCGGCATCGTGCCGATCTCGGCGGCCCGGCCCGGCTCGTACTCGGCGATCGCCGCTCGCAGCCGTCCCTGCGCCTCCAGCAGGCCGTCCTCCTGTCGAGCCTCGTAGTAGAGACCCCCGGCCTGCTGTACGAACTCCTGGAGCAGATAGGTCTTCCCCGCCCTGCGCCGACCCGTCACCGCCGCGATCGCCGTCCCTGGGCGGTCGACGGGACGTGGTCGCAGGAAATCCGAGAGGATCTCCCACTCACGGTCACGGCCCATGATTTCCGCGGGTTTCTGCAGCATGCGTTCAGGGTAAAGAAGGCTTCCCTTCGCTGACCTGCGAACACGACGATCAGTCCGGCTCATGAAGCGACACGGGTGAACAAATCAGGTGCGAGCGGACGCGGTCCTTCTCTAGCGTCGGTACCCGTGCGCGACCTCACCCGCCTCCCCAAGGCCCACCTGCATGTTCACCTGGAGAGCACGGTCAGATGGGAGACGCTCAGAGAGATCGGAGCGGCGAACGGCGTGGACGTCCCCGGCCACCCCGGTGACGCGGCCTTCTCCGGATTCCGGCAGTTCGCCGACCACAACTCCCTCGTACGGCACTGCCTGCGGCGGCCTGAGGACTTCCACCGGATCGCGGCGGAGTTCTGCGAGGACGAGGCGGCGCAGGGCACGGGCTATGCGGAGGTCACGTTCACGGCCGCCTCCCACGGCGAACGCCTGGGCGACCTGGAGATGCCCCTGGAGGCCGTGCTGGCCGGCCTCGCGGAGGGACGAGCGGCCCACGGCGTGGAGACCCGGGTGCTGCTCGACCATTCGCGGCGGCGTTCACTCGACCGGGCGTGGCGCACGGTGAAGCTGGCCACCCGCTACGCGGCCGGCGGCGTCGTCGGTGTGGGGCTGGCCGGCGAGGAGACCTATCCGGCGGCGCCGTTCACCGAAGTGTTCGACGCCGCACGCGAGGCGGGGCTCCACGTGGTGCACCATGCGGGCGAGGCGTGCGGCCCCGACAGCATCCGGGAGGCGATCGCGCCGGGCGGCACCGAACGGCTGGGCCACGGCATCCGCGTGCTGGACGACGACGACCTCGTCGCCGAGGTGCGCGAGCGGGCGATCCCCCTGGAGGTGTGCCCGACGTCGAACGTCGCCCTGGGGTTCGTCCCGTCGTTCGCCGCCCACCCGCTCCCCCGGCTGCGCGAGGCGGGGCTGGTCGTCACGCTGAACACCGACGTGCCGTCGATCGTGGGCACGTCGCTATCGCAGGAGTACGCCCAGGTCGCGGAGACGTTCGGGTACGGCGAAGCCGTGATGGCCGAGTTCGCCCGGGCGTCGGTGGTCTCGTCTTTCGCCCCGGCCGCGACGAAGGAGCGGCTTCTCCGCGGAATCGACGCCTGGCTGGCATGACCTCGATATCCCACAAATCACCGCAATAAGCGCAGTCACGAATGTGAGCAGGCGTTTCGCCCCGGACGATGCCCACATTCTGGAATGATCTCCTAGATATCCTGTCGGAGATCGAAAGACAGTGACTGATGCCACCTATTGATCAAATCACCACTTTCACATCGGACCATCCGGTCGGCACCGTCATCATCTGCGTGCTCGCCCTCGCGCTCCTGACCTTGATTTTCTTCGTGCTGCGCGCCGCCTACCGCTCGGTGAGCCGGCTCGTCCGCCGCTACGCCGCCGGCCGCCCGGCGGAGGACATCCTGACGATCGTGGCCGCCAGCATCGCCACCGGCGTCTCCGCGCAGGGCATGTGGCGCTTCTCCGGTGACGTGCTCAAATTCGACGGCCCGCTGCGACTGCTGCTTTTCGCCTTCATCGAAGTGGCCGTGATCACCAGTGCCGTCCGGGCCCGCCGCAACATGCGCGAGAACTACTCGGCCGGCATCGACGGCATCGCCGTATGGGCCCTCACCTGCCTTTCCGCTGTGCTGTCCAGCATGGACGCCGACAGCCTCGCCGAGGCGATCTTCCGCCTGGCCGCACCGCTCGTGGCTGCCTGGTTGTGGGAGCGCGGCATGGCGATCGAGCGGCACCGCATCACCGGGCGGGCCCGCATCAATTGGCGGCTCACGCCCGAGCGCGTGCTGGTGCGGGTCGGCCTGGCCGAGGCGAGCGACCGCACCGCGAGCGAGGTGGACGCCCACCGCAGGCTCACCCGCGTCGCCCTGGCGGCCAAGCGCGCCCGCGCGCTCCGCGAAGCCGGGGCGTCGGACAGGAAGATGCGCGCCGCCCTCCTCAAGCTCGACAAGGCGATGGACCGGGCCGTGGAATACACCGGCCTGGCGGTCGACGAAAACCGGCAGGAGGCGCTTTTGTCCCAGATTGGAGCGCTCTATAACACCGCCGCCCTCATCGACCTGAACCCGCCCGTTCCATGGGCCCCGGAGGCGGAGGAGGCCGTGGCGGTGGTCGAGCCGCATGCCGTACTCGTCCATCCCGCGCTGCCCGCGGGGGCCGCCGCCCCTGCGGTCGACGACGAGGACGAGATCCGGGCGGCCGACGCCCCTCCGCCGGTCGTGGACCCCGCCCAGCGCGGCGCATGGATCCGGGCGGCCCGGGACTACTGGGACCAGCAGATCGAGCAGAAGTGGGTGCCCAGGGCGGCCGACATCGCGGAGGAGGTCGGCGTACCGGTCGACACCGCCAGGGAGTTCCGCGCGTTGTGGAAGCTGGAGCCGAAGGCGCACGCGCTGATCGAGGCCGCCTATCACGAGCACGGCATCGTCGACACGGGCACCTTCCCCGCCATATCGGTGCCCGAGCCCGCGCTCAGCGCCAACGGCTCCTCCCCCGCCCGCTGAACTGCCGCCGGCGCCTACGACCTCAGGGCCACCCGCACCCGGGCCGACCGGACGGCGGCCGACAACGTCGTGATGTCGTAGGCGCCGTGGTGCCGCCGCCCGTTGATGAAGAACGTCGGAGTACCCGACACGCCGCTCAAGTCGGCCGAGTCCGTGTCTTCGGCGATCCGGTCGGCCCCCACGTGCTCCTTCAGATCCCGGCGGAAGCGTTCGAGGTCCAGGCCGATCTCCTCGGCGTAGGACAGAATCTGGTTCACCTTCAGGTCGCCCTGGTGCGCGAGAAGCAGGTCGTGCATCTCCCAGAAGGATCCCTGCTCGGCCGCCGCCTCCGCGGCCTCGGCGGCGAGCTGGGCTGACGGGTGCACGTCGCGCAGCGGGAGGTGCCGCCACACGTAGCGCAGGTCGCCGAAGTCGGCCAGGAGTTCGCGGACGACCGGCTCGGCGAGGCCGCAGTAGGGGCATTCGAAGTCGCCGTATTCCACGAGCGTCACCGGGGCGTCCTCGGGGCCGCGCATGTGGTCGCGATCGGGATCGACGGGAGCAACGAGGTCGACGATGCTCTCCGCCGTCCCGAGCAGCACCCGCGCCCGCGTCTTGGGCCGCAGCAGAGCCGTGGCCCGCGAGACGATCCACGTGATGAGCGAGGCGCACAACGCGGCCGCGAGGATGCCGAACTTGGCCTCTTCGAGCTCGGCGCCGGTGAAGGCGAGCGTGGCGATCAGCAACGACACGGTGAACCCGATGCCGGCGATCGTGCCGACGCCCGCGACCGCCGCCCAGCCGACCGGCGGGCGCACCCGGCCGCGGCTGAGCCGCGTGACCAGCCAGGTTGAGCCGATGATGCCGATCGGCTTGCCCACCACATAGGCGATCAGGATGCCCAGCGTGATCGGTGAGGTGATGGCCCGCGAGAGGAACTCCCCGCTGAGCGGGATGCCCGCGTTCGACAGCGCGAACAACGGCACGATCACGTAGCTCGTCCACGGGTGGTAGAGCTGCTGGAGCCGGTGGTTCGGCGAAACCGCCTTGGCGACCCCGACGCTCGCCGAGCGGGCCAGCTCGGCGGTCGGCTGCTCGCGGAACGACCGGAACAGGTCGGTGGCCCGCTCCAGGTCGTCCCTCGCCGCCGGCGACGCGCCGGTCACCAGGCCCATGGCCAGGCCGATGACGACGGGCTCGACGCCCGACTCGAACAGGCCGACCCAGGCGGCCACGCCGAGCCCGGCGTAGACCAGGCCCTGCCGTACGGACCTGGACTTGAGCAGCAGCATCAGCGCGAAGATCACGGCGACGATCAGCAGCGGATACGGCGACACGTGCTCGCTGTAGAAGAACGCGATGACGCACAGCGCGATCAGGTCGTCGACGACGGTGACCGTCAGCATGTAGGTGTGCGCCCGGGAGGGCAAGCGGGAGGCGACCAGGGTGAGCATCCCCAGCGCGAAGGCGGTGTCGGTCGACATCGCGGCGCCCCAGCCGTGCACCGACGGCCCGCCGCCGTTGAACACCAGATAGATCGCGACGGGCACGACCATGCCGCCGATGCCGGCGAGGACCGGAAGCACGAGCCTGCGCCGGTCGCGCAGTTCCCCCATGTCGAACTCGCGGCGGGCCTCCAGGCCGACCACGAAGAAGAAGAACGTCATCAGACCGGTGTTGATCCAGTGGCGCAGGTCCTGGGAGACGCCCACGTCGCCGAGCCGTACCGACAGCGGGGCACCCCACACCGCCTCATAGGACCTGAGATCGATGTTGGCCCACGCCAGCGCCGCGATCGTGGCGGTCAGGAGGATGGCGGCGCTGCCCGTCTCGGTGCGCAGGAACTCCCGCAGCGGCGTCTCGAGACGCTGCTTCCACGCGGTGCTGCCGGAGAACGATGTCTCTCGCGGTTCGGTCACCTTTCCTGAGACATCTGTCGTCGGCGCCACATTCCCGGACCTGTTTCTCATTTCAGGAATTATTCGGCACAGATGGCTCGAGGACATTCCACGCAGGCAACCACACTCATACCTTCCTGTGACATCTCCCTCCGATTCGGGGGCGTCCTATCGGTGGGACGACAGAGGAGGTTCGATGGAGATCTCGGGGGACGGGGCGGGCAACCGCGTGGCCCGGCTCGCCGGCGCGCGCGAGCAGGTGCGGCACGCGCGCAGACTGGTGTCGGCCGTGCTGGGCCGCGATCACCCACGACACGACGACTGCGTACTGCTGGCCAGCGAGATCGTCACCAACGCGGTCGTGCATTCCCGGTCGGGCCAGGGCGGCACGTTCGTCATCACCGTCTCCCGCCTGCCCGACAGGGTGCGGATCACGGTCAAGGACGACGGGTCGGCCGGGCCGCCGTGCGCGGGCCACGCGGTCCCCGACGGCACCGGCGGGCGCGGCATCCCGCTGCTCGACGCCCTGTCGGACCGGTGGGGCCTGGTCAGGGAGGACGGCAGGAACGACGTCTGGTTCGAGATCTACGGCGAGGCCGCCCCCGGGCCCTCAGGAGCCGATGACGGCGACGCGGGCCGCGCAGATCTGAACCACCTCGAAGCCGTGGCCGGCCACGGTGAACTTGTCACCCACCTTGACGTTCACCGTTCCCGGTTCGCCCGCCGCGCCGCCGAGCAGCGTCAGCGTGGCCTGCTGTCCGGTGACCGAGTTGATCGCGGCACGGGCGCCCTCAGGCAGGGGGTAGGTGCCGCCCTGGAGGATGTGGACCGCACCGGAGCGGTCCGTCCCGGCGCAGCCCTCGGCCTGCTCCCCTCCGCCCTGGCAGGCCGCGGCCGACGACGAGAGCGCGAGCAGGGCCGAGGCCAGGACGGCTCTCCTCATGACAGGGCCTCCAGGTCCGCGTAGCCCGGGCCGCCGGCCTCGATCAGTGCCGTAGACGGCCCTTGCCGCACGCTGATCGCGGCTTTCCTCCGGATCCTGGTGGATCATGACCATCACACTACCGACGATCACCGCCGATGATGCGAAAAATGCCCCACGCGGTAGAGCCCGCCACTTGGTGGTACACCAACTCCGAACAACACTTAGCAGGAGGTGATATTTCCAACTATTTTTGTAGGGAAGATGGAGGATTGCGACATGGCCCTTCCTGACTTCCTGGTGATCGGGGTACCGAAGGCCGGGACGACCGCCCTGCACACCGCGCTGGCCCGTCATCCGGCGCTGCACATGTCGGCCGTCAAGGAGCCCAAGTTCTTCCTGACCGACGGGCCGCCGCCGGCGAGAGGCGGCCCCGGCGACGCGGAGACCTACCGCGAGCACGTATGGCGACGGGCCGACTATGAGGCGCTGTTCGCCGGTGCGCCACCAGGGGCGCTCCGGGGCGAATCCACCCCGTTCTACCTCTACGACCTGGTCGCTCAGCGGCGGATCAGGGACGCGATACCGGACGCCCGACTGATCGTCACCCTGCGCGATCCCGTCGAGCGCGCCCACTCCAACTGGACCCACCTCTGGTCGGCAGGGCTGGAGCCGATCGGCGACATCGTCGAGGCCTGCGCCCGGGAGCGGGAGCGGATCGCCGCGGGCTGGGCGCCGTTCTGGCACTACGTCTCACTCGGCAGGTACGGCGAGCAGCTCGGGCACCTGTTCAGCCTGTTCCCGCGCGAGCAGGTGCTGCTTTTCCGCTACCGCGACCTGGTCGATCGCCCGGCCGACACCCTCGACCGCATCTGCGTTTTCCTCGGCGTCGAACCGGGGCTGGTCGACGAGGTGCCCCGCGAGAACGTCACGGCGCACCCTCCGGAAACGCGCCGCCACGAGCTGCTCTCCCAGCTCGTACGGCTCGGCGACCGGTTCCTGGGGCAACGGCTCACGGCCCCCCTGGAGACGCTCCTGCAGCGGAACGGGCAGGCGCGGCAACCGCTCACATGGGCCCAGCGGCAGGAGTTGCTGTCCTATTTCGCCGCCGACATCGCCCTTCTCCAGGAGGTCACCGGGGACGACTTCAGCGACTGGTTGCGCCCGCGCGAGCGGTCGGGCGGCCTCGTGGGCACCCGGCCGTCGGGCCAGCGGCAGGCGCGCAACGGCCGGCCCAAGGGGAGGCCGGCCTAGGCGGGCCGCGGGATCAGCGCAGCTCGGTCCGCAACTCGTGGGCGCCGTCCTCACGGGTCAGTTCGTAGTAGAGCCGGTGGCCGCCCTGCACGGGCACGACGCTCAGATAGCGCAGGCCTCCGCCGGCGTACTCCGACTGCGCCGCAGGGCCGGTGCCCGTCGCGGTCAGCGTGGAGGGGTCCGGGCCGATGGCGACGCCGGTCCGCTCCTCGTAGTTCTCCTCGGCCGAGGCCCGGCCGTCGTAGTAGGCGATGACCGTCTCGCCGGTGAAGGTGACCTCGCTGACGCGGACCCCGCGGGAGTCCCAGAAGCCGGGCCGCCGGTCGAGTGCCGTGCCCTGCCAGGCCCAGTCGAGCCCGTCCGTGCTGGTGGCGTAGTCGGTGACCATCTGGTCGGCCTCCTGCGCGTCCTCCAGCGGGTGGCAGGACGCCCACAGGTGCCACAGGCCCTCGTGGTGCACGATGACGGGGTCCTTGACCCCTGTCTTGAGGTCTCCGGGGAGGACCACCTTGGCGACGGCGGGGTCGAACTCGGCGGGGTCCGCCGCCTCGAGGACCTCCACCCGCCAGTGCTTGGTGCCGTAGGTGGCGCAGCTCAGATAGAGGCGCCACATGCCCTCGGGCGTCAGCACGAGCGTGGGCCGCTCCAGGGATTCGGTGTTCATCTGCTCCTTGGTGATCGTGAGCAGGGTCTCGAAACGCACGCCGTCGGCCGATCTGGCCACCTCGATCGCATATCCGCGACCGGCGCCGATGGGCCGCCGGAGCCGGTAGGCGAGGTAGATCCATCCGTCCTTGCTGACGGCACTGGGTGCGCCGGCCCAGAATCCGGGCCCGTCCCCCGGCGGGGGCACCGCGACGACTGACCGCTCCGGCTTCGGTATGAACACTCGATCTCTCCGTTGACTCACATGTTTGACTGATTCACGTGATGACCATGGTCAGCCCGGCCTCGGGCATCCCTCCTCTTAACAGAGGAACAAGGCGACTGCCAAGCATTTCCCGGCACCGACTGCCATCTCTATAGAAAACCTGTCGGATTAGCCGGGTTTTGTCATGATAGGCGACCCATGCAAACCGTGACTCGGGATCAGCCCTCCCGCTTCCACCGCGACCCGTCCGCCAGGTATATGACTGGAGCATGGAAAAGGCAGACATCGGAGTGACCGGACTCGCCACGATGGGGCGCAATCTGGCCAGGAACTTCGCTCATCACGGATACGTGGTCGCGGTGCACAACCGCACCGAGGAGCGCACCAGGCAGCTCATGGACGACCACGCCGGCGAGGGCGCCTTCCTCCCCTCAGGGTCGGTCGAGGAGTTCGTCGCCTCCCTCAACCGGCCGCGTAAGGCGATCATCATGGTGAAGGCGGGAGCGCCCACCGACGCGGTGATCGAGGAGCTGGCCGCCTACATGGAGCCGGGCGACATGATCATCGACGGCGGCAACGCCAACTACGAGGACACCCGCCGCCGCGAGGCGGCGCTGAAGGAGCGCGGCCTGCACTTCGTGGGCACGGGGATCTCCGGCGGCGAGGAGGGCGCGCTCAACGGGCCGAGCATCATGCCCGGCGGCGCGGCCGAGGCCTACAAGACGCTCGGGCCGCTGCTGGAGGACATCGCCGCCAAGGTCGACGGCACCCCGTGCTGCGTGCACGTGGGCCCCGACGGCGCGGGCCACTTCGTGAAGATGGTCCACAACGGCATCGAGTACTCCGACATGCAGCTCATCGCGGAGTCCTACGACCTGCTGCGGCAGGCCCTCGGGCTCAGCCCGGCCGAGCTCGCCGAGATCTTCCGCGAGTGGAACCGGGGCGAACTGGAGTCGTACCTCATCGAGATCACCGCCGAGGTGCTCGGCCACGTCGACGCGGCGACCGGCAGGCCGTTCGTGGATGTCGTGGTGGACCAGGCCGAGCAGAAGGGCACCGGCCGCTGGACGGTGCAGAGCGCCCTCGACCTGGGCGTCCCGGTGACCGGCATCGCCGAGGCTGTGTTCTCGCGCGCCCTGTCGGGCCACCCCGACCAGCGGGCCGCGGCACGCGGGCTCGCCGGGCCGGACGCGACGGCCAAGCCGGAGGCCGGCGTACACGCCGACCTGGTGGAGGACGTGCGGCGGGCGCTCTACGCATCGAAGATCGTCGCCTACGCCCAGGGCTTCGACCAGATGGCCGAGGCCAGCAAGGAGTACGGCTGGGACATCGATCTCGGCGCGATGGCCACGATCTGGCGCGGCGGGTGCATCATCAGGGCGCGCTTCCTCGACCGGATCCGCGCGGCCTACGACGCCGACCGGAAGCTGCCGACACTGCTGGTCGACCCCACGTTCGCGAGCGCGCTGTCGGAGGCGCAGGACGCCTGGCGCCGCGTGGTCGCCACGGCGGCGACGATCGGCGTGCCGACGCCGGGCTTCTCGTCCGCGCTCGCCTACTACGACGGCCTGCGCAGGGACCGCCTGCCCGCGGCGCTGGTGCAGGGCCTGCGGGACTTCTTCGGCGCCCACACCTACCGGCGGGTCGACCGGGAGGGCTCGTTCCACACGGACTGGTCGGCCGACCGCACGGAGCACTCCGCGTGACAGGCAGATGAAACGCAAGAAGACGTGGTACGGCTCACGCCCGCGATGGGCGTGAGCCGTACACGTCTCCCGGAAGGTACGTGCTGAACAAGCCGTTACTCGACGGCGAGAGCGAGGGGCTGCTGCTCCTCACTCTGGGTGGAGTTGCCGCCCCGGAGCGGGATCTCCTTGATGAAGAAGGCGACGATCGGCACCAGCACGGCGAACACGACCGCCCAGCCGAAGACCGAGCTGATGGAGCCGGCAAGCGACTCCAGGAAGCCGGCCTTGATCTGCGGAGGCAGCTGGCCGAGCGCGGCCGTGCTCATCTGACCGCCACTCGCGCTGACCGCCGCGGCGGCCTCCGGGCCGATCTTCTCGGTGAGGCTCTTCGTCAGGTGCTCATTGAAGATCGCGCCGAAGAGCGAGATGCCGAACGAGCCGCCGATGGACCGGAAGAACGTCGAGGCGCTGCTGGCCACGCCGAGGTCCTTCTGCTCGACGCTGTTCTGCGCGATCAGCATGCTGGTCTGCATCAGGAAGCCCATGCCGAGGCCGAGCACGGCGATGAAGATGCCGGTCTGCAGGGTGGTGGTGTTGACGTCCTGCAGCGACAGCAGCCACATGCCGACCGCCATGATGACGCCGCCGATCACCGGGTAGACCTTGTACTTGCCGGTCTTGGTGATCGCCCGGCCGACGAAGAGCGACACGACCATCATCGCGCCCATCATCGGCAGAAGGAGCAGGCCGGAGTTGGTCGCCGAGGCGCCCTGGACGGTCTGCTGGAACAGCGGCATGAAGCTGATCGCGCCGAACATCGCGAAGCCGAGCAGGAAGCCGACGACCGACACCAGCGAGAAGTTGCGGTTCTTGAACACGTGCAGCGGCATGATCGGCTCGGCGGCGCGCCGCTCGATCGGGATGAACAGCGCGAGCGCCACCACCGCGAGGACGATGAGGCCGATGATCTGCCAGGAACCCCAGGCGTAGCCGTGCGCCTGACCACCCCACGAGGTGATCAGCACGAGGGCGGTGATGCCGACGGTGAGGACGGCCGCGCCGAACCAGTCGATGCGGTGCTCGGTGCGCTTCCTCGGCAGGTGCAGCTTGGCGATCAGCCACAGGAGGGCGACGCCGCCCAGCGGCAGGTTGACGTAGAACGCCCAGCGCCAGTTCAGGTGGTCGGTGATGAAGCCGCCGACGAGCGGGCCCGCGATCATCGCGAGCGACATCATCGCAGCCATGATGCCCTGGTACTGACCGCGCTCGCGCGGCGGGACCAGGTCGCCGATGATCGCCATCACGTTGACCATGAGGCCGCCCGCGCCGAGACCCTGCAGCGCGCGGAACGCGATGAGCTCGGTCATGCCGTCGCCTGTGCCGCCGAAGAAGGCGGAGCCGGCCATGCCGCACAGGGCCGAGCCGATCAGGAACAGGATGATCGAACCGAGGAAGATGTTCTTGCGCCCGTAGAGGTCGCCGAGCTTGCCCCAGATCGGGGTCGATACCGTGGTGCCCAGGACGTATGCCGTGGTCACCCAGGTGAAGTATTCCAATCCGTTGAGCTCGGCCACGATCCTCGGCATCGCGGTACCGACGATCATGTTGTCCAGCATCGCCAGCATGATCGCCAGCACGAGGCCGGGGAGTACGACCATTACTTCCTTGGACCGCGCCGGCGCGGCCGCGGTTTCCGTCATCAGATGAGTGCCCCCTCGAGAGACTTACTAGCCGACCGGCTAGCGCACGGACTAAGGTATTCTCCTTACTTGCCGGCCGTCAAGTTAAATAGGGGCAAACAGACATGGGTGCACAAACCAACACGCGTACCCGCATCCAGGATGTCGCCATCAAGCTCTTCACCGAACAGGGCTACGAGGCCACCTCCTTGCGGGAGATCGCCGAGGCTCTCGGGGTGACCAAGGCCGCGCTCTACTACCACTTCAAGACCAAAGAGGACATCGTCGCCAGCCTCTTCGAGGACCGGCTCGACTCCGTCCACGGGCTCGTCGCCTGGGCCAAGGAGCAGCCCCGCACTCCGGAGACCCGGCGGGAGATCATCAGGCGATACGCCGCGGACATGACCCGGCGCCGCCACCACGAGGTCATGCGGTTCATGGAGCGCAACCAGACCGCCCTCCGCGGGCACGGCAAGGCCGAGGAGATGCGCGAGAGCATGACCGATCTCCTCAGCGTGCTCTGCGATCCCGGCGACTCGACCGCCGTCCGGCTCAAGCGCTCGATGGCGATCTTCGCGTTGCACGCGACCTGGTTCGTCCTGGTCGACGACACGCTGACCGACGAGCAGCGCATGGCGGCCGCCCTCGACGTCGCCCTGGAATTGATCGAGGCGCCCGCCGGTTGACCACTCTCATAAGCAGAGGGAAAGGTGAACGGGCATGTTCGGCAAGGAGCACCTCGAGCGTTATCTCGCGACCGACGGCGAGGAAGGGTACGAATGGCGGGGCACCACGATCGCGATCCTCACCACGACCGGCCGCAAGTCGGGTGAGAAGCGCAGCACCCCGCTGATCTACCAGGAGTACGGCGACGCCTATCTGCTCGTCGCCTCCCAGGGCGGCGCCGACGACCACCCCCTTTGGTACAAGAACCTCGTGGCCGATCCCGAGGTCGAGCTCCAGATCAAGGGCGACCGGTTCAAGGCGAGGGCCCGCACCGCCACCCCCGAGGAGCGGCCCGGCATGTGGCAGACGATGACCGCCGTCTGGCCCGACTACGACGTCTACACGACCCGGACCTCCCGTGTGATCCCGGTGGTCGTGCTCGAGCGCGTCTGACGATTCGCCCGGGCCGGCGCCTGCCGGCCCGGGCCGCCCGCCTACCAGGGAAGCGCGCCCTCGTCCTCGAGAAAGGCCCCCGTGGGGCCGTCCTCCCCCAGCAGAGCCAGCCGTATGGCGACGGCGGCGCCCTGCTCGGCGGTCCGGTGACCGGAGTGCCCGTTGAGGTCGGTGGCGCAGTAGCCGGGGTTGCAGGCGTTGACCTTGATCGCCGTGTCCTTGAACTCTTTCGCGTAGCACAACGTGATCATGTTGAGCGCGGTCTTGGACGACTGGTAGGCGACGCCGTTGAGCCAGTAGAAGGGGCTGTCCGGGTCGGAGGCGAACGTGAGCGAGCCGACCTCGCTCGAGATGTTCACGATGCGTCCCGCCGGCGACCTGCGCAGCAGGGGCACCATGGCGTTGGTCACGGCGACGACCCCAAACACGTTGGTCTCGTAAACCCGCCGGGTCGTCTCCAAAGGCGTCCCACTGGGCGTGGGACCACCCTGCGCGATGCCCGCGTTGTTGACGAGGATGTCGAGCACTTCGTGTTCCTTTTCGATGAGCTCCGCCGCGGCGGCCACCGAGCCGGGCGAGGTGACGTCGAGCTGGACGAACGTCGCGCCGAGCCGCTCGGCCGCCTCTCTCCCTCTGCCGGGGTCGCGGGCACCGGCCAGCACCGTGACGCCCGCCGCGCGCAGCCCCTTGGCGATCTCGAAACCGATCCCCTTGTTCGCACCTGTGATCAATGCTGTCGTCATGCGACCCACCTTCGGGGGCCGGCGGGCGGCCCGGGAGAGACCCGCGCATGCTGGGATCGCCGATACCCCCCGGGGCTCCGCTCCGGCGGTCAGGGGGCCCCGTCCGGCAGGTGCCGGGGGATGCGGGCCGTCAGGGCGAATCCGCCCTCCGGCGTGGGCCCCGAGGTGAGCCAGCCCCCGACCAGGTTGACCCGCTCCTTAAGCCCCACCAGGCCGAAGCCCGACTGGAGCAGGACGTCGTGCCGGCGCCTCGGCCGCCCCTCCCAGGGGCCGTTCACCACGGAGACGCTCACGACGTCGTCGTACACCTCGCAGACCACCCGCACCTGGGCGCCCGGAGCGTGCTTGCGCACGTTGTTGAGGCCCTCCTGGACCACGCGGAAGCAGGCGTGCTCGGCCTGCCGGGTCAGGGTGCCCGGGGGCACGTCGAGGTCGAGGGAGATTCGCAGGCCGGTGGCGTTGCCCTCGGCGACCAGCTTGGCGATCGCGTCCAGCCCCTCCGCCGAGGCGGGCAGGTCCGAGCGGCGCAGCACCGTGAGCAGCTCGCGCAGCTCGGTCAGGGCGCGCACGCCCTTGTCCTCGATGCCCCTGGCCAGCTTGCGTATCTCGCCGGGATCCTCGTTGTCCTGGATGATGCCGGCGTTGAGAACCATCACGGTGACCGCGTGGGTCACGGTGTCGTGCAGCTCGCCGGCGATGCGGCGGCGTTCGCGTGAGGCGGCCTGCTCCTCGCGCAGCCACATCGTGTCGTTCAGCTCGTGCACCAACCCGCGGAATCGCCGCTCCCCCTGCCCGATCATCGCCGGCAGGAAGACGAAGACCAGGGCGTGGAAAGCGCTCATGAAAAACATCCCGTCGGGGCCCGCGCCCAGGTAGTCCGTCGCGGCGAAGACCGCCGCCAGGCCCGCGGCGACCGGCCGCCACCGGGCGACCCCGCCCACGGCCGTCATCGAATAGGCGGCGGCCGCCAGCGCCGCCCCCTGTCCCGTGAGGGCCGCGCAGGCGATCGCGCCGACGATCGAGGGCCAGACGGCGCGCCGCCGTACGAGCAGGGTGAGGGCGGCCACTACGGCGGACACGACCGCGAGCCACGGCGGCACGGGAAACCAGTGGTACGGCCGCAACAACGTGTGGGGAATGGTGTACGCGACCACGGCCAGCGCGAGCAGCGCGTCGACGATCCGGCCGCGACGCCGTGAGGCGAACCCGGCCCTCATCTCCCCCATGACGCTAGTTTGTGGCTTTGACCTGGGACGTTCTCCCTACGCCACGCGCTTTGACGCAGCTTGGCCGGTTGTTGCCCACTGTGTGCCGGTCGTGTCCCGGTCGAAGCAGCGCCGACGTTTCGGCAGGATAGGAAGGTGAGTGAAATTATGAGCCTCCTTCGCCACCTCCCCGATGACTCGGAACCGGACTCGTTGTTCGACGCCTTCGTCGCGTGGAACTCCGAGCGGGGGCTCACGCTCTACCCGGCGCAGGAGGAGGCACTGATCGAGGTCGTCTCCGGCAACAATGTGATCCTTTCCACGCCGACCGGGTCGGGCAAGAGCCTGGTCGCCGCGGGCGCGCACTTCGCCGCGCTGGCCCGCGACGAGGTCAGCTTCTACACCGCGCCGATCAAGGCCCTGGTGTCGGAGAAGTTCTTCGATCTGTGCGCGATCTTCGGCACCGAGAACGTCGGGATGCTCACCGGCGACGCCTCGGTCAACGCGGACGCGCCGATCATCTGCTGCACCGCCGAGATCCTCGCCCAGATCGCGCTGCGCGACGGCGCGGACGCCGACGTCGGCACCGTCATCATGGACGAGTTCCACTTCTACGCCGAGTCCGACCGCGGCTGGGCCTGGCAGGTGCCGCTGATCGAGCTGCCGCAGGCCCAGTTCGTGCTGATGTCGGCGACGCTGGGCGACGTCGAGCGGTTCGAGAAGGACCTCACCCGCCGTACGGGACGCCCGACCGCGGTGGTGAAGAACACCGAGCGTCCGGTGCCGCTGATCTACTCCTACCGGCTGACGCCGCTGCACGAGACCCTCGAGGAGCTGCTGTCCACGCAGCAGGCCCCCGTCTACGTGGTGCACTTCACCCAGGCCGCCGCGATGGAGCGGGCCCAGGCGCTGATGAGCATCAACATGTCGACCAAGGCCGAGAAGGAGGCGATCGCCTCCCTGATCGGCAACTTCCGCTTCACCACCCGGTTCGGCCGGGCCCTGTCCCGCCTCGTACGGCACGGCATCGGCGTGCACCACGCCGGGATGCTGCCGAAATACCGCAGGCTCGTGGAGCGGCTCGCCCAGGCCGGCCTGCTGAAGGTCATCTGCGGCACCGACACCCTCGGCGTGGGCGTCAACGTGCCCATCAGGACCGTGCTGTTCACGGCGTTGTCGAAGTTCGACGGCAACCGGGTACGGCGGCTGCGAGCCAGGGAGTTCCACCAGATCGCCGGAAGGGCCGGCCGGGCCGGGTTCGACACGGTCGGATACGTCGTATGCCAGGCACCCGACCACGTGATCGAGAACGAGCGGGCCCTGGCCAAGATCGGCGACGATCCGAAGCGGCGGCGCGGCTACGCGCGTAAGAAGCCGCCGGAGGGCTTCGTCGGCTGGAACGAGGAGACCTTCGAGAAGCTCCAGACGGCCGAGCCCGAGCCGCTGACCTCGCGGTTCAAGGTGAGCAACGCCATGCTGCTGTCGGTCATCAACCGGCCGGGCGACTGCTTCCAGGCGATGAAGCGCCTGCTCACCGACAACCACGAGGACCGCAAGGCGCAGCGGCGGCACATCAGCCACGCCATCGCGATCTACCGGTCGTTGCTCGCCGGGGGCATCGTCGAGACGCTCAAGGAGCCCGACGAGCACGGCCGCAGGGCGCGCCTGACGGTCGACCTCCAGGAGGACTTCGCGCTCAACCAGGCGTTGTCCACGTTCGCGCTCGCGACCTTCGAGCTGCTGAACCCCGAGTCGCCGACCTACGCCCTGGACATCGTCTCGATCGTCGAGTCGACGCTGGACGATCCCCGGCAGATCCTGCACGCCCAGCTCAACAAGGCGCGGGGCGAGGCCGTCGCGCAGATGAAGGCCGACGGCGTCGAATACGAGGAGCGCATGGAGCTGCTCGCCGAGGTCACCTACCCGATGCCGCTGTCGGACCTGCTGTTCGGCGCCTACGAGACCTACCGGCGCGGGCACCCGTGGGTGGGCGACCACACGGTCAGCCCCAAGGCGATCGTGCGCGACATGTACGAGCGGGCGATGACCTTCACCGACTACATCCAGTTCTACGAGCTGGCCAGGTCGGAGGGCACGGTGCTGCGTTATCTGGCCGACGCCTACCGCACGTTGTCGCGCACGGTGCCCGAGCACCTCAAGAGCGACGACCTGATCGACCTCATCGAATGGCTCGGCGAGCTCGTCCGGCAGGTCGACTCCAGCCTCATCGACGAGTGGGAGAAGCTGGCCAACCCGTCGGAGGCCCTGGAGGCCCGCGACGTGCTGGAGACCCGGACCCGGCCGGTCACGGCCAACACGCGGGCCTTCCGGGTGCTGGTGCGCAACGCGATGTTCCGCATGGTGGAGCTGGCCGCGCTGGACAGGGAGGAGGAACTGGTCGAGCTCTATCCCGACACCGACTGGGCGTCCGGGCTCGACGCCTACTACGAGGAGCACGACGAGATCGGCACCGGGCCCGCCGCCCGGGGCCCGGCACTGCTCCAGATCGAGGAGGAGAAGGAGCTGTGGCGGGTCCGCCAGGTCATCGAGGACCCCGCGGGACATCACGACTGGGGCATCGGCGCGGAGGTCGACCTGGCCGCCTCCGACGAGGAGGGCCAGGCCGTCCTGCACGTCACGGGGCTCACCCGCCTGTGACGCCGTAGTACTTCTTCGCGCCGTCGTGGAGCGGCACCGGCTCCGTCTTGGGGGCGTTGCCGCGCGTGATGTCCTTGGCGGCGGAGTGCACCCGCTCCAGGTCGGCCTTGTGGTCGAAGAGCAGCCGGGTGAGGTTTTCGGCCAGCGCCGGGTCCATCTTCTCGTTGACCACGAGAAGGTTCGGCACGGCGATGGCCGGCACGTCGGACGCCGTGCCGTACGTCGCCTTGGGAATGGCTCCCCCGACGTAGACAGGGCCGTGGGCGCCGCGCATGGCGCCCAGCAGGTCGTCCAGGGGCACGAACACCACGTCGTCGCCCATGCCGGTCACCAGATCGGTGATGCCGGCGGTGGGCAGGCCGCCCGACCACACCAGCGCGTCCAGCGTGCCGTCCTTGAGGCCCTGCACGGTTTCCGGCAGGGACAGCGCCTGACGGGCGACGTCCTTGTCGGGGTCGAGCCCGGCTGCGGCGAGCAGGCGGAGGGCGATGACCTCGGTGCCGGAGTTCGGTGAGCCGGTGGAGACGCGCTTGCCCTTGAGGTCGGCGACGGATTTCACACCCACGTCGGCCCGGGCGAGCACGTGCGTGTAGTTGTCGTAGAGGCGCGCGATCGCGCGGATCGGGTGCGGGCCGCCGAACGAGCCTGTGCCGGCGACCGCGTCGGCCGCGGTGTCGGCGAGGGTGAACGCGATGTCGGACTGCCCCTTGACCACACGCTGGATGTTCTCCACCGAGGCGCCGGTCGCCTCCGCGGTCGCCTGGTAGCCGGGGATGTTCTTGCCGATCTGTTCGGCCAGCCCTCCGCCGAGCACGTAGTAGACGCCGGTGGTGTTGCCCGTGGCGATCGACAACCGGGTGCCGCCGCCCTGCGTGCCCGACCTGTCTCCGCCGCAACCGGCGATCAGTGCGCCCGCCGCGGCCAGCGCGACGAGCCGCCTCAGTGCCTTCGTGCCTCTCACGGGGACGCCTCCCTCTTTGCCGTAACCGGTTTTCTCAGGACCAGATGCACGCCGAGCGCGAGCACCGCCACGGCCAGTCCGGCGATGACGGGCACGGGCGACAGCACGAGCAGCAGCACGGCCGCCACAGCGCACAACGCGCGCTCGAGGAGCCCGGCCGGGCCCAGCATCCAGCCCCCTGTGGCCACGGCGAGGGCCGCCACGGCCAGGCAGGAGACGGCGACGGCGAGCAGGACCTTCTCCGCAGGCGCCTGGGCGAGCAGGGCCGAGCCCGCGGGGGTGAGCACGAACGCGAACGGCACGAGGAAGGCCGGAAGGGTGTACTTCCAGGTCGCGAGCATCGTGCGCTGGGCGTTGCCGCCCGTGATGGCCGACGCGGCGAAGGCCGACAACGCGGTGGGCGGGCTGACCTCCGACAACACGGCGTAGTAGAAGACGAACATGTACGCCTCGGCCCGGGTGACTCCCAGTTCGAGCAGCGCGGGCCCGATGATGACGGCCGCGATCACGAACGACGCCGTCACCGGTACGGCCAGGCCCAGCACCAGCACGGCCACGGCGCAGGCGATCGCCGTTATGGCGAGCACACCCCCGGACAGGCCGACGATCAAAGAGCCCGCCTTCAACCCGAGCCCGGTCAGCGTGACGACGGCGACGATGGTGCCGGCGGCGGCGCAGGTGACCGCCACGGGGAGCATGCCCGTGGCGCCTGCGGCCAGCGCCCGGACCGCCCGCCGGGGGGTGAGGCGGCGCTCCCGGTCCAGGAAGGACAACGCGAAGGCCAGCGCGGTGGCGTAGACGACCGCACGGAGCGGCGACTGGCCGAGCGCCATCAAGACGACGATCACGAACAGCGAGCTGAAGTGGTAGCCGAACCGTTTGACCAGGTCCCAGGCCCGGGGGCCGTCGGGGACGGCCGCCGTGGTGCCGTACCTGCGCGCGTCCATCTCGATCGCGAGGAAGATCCCCAGGTAGTAGAGCACCGTGGGGATGGCGGCGTAGACGAGCACGGTCAGGTAGCCGACCCGGAGGTATTCGGCGATGATGAACGCCGCCGCGCCCAGGGTCGGCGGCGACAGGATCGCTCCGATGCCGGCGGCGGCGAGCACTCCACCGGCCTGTTCACGGGGGTAGCCGGCCCGCTTGAGGATGGGCCAGGCGACGCTGCCGACGCTCACGGTGGTGGCCACTCCCGACCCGCTCACCGTGCCGAGCAGGAATCCCGCGAGCGTGACGGTCCTGCCGGGGGCCGACCGGGAGCGGCGGAAGGCCGCGAACGAGACGTCGACGAAGAACTTGCCCGCCCCGGAACAGTCGAGCACCGCGCCGTAGATCGTGAACAGGATGATGTAGGTGGCGGCCACGTCGAGCGGCACGCCGTACACGCCTTCCGTGCCCATCACGAACGAGGCGACGATCCGCTCCAGGTCGTAGCCGCGGTGCCCGATCGCCCAGTCCGCCGGCAGGTAGCCGCCGTAGTAGGCGTAGGCGACGAACCCGAGACAGACGGCGGGCAGGATCCATCCGACGGTGCGGCGGCAGGCCTCCAGCACCAGCAGCGTCAGCACCGCTCCGGCGGCGACGTCGAGCACGGTCGGCGCGAACGTGCGGCGGATGAGGTCGTCGAAGACGGCGAGCGGATAGGCGCAGACGGCCAGGGACAGCGCCGCCAGCGCCCAGTCGAGAGGCGAGGGACGGTCGCCTCCGCTCCCGCGGGGCTTGTAGCAGACGAAGGCCAGCGGCAGCACCACGGCCAGGAAGACCATCCGGTACGGCAGGACGGGCCCCGGCCGGAAGGTCCAGTACAGCGCGTAGAGGGACAGGCCCAGTGCGACGACGGTGACCCCCGCGGCCACGCGCGGCGGAAGGCGTCTGCCCGGCCGTTCCGCGTCGAACTCCGCGATCAGGTCCTCGACCGGCGGCGTCCGGCGGCCGGGCTCCCGGTGGGTCTCGTGATCCGTCCCCGTCAAGCGTCTCGACCCCCGCGTGAGGCATGCCGCCGACCCTTGACCGAACGCTACGCCGGAACCTGACCCCGGCAAGTCATGTTCTGATCACAGTTACATCACGTGACCGTTCAGCCACCCGACGTGGCGTCCTCCGCCTCGGCCCCGGGCACGGTCATGTCCTCGGAGTCGTCCAGCCAGTTGTGGGGCAGCTGGACCTTGGCCCGTTCCCCGCTCTTGCCGCGGGGGCCGTCGGCGTCGTCCGGCCACGGCTGGCCGTGGTCGAGTTCGGCGACGCGCCGCTCGAACTCGGCGAGGCTCGCGACGCCGGTCAGCGCCCTGCGGGCCTCGGCCCCGACGGTGAACCCCTTCAGGTACCAGCCCACGTGCTTGCGGAAGTCGGCGAGCCCGTGCGGCTCACTCCCGATGACCTGGCACAGCAGTTCGGCGTGGCGGAGCATCATCGCCCCCACCTCTCCCAGGGTGGGCCGTGTGCGCTCGGCCTCCCCCTCGAAGGCCCGGTCGAGGTCGCGGAACAGCCAGGGACGGCCCAGGCAGCCCCGGCCGATGACCACGCCGTCGCAGCCGGTCTCGGCGACCATGCGCAGCGCGTCGTCGGCGCTCCAGATGTCGCCGTTGCCGAGGACCGGGATCTCCGGCACGGCCTCCTTCAGCCGCCGGATCGCGTCCCAGTCGGCCGTTCCGCCGTAGTGCTGCTTGGCCGTACGGGCGTGCAGGGCCACCGCGGACACGCCCTCCTCGACGGCGATCCTGCCCGCCTCGAGGTAGGTGAGGTGGTCGTCGTCGATGCCCTTGCGCATCTTGATCGTGACCGGCAGGCTTCCGGCGTTCCCGACCGCCTCCCGCAGGATGGCCCGCAGCAGGTTCCGCTTGTACGGCAGGGCCGCTCCGCCGCCGCGCCGGGTGACCTTGGGCACGGGACAACCGAAGTTGAGGTCGATGTGGTCGGCCAGATCCTCTTCGGCGATCATCCGGGCCGCTTTGCCGATCACGGCGGGGTCCACCCCGTAGAGCTGGATGCTGCGGGGAGACTCGTCGTCGCCGAACCTGATCATCTGGAAGGTCAGGGGCACCCGCTCGACGAGTGCCCGCGAGGTGATCATCTCGGAGACGAAGACGCCGCCGCCCTGCTCCCGGCAGAGCCTGCGGAAACCGATGTTGGTGATGCCCGCCATGGGGGCGAGCACCACGGGGGGCCAGACCTCGAACGTCCCGATTTTCACATCTTCATTTTCGCCCGGTCCGGAGAGTGAACGCGCAAGATCATGGACGTGGGTCTTTTGTCCGGTTACGCTGGGCTGATTGAGGTCGGGGGAGGTCATCATGCTTCTGAGACTGAGAATCGGCCTGCCGGACCGTCCCGGATCGCTCGGACAGGTCACCCGGGCGCTCGGAACGGTCGGCGCCGACATCACCCAGGTGGTCGTGCTCGACCGGGGCGACGGCCGGGCGCTCGACGACTTCACCGTCTACTGGCCGGACGCGGCCCCGCGCGAGCACCTGGTGCAGGCGCTGGAGAGCGTCGACGGCGTGCGGATCGACGGGATATGGTCGACACGCGAGGCCCCGGGCACCTACCCGGAGCTGGAGATCCTCAAGTTCCTCACCAGCGCGGGCGACCGGGCCCTGGCCACCCTGATCGACTCCATGCCGGTGCTGTTCAGCGCCGACTGGGCCGCGGCCGCCACCGAGCGGACTCCGCGGGCGGTCGTCTACTCGAGCTGGCGCGCCCCCGAGGACGTCACGCTGCCCGACGAGATTGAGCCACGCCCTGCCGCCCGGACACTCCCCTCCGGCCTGCACGTGATCATCGCGCCGCTCCCCCCGCTGGCCCTGTCCCTCGTGCTGGCGAGGGCCGAGGGGCCGGCCTTCCACCGCAACGAGGTGCACCGGCTCACCCGGATCCTCGAAATCTTCATGATGCTCCCCGCGATCGAGCGCGGCGCGGATCGCGCCCTCCGGAGATCGTCGGCCGAGCGGTTATGAGTACGCACCGGCGGTGAAAACCAGATACAGTTACCTCGTCGCCGCAAGGCGTCACGCGGAAGTGGCTCAGTGGTAGAGCATCACCTTGCCAAGGTGAGGGTCGCGGGTTCGAATCCCGTCTTCCGCTCCGAGAGGTCTTTTTGTGCTGGGGCCTCCCTCGGTGGAGTGGCCGAGAGGCGAGGCAGCGGCCTGCAAAGCCGCGTACACGGGTTCAAATCCCGTCTCCACCTCTGATGTTTCAACGGGCGATTAGCTCAGCGGGAGAGCGCTTCCCTGACACGGAAGAGGTCACTGGTTCAATCCCAGTATCGCCCACCACTTTTTTCCTGACCGTTTGCCATCGCATCTCCTGACAGAAGCGCACCTCCTGTCATCAGGTGTCTGACCGGTGACGATAGAGTGATCCTCACACCATCGGGTTCACGCCGCATGGTGGTTTCCCTCTCAGCAGGAGGTCCTCATGGCTGCCACCGAACCGGAGTCCGGAGCCGAGCCCGAACCGGCTGAGGACGAGATGAAGCGCAAGTTCCGCGAGGCCCTGGAGCGCAAACGGCGCTCCCAGGCCGAGGCGAACTCCAGCGGCCAGGGCAAGGGCTCGGCGAAGGTCCACGGCGCCCAGGGCCCAGCCGCGAGCCGGCGCTCCTTCCGCCGCAAGAGCGGCGGCTGATCTCCTCCCAGCCGATCTCCTCCCACCAGAGACGCCCGGGAAGGCCTGCCGTACAGGGTCTTGACGTGTCTCTTCCATGCCCAGGCTCGCAGGGTTCTTCTCATAGCGGCCGCCTGAGCGCACACTGGAAGGGACATGATGGGCGATTCTGGTGGGAGTAGCTCATGCACGGTCAGATGCCCCAAGCAATGCCAGTGCTCTCGCGTGGGAAGCACCGCAATCCCAGCAAGGGCGCCTGTTTCATGGAACTCGCCTCCTTCTTGGCCGGTGAACGGTGGAGCGACCACCCGTCGTGCACCCACCCGCTGCTGGCCGGGCTCGCCCGGCTCGTCAACGATCACACCTCCGACGCGGCGCGCCCCAAGCTGGCCGGGCTGATCCCGTCCGTCATCGGGCTGACCGGCGACGACCTGCGGATCGACGCGCACATCGCCCTGCGGTGCGCGACCTCCGCCCTGCCGGTGGTGGCGCACGAGCGTCAGCTCGCCATGGCGGTGTCGATCCTCTCGGCCGAGCACGTGCTGGCCGGGCTGGACGGCAGGCCGGAGGGCAGCCTTCAAGACTCCAGCCGCAAGGCGCTGGAGGAGGTTCCCGAGGCCATGCGGTGGGCCTTCGCCTTCAGGCGCGGGGTGCGCATCTCGGCCAAGGGATTCCGCCGGTACGCCGCGCCGAACACCGTGCAACTCGCCGTCCGCGGGATCGCGCAGGCGTGCGTGCTCGATCCCGACCCGCTGCTGCGCGATCTGCTGGCGAGGACGATCGACGACTGCCTGGAGCTGATGGGCACGCCGCCGCAGGCCGAGACGGCGATGGAGTCGCAGCTGTGGGCGGAGGCGTGCCGGATGACGGGACGCTGATCCTCAGCCCTGCTCATCGGCCCTGTTCGTCAGCCCTGGAGCCACACGTATCCGGCGAAGCGGCCGGTCCGGCCCTCGCGCCGATAGGAGTACAGGTCGGCTGTCTCGATCGTGCACCGCCCGTCGTGGCGCACGTCGGACACCCCGGCCCTGTGCAACTGCGCCTCGATTCCGGCCCTGAGGTCCAGCGCGGGGGTGCCCCGGCTCGTCGTCGCCCACATCTCGGGCACCCGCGCGGCGACCCGCTCGCGCATGTCCGCGGGCACCTCGTAGCAGCGGCCGCAGGCGCACGGCCCGATGGCCGCGACCATCCTCGCCGGCTCCGCTCCGTGGTCCGCCATGGCCTCGACCAGGGCGGTGACGATCCCTGCCTCGGTGCCCGGCCGTCCGGAGTGTGCGCCGCCGACCAGCCCGGCGACGGGATCGGCGACCAGCACCGGCGCGCAGTCGGCGACCAGCACGGCCAGCCCGAGCCCGGCCCGGTCGGTGAAGACGCCGTCCAGCTCGGGCGGGTCGTCCCCGTACGGCTCGGCCACGTAGGCCACGTCGGCGCTGTGGACCTGGCGCATGAACACCACCTGGCCGACGCCGAACTCGGCGGCGGTCTTCAGCCGGTTGTCCGCCACGGCCGCGAGATCGTCTCCCACCGCCCCGCCGAGGTTGCGAGAGCCGTACGGCTCGGCGCTCACGCCGCCGTGCCTGTCGGTGAAGGCCATCCGGACCCGGTCGATCGCAATCACCGGTCCAGCGTACCCAGATCAGCAAGGCATGATTTATCAGGCATGACCAGATGAAACGGGCAAGTCGGAACCGTCAGGAGAACACGTGCGCGCGGTGGTTTACGAGGCGTTCGGCGCGGAACCCGAGGTGCGGGAGGTCGCCGACCCCGTCGCTCCCCCGGAGGGCGCGGTGATCAGGGTGGAGGCCACCGGGCTGTGCCGCAGCGACTGGCACGGCTGGATGGGTCACGACGACGACATCCGGGTGCTGCCCCACGTGCCCGGCCACGAACTGGCCGGAGTGGTCGAGTCGGTCGGTCCGGGTGTGACCACCCGGCGGCCGGGCGACCGGGTGATGGTGCCCTTCATCTGCGCCTGCGGCACATGCCGGCAGTGCGCGGCCGGCGACCACCAGGTGTGCGAGCGCCAGACGCAGCCGGGCTTCACCCACTGGGGCTCCTTCGCCGAGAAGGTCGCCATAGGCCATGCCGACGTCAATCTCGTGCCCTTGCCGGACGGCATGGCGTTCGCCACCGCGGCGAGCCTCGGCTGCCGGTTCGCCACGGCGTTCCGCGCGGTCGTGGCCCAGGGCGGGGTCAGGGCCGGCGACTGGGTGGCCGTGCACGGGTGCGGCGGCGTCGGCCTGTCAGCCGTGATGATCGCCGCCGCGTCGGGAGCCCGGGTGGTGGCCGTGGACGTCTCCCCCGCCGCGCTCGACCTGGCCGCCCGGTTCGGCGCGGCGGAATGCGTGCGCGCCGACGGCTCGGCCGACACCGCCGCCGAGGTGCGGGAGATCACCGGCGAGGGCGCGCACGTCTCCCTGGACGCCCTGGGCGGCGCGGCCACCTGCGCGGCCTCGATCGCGAGCCTGCGCCGCAGGGGCCGCCACGTGCAGGTCGGCCTGCTGCCCGGCGCCACCGAGCTGCCGATGGGCCGGGTGATCGCACACGAACTGGAGATCGTGGGCAGCCACGGCATGGCCGCCCACGCCTACCCGCCGATGCTGGAGATGATCGCCGCGGGCACGCTGCGGCCCGACCTGCTCGTGACCCGCACCATCGGGCTGGGCGAGGCGCCTTCGGCGCTGACGGCACTGTCGCACGGCGGGGTCGCCGGGATCACGATGATCGAGCCCCGGCGTCCGTGACCCGCGTGTAGAGCTTCAGGGTCTGCTCGGCGATCGCCCGCCAGGAGAAGTGCTCGACGGCGCGCCTGCGGCCCGCCTTGCCCATGGTCGCGGCCAGCTCGGGGTCGCGCAGCAGGCCGTTGACCCGCTCGGCGATGGCCGCGGCGAACATGTCCGGATCGTGCGGCTCGCCGTCGGGTCCCTGTTCGATCGGCACGAGCAGGCCCGTCGAGCCGTCGGCGACCACCTCGGGAATGCCGCCCGTGGCGGTCGCCACCACGGCCGTCTCGCAGGCCATGGCCTCCAGGTTGACGATGCCCATGGGCTCGTAGACCGACGGGCACACGAAGACCGCCGCGTGGGTCAGGATCTGGATGACCTCGGGCCTGGGCAGCATCTCGCGGATCCAGACGACGCCGTCCCTGGCCGCCGACAGGCCCTCGACCAGGCCCGTGACCTCTGCGGCGATCTCCGGGGTGTCCGGGGCTCCCGCGCAGAGCACGAGCTGCGCCCCGGGGTCGAACGAGCGGGCCGCGTGCAGGAGGTGCACCAGGCCCTTCTGCCGCGTGATGCGGCCGACGAACACGACGTACGGCCGGGCCGGGTCGATGCCGTGGCGCAGGAGGGCCTCGGTGCCGTGGGAGGGCGCGTACTCCTCGGTGTCGATGCCGTTGTGGATCACCGTCACCCGGTCGGGCGCGATCTCGGGGTAGGCCGACAGCACGTCACGCCGCATGCCCTCGGACACCGCGATGATCGCGTCAGCGGCCGCCAGGGCCGTGCGCTCGGCCCACGACGACAGGGTGTAGCCGCCGCCGAGTTGCTCGGCCTTCCAGGGGCGCAGGGGCTCCAGGCTGTGGGTGGTGACGACGTGGGGCGTGCCGTACAGCATCTTGGCCACGTGCCCGGCGAAATTGGCATACCAGGTGTGGCTGTGCACGAGGCTCGCTCCCTGGCATCCCGCGGCCATCTCCAGGTCGACCCCCAGCACCTGGAGGGCCGCGTTGGCCTCCGACAGACCGCCGGGGACGGGATAGGCCGTCACCCCGGGCTCCTGACGGGGCTCTCCGAAGCACCGCACCCGTACGTCGGCCAGTTCGCGCAGCTCCCGTGCGAGGTACTCCACATGGACTCCGGCACCGCCGTACACATCGGGTGGATACTCACGGCTCAGCAGATCGACACGCATACCAGGAGCTTAGGTCGTACCGTCCGGGTGTTTGTCGAGCCTTTGGGGGGTTAAGGTCCTCCCTATGAAGGTCCTCGCGATCGTGCTCGCAGGTGGTGAAGGGAAGCGGCTGATGCCGCTGACCGCGGACCGGGCCAAGCCGGCCGTCCCGTTCGGGGGGATCTACCGGCTCATCGACTTCGTGTTGTCGAACCTCGCCAACGCGCATTACCTGCAGATCGTGGTGCTGACGCAGTACAAGAACCACAGTCTCGACCGGCACATCTCCCGCACGTGGCGGCTGTCGGCGATGCTGGGCAACTACGTCACTCCCGTCCCCGCCCAGCAGCGGCTCGGGCCTCACTGGTTCTCCGGATCGGCCGACGCGCTGTTCCAGAACCTGAACCTGATCTACGACGAACTGCCCGACCACGTGATCGTCTTCGGCGCGGACCACATCTACCGGATGGACCCCCGGCAGATGGTCGACCAGCACATCGACTCCGGCGCCGACGTCACGGTCGCGGCGATCCGGCAACCGCTCGACCTCGCCGACCAGTTCGGCGTCATCGAGACCGACCCGTCGGGCCGGCGCATCGTCGCCTTCAAGGAGAAGCCGAAGGACGCGGTGGGCCTGGCGGACGCGCCCGACCAGATCTACGCCTCGATGGGCAACTACGTCTTCAAGACCCAGGCCCTGATCGAGGCCCTGCGCGAGGACGCGCTCGACCCGAGCAGCAGGCACGACCTGGGCGGCAACATCATCCCGATGTTCGTCAAGAGCGGCGGGGCCGAGGTGTACGACTTCGCCCACAACGTGGTGCCCGGCTCGACCGACCGCGACCGGGGCTACTGGCGCGACGTGGGGACGCTGGACGCCTACTACGAGGCCAACATGGACCTCATCTCGGTCCACCCGGTCTTCAACCTCTACAACGACAGGTGGCCCATCTACACCGGCAACGAACCGCTGCCTCCGGCGAAGTTCGTGCACAACGAGGGGGACCGGATCGGCCACGCGCTGGAGTCGATCGTCTCACCCGGCGTCATCGTCTCGGGCGGCACCGCTCTGCGGTCGATCCTTTCTCCCGGCGTGGTGCTCCACTCGCACTCGCACGTCGAGGACTCGGTCCTGATGGGGTGTGTGAAGATCGGCAGAGGTGCCGTCGTACGGCGGGCGATCATCGACAAGAACGTGGTCATCCCCGACGGCGCCAGGATCGGCTTCGACCTCGAATACGACAGCAAGCGCTTCACCGTGACGCGCAGCGGCGTCGTGGTCATCGGGAAGAACGAGATCGTCGACCGCTGAGCCCGCTCACCGGCCGTTGATCCGCCACATGGGCTCGACGACCGTCCACTGGGCCTCCCACACGCGGCGGGCGCGCCGCTGGTTCACCGAGCGGGTCACCACGACCAGCATCGCCAGGAAGGCCGCCGCGGTCAGCGGGACTCCGGTCCCCACTGTCAGGGCGGCGACGATCGTGGTCTCCCTGTCCTGGGGCCGCTGAGTGAGGGCGCCGCGGTCGTCGACCCAGACCTGCACGCTGTCGCCGGCCGCCTTGGTCGGGCTCACATCGATGGTGCCCGTCCGCTCGGTGCCGTCCGGGGCCTTCCACACGGCCGGCGCGTGGCCGACGGCCGCCCCGGCCGCCGACAGGCGTGGCGCGGACACGTTCTCGGTCAGGGTCGCACTCACCAGATGCCGGGCTCGCGCCTCCTGCGCCTCGGTCCGCACTCCGGCGCCGAACTCGCGGAAGCCGAGGATCACACCGCAGACCACGGCGACGATCACGCCCAGTACGGCGGCAAGCCGGACCAGCCCCTCGACCCGGTCACACCGGCGACGGAGCGGATTCCTGTCAAGTCCGAGCCATCTGACGAACCTGGCGAATGGATTCTGTGACATCACACACCTCACAGGGTCATTACCACTGCGAGTCCCGTTTATGCCTATTTTGCATCCCAAGAGAATCGAGGGGAACGCCCCTCCCCGAATGCGTTGAGGCCTTCGGCCAATTCGCCGCTCTCGACGGACTCCCGCTGCCAGGCCAGGAAGTCGGCCTCACCCGCGCGGCCGTCGATGATCTGCTTCGCGGCCGTCAGGGTCAGCCGTGACCGCTCCGCCATCGTGGCGGCCAGGCCGTACACACGGGCGTCCAGTTCATCCGGTGGCACCACCTCGTCCACGAGCCCGATCCGTACGGCATTGCCCGCGTCGACGAGTTCGGCCGAGAAGATCAGGAGCTTGGCCGCCGACGGGCCGACCAGCCGCGCCAGGCGCCGGGTCGCGCCCAGCGGGTAGACGATCCCGAGTCTCGCGGGAGTGACGCCGAACCGGGCGCCGGAGGAGGCGATCCGGATGTCGCAGGCCACGGCGAGCTGGCATCCGCCGCCCACGCAGTAGCCCTCGATCGCGGCGATCACGGGTTTCGGGAACTCGGCCAGCGCCTGTTCGGCGGCGGCCGTGAGCCCGGTGTCATCACCTTCATGTCCAAGTGACGCAATTTCCGATATATCCGCACCGGCGCAAAATGTGGACTCTGCTCCGGTAAGCACGAGAACACGAATCTCCGGGTTCGCGGCAAGTTCGGCAAGCAGGCCGGGCAGTTCCCGCCACATCGCCGCCGTCATCGCATTCCGCTTCTCCGGCCGGTCGATGACGAGCGTGGCGATGTGGCCATCGATAAGCACTTTGAACCCGTTAGCACCCCTCATCCCCTAATTGTGCGCCGAACGGGGCCCGTAAGATCCTGTACGCCTGTCTCGAGAAGGGCATCGATGTTCGGCATCCTCCGGCCGTGCGCCGACCACTCCTGCGCGGCCGTTCTGAGCGCCTGGCGGGCCCACCTGTGCGGGCTGTGCCTCACGCTGCGCGACCGGCACGGGCAGGTGGCGAGGGCCGCGACGAACTACGACGGGCTCGTCCTGTCCGTCCTGACCGAAGCCCAGGCCGACCGGCCGCCCGCGCATCGGACCGCGGGCCCCTGCGCGCTGCGCGGATTCCGCTCCGCCGACGTGATCGCCTCCCGCGACCAGGGGTCCCGGCTCGCGGCCGTTGCTTCGCTGGCCCTGGCCGCGGGGAAGATCCGCGACCACGCGGTTGACGGCGACGGGCCGGCCGGACGCCGCTTCGCCGGAGCCCCGCTCCGGCGCGTCGCGACGTCCTGGACCGCCGCCGCCGAGCGGGACGCCGCGTCGATCGGATTCGACACGCGCGTGCTCACCGCCGCCGCCGAACGGCAGGCCGTGCTGGAGGCCACGGGCGGCCTTCCTCTGCCACGGCTCACCGAACCGACCGAGGAGGCCGCGGCCGCCGCCTTCGCCCACACCGCGATCCTCGCGAGCACCCCGCACAACGCCGAGAACCTCCGCGAGGCCGGGCGCCTGTTCGGCCGGATCGCCCACCTGCTCGACGCCGTGGAAGACCTGGAGGACGACCGGGCACGCGGGCGATACAACCCGCTCACGGCCACCGGCACCTCGCTCGCCGAGACCAGGCGGCTTTGCGACGACGCCGTGCACGGGCTCGGCCTGGCCGTACGGGGCTTGGACCTGCGGGAGCGGCACCTCGTCGAGGCGCTCCTGGCAGGCGAGACCCGCAGGGCCGTGGACCGGGCCTTCGCCGTGCGGCACACGCGCCCGGGACCGGTGAGGTCGGCCGGAGCGGGGTTGCTCACCTTCGTGACCTGCGGCCTGTACCGCCCTCCGTGGAGCAGCCATCGCGACGAACCTTGGACCGACCGCTGCCGACTCGGCGGCGACTGCTGCGACTGCAGTGCCTGTTGCGACTGTTGCCCCTGCGACTGCGACTGCGACTGCGACTGCAGTCCGTAGCCCCGGTCTCGACTCAGGTGGCAAATATGCCGATAGAGTCCGGCATGTGGGAAGATCACGGCCTTTCTGGCGGCTCAACGCGGCTGAGCGGAAGGTATGGGAGTCCTACGCCACCGGGGCCCCCGTCGACCTGCGCGTCAGCCCCGACGACGACCCCGCCGAGGGCCACACCTGGGGCCCCGAGCGATCGGTCCGCGCGGAGGTGCTCGCCTCCCTGCTGATCGGCAGCGAGGACAAACCCGGCCAGGTGCCCGGCATACGGCTCGCCGGTGCCCGCATCGTCGGTGAACTCAACCTCGCCGACGCCACGATCACCGCCCGGCTCCACCTGCTGCGATGCCACATGGGGATCGTCTCCCTCAACGACGCCCGCACCCGGGGGCTGCGCCTCCGCAACTGCCACATCAGGCGCTTACGCGCGGGCCGCACCACGGTCGACGGCCTGCTCGACCTCGACGGATCCACGATCACCGAGGGAGTGCGCCTGGACAACGCCCACATCACCGGCCAGCTCAGGCTCACCCGCGCCAGCGTCGGATCGCCCGTCGTCCGCACCGCCGAAAGGAAGCACGACCTGGCCGGTTGGGGCCCGTCCTACACCGAGCCACGGCACGGCGAGCCGGTGGCCCAGACCTCGGTGGCCGTCTGGGCGGGCGGCCTGACCGTGGACGGAGGCGCCTTCCTGCGCCGCCTCCACACGACCGGCGGGCTGCGATTCATCGGAGCCCACTTCAACAGCGGGCTCTACCTGGAAGGCGCCGAGATCGCGGCCCCCGGCTCCCACGCCGTCTACGCCGACCACATGCAGGCCACCGCCGCCGAACTCGGCGCCGGCTTCACCGCGTCCGGGACGGTACGGCTGCGCGGCGCACGCATCTCGGGGGTGCTGTCCTTCGACCGGGCCGTGGTCAAAGCGCCGGGACGGGCCCTCCATCTGAGCCACATGCAGGTCGACGAGCTGATCCTCACGCCCGAGTCGATCGAGGGAGATGTCAACCTGGCCTTCTCCCGCATCGGCGTCCTGCTCGACCGCCCGGACGGCTATCCCCGGCACGTGCACCTCAACGGCACGACCTACGAGTCCCTGCGCGGCCTCGCCGTACTGGCCGACCGGCTCTCATGGGTCAGCCGCGACCCCGAGGGATACCGGCCCCAGCCGTACGAGCAGTTGGCGGCCTACTACCGCAGGATCGGGCACGAGACGGACGCCCGGCGGGTGCTGCTGGCCAAACAACGGGCCCGGCGCAGGACGCTCAAACTGCCCGGGCGGTTGTGGGGGCGGCTGCTCGACCTCGTCGTCGGGTACGGCTACCGCCCCTGGCTCGCCGCGCTGTGGGCCGTCCTGCTCCTCGCCGCGGGCACCGGAGTCTTCTCCCACTGGCAGCCGGCCAAGATCTCTCTCGACGAGACCCGTCACTTCAACGCCTTCACCTACACCGTGGACCTGCTCGCGCCCGTGAGCGTGTTCGAGCAGCGCGGCGCGTGGGAGCCGGTCGGCTGGACGCAGTGGCTGGCCAACGGCATCGTCGTGGCGGGCTGGGTGCTGGCCACCGCCCTCATCGCCGGCGGCACCCGGGTGCTGCGCCCGTCGAACACGTCATGACCTGTCCAGCGACTCCACGCGCAGCCGTGGGATCGTCTCCGGGTATTTCTCCCGTACGAACGTCACCAGGTGCTCGCGCACGTCGCACCGCAGGTCCCACGCGCTCGCCGAGTCGGCCGCGCTCATCAGCGCGCGCAGCTCGACCAGGCCGCCCGGCGTGATGTCAGTCACCTGGAGCGTCCAGTCCTTCTGGTCCCAGAGCGGGTTGTCCCGCAGCACGCGATAGAGCTCGGCACGCATCTCCTCGATCGGCACGGCCCAGTCGACGCGCAGGTAGACACTGCCGAGGATGCGGCTCTCGTGGCGCGTCCAGTTCTCGAACGGGTTGGTGGTGAAGTACGACACCGGGAGGATCAGGCGACGCTCGTCCCACAACCGCAGGGAGACGTAGGTGAGGGTCAGCTCCTCGATCCTGCCCCACTCGTTCTCGACCACGACCACGTCGTCCAGCCGTATGGCGTCGCTGAAGGCGAGTTGGAGCCCGGCCACCATGTTGCCCAGCGTCGACTGGGCCGCGATGCCGGCGACCACGCCCGCGATGCCGGCGGAGGCCAGCAGCCCCGCGCCGAGCGCCCGGACCTCGGGGAAGGTGAACAACATCGCGCCGAGCGCGACGACCACCACCACGGCCGCAGAGATCCGGCGGACGAGGGTGATCTGGGTGCGGATCCGCCTCGCCCTCCGGTTGGCGTCGCCCTCGACCTTCGTCAGGTGATCGAGGACCACGTCGGTCACCGCGTAGGCCGCCTGGATCACCAGCCAGGTCACGCAGAGGATCAGGAGCAGGGTGAAGCCGTGCCGGAGCACGCCGTCCGCCCGGGGGCCGGTCATGTCAGGCGTGTAGACGGCGTTGGCGGCGGCGAGGACGGCCGAGGCGAACCCCGGCCACGTGCACCGGCGGACGACAGGGCCGGCGAGCGACCATCGGTCCCCGACCAGCCGCGATTTCAGCACCCGCCTGACCAGCTCGACGGCGACGACGGCGCCGACCACGGCGGCCGCCAGCGTGCCCCAGTTCCATGCGACGGACAGGAGAGCGCACCTCCCCTCGTCCTCGTCCTGGTTCTTCCTGCGCCCGAGAGCACCGTCACGGTCGGCTCTCAGCCCCTCTAAGGTACGGCCCCCTCACCCCCTCTCCCGTCCCCCTCCCCGCCCCCTCCCCCTTGGGCGTGATCATGCAGAAGTTCGGGAGGACCACGCACGACCTGCGCAAACCCGTTGCGTGATCATGCAGAAGTTCGCTCGTACCTCGAACGACCCGCGCGAATACCATTCGTGATCATGCAGAAGTTCGCCCACATGACGGCCCACCAGGGCGAAAGCCGTACCTGATCATGCAGTCCCAAGGCTCGCGCATGATCACGTACGGCGCTCGCCCAGGCCAGGCGCACACTCTTCGAACTACTGCATGATCACGCAACGGGTTTACGCAGCTCAGGGCCCAAATCCCCGAACTTCTGCATGATCACCAACCACATCGGCGCACGTCAGACGGCCGATCCTCGAACTTCTGCATGATCACGGCCAGGTTGAGGGGGTTACAGGTTGAGGGGGTTACAGGTTGAGGGGGGCTACGGGTTGGGAGGGGGCTAGAGGAGGCCGAGGCCTGTGAGGACTTGCTTGGTGCGGGCGGATTCGGCGGTGAGCCACTGGCGGAAATCTTCTCCGGCCAGGTACATCGGGGCCCATCCCTGGGCCGTGCAGGCCTGACTCCAGACGGCCGACTCGCCCACTGACCGGCACAGGTCGAGCAGGGCGTCACGCTGGGAGTCGTCGAGGCGGCGGGAGCCGAGCAGGCCCCACCAGTTGGCGTAGACAAGGCTGACCCCGGCCTCGATGAACGTGGGGGCGTCCACGCCGGGGAGCCGCTCGGAGGACGACACGGCGAGCGGCCGCAGCCGCCCGGCTGCGACGTGGCGGGCCACATCCTGCTGGGCGCCGAACCCGAGGGCCATCCTGCCGTCGAGGACCGCCGCGACGGCCTGGGCGCAGTCGGCGAAGGCCGTGTAGTCGAGCAACCGGACGTCGGCGCCCAGCCCCTGGGCGGTCAGGCCGTACAGGAGGTGGTCGGCGCCTCCGGCGACTCCGCCGCCCACCTTGGGTCCGGAGGGATCCCGCAACAGGGCTGTGGCGAAATCCTCAAAAGTCCGGAACCGTGAGCCGGGGGCGGCGACCAGAACCTCCCACTGCCCGGCCAGCCTGGCGAGAGGCCAGGTGCCGGAGGCGAGGGGCCTGGTCCTGTCCATCGCCGCGACGGCCACCAGCGCGGGGTCGGCGACCATCAGGTCGCTCTGGCGGCCGCCCGCGAAGAACCGGGAGATGGCGAGCGCCCCGCCACCGCCCGGCTGGCTGCTGATGCCGACCGTGCGCGCCCACCCGCGCCGCTCGATGACCGCCTTCATCAGGCGGGCGATCCTCTCGCTGCGCCCTCCCGACGGCCCGGGAACGACAAAGTCGATCTCGCGCTGGATCGGCGGGTCGCCGGTGCCACATCCCGCCGCGAGGGCCAGCACCCCCGCCCCCAGCGCCAGGACCGTACGGCGTCGCACGTCGGCGTCCTCCCCCCAGGACTTATACCGACAGAATACGACCAATCACACCATGTGACTATATTCCGCGACCATGCTCACTCGACCGTGACGCTCTTGGCCAGGTTCCTCGGCCTGTCGACGTCACGGCCGAGGGCCACGGCCGCGTGGTAGGCGAAGATCTGGAGCGGGATGGTCAGCAGGATGGGGTCGAGTTCGGTCTCGTTCTTGGGGACCACGATGCAGTCGTCGGCGGCCTCGGCGGTGCGGTGCCCCACCATGAGGATGCGTCCCTGGCGGGCCCGGATCTCCCCCAGAGTGGTGAGGTTCTTGTCGAGCAGCTCGTCGTCGGGCACGACCGCCACGGTCGGCAGCTCGGGGCTGATCAGCGCGAGGGGGCCGTGCTTGAGCTCGCTCGCGGGGTAGGCCTCGGCGTGGACGTAGGAGATCTCCTTGAGCTTCTGCGCGCCCTCGCGGGCGACCGGGTAGCCCCGGACCCGGCCGACGAACATCATTCCGGGAGCCTCGGCGTACTTGATCGCCAGCGTGCGGATGTGCTCCTCCTGGGTGAGGATCTCCTTGATCTGCTCGGGCAGCCGCTTGAGGCCCTCGCAGATCCGCCGGCCGTCGGCCGGGGACAGGTCCCTGACCCTGCCGAGGTGCAGGGCGATCAGCGCGAACGCGACCGCCGTCGAGGTGAACGCCTTGGTCGAGGCGACCGACACCTCCGGCCCCGCGTGCAGGTAGACGCCGCCGTCGCACTCGCGGGCGATCGCGCTGCCCACCGTGTTGACGATGCCGAGCACGCGGCCGCCCTTGCGCTTGAGCTCCTGTACGGCCGCGAGCGTGTCGTAGGTCTCCCCCGACTGGCTGATCGCGATGTAGAGGGTGTCCGGCTCGACGACCGGGCTGCGGTAGCGGAACTCCGACGCCGGCTCCGCGTCGGCGGGGATGCGGGCCAGCTCCTCGATGAGCTGCGCCCCGATCTGGCCGGAGTAGTACGCGGACCCGCAGCCGATGATCTTCACGCGGCGGAACGAGCGGGTCTCCCGCGGGTCCATGTTGAGCCCGCCGAGGTGGGCGATATGAAAACGGTCGTCGATGCGCCCGCGCAGGGTGCGGGCGACGGTGTCGGGCTGCTCGGAGATCTCCTTGAGCAGGTAGTGCTCGTAACCGCCGTTGTCGTAGTGCCCGGCCTCCCAGTCGACGGTGAACGGCTCCTTCGCCGTCTCCCTGGCGTCGCTGGTGAAGGTGTTGAATCCGTCGGCCTTCAGGACCGCGAGCTCGCCGTCCTCCAGGTGCACGACCTGACGGGTGTAGCGGATCAGGGCGGAGACGTCGGAGGCGGCGAACATCTCCTTCTCGCCGATGCCGAGGACGATCGGGCTGCCGTTGCGGGCGACCACGATCTCGCCGGGACGCTGGGCGTCGACGACGGCGATGCCGTACGTGCCGACGACGCTCTTGAGCGCCCTGCGGACCGCCTCCTCCAGGGTCTCGGTGTCCTTGACGGTGCTGCCGATCAGGTGCGCGAGCACCTCGGTGTCGGTCTCGCTGTCGAAGACGACGCCGTCGGCCTCGAGGTGACGGCGCAGCTCGTCGGCGTTCTCGATGATGCCGTTGTGCACGACGGCGATGCGCTGCTGTCCGTCGAGGTGCGGGTGCGCGTTGACGTCGCTCGGAACTCCGTGCGTGGCCCAGCGGGTGTGGCCGATGCCCGTGGTCCCCTTGAATCGTGCCGGTACGGCTGCCGCCAGGTCGGCCACCCTGCCCTTGACCTTGCGCGTGCGCAGGCTCTTGGCGTTGACGATGGCGAGGCCTGCGGAGTCATAGCCGCGGTATTCCAGGCGCTGGAGCCCTTCGAGCAGGATGGGCGCCGCGTCCTGTGACCCGACATAAGCGACGATTCCGCACATATTCGCTCCCTATCCGTAGACGATCCTTCGGAGCTGGCGGAGGGACAGCTCCGGCGCCGCGACACGCCTTCCTGACAGCTCGGCGGAGATTCTCGGGAAGATCTCGTCGTTGGTCAGTCCCTTCGCCTTGAGCTCGCCGTGACGCCGCCTGACGTACTCGTCGACGGGCTCGCCGAAGTACGCCAGGACGTCGGCGACCACACGCGCCGCCTCACCGGGGCCGAGCATGGTCGTCCTGGTGAGATGGCCGATCAGGTCCTCGAAGGGATGCCGTGCCGTGGACACAGACCAGGACCTTAACGCAGTACGGATGCCGACTATCAAGTTTCTTGCCCGTTTTCGGGCAGGATCAGTCTCTAAGGGGTTCCTGACACAGAAAAAGCCCGCCAGGAAGGGGCGGGCTCTCTCTGTGAGATGCCTCTCAGGAGGCCGGTACGGCGGAGCGCAGCACCCTGAGGAACGCCCGCATCCACGCCGGGTGGTCGGGCCAGGCCCGGCCTGTCACGAGGTTGCCGTCGACGTGCGCCTCGCTGTCGACCCACGTGCCGCCCGCCTGCTCTACGTCGGGCGCGCAGGCCGGGTACGCGCTGCTCTCGCGGCCTTTGAGCACGCCCGCCGCCGCAAGGACAAGTGGACCGTGGCAGAGCGCCGCGATCGGCTTGCCGGCGTCGGCGAAGTGCCGCACGATCTCCTGGCAGTCCCGGTCGTTCCTGATGTACTCCGGGGCACGACCGCCGGGCACGACCAGCGCGTCGTAGTCGGCCGCCCGCACATCGGCGAAGGCGACGTCGGACGGCCACGCGTGGCCCGGCTTCTCGGTGTAGGTGTCGAAGCCGTCGACGAAGTCGTGCACGACGAACTGAAGCTTCTTGGTCGACGGCGCTGCGATGTCGACCTCGTACCCCTCCTCGAGGAGCCGCTGGTAGGGGTACATCACCTCGAGATCTTCCGCCGCGTCGCCGGTGATGATCAGCACCTTCGCCATGGGATCACCCTCTCTCGTCCGCTCTCGCCTCGATCCTGCGCACGCGCCGGCGGCGGGGTCAACGGGAGGGGCCCTGCGGCCCGTCAGAACGCGAAGCCGCCCGGCCGGCCGTTCCTGTCGGCGATCAGGCCGGCGAGCGTGGCGACGGCGATCTCCGGCGGAGTGCGGGACCCGATGTTGAGGCCGATCGGCCGGTGGACCCGCGCGACGGTCTCGGGCGGCACCCCCAGCTCGGCCAGCGCCACCTCGTGCGGCGCCGGGTGGTACGGCTTGCCCATCACCCCGATCCACCGGGGCGGGTAGGCGAGCAGGTCGCGCAGCACGGGTCCGAGCTCGGAGCGGTGGTGGTCGGTGACGACGACGTCCGCGGTGCCGTCCAGGCCGGCCGGCGGGCTGCCCGTTACCTCGAAGGCGGGCTCTTCCGCACGCACCTTCTCGGCGAGATCGAGGTCGGGCTCCAGGAGGATGCCGCGATAGCCGAGATCGGCCCCATACCGCAGCAGATAGCCGGCCACCGGCGACGCGAAGACGGCCACGAGGACGCGGTCGCCCTGCGGCGGGGCCGCCTCCCCGTGGGCCACGGCGCAGGCCGGGTCAGACTCGTGCACATGGGTGTCCGAATGAGCCATGGCTCCAGTCTTCCACCCGGACGGCCGAGACGACCGGGGCCCGGGACGGCGAGTGCCCCGGGCCCGGTCGTTCAGCGGGAGGCGGTCACGCTGACGGTCGCCGACGCCGACTGATCGCCGGAGGACACGGTGATCGTCGCCTGCCCCTGCCGTACGGCGGTCAGCCTGCCGGTGGAGAGGTCGAGCACGGCGGCGACGCCGTGGCGCCGCCCCGCCGCCGCGACCTGCGCGGCCGACGCGACGACGGCGAGTCCGCGGTCTCCGCTCCAGGTCACGCTGGCCGGATAACGCAGCGGGAACGTCAGGCCGAACCCTGTGGTGGTCCCGGTGGCCGACACCTCCGCCGTCGCGCCCGCCGCCAGCGAGCCGGGGGCCGCCAGCGACACCTTGTCGAACAGCGGGTTCACCCGGGCGGTCAGCCAGTCGCGGGTGTCCGGGCTCGGCAGGCCCGGCCGGATCCTGCCGGGTGTGGCGTCGACGTCGACCAGGTCCCAGCCGAAGAACCCGCCCTTGTCGGCGGAGCTGTACGGCGTCTTGCCCACCGACGGGGTGGTCACCTCGAGGACGCCGTCCGCCCGGCCCGCGGCGGCCGTGTGGGCGTGCCCGGTGAACAGCGCGACCGGCTTGCCGGAGGTCTCGCGGAAGTCCGCCAGCCATTGCTCCACCAGGCCCGCCTCCATCTGGTCGGAGAACTGCGAGGCGCCGGCGCCGCTCGGGTCGTGCAGCGGATGGTGGAAGACGACCACCACCGACTCCACCGAACGGTCCTTCGTCGCCTTCGCCAGCTCCTGCTGGAGCAGCGGCACCTGCGACCAGTCCGAAGCCCGCAGACCGCCCAGGGTGGTGTTGAGCAGGATGAAGCGGGTGCCCTTGTGGTCGAAGACCTGGTGCGCCGGCCGGCCGGTGGCGAGGAAGTTGTCGAGCGTGCCCGTGGCCGTGGCCCCCGACTCGTGGTTGCCCGGGGTCCAGTACACCGGGAGACTCGCCGGCACGTTCGCCGCGAGGATCTGCTGCGCCAGCGCGAAGTCGGCCGGCGCATTGTTGTCCACGAAGTCGCCATTTATCACGATGAAGTCCGGCTTGGCGGCGACCGCCTGCTTCAGCGCCTCGGCGGCCTGCTGCGCGGCGAACGACGCCGGACCTCCCGCACTGCCGACGTGCAGGTCCGACATGATCGCGAAACGCCACCGCCGGCCGGCGATGTCGTCCTGCTCCAGGACGAAGGGATCCGGCTCGACGGGGACGTCCGCGGACAGGTCCTGGCCGACCAGCGCGGTGAGGGCGTCGAACTTCAGCTGCCCGGCGTCCTTGGCCAGGTCGGACGTCTCGACGATGTAGACGTTGGTGAGCGTGATCGGCTCGGAGAAGCCCGCCGGCAGCGCGCCCTCGACCCACTTCCAGCCCGTCCAGTCCACGACGGAGGCGAAGGTGAAGGGCACGTTCGTCGTCCCCTGCGACCGCAACGTGGCCCGCAGCCAGTGCCTCTTGCCGTCCCCGTACACCCACAGGCCCAGCCGCTTGGTGCCGGCCGGCAACGTGATCGGGGCAGGCCTGGCCACGGCGTACGCGGCGGAGGTGCCCGAAGTGCCACGGAAGTCGTAAGTCAGCTGCACCGCCTGGTTGCCCGCAGGCGCGTCCGGCCGATCGGCGGCGCTCACGGCAGCGACCGACGCCGTGGCCTTGGCCGTGGAGACGCCCCAGCCCTCGGCGGCGCCGAACTCGGCGAGCGGCACGTGCTTCAGCCCGACCGCGACCGGGAGGCGGGCGGTCCTGCCCTGGACGGCCGCCGTGATCGCGGTACCGGAGCCGTCGGCCGCCGCCAGCCCCGTGACCTTCAGCGACCCGTCACTCTGGGGCTCCACCTTGACCACGGCCGAGTCATACGACAGGTCGGCGTCGCGGGCGGCCACGGGCGCGTCGAAGCCGTCGGCATCGAACCCGGTGATCCGTACGGAGCCGGAACCTCCGGGGTCCAGGGTCAGGCTGGGGGCGCTGAACTTCACGGAGGCGAGGTCGCCCAGCACGCGGACGTCCGCGCTGCCGTGCGCCCGGCCCGCCTCCGCCTCGACGGCCCCCTCCCCCGGGCGCTCGGCGCGCAGCACGCCGTCGCGCACCGTGCCGAGACGGCCCGCGTCCCAGTGGACCTTGTTCCGGCCGAAGGCGACCGGAGCGTACGACTCGTCGTGCCCGGCGGCGGAGACGCCGAGGGTCAGGCCGGGGAAGACGCGGTCGGCGGCCGTGCTGACGGCGATGCCCTTCAGCGTGCCGGAACCCTTCTTCGCGAAGAGGCCGACACCACTCGGGATCGGCCGCTCACCGCCATCCGAAGGCGTGTTGACCACACTGACGCCCGCGTCGCCGGGCGTGCGCGCCACGATGTCGGACGAGCCTCCCCCGTCGAGCATGAAGGCCTCCTGTGCGCCGAGCCGTACGAGCAGCCTGGCCGTCTCGTCGAAGCTGAGGCCGGCCGAGAAGTTGGCGGAGCCGTCCACGGTCACGAGGAGGAGGCGCCGGCCTCCGTCGGCCCAGCCGATGGCGGTGCGGGGCTTCGGCGCGTCGTTGCCGGTGGACGGCGGGAAGTCGACCGGCTCGCCGTTCCTGACGAGGACCTCGCCGCTGCCCAGCGCGGTGCGCAGCGTGGACGGGGAGTCGGTCCGCAGGCCGACGTCCAGGCTCACCGGGTCGCCCACCTTGGCGGCGGCCAGTTGCGCGGCCGCGCCGCCCTGGGCGACGACCACGAGCCCGCCGCTCGGCACCGGTGCGGTGGTGACTGTCTGGTTCACCGCGCTGACGGCGCCGCCGGTCACCACGAGCTCGACGAGGGAGCCCGAGTGCGGGATCAGCGTGCGCAGGCCGGAGCCCCACTGGTCGGTGAAGACCGAGATCCCGTTCGCCGGGATCGAGGCGGTGTTCAGGGAGGCGACGGGGCGGGCGGTCCCGGCGACCGTGACGGTGCCCTCCAGCAGGGCGTTCGCCAGCCGGGCCACCCGGTCCTCGCCGATCGCCGCGACCGTGCCCGCCTGGGTGGTCGCCTTGCTCAACTGGCCGTCTCTGACCTGGGGGCCGATGACGGCGTTGGTCTGGTTGATGTCGTAGTAGTCGCCGTTGACCGCCCCGACCGCGCCTTGAGCGTCGGCCGCCTTGGACAACGCCTGGGTCTCGGTCAGCTTGCCGCCGACGAGCCCGACGTCGACCCGTGAATCCGACAGGTCGGCATTGAGCACGTGGGCCCGCATCCACCCCGCACGCCCGAACGTGTCGAACGAGGTCAGGACGATGCCCGGTGCGATCGTCCGGTCGGACCTGTCCGCCTCGACCGATTCGCCGGGGACGGTCGTCTGGTAACCGGGGGGAACCCCGTGTCTGTGGGAATCGTCGGCGTAAGCCGTCCCACCGGTGAACGCCGGAACGCCGGCGATCAGGGCGGCGGCGAGCACGCCCGTCAGTCTGCGCATCTCCAACCTCCAAGCACGACTGCCCGAAGGTAAACAGGCGGGGCACCACCGCCGTGACATCCCGGTGACATCACGTGGAACAAGATCCGTCCCGTGTCCCGGCCCGGCGCGATGGCGACGGCACCGCGCCGAGTCCGCTAGAGTTAGGCGGGCGTTGCGAGAGATTCATCTCGCGACAATGCGGAAGTGGCTCAGTGGTAGAGCATCACCTTGCCAAGGTGAGGGTCGCGGGTTCGAATCCCGTCTTCCGCTCGTAGTAAGCAGGCAACTGCACCCGGGCGATTAGCTCAGCGGGAGAGCGCTTCCCTGACACGGAAGAGGTCACTGGTTCAATCCCAGTATCGCCCACAGGAAATGATTCACCCGATCCCCGAGCCGGTCCGGCGCGGGGATCTTTCTTTCCTCAAAGGATCATGTCGCTTCGCCGCTGAGTTGTTCCGGGCGCGACGACCGGACCGGGGTCAGGGTCGCGCACACGGCGATCAGCACGCACACCAGCCCGGCCGCCGGGGCCGCCACCGCGACGCCCCACCGGCCGGCGGCGAAGGTGAGCGCCGCCGCGCCGATCGGCCCGAGCGCCGAGTGCACCGTCCAGAAGGCCGACGTGACCCGGCCGAGCAGAGCGTCGGGGGTCACCTCCTGGCGCAGCGTCATCGAGGAGATCCCGGCGGTGGCCGTGCAGAAAAGGTAGACCGAGGTCAGCAGCGCCACCAGGGGCACACTCGTGGCCAGGCCGATCCCGCCCGCGGCGACGCCGCACACGGCCCAGGCGCCGATCCACGAGACGCCGAAACCCAGCGTCCTGCGCACACGCGGTGCGAGCAGCGCGGCGGCCAGCGTCCCGGCGGTCGCGACCGCCAGCACATATCCGGCCGCGGTGTCGGGCTGCTCCAGGTCGTGTTTGAGGTGGTAGATCACCACGTCGGTCATGCCGTGCGTCACGAAGGTCAGAACCGACAACAGCACCGTCAGGGCGCGCAGCACCGGGTGCCGCCACAGAAACCGCACACCCGCCAGGAAGCCCCCCACCACACTCGTACGGCTCTCGACGGGCACGGAGGGCGACGAGGCCCGCGTGCGCAGCCGTACCAGGCACAACCCGGCGGCCGACACGGCGAAGGTCGCGGCGTCGACGGCGATCGCCCCGGCGGGACCCGTCAGCGCGGAGACCGTCCCGGCCAGGGCGGGCCCGGCGACTCCTGCCACGGCGTAGGCGCCGTAGAGGCGGCTGTTGGCCGTCATGATCTGGCTCTCGTCGACCAGCGCCGGCACCACGGCGACGTAGGTCACCTGGAAGACCATGCCGAGGGCGGCGCCGAGCGGGACGACAAGGTAGATCAGCCACATCTGCGGCCCCGCCAGCACCCAGGCGAGCGGGACGACGGCGTAGAGGACGGCGCGGAGGGCGTCGCAGGCGATGAGCAGGCGGCGCCGGTCCGCCCGGTCGGCCAGCACCCCGGCGAACATGCCGGAGACGATGGCCGCCGCGCCCGCGAGCGCGGTCACGAGGCCCATCTGAGTGACCGACCCCGTGGTGTGCAGCACGAGCAGCGGCAGCGCCACCAGGGAGAAGGAGTCGCCGGCGGACGACAACGTCTGAACGACCAGGAAGATCAGGAATCCCCGGTTGCCGCGCAGCGGCACCGCGGGCTCCGCGCCGTCCTCCGCCACCCTGATCCCCCTTCGAAGGATCTTGCTTGGACGGCGTTCACGCTACCTCGCGGAGCCGGGGTCAGGTCGCGACGACCAGTGCCTGGGGCGCCGCGTGCCTCATCCGGGTGCGCAGCCACGACAGCTGGACGGCGAGCTCGCCCCCGCAGCGGCGGACCACGTCGAGCAGCTCGTCGTCTCTGGTGCCGCGCGCCCCCTGGGCGATCATCGTGCAGGCGATGTCGCACTCGGTGGCCAGGAGGTACAGGTCGTGCAGGTCGCGCAGGAGCCCGAGGCCTCCGGGCCGGGTACCGGCGAACAGCGGACGGTGCAGCCGTTCCGGCTCCTGCGACGTCCACGCCTCATAGCGCCGGACGAACGGTTCCACCCGCCGCGCGTGGTCGCCGCACTGTACGGCCAGGCGCTCGCATACGCCGTACATATCGGGTTCGTGAGGATGGCCACGTCTGATCTCGCGGAAAGCCTCGGCCAGCGCGGTCTGGGACCGGTGGAGCAGCCGCAGGTAGTGGGCGAGATGCATCGCTCATACCTCCTCTAGCCGTTGGGAGACCTCAAGGGACACGACACCCTCCGCCTGCTCACCTCCGATCTCCGCGGCTTCGGCGGCTTTGGTCGCCGGCACGGCGGCGACGTTGAACACCGGCTGTTTGGAGACCGGGTCCCAATACAGCGGAACCCCGTCGCCGAGCGCCTCGGGCGACGGCTCGTGCTCCGCGGCGTGGAGGAACGCGCGCCCGCGGGGGTCGGTGGCGCGGTAACGGTCGGCCCCCCACTCGGCTCCCGTCGCCAGGTCGTGGCCGAAGGTCTGGCAGTGCTCGAATTCGGTGGGGAAGCGTCCCCCGGCGTACAGGCGCTCGGCCCCGTGCCCGGACGACGGCGTGCAGGGCCACTGGACGCCGCCGGCACGCAGGCGCTCGTAGGTGATGCCGGTGTAGTCGCACGGGCGGCCCTTCGAGCACGCCTTCCACGCCTCGAAGGCCGACTCCGGATCGTGCCAGCCGACCAGCGGGGCTCCGTCGCGGTCGCACAGGCCCATCCGGCCCGCGTAGTCGAGGAAGATGTCGAGGTCGGGTCGGGCCTCACCCGGCGGTTCCACCGCCTTGTCGCACAGGTGCACGGTGCGGTCGGCGCCGGTCACGGTGCCGCGTTTCTCCGCCCATCCCGCGGCGGGGAGCACCACGTCGGCCAGCCGCGCCGTCTCGGTCAGCACCGTGTCCTGCACGACGACGAACAGGTCCGCGCCCTCCAGCGTCCTGCGGACGCGGTCGATGTGGGGCAGCGTGACGGCGGGATCGGCGGCCGAGATCCACAGCAGCTCGATCGACCCCTGCTCGGCGTAGCGGAAGATCTGCATGGCGTGGGTCGGCGGCCCCTGCGGGACGACGGCGGGGTCGACGTTCCACAGCTCGGCGAGCTCCTCCACGTGGCGCGGGTTGTCCCAGTTGCGCATCCCCGGCAGGTCGCCGCCGACTCCCGTCTCACGCGCGTGCTGCGCCGACGGCCGCATCTGGAACACCCCCGCCCCCGGGCGGCCGAGCATGCCGCGCAGCAGGTGGAGGTTGTTGACCTGGCAGGCCGCCGCCGTCGCCTGGTTCGACCGGTAGAAGCTCTGGAACATCGCCGACACTAGGCGCTGCGACGAGCCGAGGATCTCGGCGGCCTGCTCGATCTGCGCGGCGCTCACGCCGCAGATCTCGGCCGCGCGCTTGGGAGGGTAGGCCTCCACGACGCGCCAGACCTCGGGGAAGCCGACGGTGTGGGCGTCCACGTACGCCGGGTCGTACCGGTTCCCGGCGATCAGCTCGTGGAGCAGCGCGTCGGCCAGCGCCACGTAGGTGCCGGGCCGTACGGCGAGGTGCACGTCGGCCTCCTTGGCCGCCCGCGAGTCGCCCGGGTCGACCGCCACCATGGCGGGCGGCCGGGGGCCGAGCCTGCGGTCGAGCATGCGCTCCCACAACACGCGGGACTCGCCCATGTCGTGGCCCCACAGCGCGATCGCGTCGCAGTGGTCGACGTCGGTGTAGGAGCCGGGCTGCCCGTCGGCGCCGAAGCTGGCCGTGAACGCCGCGGCCGCCGTCGCCGCCCAGATGCGGGTGCCGCCGTCGAGGTGCGGGGTGCCGATCCCGGCCCTCGCGATGACCGCGAGCGTGTAGTGCTCCTCCAGCAGCAGCCGCCCGCCCGTGTAGAAGCCGAAGCGACCCCATCCTCCGGGACGGTCGAGCAGTTCCTTCGAGCGTGAGACGATCCTGCCCATGGCGGTCTGCCAGTCGCTTTCGACCAACCGGCCGCCCTCCCTGACCAGGGGGCGGGTCAGCCGGCCCGCGTCGGCGTGCCCGCCGTGCCGGTCTCCGGGGTCGAGCCTGCCGTGGCCCGCCCGGTCGGCCGCACTGCCGCGCAGCCCCACGACACGGCCGTCGCTGACGGCGATGTCCAGCGCGTCGGCGTGGACCGGGGAGACGCCCTGCACCCACATGTCGACGTCGGCCTCGGTGACGCCCTCGTCCAGCAGGATGTCGACCCGGACGGGCCAGGGGCTGCCCAGGCCGATCTCCGCCGGCAGGCAGTCGCGAAGGCGTCCCGGCAACGCGGCGGCCAGCCGTTCCACTCCACCCGGAGGCCCGTACGGCGTGCGCCTCCCCCAGCCGTCGGCGATGGGCTCCGGCACCTGGCACCTCCGAGGGAACGCTCGAACGACCTTGTTCACACGGCTGGTCACACACTGCTGCGGACAACGCTGCTCGGACGCGCTCCCCGTACCCTGCGCCGAGCCGCTGACCCCGGAAACCGATGAACTGACCGGTTTCTTTTCGAATAATTTCCCTCGGGGGTTAATGGCGTTGTGTGTCCGGTGTGGGGGGAGCATGATCTGTAAAGTGCGTTTACTAACGAATGTCGGTGCCGCCGGTCGGGACCGCGCACGGTTCCCCGGCTCTGTGGGGTGGGAATGGACGGTCGTACGACCACGCCGGCCGTAGTCGGCGCTCCCGTGAACGGATCCCCCTCCCCCCTGGTGGGCCGGCAGGAGGCGCTCGGCGCCCTGCGCGGCGCGCTCGGCATCGGCGACGGATTCCGGTTCCTCACGCTCGTGGGCGACCCCGGCGCGGGCAAGACCCGGCTCCTGTCGGAGCTGGTGACCCTGGCGGGCCAGGAGGGCTTCACGACCCTGTGGGGGCGCGCCGCCGAATACGAGCAGGTCCTGCCGTACAGCGCACTGGTCGACGCGCTCGACGACCACCTCCACTCCCGGCGCGCCGACGTGGTGGGCGCGGTCGGGACGGCACAGGCGGAGATGCTGGCCGGCGTCTTCCCCGCGCTGGCGTCCGAAGAGGGCCGCGAGGTCCCCATCACCGACCGCAGCAGCTTGGCGCGCTACCGCCTCTTCCGCGCCCTGCGCGAGATGATCGACACGCTGGCCGGGACGACCGGCCTCGTCCTCATCCTCGACGACGTGCACTGGGCCGACGAGGGCTCGATGGAGTTCCTCGACCACATCGTGAGGCACCCCCCGGCCGGGCCCGTCCTGCTGGCCGCGGCCTACCGCCCGGCGCAGGCCCCGCCCCGCCTGGCCATGCTCGTCGGCGCCGCCGGGCAGCGCGGGCACGAGGTCGTGGTCGGCCCGCTCAGCCAGGCCGAGGTCGAGCAGTTCCTCGGCGACGAGATCAGCCGGGTCAGGGGCAGGGCGCTGTACGAGGCCAGCGGGGGCAACCCCTTCTACCTCGAGGCACTCGCCCGGATGGACCACACCGACGTGGGCGAGCTGCCGCCGACCGTGCTGGCCGTCCTCCGGGTGGAGCTGGAACACCTGTCGTCCACGGCGCAGCGGGTCGCGCAGGCCGCCGCCGTCTCCGCCGACGAGTTCGAGCCGGCGATCGCCGCCGTGGCGGCCGAGGTGCCGCAGGACGCGGCACTGGGGGCCATCGACGAACTGGTCGAGCGTGACATCGTCCGGGCACGCGGGGGCCGGTTCCGTTTCCGGCATCCGCTGGTGCGGCGGGCCGCCTACGAGTCCGCGGCGGCGGGCTGGCGCGTCGGCGCGCACGCGCGCATCGCCGCCCACCTCGCCGAGGTCGGCGCGCCGCCCGTCGTGCAGGCCCATCACGTGCAGCATTCGGGCGCCTTCGGCGACACCCATGCGGTCGGCGTGCTCCTCGCCGCCGCCCGCTCGGTGATCGCGCAGGCGCCCTCTACCTCGGCCCACTGGCTGCAGGCGGCGCTCCGGCTGATGCCCGACGACCTCGCGACGCGCGAGGAGCGACTCGCCGTGCTCATGGAGCTGAGCTGGGCGCAAGGAGTCAGCGGCAGGCTGGCCGAGGGCCGCGACACCGCGCGCGAGCTGCTGCGGCTGCTCCCCTACGACGACTACGCGCGGCGTGGCCGCGCCGCACGCGTGTGCGCCCTGATGGAGCGCCAGCTCGACCGGCCGCAGGAGGCCCGCGCCCTCCTCCTCGACGAGCTGAGCCGCATGCCCAACCCCCGGGCCGCCGCCGCGGTGCCCCTGCGCATGCGGCTGGTCGCGGAGAGCCTGATGCGGGTCGACTTCCGTGCCGCGCAGGCCGTGCTCGACCTGATGCCGGACGCGGCCGACGACTGGGAGCCCGGGCTCGCCGTGGCCGTCGCCGCGCTGCGCCCGATGCCGGCCTACGCGGCGGGACGGGCCGCCGACGCCCTGACCTACGCCCAGGCCGCCGACCGGCTGCTCGCCGCCGTCCCCGACGACCACCTCGCCGAGTGGCTCGACGCCATCGCCTGGCTGTGCTGGGCGGAGATCAACCTCGGCCGGTACGGCGACGCCCTGCGGCACTTCGACCGGGCGGCCGGGGTCGCCCGCGCGACCGGCCAGAGCTACATCCTCACCAACCTGCTCGCCGGCAAGGCGCGGGCGCTGGTGATGATGGGCCGGCTGCCCCAGGCCAGGGCGACCGCGGAGGAGTCGGTCGAGGGCGCCCGGCTGCTCGACTCCGGCCAGCAGCTCGTCTTCGCGCTCACTCAGGTCTGCCTGGCCGCTTCGTGGGCGGGCGAGGACGACGCGGCCATCCTCGCGGGCGAAGAGGCGGTGCACCGCGGCGTCGGCGGCGGCGAGGTCTGGGGCGCGATCGCCCGCTACGCCCGGGGGCAGGCGCTCGTCAACTCCGGGCGGCTCGACGAGGGCGCCGAGGCGGTGCTCGACGCGTGCGACCGGTTCGACTCCCCGCGGCTCGACCGGGCGACGCTGATGGTCTCGTGCGAGGTGCTTGCGCAGGCCGCGGCCGCGCGCGGCGACGAGGCCGGGGCGATGGCGTGGGCGGCGCGCGCGGCCGCGCTCGACGATCCCGGGTTGCCCGCGTTCTCCGGCACCGTGCCGCTGGCCCGCGCCCACGCGCTGCGCGGCAAGGATCCCGCCGCCGCGGCCGCCGCCGCGACGCAGGCCGCCCGGATGTTGTCGGAGGGGCAGCGCGACCTCGACGCCGGGCGGGCTCTGCTCGTCGCCGGCCTCGCCCACCTGGAGGCGGGTGAGCGCTCCCTCGCGCGCGACAGCCTGAGGTCGGCCGCCGCCGCGTTCGACGCGTGCGGGGCGCGGGGCCTCAAGGCGCAGACCGACCGCGAGCTGCGCCGTCTCGGCGTGCGCGTGAGCGGTTCCGCGTCGGGCTCGCAGCCGGGGCAGCAGGGCCGGGGGCAGGACGCGCTCGGCCTGTCGCCGCGCGAGCTGCAAGTGGCCCAGCTCGTCGCGGAGGGGCTGACCAACCAGCAGATCGCGCAGCGCCTGTTCCTCAGCGTGCGCACGATCGAGACCCACCTGTCGCGCATCTTCACCAAGCTCGAGGTGTCGTCCCGGGTCGGCGTGGCCACGGCCCTGAACCGGCGGCCCTGAACCGGCACCACTGAACGGGCCGCACGGACCCCTTCCCGTAAGTACGGGTTTTCCACGATGCCGCCGGACCCTGCCGTATTGGGAGGGTTCTCCTGGGCCAAGGAGGTCGATCACATGGAGCACCGCATTCCCCGGTTCACGCTTGACGGCGTGCGGGGTGCCGAGGTCTCGGTGCATCCGTTCGCCACCGAGGATGAGCTGGGACTCACGCTGACCCGGTACTGCCGGGCCGACCGTCCGGACGAGGGGTCGCCGGACGACGTGGTCCTGCTCATCCATGGCCTGACCTCGTCGAGCGACATGTTCATCATGCCGGAGCACACCAACCTGGTCGGGTTCCTGCATGACAACGGGTACGACGACGTGTGGGCGCTGGACTTCCGGATGAGCAACCGGTTTCCGTACAACGTGGAGACCCGGCGGCACACGCTGGACGACATCGCCCACTTCGACTACCCGGCAGCACTGCGTGAACTCCGCCGCCATGTGGGGGCGCGGCGGATACACGTGGTGGCCCACTGCCTCGGGTCGGTGTCGTTCCAGATGAGCCTGTTCGCCGGCATGGTCGACGGGATAGCGAGCCTGGTGGCCAACAGCGTGGGGCTGGTGCCGCGTGTGCACCCGTGGGCCAAGGTCAAGCTGTCACTCGGGCCCGTGCTGATGGAGTACGGCACGGGCCTGTCGTACCTGGATCCGAGGTTCAAGGACGCGCCGTTGCTGACCCGCAGGTGGCTGCTCGCCAAGGCGGTGTCGGCGATGCATCCGGAGTGCGCGGAACCGGCCTGCCACATGCAGAGCTTCATGTGGGGCAGCGGCAAACCCGCGATGTACCGGCACGGGAACCTGCGCCCGGAGACCCATGTCCACGAGCGGCTCGCCGACCTGAACGGCGCGTGCGACCTGCACTACTACCGCCACGTCCACAAGATGGTGGCGGCGGGCCGGGCCGTGAAGTTCGACCCGGCCGATCCCCGTCACGCCGACCTGCCCGACGACTACCTCACGGGCGCCGCCGGCGTGACCACCCCGATCCTGTACATCACCGGGGACCACAACGACGTCTTCACCGACTCCAACATCGTGTGCCACGAGCTGGTGTCCAGGGCGGCGCCCGGGCTGCATGAGCTCCGGATCCTGCCCGGATATGGGCACATCGACCCGCTCATCGGCAAAGACGCGCACGTGGACGTGTTCCCGCACATCCTGGACTTCATCAAACGCCATTGATCCGGACCAGGACACGCAGAGGGGGCGGTGCCGCCGGGGGGGCGGCACCGGTTTGCTCGAACGAAACGGAAAGCGGATAGATGGAACACGTCGACGCGGTGATTGTCGGCTCGGGGTTCGGCGGTGCGGTGGCGGCCTACCGGCTGGCCGAGGCGGGTCTGTCGGTCGTGGTGCTGGAGCGGGGCCGGCCGTACCCGCCGGGGTCCTTCCCGCGTAGCCCGTCGCAACTGGGCCAGGCGTTCTGGGATCCCGACGCCGGCCTGTACGGCATGTTCGACGTCTGGAGCTTCCGCGACTGCGACTCGGTGGTCTCCAGCGGCCTCGGCGGAGGCTCGCTCATCTACGCGAACGTGCTGCTCCGCAAGGAGGAGAGCTGGTTCGTCCATGAGGAGGCCGTGCCCGGCGGAGGGTACGAGCACTGGCCGGTGAGCCGGGCCGACCTCGACCCGCACTACGACGTGGTCGAGCGCATGATCGGGGCCACGCCGTACCCGCTGGGGCGGCCGGCCTACGGCGACACCCTGAAGACGCTCGCGATGCGCGACGCCGCGGCCGAACTCGGGCTCGACTGGCGGCTGCCGCCGCTCGCGGTCAGCTTCGCGCCCGCCCCCGGCGAGGAGCCCGGGCTGGGACTGCCGATCGTCGATCCCGAGTACGGCAGCGCGCACGGCGTGCCCCGCCGTACATGCCGGTTGTGCGGCGAGTGCAACATCGGCTGCAACGAAGGCGCGAAGAACAGCCTCGACCACACCTACCTGGCGGCGGCCCGCCGCAGCGGCGCCGACCTGCGCACGCTCCACGAGGTGCGGGGCATCAGGCCCCGGCCTGGCGGCGGCTACGACGTCGAGTACGTCGAGCACATGCCGAGGCCCGAAGGCGACGACTCCCCCGGCGCGCCGCGGTGGACCGGCCCGCACGCCATCAGCTGCGACCGCCTGATTCTCGCCGCGGGCACGTACGGAACGTCGTCGCTGCTGCTGAAGAACCGCACACGTTTCCCCGGCCTGAGCTCGATGCTCGGATCCCGTTATTCGGGCAACGGCGACCTGCTGTCGTTCCTGCTCAGAGCCACGGACAGGACCAGGACCCGGCCGATCTCCGCGAGCAGGGGCCCGGTCATCACCAGCGCCATCAGGCTGGCCGACGGCGAGGAGGGCCGGGGCGCCTACATCGAGGACGGCGGCTACCCGGCATTCGTCGACTACCTGGTCGAGGGCGCCGACATGGGCAGCGAGCTCGGCCGCGCGGCCCGGTTCGTCATGGATCGGCTGCGCGCCCTGATGCGGCACGACAGCAACCTGTCGGCCGAGATCTCGGGACTCATCGGCAGGGGCGAGCTGTCGGGCAGCTCGCTGCCGCTGCTCGGCATGGGCCGCGACGTGCCCGACGGAAGCCTGCGCCTGCGCGACGGCAAACTCGACGTCGTCTGGACGGCCGAGACGAGTGGGGCCTACTTCGAACGGGTGCGCGCGACGATGCGGCGGATCGGCGACGTGCTGGGCGCCGAATACGCCGACAGCCCGTCGTGGGGCCGGGAGCGCGTCATGACGGTGCACCCGCTCGGCGGCGCGCCGATGGGCCGCCATCCGGGCGAGGGCGTGTGCGACCCCTACGGCGAGGTCTTCGGCCATCCCGGGCTCTACATCGCCGACGGCGCCGCCATGCCCGGGCCCGTCGGGGCCAACCCCGCACTCACCATCGCCGCGCTGTCGGACCGCATGGCCACGCGCATCCTGGAGACCAGGGAGCGGCGCACCGCTCCTGCCCCGGTCGTGCCTCCCGCCTGGGACGCGGGATCCCCCGGCGACCCCACCTCGTTATGGTTCGTCGAGGAGATGCGCGGAACCCTCGGCGTCGGCCGTACCGACCCGCATTCGCGGATGGGCACGTCGGAGACCGACCGGTTCATGTTCCGTATCACGATCACCGCCGACGACGTGCAGCGGTTCCTGTCGGAGCCCGATCACGAGGCCAGGGCGGAGGGGTGGATCGAGACCGGCATGTGCGGAGGCAGGCGCCCCATCGCGCGGGGCACGTTCAACCTGTTCGTGGCGGGCGGCTCCCCCGACCGCAGGGAGATGCGCTACCGGCTGCACTTCTACGACGACCAGAACCGGCCGCGCACGCTCGCGGGCGCCAAGGACGTGCACCACGGGCCGCCGACGCGGCTGTGGCTGGACACCTCGACGTTGTTCACCCGGCTGCTGGAAGGCCACGTCGAGGAGGGCCAGGACGACGACGCCAAGGTCCTCGCGGCGGGCACGCTGCACATCCAGCTGCCCGACCTGGTCAAGATGCTGACGACCTTCCGTACGGCGGGGCCGGACGGCGCGGAGGCGATCGCCCGTTTCTGCGGGTTCTTCCTCGGGGAGCTGTGGGACGTCTACCGGCCGCGCCAGGGGTCGTAGTCGACCTCGAGCGGCTCCTGGGCGGGCCGCTCGCCCTCGGGCACGTGCTGGAGGTTGACGCGGATGCGCGTCCAGGTGGAGCTGCGCCCGCGCATCGAGTCGACCAGCACGTCGGCCGGTTGAAGGCGTTCCGCGACCCCGGGGTGGCGGTCCTTCCAGCGTTCGAACCCGGCCATCGCCTCGTCTTTGGTCTCGGCTCTGGCGATCTCGATGACCGGCATGGTCGGCGTGCGCCGTCCGGTGCCTTTGGGCGGCGCCGGCCGCGGCTCCTGCCCGTCGGCCAGCTCCAGGAGGCCGTCGAGTGAGCCCTCCTCCTCATCCATGCCCGCCCACGGGTCGCCGGCCTCGCCGTACCGGTCGGGCATCGTGACGAGTGTGAACGCCTCGGGGTCGCATCCCTCGGCCTCGTCCCATCGGAGGGGGGCGGAGACCAGGCCGGTGGGGCGCACCGAGTAGGCCGAGGCCACGGTTCTGTCGCGCGCGTTCTGGTTGAAGTCCAGGAAGACCCCTTCGCGCTCCTCCTTCCACCAGCGACTGGTGGCGATGCCGGGCGCGCGCCGCTCCACCTCGCGCGCCACCGCCTCGGCGGCCCGCCGTACGTCACGGAAGGGCCAGCGGGGTTCGATGCGCGCGTAGACGTGGAAACCACGGGAGCCGGACGTCTTGGGCCAGGCGGCCAGCCCGTGCTCCTCCAGGACGTCTCTGGCCACCAGGGCGACCCGGACGATCTGGTCCCATCCGATCCCGGGCACCGGGTCGAGGTCGATGCGCAGCTCGTCGGGATGGTCGAGGTCGTCGGCGCGCACGGGGTGGGGGTTGAGGTCGACGCAGCCGAGGTTGACCGTCCACAGCAGGTGGGCGAGGTCGCGGATGACCACCTCGTCGGCCGTGCGGCCGGAGGGATAGCTCAGCTCGACCACGTCGACCCACGCGGGGCGTTTGGCGGGCGCCCGCTTCTGGAAGAAGGCGGCCTGGTCAGCGCCGTGGACGAATCGCTTCAGGATGACCGGCCGGTCGGCGACGCCGCGCAGCGCGCCCTCGGCGACGGTTTGGTAGTAGGCGATCAGATCCCGCTTGGTGTGCCCGGTCTGCGGAAAGACCACCCGGTCGGGATTGGTGATCTTCACTTCCCTGCCGTCGACCTCCAGCGTCATGCCGCCACGATACGTCGCCGTCGCTCTCGATCACGCTGACGAACTGCATGATCACGCGAAGTGGGTGAGGTAGCGGTCGGCGAGGTCGCAGGCGCCCCGGGTGTATCCGGCGCCCAGTTCGCGGGCGATGTCGACGGCCGGGTGGGAGCCGATCCAGGCCACCAGCAGCAGGCGGCGGAACATGACGAACGTCCAGATCTCCGCCTCGTCGGCCGCCGGAAGGTCCAGCACCGTACGGTAGCCGCGCGCCCACGCGTCGATCATCTCGGGCATCCGGGGGTCGTGCTCGATGAAGCTGACGGCGGCGCCGAAATCGTAGAGGTACCACCCCATGCCGCAGTCGTCGAAGTCGATGACGCTGGTGCCGTGCTCGTCGTCGACGAGCAGGTTGGCCAGGCGCAGGTCGGCGTGGATGAGCCCGTAACGCTCCCGGCCGGAGCCGAACCTGCCGAGCCGGGCGGGCAGCACCTCCTCCAGCCGGGCCAGGACCTTCCGCGCCTCACCGTCCACGCCCGCGCCGTCCCGCCAGTCGCCCCAGCGCGGAGCAGGGCCGAAGGCCGCCTCGACGTCCCAGTGGAAACGGGTGAACGCGGGCGGCCTCGCCCACTCGCGCGCGTGCGCGTGCATGCGGGCGGTGACCGCGCCGAGCGGCTCCATGTGCTCGACCAGGCGCTCCTGCGCCGGCTCGCCGCCGGGCAGGAACTCGAACATGACGCACTCGCGGGTGCCCGCGCCGGGGGACGCCACGCTGACGATCCGCGACCCGTCGCGCGCCGGGATCACCCTCGGCGTGCGCACCCCTGCGTCCTCACGCAGGGCCCGCGCCCAGTCGAGCTCGGACGCGATGGCCTGCGGCGAGTGGTAGCCGAGCCGGTGGACGCGCAGGATGGCCCGCGCGCCGGAGTCCTCGACCGTGAACGTGGCGTTCTCCGAGACGTTGGTGAGGCGCACAGTCGCCTCCGGAGACACGTCGTAGCGGCGCAACGCCCGGCGGGCGGCCTCCTCGACGTCGGCGAGCACGGCGGCCCCTCCGGACAAATCATGGACCCCCATGCACACTCCCGTCTCGCCTGAACGTCACAGGTTCCCAAAATCGGCGCCCTGCGACAAACGAGGCCGGGCCGCCTCAGCCCGCCATGGCGGCGTCGATCTCGGCGCGGGTGGGCATCGACGTGGTCGCGCCCTCCCGCTGCACCGACAGCGCCGCGGCGGTCGCCGCGAACCGCAGCGCCGCCTCCCACGTGCGCCCCTCGGCGCGGGCCACGCACAACGCGCCGACGAAGGTGTCGCCCGCCGCCGTCGTGTCCACCGCGCGCACCGGTACGGCCGGCACGTGCAGGCGCTCGCCGCCGCGGGAGCCGTACAGGGCTCCTTGCGACCCGAGGGTGACGACCGCCTCGGGGACGAGCTCCAGCAGCGCGTCCAGCGCCTGGGCGGGGTCGGCCTGGCCGGTGATCGCGGCGGCCTCGTGCTCATTCGGCACGATGACGTCGACGACCTCCAGCAGTTCGGCCGGCAGGTCCTGCACCGGAGCCGGGGTGAGCACGACGGGGACGTCGCCCGCGGCACGCGCGGCGGCCACGACGGCAGGCATGGGGAGCTCCAGCTGGAGGAGCAGCGCGTCGGAACGTGCGATCACCGCGGCGTCGTCCGGCGTGGGCCCCTTGACGGCGCCGTTCGCCCCAGGGATCACGATGATGGAGTTCCCGCCTTCGCCGTCCACGACGATGTGGGCGATGCCCGACGAGCCGGGCACCACCCTCAGGCGGCTCACATCGACGCCGGCCGACTCCAGCGCGCCGCGCATGACCGGCCCGAAGGCGTCGTCGCCCACCGCGCCGAGGAACGCGACGGACGCGCCCGCCTTGGCGGCCGCCGTCGCCTGGTTGGCGCCCTTGCCTCCGGGAACGGTCGCGAACGCCGTGCCGGTCACCGTCTCACCGCGCCGGGGGGCCGTCGCGGCGTAGGCGACGAGGTCCATGTTGGCGCTACCGAAAACCGAGATCATCTGTCTCCCTCTCACGTGCCCGCCCAGGCTCTCACGCCCGCGCGCGAGGCTGAGAGCCTCCTGCGGCGGGTTTCGCCGCCCGATCCCGCCCCGACCACGGGCGATCGGGAGAACGCTCCTGACGGCCTCGCGGACCGGTCCAGCGAGAAGGTGCGGGCCCGGAAATGATCACCCGTCGGCAACAAGCCGCGCGTTGGTTCTGCCATTGGCAGTAATTCGCCCTAGAATCCGCCGATGTGAACGAAGGTCACGAAGACCCGCCAAAGCTCCCTACACGGGAGCGATCATCCCGAATCGGGAGTGGACGCCACCGGCGGCCGCTGCCGGCGACCATGCCGGCGGACGCGCCCGCTCTGGTTCTGGCGGTGCCGGGGAAGGCCGAGGACGTGGCGACCGAGGTCGCCTCGGTCATCCAGCTCGACAACCCGCAGATCGACCTTCGTCTCGTCTCCCTCGGGGACGGCGGCGCCGACCTGGTCTCCGAGTTCTCCGCCATCGCCGCCGAGCGCTCCGGCGACGGACCGGCCGCCGTGGTCGTCCCGCTCGTCACCGGCCCCCACCCCCGCGTGGTGCGCGCCGTACGGGACGCCGTGACGCAGAGCGAGGCGACCGTCAGGGTCACCGAGCCTCTCGGCCCGCATCCGCTGCTGGCCGAGTCCCTGCACATCCGGCTGTCGGAGGCGGGGCTGGCCCGCGCCGACCGCATGCGGCTGTTCAACGTCACCTCGCCGGTCGACGGCATCATCGTGGCGACCGCGGGGGGCGACGAGGCGGCGCGCGACGCCGAGAGGAGCGTCGTCGTCCTGCTGGCCGCCCGGCTCACGCTGCCGGTGGTGTCCGCGGCGCTGGACGGCGTGCCGACGGTCCGCGACGCGGCGGAGCGGCTGCGCAAGATCGGCGCCAACCGGCTGGCGGTGGCGCCCTACGTCATCGGGCCCGAGGTCGACAACGAGCGCATCGCGGCGGCCGCCGAATCGATCGAGGCGGGCTGCTCGGAACCGCTCGGTGCCCACGAGGCCGTGGCCCGGATGGTGTGCGTGCGGTACGGGGCCGCCCTGGGCGGGCTGCCCGACTTCGACGACCTGACGGACTAGCCCGGCGGTCTCAGCCGCCGGAGCGGGCCCTCCTCATGACTCGGCGGGCAGCACCCGGCGGCCAGCGAAGCCCAGTTCGCTGCGGTGGTACCACCCCAACTCCTCCTCGCCCTCCATCCAGCACAGGCGGACCGACACGCCGTCGTCCAGCACGGCCGGGAAGTCGATGAGCACGGGCGCCACGCCCTTGATCTCCATGCCTTCGGCGGCGAACCAGCTGAGGATCTCGTCCATCCTGGCCTCGAACGCCTTGGACTCCGCAAGCCCTCCGATGTCGGACGAGCCCGACTGCTTCAGGTCGTAGGACAGCTCCGCAAGATCGGCACGCAACGTGACCAGCTCGCGAACGTGCTCGAGCACCTTCGGCAACAGTGACCTGGCCTCTTCTACGGTGAAGATCCTGTCCACCTCATTCGGTGACGTACAGCAGGCTTGGTTAGGCTCCGGCGGGTGGAAACCACCAAACCGCGGAGAAAGCGGTTACATGCGCCGTGCTGGGTGGTTTGTACTCCCGCCATCGATCATGTGTCAAGGAATTGCAGGGTCGCACAACAATCGCCCGCCACGACCCTTGACCAGCGCCTTAACCTGCGTTTACCGCCGCAGGGAGGCACACCGTCAGCCCGGCTTGCAGGGTGGCAGGGCTTTCCCGTGCAACACAGGGTTAACACGAAAAGTATTGCAGGTGCTTTGGGGCGAATGCGACGATTCGCGAACCTTTGCGGGTCCGGACGGCAGGAGGCTCCATTCCGATGAGCACGATGGAATCAGCGAGCACGGCAGGCCGGCGGGGCGGTGGGCCCGACGGCGAGGTCCAGCGCCTCAAGAGCGGGTCGATCGGCCTGTTCGCCGTCCTGTTCATGGCCGTGGCCAACGCGGCGCCGATCACCGCGATGACGGGCAACGTGCCCATCGTGGTCGGCTTCGGCAACGGCGCGGGCGTGCCCGCCGCCTACCTCTTCGCGACCGTGGTGCTGAGCATCTTCTCCGTCGGCTACACGGCCATGGCCAGGCACATCACCGCCACGGGCGCGTTCTACGGCTTCATCTCCCACGGGCTCGGCCAGCTCTGGGGCCTGGTCTCCGGCCTCCTCGCCACGGCCGCCTACATCGTGTTCGAGGCGTCCCTGATCGGCATCTTCGCCTCCTTCGCGGGCAGCATGCTGGAGGGCTTCTTCGGACTGAAGATCAGCTGGATCGTCTACGCCCTCATCGGCATCGCGATCATCGCGGCGCTCGGGTACTTCGACATCTCGATCTCCGGCAAGGTCCTCGGCGTCTTCCTGGTCAGTGAGATCGTGATCCTCACGCTGCTCGGGCTGTCGGTGCTGATCAAGGGCGGTGGCCCGGACGGCCTGGTTCCCGACGTGCTCAACCCGGTCAACGCCTTCCGCGCCGTGGCCGACGACCCGGCCGCCGGCATCACCGGCAGCGCCGCCCTCGGGCTGTTCTTCGCCTTCTGGTCGTGGATCGGTTTCGAGACCACCGCGGTGTACGGCGAGGAGTCCAAGGACCCCAAGAAGATCGTGCCCAGGGCGACCATGATCGCCGTCATCGGCCTCGGCGTCTTCTACACCGTCGTCTCCTGGCTCACCGTCGCGGGCAACGGCGAGGCGCAGTCGATCGCGGTCTCCCGCGGCAGCACGGGCAACGCCTTCGACCTGTTCTACGGACTCACCCAGGCGAACCTCGGGGGCTTCGCCAAGGACGTCTACCTCGTGCTGGCGGTCACCGGCTCCTTCGCCTGCGCGCTCGCCTTCCACAACGCCGCCTCTCGCTACATCTACGCCATCGGCCGCGAGGGCCTCACGCCGGGGCTTCGCCGTACGCTCGGGGCCACCCACGGCGTGCACAAGTCGCCCCACGTCGCCTCGATGGTGCAGACCGCGATCACCTTCGTCGTCACGCTGGCCTTCTTCATCCTGCAGAAGCCGACCAAGTCGGCGCCCGACGTGGCCTACTTCCACCTCTACGGGCTGATGGCGATCCTCGGCACGGCGATGATCCTGCTGGTGCAGACGATCTGCTCCGTGGCGGTCATCTGGTACTTCCACGTGAGGGGCGAGCACCCCGAGACGCGCAACTGGTGGCGCACCCTCGCCGCCCCGGCGATCGGCGCGGCCGGGATGGCCTACGTCGTCTACCTGCTGGTGTCCAACCTCAAGTTCGCCGCGGGCGCGGCGGCCGACAGCCCGGTCTACACCGCCATCCCCTACGTCGTCGGCGCGATCGTCGTCGCCGGGCTGGTCATCGGCCTGACCCTGCGGGCCAGGGACAGGACCCGCTACGAGGCGATCGGCCGGACGGTCCTGGAGGACTAGGCGGCGTCGTCTTCGGCCGGTTCGCAGGGGGAGGCCCCAGGCGCGTGGACGTCGCACTCCGGCACGAACGGGTGCTCGATGAGCCAGGCCACGCGCTCGCGGGCCTGCTCGTCCATGGGGGTGTAGACGACCACGCGCGCCTCCTGCGGAGCCGGCAGCGCCATGGTCGTGGTGACGAACTTGAGGATCCCCATCGCCTGGTGGTCGAAGATCTTCGTCCGGCTGCCCGGCCGCGCCACGTCGTGCCTCGCCCACAGCCGGGCGAACTCCGAGCTCTCGGCGGACAGCTGGGACACCAGTCCCGTCCACGCGGGCTCCCCCGAGTGGCGGACGAAGGCTCCGCGCAGCGTGGCCACGATCTGCGGCAGCTCCTCCTCCCGGTCGAGGATCGGGCAGCAGCAGGGCGGCATGGCGAAGAGCTGCCACACGACGTTGCGCCGGCACACCGGCTGGCGCACGAACGTGGGCAGCATCGCGGCGTAGGCGTCGTTCCAGGCCAGCAGGTCGTACCTGCTGTTGTACACGCACGCCGGCATCGGGCTCAGATGGTCGAGGATCTGGTGGACCTCGGGTCCCAGTTCCTCGCCGGTGTTGTGGTCGACCACCTCAGGAAGGTCGGCCAGCCGATACAGGTGCTCCCGTTCGGCGGCGTCGAGCCGCAGGGTGCTCGCGATGGCGTCGAGCACCTGCACGGACGCGTTGATGGGGCGGCCCTGCTCCAGCCACGTGTACCAGGTGACGCCGACTCCGGCCAGCAGCGCGACCTCCTCGCGGCGCAACCCCGGCGTACGCCGGCGGATCCCGGGGGGCAGCCCGACGGCCGCCGGGGTGATGCGCTCGCGCCTGCTCCGCAGGAACGAGGCGAGGGCGTCTCGCTTGACGGTCGTCCCGCCGCTGGTCCTGACGGTGGATGCCGCCACAGCCGCCTCCTCATACACGTTGCCAGGTGGTGTCAGTACCAGTATGAGCAGGCACTCGTTACCGGTATCCATATGTCCCCATCATGACACTATGACCACTGTCGCAACACATGTCCGACCGGTTCAGCGGTCCCGAACATGGCTGCTCACCGTCATCCTCGCCGGGCAGTTCATGGCCATCCTCGACGTTTCCATCGTGAACGTCGCGGCGCCCACCATGCGCGCGGATCTGAACGCGAGCGGCTCCGCCCTGGAACTCGTCATCTCCGGATACACCATCGCGTACGCGATGCTTCTCATCACCGGCGCACGGCTCGGGGGCCTGTCCGGATACCGCAGGTTGTTCCTCTACGGCCTGGCCCTCTTCACCGTCGCCTCGCTCATGTGCGGGATCGCCCCGTCGGCGACCCTGCTGATCGTTTTCCGGCTCCTTCAGGGCGCGGGAGCCGCCCTGATGGTTCCGCAGGTGCTCAGCCTGATCCAGATCGCCTTCGACGGAGCGGCCCGCCTCAAGGCGATCGGCGTCTACGCGGCCGTCATCTCTGTCGCCGCCGTCGTGGGCCAGGTACTCGGCGGCCTGCTGGTCACCGCCGACCTCTTCGGCACCTCGTGGCGGCCGGTGTTCCTCGTCAACGTGCCGATCGGCATCGTGTTGCTGATCGTGGGCGCCCGCCTGCTGCCGAAGGAGCACATGCCCCGCGAGCAGGGCCTCGACCTACCCGGGCTGATCACCCTGTCGCTCGCCGTGTCATTGCTGGTCGTGCCGCTCGTGCTCGGCCACGAGGAGGACTGGCCGCTGTGGGGCTGGATCTCCATGGGGGCCGCGGTCGTCGTGTTCGGCCTCTTCCTGCTCGCCGAGCGGCGTGCCCGGCACCCGCTGGTGCCCGGCCGCCTGCTGCGCACACCCGGGGTCACCCCTGCCGCGATCGGCATCTTCCTGGTGATGGTCACCTACGCCGGGTTCCTCTTCAGCTCGGCGCTGCACCTCCAGGGCGCGCTCGGCGACAGCCCGCTGCGGGCCGGCCTGCTGTTCATCCCCGCCGCGGCGCTGTTCGGCCTGGTCAGCCTCCACTGGAAGCGGCTGCCGGCCCGGCTGCACCGGCCGCTGATCGTGACGGCCACCGTCGTCACCGCACTCGCCGAACTGGGCCTCGCGGCCGTCATGTCCGACGGCGGCCACCACGAGGTGGCGATGGAGCTGCTGTTCGCCCTGCTGGGCGCGGGCATGGCGGGCGCCTTCAGCCCCATGATGACCGTCGCCCTGTCGCACGTTCCCCCTGGGGAGGCGCCGGACGCAAGCGGCCTGATGGCGATGATGCTCCAACTCGGGCAGGTGGTCGGCGTGGCCGCCTTCGGCACGTTGTTCCTCAGCCTGACGCCGTCGGCGCACGCCATCGGCGTGACCTCCGTGGGGCTGGCCGCCTCCGCCCTGGCCGCGGGCGTTGCCACGCTGCCCCTCCTCAGGAGACGCTGAGCTCCGCACGCCACACGTCGATGTCGAGCACGGCGCGCATGCCGACCGACAGGTACAGGTCGAGCGCGGGGGTGGTGTTGCCCGCGTCCACATGCAGGATGGTCCCCACCCGCCCCCGCCGCTCGTCGGCGGCGAACGCCTCACGAAGCAGCAACCTGCCGAGCCCTCGCCCCCGGAAGGCCGGCCGCACGGCGAGCGTGCGGACGTATCCGCAGTTGTCGTCGGACACGAAATGGTCGGTGCCGAGCAGCATCGCCGCCGGTTCGCCGCCGGCCCGGGCGACGAGAAGCTGGTTCCAGTCGTGAGCGCTGGACGACTCGATCGCCGCGACCCACTGCTCGAACGTCCTCGGCACGAACCCGAAATGCTCGGCGAAACCCTCCTGCTGGATCGCGTGAGCCGTACGCTTCAGGTCCTCGTCGCCGGGTGAACCCGTCTCCACGGTCACGCCGGGCAGCGACGCCGGCTCGGCCCCCGCGTGGTCGATCCGCATGCGGTGGAAGCTCGTCGCCGGGGCGAATCCCCTCTCCCCTGCGGCGGCCCCCAAGGCCGCGTCCTGCCGGTAGACGTTGACGTCGACCCGGGCGTGGTCGTGGCCCGCCTCCCGGGCGAGCCGCCGCGCCCGTTCGAGCACCGCGTCCCACAACCACGCCGCCGCCTGGGAGTCTCTGGACTGCACGTCGATGTCGACGTTCGGGCTGACCACGTGGCGCTGGGCCCAGCCCCAGCCGAGCAGCCTCTCCCCATCGAGAACCAGCCAGCTGTCGGCGGCCAGGTCCAGCTCCTCCAGGAGGTCGGCCACGTCGGCCAGGGTCATGTCCGCCCGGCCGATGACCGCCACGTCGTGCTCGGCCACCATTTCGTGGATCGCCGCCGCGTCGGCGAGTTCCGGCCGCCTTATCTCGAATGTGCCCATCCGGTAGTTCTACGGGATTCGGTATGGTTCGCGCCGCCGGATTTCTGCTGACACGATGATCCCTTCCGCGATAGTCATGGGTCTCCGAATGATCCAAGGAGAGCGGACATGGACTACGTACGGCTCGGCTCCACCGGAATGAAGGTGTCGCGGATCTGCCTCGGCATGATGAGCTACGGCGACCCGGCGTCGTGGGGCGGCTGGGTGCTCGATGAGGAGCACGCGGAACCGATCGTCCGCCAGGCGGCGGAGGGCGGCGTGACCTTCTTCGACACCGCCGACGTGTATTCCGGTGGCGTCAGCGAGCAGGTCACCGGCAGCTTGCTGCGCAAGATCTTCCCCCGCCGCGACGACTACGTGCTGGCCACGAAGGTCTACTTCGCGACGGGCGCCGGCAAGAACGACGCGGGGTTGTCGCGCAAGCACATCATGTCCGCGATCGACGCCTCGCTGGAGCGGCTCGGCACCGACTACGTGGACCTGTACCAGATCCACAGGTTCGACCCGGAGACCCCGGTCGAGGAGACGATGGAGGCGCTCCACGACGTCGTCAAGGCGGGCAAGGCCCGCTACATCGGGGCGTCGAGCATGTGGGCCTGGCAGTTCGCCAAGGCGCAGCACACCGCCGAGCGGGGCGGCTGGACGCGGTTCGTCAGCATGCAGGACCACTACAACCTGCTGCACCGGGAGGAGGAGCGGGAGATGATCCCGCTCTGCCTCGACCAGGGCGTCGGCCTGATCCCGTGGAGCCCGCTGGCCCGGGGCCTGCTCGCCCGCGCGGGCGCTCCCGCCGAAACCACCCGCCAAGGCATGAACGGCGACCGCCTGCGCCAGGAGCAGCTCTACGGCGGGTACGGCGACGCCGCGATCATGGAGCGGGTGGCCTCGACCGCGGCCTACCGGGGCACGAGCGCCGCCTCGGTCGCCCTGGCCTGGCTGCTCAGCCGCCCCGCCGTGGTCGCGCCGATCGTGGGCGCCACCAAGGAGCACCACGTCGCCGACGCCCTGGCCGGGGCCTCGCTCAAGCTGTCGGAGGACGAGATCGCCTTCCTCGAGGAGCCCTACCAGACCCGGCCCCAGCAGTTCTGATCCCGGCACGCTCCGGCCCGGGGGACTCCCCCGGGCCGTACGCTGATCTCCATGGGACGGGCGAATGACGAGGCGGCGGCGGCGCTCGAGGAGTACGCGGACCTGTTCGCGCTGACGGGTGGCGACGCCTTCCGGGTGCGCAGCTACCAGAAGGCGGCGAAGTCCATCGCGGGCTTCCCCGAGGACCTCAGGAGCACCGACGTACGGAAGATCCCCGGCGTGGGCGAGGCGATCGCCAAGAAGGTCGAGGAGTTCCTCGCGCGCGGGAGTTTCCGCCAGCTCGACGACCTGCGCGGCAAGGTGCCCGACGGGGTGCGCAGGCTCACCCGGATCCCCTCGCTCGGGCCGAAGAAGGCGCTGTTCCTCTTCCAGGAGCTCGGCATCGACTCGCCGGACGCGCTCGCCGAGGCCATCCGCGCCGGCCGGCTCACGGGGCTGCGGGGCTTCGGCGCCAGGACCGAGGAGAACCTGCTCAAGGGCATCGAGCAGATGGAGAGCTCGGGCGGCCGGGTGCACCTCGGCATCGCGACCGACCTCGCCGAGCGGGTCATCGCCTCGCTCCCCGCGGAGCGGATCGCATTCGCCGGGTCGCTGCGCAGGAGCCGCGAGACCATCGGCGACATCGACATCCTGGCGGTCGGCCCGGCCGGCCTGATGGAGACGTTCGTGCGGCAGCCGTACGTCACGGAGGTGATCGCGAACGGCGAGCGCAAGACCTCGGTGCGCACCGACCGCGGGCTCCAGGTGGACCTGCGGCTCGTGCCTGAGCGGTCGTGGGGCGCGGCCATGGTGTATTTCACCGGCAGCAAGGAGCACAACGTCCGCATCCGCGAGATGGCCGTCAAGAAGGGCTGGAAGCTGTCGGAGTACGGCCTGTTCGACGGCGACGACAACGTCATCGCGTCGGAGACCGAGGAGGACATCTACCGGGCGCTGGGCATGCAGTGGGTGCCCCCGGCGTTGCGGGAGGACGGCGGCGAGGTCGCGGCGGCGCTGCGCGGGGAACTGCCCGAACTGGTGCGCCTGGAAGACGTCAAGGGCGACCTGCACACCCACACCGACCTCACCGACGGGATCGCCTCGCTGGAGGACATGGTGGCCGCGGCGGCGCTGCGGGGGTACGCGTACTACGCCGTCACCGACCACGCGCCCGACCTGGCCATGCAGCGCATGACTCTCGACAAGGCCCTCGAACAGCGGGCCCAGCTAGCCGCCCTTCAACTGAAATATCCGGACATGCGGTTGCTACACGGCACCGAGCTCAACATCGCGCCGGACGGGTCGGTCGACTGGCCGGCCGACGTACTGGCCGGGTTCGACGTCTGCGTCGCCTCCGTGCACTCGCACTTCACCCAGCCGCGCGAGGAGATGACCCGCCGCTTCATCGCCGCCTGCGAGAACCCGCACGTCCACATCATCGGCCATCCGACGACGGGCAAGATCGGCAAGCGTCCTCCGGTGGACGCCGACTGGGACGCGGTCTTCCGCGCCGCCGCGCGCACCGGGACGATCATGGAGATCGACAGTTTTCCCGACCGGGCCGACCTTCCCTCCGACCTCGTACGGCTCGCGCGCCACCACGGCGTGAAGTTCTCCATCGACAGCGACTCCCACGCCATCCCCCACCTCGCACACCAGAGGTTCGGCGTCGGAATCGCCCAGCGGGCCTGGCTCACCACCGAGGACGTGGTCAACACCTGGCCACTCGACCGCCTTCTCACCCATCTCGGGCACTGATCTTCTTTGCGGACGGCATACGACACCATGGGGCATCCCACCAGCGAGATCGGGGAATGTCACCCGCAGTCAGCCAGGCGACGTTTCGCGGACGACGCGAGATCGGAGCGCGTCGTGCTGAAGGAATCTCCAGGAGATGACGGCGAAATGTCTCGGTAACTCTCTGCCGCGATTATTGTCACTCTCCGGAGGCGAGCAGAGGGGACGAGCATGCGCCAGCTGACGGCACTCGACGCCCAGTTCCTGAGCGTCGAGTCGAGCACCACCGCCGCACACGTGGCCGGGCTGGCGATCCTCGACCCGTCGTCCACCCCGACCGGCGCCCTCACCCGGCAGTGCCTGATCGGGCTGCTGCGCGAACGCATCCACCTCGCCCCTCCCCTGCGGATGAAGCTGGCGGGCCTGCCGTACGGACTGGACCGGCCGTACTGGGTGGAGGCCCGCGACATCGACCTCGACGAGCACGTGCACGAGTCCGCGCTTCCCGCGCCGGGCGACGACCGGCAGCTCGCCGAGCACGTCGCACGCATCCACGCCCGCCGGCTCGACCGGAGCAGACCCCTGTGGGAGCTGCACCTCATCACCGGCCTTTCGGGCGGGCGCGTGGGCGTCTACACAAAGGTCCACCACTGCGCCATCGACGGCGTCTCCGGGTCGGAGATCCTGTCCACCCTTCTCGACCCCTCCCCCGAACCCCGCCTCATCGAGGCTCCGGCTCCCGCCCCCGCCGAGCCCGAGCCGCCCAGGGCGCCGGGACTGCTGCCGATGCTGGCCGGGGCGGTGGCCCGCTCGATCGTGCAGCCCGTCGAGACGTTGCGCTCGATCGCCCGCGCCGCGGCCGACCTCGACGCCATCCCGGTCGTGGCGGCGCTGCCGGGCGCGCGGCTCATCGCCGAGGTGACCCGCCGGGTGACGGGCGACGACAGGCCCCTGCCCGAGTTGCCGCCCCTGGTCGCGCCGCGCACGCCGTTCAACGGGCCCATCTCCGCGGAACGCGCCGTCTCCTTCGGGTCGGTCCCGATGACCGACGTCAGGAAGGTGGCCCGGTCGTTCGGGATGAGCCCCAACGACGTCGTCATGACGCTGTGCTCGTCGGCGTTGCGCGGCTGGCTCTCCGACCACGGCGCCCTGCCCGACCGGCCCCTGATCGCGGCCGTGCCCGTCGCGGTCCGCCTGCCGGGCGGCGACACGATCGGCAACCGCATCTCCGCCATGATCACACCGATGGCGACGGACGTGGCCTGCCCGAAGGAACGGCTGGCGACCGTGCGCTCCACCATGGCCGCCGCCAAACGGCGCTTCGCGATGTCCCACAGGACCTGGCTCAGCGACGTGTGCGCGATGTTCCCGGCCGCGTTCTCCGCGCTGGCCACCCCCGCGATCTTCCGGCTCGCGGGCATGGCCGGGGCGGGTATCAACCTCATCGTCTCCAACGTGCCGGGCCCGCGCACCCCGCTGTACCTGTGCGGGGCGCGCATGCTCTCCTACCACCCGATGTCGGTGATCACGGATGTCACCGGCGGGATCAGCATCACCTGCGTGTCGTACGGCGGGCGGCTCGACTTCGGCGTGGTCGCGTGCCCGTCCCGGGTGCCCGACGCGTGGTCGCTGATCGACCATCTGCGTCAGGCGATGGACGAACTGCTGGAGCTGGTGCCGGAGGCGCAGGTCCCATCGGCACCGGAGGAGATCGTGCCGGAACAGGCCAGGTCGAGGAAGGCCGGGCCCGCCGAGGAGACCGTCCGGGAGAAGATCCCGGCCTAACCCAGGGCGTGTGCGATCAACTCGGCCACCGCGTCGGGGTCGATGTGGTGCCCCGTGAGCGTGCACAGGCTCTCTTGGTAGAGCAGGACGGCCGCGAACGTGGCCGCCGCGGCCTCCAGCCTGGCGGCGTCGCCTCTGCTGCCCGGCAGCGCGAGCTCCAGGGCGAACCTCGCCCGTCTGATGATCTCGGCGTTGAGCCGGCCGATCCGTTCACGCACCGAACGGTGGGTGTCGGCTTCCCGGAACAGGATGCGCCGCATGTCGGGCGAAGCCCGCAGGGGAATCATGCGGGCCAGCTTCGACAACGCGCCCGCGGCGTCACCGGGAACCGCCTCGACGTCCTCCTCGGTGACCGCCGTGCGCTCGTCGACGAGTGAGACCAGCACGTCGATCTTGCGGGGGAAGTAGTGGAAGACCAGCCCCTTAGGCACACCCGCGAGCTCGGCGATCCTGGCCGTCGGCGTCGCGTCGTATCCGCCGCCCGCGAACAGCTCCTCGGCGGCGTCGAGGATGCGGGTGCGCGCCCCGCCCGTTTCGAGTAAGCCCTCCACAGGCAGACCATGCCATACCTGGAGCCTCAACACCATGCCGTCACGAAGACGCAACCCTGTGGACACCACAAGGCCCGGCCGCGGGAGGGGAGGTCGCGGCCGGGCCCAGGGGTAGGGGTCAGGAGGTCAGTGCTCGGTGGCCTGTTCGGCGCCGACGCCGGTGAGCGAGCGGACCTCGATCTCGGCGTACTTCGACGCGTTGTACTCCTTGCTGAAGATCGTCCCGAGGTAGCCGCACAGGAAGCCGATCGGGATCGAGAAGATGCCAGGGTTTGACAGCTCGATCAGGTGGAAGTCGACGTCCGGGAACATCGCGGTCTTCGCTCCGGAGACGGCCGGCGAGAAGATCACCAGGACGAGGGCCGAGATGAGGCCGCCGTAGATCGCCGAAACCGCGCCGGCGGTGTTGAACCTCTTCCAGAACAGGCTGTAGAGGATCGCCGGCAGGTTGCCCGAGGCCGCGACCGCGAAGGCCAGGGCCACCAGGAAGGCGACGTTGAGCGACTGGGCGGGGATGGCGAGGGCGATCGCGATCGCGCCGATGACGAACGCGGCGATCCGCGCGACCCGCACCTCCTCCTTGTCGGTGACCTGGCCCTTCTTGAAGACGTGGGCGTACAGGTCGTGGGCGAAGCTCGACGAGGAGGCGAGGGTGAGGCCGGCGACGACGGCGAGGATCGTGGCGAACGCGACCGCGGCGATGACGGCGAGCAGGATCGTGCCGCCCACCTCGCCGAAGATGTCCGCCCCGATGGCCTCGGCCAGCTGCGGCGCGGCCGTGTTGCCCGCCGCGTTCGCCGCTGCGATCTTCTCCGAGCCGACCACGGCCGCGGCCCCGAAGCCGAGGACCAGGGTCAGCAGGTAGAAGACGCCGATGATGCCGATACCCCACATGACCGACTTGCGAGCGTCCTTCGCGGTCGGCACGGTGTAGAAGCGGATCAGGATGTGCGGCAGGCCCGCCGTGCCCAGCACGAGCGCGAGGCCCAGGCTGATCAGGTCGATCTTGCCCCAGATGCCCTGCGCCTCGGTGCCGTACTTGAGACCGGCGTTGAGGAAGGCGTCACCCTTGCCGCTCTGCGCGGCGGCGTCACCGAGCAGAGTCGACAGGTTGAAGCCGAACTTGCCGAGGACGAGCAGCGTCACCAGGGCGGCGCCGGTCATCAGCATGACGGCCTTGACGATCTGCACCCAGGTGGTGCCCTTCATGCCGCCGATCACGACGTAGATCACCATCAGCAGGCCGACGGCGATGATCGTCCACACCTTGCCGGACTCCGACGTGATGCCCAGCAGCAGGCCCACGAGGGCGCCCGCGCCGACCATCTGCGCGAGCAGGTAGAAGATGCTGACGACGATCGTGGAGACTCCGGCGGCCGTGCGGACCGGACGCGGGGACATCCGGAACGCGAGCACGTCGGCCATGGTGAACTTGCCGGAGTTGCGCATCAGCTCGGCGACGAGCAACAGCGCCACCAGCCAGGCGACGAGGAAGCCGATCGAGTAGAGGAACCCGTCGTAGCCGGACAATGCGATGATCCCGGCGATGCCGAGGAACGACGCGGCCGACATGTAGTCGCCACCGATCGCCAGGCCGTTCTGCACACCGCTGAACGAGCGGCCGCCGGCGTAGAAGTCGGTGGCGGTCTTCGTGTTGCGGCTCGCCCAGAAGGTGATCGCCAGGGTTCCCGCGACGAACACGAGGAACAGGATGGTGGCGAGGGTCTCGTGCTTCACCGGCTCTTCTCCTCAACCTGTCCGCGGAGCTCGTCGGCGAGCGGGTCGAGCTTCTTGGCCGCGTGACGTGAGTACGCCCAGGCGATCAAAAACGTGGATACGAACTGCAACACGCCGAAGACCAGCGCGACGTTGATTTCGCCGAACAGCTTGGTGCCCATGAAGCCCCGGGCGAAGCCCGACAAAACCACGTAGAGCAGGTACCAGGCGAGGAACGCGACGGTCATCGGGAAGGCCCAGGAACGATACCGGCGGCGCAACTCCTGGAACTGAGCGCTGCTCTGTATGTCCTCGTACACCGATGAGTCGTGTTGTACGGTCACATGCCCTCCTTCGACAAGTGATCTGGATCACTTCAACGTAGGAGTGCGCTCTCCCTCTTACGAGACCCGTACGCCGCCGCGTCGCCCAGCCGTACCGGCCGCTCGCTCGCCTGGAGTGCCCCGCGACGAAAGGTCGGTTGCGCGCGCCGAACGGCGGGTCAGACCGAGCAGCTAAACCGAGCAGCTACACCGAGCGCGGCCGCCAGTCGCCGCGGTCGACGTTCAGCGTCTCCGGGGTGTGCAGGCGCACCATCGTGCGGGCGACGCCGGGCGGCACCCGTGACGGAGTGAGCAGTGAGACCACCACCATGACGGCGAAGGCCACCGGCACCGTCCAGGCGGCGGGCTGCGACAGCAGCGCCCCCGCCCAGCCCGTGTCGGGCCCGCCGGTGATGGTCGCCAGCACCGCCGCGCAGGCCAGCCCCCCGCCGATGAGCAGGCCCGCCATCGCGCCGATCGTCGTCAGCCTGCGCCACCAGATGCCGAGCACGAGCAGCGGGCAGAACGACGAGGCGGCGACCGCGAACGCCAGGCCGACCACCGTGGCGACCGGCATCGAACGTGACATGCCGGCCAGGGCGAAGGGCACCACGACCGCCAGGACGGTCGCCACGCGGAAGGAGCGCACCCCCCCGCGCAGCATGTCCTGGGCGATCACTCCCGCGACCGAGACGGTCAGCCCCGACGACGTGGACAGGAACGCCGCGAACGCCCCCGCCGTGATCAGCGCCGTCAGCAGGTCGCCGCCCATGCCGCCGACCAGATGTCCGGGCAGTGACAGGACCACCGTGTCGGTCGCCGGCAGGCCGTACACCCTGCCGAGGTAGCCGTAGATCGCAGGCATGAGATAGAAGGCCCCGAGCAGCGTCAGGACCACCAGGGTCGTACGGCGGGCCGCCCGGCCGTCGGGGTTGGTGTAGAACCGCACCAGCACGTGGGGCAGCCCCATCGTGCCGAGGAACGTCGCCAGGATCAGCGAATAGGTCTCATAGAGGGGATGCTCGCGCCCGTGCAGCGGCAGAGCCCACGGGTCGCCGGGCGGCAGCCCGGGGAATCCGTCCGACCGCCACGCGAGCAGCATGAACACGAGGGGCACGGCCAGCGCGGTGAGCTTCAGCCAGTACTGGAACGCCTGCACGAACGTGATCGAGCGCATGCCGCCCGACAGCACGTTGGCCGCGACCACCCCCGCCACCACCAGGCCCCCCGCCCATTCGGGCGCGCCCGTGATCGTACGGAGGACCAGCCCGGCGCTCTGGAACTGCGGCATCAGGTAGAACCAGCCGATGAGCACGACCAGCACGCTGGAGACCCGGCGCACCGCCATCGACTCCAGCCGCGCCTCGGCGAAGTCGGGCAGCGTGTAGGCCCCGGACCTGCGCAGCGGCGCCGACACGAGCACGAGCAGCACGAGATAGCCCCCGGTCCACCCGACGGGCAGCCACAACATGTCCGCGCCGTAGGTGATGAGCAGCCCCGCGATGCCGAGGAACGAGGCCGCCGACAGATACTCCCCGCCGATCGCCGAGGCGTTCCACAGCGGCGAGACCGTGCGGGACGCCACGTAGAAGTCCGACGTGGTGCGCGACATGCGGATGCCGAAGGCGCCGATGAGGATCGTGGCCACCGCCACGAGGACGATCGCGGCGATGCTCACCGGCGTTCCACCAGGTCGGCGAAGTCACGCTCGTTGCGCTCCGCCTGCCACACGTACAGCCAGGCGCCCGCGATGAACGCGGGATAGATGAGCCCGGCGAGCACCACCCACGGCAGCGGCAGGCCGAGCAACTGGGCGGAGCGCAACTCGGGGACGAGGAAGAACAGCAGCGGAAGGCCGCCGACCAGGCACGCCAGCAACGTGCACACGAACAACGCGAGCCGGAACTGGGTGCGCACCAGCGAGCCCATGTAGACCTCGCCGAGCCGCGTCTGCTCGTCGATCTCACGCGTCAGCGGGTGACGCGGCCTGCGTGCGGCCGCCGTGCGCGGGCTGGTCACGACGACCCTGCGTGGCTTGCCCGTCATCGCTCACTCTTCCCGTTTGGCCTTGCGGGCCCGCCGTACCAGCAGGTCGCGTAACTCCCTGGTGTGGCGTCGGCTGACCGGGATCTCCGTGCCGCCGACGCGCACCACGCACTTGCCCGAATCGATGTGCAGCTCGTCGATGTGCTTGACCGCGACCAGATGGCTGCGGTGCACCCGCAGGAATCCCGCCGACGCCCAGCGCTCCTCCAGCGCGGCAAGCGGGATGCGGACCAGGTGGCTGCCGGTCGCCGTGTGCAGGCGGGCGTAGTCGCCCTGCGCCTCCACGTACCTCACCTCGGCGCTGGTCACGAACCTGGTCACCCCGCCGAGCTCGACCGGGATCGTGTCGGCCCGCGGCACCGCGTCGACGACCGTACGGCTCCCGCAGACGCGCCTGATCGCCTCCGCGAGCCGCTCTGGCCTGACCGGCTTGAGCAGATAGTCCTCGGCTTTGAGCTCGAACGCGTCGACCGCGTGGTCCTCGTAGGCCGTCACGAACACGATCTTCGGCGGGCTCGTGAACCGGGTCAGCAGCCGGCCCAGCACGACGCCGTCCAGGCCGCGCATGCGGATGTCGAGAAAGACGGCGTCGACCGGATGCCCCTCGGCGATCGCGCGGTCGAGGAGTTTCAGCGCCGCGGCCCCGTCGCGCGCGGTCAGCACGTCGCCGATGCGCGCGTCGGCGCGCAGCAGGTACGACAGGTCGTCCAGAGCAGGCTGCTCGTCGTCAACCGCCAGGATCCGCAGGCCGGTCACGCTCCGCTCCTCTCACCGACGAATCCCCTAGAGAGTGATGACCCGGACATCGGAAAGTCAACGCCTCCTGTCATCACGACCCGATCACAGCCCGTCAATTGGCTGAAACTCCGGGGTGATACTTCGGCACCCGCACCGTTACCTTCGTGCCGGCCCCATGACCGGTCTCCACCACGAGCCCGTACTCGTCGCCGTACACCTGCCGCAGCCGCTCGTCGACGTTGGCCAGCCCGATTCCGCCGGCGCCCGACCGGTCCTCCCCCGCCAGCACCTTGCGCAGCCGGGCCGGGTCCATGCCGATGCCGTCGTCCTCCACGGTGATGCCGCACTCCGCGCCCGCGTCCTCCGCGATGATCGTGATGTGCCCGACGCCCGGCTTGCTCTCCAGGCCGTGCCGTACGGCGTTCTCGACGAGGGGTTGCAGGCACAGGAACGGCACGGCGACGGCCAGCACCTCGGGCGCCACGCGGAGCGTCACCTGCAGTTGGTCGCCGAAACGAGCCCGTTCGAGGGTGAGATAACGGTCGATCGACCGCAGTTCCTCGGCCAGCGTCGTGAAGTCGCCGTGCCGGCGGAAGGAGTATCGCGTGAAGTCGGCGAATTCCAGCAGCAGCTCGCGGGCCTGCTCGGGGTCGGTGCGCACGAACGACGCGATCGTGGTGAGCGAGTTGTAGATGAAGTGCGGCGATATCTGCGCGCGCAACGCCCTGACCTCGGCCTCCATGAGCATCGTCCGCGAGCGGTCGAGCTCGGCCAGCTCGAGCTGGGAGTCGACCCACCGGGCCACCTCCTGCGCGGCCCGTACGAGACCGGCCGAGGCGTGGTCGCCGTAGGCGGCGAGCGAGCCGACGACCCGCTCGTCGGTGGTGAGAGGCACGACGACGGCGTGCCGGACGGGACATTCGGGCAGGCCGCAGTCGAGCGACAGCACCTGGGTGCGGCCGTCCTCCAGCGTCTCGGCCGCGTGGGCGAAGGCCTCGTGGGCGTGGTGCTCCCCCACGCCGTCGTAGACCAGCAGCTCCTCGCCGTTGGTGATGGCGATCGCGGGCGAGCCGAGCAGCTCGCGCAGGTGGCGTGAGGCCTTGAGTACCCCCGCCGAGGTCAGCCCCGCCCGCAGCGGCGGCGCGGCCAGCGACGCGGTGTGCAGGGTCTCGAACGTGGCCCGCTCGGCCGGGCTGCTGCCGAGATCGCGGCGCCCGCGCACCACGCGCCACAGGACGGCGGCCGGAACCGCGACGAGGACGGCGACGACGAGAGCGGCGACGAGCGGTTCCACGCCGCCGGAGCCTACTCGCGTGCGGGCGCCTTTACATTGTAGATTTTTTTAAGGCCGTGCGGATGCGGTCGGCGGTCTCCTCGGCCTCCGCGTCGCCGGCGTATTTGACCCGCGGCCAGAAGAAGCCGCGCAGGCCGTCCTTCTTGTTCCGCGGGACGATGTGGACGTGCAGATGAGGCACGCTCTGGCTGACCTTGTTGTTCATGGCCACGAAGGTGCCGGCCGCCTCCATGCCCTCCTCGACCGCCCGGGCCACGGCCTGGACCCGCTCGAAGAAGGGACCCACCACGTCGCCGGGGAGGTCGGCGAGCGTTTCGACGTGGAAGCGCGGCACGACCAGCACGTGCCCCTTGAACACCGGCCGCGCGTCGAGGAAGGCCGTCACGACTTCGTCGGAGTGCACGACCTGCGCCGGCCTGTCCCCGGCCGCGATCTCACAGAACAAGCACCCGGCCACCAGGCCCCGCTCGTCACCCATCCCCTCACCCTATGGCCGTGATCACACACCCAGGTGGCCCCCCATATGGCGTGACCACACACCCCATGTGGCGTGATCATGCAGAAGTTCGTGAAGATACCCGCCGACCTGGGGAAACCCGTTTCGTGATCATGCAGAAGTTCGGGGAAACACCCCTGACCAGGCATGGCACAGTTCGTGATCATGCACGACGGCGCCACGTGCATGATCACGAAAGCCGTACGCGCAGGTCAGCGGGCATCCGGCCGAACTTCTGCATGATCACGACTAGGGTTTTCGCAGCTCATGCCGTATGCCGGCGAACTTCTGCATGATCACGGGCAGGCGGGGGTTGGTCACCAGCCGAGGGTGGTGGTGCCTTGGATCAGGGCGCGGGCGATGACCAGGCGCTGGATGTCGTTGGTTCCTTCGCCGATCGCCATCAGGGGCGCGTCGCGGTAGAGCCGCTCAACGACGAAATCCTCGGAGTACCCGTAGCCGCCGTGGATCCGCATGGCCTCCACCGTGGCCTTGAGCGCGACCTCCGAGGCGAAATATTTGGCCATGGCGGCCTCGCTGGTCGCGGCGCCCGCCTCCGAGCGCATAGCCGCCCAGTACGACATCAGCCGAGCCGCCTGGATCTCCGTGGCCATGTCGGCCAGCTTGAGCTGCACGGCCTGGAAATCGGCGATGGGCTGACCGAAAGCCTGCCGCTGCTGCGCGTACTCCAGCGCCGCCTCGTAGGCGCATTGGGCGACGCCCACGGCCCGCGCGGCGATGTTGACGCGCCCCAGTTCCAGCGCCGACAGCACCTGCTGCATGCCCCTGCCCTCAACGCCGCCGAGCAGGCAGGACGCGGGCACCCGGACGTCGGTCAGCACGACCTCACACGTCTCGGTGCCCCTGTATCCGAGCTTGGGCAGGTCCCTTCCGACGGTGAAACCCTCACGCGAGGCGTCGACCAGCAACACCGACATGCCCTTGTGCGCCGGCGACTCCACGGAGGTCTTCACCAGCACGGGCAGCGGGTCGGCGTGCCTGGCGTTGGTGATCCACGTCTTCGTGCCGTTGATCACGTAATGGTCGCCGTCCCTGACCGCCCGGGTGACGATGCCCTGCAGGTCGGTTCCCGCCCCCGGCTCTGTCAGGGCGATCCCGGTACGGCGGGCCCCGGTGGCGAGGTCGGGAAGGTAGTGGCTGCGCTGCTCGGGCGTGCCGTGACGGGCGATCATCCAGGTCGACAGGGAGTGGGTGCCGAGGATGCCGGCGACCCCCATCCACCCGCGGGCGATCTCCTCGAACACCAGGGCGAAGGAGACGCGGTCGAGGTCGAGCCCACCGTACTCCTCGGGCACGGTGATGCCGAACAGGCCCATCTCGCGGAAACGCTCGATGATCGTGTCGGGGTAACGCCCGCTGCGCTCCCACTCCGAGGCGACGGGCACGATGTCCCTCTCGACGAACTCCCGCAGCGTCCGCTGGAACAACCGCTGGTCCTCGTCGAGCTCGAAGTCCATCACGCCTCCCTCGGACCGCTCGCGCCAGCGGGGCTGTCACCGGGACACTTTGTGCGTGGCGGCCTCGATGTCGGACTTTATCCCGTGAATCGCCCGGTCCGGCATCGGCGGCGCGGCCTGCGACACCTGGCCCTTGCCGAGCATTCCCAGCACCGCGGCGACGATCAGCAGCAGCACACCGATGATGAGGGCGCTCGCCCATCCGGGCAGCACGAGGGCGAGGGCGAGGATGGCCGCCGCCACCAGGGCCGCCCCGCCGTAGAAGGCCATGGCGCCGGCGCCGCCGAACAGGCCCGCTCCCCGGCCCGCGCGTTTGCCCTTCTGCGTCATCTCCAGCTTGGCCAGCCGCATCTCGCCGCGGACGAGGCGTGACACGTCCTCGGAAAGGCGCCGGACGAGTTCGCCCGTGGACGGCGATCCTTTGATCATCTGGTCGGTCATAACCCGCCTCCCTTCCAGCGCTGCGTGCCGCCGTACCCCGAGGCGAGGCCCCTAACCCTGGCGCAAAGAGGGGTGAAGGTCTCTGCCACGAGCCGGCCGGGGACCCCTCGTGACCGGGCAAAACGGGCCAGTGTCACCCGGCCGGGAGCACCACCCGGAAGACCGTACGGCCGGGGCGGCTGTCCACCTCGACGGTCCCCTCGTGGGCGGCGACGACCGCTCGCACGATGGACAGGCCGAGTCCGCTGCCGCCCGACGCCCGCGAGCGGGCCTTGTCGACCCGGACGAATCGTTCGAAGATCTCCGGCAGCGACTCCTCCGGTATGCCCGGGCCGTCGTCGGTCACGGTCAGCTCCACAGCGTCTGCTCTGGTGCCTGCTCCGGTGCCGGCCGCGGGGGCCCGCAACGCGACGGTCACCGTGGTGCCCTCCGGCGTGTGCAAACGGGCGTTGCCGAGCAGGTTGGCGATCACCTGGTGGAGCCGGTCGGCGTCCCCGGTCACGGTCACCGGCTCCTCGGGGAGCTCCAGCCTCCAGCGGTGACGGGGAGCCGTCACGCGCACGTCGCCGGTGGCGTCGATGACCAGGCGGCTGAGGTCGACCTCGTCACGCGCCAGCGGCCTGCCCTCGTCGAGCCGCGCCAGCAGGAGCAGGTCGTCGACGATGGAGCGCATACGGGCCGTCTCCGCGTCGATCCGCTCCAGGGAGTGCCGTACGCCTTCGGGGACCTGCGCGGTGTCGCGGCGGGCGAGCTCCACGTGCGCACGCACCGACGCGAGCGGCGTGCGCAGCTCGTGGCTGGCGTCGGCCGCGAACGTGCGCATGCGCTGCTGGCTCGCCTGCCTGCTGGCCAGGGCGTCGCCCACGTGGAAGAGCATGCGGTTGAAGGCCGCGCCGACCTGCCCCACCTCCGTGCGCGGATCCTCGTACGGCACGCGCTCCGGCAGCTCGACCTCCCCGCTGGCCAGGGGCAGTTCGGTCACCCGGCGAGCCGTGGCCGCGACCCGCTGCAGGGGACGCAGCGACAGCCGTACCCACATCGCCCCTGCGACGCCGGTCACCAGCAAGACGGCGGCGAAGACGGCGGCCTCGACGATCTGCAGCCGGTGCATGGTCGCGTTGGCGCCCTCCAGCGGGAGCCCGTCGATCAGCACGTCGCCGTCCGCGCCCGCCACTGCCACCACACGGTAGTCGTCGAGGGACGACAGCTCGACGGAGTGAGGGCGGCCGTCGAGCGGAACCGCGGCCAGCACGGCCGCGTCGGACGCGGACAGGTCGATGCGCCGGGTCGCCGTGGTCACCACGGCGGCGTCGGTCACCTTCCCGTTCAGGAGGCGCACACCGAGCGTGCCGGGTGACTGCCCCCTGCTGTCGCCGTGCTCACCGTTGTCGGCGTGATGCTCCAGGCTGGCGGCGAACCTGCCGACCGCCACCGGCAGCTGCTGGTCCACCCGCTGGAGCAGGAATCCGTGCAGCGCGAGCGACGTGGCCACGCCGATCGCGGCACAGGCGAGCGCGAGCAGCACGAGCACCCCGGCGACCAGGCGGGCCCGGATGGTGCGCGGAATGATCCTCCTCATCGCCGCTCTACGGGTCTGAGCACGTAACCCACCCCCCGGACGGTATGGATGAGCGGTGTCCGGCCGGCGTCGATCTTCTTGCGCAGGTAGCTGATGTACAGCTCGACGACGTGCGCCTGCCCGCCGAAGTCGTAGGACCAGACCCGGTCGAGGATCTGCGCCTTGCTGACCACCCGGCGCGGGTTGAGCATCAGGAAGCGCAGCAGTTCGAACTCGGTGGGCGTGAGCTCGACGTAGTAGCCCCCGCGGGTGACCTCACGCGCGTCCTCGTCCATCACGAGATCGCCCACGACCAGCGGCGTGCCCATCGCGATCTGGGCCATGCCGGCGCGGCGCAGCAGTCCCCGCAGCCGGGCCAGGACCTCCTCCAGACTGAAGGGCTTGGTCACGTAGTCGTCGCCGCCGGCGGTGATGCCGGCGATCCGGTCCTCCACCGCGTCCTTGGCCGTGAGGAACAGCACGCACACGTGCGGGGCCTCGGCTCTGAGCCGCCGCAGCACCTCCAGGCCGCCGATGTCGGGGAGCATCACGTCGAGCAGCACGGCGTCGGGGCGGAACTCGCGGGCCTCGGCCACAGCGGTCAGCCCGTCGGAGGCGGTGCGCACACTCCAGCCCTCGTAGCGCAGGACCGCGCTGAGGACTTCGACCAGGTCGGGCTCGTCGTCGACGACGAGGACCCGGACGGGGGTGCCGTCAGGTCGGAGCATCGTGGGAGTCGGGGATGGAACGGCCTGCATGCCTCCATGAATCCTTACTGACCGCTGTGCCGGCCTCTGGGTTTGCTCTGAGAATGCTCTGAATCGTCCCACTTGATCCTGTTCAAAGGCATTTCAGAGGTTCGGATGGCACGGTGGTGATCCACAGCAGCAGTCCGAGAACGATAGGAGACGCCGGTTTGAAGGGGTTGAGCCCGATCGCCGTCCTTGTAGCGATCGGCGCGGGTGCGGTCGCCGTACTGGGACTGTGGTGGTCGAACACCCCCGTCGTGGCCGGGCCGGCCGACTGGATAACCGGCGCGGGGCGCATCACCGGACTGCTGGCCGGATACGCGATCACGGTGCTGCTCGCGCTCATGGCCCGCGTCCCCGCCCTGGAGCGCGGCGTCGGATCCGACCGGCTCGCACGCTGGCACTCGATGGGCGGGCGGTACGTCGTCGGGCTGGCCGTCGCCCACACTCTTCTGATCATCTGGGGATACGCCGTGGCCGACGGCGACAACGTGATCAGCGAGACCGTCACGCTGAACCTCACCTATCCCGACGTGCTCAAGGCGAGCGCGGCCGTCCTCCTGCTGGTTGGAATCGGCGTCATATCGGCCCGGGCGATCAGGCCCAAGCTGCGCTACGAGACCTGGTTCCACCTGCACTTCTACACGTATCTCGCGGCGTGGCTCGCGTTCGGGCACGTCCTGTCGGACGGCGCGGAGTTCGTCGGCGACCGCCTGGCGAGCCTCGCGTGGTACGCCCTCTACATCGCCGTCGCGCTGCTGCTGCTCTGGTACCGGTTCCTCACCCCGATCCGCCGGGCCGTACGGCATCGCTTCGTGGTGAGCCGGGTCGTCGCAGAGGGCCCGGGCGTCGTGTCGGTCCACATCGCCGGGCGGCGCTTGGACCGGCTCGACATCCAGCCGGGCCAGTTCTTCCGGTGGCGGTTCCTGACCCGGGATCTGTGGTGGTCGGCCAATCCCTATTCGTTGTCGGCCGCACCCCGCCGCGGCGAACTGCGCATCACCGTGAAGGACCTCGGCGACCACAGCCGGAGCCTGGCCCGGCTGCGCCCCGGCACGCGCGTCATCGCCGAAGGTCCGTACGGCTCCTTCACGGCGGAGCGCCGCCGGCGGCGCCGGGTGCTGTTGATCGCCGCCGGGGTGGGCATCACACCGCTGCGGGCGCTGTTCGAGTCGATCCCGGCGGAGCCCGGCGACCTGACGCTCCTCTACAGGGCCCGGGGCACCCGCGACCTGCTGTTCCGCGCCGAACTGGAGAACATCTCCGCCCGGCGAGGCGCCCGGCTCCTCTACAGCGTCGGCCCCCGCAGCGTGGTCGGCGACGCGTTCTCACCCCGTACGCTGTCGGATCTGGTGCCCCATCTTCGCGATCATGACGTCTACGTGTGCGGACCGGCCGACATGACCGGCCGCGTGATCCCCGCGTTGCTGGTGGCGGGCGTGCCCGGCCGCCGCATCCACCACGAGTCGTTCGAGTTCTGAGGAAACCATGCGCAGAGCGATCTTCGCCGTGCTCGTCACGGCCGTGGGACTGATTTTGTTGTTGTCGTTCAAACCGCACAGCCTCACCTCAGGCGACGAGCCTCTCTCCGCGGTGGCGGGCCCCGATCCCGGCTCAAGTGACTCTTCGGGGGATTCGTCGGGCTCGTCGGGTTCGTCAGGCGGCTCCTCGGGCGACTCTTCGGGCGGCTCTTCGGGCGGCTCTTCGGGCGGCTCTTCGGGCGGCGCGAAGAGCATGGGGGGCAACGCGGTCAAGGGCGACGCCGTCGACACGGTCTGGGGACCCGTCCAGGTGCAGATCACGCTCTCCGGCAAGAAGATCACCAAAGTTCTGGTGCTGCAGGCCCCGGACGGCAACCGCAGAGACCAGGAGATCAACGACCGCGCGCTGCCGATCCTGAACCAGGAGGCGCTGGCCGCCCAGTCCGCCCAGATCGACTCCGTCTCGGGTGCCACGTACACCAGCGAGGGCTACATCCAGTCCCTGCAGAGCGCCCTGGACAAGGCGTGACGCGGCACGCCGAACACGTCATGGGCACCGTCGTCTCGTTCGACGTGCGGACCGGCCATTCGCCTGAGGGCCTGTCCGCGGCCGTGGAATGGCTGCACCAGGTGGACGCGGTCTTCTCGACCTACCGGCGCGGCAGCGCCGTCAGTCGCCTGGACAGGGGCGAGACGACTGTGGCCGCTTGCCCCCCGGAGGTCGCCGAGATCCTGGCATTGTGCGGCAAGGTGTCCCGGGTCTCGGGCGGCTATTTCACCACCCGGCCCGCCGGACGCCTCGACCCGTCAGCCATGGTGAAGGGCTGGGCAATCGAACGCGCCTCGCGCATCATCACGGAAGCAGGCGCGACCGACCACTGCGTCAACGGCGGCGGCGACGTCCAGCTCACCGGCTCCGCCGCTCCCGACCGGCCGTGGCGGATCGGCGTCGCCCATCCCCTGCGGCCCGGTGAACTCGTCGCCGTCGTCACCGGCAAAGGCATCGCGGTGGCGACATCCGGCACAGCCGAGCGGGGAGCGCACATCGTCGACCCGCACACCGGCCGGCCGGCGACCGCGCTGGCCTCGATAACCCTGGTAGGGCAGAGCCTCACCCTCACCGACGCGTACGCCACCGCCGCATTCGCCATGGGAGACGCCGCCCGCGACTGGGTGGAGGCCCTCGACGGGTACGAGGCATTCGCGGTCACATCCTCCGGCCGCATCTGGCACACGAGCGGCTTTCCCCGCTTCACGGCGTGATCTCCTCTCGCGTGGTCGGGCGGGACCCTCGTGATGGGCAGCACTCATGAAGCGAAGACCCCTCGTCTGGACGACGTGCGATCTCGCTCGTTGTGCTCCGCTTCCCGCAGCTGGGCGAGTTTCTGCGCGCCTTCGTGCTGGCCCGCCCTCGGTCACCTGGCCAGTGGCCCATGTTTCAGGGGCCCATGTCTCAGCGGCCCCACGTCAGGGCGGCCTACGTCAGGGCGGATCTCCGCTCATGGGTGGAACGACGGTCGGAGATGACGCCGGCTTTCGAGGTGACGCTGTGCTCGGCGGCGGCCGTCGGGTTCGGTAGCGGGGGCCGGTGTAGGTGTAGGCCCAGCGGTCTTTGCCTTCCCGGCGGCGTACGTACCGTTCGGGGTGCCGGTAGCGGTCGCGGTTGTGGTGCTGGCACGCCGGTCCGAGGAGCTTGAGGTTGGTCAACCCGCCCGCTACCCAGTTGTCGGCGTGGTCGATCTGGCACAGGGTGGCCGGGAGGGGGCAGCCGTCGATCCAGCAGGTGCCGTATCGGGCGAAGACAGCCTTGCGCTGCGCACCGGTGGCCAGCCGTACGGCACGCCCCATGTCGAGCACTTGCCCGTCGGCATCCATGACCAGACGCATCAACGTAGAGGTACGCGCCAGCCGCGCTATGTCGGTCGGGGACAGGAGTTGGCCGGTGGCCAGCAACAATCCCGGCACCTTCCACCGCAACAACCGACGCCCTCGATCACCCGACTCCGGTTGCCGTTGGTGCCGTGTCGCGGAGGAGGCCTGCGCGGATCGCTCCCGGGCCCGGTGACCGATGTTCTCGCCGCCGTGCCGACCGAAGCCACCAGCACCGTCCGCGCTGGGCTCTTCCGTGCCACGGATGTCGGCCCGGCCGTTGTCATCCGCGCCGTCGGCATCGTCCGGGTCAGCAGTATCGTCGGCCGCGTTGCCGTCGTCGTGGGCGGCATCGGTGGTGTTGTCATCGCCGTCCATGCTGGTGTCATCTGTGTCATCGGCCACATCGCCAGCGTCGTGGTCAACGTCATGGTCGGCGGCGGTGTCGTCGGCCACGTCGTCTGTGTCGCCGTCGTCTTCGGTGGTGGGGTGGTCGGTGGGGAGCGACTCGGCGTTGACCAAGACAAGCAGTT
>NZ_BOOR01000052.1 GCF_016863335.1 Planotetraspora thailandica
TCTGAGTAGTAAACCCCCGCACTTCATGGGCCGCGTGGGCACTCGGTGGGGTCGGCCCGGAGGGTGCCCAGATCCGGAAGGAAGCCGGGTGAGTGTTATCGTGATCCACTTTGCGACGTGGAGAGCGCGCCCGTGATCGAGAAGGTTTCCGCATGACGCTACGCCGGCCCTCATGAACGGCGCATCCGGCCCCGTGCACCGGCCGCGGAAGAAAGCCGGCTTCCTCCTCGTGATGCGGAACGTGGTCGTAGTGCTGCTCCCGCTGATCGCGGTGGTGTGGCCGCTGATGTCAGCAGTCGAAGCCGGTGACCAGCGGGCCGCCGAGCAGGTCTGCGCCCAGCACCGCATGGTGGTAAGGATGCTGCATTACCCTCCGAAAGGGGCTCAGGCCACGAGCGTGATCTGCACCCCTTCCGGGCGTTGGGACGACCAGCACGCCTACGCGCTGTCCGAACCCGGCCTGCCAGGGCGGTTGGGCGGGTTTTTCGTGCCGTTCGTGTGTCTGCTCTACGTCGCGTCCAGTTGCGTGACGCTGGTGGTGTGGAACTTGATCATCCGTCTTTTCCGGGTCCGATCAGCGCGGTAAGCACGCCGTACAACCCGTCAAACCGAGTTCGCCACACGCGTCCTGAACAGGCGACGCACGCCCGCGGCCACCCAGATGGTGGCCAGCCCGGCATAGGTGGCGAGCAGAGCGGCGGTGGTGGAGGACAGGATCGCCGACAGGGCGATGGCGAGCCCCAGGAGACCCACCCAGGCGTACAGCACGGCGCGCCCGCGCGGGGCGCTCGTGTGCGCCGCCTCCTGAAGGGCGGTGATCAGCGCCATGACGGCCGCGCCTGCCACCCCCACCGCCTCCTGGCCGGCCGCCACGCCGGTCACGAGCAGCGCCGCACCGGCGACCAGCAGGCAGCAGCACAGCGCGGCCACCCGTGCCTCCGAGCCCTCGAAGAGCAACCTGGTCGCCTTGGCACGGGCCAGGCGCAGGGTGGTGACCGCCTCGGCGACCCAGGCCGCCCAGTGAAGCACCGCGATGAGGACGAATACGGCGACGAGAGGCGGTACGGCCGGCAGCAGGAGCAGCATCCGCCACCCGCCGGCGAACCTGCCGCGCAGCCGCGCGAGCATGCGATAGACGGGGTTGCGCCACTTCAGCGCCTCCACCAGGAGGTCCCTGGCCTGGTCGAACCCCGGGGCGAGGCGGAGCACCTCACGGAACGCGCGGGCCGCCTCGCCGGGCGAGCCGAAGGCCAGCTGCGCCCGCCCGTACACCAGGTGGGCCATGGCGCTTTCGGGGCTCAGCCCCACGGCCCGGGCGGCCGTCTCCTTCGCCGGGACGGCGTCGCCGAGCATGGTGAGGGCCAGTGCGAGCAGGCTGACCAGGTCGGGGTTCTCCGGGTCGACTTCGAGCCCGCGCCGTGCCGCGTCGGCCGCCTGCGGCCACTGCTCGATGTAGACGTACACCCGGGCCAGCAGGTCCCAGGTCGGCGCGTGCTCGGGGGAGAGCGCCAGGCACGCCCGGGCGGCGGTGACCGCCTCGTGTGGATAGCCGGCCCGGTAGTACGCCTGCCCGGCGACGTAGTGGGAGAACCAGTGGTCCGGCGAGAGCCGTACGGCCTCCCTGGCCGCACCGATCGCCTCCGGCATCCTGCGCTGCTGCGTCAGGGCCACGCTGAGGTAGGCGTGCCCGTTGACGTTCTCGGGATCCTGGGCGAGCAGGCCGCGCAGCTCTCGTTCGGCCTCCGCCGGGCGGTTCAGCTCGAGCAGCGCCCGCGCTCGCTCCATCGGCACTGCGGTCGTCATCGCTTGGCCTTGATCCACGGTATGAGCTCGTCCCAGGCGCCGGAGTCGTTGGCGTGCAGCACGTAGTTGCGCGCGGTGGACAGCCATTCCCGTACGGCGGTCGGCCGCATCGCCTGGGCCGCGGCCAGCAGATCGTTCGTCGTCAGGGGGATGGGGCGCCCCGCGCTGATCGACTGGTGGAGTTTGGTCTCCACGGCGCGGTCGACCACGCCCTTGAGGTCCGCACCCACGAACCCGTCTGTCGTCCGGGCCACCGCGTCGAAGTCCATCTCGGCCAGCGGCTTGTTCCGGCAGAGGATGCGCAGGATGGCGGCGCGGGCCGCGGCGTCGGGCGGGGGCACGAACACCAGCTGGTCGAACCGGCCGGGACGGCGGAACGCCACGTCGATGTACCAGGGCGCGTTGGTGGCCGCCAGCACCAGGACGCCTTCGTTGGCGTTCTCGTCCACGCCGTCGAGCTCGGCGAGGAACTGGTTGACCAGCTGGCGGGTGTGCGCCTGACGCATGTCGGAGCGGCGTGCGGCGAGCGCGTCGACCTCGTCGAAGAAGAGCACGCACGGCCGGTTGCGGCGGGCCATCTCGAACGTGGCCCGCAGGTTGCGCTCGCTGGAGCCGATGTACATGTCCAGGATGTCGGCCAGGCCGACGTTGACGAACGATGCGCCGAGCTCGCCCGCCGCGGCCCTGGCCAGGTGGGTCTTGCCCGCTCCTGGAGGTCCGTACAGCAGCACCCCGCCGCCCGCCCGCTTGCCGAACGCGGCGAACAGTTCGGGCTGCTGGACCGGGAGCAGGAGCTTCACCCGCAGCGCCTCCTTGACCGCCTCCATTCCCGCCACATCGGCGAAGGTGACGCCGGAGTGCTCGACCTCCCTGTCTTCGGCACCGGCCGGCGCGCTCGCGTTGTGCGGCGGAGCCGTACCGGGATGTGCCCCTGACGGGTACGGCGTGGCGGGCTGCGGCGCCAGCCGGGCGGCCAGGTCGGGATCGGCCAGCGAGGAGTCCCGGGAAACCGCGTCGTGGTACCGGTGCGCCGCCCCGGCCACGTCTCCCTCGCCCAGCAGCGCCCGGGCGGCGAGGATTCCGAGACGCGGCGGGTAGCCGGGAGTGGACAGGAAGGGTTCGAGCGCGGACAGTGCGGCGCCGTGGGAACTCTGACGGACGAAGGCCTCGGCCAGCCCCGCCGTGATGTCAGGGTCCTTGGGTGACAGCAGGAGCGTGGCGCGGTACTCGGTTTCGGCCTCGGCCAGGTATCCCTTCGCCAGGAGCTGCTCGGCGAGATGCCGCCGCAGGGGGAGGTTGTCCGGAGACAGTCGAGCCGCTTCGCGGAGGGCCTGGAGCCCGGCGTCGTCGAGCACTGCCCGGTCCCTTCTATGGGTTCGGTCTATCCGAAATTTCCGTAAGGCTACCGAAATGCTGCGACAGAGTTGATCTCGTTTCGTAGCCGAGTCGGCCCCGCGTCAGCATGAGCAGCACAAGTGCGACTGCGCCGAAGCCGATCGCTCCGACCACGTAACGTGCCTCGATTACGGGAAGCCCAGGGAAGAGCCCGGGCCACAGCGTGGAGCCGAAGGCGTTGATGTTGGCGTGGAACAGCATGATGATCAGCAAGCTTTCGCGGGCATGGTTGAAAACCCAGGTGAGCACGATGCTGAGCGCAACCGAGAGCACGACGAACGCGGCGATATTGCGGTAGTCCACCCGTCCGAGGGACCACTCAGTAAGAAACAGTGGAAGGTGCCAAGCCGCCCACAGCGGCCCGAGAATGAGCGTGCCGGCCAGCGGGCCGAACCGGTTTTGCAGGTGCGGCAGGGCATAGTCACGCCACCCTGGCTCCTCGGCGAGACCGGTGGTGAAGAACTGCACGACAAGCATCGGCAGGTACAGGGCGACCAACGCCAGGTCCGGAGTACGGAACGCGGTTGCGGCACCTGGTAGCACGAAGGTCGCGCCCACGATCACCAGGGGGACGCCGAGCAGGGTCAGCGGGTACCAGCCGAATCTGACCCGGACAGCGACAAACCGGCTGAGCCAACGGCGCATCCCCGGTCTGCCCTCGCCTACCGCGGTCATGATTGCGCCGGCCGCGATCGGGCCGAGATAGGCGCCAGGCAGGATTCCCGTCAGTTGCGTGCTCCCGAGCACCGTCGGGAACCGGTAATCGAGCAGGCCCATCCCGTTCTGTGAAAGGAGGTAGGGCAGCCAGGCCAGCCAGCTCAACCCGAAGGCCAGGACAAAGTAGGAAATGATCGGGCTGCGCTGCAGCACTTTCGCGATCGGATTGCGCACCAGTGGTCGTGCTTGAACGGTCATGCCAGGAACGTAGGTCTGGCCCGATCTGGCGGGCACGGCACAGGCTGCCGATTGAGGGTGTAGCCAGCTCTACTGTTTCCGCCGCGGTCCTTGGTGATACTTGGGGTCGTGCGGGTGCGGAATGCTGAGCTTTATCTGTTGGCCGGGCTGCTGTCCTTGCTACTACCGTTCCTCCTGCTGGCCCCAGCGGCATGGATCCGCGCGGCCGGGAATCAGTGGGCGACACTGCACTGGCGTCGTGCCTCAAATCATCTGGGCCGGGCGACCGGTGACTCACGGATCCAGCTTGGACCTCGGCGGGTGCTGAGCTGGCTGATGATAAGTGCCCCGATATCTTTCGTGTTCGGATTGTTGGCCCTGGCGGTTGTTGTCACTGTCCCGGCGGCCACACTCGTCGCTTTGCTGTGGTGGGCCGCGCCGGAGGGTCAGCCGCTCATGCTGAGTCGCATCGCGATCACTGACTGGCCGACCGCGATCTGGGCAAGTGCGTTGCACATCGCCATCGCGGCGCTGCTGGCGGTTCTGGTGGTCCCGGTGTTCGCCCGCTGGCATGCCCAGCTGACCCTTGCGCTGTTGGCGCCTTCGGCCACCGAACGGCTCGCCGCACGCGTCGAAACCCTGGCGCAGACCCGCGCGGGTGCGGTCGATACGCACCAAGCCGAACTGCGTCGCATCGAACGAGATCTGCACGATGGGACCCAAGCCCGACTCGTCGCGATCAATCTGCGCCTCGGCATGGCGCGGCGGGTGCTCTCCACAGACCCGCCCGCCGCGGCGAAACTGCTGGATCAGGCGCGCGATGGGGCGGAGGCGGCCATGGACGAGCTTCGCGGCATGATTCGTACCATCTACCCGCCGATTCTCGCCGACCGTGGACTGTCAGGAGCGCTGCAATCCCTTGCCGCGCAGGCGACTCCGCCCGTGCGGCTGGTCGCCGGGGCGATCGGGAAACTGCCCGCTGCGGTGGAGGTGGCGGCGTACTACGCCGTATCGGAAGCGCTGGCGAACGCGGCCAGGCACGGCGCCGCCACGACGGTCATGATCACGGTCGAACGGGTGTCGGGCACGCTACGAGTCAAGGTCACCGACGACGGGATAGGCGGAGCAGACGAAACCCGGGGTAGCGGCATCCAGGGCATCCGGCGGCGGGTGGCAGCCCTCGACGGGGTGACCACGGTGGACAGTCCACCTGGAGGCCCGACCACGATCACCGTGGAGCTGCCATGCGAGTAGTGATCGCCGAAGACAACGTGCTGCTGGCCGAGGGGCTGAATCTGCTGCTCGGCCAAGAGGGCCACGAAGTCGTGGCGACAGTGGCCGATGCCGCCGCGTTCGTCGCCGTGGTCGATCGGTGCCGGCCCGACGTGACGATCGTCGATGTCCGGCTCCCGCCCTCGTTCCGTGACGAAGGGATCCGGGCCGCGCTCGCCGCCCGTCGAACGCGCCCAGATCTCCCGGTACTCGTGCTGTCGCAGTACGTCGAGCCCGCCTATGCCACCGAGCTGCTTGCGGGCGGGGCAGCCGGCCTCGGTTATCTGCTCAAGGACAAGATCGGACGGGTCGAGGAGTTCCTAGCGGCGCTGCAGCGGGTCGCCGAGGGTGGCACCGCGATGGATCCGGAGGTAGTCACGCAGCTGCTGGCCCGGCCGCGGGACAGCCCGCTCGACGGCCTCACTCGGAGAGAGCGAGAGGTGCTGGTCCTGATGGCCGAAGGTCACACCAACCAGGTCATCGCCGAGAAGCTCTTTCTGGTCGAAAGTTCGGTGCACAAACACATCGGCAACATCTTCGCCAAGCTCGGGTTGCCGTCAAGCGATATCGGGCACCGCCGCGTGTTGGCCGTGCTGGCCTACCTCAACCACACCTAGACCGTACGCCGTCGACCCGCCGCGGAGCGGCCGAGTTACTCGGTCCCCGCGATAGTGCTGCGGCGCTCGATGAAGACGACGTCACGCCAGCGGTCGTGATGGCGGCCGATGCGCCGACGGGTGCCGACGGTGCGGAATCCGGCCTTCTCGTGGAGGCGGAGACTCGCGGTGTTCTCGGGGAAGATCCCGGATTGGATGGTCCAGATGCCTGCGGCCTCGGTGGACTCGACTAAGGCATTCAGGAGATCCGTACCGATTCCCCGGCCGTAGTGGTCCGGGTGGACGTAGACGGAGTGCTCGACCACTCCGGCGTAGACACATCGGTCGGAGACGGCACTGGCGGCGACCCAGCCAAGTATTCGTCCGGTGGACATGTCAACAGTGACGTGCCGGTGATGGGGCAGCTTGGCGCGGTCGAATGCCTCCCAGGTGGGAGCAATGGTTTCAAAGCCGGTGTTGCCGGTGTCGAGGCCGGCTTGGTAGATGGCGAGGACCTGGGCGGCGTCGTCGGTCCTCATCGGGCGAATGGCGACCAGGGGCGGTGCTCCCAGTTCGACAAGTAGTGCACGGACCCGCTTGTCGATGTCGTCTCGGATCGACCGGACATGGTCGACCGGCTTGCCGGCGGGGTCGTCGAGGTCCCAGTCCAGGTAGCGCTTGCCGGGGAAGACGGGGCAGGCGTCGCCGCATCCCATGGTGATGACGACGTCGGCGGCCTGGACCGCTTCGGTGGTCAACGGCTTGGGGAACTCCTTGGTCAGGTCGAGGTCGAGTTCCCGCATGACCTCGATGACGGCGGGGTTGATCGTGTCGGCGGGTGCGGAGCCGGCGGAGCGGACACGGACCCGGCCTCGTGCGTGGTGGTCGAGCAGGGCGGCGGCCATCTGCGAGCGTCCCGCATTGTGTACGCATACGAACAGGACCTCGGGGACATCGGCCGAACCGAGCTGCTCGCTTGTGTTCATGCGGGACTGCCGGTCAACGCGGTGGCGGGGCCGAGCAGGGCGGACATCCGGGCCAGAACCTCTGGGTTGATCCAGTAGTAGACCCAGGTTCCACGGCGTTCGGACTCGATGAGCCCGGCTTGCTTGAGCACCTTGAGATGGTGACTGATCGTCGGCGCGGTCAGGTCGAATGGGACGGTCAGGTCACACACGCACGCCTCGCCCCCTTCATGGGAGGCGATGAGCGAGAGCAGGCGCAACCGGACCGGGTCGGCGAGTGCTTTGAACAGCGGAGCGAGCTCCATCGTCTCGGCCTCGTTCAAGGGCTGGGACACCAGCGGCGCGCAGCACGCGTCGGCGGAGACGTCCACGACCGGCAACAATTGATTCGACACATCTCTAATTTGACACCCATCTATGCAGCAGTGCAAACTCACACCATCAGCGCTGATTAGAAGTTCATCGAATCAGAGGTGGCCGACTCGCCTCTTCGATCCCAGGGAGAGAGCTCAGATGTCTCGCGTACAACTAGCCCTGCGCGTGGCAGACCTGGAAGGGTCCGTCGCGTTCTACTCCAAGCTGTTCGGCGTCGAACCGGCCAAGCGCCGGCCCGGCTACGCCAACTTCGCCATCACCGAGCCCCCAATGAAGCTCGTGCTCCTCGAAGGCGAGGGCGACGAGCCGACCCGGATGGACCACCTCGGCGTCGAGGTCGAAGACACCGGCCAGGTCACCGCCGCGACCGAGCGCCTCAGGCGGGCCGGGCTGGCGACCTTCGAAGAGAACGACACCACCTGCTGCTACGCCGTACAGGACAAGGTGTGGGTCACCGGTCCCGGCAGCGAACCGTGGGAGGTCTACGTGGTCAAGGCCGACTCCGACAATCCGACCAAGGAAACCGGCTCCATCTGCTGCGCCCCATCCGACACCACCGGCCAGGCGCCCGTGGTCGCGTCGTCCTGCTGCTGAGGGCGTACCGTCCGGTGATCACCCGCTATCCGGTTCAGTTCGAAGCAACGCCGCGGTCTTCGCGTCGCATGTCCCCGGTGCCAGGGGTGCCCGTACCCAGGCCGTAACGCAGGAGCACAGCTCCTTTGGACGAGGCGACGGGCGGCTCGAGGAGCATCAGGTTGGCAGGCACCGCACCGCCGTCGAACACCTTCTTGCCGACGCCGAGCACGATGGGGAAGAGCCACAGGTCGAGCCGGTCGAAGAGGCGCTCGTGCAGGAGGGTCTGCACCAGGTTCAGGCTTCCGATCACATGGACGTGCTCATGCCTGTCACGCAGCTCGTGCACGGCGCTCACCAGGTCGGGTCCCAGCTGTGTCGAGCCCGCCCAGCCCAGATCCGGGTTGCCTCGCGAGGCGACGTACTTCGGGATGTTGTTGAACAGCGTGGCGATCCCGCCGTCGACGCCGTCGACCTGGCCCGGCCAGAACGCGGCGAAGATGTCGTAGGTCTTGCGGCCCAGCAGCAGGGCGTCCATGCCCTCCATTCCGGCACCGACGTGCCGGCCGACCGTCTCGTCGAACAAGGGCGCCTGCCATCCCCCGAACGGGAAGCCGTCGGGGTCCTCCTCGGAATCACCCGGCGCCTGGCCAACCAGGTCGAGCGTCGCGAACAGGTCGATGTGGATTGTGCCCATGCTGTCCACCTTCTTCCGTTCCGGATTGTGCCGGCACGAACTTAGACCGGCCTCCGTACGCAAACTCATCGACGATCGGGCGCGACTCTCAAGGAAACTGATGACCCGCAGGAGTCACTCCAGCACGCCGCCAAGGAATCGTGCGACCGCCGCCACGATGTGAGAGATCGTCAGGTAGGGACTCGGCGTGAAGGACAACAGCGATGATCCTCTTACCGGGCTTAATGGCACGGTGATCACGATGCTGGCCTGCGGAGCCGCCTCTCGGTCACCACACACCGGGCGCCTTCAGGTACCACGTCAGGTTGATGGAGGGTTTCGTCTGGATCTGGATCGGCTCCTGATCCTCGTCCTCGAACCAGAGGATGAGCCCTTCGTGATCCGTTCCCCGGTCGATCGACAATCGCCGATGGGCCAATCGAGATCCTCATACGGAGGCTCCGGCTCGTCTTCGAAGAGCCAGATCAGGTCGGCAAGATCGGGAATCTCCATGTCCAGAACGTATCTGCACCTGAAACCCCAGAACTGCTACGACCAACGGCGTGCGGTCCTGCCGTATAACCCACCCACCGGATCATCCCTCCGCCGTCGTTCCGCCCACAGGAAAGGGGACGGACCTGGGGCGGGTTGGACCGCTGGCAACTGGGCCACGTCCCTTTGGCTGATCGTTCACGCTGGTCGAGGGTTACGGCCACTCGATGCGAACGAGGTAGGTCTCACGCTGGTCTTCCAAGACGATGTAGGTGGCGAGGCCACGTTCGCCGAAGGCGTGGGTGAGCATGTTCGCTTTGGGATTGGCCGCGTTGTACGGTTCTCCGCTCCATGGGGCGGTTTCCAGGAGCGTGAACAACTCCGCGAGCGGCCGCAATGCTTCGTCGGGTAGAGCGGCGGTCTGTTCTTCAGCGATCGGATCGACGACGAGCTTGTACACCTACACGTCGATTCCGCGGGCGGCGAGGATCTCGCGCCACGGCTTTCCCTCAAGTGCGATGTCGCCGGCCAGGACCTGTCCGGCCCGGATGTGCATTTGACGGCGGCCTTCAGGGTCCCGCACGGAGTCGCAGGCAGAAATCCACCAGCGGTGTACGAAGGCGTTCAACGCCCCGAGATCAAGGCTGACTCTGACCTCGTCGAGCACAGCCTTCAGGCCGGCGTCGAAGGCTTCGCGGTCCTGAGGGATGACGAGCGCGGCCCGTATGGCCCGCAGATTCTTCTCCGGCAACGGTGAATCAGCGGGCATGAAGTCGTGTGGTTGCGCAGACATGGCCAGCTCCCTTCCCCGTCTACAGAGACTACAGAGGAGCTGCGATGTTCTGGGTGGAGATGGCGTCCACGAATGCGCCGGGCAGATCGCGGCACGAACGAGGACGAGAGCGACGGTCCGGCCAGTGGACCTGGAGAAGATCAAGGTCCGATCGGAAAATGTCCTCTGAACTGGGCCTTTGTGTGCGGAGCGGGTGAATCGGGCCCGCGCTGTCAGCTCGGGAATCGGATACTGACCTTTCCTTCCGAGCTGGGAAATGGGGGTTCAGGTCAAGGGCGGTCGAGTCCCCGTGACTTCCCGTCGGTCCCCGCTGCTCGCCGTTCGATCTAGCACGGATCTGGCAGACGATCACTTTCCGGCGGGAGGGCCAGGCTCATGAGCGCGACTGTGTCTCCCTGTCGATCGACCCGCCTGCCTTTCCCTGGCCGGACGACCTAGAGGGCCGAATCGAAGACGTGATCCGCATGGCCGGGTTCGGTACGGCGCTCCCCTCCCTGCTACCCCGCCGGGGGCCGCCCAGGAGCCCCGAACTCATCAGCGAACTGGACGCCCTAGCGGCCGACTGCCGGATGCCAAGCCATGAGGCGCCGCACGATGATCGGCCAGGTGGCGTGGGGAGAATCAGGCCCTGGATGTCCAAACCGCGCATTCCTCCAGAAGATCGGGCTTTATGCCACAATCAGCCCACTCAATCCGTGGGAGTGGACAATTGGGAGCAACGCTACGGCCGGTGGTGGATCCATCGCTGCCCCACGCCGACCGCGGAATGCTGGAATCGGCTGTGGGTGAACTCACCCCTGCGGGTGCGCCCCCTCCGGCCGCGCCGCGCTGGGGCGGCCGTACTCGAGGTGATGCCGTAGCCGCCGTTCAGCTGGCGACGCTGTGCGGCTTCCTGCCGGTTGTGGGCGCGTCATTCCTGCTGGGGCGGGTGGGGCTGGCGCTCGGAGCGATCGCTCAGGCAGGGCTCCTGTCCGTCTGGTGGTGGGGAGGCCTGGGGTACTTCCTGCTGGCGGGGACGGTTCTCCAAGCGGCGAGCTGGGTGTTGATCTTCATTCTCGGTTGCGGGGAGGATGAGAAGGCCGAGTTGGCCAGGCGCCATCACGGCCGCTACTACGTCGACGCCGACTTCGGCACTTCGCGCTTGCGGCCGTTCGTCGGGGTCTCCTTGCTGGCGCAGATGCAGCGGGCGCAGGCCTCCATCACCACTGTCGTCGAGTCCGAGGTCAACGCGGCGGGCCTGCTGGACGACACGGCCAACGCGGTGACCCTGCCTCAGCAGGAATGGGAGATCGCACAGGCACTGGCCGAGCTCACCCGAGTAGCGACACAGGTACAGATGACCCTGGGGGACGGCAAGCCCAGCCCTCAAGTGACGGAGGTCCTCGAACCTCAGCGGCAAGCGCTGAAGACGTCGGCCGATGCGCTGGTGCTGCGAGTGAACGCCTTGGAGCGGTACGCGCAATACGCCCAGAGCGCCGACGAGGCGTACCGCGAGTGGCGGAGGGTGCAGGAACTGGAGGAACTCACCGACGACACCCGCGACATTCTCGCGCGCACCGTGCGTGACGAACTCGCGGTCGCCGAGATCGATGAACTCGCCGAACGGAGCGGGCTGCTGCAGCTGCGCCGTACGGTCGGGGAAGCACGACAGGCGGGGCAGGGGCTTGCTCTTCCCACCGCAGAGCGGGCGTGAGGACGGGCATGGACACAACCAGGACGTTCTCCGCCGCCGGGCGGCAGACCTTCGGTCGCGTTCCCGCGGGGCTACGCGTCGCCGGAGGCCTGCTGACGCTGTTGCAGATCTTCGTGGGTGCCGCTCTGATTCTCGGGCCGGCGATAGCCGATGACGCTCCCGGCCAGCGGGCCGGCTCGATCGCCGGCGGCAAGAAAGAAGGGACTGGCGGTGATGTCGAGATCACATACCTGATCACTGGTGACAGGCGCACCGCCGACGTCTCGTACCAAACCCCGCACGGCCAGGAGAGCAAGGACGGCGCCGCACTGCCGTTCCGGGTGACGTTCCGGTTCGACCGGGAGGATCACACCCATGTGCAGGTTGAGAACCTCTCGCGTAACGGCGCAGGGAACGTCATGTGCACAGTCCTGGCCGACGGTGTGGTCGTACGGCAGTCCTCCGAGTTCGGGAAGCACGCCATCGCGATCTGCGAGGGTTTCGCCGGCCTTTACAAGCCGCTGCCCGGCGCGACGGTGCCCCCGACCACGGCTCCATCCGGGATTCTCCCGGGCGAAGCCCGGCTCACCAAGGTCGTCGCGGTCGAGCGTTACCCCGGCACCGGCTCACCTGTCGCGCGGCGGGTCACCGATCCCGATGCGCATCTGTCCTACGCGGAACTGGGCGGTGCGTGGAACAACAGTCGCCGGACCGACCCTCAGCTGGACGGGTTCAGCCGCCAGCAGAGCTTCGACACGGAACCGAAATGGGAGGCGCTCATCGCCTCCGGAGTGGTGGACGGGGATCTCATGGATCAGGCCACCGGACGGGATCGGTTGCGCGTATTGACCTCGGCCGTGCAGGACAGCCGGCAGATCTACAACTTCGACGAAAGCGTGCGGGGCCGTGATGTCGCCTCCCAACCGATCAAGGTGAGCGGCCGGTCGGGCTGGGTGATCGTCCGTGAGATGCATTTCGACAAGCCCGGGGTCCAGGCGAAGATGGATCTGTCGGCCGTCATCGTGGTCGACACCGGCCGCGTGCGGCCCTCCTATCTCTGGGTCGACCTGCCCGAATCCCACAAGAAGCTCTGGCCGGACATCAACACCATGATCAGCTCTCTGCGCGTGGCCTGAATGACGCGCGCGGTCCGCGGCTCCGTCCGACGCACGTCGCTGCTAGATCGGGCACACGGCGTCGGCGTTCGGGGACTCGTTCACGCCCTTCGCGATCGCGTTCGCCGTACTGGATCTGACCGACTCGCCGTCGGACGCGACTCGGCCGGCACGACGAAGCGACCGTACGGGCCGCCCGCCCCCGAGAAGGACGGCCCGTACGGTCAAAGCCCGGCTGAGTTCCGGGTGCCTAATGTGGTCAGAACTTGCCGGCCTTGACGTCGGCCACCGTTACCCGGGAGACCTTGAAGGTGGTCACGGAATCCGCCTTCTTGCCCGGGGCACCGACCGCGGAGCTGACCGGCATCCCGGTCTTGGCGCTGATCGTCAGCACCTGTTCGGCGCTGCCCTGGAACAGTGCCGATCCCGCCGTGAGGGTCAGCGTGGGCTGCCCGCCGGTCGTCGAATCCTTGACGGTGACGTCGGGAATGGTGGAAATCAGGCGGAGCACGCCCGCCCGGATCTCCGGGTTGGCCGCCCCCCGGGCCAGCGCGTCAACGCTGTTGATCCAGAGGTGGTTGTTGATGAGACCCTCGAGGGCCTTGCCGGTGGGCCGCTTCGGCGGGGTCGTGACCCCCTTCTGCTTGAGGATCTTCGCCTCCTCGGCCAGGGCCTTGTCCCATGCCGCCTTCTGCTCGGCGGGGCTGAGGCCCAGCCCGAACGGGTTGGGCGTGGCGTTGATCATCTGCTTCCGGGCGGCGTCGAGGTCACCGGTCGCCGCGAAGCGCGCCGCCGCCACCTCACGGGCGTTCACGTCCTCGGCGAGGTTGTCACGACCCGCGATCGCCCCTGGGAGGGCGTTCTGGGTGTCCGTCACGTAGTACTCGCCGCTGTCGGTGTACAGGCTGTAGGTGACATATGGCGTCCTGCCGGTAATGGTCTGGGTGTTGACGACCAGCGACGCGTCTCCCGGCAGCGAGCCGTCACTTGCCTTGATGTCGGTCACCAGGGACACCAGCTTGATATTGCCGCCGGGTGCCTGCGAGGCCGACGCGGCGGTCGGCGCCACGGACTGGTGCGTCGACGGGGCGACGAGCACGACGGCCGTCCCCGCCGCGAGCGCCAAGAGGCCGGCGCCGATGCCGGCCCCCAGGGTCCTGCGGCGGTTACGCGCCCAGGAAGATCTCTTTCCCCGCACCGGAGCCAGCTCCTGCACCCGTGCGGGCTCGGCCTCGGCCATCGCTCCCCGCAGCGTCGCCCGCGCCCGCTCGTACGCCTCCGGCCGCAGGGGTGCGACATCCTTCAGCTGGCTGACCAGGTCCATCTCGTCCACGTTCACTTGCTCTCCTTCACACTGTTGAGATCGGTCAATAGCGCGGCCACGTCCGGCGTGTTCCGCAGCGTCATCCGGGCCTGGTGCAGCAGGCGGCGTGCCGTCCCGGCCGGCATGCGGAGCGCCCGCGCGGCATCGGCGACGGTCAGGTCCTCCCATGCGACCAGGGTCAGCACGTCTCGTTCCTCTGGCCGGAGCTTTTCCAGGGCCGCCCGGAGCACCGCGAGAGTGTCCACGCGGGCGTCCACCGCCGGCCAGGGATCCCACCCGTTCGCCATGCTCGTCACGTCCGGTACGAGATCCTCGGCCGGCCGGGACCGCCAGTAATGCCGCAGCCTGTTCAGCGCCACGCCGTACAGCCACGGCCGTGCTTCGGGGAACGACCGGTCATAGGTCCTCCGGGACTCGAAGGCCGCCACCCACACATCGCCGAGAAGGTCCTCGGCCGCTTCACGTCCCACTCGCCGCGCGAGGTACGCCCCGACAGCACTCTCGTGGCGGCAGATCACCTCCACGAAGGCTTCCCCGTCGCCAGCGAGCGATCTGCCTATCAGTTCCGCGTCTGACGTCATGATCCTCCTTGACTTGCCTTTCACCTTGGGATTGTCGATTCGCCCCCCAAAGCGTTCAGAGCCGAGAAGAGCGATGCGCGAGACGGACCCATCGGCCTGGGAATGCTGCTGGGGGATGAGGGGACCGCGTCTCCGGTCGTGCTGATTTCCTTGTCATTCCGAACGACGGCAGCTGCCACAGACCGCGCTCAACCTGTCCGATCCCGCAACCCGCCGGTCCAGGGCGCTACAAGGCGACACGTGGGACAGGCAAGTACGGCCCGCATAGCCGTGCATCCACAGCCGTCAAGCCGTTTCCGCAGGTGATGGGGGTGTTGGGTTCGAACCAACGTAGCGCGGCAGCCTCACAAAGGTTCCGTGACCTTCGGCACACGGGTGACACGCTTGCGGCGGCCACGGGCGCGACGCTCAAGGAACTGATGACCCGCGTGGGACACTCCAGCACGAAAGCGGCCACGGTCTATCCGCATGGGCGAGATCGTCAACCGAGGCCTCGGCGTGAAGAACGGTGGCCCGTGAGTGACCGGGAGGGCCCTATGCGCGTGGTGGTAGATGGGCGGCAGGTCAGGTCGGAAGCTGATTTCCACCGGCTACTGGCGGTGCCGCTGGACTTCGGTCCCTACTACGGGCACAACCTGGACGCGCTTTGGGACAGGTTGAGCACCGACGTAGAACGGCCGGTGGAGCTGGTGTGGACCCACTGGGAGGAGAGCAGAGCGAACCTCGGGACCGAGGTCTTCGACAAAATCTGCAGCATTCTCACGCGCGTTCAGGCGCAGGATGCGGAATGGAACTGGCGCGAGCGCTTCACCTTCGAATTGCTCGGCGCGCGCACTCCGCCTGCCTGATCAGGCACCTACCTCAGCCATCTACGCACGGGTGAGGAACGAACCAACCTTTGGCGATCAACCCGGAGCCGGGAGGATCCAAGTGGTGACGGTCCAGAAGGTTCTCATGTCGGCTTCCGGTCAGAAAAGCTGCGGCGGGTCACGGCCTCAGTGCTTGTACCGCAGCGGACTCCGCCCGGTGCACTCGCCAGCCGACGTAGAGAAGCACGAGCGCGAGTGCCACCTCGATGCCGAGCCCGGTGCCCACCCCGAAGGCCTCAAGAAGCGAGAAGTGGTCGAAGTGCCGGACGTGGAAGGCGAAGTGTGTGGCTGCGTAGATCAGATAGCCGATGAGCGCCGACAGGACGACCTTGCTATCGAGCACCCAGGCGGCGAAGTACAACATGCCGGTCAACGCGAGCCCGAGGCCGCCGACGTCGGAGATCAGGTGCTCGTTGTACGGAGGATCGAGTTTCACTGTTGGGAAGTCGTCGTAGAACGAGAGAGGGAAGACGTACTGCCAAACCGAGACGACCGTCTGCAACGCGGCCAAGGTGAGCAGCCCGCCTCGCAGCCAATTCTTGATGGATCCAGGTTTCATACATAGATGACGACTGGCTTGAGGTCTTCGTGAAGGGCACCCGAGCTGGTGTGGTGTGACTCCGGTCACGGGACGAGCTGTCACAAGATTCGTGGCCCCATTGTCCTTCTCTCGTACAGCGCCGAGAGGGACGGGAGCAGTCATGAAGATCGCAGTTGCCGGTGGCACCGGGGTGGCCGGGCGGCTCGTAGTGGAGGCGCTGCGGGCTCGCGGGCATGTGCCCGTGGTGGTGTCGCGCGGGCAGGGCGTCGATCTGCTGAGCGGGTCCGGGCTGGATGCGGCGCTGGCGGGGGCCGAGGCGGTTATCGATGTCAGCAATGTGATCACGACCCGCAAGTCGGTGTCGGTGGACTTCTTCGACAAGGCGGGGCGGCATCTCGTCGGGGCGGCCGAGCGGGCTGGGGTACGGCACCTCGTGACGCTGTCGATCGTCGGGGTCGACCGGGTCAAGTACCCGTACTACACGGGCAAGCTGCGGCAGGAGGAGATCGTCCGGGAGGGGGCGGTGCCGTGGACCATTCTGCGGGCGACGCAGTTCCACGAGTTCGTGGGTCAGGTGCTGAGCGGCGTGCCCGGGCCGATCGCGGTGGTACCGACGGGGCGGGTCCAGCCCGTCGCCGCATGGGAAGTGGCCGAACTCCTCGCCGACCTCGCCCCCGGATCGCCGCAGGCGATGGCCCCCGAGCTCGCCGGCCCGCGGGTCGAGTCGCTGGTCGACATGGTCCGGCGCCTCATCGCCGCGGGCGGCGCCCCCCGGCGCCCGGTCCTGCCCCTGTACTTTCCCGGCGGGATGAGCAGTGGTGGCCTGCTTCCGACCGGCCCCGGTCCTCGTGGCACCCAGACATTCGCCGACTGGCTCAGGGAGAAGGTCCCTGCGATGCCCGCATGACGACTAGGTGTTCATTGACCCTGACACCGCTCAGATGAATTGGGACGACGAGAGCGGCCTTGATCCATCCGATCCGTGACCGGTGACCGTGGAGGCGTGGCTGGACGAAGGCGCTCGTACGCGGTCTGCTGACTCCGGCCGTAGTCGGCGAAGAGCACGGGGGCAGTCGTATGCTGTGTGGCAGCGTGAGCGGTTTGTCCGGATCTTGGTAGAACGCTAAGCCGCGCGATCATATGGGGGATCGGACAGAACGCCCGACGTGGGCTTATGCGCTGCAGTGGAAAAACGCCGAGCCGGCTGTCGACGGGGAGCGAGCGAGTGTCCACGGATGTGCCGAAAATCTACAGCCGTGAGTTCAAAGCCCTGCGTGACCAGGATGAAATCGAGATGGTCCAGTCCCTGCTGGGAGTAGCAGGGAGCGTCCGCCACGACTGGCTGAAGGTGAAGGACCTCGCGTTCGGTTTGCTGGCGTGCCAGGTCGGCGAAATTACATTCGTGAACGCGCGGACGACATCGATGACCGTCTGGAAGGAAGGAATTTCCGAGGATTTGGTCACGATCACACGGGTGGGCGAGGGCAGCGGACGCGTCACGTTGGCGGGCGGCCCAATTGATATTTCGGCTGGGGACGCTTATGCCTTGTCAACGGAGCAGGGATTCACGTGCTATACCCCCCTCTACCAGAACATCAGCCTCATCGCGATTCCTCGCCTTCGCCTGAGGCAGTTGAGCCTCCCCGAGGGGATTCTCCGCCCGAAGGGAGAGTTCGCCCCTTTTGACAGCGTGGCGGACATGCTGTTCGACTTTTGCCACTCGTACGCACTTCGCCTGAAAAACGGCCCCGTCCTGTCGCGCAAGGCCTTGGCGAGCGTAAACGAGTCCATAATCGGCATGGCCGCCACCGTGCTCGAGGAGAATATGCCCGAGGCGGCCCCCGGACTTTACTCGGCGGCCGTGGATTTCATCGACGACAACCTGCGCGACCCGGAACTCAGTCCTTCTACAGTGGCGGCGGCGCTGCACGTATCGAAACGTACTCTCTATCGATCGTTCGCAGACAAAGATCAAAGCATCGCCTCGTACATACGAACGGCACGTCTGCGACGTCTCAAGAGAGAGCTGGATGCCGCGAGCGGCGTGACGAGCATCCATGATGTGGCCGAACGATGGGGTTTCACCAGCAGCGGATATTTTGCGAAGCTCTTTCAGCAGGAGTTCGGTTTCATGCCGAGCGAATACATGAGGAACCTGCGATAAGGGACCGGGCGTGCCTTGCCCACGCAAGCCGGGACCGGGCCTAAACAATCATCGCAATGATCGAGGCTCAGGCAACGTCGGTACTGCGAGGCGGATTGGTGGTTCCGTGGATTCGTTCTGCGTGGACGGCATATGCCTCCCTTGCCATGGCACTGATGACAGAGCTAAGCTCTTCGGGCATTTTAGAGATGGCATCGGCCACGATCTCCGGATCTCCCTCGTACATCATCATGCCGAACTCAAGGGGCATGTCCTCCGGCACGAGATTCGCCGCTCCAGCCTGAATCATGAGATTCCACTCCGCCCGGCTGATGTGTTTCTCCATGACGGGCACCACATATTGTTCCTCGTACGCCATGTGCTGAAGCAGAAGAGGAACCAGGCGATCAACGGCCCGCGCCAGCACCTCGCCTGACTCGGCTGTGGCATCCCTTTTCCAGGCGGCAACGGCGTCGGTCATCTCAGAGGTGGCTGATTCGATCCCCTCGTGTTGTTCTTGAACGTGGCGAACGTGCGGAGAGATGGCGTCGGAACCACGTTCGAGAAGAAATGGCCAAACCTCATCGTCCTCGAAGTGGTGATGGTTGTGCAGAGCGGTGAGGATGAAGGTCAGGTGCCACGCGACAACCTCAGTACGCTCCTGATCGCCATGCTCGACGCGTCGAACCAGTCCGGGCGCGAGCGAGAACTCACGCCGGAACATCTTGTGTAGCATTTCCATTTCGCGGGCGTCGAAATTCTGTTGCATTATCCATTACCTGTTTTCTGGTGAGAGTGATGAAGGCTTCACTTCAAGCCGGGGCTGATCAACCTCGTGGTCACGCACTGGACCAAAGGGCCGGAGGACCCACGTCAGCCTGAGCAGGCCCTCCGAACTCTTAGGGTCACCGTCCGGTGGGGCGCACCATGCCGCTGGCGTGGTCATAGCCCTCCGGAACCTCCCCGGCACGCACACCCGGGTCCTCGATCGCCGCCGCGAGCAGGCTGCGGAGCTGCTCGGCGTTCGCCGGATCAGGGTGGGACGCCCAGAATTCCTTCCGGCCGTCGCCGTACGGGACGCCGTACGCCGGGGTGTCCACCCGGAAGCGCCAGTCCTCGGAAAGCGGTCCGACGTCGACCGTGTCGTACCCGATGCGGTCCAGGAACTCGGTGACGGCCGTTTTGGCGTTCGCATCGTCTCCGGCGATGGCGATCGCGCTGCGGTCGAGGGCTCCGGCCGGACGGCGCAGGCTCGCGAGGTGCTGGAAAAAGATGTTGTTGAACGCCTTGACCACGTACGAAGTGGGCAGGTGCTGCTGGATCAGGGCGCTGACGGTGGTGGTCCCGTCCTCTATCTCGGGGAAGAGCCCGTCGCGGTCGGGGTAGTAGTTGTTGGTGTCGATGACCGTCTTGCCGGCCAACGGCTCGACCGGCACGTTCCGATGCGCCTTGAAGGGAATCGTCAGGACGACCAGATCCCCCGCCGCAGCGGCCTCGGCCGGGGTGGCGGCCCGGGCCCGCGGCCCCAGATCGCTGACAAGCTCCTTGAGTGTCTCGGGCCCACGGGAGTTACTGAGCACCACGTCATATCCGGCTGCGACGGCCAGTCCGGCCACCGCGGAGCCGATGTGCCCGCTACCGATCAATCCAATAGTCGCCATGAGTGTCACCACAATCCTTGGAATCTCTGCCGCTGATGGCGGACGTAAAACAGGGAGAGCAACAGGTGCATGCGTGCCCGACGGCTCGTTGCTTCCACCGGGCATCGGAGCCCGCCGGACGCTCGCGGCGTGGGAGAAATACTCCGAACGAGAAGCACTTAGGTGACATCGTGGCAGGCGGATCCTGCGAAAAAGGGAACTCCTGCGCCGACCTGAGAGCAGATCCGTGCCATGGGAACTTCCCCCGGTCAGGGGACACGCTGAGGTTGCGTCCACGGGTAGGTGGCAAGCGTTGACGTGAAATCGAAGCGCCGACGGTTGCGTCCGGCGGTGACCCAGGACGGCGGAGAGGTCATCCTCGGCAAGGACACCAAGTGTCAGGTCCAGCAGATCGGGATCTGGGACGCCGGCCCGGGCAAGGACGCATGGATCGCCAGCTTCGACAAGATCAAGAAGGTTCGCGCGGACGCCATGCCATGGGAGGGGGCGACGGCGTCCCGCCACGGTGTGAAACCGCCACCAACCCTCCACTCCAAACCCTTTGCTTCATCTATCGAAGTTCGATAGATTCCCATCGTAACTCGATGGAAGGATGGGTCATGGGAAAGCTGGCAGTGCGTGCGCTGCGCGCCGTACTCGTGGTGGTGCTCGCCGGCACCGTGTTCGTACAGGCATCGATGGTGTGGGTGTTGGTCAGCGGGAGCGACCCGGAGGACGGGTCGCTCCCGCTGACCCCGCTGCGCGTGATCACGATCCTGGGCATGGTGTCGGGCCAGGTCGCCCTGGTCAGCGTATGGCGGCTGGTGACGATGGTGCGACGCGGAACTGTGTTCTCCCACGCCGCCTTCCGGTACGTGGACGCCGTGATCGGCGCGATCGTGGCGGCTGCTCTCCTGTGGTTCGCGGTCACGGCCCTCAATGCGCCGGGCCAGCGGGACGACCCGGGCGTCACCGTCATCATGGGCGGGATTGGCCTGGCCATCCTGGGGGTCGCGCTCATCGTGCTCGTGCTGCGGATGCTGCTCGCCCAGGCCGTCGCGCGCGACGTCGAAGCGGCGCAGATGCAGGCCGAGTTGGACGAGGTGATCTGATGCCGATCGTCGTCGACATCGACGTGATGCTGGCCAGGCGGAAGATGTCCGTGGGCGACCTCGCGGACCGCGTAGGGATCACGCCCGCCAACCTGGCGGTACTCAAGAACGGCCGCGCCAAGGCGGTGCGCTTCGCGACGCTCGCCGCGCTCTGCGAGGTACTCAAGTGCCAGCCGGGCGACCTGCTGCGCTGGGAGGCCGAGGACGCCGCGGGCGGATGACGTGCCCCAGATTGGGCGTGAAAACGCCTGGCACCACCGGCTTCGTACATCTATATGCGGAATCGTGGAAAGACCACCCACACGCGCTGCGTGGAATCTTCTCGGGCAATGTCCAATCGATCACCGAGGTGCAGGTAGAACTGCGAGGCAGTCCCAAGCGCGTCAAATGGGCCGCGCTCCACACCTACCCCGCCGTCGGCCAGGTCCTGAGGACGAACTCCTCAGTGACCGTCGTACGGGGCGCCGGCACAACAGTCATCTCCGGGTGCTGATCTTCATGGCCACCTTTGCGCGCTGATCAAGCAAGATCCGCGAGATCGGCACGGAAGATCGATAAGGCTCTGGAAACACGCAACGGGCACGCAGAAAAGGCGGCTCAGTGACTGGCCGGAGGCGGATCGTTCCGCAGTCTGCTGTACATCCAGCCGTCGCGCCACTGACCGGCGCGGAACTCCACCGCGCGTAGGACGCCCTCCAGTGTGAAGCCAGCCTTCTCCAGCGACTTCTGTTCTGCGATGTTCTCCGGGTGAGTGGCCGCCTGGATGCGCTCGACGGGAGTGTGAGTGAACAGGTAGTCGCACAGCATCGCCTGAGCGCGCCAGCCGATGCCACGCCCGCGCCAGTCCGGAAGCAGGGCGATCCCTATCTCCCAGTAGCGCGAGACCCCGAACCCTCGGGCCGACCAGCTCATGACACCCGCGGCCGTGCCGTCGACCTCGACGATGACCCTGCTGTCATCTTCGCCTAGGTAACCGTCGGTAGCGTAGCGCCGCGTCGGGGCCTGTGCATCGCGGAACCCCGTCCAGTCCAGGCCGATCAACCCCGGCTCCGTGGCGAAACGCCGGAACATGGCGAGATCGTCCTCTGTCACGGGCCGCAGTCGTACCTCATGCGCGCTCATCGCGCCACCTCCCTTGTGGTGCGGTCGTCCGCCAAGATCGCGTCACTGGCCTGGACCCTACCTCCCCGAATTTTGGGGCGCGGGACATTGCGGCCGGGGCCGCACCCTGCGGCACGGCGCTCCGCACGGGTGCCACCTGGTCGAACGCCATGGCGATGATTCGTCCCACATCGGAGCCAAGATCGACTGATCTGGTACGAATCTGGCACGCGAGTGAGAAACAGCCCCAACAAAGATCAAGGCCCGGGTCGGGAATCATCCTTTGACGTTGGCCTTCGTGGTTGGAGCGGGTGACGGGAATCGAACCCGCGCTGTCAGCTTGGGAAGTCTTTCAACATCATGCCGAGTGACCTGGGAAAACAGTGACCTGCGCGTATGCCGGTCGAGTGACCGTGAGTCCCCGTGAATCCCCGCAGGTTGCCGACCGTACGGGCACGCTGCATGCTTCCCGTACACTCTTCGGGCTAAAGCGTTCTTCGGCCCTGGTGGGCAGCTGACGGGGTGTCGGGCGTGGAGCCGGTCTGAAGTCGTTCCACGGATAACGCCGCACAGGCGAGCGATCGATTCGAAGCTCGCTGGGGGCGGATCAACTCTGCGCGGGTGTAACCGGCCAGCGGTCGCTGGGCACCGCGTTTTGCACACCGGACGGGGCAAGCCGAAGTACGACGCGGTGCCTTGCGGAAGCCTGACAAGACGCGGTCGGTTCTTCCGTTGGTCGTCGCGGCCCCGGGAGTACAGCGCCGCGAGGATGTCACCGATCAGATGGCTCCGCCATTGGCGTAGAGGACTTGGCCATTGATCCATCGCGCCGGACCAGCGAGGAAAAGGACGACCTCGGCAATGTCGTCAGGGGTGCCGATCCGCTCCAGCGGCGAGCGGTCAGCGATCTCCGCGCGGAGATGTTCACGGCCCGAAAGAAACTCCTGGAGCATATCCGTATCGATGGCGCCGGGTGCGACGGCATTGACCGTGACATCGCGGCCTCGCAACTCCCGCGCCAGCAGCAGAGTCAGCGCCTCCACTCCGCCCTTGGTCATGATGTAGGCGGCATTCCCTGGGTTCGAGAACCGGGTGACAGAGCTGGAGAAGTTCATGAGCGCACCGCCCGGTCGCAACCTGCGGGCTGCCTGCTGGTCAACGATGAAGGTGCCACGAAGGTTGACACGAATGGCATGGTCGAGCTGATCAAGGTCGAAGTCGGCTACCGAGCCCCTGGACAGGGCGCTAGCGGCGTGCACGACCACGTCCACGCCGCCGAAAGCCTCCTCCACCGTGTCGAAGAGCGTCGCCACCTCATCCTCTTTTGCGACGTCTGCGCGTACGGCCATGGCCGTGCCGCCGGCGGCGGTGATGTCTTCGACCACGGCATTCGCGGCCGCGGCAGCCTGTGCGTAGTTGACGACGACGGCCAGCCCACTTGCGGCGAGGCGCTCGGCGACGCGCCGGCCTATGCCGCGCGACCCTCCGGTGATGATTGCGACGCGCTGGGCTGTGGTGGTGGTCATACGGTAACTCCGGTCTCGTGCCCGTCCTGACGACAGGCGGTGTGCTGTGCGGTTTCAGTCTGGGATCGACCGATCGGGACTCGGAATGCTTGAAAGTCCCGAAAAGTTGCGCGACAGTACAGGAGTGTCCTGGCGTGTTCAACTGTCCGCCCCCGAGCCCGGCGACCCGCTCAGCGAAGCGCTCGCCCTCAGCGAGGCGCGCTCAGTCATCTCCGGCGGTTTCCGGGCGACGGCGCCGTGGGCCCTTCGGTTCTGGCCACGGGCCCGGCTGAAGCTGGCCGGTGTCGTCTCAGGCGCCTGCTGGGTGACAGCGGACGGCCCTCAAGCTCCACTGCTGCTGGGTGCGGGCGATGTGGCCGTCCTCAACGACGTGAAGAGCGTGCAACTCGCCTCCGATCCAGGGCTCGAACCGGCTGAGGCGGCACCGATGTTCGGTCCGGGCCGCGAGACGATCGTGCGGATCACCAGCCATCACCAGGAACACGGCGCGGCGCCTACGGAGGAGACGAAGGTCCCAGCCGGCCTGAGCACCGTGATCATCGGAGGCCATGTCGCCCTGAACGCCACTGGCGAGGAACTGCTACTGGCCGCGCTCCCGCCGCTCACGCGAATCGGCGCGGAAAGCGCCGAGGCCCCGGTCGTCCAATGGATCCTCGATCGTCTATTGCACGAACTGGATGCCGAACGGCCAGGCACCCATCACGCATCCCATCAGTACGCCCAACTTCTGCTCGTCGAAGTGCTCCGCTCCACGCTGGCGGCCTCGCCCGAGTCCTTCCCCGCCGGCTGGCTGCGCGCACTGGCCGACCCACACCTCGCGCCGGCCCTTCGCCGTATGCATGCCGATCCCGGCCGCCGCTGGCATCTCGAAGAACTCGCCCAGGCTGCCGCGATGTCGCGCACCAACTTCAGCATGCGCTTCCGCGCGGCGGCAGGCGTACCACCTCTCACCTACCTCCACCACTGGCGCATGCACATCGCCGAACGCGCTCTTTTGGACGATGAGACGCTGATTGCCTCCCTGGCTTCGAGCCTCGGTTACGCCTCCGAGAGTGCTTTCAGCAACGCCTTCAAACGCACTCATGGATATTCGCCGCGCAACTACCGCGCGAAGATCCACGCAAGACAGCAATCGGAAGCGTTGACGATTCCCGACAGCCAGAGCGTGTCCGCCGATGCTTAGGCGCAGTACAACCTCGTCGAGGCGGGCTGCTGGGCTTGCCTGGCCATCGGCAGCATCCACCGCGGCAAGGTCGTCACCATCGTCCTCGAGGAGACCCAGTTCCGGATCCTCTACCAGGGCCAGGAGCTGTCGGCCCATCCCCGCGTGGTCGTCAAGAAGGTGAAACGGCTACGAGCAAGCGGCAACATCGACTACGGAATCTAGGCCCGGTGTAAAGCATCACCCGAGACGGATCCGTCAAGCATCACCTGAAGGTCGACAGCGGTGCTGCCCCTTGGTGTCCAGTCCCGGGACATGCTTGCGTGCTCCTCGGCGTGCCGGTCGGAGCGGCTCATGATCCGCTCGGCTTTCCCTGCGCGAGGCGCGCGACGTGGTCCCACTCCTCGAGGGCGGCGAGCCGGCCGGAGTACTCGGTGCGCAGAGCCTCCAGGCCGCCCGTGCCGAACAGCACGCGCAGCGGCGGAGCGGGCGCGTCGGCAACGGCCAGGAGGGCGTCGGCGGTTGCGGCGGTGTCTCCGAGGACGAAACCGGCGGCCTGTGCGCCGGCGTAGAGCGCCTCGCGCGCGTGCTGGTAGGCGGGGTCCTGGCGGGCCTGGGGGGAGGAGGCCGTAAGACCCGAGGGGAACATGATCGGTTCGATGAGCGTGACATGGATGCCGTATGCCGCGACCTCGGCCGCGAGTGACTGGCTCATCGCCTCCAGCGCCCACTTCGAGGCGTTGTAGATACCCAGCGCCGGGTAGGCCACCAGACCGCCGAGCGAGGAGACCTGCATGATGTGTCCGGAGCGGCGCTCGCGCATGCCGGGCAGTACGGCGCGGGTAGTCCATACTGCGCCGAGGTAGTTGACGTCGATCTGGGCCCTGATCTGGTCGTCGGTAGGCTCCTCCAGGGCTCCGTGCAGCATGTGTCCGGCGTTGTTGACGAGCACGTCGATGCCCCCGAACTGCTTCTCGGCGGTGCTCACGGCGTCGTTGACGGCGGCCATGTCCGCGACGTCGAGCTCCAGCGCGAGGACCTGGTCGCCGTAGCGGTCGACCAGGGGACGCAGCACCTGCGCGTTGCGGGAGGTCGCCGTGAGCCGGTCGCCACGGGCGAGGATCGCCTCGGCCCAGTGTGCGCCCAGGCCACGGGAAGCACCCGTGAGGAACCAGTTCCGGGGGGTACGAGAAGTACTCATGGAAGATGTCTCCGAAGGCTCGGTGGTCGGGTGTTTCCCGACGCCTGACCAGCGTGCTTCCGTGGCGCCGACGCAACCAGAGTCGGCTTACCCAGGGATCGGCGGTCTCTGGCTGCCGGTCTGGCTGTGACGCAGACTCGAAGGGTGGACACCAAGCAGTTGGCAGATTTCCTGCGGGCGCGCAGGGAGGCGCTCGGCGCCGGGGACGTCGGCCTCCCAGGCACGGGGCGTCGGCGCACTCCCGGACTGCGCCGTGAGGAGGTCGCGCGCCTGGCCGACATCTCCACGGACTACTACACCCGTCTGGAGCAGGATCGTGCGCCGCAGCCATCGCCGGGCGTGCTGCGGGCGATCACCAGGGCACTGCGCCTGACCTTGGACGAGCGCGACCATCTCTTCCGGCTGGCCGGGCACCGACCGCCGGACCGCAGGCGGTCCGACGACCATGTCGCGCCGAGCCTGCTCGGTGTGCTGGACCGCCTTTCCGATGTCCCGGCTCAGGTGATGACCGACCTCGGTGCCACCCTGGTCCAGAACGACCTGGCACGGGCCGTCTTCGGCGATCTCACCCGGCTGCGCGGTGCCGCGGGCACGATGGTGTACCGGTGGTTCACCGATCCCCGCACCCGGGCCGGGTATCCGGTTCAGGATCACGCGACGGAGTCCCGGGCGCTCGTCGCCGACTTGCGGGCCGCGACCGTCCGCCGCGACGACGCGCAGGCGAAGGACCTGGTCAAACGGCTGCTACGGGCGAGTCCCGAGTTCGAGGCCCTGTGGCGTCTGCATTCGGTGGGAGTGATGCGCAGCAGACGCAAGCGGATCCAGCACCCCGAGGTGGGCCTACTGGAATTCGACTGCCAGATGCTCGTCGATGAGGAGCGCACACAGATCCTCGCCCTGTTCTCGCCGGCGGCGGGCACACCGACGGCGGAGCGTCTCACACTTCTCGGTTCCCTGGGACCGCTCGCCGCCCAGCGCTCTTCTCGGTGAGCCCGTCCGCCGGGGAACCGTCCGTGCCGCGGCGAACAGCGGCCGGCAAGCGCATCGTCTCTGTGCCCGAACTCCTCTTGCCTGATCTCCGCACGCGCCTGAACACGTACGCGGGGGAGGGGGAAGAGGGCCTGGTGTTCATCGGGCCGAAGGGTGCGCAACTCCGGCGGGCGAACTTCACCCGGACATGGAGCAAAGCGATCACGGAGGCCAAGCTCACTGGCTTCCACTTTCATGATCTGCGGCACACGGGGAACACCTTCGCCTCGCAATCCGGTGCGACTCTGCGAGAGCTGATGAACCGCATGGGCCACTCGACCACGCGGGCTGCGCTGATCTACCAGCACACCGCCATGGAGCGCGACCGGGCCATCGCTGACGCGCTGGGCAGGCTCGCCACGGAGGCGCTGACCAAGCAAGATCAAGACGGATCGGGCACGTAACGGGCACGGAAGATCGAAATGGCATCAAAAAAGATCAAGGCCCGGGTCGGGGATCATCCTCTGACCTGGGCCTTTGTGTGTGGAGCGGGTGACGGGAATCGAACCCGCGCTGTCAACTTGGGAATCGGCTACTGATCTACCCTCTCTGAGCTGGGAAACAGGGGTGCAGTTCGGCGCTGGTCGAGTCCGTCACTTCCCGTGAGTCCCCGCTGATCGCCGTTCAATCTGGCACGCATCTGGCACGACGATCAGTGCAAACGCTGACATGGTGGCGGCCTGACGCGTCGGCTACGGTGCGTTCCCATGGCCATACGAGTATTTGCAGACGACGTCGGGATCTGGGAGGTACATCCCAACGGCACCACCGGGTTCCCGTGGCCGGAAATAACGAGCGTATCCGTGTATGCGTCGCTGTTTCCGCCGGATGACCAGCGGGTCGTGGGGATGGATGTCAGTCACGTATCAGGGGAGTACATGGACATCGTCGAGATGATCGAGGGGTTTCGGCAGGCAGTACTTGCTGTGGCGGCTCGTTCCGGGTGCGACGTTCCTGATCTCTCGGCGATGCAGCCGTCGGACGGTTTTGTCGAGATCTATCGATCAGCTTTGTAGCGCCTCGTGCAGGCCTCTGTGTCGGCCGATTCCGGCTCCCTGACCTGGGCCTTTGTGTGTGGAGCGGGTGACGGGAATCGAACCCGCGCTGTCAGCTTGGGAATCGGCTAGTGATCTTCCCCCCGTGACCTGGAAAACGGGTCTGCAGCTCTGGGGCGGTGGAGTGACCGTGAGTTCCCGTGAGACCCCGCTGATCGCCATTCGATCTGGCACGCATCTGGCACGAAGTCTCGATGCCAAGACACCGCTGACCGCAATGCATCGAGGTCCGAACGTACCGTCTATGGGTCTTGTGACAAGATCGCGGAATGCTGCAACTCACCGATTTCATCATCGACTGCCCGGACACGATGAAGCTGGCGGCCTTCTACTCCGAGGTGACGGGCCGCCCGATCAAGGAAGGCAGCCACGAGAACTGGGCCGGCATCAAGTTCGGCGAGGTCGAGCTGGCCTTCATCCGGGTGGACGACTACCGCGCTCCGCAGTGGCCCGACAGCGAGCACCCCAAGCAGTTCCACCTCGACTTCGAAGTGGACGAGATCGAGTCCGAGCAGCGCCGCGTCCTCGACCTCGGCGCGACGCTGCAGCAGGACTCCATCGGTTCCGACGGCTACGGCTGGCGGGTCTACACCGACCCGATCGGCCACCCCTTCTGCCTGTGCCGCAACAAGGGCGTCATCTGGACCGACCAGGGCCTGATCTAGCCCAGGCGTAGCCCGACAAAGATCAGGGCCCGGGTCGGGAGTCATCTTCTGACCTGGGCCTTTGTGTGTGGAGCGGGTGACGGGAATCGAACCCGCGCTGTCAGCTTGGGAATCGGCTAGTGATCTACACTCTCTGAGCTGGGAAACAGGGGTGCAGCTCAGGCGTGGTCGAGTCCCCGTGACTTCCCGTGAGTCCCCGCTGATCGCCGTTCAATCTGGCACGCATCTGGCACGAGACCTCGCGCTCTGCGGTCGTCACAGGTGGCTCTGGAATGAACTCCCGTCCATCCCTCAGATGGAACCGGCGAGGATCTCAGCCCTTCAGCCGGTCGTACTCCGCTACGGCAAGGCCGCTTGGTCTCCTGAAACCGTCCATACCGTTCCGGGAGTGACCGATATCTAGGATGATCAGCAGGTGGAGATAGTCGTTCAGTGGGTCCGCACCTCATGGACCAAGCGATCACGTGGCGGAGTCGGAGCCGCCCGAAGGAACGCCGCCCCCATCGCCTTCACGCGGAAGGCATGCCCGGTCTGCACCTCCACGATCTTCGCCACACCGGCAACATGCTCGCCGCCGAGTCCGGAGCAGGCCTCAAGGATCTGATGGCTCGGATGGGGCACGACAACGTAAGGGCCGCCATGATCTACCAGCACGCCGCACGCGGGGCGGACAAGGCGATCACGGATGCGATCAACAAGCAGCTCCAGGCGCGGGACGTCGCCGACGAGATGCCCGCAGGGTGATCCACAGAGATCCTGTAGCTAGGAGAGTCAGGGCTGCGACGGCTTCTTTCTGCCATCCTCGGCAGGCAGGAGCTGCGGCGCGGATACTTTGACAGCGTCGATCAACTGCTGGAGCGACGGGTTCACCATAGCTCGGCCGGCCACGGTTACGGTCGGAACCGTTTCGTTCCCGTCTGCCACAGAACGGACGAATCGTGCCGCTTCTTGATCTTTCCATATGTTGATCTCGTGGTAGCTCAAGCGAGTGAAGCGCAGGCGGAGGCGGAGCCGCATGCAGAAGCGACAGCCGGGCCGCCAATAGAGAACCACACCCCCGTGATCGGCATCCTTGAACGAGCTGGCGTAGCCTCGACGAGGCAGATTGGTGAGCACTAGCCACAGCGTGTAGGCCGCAAGGAAAGAGATCGCTGTGGTGGAGAGCACGCTAGAGATCGCCGACACATAAGGAACATATCTCTCAAGCTCTTGATCGCTGAACCTCGTGCCGGATGATCTACGGCGACGTCAGCGAGACCGAGAGACGCGACGATGACTGTGTCCAACTGGGTGACAACGCGCACGGACGAACATGGACACTGACGGACGGCGATGGACGATCGCCACAGGCGAAGAGCGCGTTAGACCACAGTAATGGCCCGTTAATGGCCCGAGTAGATCGAGCAGCCCCAGAAACAATCAAGGCCCGGGTCGGGAATCATCCTCTGACCTGGGCCTTTGCTGT